>JAWSVI010000068.1:0-1537 GCA_033851995.1 Desulfobacteraceae bacterium | reverse complement strand
CTCTATAGTAGATGCAGCGGACTGCCAGGGGCGGCTTTCCTATAAATTGTGACAACTTTGGAACTGTATTGTCCAAAATTAAGTTTAGTGGAACCCTGGTTCCCTCCCTGCGGTCGGCAGCCCCTGAACTCCAACGTTGTGTCTTACTACCAAATTCTATTGACAAATTTTATATTGTGCAATATATTGTACATGTACAATTAAATATCGGAGGAATTCAATGAGAGCTATTACATATACAAGTGCACGAAATAATCTTGCCAGCACAATGAAAAAAGTCTGTGAAGATCATGACCCTATTATCGTTACTCGCAAAAACAATGAGGCGGTAATACTCATGTCTCTTGAAGATTATGAGTCTCTTACTGAAACTGCATACCTCATGCAAAGCCCTAAAAATGCAAAAAGGCTTATTGCTTCTATCGAAGAGCTCAATGCTGGCAACGGCCAAGAAAGAGAAATGCTTGAATGAAGCTTTTGTTTTCTGAAAATGCCTGGGATGATTATCTCTTTTGGCAAAAAACAGACAAAAAGACTCTTAAACGTGTCAACAAACTCATTAAAGATATTCAACGCAATAAATATGAAGGACTTGGTAAACCCGAAGCTCTTAAACACAATCTGTCCGGTTATTGGTCAAGAAGAATAACTAACGAGCATAGGATCGTCTATAAAATTGAAAACGATTCTATCTTAATCGCTCAACTTAGGTACCATTACTAATTCGACACAACAAGTCGTTGCAGATAATGTGAGAAGGCTGGCACACACTCACCATGGATCAGCCGGTTGTTGAATGATATGGGACTTTGTATATGTAGGCAATCCCCGCAAATTAAGGGTGATCTGGGACAGTACAGATAAGTCTGATGCCCGTGATGCCAGAATATTGGGAATGGTTTGTAGAGTAGAACCCTGACTTTTGCATCCACTGCGACATCGGGGTCAACAAGCACAAGCCGACCTGGCAATGATTAAATCCAGAGATACACTTGTAAAGAGTCGCACCCAGTTGATCAACCACGCCAGGGGTCTGATCAAAGCAAATGGAGATCGATTTCCCAAGTGTGGTTCAGCTGCTTTTGCCAATCGCTGCAGGACTCTGGTTCCATTAAATCTTCAATCTGCCCTTGACCCTATATTTGATGCATTGCACCTTTTAAATGAACAGATAAAAAAGCTGGATCGTCAAATCGAACAAACCAGTATAGAACGTTATCCGGAAACACAAAGTTTGCGCAAGATCCCGGGTATCGGTCCGATTACAGCGCTCAGTTTTGTACTGACCATTGAAGATCCTAAACGATTTTCCAAAAGCCGACAGGTCGGGGCCTACTTAGGATTAACTCCAAGAAAGGATCAATCCGGAGACATAGATAAGCAGCTGCGCATTACCAAAGCAGGTAATACCTATTTAAGAAAATTACTAGTGGGAAGCGCCCAATACATATTAGGGCCGTTTGGACCGGAGAGCAACCTTCGACAGCATGGAATCTTGATTGGTGCTCGCGGGGATAAAAATGCTAAAAAAAGAGCA
>JAWSVI010000067.1:0-873 GCA_033851995.1 Desulfobacteraceae bacterium | reverse complement strand
AACCAGGTTGTCAGGCCATGGCGGAGTTCAGATCCGCTATCAAAGGCTCTCAGGTAAAAATAGTGATATTTTAACGTCCACCACAACCGTTCAATAAAAATATTATCCTGAAATCGGCCGCGGCCATCCATGCTGATTTTTATATCGTTATCTTTGAGCACCTGAGTAAATGCTTCACTGGTGAACTGACTGCCCTGATCAGTATTGAAAATCTCAGGGCAGCCATACTTATGAATCGCCTCTTTAAGGGCTGAAACACAAAAATCACTGTCCATTGTGTTTGAAATTCTCCAAGATAAAACTTTGCGGCTGAGCCAGTCCATTATCGCTACAAGATACATAAAGCCCTGTTCCATTGGCAGGTATGTGATATCTGCTGCCCAGACCTGATTGGGATGATCAATGCGCAATTTGCGCAGCAGGTATGGATAGGTTTTATGCGCCAGGTTGGGGTTGCTGGTTTTTCGTTTCGGATAGATGGCCTCCAGGCCCATCAATCGCATCAGCCGCTGAATACATTTGCGGTTTTTGTTATAGCCCAACTTTTTAAGAAAAGTGACCATTGATCGGCTTCCATGCGTCGGAGTTTTCAGATATTGTTCATCCATAAGCCGCATTAATTTGAGATTCTCAGGATTTTCACCTTTTGGTTTATAATACACTGAGGTGCGGCTGATATTGAGCAGTTTACACTGCCGGACAACACTAATATCAGGGTGCTGGAATTCGACCATGGTTTTTCTTTGCTTACGCTCTAAAAGTTGAGCTTTCTGGACAAAAAATCGCGTTCCACCTTTAATTTGCCAATATGCTTGTACAATTCATCCACTTTGGCTTCTGAGGACTTGTTTTTATTTTGGCCTTTTGAAAAGA
>JAWSVI010000038.1:0-20846 GCA_033851995.1 Desulfobacteraceae bacterium | reverse complement strand
CCGCATCCGGTACAAAGTTCCGGCTTTATGCTGCGCGCATGTTTTTTGATTTTAACCTTGATATGACCAGCCTGGCCTTCAACAGATTCTATGTCTGCGTACGTGATCAGTTCAATGTTGACATGTCTGCCCACTTCAACCAGTTTGGGTGACATGATGCACATGGAGCAGTCATTGGTGGGAAACGTCTTATCTAACTGAGACATGGCACCACCAATAGATGGTGTCTGTTCAACGATATATACATAGTATCCTGAATCAGCCAGATCCAGAGCTGCTTGAATCCCGGCAATACCACCTCCGGTTACAAGAACGGATCCTATGGTTTTCTTTTTATCCATAAAAGTCTCCTTGGAATAGTTTGTTTTTATATGTAATTTTTATTAAAGTCCGTATTCAGCAAGATCCGGCCCCAGGTATGCCCGTTCGTCTTCACCCAGAATGCCCATGGAAAGGCAGATAAGTGTCCACAAATGTACAGTATGATATGCTGCATTATGATGTTGGGCCAGATCTTCAATCTGAGCATGGCAGTTATGGCATGGAGTCACCACATATGTTGCGCCCGTGGCCATGATCTGGTCAAATTTGGTTTTTCCGTATTGTCGGCGATCTTCATTGTAACCAGCCTGCAGAGACCCTCCTCCTCCGCCGCAACAATAATTATTGGATTTATTGGGGACCATATCCACAAAGTTTTCTTCACCCACAACTTTTTTTACGACATACCTCAAATCGTCTGCAAACCGGTCACCTATGGATTTTCGAACGACATTGCAGGGGTCCTGTACCGTGAACTTAATATTGTTTTCATTCCATTTGGAATTGACATCAAGTTTTCCTTCCCTGATCCACTGGGCATAGTATTCAACAATGCTTCTGAATTCAAAATTATGAGGGATATTGAATTTTTGAAGACCAGACCAGACAGCGAAAAAGGAATGGCCGCATTCAGTATTGATAAAAACCTTGCATCCCAGTTTGTCAATATGGGCGGCCTGGGCTCTGACAATTTTTTCCCAGGATTCATCATCGGCCAGGAACATACAGTAATTTTCTCCACCCCAGTATTGGGAATAATAGGTCCAGTCTGCGCCTGCTTTATGCAGAATTTTCCATAATGGAAGCAGTTCATCCGGTTCAGTGACAGGCTCCCTGGAGTTCTGGTTCAGGGCAAAAAATGCGCCTTCCCGATCAATGTCGACTTTTAGATCTTCAAAACCTTTCTGCTCCCGGCATTCTTCTGCCAGGTCTTCCACGGTAAATTCGAAATCTTCAATTGCAACACCCATGGCTCCGCCTTTGGATCTGACATGATGATCACAAGAGCCTAAAATTCCTTTTGGGCGCTCTTCTCTGGGCCACTGGGATCTCAAATGATAAATGAGTTGGGGAATGTTCAGGCGCATGGGGCAGACATCATAGCACCGTTTGCACATGGTACAGGCCCACACCCATGGATGACGTTCAAGTTCTTTGTCCAATCCCAGTACGGCCATTCGTATGAATTTTCGAGGATCCATTTCCATGATGCCTGTGGCAGGACAGCCACCGGAACAGGCACCACAGGTAAGACAGGTGGTCAGGTTTCCGTCAGGGACCAGCTCTTTGACTTTTTGTCTGATCCCGTTTGTATTATTTTCAAGGTGCAGGATATCCAGCATGACAATATTCCCTCCAAGGGTTGAATTTTTTATTTATTCAAGCCCATGCCCTGATACTATAGGGAATTATCTGTCTGTCAGGATATTAATACATGGCAGCAAGTGCTTTCCCAAAAATATTCTGCATCTGCCGGACACGGGCAGTGCTACTAAAAAAAACTCATTGCCTTTTGGGAAAAATTTGCACTTTATTCTCCTGAATGCTTCTTAATTTCAGCATTGTTAAACTTATCTTTAATTCATCAGGGTAAATCAATTATATAAAATTCTAGTAATTTTCAAATTGATAATTCAGATAATTTTTTTCAATGGTATTGGAATATACAATATTCGATCCACCTGCCTGAAAATAGGGGTATTGTTGGGGAGTGTTTTGGCTTCGGTGTTTATTGCCCTGTAAATTTCGGGACCCGTTTTTCGAGGAAAGCAGCCCGGCCTTCTTTTAAATCGTCACTCTTAAGACATTTCTGCATGAGTTGGTCTGCTTTGCTCAAGTTGCTTTGATCTATAGCCATATCTTTTTCAAACATGGCAATGATATTTTTGATTCCCTTCAGGGACAGAGGGGCATTCTGAGTGATTTTCTGAGCATAGGCGAGGGTAAAATCTTCAAAATCAGATCTGGGGACCACATGATTCACCAGGTCTTTTATAAGGAGATCTTTGCCCTGAAAGGTATCCGCAGTATAAAAGATTTCTTTTGTCCTTGCTATTCCAAAAGCTTCAATGAACTGCTGGATTCCATCCGGGTGATAGGCAATACCGAGCTTGGCGGGCGGCATACCCATCTTGATATCATCTGCAGCGATCCGGATATCACAGCAGGCGCAAAGATTAAATCCTGCACCAAAGGCATGACCGTTCAGCATTGCAATAGTGGGATAAGGAAATTGCTTTATGGTCTCTAAAGTTTGTATCAGGACATTCGGTGTCTCCTGAATTTTATCAACCGCCTGATCAACAGGGATAGCCGTAATATCATATCCGGAAGAAAAGGCTTTATCTCCGGCACCTCTTATCACCACACACCGGATCTCATCATTTTTTGAAAATTCTGTCAGGGTTAGACGAAGATCTGCAAGCAGTTCCGGTGTCAGCGCATTTCGTTTTTCAGGATTATGAATGGTTAAGCAGGCAATATACCCTTTTCTTTTAATTAAAAGCCGGTTGTCCATATCCAGCAAACTCCTTGGTTTTAATTCAATCAGCCTCTATATGTCAGTTCTGATCTTTTCTGTTTCCTGTGTTTCTAAAAGCATCCTGATATCATTGATTTTGTTTCTGGTTGCAATATAGCCTTCTTCAATGGCATGTTCAACCTGGTCATAATCAAGCATTTTAAGATCACCAAGACGAGGCGTAATTAAAATATCCGGCGGATTAACTGCAAAATTAACACGTGTGATCCGCCCCTGCATGATTTGTATGGCAGAGTTTATCACTTCTCTGCCCCCAGGGGTGGCAGGTCTTTTTTTCTTCTGTTTTTCCCAGCGTTTCCGGACCATTCTCTCTGCGGTTTCATATCGTTTGGCAAGTGTTTTTAAAAATTCATTACGAAACTGTGGCTGCTTGATTTCAGGAGCAGTTTCAATCTCCTGATGTCGTTTGCGCGAGACAAGTTCTGAATCCAGATTGATCGCGATTACGATATCCGCACCCATTGCACGGGCTACACCAACGGGAACCGGATCGACCACCCCGCCATCAATTAACCACCTGTTCCTGTGGTGAACCGGCGCAAAAAGGCCAGGGTAGGACATGGATGCCCGAAGGGCTTTGAGCAGATCTCCGGAATCTAAAACCACCTGGTCTCCGGAGTACATGTCTACCGCAACAACTTTTAAAGGGATTTCCAGTTCTGAAAAAGCCTTTTTGTCACTGTGCATGCAGAAAAGTTCTCTAAGTTTTTTATCGCCGTCCAAAAGACCTGGCCTGATAAGGGTTAAATCTGATAACGAAAACATGCTCTCGCCATCCATATCAATGACGTATTTTTTCAACTCTTCCAGGCCCCCGCTGGCAAATACAGCACCAATAAACGCACCAACGCTGCACCCGGTTACAAGATGAATAGGGATATCTGCTTCCTGCAGCGCCTCAATGGCTCCAATATGGGCCCAGCCCCTGGAAGATCCGCTTCCCAGAACGAGCCCTATTTTACTCGTGGTCATGTTTTATTCCTTTTCCGGTCTTTGGGATGTCATGATCAACTGCATGGTATTTCATGAACACCTCCTGAATATTTTTCAAAAAAGGTTTGATTTTAAAGTAATATTCAGGGAGCCTCCCCGTTAAGCCTGAGGAGGCCCCATTGTGGTCATATTCTTTTATGCGAAGCAGCCGTATCTAATCGGCAGGAACAAATTCGCTAGGTCTTGTTTCTATCAACGATATGGCTTCTCCAGGGCAGGTAACGGCGCAAAGGCCGCAGCCCATGCATGCTTCCTCATTGATAAGGGCAGTGTCTCCATCCCCGTCCATGGTAATGGCATCAAAATAACATCTTTCAAGGCACTCTTCACAAACGGTACACATGTCCTCATCCACTTTGGCCGTGAAACGGCTGGGCGAGGTAAAGTTAACGCCTTCGTTCCTGGGTCCAGGCCAGTTGATGCAGCAGTCCTTACAGCAATTGCAGATGATGTGACCCAAACCACGGGAGTTGCCCACCGTGTGAACCAGACCTTTTTCTCCACACATTTTGAGCATTTCCAGGGCTTCTTCTTTTGTCAGCTCCCTTCCGGTTCCCCTTTCCAGCGTATACTCTGCCGCCTTGTTTACCTGGATGCAGACTTCAAGCGGCAGTCCGCAGGACCCGTCTACCACCCGGCAAGTGCATTTGGTAACTGCAAGGCGATCTGCTTTTTCTACTATTTTATTGACATCTTCAAAGGCTGCCACCTGAGTTTCTGCTTCCACAGACTGGTTTACAGGAATAACCCGGACTGCTGAACGGGGGAGGATAGATTCAATTTTCCTATGGTCATTCAGGAATTCCGTATGATGATATTCTCGCCAGAGTGCAAAAAACTCATCCGGTGCATCCGGCCATAAAATAGTTGCATCATGGAACTGCAGCAACATCCTCACTCGGTAATACTTGTCACCTTTACTGGATTTAAAGATCAGGCCCTTGAGAAAGAGCGGTTCCATCATCCCGGCCACGGTGTCGATTGGGATGCCGGTTTTCTGGCTGAGCTCTTCAACTGTTGCCGGAGGTGAAGCTGCCATGAGGACTTTGGCTTCTTCCTCATTTGCTATCATCTCAAAAATTTTAGGAATCACTTTGGAATCCGGGGCCCCGATTGCTTCAGAAAGCTGCTGGTAAAGAGTGCTCGTTGGCATGTTTTTACTCCTGTAAAGTTGATGATTGACAACGACAGGATTTAAATATCGTCCTGTTTTATGAAATTCCTGAAATCGTATAATTCCCCGGGAAAAAGTCAAGTTTTTTTCCAGTTTAGGCAAATTTTGGAGCTATATGGGTTCTCGGTTATTTTTTCCGGACGAAGCTGCAAAAAGAAATCTCTTTGAATCTCTTGAAATATATTATAAGCAGATAAGAAAACATTCAGTAAATAGTTGGGGAAATAGCGGCTTAATGTGAACAGGTACAGTGTGACTTGAAAAGGAGACTCCATGGATCATATCGAAGGCACGTTTAAAAGCGTACGTGACAATAAAATTTATTATCAGGCCTGGCTCCCGGATGGGGATGTAAAAGCCGTATTGTTTCTTGTGCATGGGCTGGGTGAGCACAGCGGACGGTATAGCAATCTGCTTAATCATTTTTTGCCATTAGGGTATGCCGTTTATGGGCTGGATCACCTCGGCCATGGCAAATCAGATGGGGATCGTGAAATCGTGAAAAGTTTCAGTGATTACACGGACACGCTGAAACTTTATTTTGAGTTGGTCAAAGGCTGGCAGCCTGATAAACCAATCTTTATTTACGGCCACAGCATGGGCGGTTTAATTACATGCGACTATCTTCTGAATCATCAGGGAAATTTCAAAGGTGCGATTATTTCAGCTCCGGCGATAAAAGTCAGTGACACTGTCTCATCTGTTGCCATCACCATGGGAAAGATTCTTTCTGTCATTGCCCCGAAAACAGGGGTGCTGGGGTTGGACATAAGCGGAATATCCCGAAACCCGGAGGTGGTCAGTGCGTATGAAAACGACCCCCTGGTTTTCCAGGGCAAAACACCTGCACGGCTGGCTGCAGAACTGCTTAAAACCATGATACGCGTTACAGAAGAAGTAAAAAAGATCACGCTGCCATTTATTGTTGTGCAGGGCAGTGGAGATGCGATCGTTGACCCGGGCGGGGCACAATTGCTTTATGACAACGCAGGTTCGGAAGATAAGACCCTTAAAATTTACGAAGGCGCCTATCACGAGGTTCACAATGAGCCGGAAAAAGCAACCATGTTTAATGATGTGGAAACCTGGCTTGAAGGGCATATATAAAAGGGATGTCATGAGACCCAACCGCTCCAATCTTTCTGTGCCGGGACATGTGAAAAAAATGCACTCAAAAGCCTTAAATTCAAAGGCTGATGTTGTTATGCTGGATCTTGAGGACAGTGTCCCTGCAGATAAAAAAAATGAAGCCCGAAGAATAGTCATTCAATCTCTCAAGGATTTGAACTGGGAGTCTAAAACTGTAACTGTTCGCATTAATGCCCCAGACACACCATTTGCCTATAAAGAAATAATTGAAATTGTAGAAAATGCTGGAGAGCAGCTTGATGCGATCGTGGTTCCCAAGATCAATCATCCGGGTGATATCCATTTTATCAGCCGCCTTTTAGATGGTGTGGAAATGGATGCTCATCTTAAAAGAAAGGTTAGAATCGAGGCTTCCATTGAAACAGCGAAAGGCATTGAGGCAGTGTCTGAAATTGCAAAGGCCTGCAGCCGGATTAAAACGCTTGTTTTTGGAGTTGCAGACTATTCTGACTCTGTCGGGGCAAAATTGGTTTCGTTATCAGGGCATGGCGAAAATGAAGAGGACATCTATCCGGGTCATCGATGGCATTATCCCATGAGCAAAATTGTGGCTGCGGCAAAAGCAAATGATTTGCTGGCGCTTGATGCTCCATTTGGCAATTTTAAAAATATTGAAGGGCTGAAACGATCCGCTGCCCTGGCCAGTGCTCTGGGGTTTGATGGCAAATGGGTGATCCATCCGGACCAGATAGATGTTGTTAATAAAATTTTTACACCTTCAGGCAAGGATATTGAACGGGCCAGATTAATTCTGGATGCAGTTGAAAAGGCCGGTCATACAGGCCGGGGCGCTGTTGCCATTGATGGAAAAATGATTGATCAGGCCACATTACGGCTGGCAGAAAAAATATTGGCCCAGGCTGCTTTCTTAAAGCTTGTCTGATTCTACCTTTACGAGAATTATATTTCCCCCTCAGTTTTAAGCCCGGTGAACCCGTGCTGCCGCATGACTTCATAACTGAGGATTGCAACGGTATTGGCCAGGTTTAAAGATCTGGAATCCGTAGACATGGGTACCCTGACGCAGCATCCCTTGTTTTCCAGCAGCATTTTTTCAGGCAGGCCCACGGATTCTTTTCCAAAGATCAGGTAGACGTCATCTGAATAACAGACCCGGTCACATGGCATGGCTGCTTTTTTTGAGAGAAATATTTTCTGGCCCCGGGGGTTTTTGACAAGGAAATCAGCATAGTCTCTGTATAATTTGACATTGAGTTCTTTCCAGTAATCGAGCCCGGCACGCCTTAAATATTTATCCTCAATGGAGAACCCCAATGGTTCTATCAGGTGCAGGGATGCACCCATGGCATTGCAGGTTCTCCCAATATTTCCGGTATTTTGAGGTATTTCCGGCTCCAATAATACAATATTCAGCTTAACCATTTCTTCATCCTTTCAAAAAAGGACTTATTATAGCAGTTATGAAGGAAATACAATCAATTAAATTGTTTTTAGACTTTTACTAAAATATGTAAGTTGTTCCCACGCTGTTTAATATAAAATTGTCAGGCATTTGCTGTGCAAACTGGTTTATTGCGTTCCACCCAGTACAGTGCATGGGGATGACATAATCCGGATCAACTGCTTTCATCTCACTGATTGTGGGATCTATAAGTTTCTCGTTTTCTCCGGCAAGATGAAAACCGCCCATAACAGCGTGGACATTGTTTGTTTCAGATGTTGTTTGGATATGTTTGATTGTGTTGATAATTCCAGCATGGGAACAGCCGCCAATTAAGACCAGCCCTTTTCCTTTTATGTTTACAGCAATGCCTTGATCATCATAAAACGGGTCCGGTATCCAACTGCCTTCAAATTCTGCTTCTGCACCAGGCATGCCTTTTTCAAAATCAGTCTGCCTTTCTACATTCCCAGATAACAGTATAAGATCAGAAGCAATTGTTGCAGGACCTTCTATCTTTTTTAAATCGCCCCCTGCTTTTGCTACTGTTTCTTCATCCATTGCAGGCAGATCAACTTTGAATTCAGGCATAATTTCAACACGGCGAGGAACAAATGCACTTTTATGAAGGAATACAGGAAGTTCTTTGTTGACTTCATTAAAAAATGGCAGCAAACCGCCGCAATGATCAAAATGTCCATGGCTCAGAATGACGGCTTCTATATCCTCAAATTTTGTACTTATCTCTCCCATCATGACTGCCTTGCTGGCGGCAAAAGTTCTGGCATTATGGAGAAGACAAGATCCTGAAATACCAGTGTCAAAGATTAGTGTATGTGTGTCTGAACCGGAATGCACTTTAAGAAGGTATGACAACCCGGGCTCTGACATGGGCGCTCCAGGAGGAAGAACCCTCATTCTTTTTGCCACATCTGTATCAGAAAGGAAAAGATCAGAATAATTGTCAACCAGTACGGTGATTTCGACTTTGTCTGCTTCTTTTAATATTGTTTTTTCCATTGTATTATCTCCTTTTTAAATCGATATGTCTTATTATAGAGCTCCGTCATTTTGTAATTGAAGAAAAGCGTTTTCAATTCTATCAAGAACCGCTTTAGCCTCATTCATCTTTTTGGTAACGACAAAATGAATATTGAGCGATGAAATATCATTGAATTGAATGTTTGGATAATTCTTTGTCTTAAGGACAATTTCAGATGGGTGTTTATAGTTGAGCAGGTAACATGCTTTTTGTTTTTGTGAAAAAAGGTTCAGTCCTCTAAAGGCATCTTCATGGGAATCAAATTCAACGAATCTTACCTGGTTTAAAGGATCCTTGATGAAGTTGATCCAGCCGCCATAGCTGTATCCTCTTAAAATCAGTATGGTTTTTCCGATGAGGTCTTCTTTTCTCAAAAGTCCTCCTTGCTGCCAATTTAAGTTTTCAGATGAGTTCGTAGGTTTTTACTTATAGCAAAATTCATGAAAAATAAAGATTGAAGCACATCTTTTTTGTGTTAATACACCGCTTTCATTTCCAGTCAAAGAGCGCCTGCATATTTTAAGCAAAAATATTGATTTTTTATTTTTATAAGCGCATAACGATTTTGGAAAAGACAGGACTGTTTGATAAAGCTCTTAACAGGTGAGGACTCAAAGTAGATATGAATACGGAAGAAGTTGATACCATTATCATTGGAGGGGGGCTCAGCGGGATTTATTCAGCTTTTTTGCTGACGGCAAAGAAAAAATCTTTGGTTTTGCTTGAAGCCCGATCCCGCTTGGGAGGCAGAATTTTAAGCCCGGAACATCAAGGATTTTTTGCTGACCTTGGACCGTCCTGGTATTGGCCCCTGGTCAACCCGAGGATAACAGCACTGATACAGACTCTGGGCCTTAATGGATATCCCCAGTTTGAAACAGGCCTGGGGCGATTCCAGGCCAAGGATGGTCATGCTGAAACCATTGCAGGTTATCCAATGGATCCTCCAGGGTGGCGGCTTGCAGGCGGTATGATCTCTCTTGTCAAAGGGCTTTGCGCCCGGCTCCCTAAAGATGCCATACGCCTGAATCATCCGGTTTGTGAAATCGAACGGCTGGACAATGGTGTCCAGGTAACTGTGGGCCGCCTTGACCAGGAACCCAGGTGCCGCCTTAAGGCATCGGAAATCATTCTTGCATTGCCGCCCAGGCTGGCTGCCGGTTCCGTTTTGTTTACCCCTGATTTGTCTTATGATCTTACCCAGGCCATGTTAAAAGTGAGCACCTGGATGGCAGGGCAGGCAAAGTTTTTTGCCCTGTATGATAAGGCGGATTGGAGAAAAACAGGACTTTCTGGCCAGGGGTTCAGCCTGTGTGGTCCGCTGGGGGAGATTCATGACGGGTCCAGCGAGGAAGGCAGGCCCTATGGATTGACCGGGTTTGTAGGCATCCCGGCATTGCGTCGGAAAAACACAGAAAGCTTGACCGAGGCCATCCTTACTCAGCTGACCCTCCTTTATGATCAGGGGGCCGGGCATCCTCTCAGGATCTATTATAAGGATTGGGCCAAGGAAGAATTTACCGCCACTGAATATGACATGCGGGCGGCACATAATCATCCCGAGTATAATCCGCCTTCGGGAAAGACAAGTATATGGGACGGCACGGTTCATTTTGCCGGTACAGAAACCGCAGAACATCTGGGCGGATATCTTGAAGGTGCATTGTCCAGTGCTGAACGGGCAGTTTTAGCGTCAATTTGATTTTTACATCTTTGTGATTTCCTTTTTTGCTTTTAACTACAATTTAAGTTAATGTAGACCTAATCAATTTCTAAAAACAGGTTGAAGAATTGTATGCGAAAATTTTTTTTGATCATTTTAGCATGTCTTGGTCTTCTGACATTGATTTTTGTGGACAGGTGGCAAACGAGTCAGTGGCAATTTGAAAAATCCGCAGAGCTTGATGCAGTAATCAGTATCAGCAGGATTCGAATTGAAAACTCATTTGCAAATCGATTCCATGCTTTGGAATCTCTTTCGTCATTATTTATTTCGCGCCCGGACACAAATGCTGAAGAATTCGCTCATTTTGCTTCGAGCCTGTTAAAATTTCACGCGCCAATCAGGGCAATTCAGTATGCGGATCGTTTTACACGTGTGATATATGTATATCCAGCCAAAGGAAATGAGATTACGATAAAAAAGCCGATGGTGCTGTTATCGGATCCCAAACGCGCGCCTTTTACTAAAAAAGCAATTCAAAATAAAACTGCTGTTTTACAGGGGCCTTTTAAACTAAGACAAGGAGGGACGGGAATTGTTCTTCGCTTTCCTATTTTTAAGCAAAACGAATTTTTGGGACTTTCCATAGGCGTTTATAATTTTGAAGATCTGATAAGCGAAGCATTGCAGGGTTTAGATCTAAGCAAGTTCTGTCTTAGTTTAAAAACCAATGAAGGAAAAGTTTTTTGGAGTTCCGGCAATGTACCTGATAATTCTCCAGAATTAAATGCCAATATAGCCGATACTTCATGGGTGCTGTCAATTAACTGGACTCAAAAACCAATCCCTCCATTTTTTTCCCGGATATTAGTCTGGCTGTTTGGTTCAGGGTTTATTGCGTTATCTATTTGTTTGATTCTCTTTTTGAGGAAACAAGAAGTACGTCTTGAAGCTGTTGTTGAGAAAAGAACTGTTGAACTTTCCAATGTAAACAAGGCATTGCAGGAAAGTGAAGAGCGCCTTGATCTTGCGTTGCAATTCGTGAATGATGGTATTTTTGATTGGAATCTTGAGACCAACGATATTTATTATTCACCCAGTTGGAAATTTATTTTAGGTTACTCGGATGATGAACTGCCCAATGATTATTCAGTTTGGGAAGAACTAACAGATCCAGGTGATGTGAAACGATCGTGGAAGATGCAAACTGAACTCATCAATGGTAAACGGGATCGTTTTGAGATGGAGTTCAGGATGAAACACAAGGATGGGCATTGGGTAAATATACTGTCCCGGGCTAAGGCAGTATTTGATGGTAAGGGAAAAGCTGTTAGAATTGTTGGTACGCATGTTGATATTAGCAACCGCAAGGCGATAGAAGAAGCCCTTAGAGAAAGTGAGCAAAAATTCAAACGGCTGTTTGAACAGGCCCCTTTGAGTTATCAATCTCTGGATGAAACAGGAAATTTTACAGAAGTAAATCAAACCTGGTTGAAAACAATGGGGTATCGCTCGGATGAAGTCTTGGGGAAAAATTTCAGTGAATTCCTGGCCTCTGAGTGGAAAGTCCATTTTGAAGAAAATTTTCCAAGATTTAAAGCTGTAGGAGAAGTTCTGGGCGTTGAATTTGAAATGGTTAAAAAAGACGGTTCACATATCTTGGTTTCTTTCCATGGTAAAATTAGTAGGGGTGAGAGCGGCAATTTTAAGCGTACGCATTGTGTGTTTAATGATATATCGAGACAAAAGGCAGCAGAAGACACCTTGAAAAAAGATGTAGAACTGCACAGGGCCATAGCAGAGATATCAAAGGAATTGCTGTCCGAAAGTTATGATATGAAAAAGGTTTCTGGAGAAACCTTAAAAGCAGCCAAATACCTGACTCGAAGTGAACATGGATTTGTTTCTTCCATCGATCAGAAAACATTGGATAATGTTGGGCATACCCTAACTGAAATGTATGGGGAAGCATGCCGGATAAAGGATCGAAAAACTACATTCCCTTTGGGAGAAAATGGAAAATATGGGGGGCTATGGGGACATGCCTTAAATACTAAAAAAGGTTTTTTTACAAACGCCCCCGATACCCATCCAAGTTCTACGGGAATGCCTCCCGGCCACATCCTAATGAAAAACTTTATGGCGCTTCCCGTATTGATCGGTAACAGGCTACTCGGATTAATTGCGCTTTCTAATTCAGAAGGTGAATATTCCAATAAGGATATTGATTCAGTAAGTCGGATTGCTGAAATTTATGCTTTGGCAATCCATAGGCAGGAATATGAATCCGAGCGGATAAAGATGGAACAAAATCTTCGCCAGTTACAGAAAAATGAAGCAATAGGTTCATTGGCAGGAGGCATCGCCCATGATTTTAATAATATTTTGTTTCCCATTCTCGGGTTTGCAGAAATGTTAGAAGAGGAAATTGGCGAAGACAGTCCTTTACGAGAGGGTATTAATGAAATTTTAACTGCATCAAAAAGAGCAAAAGAGCTGGTAAAACAAATTTTAACTTTTAGCAGGCAGACTGAACAGGAGATTAAACCATTAAAACCCCACCTTGTTATTAAAGAAGTGGTCAAACTTATGAAATCGACTCTTCCAAAAACAATTGAGATCAAACAAAGCATTGACCCTAAATGCAGAACTATTTTAGCAGATCCCACCCAAATCCATCAAATTGCAATGAATTTAGTCACAAATTCCTACCACGCTATGGAAAGTTCAGGTGGCGTCCTCTCGATTACGCTTAAAAATATCGATTATAATGACCATTTAAAGCAATTGGGGCTTTATGCAGGGCCACATATTCTTTTATCAATTGAAGACACCGGAACCGGCATGGACAAAAGTACGATTGAAAAGATATTTGATCCGTATTTCAGTACAAAACCACAGGGCAAAGGAACTGGACTCGGTTTGTCCGTTGTTCAAGGAATTATCAACACTTATGGTGGTAAAATAACAATCGACAGTATTTTAGGAAAAGGGTCGATATTTAATATTTATTTGCCTGCAGTTAAAAGCACAGAATCGTTAAAAGCTACATTTGAAAAAGTATCAGCTCCACAAGGGAGTGAATCGATCCTGCTCGTGGATGATGAGGAACCTATTCTCAATATAGAACGGCAAATGCTTGAACGTCTTGGGTACGAGGTTTACTCAACAACAGACAGTGAAGAAGCATTGGATCAAATTAGATTAAATCCGGAAAAATATGATTTGTTGATTACAGACATGACAATGCCGAAAATGACCGGTGATGTCCTTGCACAAGAAGTAAAACAACTTAACCCGGAGCTTCCAGTCGTAATCTGTACGGGGTTTAGTGAAAAACTTACTCCTGAAAGGGCTTCAAATATGGGTGTGGAAAAAATTCTGATAAAGCCGGTAATCAAAGCGCAGATGGCGAAAACTATTAGAAAAGTGTTGGACTAATTTCTTTTTTTTTGAGCAACGCATATAAAATATGATTAAAAAATTCAGTTAATATTATGCCTAAAAAAGTATCATTTGAAGACCTAAAACAAAAAGTTAAGGTTTTAGAAAAAGAAATAAATCATCTTAAAGAAGAAAAAGCTGTGTTAAAAGGGAAAGAATCCTTTTTGGATCAGGTAATCGATCAGAGCCCATACCCAACTTGGATATCTGATATTTCTGGAACTTTATTGCATGCAAACCCGGCGCTTAAAAAATTTTTAAACCTTTCAGATGAACAGCTTGTCGGGAAATACAATGTTTTAAAAGATCCGCTTATAGAACAACAGGGTTTGATCCCAGTCATCAAAACCGTTTATGAACAAGGGAAACCAATTCATTTCTTTTGTGACTGGGATGGAAATGACATCCCTGACCTGGGTTTGGCCGGTTCCAATTCTGTAAGTATAGAAGCTACTATGTTTCCCATTTTTGACGCCAAGGGTCGGTTAACTAATGTTGTGCTTACATGGATTGATATTTCTGAAAAAAACAGGGCTGATAAAAAATCAAAAGCCTATGAGGCCAAATGCCGGGCAATGATGGATACAATGGCAGATCCGGTTTTTATCTGCTCAAGTTCATGTGAAATTGAATTTATGAATCGTGCAATGATAGATCGGGTTGGCTGCAATTCAATCGGAGAAAAATGCCATCGGGCATTACATGGCTTAAAGCAGCAGTGTGATTGGTGTAATCTTGATAAAATTCTGGAAGGAAAAACTGATGAGTTTGATGTTGTAAGTCCTTTTGATAACAGGACTTTTCATAAAACTGATATGCCAATCTATAACGAAGATGGAACCATATCCAAAATGACCATTTACAGGGATATTACGGACCTTCTCGAAGCAATTTCAGAAAAAGAAAAAATTCAAGAGCAATTATTTCAAACACAGAAATTGCAGACTATAGGCACCCTGGCAGGAGGCATCGCCCATGATTTTAACAACATTCTTTTCCCGGTAATCGGGTTAACAGAGATGCTTCTGGAAAAAGAAATGCCTGAAAGGGTTAATGAGGATTTGGAAATTATCCTGAAGGCCGGCAAAAGAGCACGGGATCTTGTTTCTCAGATTTTGGCATTCAGCAGGCAAGGTCAGAATAAACTGGAGCTTTTTCAACTGCATTCTATTGTAAAAGAAATTATAAAAATTGCAAGGTCGACGCTGCCTTCCAATATAAAGATCAAGCAGGATATAGAGGCAGATACCGGTCTTGTTATGGTTGATTTAAACAAATTTCATCAGGCTGTCATGAATTTGATCACAAATGCTTTTCATGCAATGAGAAATACAGGAGGGGTTTTATTTATTTCACTGGGTAAGGATAAAAGAAAACAACAAAACGATGATGAACAAAAAATTGTGTCGCTTAAAATTACGGATACTGGCGTTGGTATGGATAAAGCCACACAGAAAAGAATTTTTGAACCTTATTTTTCAAAGAAAACAAAGGATAGGGGATCCGGGATGGGGCTTGCCGTAACACATGGTATAGTAAGTTCGTTTGGCGGCCGGATTGAGGTTGAATCTGAGCCCGGGAAGGGATCTTCATTTACCATTGAACTTCCAGTTGCAAAAACGGAGCAGGAAAGTGCGCCGATAATTGATACAAAAGAAAACAGCCCTGTCCAGGGGCGCATCCTGATTGTAGATGATGAAAAATCAGTTACATTAATCCTGAAAAGAATATTGGAAAAAAAAGGTTTTAGTACACATGTCTTCAATGATAGCATTAAAGCACTTGATGCGTTCGCCAAAAAACCTGACAGTTTCGATTTGGTTATTTCAGATTTGATGATGCCCGTCATGACCGGAGATCAATTTTGCCTGAAAGTTTCAGGAATAAGACCTGGCATTCCCATTATTTTGTTAACCGGTAATTGTGAGGGTGTGATTATGGGAGAAAAAGACCAGCTGGGAATTCATCTGATAATGACAAAACCTCTTGAGAAATCAGAGATTCTGAGCGCAGTAAACGGACTGATAAAATGAAATACGATAAAACGGCCAATATTTTGATTATTGATGATGATGAAGGCGTTGTCCATACCATGTCCAGGCTTGTTCAAGATTTGGAACTGGGCGTAGACAGTGCACATAATCTAAAAGATGGACTTGAAAAACTTGAACAATATGATTTCAGGGTTGTTTTACTTGATGTGCACCTGCCGGATGGTAATGGTTTGCAGGCGATAGATGGTATTCTTGATAAACCTTTCCCTCCGCAAATTATCATTTTAACAGCATATTCCGATCCTGATGGTGCAGAGCTCGCTATTGAAAGTGGAGCATGGGATTATATTCAGAAACCTGTTTCTTTAAGAGATCTAAAACTTTGTATTATAAGAGCACTACAATATCAGGAGCAGAAACAGAAAGCCGCAAGTTCTGTGAATTTTGAAGCAGATAATATCGTCGGCACCAGCCCTGCAATTTCGCAATGCATGTCATACGCCTCACAAATCGCACGCAGTGACGCCAATGTCTTGATAACCGGTGAGACAGGAACTGGAAAAGAATTGTTTGCAAAAGCAATTCATAATAACAGTGCTCGGCGAAATGGGAATTTTACGGTGGTTGACTGTAGTATTCTAACGGAAACTTTTATTGAAAGTGTCCTGTTTGGGCACGAAAAAGGTGCATTTACAGGAGCAGATAGGAAAAGAAGCGGACTGGTGGCTCTTGCCAACGGGGGAACATTGTTTCTGGATGAGGTGGGAGAACTCCCGGAATCAATACAATCTTCTTTTTTAAGAGTCCTTCAGGAAAAAAAGTTCAGGCCTCTGGGAAGTGAAAAAGAAGTTTACAGTGATTTCAGGGTGATTTGTGCAACAAATAAAAATCTTGACCAGATGGTATCAGAAAATTTGTTTCGGCCGGATCTGCTGTATCGATTAAAGCCCTTCACTCTGGAGCTGCCGCCTCTTAGAAAACGAATAGAAGACGTTTCTCTTATAGCAGCTTCTCAATTTAAATTGAGCTGTGCGCAGCATACAGCAAAATTAGAAGAAATGTCTCCGGATTTTATTGAATCCTTGGAAGCATATGACTGGCCCGGAAACATCAGGGAATTGGTTAATACAATTGAAAACAGTGTCGCTTCTTCCCAATCTGAAAAGATATTATTCTCTTTTCATCTCCCGCAAAGGATCCGGGCCCAAATAAAACGGGCCTCAATAAAGAAGAAAGATCCTGAATCATCATCTCTACCATCTGAATGCAAAATAAGCCCTGTAAAAGCTGAACCGATAAAATATAAAGACCTTATAGAAAAAGTAGAAAGGGAATACCTGAAATCTCTGTATTCCCAGATGAATGGTGAAATCAAGACAATTATCAAGGCTTCAGGTCTGTCCAGAGCCGTACTTTACAGAAAACTTAAAAAACATCATATCCAGTAATACAAAATTCCTTAACTTCATTTTTTAATTTCGTAATCTCATAATTGAGACAAATCTCAAAATAGAGATCGAGTTATATCTGTTTTGAGATTCAGCATTGAATAGATTGTGTCATCTTTATATGGTGATGTTTTTGTAACCTACTGATAATATATAAATAACTTGCCAAATCATCCTTGTCGTATTGTTTGGCATGCAAGTTGTATTAGACAAGCTGTAATTGAAAAAAGAAAGTTAGATAATTGATTATTGAATGGCAAAGGAACAAATGGGAAAAACAAATGAAAATACTAAGTTGAAGTTTTATTCTTCTGAAAATGATGTTCATCATGAAAAGATTGTAAATATAGCTTCCACACTGCTCCCCAATAAACAAATTGGAATTTTTACCAATTTAAAAGAGTTTGCGGTGGCTATCCAAAAAATATATTTGGACTGTGAAATTATTGTAATCCTTGTGAGGAATCGAGACGAGTTAGTGCAGGTACTTAAGCAAGAAGCCAATCTGAAAGAACTCTCTACTATTTTGATACTCCCTGATTCAGACTCGTATACGCTGCATCAAGCCCTCAAGCTTTACCCACGATATTTGAGTTACATACAGAATGACTATCAAGATATATTTTTTGTCTTGGAAAAGATGATAAGCAAAATTGAAAATAGAATCAAAGGAGAGAACAGTGGCAGAAGCAACTGGTAAATCGGATCAAACTGTAAAAACAACAATGATTAAAGCTGGTAAATACCTTACTTTTTCGTTGGAGAAAGAAGAATACGGCATTGGTATTCTCAAAGTGAAGGAAATTATCGGGATGATGCCGATAACATCTGTCCCCCGGACCCCGGAGTTCGTGAAAGGCGTAATCAATCTTCGCGGGAAAGTTATTCCTGTAATTGATCTGCGATCAAAATTTGGCATTGAGTCAATTCCCTACGATGAGCGGACCTGTATCATCGTTGTCGAAATTGAGGCTTTAATGGGAATAGTCTTGATTGGGATTGTGGTTGATTCTGTTTCTGAGGTTTTGAATATCAGAGAAAATGAAATTGAAGAACCCCCAGCTTTTGGAAGCAGGCTGGATACGAATTATATCCTCGGGATGGCCAAAATGGAGGGCGGTGTAAAGATTTTGTTAAATATAGATCAGGTGCTTTCCATACAAGATATTAATGCAATCGAGAAGGTTGCGTAAAAATATTTTAAATACGCATCAAGCATTTTAAATAAATTTGAAAATTAAAGGAGTTTTTTCTATGAAAAATTTGAGTTTAGGATTAAAAATTACAACAGGGTTTGCGCTTTTGATTATCATTGCCTGCGCACTCGGATTGATGTCCATATGGCGAATGGGCGGTGTTGAAAAACAAAGCACCATGCTTGCAAATGAATATGTACCTGAAGTTGATGTGGCAGTGGAGCTTAGAGGTGCTGCAAACCGGGTTATGTATGAAATGCGCGGATATGGATTTACCGAGGATGAAAAGTTTTATAAACAGGCACAGGTTGAGATTGCAGCAGTTGAAACTGCGCTTCAAAAAGCGCGTGACCTAGAGGCCAAATCACCAAATCTAAAAAAATTAAAAGGCCAGCTCGTAATAGCAACAGAAGCGGTCGAAGAATATAAAGGGCTGATTCAGCAGACAGTTGAAACAAATGCAAAACTCGCAGGGAACAGGAGAATTTTAGATGCTTCTGCTGCACAGTACATGACAAATTCTGCATCGTTTCTGACTGGCCAAAATGAGAAATTCAAATTGGACCTTGATGAACGACAGAAGAAAATTAACCTGGTCAGCCATTTGGTTGAGTATGGCGCTGAAGCAAGAGTAACGAATTTTAAATCCCAGGCTTTGAAAGAACCTGGTCTGTTGGAAGGCGCCATCTCACAACTCGATAAAGTTTATCCGCTTTTAAGCAGCCTTCGTGAAGCCTCACGTGATAAAGAAGATATTCAAAGAATTAATGCCATACAAACTGCAGCCCGGAAATATCAAAATGCAATGAAACTATTCCTGATTCAATTTAAAAAAGGCAGTCTCGCAAATTCAGCCCTGCTTGATAAATATCGTAAAGAGATGGATACAAATGCCGGGATATACGTTTCCAACTGTGATGAATTTCTTGAGGGGCAGCAGGCCAAATTGACCAAAGACATGCTTGAAAGAAATGAAAAGATAACACTTGTAAATGATATTGTTAACCTTGGAAATGCTACACGGATTGGGGCATTTAAATCCCAGGCGCTCAGAAGTCCCCAAATTATGGAAGATGCATTGAAGAATTTTTCTAAAATCGATATCAAGTTTGAATCACTTAAAAAAATCACCCGTCTTCCTGAGGACTTGAAACGGATAGAGGAAGTCAAAGATGCCGGAAATTCCTATAAAAATGCCATGGCTGATTTTCTTAAAAACTGGATCTTTCTTCAGGACTTGGGCAATAAACGGGGCGCGGCTGGAAAAGAAGTTATCAATGCCTGCAAAGTAACTGCGAATGCGGGTATGGAAGAAACAGACAGAATTGCAAAAGGGGCTGTGAAGTCTCTTTCTAATGCTTCTACAGTCATGATTCTCGGTCTTGTTATTGCTCTTGCAGTTGGTGTTCTTGCAGCCTTTTTTATTACCAGGAGTATCACTGGCCCTGTCAACAGGATAATTGCCGGTCTGAACGAAGGTGCCGGGCAGGTCGCGTCCGCTTCCGGGCAGGTTGCATCGTCGAGCCAGTCCATGGCAGAAGGGGCTTCTCAGCAGGCAGCTTCTATTGAGGAAACATCTTCTTCAATGGAAGAAATGTCTTCCATGACCAAGAAGAATGCAGAAAATGCGGGCAATGCTGATGGCCTGATGAAAAATGCCAATCAGATTGTTACCGATGCCAACACCTCAATGAATGAGCTTATCAATTCCATGGAAGAGATTTCAAAAGCCAGTGAGGAAACTTCCAAAATCATCAAAACAATAGATGAAATTGCATTTCAGACAAATCTTCTGGCCTTAAATGCAGCAGTGGAAGCAGCCAGGGCCGGGGAAGCAGGAGCAGGATTTGCCGTTGTGGCAGATGAGGTTAGAAACCTGGCCATGAGAGCTGCTGATGCAGCAAAAGACACTGCTGAACTTATTGAGGGAACCGTTAAAAAGGTAAATGATGGTTCGGGTCTTGTTGCATCCACAAATGAGGCATTTGCTAAAGTTGCGGACAGTTCTTCCAAGGTTGGCGCACTTGTATCAGAAATTTCTGTAGCATCAAATGAGCAGTCAAACGGTATTGAACAGGTGAATAGCACCATCACGGAAATGGACAGGGTGGTTCAGCAAAATGCAGCAAATGCAGAAGAATCAGCCTCAGCATCTGAAGAAATGAGTGCTCAGGCTGAACAGCTTAAAGAATATGTTGATGATCTTGTCATTCTGGTTACCGGAAAGAAAAGCAGTGGTAATGGGAGAGGGTCTATTTCGCACCATCCAATACAATCATTATCAATGAGATCTAAAAGTATTTCCAGCCAGGAAGAAAAGTCACTGGGGCAAGTCTCTAAAGAAATCAGGCCGGATCAGGTAATTCCGTTTGATGAAGATGAATTCAGCGATTTTTAATCCTGAAAATAAAAATCATAACCTCTTCATGGGATGGGCGAACAAGCAAGCGTCGATCCCATGAAAAAAAAGATATAATG
>JAWSVI010000066.1:0-593 GCA_033851995.1 Desulfobacteraceae bacterium | reverse complement strand
TATTTATTCGGCAAAGCAATGATCACCCACTTTATCCTGCTCATGTGCCACATCTTCTTACGGGCATTACCGCACAAGAAAGCGTCTCTTCGGGACAGACCGAGTTTAAGCAGGTTGCGGACTCGTGTTCTGGGATTCTTCCACTGTGTCCAGAGAAGGCATCTCAATCGTCTGAGTATCCACCCATTCAAGGATCTGAATTTAGCCCGGCCTTGAGTAAGACCGTAATAGTTCCACCATCCTTTCAGGTACAAGTTCAGATTGTAAATTACCTGTGACAGGCTTTTGCCGCTGCTGCGATGGGTCAACTCCCGGACTCTTTCTTTGAAACGGCTAATCGCTTTCTTGTGAATCCGGATTTTGGGCTGACCATCCATTTTGAAAAAGGAGAACCCTAAAAATTTGCTCCGCCAAGCATTTCCAACGGAGCTCTTCTCCTCGTTCACCTTGAGCTTTAATTTTAAAGTTATGAATCGTTTAATACTTTCCATAACCCGCTGTGCGGCGTTCTTGCTTTTAAGGTATATGACAAAGTCATCGGCATACCTGACAAACCGCAGCCCTCTTTTCTCCAGCTCCTTATCCAGTTCATC
>JAWSVI010000037.1:0-13392 GCA_033851995.1 Desulfobacteraceae bacterium | reverse complement strand
GTTATCGGTGAAATTGTAGAGTAAGTCCTTAGGAGCTTATAATGGACAGAGTCATTATCGCTCTTGCGTGTACAGAGTGCAAGAGAAGAAATTATACGACGACAAAAAATAAACGCAAGACTCCGGATAAAATAGAATTTAAAAAGTATTGTAAATTCTGCAACAAGCATCTGGTGCACAAGGAAACCAAGGTAAAATAACCTTTGGTTGAATATTAAAAGTTCATTCAGGTCAGTAGCTCCAATTGGCAGAGCGCCAGACTCCAAATCTGGATGTTGGGGGTTCGACTCCCTCCTGACCTGCCAGACTTTTAAGTGTAAAAGGTCTTAAATTAAGGTTAGGTGAGCTAACTACCACCAGGAGTTGTATGTCACGATTACAAAAGAAAAAACCGGTCACAGAGAAAAAGAAAAAAAAGATTGACCAGGAAAAGAAAAAAAGCAACGGATCAGGTTCTGCAAGTTTTTCAAGCTCTAAGACATCGGGAGCAGCAGGCCTTCTGAAACCAAAGTCAGATAAAAGTGTGACAGATACCAACCCTGGTGAACCCAATATCTTTCAGAAAGCAATAGATTTTGTCCGGGAAGTAAAGGTTGAGTTGAAAAAAGTCACCTGGCCGACCCGTAAGCAAACCACCGGAACAACCATCGTTGTCATTATTTTTGTGTTTGTTGTTGCTGGCTTTCTTGGGCTTTTTGATCTTGGGCTTTCAAAGCTGGTTCAGGTTGTTCTGACATAAAACAAGGGAAGTAACATGTCTCTAAAATGGTACGTCGTACATGTATATTCAGGTCATGAGCAAAAAGTAAAGGTTGCTCTTGAGGAAAAGATCGAGGGTTCCAAGCATCCTGAAAAGTTCGGAGAGATTCTCATTCCCACGGAAAATATTGTTGAGTTGGTGAATGGAAAGAAAAGAGAGTCTTCAAGAAAATTTTATCCAGGCTATATTCTGGTAAGAATGCACCTGGATAACGAGACATGGCATATAGTGAATTCCACACAAAAGGTGACTGGCTTTTTAGGGGGGAAAAATAAACCCGCCCCAATCAGTGATAGAGAAGCCCAGAGCATCGTGGATAAGATGCAGCAGGGTAAAAACAAACCTCAACCCAAGTACTATTTCGAGCCAGGCGATGAAGTCAGGGTAGTGGATGGGCCGTTTGCCAATTTTAACGGGACCGTGGAAGAGGTGTCACCGGATAAAGAAAAGATTAAAGTCCTGGTTAGTATTTTTGGGCGTGCTACCCCTGTGGAGCTGAATTTCATACAGGTAAGCAAAATATAATATAGTGAGTTTCAGGAGTTAAAGACAATGGCAAAAAAAGTAATGACACAGATAAAGCTTCAGGTAGAAGCTGGGAAAGCCAATCCATCTCCACCAATCGGGCCTGCTTTAGGTCAGCATGGTGTCAATATCATGGATTTTTGCAAGGCTTTTAATGCAAAAACCGCTAATGATACAGGAAACATTATCCCAGTGGTCATCACTGTTTACCAGGATAGATCATTCAGCTTTATTACAAAAACGCCTCCAGCCTCCAGATTACTGCTTCAGGCAGCAAAAATTGCAAAAGGATCAGGCGAACCCAATCGGGACAAGGTGGGTAAAGTTACCCGGGATCAACTTGTCTCCATTGCAGAATTGAAAAAAGAAGATTTAAACGCCTCAGATATCGACGCAGCTGTAAAGATTATTGCAGGAACAGCTAGAAGCATGGGGATAGAAGTAGTTTAACTTTAAGCAAAAGAGTGAAAGAAATGCCAAAGCGGAGTAAAAAACATACAGAAGCACTAAAAAAGGTGGATAGAACGGTTCAATACGAGCCAAAGGATGCCTTGGAATTAACCGTTTCTTCAAGCTATGCCAAATTTGATGAAACCGTTGACATTGCCGTAAGACTCGGCGTTGATCCTCGGCATGCAGACCAGATGGTACGTGGAACAGTCGTTCTTCCCAACGGCCTGGGTAAAGAAGTCAAAGTTTTAGTGTTTGCCAAAGGTGAAAAGGAAAAAGAAGCCTTGGACGCCGGCGCGGATTTCGTTGCTGATGAAGAAACCATCGAAAAAATTCAGAACGGATGGTTCGGTTTTGATAAAGCGATTGCTACACCTGATATGATGGGCACTGTTGGTAAACTTGGAAGAATTCTCGGCCCCCGTGGTTTGATGCCCAATGCCAAAACCGGAACAGTCACAATGGAGTTGGAAAAAGCGATCAATGAACTTAAAGCCGGTAAAATTGATTTCAGAGTAGAAAAAGCAGGTATTGTCCATGTACCGGTAGGCAAAGTTTCTTTTGGCGCTGAAAAATTGACTGAAAATTTTACAGCTTTCCTGGATAAACTGGTTGCATTAAAACCAGCGTCCAGTAAAGGAACATATTTAAAAACAATTACGGTATCTTCAACTATGGGCCCCGGCATTAAAGTCGATCCCATGTTGTTAAAATAGATATATTTAAACCTGTCATAGACAGTAGGTGTGCTTTTTTTAAGCACATAATCGGATTTGCCGGCCTGCCGAGATAGAAGAACATAAAATTTTGTTTTGGTTTAGTTGGCACCTTCGGAAAAATTAATTCATGGAAGGAGGTGTAAGAAAATTGCTCAATATTTCCCAAAAAAAGGAACAGGTAACAAGACTCGCACAAGAGTTTTCTGAATCTGAGATTTCAATACTGGTCGATTATAAGGGACTGGATGTATTGCAAATGACAGAGTTGAGATCAAAACTCAGAGATTCTGGTGTTCGTATGGAAGTAGTGAAAAACACACTGCTGAGACGAGCGGTTGAGGGAACGGATTCAGATTTGATGAAGGACCTTTTTACAGGCCCTAACGCTATCGTTCTGTCTAAAGAAGACCCTGTTGCTCCTGCAAAAATCCTGGCGGATTTTGTAAAGGATAACGAAAAACTTGAGATCAAGGCTGCAGCACTGGGCGGCAAGCTTTTAAGTGCTGAAGAAATTGGACAACTTGCCAAGATGCCATCCAAAGAAGAACTTCTCGGCAAACTCGTCGGCGTGCTCAATGCCGTACCGACATCCCTTGTCAACGTTCTTTCAGGCGTACCAAGATCTTTTGTTAACGTACTTAACGCAGTTAAAGACCAAAAAGAAGCTGCTTAAAACAATTTACATTTTATATATACAAAGAGAATTAAATATTCTTTATCGTTTTATTTAGGAGAAAAAAATGGCTGATATCACAAAAGATGATGTTATCGAATTTATATCTAACATGAGTGTACTTGAACTGTCTGAACTCGTTAAAGAGATGGAAGACAAATTTGGCGTTAGCGCTGCTGCCCCTGTGGCCTTTGCAGCTGGTGCCATGCCTGCTGGTGATGCTGGCGGTGCTGCTGAAGAGCAGACTGAATTTGATGTTGTTCTTGAAACTTTCGGTGATAAGAAAATTAACGTTATCAAAGAAGTTAGAGCAATTACAGGTCTTGGCCTGAAAGAAGCTAAAGCCCTGGTTGAAGAAGCACCCAAACCTGTTAAAGAAGGTGTTGCTAAAGACGAAGCTGATAAAATTAAAGAACAGCTCGAAGCAGCTGGCGCACAGGTTTCTGTAAAATAATTTTTGTAAAATAGTATTTTTACAAAAAATTTATTTGCATAAAATTTATGCGGGGGCAAGGCAATAGTGCCATGCCTCCGCTTTTACGGTTGGAAAAACTCACACTGGGAGATATCATGACCGGAAGTCTTTTGACAAATAAGCGTATTAGAAAAGAGTTTGGCAGCAGAAGAAAAATAATCGATATTCCTGATTTGATAGGAATGCAAAGAAACTCATATGAGAGTTTCCTTCAAAGAGACGTCTTGCCTGAAGACAGGGAAGAAAAAGGTCTCCATGCTGTATTTAAATCTGTTTTCCCCATAAAGGATTTTACAGATACCTCATCTCTGGAATATGTTTCTTATTCTTTTGGTGAGTCTAAACACTCCATGAAAGAGTGTACTTCAAGGGGGATGACCTATGACATTCCCGTCAACATAAAAGTCAGACTTGTTGTTTATGATCACGACAAAGAGACCGACCTCTCAACGATTCGTGACATCAAAGAGCAGGAAATATATTTTGGTACCATTCCTTTGATGACCCGTCAGGGAACCTTTATTATAAATGGTACGGAACGTGCCGTTGTCAGTCAGCTTCATCGTTCATCCGGTGTATTCTTTGACCATGATAAGGGCAAAAACTACTCCACAGGGAAGATTATTTACAATGCCAGGGTTATCCCGGTAAGGGGCTCCTGGATTGATATGGAAATCGACGCCAAGGATATTGTGTACATCCGGATTGACCGGCGCCGTAAATTCCCGGTATCCATTTTGTTTAAAGCATTTGGATACTCCAGCGAAGATATTCTCGATTTTTTCTACACAACTGAAGAGATTGTTAAAAAAGACGGATCTTTCTTTAAAACGTTTTCTGCCCAAAACCTTAAGCGCCAGAGAGCCAGTTTTGATGTTAAGTCTCCCAAGACAGGGGAAGTGGTCGTACCATCCGGCAGAATATTCACTAAAAAAGCACTAAAACAGCTGACCGAAGAAGGCCTTGATTACATTCCTATTTTAGACACTGAGCTGGTTGGAAAAGGGTTTGCCCAGAATATAGTTGATCCGGAGTCAAAAAACGGTGAAAACTTTTTTAAAGCTGGTGATCTGATAGACGAAGAAGTGCTTGAGTTTTTGAGTGAGAAGGGACTTGACTCGTTCAATATTTTATATGTCGATCCCAGAAGTTCAGATTCCATGAGAAAAACGCTTGTTTCTGATAAAATTGAAACAAAAGAAGAAGCCCTCATGGATATCTACCGTCGTCTGAGACCTGGTAATCCTGCAACGGTAGAAGTGGCGCAGGATTTTGTGGACCACTTGTTTTTCAGGCAGGCATATTACGATCTCTCCAAGGTGGGCCGTCTTAAAATGAACCATCGTTTGGGCGTGAACACAAAGATTGATGTTAAAACGCTTCGAAAAGAAGATGTGCTGCTCACAGCAGCTACATTGATTGAACTCAAAGATACCCAGGGTCAGGTGGATGATATCGACCATCTGGGCAACCGGCGTGTTAGAGCGGTTGGGGAACTTCTAGAAAACCATTACAGAATCGGGCTGGTCAGGATGGAACGGGCGATCAAGGAAAAAATGAGCATGCAGGAAGTCGATGCCATGATGCCCCATGACCTGATCAATCCCAAACCAGTTTCAGCAGTGGTTAGAGAATTTTTTGGTACCTCCCAGCTCTCCCAGTTTATGGATCAAACCAACCCCCTCTCAGAAACTACTCACAAAAGAAGATTATCTGCATTGGGGCCTGGTGGTTTGACAAGAGAAAGAGCCGGTTTTGAAGTCAGGGACGTGCACCCTTCTCATTACGGCAGGATTTGCCCCATTGAAACCCCGGAAGGCCCGAATATCGGCTTGATTGTTTCTTTGTGTACCTATGCAAGAGTCAACGATTTTGGTTTTATAGAAACACCGTATCGGATTGCTACTGAAGGAAATGCGACCAAGGAAATTAAACACCTGTCAGCATTTGAAGAAAAAAGTCATCCCATTGGCCAGGCCAATGCACCGCTGGATGTTGATGGAAATTTCATCAACCCACTGGTTTCTGCAAGGGTTGCCGGTGAGTTTGAAATGATTGAAAACAAAGATGTTGAATTTATGGATGTATCGCCAAACCAGCTGGTGTCTGTATCTGCATCTTTGATTCCGTTTCTTGAAAATGATGATGCCAACCGTGCTTTGATGGGCTCCAACATGCAGCGACAGGCAGTTCCCCTGATCAGGAGCGAGGCTCCGCTTGTGGGAACCGGAATGGAAAGTGTTGTGGCCAGGGATTCCGGTGTAACCATTGTTGCAGATTATGACGGTGTGGTTGTTGATGTGGATTCTAAACGAATCGTTGTAAGAAACGATGACACAGAAGGCGGCAGTTTTGAGAAAGCCGTATCCATATACAACTGCAAAAAATTTGTTCGGTCTAACCAGAATACCTGCTTTAACCACAGGCCTATTGTTGAAAAAGGTGAGGCGGTCAAAAAAGGTGAGGTCATTGCAGACGGACCTTCCACAGAGATGGGTGAACTGGCTTTAGGTAAAAATGTTACCGTGGCCTTCATGCCCTGGGATGGGTATAACTATGAGGATTCAATACTCGTAAGTGAACGTCTGGTAAAAGACGGTGTGTATACTTCAGTTCATGTTGAGGAATTTGAGGTTCTTGCCCGGGATACCAAGCTGGGTAAGGAAGAAATTACCCGGGATATTCCCAATGTGGGTGAAGAGGCGTTAAAGAATCTGGATGAGAGCGGTGTTATCCGCCTGGGTGCAGAAGTGGTTTCCGGTGATATCCTGGTGGGTAAGATAACACCAAAGGGTGAAACCCAGCTATCTCCGGAAGAAAAACTTCTTCGGGCGATCTTTGGTGAGAAAGCCGGGGATGTCAAAGATACCTCGCTTTGTGTTCCTCCGGGAGTCAAAGGCAAAGTCATTGATGCCAAGGTTTTTTCAAGAAGAGGCCTGACAAAAGATGACCGTACCCGGATGATCGAGGACGAAGAAATTGAAAAGCTGGAAAAAGACCGGGATGACGAGATAAAAATTATTTCTTTAGTTGCCCGCGAAAAGGTTGAATCTGTTCTTGATGGCCACAAAGTGATTTCCGATCTTGAAAAAACAGGCAAGATTGTTGTCAAGAAAGGCACTAAAGTTGCCAAAGATGTGCTCGAAGGTATTCCTGTATCTGTTTTAGTGAATGTTGCAGTTAAAGATGCCGTACTTACTGAAAGGGCACAGATGATTCTTGAAAGTGCCCAGGAGCAGATCAAAAAGGCCAGGGAACATTTTAATCGACAGGTTTCCCGGTTTGAGAAAGGGGATGACCTCCCGCCGGGCGTGTTGAAAATGATTAAAATCAGCGTTGCCATGGAGCGGGTGCTCTCTGTTGGTGATAAAATGGCCGGCCGCCATGGAAATAAAGGGGTCGTATCCAGGATTCTGCGAGTTGAGGATCTGCCGTATTTTGAAGACGGCAGGCCCGTAGATATGGTGCTCAATCCTCTGGGTGTTCCCTCTCGTATGAACGTCGGACAGATTCTTGAAATTCATCTGGGTCATGCTGCATTCGGATTGGGCCAGAGGATAGAAGAACTGCTCAGTGATATGAAACTGGATCAATTACGGGAAAAGGTTCTCAATATTTTTTCCATGACTGAATTCCAGAAAGAGAATAACAAAAAAGACGAGTTGGCTGAGGACATTAAAAGTATGTCTGATGAAAAGCTTGTTGACTTTGCTTCTCTTTACAGAAGAGGCGTTCATATGGCTACGCCGGTATTTGACGGTGCCAGTGAAGAGGAGATCAAGTCTCTGATTAAGCTGGCAGGTTTCGAAACTTCGGGCCAGGCAGTTCTTTTTGACGGAAGAACCGGGGAGCCCTTTGATAAACCCGTTACCGTGGGAACCATGTACATGCTGAAGCTTCATCATCTGGTTGATGATAAGCTCCATGCTCGTTCCATCGGCCCCTATTCACTGGTTACTCAGCAGCCCTTGGGTGGTAAGGCTCAGTTTGGTGGTCAGCGGCTTGGTGAGATGGAGGTTTGGGCCATGGAGGCATATGGCGCAGCCCATGCATTGCAGGAATTTCTAACAGTCAAATCAGACGATATGACCGGACGAACCCGCATGTATGAAAAAATTGTAAAAGGCCAGAATGTTCTTGAACCTGGAATGCCTGAGTCATTCAGGGTCCTGACAAAAGAACTCAATTCTCTGGGTTTGGATATGAATCTTTTAGAAGGTAGCAAATAAGGGGAAGACATTGGATAATATATATGATTTCTTCGCAAAACCGAAAGATCCTAAGATTTACCAGGGCGTTCAGATCAGCCTTGCATCTTCAGACCAGATAAGAGAGTGGTCTCATGGTGAAATCAAGAAACCTGAAACAATAAATTACAGGACGTTCAAGCCTGAAAGAGACGGCTTGTTCTGCGCAAAAGTATTCGGTCCTACAAAGGATTATGAATGCAATTGCGGTAAATATAAACGGATGAAACACCGCGGTGTTGTGTGTGAGAAATGTGGTGTTGAAGTTATTCAGTCCAAAGTGCGGCGGGAAAGAATGGCCCATATCGAACTGGCCTCTCCAGTTTCGCATATCTGGTTTTTGAAAAGCCTGCCAAGTAAAATCGGCAACGTGCTTGATCTGACACTTAAAAATCTTGAAAAAGTACTATACTTTGATTCTTATATTGTCGTTGATCCCAAAGACACCGGCCTGAAAAAATACCAGCTGCTTTCCGATGACCAGTACTATGATGCCCTAGAAGCGTTTGATGAAGAGTTCGAAGCCGGTATTGGTGCTGAAGCGATTTTAAAGCTTCTGGAAGAGATTGATCTCCAGGAAGTTCACGATCACCTGAAAGAAGAAATCCAACTGACCAAATCTGCGGCTAAACAGCAGAAAATGGCTAAACGCCTTAAGGTCATCGATGCATTTTTGAATTCTGGGATTGAACCTTCACGTATGATTTTAACTGCATGCCCGATTCTTCCACCGGATTTAAGGCCTTTGGTACCGCTGGAAGGTGGAAGGTTTGCCACATCTGACCTGAATGATTTATACCGCAGGGTACTCAACCGGAATAACCGGTTGAAAAGGCTTGTGGACCTGAATGCACCGGACATTATTGTTCGAAATGAAAAAAGAATGCTTCAGGAAGCAGTTGATGTCCTTTTTGACAATGGACGCCATGGCAGAGTCGTTACGGGAACCAACAAACGACCCTTGAAATCCCTTTCTGACACTTTGAAAGGAAAACAGGGACGTTTCAGACAAAACCTTCTGGGTAAACGTGTCGACTATTCAGGTCGTACCGTTATTACCGTCGGCTCTGAGCTTCGTCTGCATCAATGCGGTATTCCTAAAAAAATGGCCCTTGAACTGTTTAAGCCGTTTATTTACAATTACCTGGAGCAAAAAGGCCTGGTATCTACGGTTAAAAGTGCCAAGAAAATGGTTGAGCGGGAGGAAACAGAGGTCTGGGATGCGCTGGAGTCTGTTGTAAAAGAATACCCCATTATGCTCAACAGAGCACCCACTCTTCATAGACTTGGTTTCCAGGCATTTGAGCCGGTCCTGATTGAGGGAAAGGCTATTCAGCTTCATCCGTTGGTATGTCCGGCTTTTAATGCGGACTTTGATGGTGACCAGATGGCAGTCCATGTACCGCTTTCTCTGGAGTCCCAGCTTGAAGCCCGGATTATGATGCTTTCCACCAATAATATTCTCTCTCCTGCAAATGGTCAGCCCATTATTGTTCCGACACAGGATATTGTTCTGGGTATCTATTACATGACCCGTGCTGTGAGAAATCAGAAAGGTGAGGGTATCAGTTTTTCTTCCATTGAAGAAGTCCGGTACGCATTTGATGCAGGAGAGCTTGCTCTGCATGCAAGAATCAAGGTTCGGATTGATGGTAAAATGTATGAGACTTCAACCGGTAGAATCCTGCTTTGGGAGACAATCCCTGGGGATACCCTGCTGTCTCTTACCCGGATCAGAACCCAGACCCTTGAAGAGTGTGAGGCTGCACTGGAAGAACTTAAATCAGGTAAAGCCTTTAACACAGTGCTCAGAAAATATACGGATGATGAAATTAAAAAGAGCAAAGGCAAAACCGAACTGCTCACCAGAAAGGAATTCAAAAATATTTTCCAGGTGTCTGAGATTGTAGTGGAACAGCTTTACGGACTGAAACGTGACCAGTTCACTGATGTCAGAAAAGTTGGGGATGCTTACATGATATTCAAGGTGGATGAAAGAGAGACCACCTTACCTTTTAATCTGGTCAATAAATTGATGGATAAATCTTCCATTGTAAAATTGATTGACTACGCGTACAGAAATATCGGCCTCAAAGAAACGGTTATCCTTTCAGACAGACTTAAAGATATTGGTTATAAATATTCAACACTGGGCGGATTGTCCATCTGTGTTGATGATATGATTATTCCAGATGAAAAATGGGATATCATTGCCCAGTCCGAAAAGAATATTGAAGACATCAGGATGCAGTATTCTGAAGGTTTGATCACCCAGGGTGAGAAATACAACAAGGTGGTTGATATCTGGGCACAGAGTACGGATGACATTGCCAATGCCATGATGGAAGTCATGAAAAACCCGACCAAATCTGAGGATGCAGATGGTCCTGAAGAACTGAACGCCGTGTACGTTATGGCAGACTCCGGAGCCAGGGGCAGTAAGGACCAGATGCGTCAGCTGGCTGGTATGCGTGGTTTGATGGCCAAACCTTCCGGTGAAATTATTGAAAACCCCATTACTGCATGTTTCCGTGAGGGTTTGACGGTTCTTCAGTACTTCATCTCTACTCATGGTGCCCGTAAAGGTTTGGCTGATACGGCTCTGAAAACAGCTAACTCCGGTTACCTTACCCGTCGTCTGGCAGATGTTGGCCAGGATTGTACCATTGTTGAGACCGATTGCGCGACCATCAATGGTATTGAAGTGGAAGCCCTGTACGAAGGCGGTGAAATTATCCAGACCCTTGGTGAAAGGATTCTGGGCAGGGTAACTCAGGAAGATGTTCATGATCCGTACACAGATGAATTTATTGTGGGCGTAGACACTGAACTAACGGAAGCTGATGTTAAAAAAATCGAGGCAGCCGGTGTTCAGAAAGTGAAAATCAGATCGGTTTTGACATGTAACTCTAAAAATGGGGTTTGTTCAAGATGTTATGGAAGGGATCTTGCTCACGGTCAGACTGTAGAGATAGGCCAGGCCATAGGTATCGTTGCAGCCCAGTCCATTGGTGAGCCGGGAACCCAGTTGACCATGAGGACCTTCCATATTGGTGGTACAGCATCAAGAAAGGTTGAGGTTGCAGAAATTAAAGCCCGGGTCGGTGGTATCCTTAAATATAATGAAGATATCCAGACCGTTGTTTCCGCAGACAATGAAGTTATTGTCATGAACCGTAAAGGCGGCGGAATCAATATCGTTGGGGATGAAGGACGTGAAAGGGCCAAGGAAACCGTTATTTATGGTGCTACCCTTCATATCAAAGACGGGCAGACCATTGAGCCCGGTGATGTTATTGCCACATGGGATCCGTTTACCACGCCTATTATCACGGAAGTTTCCGGGCGCGTCCGGTTTGCAGATATTGAGGTCGGAAATACAGTTCAGGAACAGATTGACCAGGTCACGGGTAAGGTCTCCCGAACCATTACTGAAGGCAAAGATACTGAAATTCGTCCAAGGATTACCATTAAGGACAAAGACGGTAAAGGTGTTAAACTGCCTAACTCTAAAACTGCGGCCAGGTATTATCTTCCGGTCAATGCCATTCTGACTGTTGAGGAAGATGAGCAGATTATGGCAGGTGATGTTATTGCCAAACTGCCAAGGGCCACTACAAAAACCAAGGATATTACAGGTGGTCTTCCCAGGGTTGCAGAACTTTTTGAGGTTCGAAAACCCAAAGATCCGGGAGTTTTGACCGAAATCGACGGTTATGTAGCAGTCTCCAAGGGAACCAAAGGACGCCAGAAGGTTACCATTACACCGGCAGATGTTGGAGAAAAGAAGGACTATTCCATTCCTAAGGGTCAGCATGTAACTGTGTATGACGGTGATTATGTTAAAGCAGGTGATCCGCTGATTGCAGGCAGTGTGAATCCCCAGGATATCATGAACATCAAGGGCGAGGTTGCCCTGGCCAAGTACCTGGTGGATGAGGTACAGGAAGTTTACAGGCTCCAGGGTGTAAGAATCAATGACAAGCATATTGAAGTGGTTATTCGCCAGATGATGAGACGGGTTAAAATCATCAGCACAGGCGATACTAATTTTATACCGGATGAGCAGGTTGATCGTGTCCGCTTTGAAGAAGTGAATCGTGAGGTGGCTATGCAGGGCGGCGAAACTGCTAAAGGTGAGCCGTTGATTCTGGGTATCACAAAAGCATCATTGTCCACGGACAGCTTTCTGTCTGCGGCTTCATTTCAGGAGACAACCAAGGTGTTGACTCTGGCAGCAATCGAAGGCAAGTATGACAGCCTCAAAGGTCTTAAAGAGAATGTTGTCATGGGTCGGATCATTCCTGCAGGGACCGGTTTCCCTGGATACAGCAAAGTAGAAGTTGGATTTGGTGAGGTAGAACAGGTTTAAGAAAAAATAAAAAAACTTGACAATATTATAAGTTGAAAGTAAAATTAAATATTTTGTCGTGTATGACAATAGTTTAATTTTGATAAGGAGCGTTGGGAAAGTTATGCCGACCATTAATCAATTGGTTAGAAAAGGTAGGAAAAAAGCGGAGAAAAAAGTCAGTACACCGGGTTTGAAAGGTGGTCCGCAGAAGCGTGGTGTTTGCACCAGAGTATACACGTCAACTCCAAAAAAACCTAACTCTGCTTTGAGAAAAGTAGCCAGGGTTCGTTTGACAACCGGAATGGAAGTCGCTGCATACATTCCCGGTATGGGGCACAATCTTCAGGAGCATTCTGTTGTTCTCGTCAGGGGCGGCAGGGTAAAGGACCTTCCAGGTGTTCGCTATCATATCGTTAGGGGTGCGCTCGATACATTGGGTGTTGATGACAGAAGACAGGGTCGATCAAAATACGGTGCTAAGCGACCTAAATAATAAAATTAAGTTATGGTGGACAAATAATGGCTACAGAGATCAATCTTGACAATAAAACAAAGGATGCAACCGCAGAAGAAAAACTGGCTGCTAAATTTGTGAACTGCGTAATGAAAGATGGAAAGAAAAACGCAGCCCGCAAGGTAGTTAAAAACGCGTTGCTGATGGCAGAAGATAAAGTTGGCGAGCCTGCCCTGGGTGTATTGAAAAAAGCAGTCGATAATATTCGTCCTGCGGTGGAAGTTAAATCCAGAAGGATTGGTGGTTCTACCTATCAGGTGCCGACTGATATTAAACCCAACAGACAGACAGCGCTTGCATTCCGCTGGTTGATCAACTTCAGCCGCAATCGTTCTGAAAAAGGGTATGCAAACAAATTGGCTTCAGAATTGATGGATGCATACAATAATCGCGGCGGTGCAATCAAGAAAAAAGAAGATACCCACAAGATGGCAGAAGCCAACAAGGCATTTGCACATTTCAGGTGGTAAAAAAATATATTAAAATACCCTGATAACATTCCAAATAGGAATTAACCAAGAGGAGTAAAGAGGATGGCTAAGGAGAAATTTGAGGGGACGAAGCCGCATGTGAACATAGGTACAATCGGTCATATTGACCATGGGAAGACTACGCTTACAGCAGCAATCACCAAGCTTGCCGGAATGAAAGGTAACGCAGAATTCGTTCCGTTTG
>JAWSVI010000036.1:0-121703 GCA_033851995.1 Desulfobacteraceae bacterium | reverse complement strand
TATTTTCCTTTTTTATGGGGAAGAGAAGAGTCGATCATTAAAAGTTATCTACAAATAGCGCCAAAAACACAGACATTATTTCCATGTTTGGTTGAATTGTTTACTGAATAACCAGATTGAATTAACACCTTCTTAAATTCAGGTTTTGTAAGAACTATTTTTTCACCTTCAGAATCACAGAACTTTTTATATTTATCATAGACATCTTTCAAAAGAAGAATATCGTTTTCAGATGCCGTATTAATAGAGCTTGCTATAAAATTATAAACGCTGTGGCTTTGATTTTTATAATTTGCTTTTGCACGATTAATAGAAGCACTTTCAATAAAAATATAATCCTGACCGCGTAAGCTCCTATAGCCATCCAACGCCCAGTTGAATATGCCAGAAAGTTCCAATTTTAATTTATTGGTCATTTGCTTATCTGCATCTTTTTCAGCAAACAGTCTATTGAATTCTATTGGATAAATGCGCCTTTCCCACCCATAACTTAAGTCATCGTTCTTAGGAATCTCATTGATCGATAAAAAATGCTTTGCATAGGGTTTAAATTTAGATGGCGGTTTATATGGTAGCCGTCCAGAAATCCAATCACCGGCAACCGCTGCTTTAATGATTTCAGTATCAATTTTCTTTTTATGCGACGACTCACTTGATAGATTTACCATTTTTCCAAACAGGTCCTGAACATAATATTCATCTGACATTTGATGAAGATTTACATTAGCAACGTTTTCCTCTCCAAAAAGATTTGTAATTGTATTTATGAAAACAGATTTGCCATTTGATCCTTCACCTATAAGTAAGAATAATGCTGCAGTAGGGATATCTTTTAAAAAGCTATAACCAACAGCTTGTTTAACAAAATTTATTATGTCTTGTTTACCAAAAAATACATCCTTCAAATATTTCTCCCAAAGAGGACATTTCGCTCCAAGATCAAATTCATAAGGTAAAAGATTTGTGGTAAATACGGATGGATCATGTGGCACCAGTTCTTCCTGATTTAAATCATACAATCCATTTTTCAGTGTAAGAAATCGCTTTTGATGATCGTATGCTTCCAGGCTATTTATTAAACAAGAACCTATTGCAAAATGGATGAAATTTACCATTGCAGATTTTGGGAAAAATCGTTTAAATTCTTTCAGTTCTGTTTGACATAAAAAATTCAATTGTTCATCGGATATTTGCTGATAACAATAATCGTTATATTGAAAAAATGCTTTCTCTTTTTCAAAATATTTGAACTTGTATTTTTTAACGATATATTCAACAAAATTTACGATATTAAAACCGTGATTTCCCTTATCGTCTTTGTTTATGACGCCCGATATAAACAATGGGTCTTGCAGTTCGTCTTCTGTCAAATTTGAATGCTTTTTTGCGTTTTTAATGGTATGTGCAAGATACTTTTCTGGTGATTTTTGTTCTCGATATTTCTCGCCAATGGCGTATTTAGCAAATATCTGATTGATTTGTGATTGTTCATATCCTTTATGGATTAAAGCAGTCACAGCCGCCATATCCGTTTCACTTCTGCTCAGATAAGAACCATCATTTCCAAACATAATAAGCTTTTTCATTTTTTCTGATATTGATAACTTTTTTATATCTGTTTCCAGGATGTTTGAAGTATTCGTTGTTTGATGTGATACGGTGTCTTTGCTATTTTTTTTCTTTTTAACATTTATATATTTTTTAAAATGAGCGAAATCATAGGTAGGACCATCATCAAAACAAACGGTTACAGCCGGTGGGATATAATAATCAGGTTTAAAATTATATGTCCCTGGTATCCTGAGGTGGCGATTAATATTTTTGGTGACAATATCACCTTTCAAAGCTTTAATTAAATAATCATTAATGCTTTCAAGCTCATCTTCACCTATATTTGATACTTTCACAGGATCGTTTAAAATCCAGAAGCAATGATATCCGCCACCACTTGATAAAACAATTGATGGCTTTAAATGAAATTCATCTATTAATTTTTGAGCTTCGTCCAAATTTTGCAATTCTGACTGTTTTTTATGACCTTCGTCACCAACATCAATATCAGTGTGGAAAGCGGTCAAATAATGGATGTTCTCCTTTTCACTTTTTCGTCCAACACGTGGATTAACACCGATGTAAATGTCTTTTTCTGAATTACAAATGGTGTATGCATATTCAGCTGCTTGGGTGAAATCGGTGAAGTATTCCTTGGTTGGATTCGGTTTAAAAGTCGCCAATTCTATTTCGCCATAACCTTTTTCTATAGCCGATGAAAACAATTTGTAAAAAAACTGTTCGGCGTCTTCCATAAATTTTTCTTTATCTTCTATTTTCATTTGTAATTTCCTCCTGCTCGTCCTGTTCAAGTTTCAATTTCGCAGCAGATCGGAACCACTCCGCCATCGAAATTTCTTTTTCATCTGTAATTTTCTTGACTCGTTCATAGTCCTCATCACATAAACTGATGGTCAAAGGACGTGTGTGCATAGCTCGCCTCATAATAATTTCTCCTTAATTAAGGTTAATTGAATTGAAAGGATCATTTCCTTTTAATTATGTTCTATGAACAAGAGCTGATTAGTGGTGATTTTTAATAGTTTGTAACTGGGATTGATGTGTTAAAGTGTTAAGGCGATTTCTGGTTCCATTGAAAAATATTTAAAAAAAGCATGGAGGATGCTGAAAATAGAAATGGCCAACCCCATTACAGAACTGACCATTTCATCTATGCTTCATTACAATTACAGGCGTCTTGCAATTACCTCTATCTGGTCCGGAACAATATCAGTATCAACTGTTATATGTTTGATTGATTCAATTTTGAACAGATTTTCTTTTTCTAAATAATATCTGATTGATTCTTCAGATATCCATAATGCGTGTCTGTCAAATATGTGCGGACCCTCATTGAACAATTCAAATGTGAGACGCTTTATATTAAAAAAGTCCGGCTGCTCTTTTTCAAATTCTTCTTGGATTAATTTTGTTACGGCAGGCATGTTAGGTGTTAAACTAACAAGTTTTGCACTCTCAGTCATAATTGTATAGAGTTGATAAAGATAAAAATCATAATCTCTTATTGGGAAATGCTCCAAGACTCTGCTCAGGATGACCAGGTCATATGGCTTGAATTCCGGACTATTTTTGTAGTTATCACACCAAATTTCAATTGATTCATTATGGTCGTTTAAATGAATATTTGCAGACGTAACACCTTCAATACGCATTTCTTCTGATTGTGGGTTGTATCCTGCACCGATCACAAGTGCAGTGCCATTGTCGATTAAGTTTTCTGTAATAGTTTCATTCGTATATTCAATGTAGTTCATTTTTTTTGGTCCTTTAATTTTAGTGGTTTAAATGGGAAGGGGATGACCCGCGATTGAATCATCCCTTTAAAAAACTCAGTCGCCTGAGATGATTTTCTGGTGCATCTTATTGATTTCTTCTTCAAGCTGAACGTAATAGTACATATTCACGAGCATTTTATTGTAGGCGTTACCCTTCCCGAAGAAATCATAGTATTTGAGATTGAATGTTTTCAGGAGGTAGGCGTCGAAATCGTCTTTATATTCATAACTGAAATATGAATGTTTGTGAGAGTTTTTAACACTCAAATATTCTTCAAGATATACACGGTCAGTCTTATCATCACCTTCCTTGTTTGGGTTTAACCAGCAAAGATAACCATATCCGCCTTCTCGTGCCCACATGGCTGAGTCTGATGAATCAACGAGGAAGTACCCAAGAAGATTAAACCCTGATTTACCTAAAGTGTGGATTTTAATACCTGTTCCATCCAAACGTCTCATGACATGTGCCATATCTCTTTGGGTACGTATTTGGGAAGAACCCAGTGCAATCCGTTTATAGCCAGCTTTAATATACTGATCAATCTCATGACCATAAATATCATGCACAACAGGTACGGGATGCAAACCAGCGTCTTCCAATACCATCTGATTGTATTGGTTTATTTCAGTGCCGGATTCAGTAAAATCACTATCAAAATTGATATAAAAATCATAAAGGTGTCCATCTCGCATAAGGTAACATCTGTAATTATCAAGGGTGATCAATTTTACTGCAGAGTCTTTTGCTTTATTTAACGTCCAGGTGCCGCTATCAAGAATAATTTTACCAATCTTATCACGATATGTATGAAGAAACTCTGATGCTTCATGATTAAGCATGGCATAGCTGAGAAGAATATTGACGATCATACCTGGAAACATTTCAATGAACCGAATAAGGACTTCCAGGTTCAGACTCGCTTGGTAATATCTAAATTTTTCCATTTTAACCTCACTTTAGAGTGATACCCCCAGGTTTAACGCCAGGGGTATCGAATTGTATTATTTTTTTGTTTTTTGTGCCTTCACCAGCGCTTTTAATGCAGTAACTTGTGCTTGTAGATCTTTCATATGTTGCGGGGTTATTTTTTGAACCAAAGCAGTATGATTGCTAAGATACGTAACCTTTGATTTCAACTCAGAAATGAGCTTCGGGAAACCTTCAATGGTTTTGGTGCCAGTAAGATTTTTATTTATTGACTTCAAAATCCTACCATTCCCACCTTTAAGATGCTCTTTCAAAATTGTATTTGGATTCGCTCCATCCTTCGCATAAAGATAGAGGTCAGTCATCAATCCAGCTTCAATCTTTTTTCCTTCCCGAATAAAAGCATCAACTAAAGAGGGGTCCACGGTATTTTTGACAACTTTATCTTTGGGTAAATCCTTATTCTCTTCTTTAAAGAGATTGTTAATCCTGATTTTTGCTACCGCAGCATCGATATCATGCCTGAACTTTTCAAGCTCACACTCATGGAAATCAATTGATATTGAGCTGTCACGAAAAAATGTACCGATAGGATCTGGACCTTTCATGTCGTAGTCATCCTTAATCGCAGTGAAGATTTTTTCAAGCCTTTCCAATCCAAGAAAAGCGTAACGAATAATATCTGGAACCCTGGCAAGTTTCATGTATTTTATAGCACTACTGTATGTGCTTGGGATAAAATGTTTTTTGTAATAAAAAATCCAGTTTTGACCTGTTTCCTTTACGGCATCTTTCAGAATGATGAGTGCCATCCCGTATAAGAGGTAATATTTTGTAATAACCGCCAGGGTCAGAGCTTCTTTGAAACTAAGTTTTTTGTTGAAATTCGAGGCGATTTCCGTTCCTTTATTAAGCAGTTCTTCCGTTAACTCTTCTTCTTTTTTAGCTTTATTATCATCAATGAACTTCCTTATCTCTGTTATAGCATCAGCATCTTCAAGAAATTCCCCTTGGTCATCATCTGTGGGGACAGATATCTTTGATACTGCAACCGGATCTTCCATAAGATTCAAGTCCAGTTGTTCATCATTTTGGGGGTCCAGTGTTACACCATCTGCAAGATCATCTTTTAAGGTTTCCTCTTCTGCAGATTCTTCAACCTGACCCTGTTCTTTTTTATTTTTTTTATCCGTCATCTCTGACTCCTTTTTATCTGTATCCTCATTTATTTCATTTTTCGCTTCAGCATCCTTTGGAGATGCATCAGTGATTTCGTTCTGTTTTCTTTCTTTACTGGATGTATCAGTCATTTTTTTCTCCCGTATATAATTGTTGTAAAAGTTTTCTATTTGATTCTCCGGTGCCTGAGATAGAAGGGGGTGCCCGTGATTTGATTCGATAAATCTTATTTTCTGCCGCCTTCTTCTTAATCTGTTGCATTCGTTATATCCTTTGTTTTTGTTGTTATTCGCCTTCAGTAAAACATAGGAGTTTGGATGCTTCAGGTAGAAAACGGTTTTTTTGAGAAGGTTGTTGTTTGATGAACCTGAGAAAAATACTAGATCTATGGGATATTGTTTGATAAAATAAAAAAAAGGCTCTCATCTCAATGGATAATTACCTTTTAATCAACGATGAATATTATATAATTTCTATTATATTTTGGGGAGGGCAGGGGAGACGATCATTGATAAATTTTGCGATCTTCTGATTCAATTATTTTTATCAATTCGACTCCCAGTTTTTCCACCGGGTTCAACTCCCCAAAAGAAATTTTTTGAATAAGAAATTTCAAACTAAATGTAAATTGGGGAGGATCGGATGTGCAAGCATTTTAGAAGTTTTTAAAGCCAGTTGATAGATGAAAATTTGAAGTTTAAAGGGGAGGGGTGTTGACCGTATGTTGACCACCTACGTTGGAAAGCATTGTTAGTAAAGGATGGCTGCGGGTTCAACTCCCGCCGCCTCCACCATTAAGTTTCCCGAAACCACAGTTTTTTCAAGGCTTTTCAAGTCTGTAAAATTATAAAAAATGTGCTGATCAGGTGCTGACTTCATGTTTTTAGCCTTTTTTCTTCTTTTCCGGAAACTCTAATACCTTAATCCGATTTTAAAACTTGAGCCATTTTGAAGGCAGTATCACTCTGGTACTGGCAATATCTTTCGAATGCCTTGTTCGATTTATGGTCAGATGCTTCTCTGGCATTTTTAGACCCTGCTCTTTTTGCAATTTCGGTTGTGCTGGTGTGACGAGTACCACCATATAAATCAAGTTCGACAATCCCTAATTTCTTGCAAGCGCGTTTCCAAGCTTTATAAAAATACTTTTCACCAAACGGCTGATTCATCTTCACACTCTTAACCCCGCCGTGGTGCCGGAAAAATTTTAATTCTGGAACCGCGGGAAACTGTTCTTTCAGGTCTTGAAATATTTCAATGTGCTCAGGTATTAAACGGACAGTCTTTTTTTTGTTCTTCTTTTTTGTGTGATAATGAATTGTGATATCACCATACCTTAAATCAATATCTTTTTCTTTAATCTTGAGCAGATCCCCAGGGCGCAAATTGACATAGGTAGACAAAAGGTCAATTCCAAACCAGATTTTTGGATTAACCTTGTATGAAATCTCATAGACTTTTTGAATAATGGATAATAGCTCTATAAGCTAATTCGTATGGAATTTCTGGAAATATTGGCACTTGAGATAAATTAATCACACCACGCTGCAAAATCCATTGCCAAAAATCATGAAAAGAGCTTTTATAATTATGCCTGGTTTTTTCTGTTAATCCCGGCAATACCAAGAAGACCCAAACCGAATAACACAATGCTTGCCGGCACCGGCACCGCGCTATTTTCCTCATGGATGACAGTTGTGTTGTCAAACCATTGTATACTCCAATCTGATGAGCGAATATCAAAAGTCGGAACTATGACAGAATCAATCAAGGAAATGAAAGCACTAATGTATAGATGATTTTCGCCAGCCAGATTCAGCCATTCAAACTGATGTGTGATCCCATCTCCTATAGCGATAGCATTGGCGTTTAAACGTGCAAATGACCACTGATGGTTAACTGGAATTTGTAAAAGAGATAGGGAAGGTTCGGCGTCACTGGCACTGGTCCATGGGTTGGATAAAGCAATTGTGAATGAACCGCCACTGGCAGGATATGCGGTGAATTCAGTTGATGCATCATCCCAGACCCAAGAGAGCGAAACAATTGTACCAGCTGCATACGGATGCGTGCTACCTGTTTCAACCGGGACCTCGCCCTGAAATGTTGTCCGTATCATTGCCGCGCTGGCTGAATCGAAAATTAAGAAGAGGGCAACAAATAATCCGCATAAGAAAAATAAATATTTTTTCATAAAAGCTCCTTTTTTTAAAAACATAGTGAAATCAATAGATACATGTTTTAATGATATTGCGATACGTTGATATAATAATTCAAACCTCTACTCCACTGCTTTATATGAAAATATTATTCAAACTGGAATTATAGGACAGCAAAACCCGTGCCATTCCCAAGGGCTGTCAATTGTCTTAACCCATAGTATTTATGAAGTTTTTATGTACTTTAATCCTGAGAAAAAAATGTAATATTTTGAGAAAAACTTTTCCCTTTAGCTCTTACCTTCTGCTTTACCTTTTCGTTATAGAAGGTGATTGTCCAGTTCATATATTTATTTTTCTTGACCCAAATGTTATCGTAATTGATAATCAGGTCAATCTCTTTTTGTTCGCTTTTATTTCTTATATAAAATTTCAAGTTGTGTAATGGTGGTGGTTTGTTTTTTAACTATCTGAAATGATTTGTAATTTTAAGTGGGGCGCAGATTCGATCCCCGCTGCTCCACAATTATTATTTAATAAATTAAATTAGTTAGGTGTATTTTTAAGCTCAGAAATGTTTAGCGGCTTCATTCTGAGTTTTTGATATTGCCTGACGAACAATTACAGCTTCATTTAGATCAGGCAGCAGGTAACTTTTAAACGCATCAGAGGCATATCCTGTTCCGCCACGTTGGATCTGTTCAGAGGAAAGGAATTTTCCCAGGGCGGTAACAGTTGAATGTTTTGTTCCTTCATAAAGGTCTACACCGACAATACTAAGATTTTTACAGGCAATATCCCAATATTTTGAATACTACTATCTAAAATTTTCTTTTATTTTTTAGATATTCTGCCAGAGGATTCTAACTTGGGTTCCTTTTCCAGGCTGACTGTCAATATCCAGTTTCCAGCCAAAACGTTTGCATAAACGAGAGACAATACTTAAGCCCAGACCAAATCCCTGGCTGTCTTTTCCTTTGATATGGGTTTGAGTCACTGAATCGAGTTGATTGTTTTCAATACCTTCACCGGTATCCCGGATCTCAATGAAGGATTCCTGCAAAGTGATGGTGATCGTTCCCCTGGTTGTAAATTGAATGGCATTGCGGACCAGGTTGGTGATTGTAATATAAAGAACCTCTTCTCTGACATTTAAAGATTTGTTGTAAAGCATATTGATTTCGAGTGTGATGTCCTTGTTTTCAATCAGATTTTGGTAATCGTTCACCACTTTTTGAATCACGGGTTCAACCGGGCAGCTCTCTTCAGGTTCGCTTTCTTCTCTTGCCAGCCAGAGAAAAGTTTCAATGGTGGCTTCCATGTTTTGAACCGATCTTGCAATTCTTTGTATGGGCTTTTTCAATAAGGGGTTGTCTTTTACTTCCGGCTGCAGTTCCATAATTTCCACGGCTCCTTTGACAACGGTCAAAGGGGTTCTAAGTTCATGGCTGGCATCCCGTGTAAATTGTTTTTCCCGCTGGATAAATGCATTGATTCGATTCATGGTTTCCTCTATGGTCCGGGTAAGCATCCCGATTTCGTTGGTTGCATGTTTGTCGTAAAACCGGTAAGGCAGCTTGTCCGGATTCAGGCCTTTGATCTGTCCCATCAGTTTTACCACTGGGGCATAAAGCATCCTTGACGTGATATACCCAATGATAATCCCGGGGATGAGCAGCAGGGCAAGAGAAATTATCAGGATTTCCTTTGGGTGGAGAGAGGAATTTTCTTCAAAAAATTGCCTTCCGTGGAAAAATATATAATAAGGAACCGGCGTGTCGGGCAGTTGTATGACTCCTGCATGAACCGGATGTTTCCTGCTCGTAGTCGGTGGAATAGCATGGACCCCAGGTGCCAGGTCTTTTACCAGGTCCCTGTATTTTTCAGGCACCATTTCAAGACCTTTGTACATATTGATGTATTTGGAATGTGGCAAAGATGTGGCCCGGTCTTTTTCATATTTATATAAAAAGGTGTCAATTTCAGTTTCCATGAGATTCTGGATCATTCTGGATATGTTGTGCCCCAGCACGAAAAATGTAATCCCAGCATTGAGTATAATCAACAGAGAACCGAACAGCAGGATGCCGGCAACAATCCGAAACCGGATGGATTGATAAAATTTCATATACTTATTCCTTGAGCCTGAAACCCATGCCGTGAACTGTTTCGATTAAGGCATGGTCAAAAGGCTTGTCAATTTTTTTACGTAAGGTGTAAATATGGCTGCGCAGCACATCACTGCCCGGCGGCATATCCCCCCAGAGGCTGTTTTCCATGTCCTGCCGGGACACCACATTGGGTGAGGCCTCCATGAGCAATTTCAAAATGGCCAGACAAGCGTTATTCAAGGAGATGATGTCCCCCTGGCGGCTGACCTCCCAGGTACCTGTATCCATTTGAAGATCACTGATTTTGAGGATTTTGTTGTCCGGCTTCCTGCGGTTTGAAAGAGCCTTTATCCTGGCTTCCAGTTCTTTTAATGCAAAGGGTTTTACCAGATAATCATCAGCACCTGAATCAAAGCCCAGCAGCTTGTCCTCAAGTGTGTCCCTGGCGGTCAGCATGATTACAGGGACCTGTTTGTCCGATTCCTGGCGCAGTTTCCGGCAAAGGGTGATCCCGTCCATGCCCGGCAGCATGATGTCCAGGACAATGACATCATAATCATGGGTTAAGGCCAGATGAAGCCCGCCAATGCCATCCATGGCAAAATCAAGAATATAACCTTTTGATTCCAGGAAATCAGTGATATTTTCAACGATCGCTTGATTATCCTCTATAATGAGTACTCTGATATGATGTTCCATTGAAGTCCTATTAAACCGGGTTGATATTATTTCCAATATAATAGTCAAACTCTTCCAACGCAAGGATAAGTGAGACTCTTGCTGAGGACAAATTCCACTGGGCAGTAACCAGATCAGTCTGGGCTTCGTTGAGACGGACCAGGGAGGCCTGACCGGCATTGAATTCTTTTTGCACCAGATCCCTGGTGATTTCGATCAAACGAGTATTTTCGGTCTGAAGGCCCAGCTGTTGTTGGGCTGTGGCAATCTTTTGGATAGATGTTTTTATATTGGATACAGCCGTGGTTTCAGCTTCAGTCAGTGTACTTTCACTTTCCCGTTTTTCAGCCAGTGCCTGTCTTACTTTTGATTTTGTACTGCCGCCTGAAAAAATATCAAAACTCACATAGACCCCTAATGATGCGCCCATGGTGTCTGTGTCAAAAACATCATCCCCTGAAGTCGTACCATATGCTCCGGTCAGGGATATGGTGGGAAAATAAGCCGATTTTGCAATCTCGATATCGGCTTGGGCATCCTGGACAGACAAAAAGGCCTCTTTGATATCCGGACGGTTGAAGACCAGATCTTTTATTTGCTGGTCTGTCATTACCGGACCGTTTATCTGTGTATCTGATCCGGTGTTGATTTTTCCGGTATCTGTCTTTCCGGGCAGCCTGCTGTCAGGGGGCTCCGGTGTTAGTTCTGAAATCATCATCCCTTCTGGCAGGCAGGCATTTTTATATCCCATGAGCGCGGCAAGACCATGGATTGCTTCATTAAAATCTTGCTCTATACTTAAAAGGGAAGAGCGAGCAGTATTGACCTTTGTTTTAAAATTCAGCACATCTGAGTAGCTGCCTGATCCTGCTTTTTCCTTGGCAGCCGCTTCAATCTCCTGGTCCTGGTTAAATGCCATATCGGCTTTGGCTGTTTTAATATTTTCAAGGGCGAGCTGTGTGTTTAAAAACGCCTGGGCAACAGACCAGGACAACAATCGCTTTGCGTCATCTTGGGCAGCTCGGCTCATTTTTTCTTTGTACTGGGCAGACAGGGTTGAGTATTTGCGGTAAAATCCATTGAACAGGACCTGGGTGGCTGATACCTGGCTGGTATAACTGGTTTCGTCATAACCTGTATTGCTGTTTTCTGTTTTTTCATTGTAATTCATACCGGCATCCATTGAAATGGTGGGGAAATACTCTGCTTTTGCCTGGTTTACGACTTCTCTGGCCTGGCTCACTCTTTCCAGGGCAGATACCAGGGAGGGGCTGTTTTCCAGGGAAATCTGTTTGGCCCGGGCCAGGGTCAGCAGTTGGATGTCAGTCTTGTGTTCTTCTGCTGTAGTCCGGGAGGGAGACGGTTCTGCAAAAGCTGCCTTGCCCGGCCCGGGAGCATGTATCAGGGTAATAGCAATTACCAGAAAAAGGATAATAGATGTATATGGCTGTTTCATTTGTTTCTCTCTTTTGTCTCATGTCAGTTAAACTGCTGATATCTGTTCAATTGTTTTTTTATCTGTATGACGCAGGAATGCCGGTTCAAGCGTGTTCCGCAAGATGTCTGTTTTACCGGTCAGGCTGGCCAGGGCATACCTTAAATCATTGATAATTGTGTAAAGACACGGCAGCAGCAGCAGGGTTAAAACCGTGGCAAAGGCCACACCAAATGCCAGGGAAATTCCCATGGGTATTAATTGCTGGGCATACTGGCTGGTTTCAAGGATCAGGGGAAGAAGACCGCCAATGGTACTGATGGAGGTCAGCATCACCGCTCTGAAACGCCGGGTACCGCCCTCGAAAACCGATTCAAAAAATTCCATGCCTGCTGCAAGGTTCATGTTGATTCGCTCAATCAGGACAATGGCGTCATTCACAACCACACCAGACAGGGCAACCATGCCGAAGACAGAAAGCAAAGAGAGCATATGACCCATGACAAAATGTCCAAGCACTGCCCCGACAATTCCAAATGGAACGGTCACCAGTATCAGTGCCGGCTGAATATAGGACCGGAATACAGTGGCGATAATACCGTACATGCCCATGATGGCAATAGGAATCCAGATGAAAAGGCTGCCAAATGATTCTGAAGAGCGTTTGGCATCACCTTCCAGGACAATCCGGATATCCGGATACTGCTGTTCAAGTTTTTTGAACAGACCGGTCTGGAAGGGGCCGGTTACTTCATTGGCAACAATTTTTGCTGTGTTTACATTGGCAGATACCATGATCTGGCGGTATCCGTCTTTTCGGGTAATTGTTGAAAAACCGGGGCCATAGGTGATATCGGCAATGGCAGATAATGGCACCCAGGTATTGTCATCGGTTTTTACCATATAATCCCTTATACTTGAACCGCTCTGCCGCTCTTCTGCCGTATAGCGGACGTTGACTTCAACTTCATCGTTTCCTCTCTGGATTTTTACAGCGGTGGCACCATAGTATGCATTGTACACCTGGCTGCTTACGTCAGTCAGGTCCAACCCCATGTATTCGGCCTCTTTTTTCAGCCGCAGCACCAGTTCATTTTTGCCGGGAGTATTGTCGGAATAGACCTGTGACACCCCGTCAACCTCTTTCAGGGCAGCAATAATCTGGTCTCCGGCCGCGCTGATATGATCCATGTTTTCCCCCTGGATACAGATTTCAATGGCTGCTCCCGGAGGGCCACTGTTGGATGCGGAGAAATCAAGAGATTGGGCTCCTTTAATTTCTCCTGCTGCTTTTCCCCAGGCAATGAGAAATTTTTCAGAATCAATACCGCTTTCGGCAGGATCAACCAGGGTCACCCGTACACCGCCAATATTGGGGGATGCACTGCTCTGGCTGCCGGCTGTTTCTCCGGCAGATTGGCCAATGGTGGCCAGGGTATTGGTGATTAACGGTTTGTCAGAATTTGACGCCATGGAATCGGCAGCCACCTGTGCGGCCTGTTCCAGACGTTTTACCGCATTTTGGGTGATATCAAAAGAAGACCCTTCTGCAAATTCAACCGATGCCACAACAATGCTTGAGGCCTGTTTGGGAAATACATTGAATTTGATCAACCCGCCTTTTACCAGTCCGGCACTTAAAAAAAGACCGGCAATGCAGATACTGAAAAACAGGTATCGGTATTTTACACAGCGTTTTAACAGGGGCAGGTATACCTTTTGGGATGCCCAGTCCATGGAGTTAACAGTAAAACTGTGAAATTTTTCAATATAAGCTATAATGAAATTTTTTTGTTCCGGCTTTTTTTCCATATCTTTCAAGTCAGATAAATGTGCCGGCAGGATCAGCATACATTCCACAAGGGAGATAAGCAGGCAGGCAATGACTGCCGTGGGAAGGGCCACGATAAATTTGCCCATCATTCCATCGATGTGGTACAGGGGGAAAAAGGCCACAATCGTTGTCAGGATGGCAGCAAAAACCGGAACACCAACTTCAGACACACCGTTTACAACCGCATCCAGGGGAGATGCCCCGTTCTTGCGATGGTAATAGATGGATTCTCCCACAACAATGGCGTCATCTGCCACAATCCCCAGAACCATGATCAGGCCGAAAAGGGTGATTTTATTTAAAGAGATGCCTGCAAAATTAACAACAGCAAGCCCGCCAAGCAGGGAAATCGGAATACCCATACCAGCCCAGAATGATATCTTTGTGTCCATGAACAGCCAGAGCAGTAAGAAGACCAGTGCAAGGCCCATGACTGCGTTTGAAAAGAGCGTATCCAGGTTGGCTCGTGTGCTCTGGGTATTGTCTGAGAGTACGATGATTTCAGAACCCTGGGCCAGACCCTGGTTGGTCTCTTTCTGGTATTGCAGCACCCGGTCTGCAATATCGATGGTGTCTTCTTCTCCTGCCAGTATATTGAGAAGCACAGCCGGCTGACCATTGGCACGGATTGAAAGGTTGTTTTCAGTAAATCCGTCTTTAATGTCGGCAATATCTTCAAGGTACAAGGTCTGGCCGTTTTCACCATTAATGATTTTAATTTTAGCCAGTTCATTGCCTGTGTATTTTCGGCCGATGGTGCGCAGCCGGATTTCCTGGTCACTGGTTTTAAGGGTTCCCCCGGACTGGTTCTGGCTGCTGCTTTTAATGATATCTGCCACCTGGGCAATGGTAAGATCGTATTTTAAAAGATTCTCTTTTGGAATTTCAATGGAAATTTCATAGGACCGGGTTCCTGAAAGGTTGACCTGGCTGACACCGGGGAGACGCTGGATTTCTTTTTTTATGGTATCTGCCCATTCCTTAAGGCGGGCTTCTGACATCTGACTGACCAGGCCCAGACTGATAACTGCTTTCTGGATCTGCGGCCTGACAATAGAAGGGTTCTCTGCATCTTCAGGAAATGTGGTAATGCTGTCCACCTCATTGCTGACCCGGTCTAAAAGACTGTCCGGGTCATATCCGTCAACAACGGTAATAACCGTGGAAGATGTCCCTTCTGAAGAGGTGGAGGTGTATTCATCTATTCCTTCCAGGCCGTCAATGGCATCTTCTATTTTTCTTGATATCCCTTCTTCAATTTCTTCGGGATCAGCACCGGGATAATCCACACTGATTGTTATGGTATCCAGCTGCATTTCCGGCATGTCTTCCCTGATCATTGTTTTTGCAGAAAGAAGACCGGCTACAAGGATGGTGACCATGAGCAGGTTGGCAAAAACACGGTTTCCTGCAAAGGCTTTTATAATCTGATTCATCTGTTCTCTCCTGTACTGGCGTCAATCTTTGCAAGAGCAACAGATTCAGCCTGCACATCCGGTTGATTGGAATGGTTTGTCTTTAAACTGATCCGGGTGTTCTCAACCGGATTGGTCAATGGGGTGGTAATGATCTGGTCTTCAGGCTCAAACCTGGCTGAAACATATATCTGTCCGTTTTCTTCCATTATTTTGGTAACAGCCAGTGTTTTGAGTTTATTCTTTCTGACAAGAAAAATAGTATTGTCTGAGTTGAGTAAAACAGAAGAGATTTTTACTGCATCCTTAACTGGTGAACCCTTAAATGCAATTTTACAGAACATGCCGTCCATAATGGGAATGGAAGTTTGATCCGGCAAAGATTGATCCGGCTGGATTCGTACGGCAAGGGTTAAGGTCCGGGTGGCGGAATCATACTGGACCACCCGGTGAACATTTGCCGGCATGCCTGCTGAAACATTGCCTGTAATGGTTTCAACACTGCATTCAAGTTTTTTTGATACTGAACCCAGGGTCGTGTTCTGATGGATTCCCCTGAGTCCGAGCACTTCAAATGCATCTTTATCACTTAAAGGCACCTGGATTTCAAGGATGCTGTCATCAGCCAGGGTAACTGCCTGGGTGCCGGTGCTGATATAAGAACCGGTTTCTATTGAAATATCTTTGATCCGGCCGGTAAATGGGGCTGTGACTGTGCACCGCTGTACATCAAGTCGGGCTTTTTTAAGATCAGACCGGGCATCGGCCAGACTGTTTTGTGCTTCTGCAATCTGGAGGGGGTACAGATCAATGGACTTGGTCAGGCTCTTTTCCGTATCCAGGAGAGAATTGTAGCTTTGTTCAGCTTCTTCCACACCTGATAATGTGCCGACCCTGCTTTTTGTATAAAGGGTGTTCAGTCGTGAAAAATTTGACTGGGCCAGGCGTGTGTTCTCTTTTATCACTGAAAGGCGCTCTTTGTCCCTTTCCCAGGAAACCGTGAGTTGTTTAATCTGGTTCTCCTGGAGTTTGACCTGGATCCGGGCCTTTTCCTGTGTGGTTTCATAATCGGTTGCATCTATTTTAAAAAGGATTTCTCCCTTTTGAATGGTTTCACCTTGTTTCAGTGGGGTTTTGCTGATGATTTTTCCTGACACCTGGGGACTGATCTCGTTTATGACCACCGGGTTGACCTGGCCGTAACCGGTCACACAAACGGCAATATCTTCTTTTACAACCGGGATCGTATTAACTGTCATCTGCGTTTCAACAGGCTGGTGCTGGATTTTAGGCCCTTTGTTGGCCTTTGCCATTTGACTCATGCTAACCACTCCGCCGGCAATAATCAGAAAACAGGTCCCAGCTGATAATATCGTTTTTATAGATAGCTTTGACATATTCACTTTTTTATCCTTTTTATCTGGGTTCAACGTTTTTTTGTTTTTACTGGATAGAGAATAAGGCAAGCTGAATGAATTAGATGTGAAAAAAATGTGAAAAAAATGTGAAATTTTATTTTTTAGGGGTTCTCATTAGCTTGGCAACTTCTTCCTGGTTCTTTTTTATAATCGAGTGTAAAATAACAACCTCTTTTTGCTTGTTTGTGTCTCTTATATTAATTTACATTTGGTGTAATGTTGGTGGGTTGACATCGTGGAAAAACACCTTAGAATTGATAATTCTGCTATGCCGAATAAATTGGCGTAATAAAAAAATCGGATAATACCGGTTTGTTATATGTTTTAGCTAAGTATATAAAAAGAGTATGTGTTTTAGTTTAAAGAAAATTCATTCCCTTCGATTTAAGTTGATTATCAGTTTGATGGTTGTCGCATTGTTCATCGGCCTGATATCTGTTCTGGTCGGAGGAAACCTATTATACCGTTCTGTAATTGCTGAAGCCAATAACCGGATTCAGCAGGACCTGAATGTTGCCCGTCTGATTTTTGATGATCGGATTAATAATATTCGTCTCTCTTTGAAAATCGCAGCTTTTGTATCGGATCATAACAATGAAAGCTTCTCAACGGATTCACTGAGTGTCTCCAGAGTTGCCAAAGAACAGCTTGACCAATTGAAATTGGATTTTACCGGAATCACCGATGCCGGGGGAAGGGTGCTGTACCGATACGGCTCAAATGGCTCTGAAAAAATGCCTGTTTTAACCCGCAATCCGCTTGTGCTTCGTGCACTGGAAAGCCAGCAGGATGTTGCCGGTGTCATTGTCCTGGAGCCGGAGCAACTGCAGGCGGAAGATCTACAGACTTTGTCCACAACCGATAACGGTACATCTTATTTTGATAAGGCTTCATTGCTTATGGGTGCAGCAGTTCCTGTTTTTACAGGCGGTAAGCTGTCCGGTGTCGTCTACGGGGGAATGCTACTGAACAAAAACACAGGTATCGTTGATAAAATCGGAGAAACTGTCTTTAAAAATGAAACATATAAGGGCAGGAATGTCGGAACTGCAACTATATTTCATAAAGATCTTAGAATCTCGACCAGCGTAAAGAATTCGTCAGGAAATCGAGCTGTGGGAACGCTTGCCTCCCCGGAGGTAACTCAACACGTCCTTAATGAAGGGAAAAAATGGGGCGATCGTGCCAAAGTGCTAGATGATTGGTATATAACTGCGTATGAGCCAATCACAGATATATCCGGCAACAGGGTTGGAATGCTCTATGTGGGTGTTCTGGAGGCCAAATATTCGGATTTGCGTAAAAATGCTATTGCTGTTTTTGCCGGCATCACCATTGCTGGAGTTGCATGTGCAATTGTTCTTGGATGGATGTTTACCGGTCGGATTATGCGGCCGGTCACGAATCTGATTCGTGCCAGTGCAGAGATCGCAAAAGGCAATTTTTCTCCGAAAATAGGCGCCATCTCAAAAGATGATATCGGTTTGTTGCAAAAAGAATTTCTTATCATGACCGAAGCGCTGAAAGAGAGAGAAAAGCGCCAGAAGGTTGAAAGTGAGATTCAACTTATTCAGTCGGAAAACCAGGCTAGCGTTGGAAAATTGGCCGCAGGTGTGGCCCATGAAATCAATAATCCCTTGACAGCAGTCCTTACCTTTACCCATCTTATCCTGCGCCGGGACGATCTGGCAGATGAAGTCCGGTCGGATCTTGAGACTGTTGCATCCCAGACCGAACGAGTCCGAAAAATTGTCAAGAGTCTTCTTGATTTTTCAAGACAGACGGCCATCGCACCGGAACCAACCAATATCAACCGCCTGATTGAGGATAGTGTTGGACTGATGAGAAATCAGGCGCTTCTCAAAGATGTTGATCTCTTGTTTATAAAGAAAAAGGAACTGCCTGCGTTAACTCTGGACCGCAACCAGTGCCAGAGCGTGTTGATCAATTTGATTATAAATGCATTGGATGCGACTCCTCCTGGTGGGAAAATTGAAATTTTAACACAGGAAACTGATCTTAAAGAGGACAGGGGGTTAGAAATTATAATTGCCGACACGGGCAGCGGAATCTCGCCGGATCATATGGATAAGCTTTTTGATCCTTTTTTTACCACAAAGGAAGTGGGAAAAGGCACTGGCCTTGGTCTGGCTGTAACTGCAGGTATAATTGAGCGGCATGGCGGCACCATAAAGGTCCGCTCAAAACCAGGGGCAGGAACTACGTTTGTTATCTGGCTGCCCCACCAGATGAATTCAGGGTTTTCAAATGGTGGTATTGATTATGAGAGCAAAGCATGAAAATTTTAATTATAGATGATGACTATATTGTAGCCAAGAGTTGTCAAAGAATTCTGGAAGCCGAGGGGATGAGAATCTATGTTGCGGACACAATGGAAACAGGTCAAAAATTATTGGCATCAGAATCGTCTGCCCCTTTCGATTTAATTCTGACTGATATTAAAATGCCGGGGCGGGACGGGTTTGATATGATTCATGAGGCAAAGAAAAAATATCCTGATATTCCCATTCTCATGATGACAGGATACTTGACAACCGAAACAATTGAAAAAGGGCGGCGTCTGGGAGCAGACAATTACATCGCAAAACCGTTTACACCGGAAGAACTTACGGCAGCCGTTGTGAAAACGACAAGCCGACATATAGGAGAAACACGATAATGACACAAACAATGCTTATTATAGATGACGATACTGCGGTATTGGGATCTTGTCAGCGTATATTTACTGAAGAAGGATTTGAGGTTACCACAACCACAAACCCGATTGAAGGACTTGAACTTGCAACCCGCAAACAATATACCGTTATTTTGTGCGACTGGCACATGCCTGAACTGGACGGAATGGATGTGGTGGCAAAACTCGAAACCGATGCGCCGGAATCGGCAATCGTCATGATAAGCGGTTATCCTTCAGTAGACCGGGCTACCGAAGCCATGAAACGCGGTGCCATGGATTATCTGGCAAAACCGTTTACCCCTGAAGAGATAGCAAAGGCTGTCCAGAAGTCGATTGCAGGTAAATTGAGCCAGGAGAAAAAAACACTTAGCCGGTTTGAGCAGTTGCTTGGAAAATTTCCAATCCAGAATATGGACGATAAAATACCCAAAACAATTGCCGAGACAGTAGCCGAAAGCGTTGGCGTTAAAAAAGCAACGTCCCCCTGGTTTTCTCTATTTGTCCTGGGAGTGATGGCTGGTGCCTACGTCGGATTCGGGGCACTTTTTTCAACTTCTGTAACCTTTGACATTTCACCGGACCTGGGCATTGGCCTGAAAAAACTGACCAGCGGCATGGCTTTCAGTATCGGTCTCATGCTTGTGGTCATTGCAGGTGGAGAGTTATTTACCGGGAATACACTGATGGTTTCAAGCGTTGTGACAGGCCGGGTGACGCTCCGGAAAGTTCTTGCAAAATGGGGGCTTGTTTATTCAGCCAATTTTGTCGGATCTATTTTGTTGGCATTGATTTTTTATTTTTCAGGACTCTGGAAAACAGGGGGAAATGCACTTGGCGAGATAGCTGTTAAAACTGCTTATGCCAAAGTGAACCTGAGTTTTGGAGAGGCATTTATCCGGGGCATCGGTTGTAACTGGATGGTCTGCCTGGCGATCTGGATGGCTCTGTCTGCAAGACAGACGGTTGGCAAGATTTTTGCCATTTTTTTCCCCATCATGGGGTTTGTCGCCATCGGGTTTGAGCATTGCGTGGCAAACATGTATTATATCCCAGCGGGTATTTTCCTTTCCCAGTGGGCAGACGTTGTGCCTTTCGGGATGGATCTGAGTTCTCTGAGTTGGAGTGCTTTTTTATTTAACAACCTGATTCCGGTAACTATTGGAAATACCATTGGCGGTGTTGTTTTTGTCGGGGTGGGATATTGGGGTGCTTACTTGAGACCAAGTAAATAATTAACCTCATATGGTAAGGGGCCTGTATATAATCCTGAGTGGCTGTCGTTTTGTTCTGGAGAATCAAATATTTACAGCTCTATCATGAGCATTGAGTTTAAAGATGAATAAAAACTTGATAAGGCTATAAAGATCTGCCAATTTAAGACATGGGTGAAATGTTGGTTCAATGTCTATAGGAGATCACAAATGAAAGCCATCGAAGTGACCATAAAAGCAGTGTTTGAAATCCCAGACAGCTGGGAAATAGTTGGAAACGGCGAAGCCATCAAAACAGAGGATAAACTTAACATTTTCACTGTGGATTTTCTTGAGGAACGCAAAGAAGAAAATCTTTTTCAAACCGGCAATGACGAGTTTTTTAATTCCTGGGTAGATAGAATGGAAACAGAAGTCTGCAAGATTGTCGAGCTATAATAAGTTTTATTCCTCTTGCTTCTGGAGAGGGGGCGGAAAACCCTGTTCAGCGGCAGCTTTATATTTACTGAAAACATAAGGTTCATAAATCGTTGGGTTATCCTGAAGCTCACTCATCCTGGCGTCCAATTCTACTCTTTTTATGTCTGTTTTCCAGTTATTCCAGGCTTCCAGAGATTCCCATTTACTGATGATAAGGACCCGGTTTGTATTTTCAGCACAAATGAGGGTTTCTCCTGAAATATAACCGTCTTGATGAATTGCATTCAAACGTAGATTTTTAAGAAGTGAAAAAAAATTCTTTTCCTTACCTTCACTAACATCTCTTCTAATGATGACTTTTACAACCATGGTATACCCCTCCTTTTCTGATTTGTTCTTATAAGCAGAGTTGATTTTCGTCAACTCGCGCGATTTAATCTGTTGATCAAAAGAGATATAAACTGCCGGTCGAATTTGATTGAAAGAGAGCGTGTTTGTGGGAGAATTCGTATAGACAAAATTTAACATATGAATGATTTAAATGCAATGTTGCAAACAGGATTGGATTTGTACCCGGCTGGCTATTGAAACCATGTTATGGAAGGTGTTTTTCTGGATGCAGTATTGCTGTGTTTATATGCCGGGTATCCCATGATAATGGAGGCATATACCATCCGGTTCTTGGGAAGTTGAATAAGAGCCCTTATCTTTTTGCTGAATTTTAACGATAAGTTTAAAAAGCCAATATAGCATGTTCCAAGCCCTAAAGAATATGCATGGTTTATTATATTGCTTGCTGCAAGATTGCAGTTTTCATTTGCAAAATTGCCTCCTTTGGGCGCATGGACAAGGATTAAAACTGGTGCATTGTGAAGGATGAAATCCCTTCCTTTTTGAGTCTCGTCAATGTAATAGGGCATGGGCTCTAAATATCGTGTTATGATCTCTGAGGAAGGGAACAGCTTTATGAAATTGTAAATCAAATTGCCTGGGAATTTTTTTGTGAATTTATAAATTTTAACAGCAAAATTAAAAATGATACCTGCGATGCTGTTCATAATTTTTTTGTCTGAAACGACTATATATTCAACATGTTGAGAATTGGTTGCGGTTGGGGTCTGACTTGCGCAATTAATTACTTTTTTGATCAACTCTTCTGGAATGCGTTTGTTTTTATACTGGCGAATGCTTCTTCTGCCTCTGACGATTGTTTCAAAAGCTTCAGGATCGACAAACCCGGTATTAATTCTTTTTATCTGATTGATATCAAGCCCTTCATGTTCAATGGCATCATGCGGGCATACAGCAAGGCAGTGGCTGCACAGGTTACAATCCTCAGGAGCAACAACTTCAGGGACGCCGTCTATATCCTTCCACACGGTTGAAATGCAATCTTTTGTACACAGCATGCATTTTGTGCATTTCTCATCAAGTCGTTTAATTTTCATTGCATTGGTTTGTAACATATCAATCTTAGAGGTTTTTCAAAACAGGATCATCCTTTTTCAGGATGGTGCAGGTTTCTGAGTCGTGGTCAAAAACGATGACAGCTTTTCCGGATTTTATTTGGGAAAGCACCTGGGTGATCTTTGTTTTTAACGGCACTTCGATCTCGCCATAGTCTGTGCCATCACGGGTTACAAATTCTTCAATAACGCCCTGAAGTGCTTCCGGAGACAACTGCTTATATGGAATTTTGACAGCTTTCAATTTTTCGACTGATCCAGCATTATATGGTGATTAGTTTTTCAGTAGTGATGGTATTGTTGTTGTTCCACAATACATAAAAATGCTTTTTATCACTCATTTATATTTCCTTTAAAGAGGTCTTTAAAATCCGGTTCTATGGGTTAAAAATTGGTGTCAGGCTCTTCGAACTGAAGATCAAAATTAACCCGCTCATGAAAAACCAGTTGGTGAGCTTGTCGCACATTTTCCTATACTGCTTCCCATAAAACTTGATGCGCTCATTTTTTTTGTCACGTTTTTGCTGCGGCACTCAGGACAGGAAATATCGTTTTCTTCCCCTGAAAAAACCAGTTTTTCAAAATCTTTTTCGCAGTCTTTGCATTTGTATTCAAAAATAGGCATGGATAAATCCTTTTAAAATATTGAATATTTGTATAATGTTATCAAGATAATAAGCCTTTCCTGTCTTATATCAATAGAAAAATTGTCAAAAAAGCGAGGGCACTATGAAAGAAAAAAAGTATATAAAAATTTTTTTGTTTTTAGTTATAGGCATGAGCATTGTGCTGTCCTTTTTCCTGTTGACCGGAGCAAACACTTCAGACCCGATCGGACGCTATCAACTGCAGGCTGTAATGAGAGGGAACTTTCCTGAACTTTTTGTTATTGATACCGCAACCGGTCGAGTGAAATGGGTCGATTCAAAAGATGAAAACAAACCTTTTGAGCAAATCAGATCCAACTAAAATTTTTCCTGTAACTTTTTTGTAACCTGATTGTGCTATTGGATTAAGGTCGAGAAGCAGAGCTGCGGAAGACCGATCCCTAAATCCAAAAAACACTATTCCTCCTGATCAAAATCGGTGTTTTCGCAATATGAAATCTCACTTGTGTGGGGTTTTGTTTGTAACCTTTTTACGCTAAGGAGGCAATGTTAGATGAAATTTAACAGAAGAGATTTTATCAAAATTTCAGGTGCTTCGGCAGCTGGAGTTGCACTCAGCGGGCTGGGTTTTGATTTACGGCCGGTGAAGTCGCATGCAAGTCTATTAAAGACGCATTATGCGAAGGAAAGCACAACCATATGTTGTTATTGTGCTGTCGGTTGCGGTGCCATTGTTCATACCAGCAAGCGGGGAGATGGCCGGGTGATCAATATTGAGGGTGATCCGGACCATGTCATTAACCAGGGGGCACTGTGCTCAAAAGGTGCATCTCTTAAGCAATTAGCCGAAAACGAAAAACGGTTGACAGAGCCGATGTACCGGGCACCGTATTCTGATAAATGGGAAACCGTGTCCTGGGATTGGGCGCTTGAGAAAATTGCCGACCGGGTGAAAAAAACCAGGGATATGGATTTTGAAAAGACCAATGCCAAAAATCAGGTTGTAAACAGAACCACCAGCATTGCATCTGTTGGGTCCGCAGCAATGGATAATGAAGAGTGCTGGATCTATCAGGCTTTGATGCGGTCTTTGGGACTGGTGTATATTGAACATCAGGCCAGGATCTGACATAGCGCTACTGTAGCGGCTCTGGCAGAGTCGTTTGGACGCGGTGCAATGACAAATCACTGGATTGATATTAAAAATTCTGACTGTATTCTCATCATGGGCAGCAATGCTGCAGAGAATCATCCTGTTTCATTTAAATATGTAACCCAGGCCATGGAAAAAGGGGCCAAGCTGATCAGTGTTGATCCAAGGTTTACGCGGACAAGTTCAAAAGCAGACATATATGCCGCCTTGAGATCCGGGTCCGATATCGCCTTTTTAGGTGGTATGATCAAGTATATCCTGGACAATGGTTTTTACAATGAAGAATATGTGGCTGCGTATACAAATGCTCCATTTATTGTAGGCGAGGCCTATGGGTTTAAAGATGGCCTTTTCAGCGGATATCAAAAAGGAGACGAAGGCCCCCATCTGGGTAAATATGACAAATCAAAATGGGCCTTTGAAATGGATGGCAACGGGGTGCCTAAATTGGATAGGACCCTGTCCCATAAAAGGTCTGTATTCCAGCTTTTGAAAACCCATTATAAACGATATGACCTGGATACGGTTTCTAAAGTTACAGGCACGCCTAAAAACGAATTACTCCAGGTGTATGAAACATATGCAGCTTCAGGAAAAACCGGAAAAGCCGGGACCATTATGTATGCCATGGGCTGGACCCAGCATACCGTGGGCACCCAGATCATTCGGACCATGGCCATGATCCAGCTTCTGCTGGGGAACATGGGCGTTGCAGGCGGCGGTGTAAATGCTTTAAGAGGTGAGTCCAATGTTCAGGGCTCAACCGACCATTGCCTGCTGTATCATATCTGGCCCGGATACCTTAAAACACCAAGAGCCTCAAACAACAGCCTGGCTGTGTATAACGGCAAATGGACACCCAAAAGCAATGATCCCCTGTCTGCCAACTGGTGGAGCAATTACCCCAAATATTCGGTCAGCATGTTGAAATCCTTTTTCGGTGATAAAGCCACCAAGGGCAATCAGTTCGGATACAACTGGCTTCCCAGGATAGATGATGACAAAGGGTATACATGGTTTGACCTGTTTGATGCCATGTACAAGGGCAGTGTTAAGGGCTTCTTTGCATGGGGTCAGAACCCGGCCTGCTCAGGATCAAATGTTGGGAAAGTCAGAAAAGCCATGGAAAAACTGGACTGGATGGTCAATGTTAATCTTTTTGATAACGAGACCGGCTCTTTCTGGAAAGGTCCCGGTACAAAGGCTTCTAAGATTAAGACAGAAGTTTTCATGCTTCCGGCAGCAGTTTCTGTTGAAAAAGAAGGAAGCATAACCAATTCCGGCAGATGGATGCAGTGGCGTTATCAGGGGCCCAAGCCTTTGGGTAACAGCCTGCCGGATGGTGATATCATCATGAAACTGGGTCATAAAATAAAAGAGGTATACAAAGCCTCTGACAGTGTTTTCAGTGAACCAATTGTCAATTTGAAATGGGATTATGAAACCAATGGTGCGTATGATCCTCACAAGGCAGCCAAAGAGATAAATGGTTATTTTACCAGAGATGTTACCCTCAAAGGCAAAGCGTGTAAAAAAGGGACTCTTGTACCGAGCTTTGCATGGCTGCAGGCAGACGGGTCTACCTCATCCGGCAACTGGCTCTACTGCAACTCTTATACGGAAAAAGGCAATATGTCGGCCAGGAGAAGTAAAAAGGATGCGCCCAACAGCATTGGTCTCTATCCTGAATTCGCATGGTGCTGGCCCGTGAACCGTAGAATTATTTATAACCGTGCATCAGTGGATCCCAAAGGGCAGCCCTGGGATAAAAAAGACTGGGTGATCAAGTTTGCCGGTGAAGAAAAAGGCGGCAAATATGTATCCAAAAAATGGGTGGGAGATGTGCCGGACGGCGGATGGTATCCCTTAGAAAATCCGGATGGAAGCAAACGTTCAGACGCCAAACATCCCTTCATTATGAGAAAACACGGCCATGCCCAGATATTTGGCCCTGGGCCTAATGACGGGCCGTTTCCAGAGCATTATGAACCTCTGGAATGTCCGATTGAAAAAAATTATTTCAGCTCCCAGATGGTCAATCCAACCGCAGTTGTTTACAACACAAAGGCAGATGCCCATGCAACCTGCGATCCGAGGTTTCCGTTTGTTGGCACCACCTACCGGGTGAGTGAGCACTGGCAGACTGGCTTGATGACGCGGCCACAGGACTGGCTTATGGAAATGCAGCCCAATGTGTTCGTGGAAATGAGTGAAGAACTGGCTAAACTGCGCGGTATAAAAAATGGAGAACGGGTCCGGGTTGAAAGTGCAAGAGGCGGCCTGGAATGTACTGCTGTTGTCACCAAGCGGTTCAAACCGTTCAGCATTGGATATGCAACCGTTCACCAGGTTGGAATTCCATGGCATTTTGGATGGCGTTGGCCCTCCACCGGAACAGAAGAAAGTGCAAATCTTTTGACGCCTCCGGCCGGTGATCCCAACACCAGGATTCCAGAAACCAAGGCCTTTATGGTCAATGTGAAGAAAATCTAAGGAGGTGATGACACAATGTCTAAATCAATATTAATCGATACAACGGTTTGCACTGCATGCCGGGGATGCCAGGTGGCCTGCAAGCAATGGCATGATCTACCTGCAGAAAAAACTATGAATGTCGGCAGTTTTCAGAATCCCCAGGATTTGTCATACATGACCTATAAACTGGTAAGGATGACGGAAACGGAAATTAAAAATCGCCTTCAATGGCTGTTTTTTCCAGACCAGTGCCGCCACTGCGTGGATGCGCCATGCCTGGAAACAGCGTATGATGAGGATGCGATTTTTAAAGATCCTGCAACCGGGGCTGTTTTGTATACAAAAAATACTAAAACCCTTGATGCAGATGAAATCATTGGTTCATGCCCGTATAATATACCAAGAAAAGGCCCTGACGGAGTACTTGCAAAATGCGATCTATGCAATGACAGGGTTCACAATGGCCTTAAACCGGCTTGTGTAGCTGTATGCCCTACAGGTGCCATGTCTTTTGGGAACAGGAATGAAATCCTTTCTGCTGCCAGCAAAAGATTGAAAAAAGTGAAGGAGCGCTTTCCAAAAGCCATGCTTCTTAATCCGGATGAGGTCAATGTCATCTATCTTGTGGCTTTTGATCCAAAACTGTATTCAGATTATGCCGTTGCAAGCCTTGACAGGGGCGGGATCAGTCGAAGCGTTGCCCTGCAAAGAATGATGGGGCCGCTCGCCCGTATGATGCGTCTTGCTTAATCAAGTCCAAAAAGAATACACATTCGGCTCGGGATATACGATTTCCCGGGCCGTCAATAAAGGATGAATCATGAGCACAATTGAACAATTAAGAACCAGTGCAGACCGGATCAAAAAAAGCAGACCGTCTTACGGTGAAATTCTTGAGTTTTACAGCCGGGTGTTTGAGGCCCAGGAAGAAAGTCAACAGTCCATTGCCTTATCTCCGGTGATCCTTGAGAAGGATATCCTTAAATTAAAAAAAGAGAGCAATATGCCCCTTATTGACCCTTCACAGTTTATAGTGGATGAAACATCTGCAGCCGGGCTTTTGGATCATATCTGCTCTCTGGCCCAGGATCTTGCACCCCAACTGTCCAAAGAAGGGGAAACGCTTCAACGGGCTGTTGGTGATGGAACAATAATGCCACAAGAGTTGTTTAAAGCCATATTGGAAAATAGAGACTCAGATCTGGAAATTATGGCAGAGAATTTGAAGATATCGGTTTCCAAACTAAGCCTGTTTGGATTTCTTGCGATGTCTCCCAGCCTTTGCGTTTGCGCCCGGCAGCTTGAATCCTATATTGAGAAAAAGGATGTTCATCACCACGGTTACTGCCCTGTCTGCGGCAATCAGGCAAACCTGGCAATTCTTGATGAGGATGGCAGGCGGCATTTAAAATGCTCTTTTTGCAGTCATCAATGGTTAACCAAACGGATGGGGTGTGTCTTTTGCCGGAATACAGACCCGGAAAAACAGCTCTACTTTTACAGTGATGATGAAAAAGAGTACCGGGTTAATCTTTGTGATGCATGTAATAACTATATCAAAGTGGTCGATTTACGGCAGATGAATCGTTATTTTTATCCGGGGCTTGAGCTTATTTCAACACTGCACCTGGATTTGCAGGCTCAAAAAAAAGGATATGTCAACAGTGTTGAGTTATAACACCCCGGCAAGGCATAGAGATGAATCATGAGACAATTTTTTATAGTCATATTTATTTTTCTGGCAGTTTGTGCAGGCAGCGTTCCTGGATCCGCGGGCAACCTTCCTGTAACCAACAGTGAGTCTTCTTTTGAATTTGGTTTTTCGCTGCCGCTTCCTGTTGCCGCATCAGACCAGGGCTATCTGGGATTGACAGGTAAAGACCGGTTTACACTTGGACAGATAAAAGGCCGTATCGTACTGGTTGAAATTTTTTCCATGTACTGCCCGATCTGTCAGCGGGAGGCCAAAAATGTCAATAAGCTGTTTGATCTGATCCAGTCTGATGAAGGGTTGAAATACAGTATTAAAATGATCGGTATTGGAGCCGGGAACTCCGAGTTCGAAGCTGAGTTCTTCAGGTCCAACTATACCATACCGTTTCCCTTGTTCAGCGATGCAGCCTATGAAATTCATAAAGGGGTCGGTCAAGTCGGTACTCCGCATTTTTTCGGCCTGAAGATTTTGGAAGGTGGACAGGTAAAGCTGTTTTTTTCCCATTCAGGAGAAATGGAGAGTCCTACAAAACTCCTTCAGCAGCTCAAGGAGCAATCAGGGTTGGAGTTTGAATAATGATGCTTAAACAGCTTATCATCATATCCTTGTTTTGGCTTTTGTGCCTTTCAGGCACAGCTGGAGCCAGCTCAACTGCATATGGTGAGAAGATATTCGATTCTGGTTCTTTAAAACCTGTTGACAGTGTTTTAAAGGTGACAACAGGTCAGAAAGCACCTGATTTCAGCCTGCCTTCTATCTCTGGTTATATGGTGCAACTCAGCCAGTATCAAGGCAAAAAGAATGTCATGCTGACGTTTATACCGGCAGCCTGGACACCGGTATGCTCAGACCAATGGCCGGGATATAATATCGCAAAACCGTTTTTTGACACATACGATACCGTTGTTATTGGAATCAGTGTGGATAATATTCCAACCCTGTTTGCCTGGACAAGGGAAATGGGGAACCTGTGGTTTGACGTGGTCTCTGACTTCTGGCCCCATGGCCTGGTCAGCAGCACGTACGGGGTACTCAGATCGGACGGAACAGCAGAACGCGCTTTAATCCTGATAGATAAAAAGGGTATTATTCGGTTTGTCCATGTTGGTGATATTAATGTCAGACCGGATTTAAAAATGATTGTGGATCAGTTAAAGACACTGGATTAGGGCAGGGCTTAAAGGGATAAAATTCGCTGGTAAATCTGGGTGGTCTGGGCGTCTGGCTTTGCGCCAAGTTCTTTGGCCAGGAACATTTTACAGTCTTCAAAAAGGTCAAGTGCCATGCTTTTCCGGCCGGAATCCGCATACAGGATCATCAGGTTTTGATACGCTATCTCAAAACAGGGGTCTGTCTGTAAGATCATCTGCCAGGTTCTAATGGCAGGTTCAAACTGGTCCAGTTCTTCATGAAGCATGGCTTTTTTTTGCAGCATTTCCATATACCTTGCGCGGTATAGCGATCTTTTCCTCTGGATCCATTCCATATAGGGCTCTTCGACAAAATAATCACCTCTATACAGCCCGATCGCTTTATCATAAATCTCCAGCGCATCTTCAATCCGGTCCCGCTGCTCATATCGCAGCGCTTTTTTTCCAAAAGAAATGAATTGGTCTGTATCCAGATATACCAAGTCAGGATCAAGAGAGATCAAGCCTGATTTTTGCAGAATGTATGAATAGCCGAATTCTTTTTCGTAAGTGGGCTCTATTGTTTTCCTCAGGCGGTGGAGATTGATTTTAAAGTTTTTTTCACCGGACCTTGCATCGGCGTCAGGCCACAGATCGTCAATAAGGATTTCTTTGGGGATATCTTTTGAACCATGAAGTACAATAGATTTTAAAAGGATAGCCGGTCTTGAGCCTTCGAACAGCACAGGTGAATCATGTTCTGCATCAGAGTGAACATAAAATTGCCCTAAAGATGTAATCCTTAATTTAGGCAGCAGCTTTTTATACAACAAGTGGAATCGCTCTTTGGCCTTTAATTTTTCCTTTTTTTTCAAAGGCTTCATAATCAGGCTTATCTGGTTTAACACCGTTTTTTTGTTACATCGTGATATTAAAGCAAGGGCATGTTCATCAATTAATCCGCTGGCTGAAAAAACATTGAACGGAGCAGACATATTATCATCTTGAGCGATTAAAATAAGAATTGCCCGGCTTAGCATCTCATCATTGAGCAGGGGAAAGAAATTATATTTGTTTTTGCAGGCTTTTTCTATGCCTTGGCTTAAATATCTGAACGCATTATTTTCATTGCCTTTATCCCATAATGTCAATCCAAGAGTTATAGCTGTTTCCACAATCGACAAGTCTGATGAAATTTGGGTAAAATAATCCAGTGAAGGCAAAAGAGATTGTTCCGCCTCTTTGAGGCGCTGTTTGGAAAAAAGAATTCGTCCTTCAATTTGTTTTGTCAGAAAGTGATGAATATCTCCTTTTTTGGCTTTGTTAAGCTGATTAACTGCCAGTTTGATATGAGTCATTGCAGCGTCATAGTCTTTTTCGTAAAGAAAGGCCAATGCTTTCAGACGTTGTGAAATCACGCTGTAAAAATCATTGCCTTCAAGGATGGAAAAATCATTCAGGTGGTCTGCCATCTGTTTTGCTCCATCATATTGAGATGTGTAAACCAGATGATAGGCTTTTGCTTCAATATACGCGGGATACAGGAAAATCAGCCCGAATTTTTCAATATCGGTTTCAGACCTTGAAAGCAGACGCTGGGCCGTATTAAACTGTCCATTTTTCAGGGCAAGCTCAATATCAACGATATCTTTTAGTGAGCGGTATTCCGGGTGTCGGCCAGAATGTATCATATGCTCGATTTTTGACAGCATCAGCCTTGCCTGCGTGAAATCTCCAGCCTGGACACAGCCAAATGTCATGGTGATGGACGCATTCAGGATTAATTCCGGGTTCTGAATCTGGCGGCCCAGGAGGATCGCATTCCTACAGGCTGAAATTCCTTTGGGGATATTTCCATCACCGGCAATATAACCGAGTCCGATTAGCTGCCATAGCAGTGCTCTGGCCCAGGGATAACGATGACTGGCACCGATTTTTTTAAGCATGTTTTCACCCGTACAAATCCACTCAAGGATTTTTGGCGACGGCAGGCGGATAAAAACGGCAGCTTCTATTAGATATGCTGTACTGAGCAAAATGCCACGGCTGTCATTATTCTTCTCAAAAAGGATTAATGCCTTTTCCAGTTGCTTTATGTTTTTCTTGCCGCCTTTGATTCTCTGGGTCATAGTTTGAAAAAAGATCAGCCATGGATCATCCGTAATAAATGATTCCGGTATGTGGGAGATCCATCTTTCCGGTTCGGCTAATTTGCCTTTGATCATATAATCGGTGGCTTTTATCTTAATGATTTGGATAATGTCTGGCAGTGAGTCTGCAGTTATAAAATAATTAACAGCCTGCTCATGATCTTTTTTTTCCCAGAAAAACTGACCGGCAATATGGTTCATTCTTTTTATCTCATCTTCTTCCCAAGTGTCAGACAGGTTCTTTTTCAGAAAACTCCTGAACAGATCATGAAACTTAAACTGAGGAGCATTGGTATCCGAATTGATACGCTGGGTAAAAAGATTTCGTTTTTCAAGGTTTGTCAGAATGTCTCGGCTATGCTGAATGCCGGCAATATGATTGGCTGATTCAAAATCTATGGTTTCAAAGATGGATACTTTCATTAAAAAGGCCTGGATCGGTTTATCTAAGCGGGAGTAAATTTCCTGCGAAAAAAAACTGAAAACATCTGCAGAAAGCCGTTCCGGTAAATGGTGGGAAACATCTTTGAACTGCCGTGCAGATTCTGATACCAGGGTGAGTCCGCCAGCCCATCCTTCCGTGACCTGGTGTATCTTTTTTACTTCAAGCGGGGGGGCATTGCCGCTTTTATTAAAATACGCACGGGTTTCTTCTAAGGTAAATGCAAGGCTTTTATTATCAATAATAAAAACGCAGTGGTTCATTTTGAGACGGACCAGATCGAAGCCTGGAAGTGTTCTGGACAGAAAGATTAGCCTTATATTTTCAAGCTGCAGATTCGCCAAGTGTTTGATCAGCAAGAATCCTACAGACGTTTCATCCAGTGTTTGAAGATCGTCGAAAACAATGGTTGTGCCTGACGGGAGCTCATAAAAAATAGCAGGCAGGGCTTCCACATGCCGTAACCCTTCTTTCTGGGCACCCAGAGTACTTCTAAGCCCAATCATATCCTCGGCAGATATTGAGAAACTGCAAACAGCAGCAAGCCCATGGACCAGCTTTTCAAATAATTTAATATGGTTGTTATCCTGGGGCGACAGTTGAAACCACAGGGCAGGGAGGCTGCTTTTTTCAAGGTAGGATGCAACAAGGGTGGATTTGCCCTGTGCAGCCTGACCCACCACAAGTGTGTTCTGCTTATGCGCGTTGTCATCAAGCAGCTTGAACAGCCTTGGCCGTTGAACCGCATCATAAATTTGTGGTGGGTTAAAAAAAGTGCCCATAGGAGTGCTCCTGTTTATTCAATAGGGATTTCTTCAACCAGTGTGGCGATTTTATCAAGCCCTGCCATCTGAAAAACACGGGTGTAATTATAAGAAAGGTTTTCAATTGAAACTTTATTCCGGGACTGTTCAAGGCTGGAAATGAATGCCATCAAAGATGAGATTCCCGAACGGGTAATGGAAAAACTATCATCCGTAATCAAACGCAGCTTGTCGGTTTCTTTTGTCAGGCTGGCGTTTGTCTTTTCCACAAGAGGGATGAAATTTTTCTCTGACAGCTTTCCGCTCAGCGTTATTTTCAGGGTGTTGTTTTCTATCTGTGTCATAAAATCAAAAGATATATTCTGCTGCATTTTATTTCTTTTTTCGGCCCTTGCAAGTGCAGAGTTCAGTGCCTGGCGTTCCACGGGCTTGTTGATGAAATCAGAGGCATCCAGGTCAAGCGCTTCAACTGCTTTTTCCATATCNNCCATGGCCGGTGATAATGATGACCTGAGTGTCTGTATCTTTTTTTCTGATTCTTTGCAGCACTTCAAGGCCGTCAATTCCAGGCATTTTTATATCTGTGAATACGATATCCGGGCTGATGGTTTCAAACATCGCCAGGCCTGTTTCACCATCTTCAGCAACAGACACATCATACCCATAAGCCGTCAAAAAGAGTTTGAACATTGATAAAGTAGGTTTTTCGTCATCAATAACCAATATTTTCATTTTTTTGCCCCGTTATTTTATCAAACAGCCTTTGCCCTGTGATGAGCCGGGAAAATAAGTTCAAAACTTGCACCGCTGCCAGGCGTACTTCTGACATTTATAGTGCCGCTGTAATCTTTTACAATGTTATGGATAATCGGCAGCCCAAGCCCCAGGCCTTCTCCCATTTTTTTTGTAGTATAAAAAGATTCGAAAATGCGTTTTTTCAGGTCCGGATCAATTCCAATACCGTTATCTAAAAGCGTAAGAAAAACCATTTCATCATCGGAACTGGTTGAAACTTTTATCACACCTTTTTCAATATCTTTATATTTTTCAGCTCTTTCATTTATGGCATCCCTGGCGTTGGTCACCAGGTTGAAAATTACCTGCTCCATCCTGTTGTTGTGGGCAAGAATTTCAGGGATATTTTTATCAAGCTCAAGATTAAAGTCTATGTTTTGTAACTTGATTTGCCGGCCGATAATTTTTTTTACGGACAGGACGCAGGCATTGATATCAATGGCTTCTCTTGAAAAATCCGCTTTTCGTGAAAAGCCCTTCAAGCGTCCGACGATTTCAGAGGCCCGTGTTACCTGTTCACTGATTTCACCGGCCACTACACTCAAATCACCCTCTTTAACAGACTGCTTTTTCTCACACATCATATTTAAATATTCACTGCCTAATTTAATGGCATTTAATGGCTGGTTTATTTCATGGGCGATTCCTGCTGACATTTTTTCCAGGTTGTTCATCTTGCTGGCCTGGATAAGCTGAGAGTCTTTTTCAATAAGCTCTGTGATATCTGTGGCAGCTACGATAATCACATCTTCGTTTTGGTATTCAAAAGGGCTTGCATGAATATTAACAAATAAGACCTCCCCATCTTTTTTTACAAACCGGACTTTTGAACGGGTAACAATGGTTTTCCCTTCAGGATAACTGCTGATGAAGCGCTCATCTTCTATCCCCGCAAGATTGAACAGATCCATACCCACCAGTTCATCCCTTTCATACCCTAATAAATGAGTTGCATTCGGATTTGCATCAAGAATAGTAAAAGTTTTTTTATCCACAACAAAGATGGGATTGGGCCCGCTTTTAAAAAGGGAACGGTATCTCTCCTGGGATTCTGTCAGTCGGGTTGTGGAATTTTTAAGTTCCGACGTCATTTTGATAAATGAATCTGTGAGTTTTGAAATTTCGTCGTCACTGGCGCTGGAATGAAGGGCTTCTCTGTCTGGCATCTCTGTTGAAACAATATTAAAGTTTCCTTTTTTCAGCTGATCAGTATAGCGGATCAGAGAAGAAATCGGTTTGGTAATCTGCAGGGCAAGGCGATGACTTAAAAAGAAAAACAAAATAGTGACCGTGGACAGAAAACTTAAGAAAAGCAGTCTTAAGTTGGAAATCAGTTTGTCAATGTGGTGCTGGTCGAGACCAATCTGGACTGAACCGATGGTGTAGATTCCTTCTTCCACCGGTACAACAACATGGAATATCCGGTCTTTATTTACATCAATACTGATAATATTATCTTCCAGTTCTCTTGAAGCTTTAACAATTTTTTTTATGCCCGCTGGATAGCCCGAGGTAAAGGTATGAGCCAGTATTTCTCCCTGGTCATCGCTGATCACCAGGTACTTTACAATATCTTTTCTATTTCCCAGGCGAGCGTCATATGCAAGGGCGGTAAGTTCTGCCCGGTTATTTGTTAAAATATAAACCCGAGAGCTGTCGGCTATTCCCTGGGCAATGCCGGTTCCTCTTTTTTTCAGCTCAGAAGTCAACCCTGAAATCAGAAGCGATCTGGTAAACAGACCGATCAGGATACTGACCAGTAGAATAAACCCAAGACAGGTTACAAAAATTTTGTTTTTTAATGATAATCCGTTGAAATATTTCATTGGAGCAGCACCAGTTCACCATCTTTAATCATGGTGTAATAAACATTATCCAGCCCCTGATAATCATTTTTACCAAATGAGAGCAGGTTCAAAATGCCCAGATCATATTGATGAATGGTTTCTATTGCCCGGATAAATTTTTCTCTTGTAATATTCCTTCCTGCGCGCTCAAGGCCTTCTGACAGTATCCGGGCATTCAGATACCCTTCAAGACCGACAAAGCTGGGCTTGCTTTCCGGGTAGTAACGGCTCAGCAGTTCAATATACTCTTTGACTCCCGGCAAAGGCTCTTTTTGCCCGATGGTGTTCGGTGGCGGTACCACCTGTGTAACAATAACCCCTTCTCCTTGATCTCCAAGCCTCCTGGCAAGTTCCTTTGATCCAACAAAAGATACGGCATGAAATACCGGATTATAATCTTTTGCCCTGGCAAGGTTGATGAATTTTGCGCATGAATCATATGTTCCGATCATGACCACCGCATCAGCTCCAGAGAGCATGATTTTTTCAAATCCGCTCTCGACATCAAGAGTTCCGCGAATATAAGAACCCTTGGCTACTGGAACCAGGCCATTTCTTTTTAAGGCAATCTCGGTTCCGCGCAACCCGTCAAAACCATATTCATCATACTGGTAAAAAACAGCAACCCGGTCCAGTTTCATTTCATTTACAATTAATTTTACAGCCGCCCGTGTTTCCTGGTAGTAAGAGGCCCGGATATTGATCAAATATCTGTTGACAGGCTGCCTTAAACGGTTGGCACCAGTGAACATTCCTACAAGTGGAATTTTCGCTTCATTTATCAAAGGGACAATACGAACAGTGGTTGGTGTGCCCACATAGCAAAATAAAGAAAAGACCTTTTTTTCCATGATCAGGCGCTGTGTATTGTACAAACACTGAGTGGGGTCGTAACTGTCATCCATTGCAATCAGTGTGATTTTTCGGCTGTGTATGCCACCGGTGCTGTTAATATGCTGGATATAGGCCATGGCTCCCTGAAGCATCTGGGTACCGAGGTATCCGGCATGGCCTTCAAGTGCAAGGGATGATCCAATCAGTATCTCATCATCTTTTATTCCTGTTTTATTTTCCTTGGCAGCGGTTGAATCTGGAGTTGGTGAACAGGCATGCAATAAAATGAAAAGCATGCATAGAAAAATGAATAGACTGGTTGCTTTTTGATCAAGCTTCATGAGTCACTCATAGTATTAGAAGTTCCTGTTTGGGGCGGTGCTGTGTAAAACAATAAAAAACTGTCCTGTGAATGTCAATTAAAACTGATAAGCTCTTGGTACAGGCGAGGCCACTGCACGACAAATGTTTTGTTTCAGATAATGTAGCCTGTTTTTTGAAGCGATATGCTTTTTCCGAAGCAACAGTGTTCTATGATGATTTCTTTTGGGAAAGCCATATATTGTGCTTGATATTTTCGAGACAGCTATATATAGTATTTTCTCACCAACAAACAATACTAACTATAATTTTGAATTTCCAATGATTCTAAAGGAGCACTGTCAATGAGCGGTGGGAATAAAGACAGGATAGACTTTTTGACGGAAAATGCCAGAACTGTTCTGGAAAGGCGTTATCTAAAAAAGGATGCCTCCGGAAAGGTATGTGAATCACCAGAACACATGTTCAGGCGGGTGGCGTCTCACATAGCTGAAGCCGAGAAGAATTATGATCAAAAAGCAGATATCCGGAAAATTGAAGATCTTTTTTACGATCTCATGGCCGAATTCAGGTTCCTGCCCAACTCCCCGACCCTGATGAATGCGGGCCGGTCCTTAGGGCAACTGGCTGCCTGTTTTGTCCTCCCGGTGGAAGACAGCATCGACGGTATCTTTGGAGCCGTTAAAAATGCTGCAACCATACATAAATCAGGCGGGGGTACCGGGTTTTCCTTTTCCAGGCTGCGTCCTGCAAACAGTAAGGTCGGGTCCACCGGCGGTGTGGCATCCGGCCCGGTTTCCTTTATGAGAATTTTCAATACAGCAACAGAACAGATCAAACAGGGAGGAACCAGGCGCGGGGCCAATATGGCGGTCCTTCGGGTGGACCACCCGGATATCATGACTTTTATTGCCTGTAAAAATAACAAAAAAGAATTGAATAATTTTAATATATCCGTGGGTGTGACAGATCAATTCATGGCTGCGGTGGAGCAAAATGAAGATTATGACCTGGTCGATCCGCGTTCAGGAAGAATGAGCGGCCGTCTAAGTGCCCCTGCTGTTTACAATGAATTGATCAAACAGGCATGGGAGACAGGCGATCCGGGAATAATTTTTTTAGATGAAATAAACCGGTTTAATACAACACCGGGTATCGGGGAAATTGAATCAACCAATCCTTGCGGAGAACAGCCTCTTTTACCCATGGAGGCCTGCAACCTTGGTTCCATTAACCTGACCCGGTTTATAAAAGAAAAGAAAAAAAAGTCTGAAGTAGATTATGAAAAGCTCCGGGAGACTATTCACCTTGCAGTCCGATTCCTGGACAACACTATTGATATGTCCAGATATCCCATTGATGAAATTGATCAAATGGTTAAGGGAAATCGGAAAATCGGCCTGGGTATCATGGGATTTGCAGACCTGCTCTACATGCTCGAGATTCCCTATGACTCAAAACCTGCGCTTAAACTTGCAGAAACAATCATGTCATTTGTACAGAAAGAATCTCACAAGGCCTCATGTGATTTGGCAAAAACAAGGGGTGTTTTTCCTAATTTCGACCGGAGCATTTTTAAAGATAAAAAAAACCGACAGATGCGCAATGCCACAACCACTACCATTGCTCCAACCGGAACCTTGAGTATTATCGCAGGGTGTTCCAGCGGTATTGAGCCGGCGTTTGCATTGAGTTATGTGAGAACGGTAATGGACAATGACCGCTTGATTGAAGTGAATCCGGTTTTTAAACGGTTTGCTATTGAGAAAGATTTCTACAGTGATGCCTTAATGGAGGAAATTGCTGAAAATGGTACCGTCAAAGGGAATCTCAATGTACCGTCTGATCTTCGAAAAATTTTTGTAACCGCCCATGACATCGAGTCCGAACATCATATAAAAATGCAGGCCGCATTCCAGAAGTACACGGATAATGCTGTTTCCAAAACAGTGAATCTTCCCCATGAGGCCACAGAAGAAGATGTCAGGTTTATCTATGACCAGGCGTTTAAACTCAAGTGTAAGGGCGTTACCATATACAGAGACGGCAGCAAAGATAACCAGGTCCTTTCAGTTTCAAAGCATGGAGAGAAAACAGAAGAGGATGATTTCCTTGTGGCTGGTCAGAAAAGACCCCAGACCCTTGAAGGATTTACCGAAAGAATCAAAACAGGGATGGGCAGTCTTTATGTAACTGTTTCAGAATTTAAAGGCAGGCCTTTTGAGCTTTTTGCAACAGTAGGTAAATCCGGAAAATCAACTCAGGCTAAAACAGAAGCCATTGGACGGTTGATTTCACTGGCCTTGAGATCCGGGATTGAAGTGGATGAAATCATTGATCAGATTAGTGGAATCCGTGGTGAGCACGCTGTATTTCAAGAAGGGGGGCTCGTTTACTCAATTCCCGATGCCATTGCCAAGGTGTTGGAAAAAAGGTATTTGCCCCAAGGCAATGGAAATGGGAAAAAACAGTACAAGAACAGCCTTAAGTCAGATTTATGCCCGGAATGCGGACAGACCATAGCTTTTGAAGAGGGATGCAAAACATGCCATTCATGCGGCTATACCAAATGCGGCTAAATCACATAAGGATGAACCCAAAAAAGGATACCTTTTATTATCCCACAGAATTTAAAAATTTTTCATAAAACAACATATTTTCTGTTTTCCAGGGTTATTTTGTCTTCGTGCAATAATTTTTCCAAATGTTTTTTCATATGGACTTTTTCCCCGAATTCAAAAAAATACCTGGGTTCCCTGGGTTTGCCGTAAATAATACAGGCCTCAACAACTTCTGATAATGTCTTGGGTGTTTCAAGAAAATTCAGCAGCTTTTTTTCACGAATATCGATCACTTCAAGATAACTGTCCCATAGTTTACCAGGCTCTTCTTCAAAAATGCCGGTCTCATGGCAGGTTATCCATGTTTTTGCAGGGATTTTTCGAAGTTTGTTAACCGAGTCTATGGTTTGTTCAATGCTGGACTCCACATCTCCATACCAGGGGCCAAACCAGGAAAGATCATAATCACCCATGAAAAGAAGTTCAGGCTCTTCAAACAGCAGTGCCGTATGCCCCGGTGTATGGCCGGGTGCTTGAATTACTTTTACCCGGGTTGAACCAAGGTCAATCCATTCACCATCTAAAAAGAAACGGGAAGGCTTTCTGGGTTTGAAATGAAAGGTGTCAAGGAGAAAAGGGCGCCAGTGCTCTTTATGTTCTTCATCAACACCATAGGCCTCCATAAAGGTTTCAAGATCCGATAATGGCTTAGCGTCACTTTCCATCATACAGATTGGAACATCGTCAAACAGATCCAGGTGCATCAGGTGGTCTTCATGCCAGTGACTCAGCCAGATTTCGCTGACTCCCGGTCCGTTTCTAAGCTCCCGGAGGCGCTGCCTGTCAGATGCCGGATCAATCAATACACCTGCACTTTCGATATAGAGTGAGTGGCAATACGGGTATTTACCTTTGTTTTCCCCTGGAATAAATCTGACCGGTCCAAACTGTTTTTCTTTTATTTCCATAAACCCTCTTCAATTATAAGACAGCGTTAATAAATTTATCGAGTAGAATGTTGCGTCCGCAAAGAACAACAGCAACGTTTTTATTTTTGTATTTGTCCGCCAATTTCAAAAAGGCCGCCAGGGCAACCCCTGCAGCACCTTCAATAATGAATCGTTCATAATGTGCCATCAGTTTCATGGCAGTTTTTATTTCTTTTTCACTCACCAGGATTTTATGGTCAATCACTTCCCGGCAGATAGAAAATGTCACTGCTCCGGGCTCAACCCCACCTGCAGTCCCATCGGACAGGGTCTGTTCTTCTTTGATATCAATGATCTCTCCGGCCTTAAGGCATTCGAACATGGCCGGCGCATTTGCAGGCCAGCAAGCCTCTATTAGTGTCTGGGGGCTCTTTTGCTTGAGATAAGAGCCTATGCCGGAGATAAGGCCACCACCTCCAACTGAGACAAAAACTCCGTCAAAGTCGTCTTTCTTGTTGAAGATTTCCAGACCGACAGTTCCCTGGCCTGCTATAATCTCAACGTCATTATATGGTGAAATAAACTCTTTTCCTGTTTGCCCGGCTTCATTACCTGCTGCCAGTTCAGCATCAAGCGCGTCTCCGCTTACTTTAATAATTTGAGCGCCATACTGCCTGATGGTGTCCAACTTAATTGGGGATGCGTCTTCAGGCACAAAAACAGAGACCTTAACATTTCTTTTCATGCATGCCAGGGCCACTCCCATCCCATGATTTCCCGTTGAAGCAGTGATAACGCCTTTGGCTGCTTTTTCAGAGGACAGTGACAAGATTTTATTTGCAGCTCCCCGCAGCTTAAAAGAACCTGTTTGCTGCAGGTGTTCACATTTAAACCACACCTTTGCATTTGTGAGATTGGAAAAGGCCGGACTGAATGATAAAGGGGTTTCATGTACAAGGCCAGGGAAGGATTTGACCCGAGTGTCCGCTTCAAGTATGGTATTGGCATCAATCAATTTAAAAGCTCCTTTAAGAAGAAACGATTGTAGAAAATATCATAGATTCGGTTCTTCTTAAAGGTGATAAGAGGAATTTAAATGCAGAAAAGACCTGCAGTCGGTGTGGCCGTGATCATTGTGAAGAATGGTAAAATATTGTTGGGTAAACGCTTGAGCTCTCATGGCAGCGGTGACTGGGCCTTTCCGGGAGGGCATCTGGAACTCAATGAATCTATAGTTGAGTGTGCAAAAAGAGAAGTCTTCGAAGAAACAGGCCTTCATATAAAAAACACACAGCACTTTGCATATACAAATGATATTTTTAAAGAAGAAAAAAAACATTATGTGACCCTGTTTGTCCGTTCTGAATACGACAGGGGAACGCTTGAGTTAAAAGAGCCGGACAGATGCAGTAAATGGGCCTGGTTTGAATGGGAAATGCTTCCCGAACCCCTGTTTTTATCATTAAAAAACTTTTTAAACCTGGGGTTAAATCCCGTTAATCCATAAGGTTTCACCGCAAGACGATATGAAAAACAGCAAAATTCTTCCGGGCAGCAGCTTTGAGCCAGGCTTGATTGTTTTTAAAGGATATAGTATTTTAACACTTTAAACATATCAGTAAGCTCAGGAAGCCTTTTGGTCAGCCTACAGAATCCTCTCTGTCTTACAACAGAGAGGGATTATGACAGAGTCGGAAGTAACTGCAGGCCAGCAGGATCAGCTTCAAATTATTCTCAAAGATGTTCTCCATAAAAAAATAAAAGACAGCAATGCCGGTGAAACAATCCTTGTCCATCTCAGGGAGATAATGGAGTTTGTCCAGGATATTGTAGAACAGGTGGAAGCATCCGGCCAGAGCCCTTCAGTTGACTGCTCATCCGGCTGCAGCTACTGCTGCTATTCACAGGTGAACATAACACCGGTTGAATCTTTATTAATCCATGCATTTATTATTGAAAACTTCAGTGCAGTTGAACTGAAAGGCTTGAAGGCGAAAATCAGGGAGAACCTGTTTTTAACCGCAGGTAAGACCTTGCAGGATAGATTTACAATCAAAGAGCAGGCACCCTGCATATTTCTAAAGGAGGATAAGTGCAGCGTTTATTCTGTACGTCCATTCATTTGCCGGGCCTGGAATTCCCTTGACCATAAGGCCTGTGTGTCGGCTTTTCATTCTGATAAACATGACAGCGCGATTGATGCCTCTCCGATGCGAAATTATGTGTTCCAAACTGCACGGGATCTGTTCGTTGATTTAAGTCGCCAAATGGGCCTTGAAACCGGCACGCTTGATATTCCTTTGGCAATTTCCAAATGCTTGAAAATGGTGAATCCTTTTTCCTTTTTGATGGTACAAATCCCTATTTTCTTAAAGCGATTTGAAATCTCTTATGCTCAGGACTCCTCATGTATTGAATATTTTTTATACAGCAAAGAAAAGGAAAAACAGATTTCAAGATCCCTGATTGTTTCCCATGAAATTTACTCAGGAAGTATATATGTTTCGAAATTTTATCCTGAGATTTATAAAGAACTGAACTGCAAATACTTGTCAGCAGCCTGCTTTTATATGATTATCCATCATGCCGCCCATATATTCCACACGGCAAATCACTGCTGTGTTAATCTCGAGACTGAAAACAGTGTGTTTGAACACTTTTATTCCCGGTTGAACGATTTTGATTTTAAAATTTTTCATCCAAGACCTCTGGAAAAAGTATCCCTTAGAGGACACTATCACAGCATACCAATGGGTACCGAAATGATAAAAGCACATGATTGTATAACACATTGAAATTAAAGGTAAAAAATAAAATTTTGTTTTTGTGAAAACAAGATTTTTAAAATTCTAACCGGCCTCTAATAAAATCCTGGCAAAAATCTAATAAATTCCAGATAGATCCTATTTCCCATAAACTGTTGTTCAAGATCTGTTACAAAAGGTTTATTTTACAGGGAGAAAGGATGTCAAACGAAACCATATTAGTGGTTGATGATGAAGAAGATATTGTCAGCCTGATACGATACAATCTGGTTAACGAAGGCTATCAGGTATTAACTGCTTTGACAGGGGAAAAGGCGGTTAAAATTACCAGCCAGGCCATGCCGGACCTTCTGGTGCTGGATTTGATGCTTCCAGGGATGAGTGGATTTGAAGTGACACAAACAATACGGAGTAACGGGCCGATCAAAGATACTCCGATCATTATGCTTACAGCAAAAGGAGAAGAATCTGATGTGATTAAAGGCCTTGATTCCGGGGTCAACGATTATATGTCTAAACCGTTCAGCCCAAAAGAGCTGATCGCAAGAATCCGGGGGATTTTAAGGCGGCGCAAGAAAAGAAGCAGCACTTCACCGGAAAACATGAATTCTGAAAAAGATCTGGTAATTGACCGCAAAAGACACCGGGTTACCATTGACGGTGAAGTGATAAACCTGACACTGACTGAATTCGAACTTTTGTCATTTCTTGCCGGTTCAAAAGGATGGGTGCTTACCAGGGGGCAGATTGTTAATGCCATTCATGGTGAAAATTACGCTGTGACAGACCGCAGTGTTGATGTCATCGTGGTGGGACTGAGAAAAAAATTAAAGCAATATTCCCATCTCATCGAGACCGTTCGGGGACTCGGATACCGGTTTAAAGAGCAAACCGATTAATAATATAAGTAATCTTTTCTGATACCTGGATGTTCTCCTTTAAATCAGGTAAAATTTTGCCTGTACCATCCTGAAGAAACTATTTCGCATATAGATTTTTTTAAAATTTTAAAAAAATCAATGTCAGCCTCAAAAAGAAATTCTTATCCAACATATTGAAATTAAATAGAAAATTTCATGCACTAACTTTCAAAACATTCCCTTATTCCAATGCTAACTTTAGGTTAATTACCGGCTAATATTCCCTCGATATAACCCGAACTGTAATTAGGAAAAAGCCACACTCCGGGTGACCGGGGGTCGGAAAGCCAAGGGTCTTGTAAATTAAAAGAGGGATAATAAAAGGCATATTGATAAGGGTTGAAATTGGGTGTCCCTAAAACATACGTCAAGTAATATCCATAAAATTAAAAATACAAAAAACAAGACAGCCAAGCCGCCACATTTTGTTCCAAGGAAGTTGAGTTAAAAACAATTAATTTTTATTTTTTAGGAGAAAAAAGACAATGAAAAAGTTATTGGTAAGCATCCTGGCGGCTTTCATGGTTTTTGCCGTGGCTGCATCAGCATCTGCTGATTTTTCTGATACCACTCTTAGCATGGTTGTTTATGATGAAAATGAAGAAATGGCATTTGATTTAGGTTTGTTTTCAGGTATTGATTTCACCGCAACTAACACAATTCTGAGAAATGCAACCGGTGATGTTCTCTCTAATTTTAATGATTCTACTTACGGCGATCTGGGTATTGGTATTTTTGCAGCTGACATGATGTATACTGCAGATGCGAATAAGCGTTACGCAAGTGTATTTGCTACTACCGGTGAAACTCAAGGCGTAAATTCTCTGCCTCTTACAAGCCTGGCTGGGTATCAGAACGCAGTCGGATACCTCCTGAGAGACTATGCAGGTGGTGATGGTACTTATGTGGGTGCCTCTACCAGTTTTATCGAACGTATGAACAATGGTGGAAATGCTCCGGGGTACTATGCCGGGATGAACGCGGCAATGTCTGTTGAAGGTATTGGTAGCTTTATCGATGGTGTGGTGGATATGTACCTTTACGGTTTTGCCGTTGATATGTCCACTATGGAAGTTATGAAAATGACCGGCGCTACTACAGAATATTTTGCGCACATTCAGCTTTCATCTGACGGTCAGGTTGTGTTGAATCCAAACGCTGTTCCTGTTCCGGGTGCCCTTATTCTTATGGCTTCCGGCCTTCTGGGTGTTGTTGGTATTAGAAGAAAAAAATAAGCGTTTAAACAATAGAGATTTAATAAATCTAATATATAAGGAATAAAAAAAATGTTTAAAAAATTATTAAAAGGCTTAGTGATCGGCGGTGCTGCCCTGACTATCGCAGCGACCCCTTCCATTGCCAAAACAGTTGAAATTAACATCTTTGGTGCCTCTGCACAGTATAAATTCTGGACGGCTGCCGCGCCTCATTTTCTCAATACCATCTGTGCTGAAGCAGATATCTACGCAGCTAAAGATGGCAGTTCTCATGACCGTGATACAGGTGTAGCAGTCTGCGCCGGAACAGAAGGCTTGGCTGGCATAACCGGCAATGGTTATGACGGAACAGCCAATGGCGGCACAGCAAATGACACCCTGATCATCCGTTATACAACCAATGCTTCCTATGACGGTATCCGTGCGGTACAGGATAATGATACAGACGACGCTGATAACTGTCCGACAGACGGTGACAGATATCAGGCTGAACCGACAGGTACAGAACTTAAAAACTTTTTCACTGAAGGTGCAGGGACTACAATTGCCAGCATCGAATGCATGGATGTCACTGTCGGTGCTTCCGATGTTGCTGCTTCTACTTTTATGCAATCATCAGATGGTTTTGCTGAAGGCCCCGCCACAACGGATTACACAGATGTAATCGATAGAGACATCAATAATCTGACCATTCCCCCATCATACCAGGTAGACCGGCCGATCGTCGTACCGTTTGGTTTTTACGCAAACAGTGCACTGCCGCTTAACAACCTTTCCCGTATGGAGGCCGTAAATATTTTTGCTGGTAAAGTTACTAACTGGCAAGATCTTGATCCCACGTATCCTGATCAGCAGGTTGTTGTGTGTCACCGTCATGCCGGTTCCGGTACAGCTGCCACGCTGAATGCAGCAGTATTCAGAGGAGATGACGTTATGCCGACCGTACAGCAGGATGGCGATTTCCTTTCTCCATACTATAACATGTTTGTAGAATTTGAAGGACTTCCTGCAATTTACTTCAACAAAGGTTCTTCTGAGGCTGTTGAGTGTGCCGGTTATACTCCCGGTGGTGTTGCTTATGCTGATTCCGATAAATGTGTCAATGGTTGCAGCGGAAGTCGTGGTGACCTTAAAGCGATTGCTTACCAGGGCGTTGGTGGTGATGCTAACACTGATGTAATGAGCGAAGCAGTAAAAAATGGCCGCGCAATCTTCTGGTCTGCACAGTATCTTTACAGTAACCCAACTGGCGAAACAAAAAGAGTGATCGATTCGATTGTGGGATTCGCATCTGTTGAAGCCAACCTGGCAACAACTGGAAAAGGTGATTTCTGGGCAGCACAGGATGCTATGAACTGGGAAAAAGCAACTGATTTTGCATGGCCTTCTCCTAAATAGCCATGTTAAAGTTTAATTAAAGAATCGTTCAATCAATAACAAATGGCGGGCCTGGTATTTTTTCGGACCCGCCATTTGTGTTTTGTACGGAGAGTTAATTGAAATCTAATCTTGTGCTAATAATTTTTTGGTAAGAATGCATGTCCTGAAGCAGAATGATATCTGGAAACTGTTAACATGGGGAGTGTCGCTTAATGTTTTTTGTTCAACGAATTATAATCATATTGTTTGCTGCAATTTTAACAGCAGGCTGTGCCGGCCTGGAAATAAGAGAGAATGCTCTTGCCGGGAAAGGGGATATGCTTTCGATACACTATACGTGTAAGACATTAAGCAATAAATTGGTAGACACCACTTATCCGGATGTTATTGAGGATAAAACAGTTAAGACGTCACAGGCATTTAAAACACTCATCAAGCCAGGACCGGTGAATATTGCTGCCGGAGAAAAAAATCCTTTGCAAACAGAAGGAGTGGTAAAGAGATTCAGACCCGAACTTTTAACACTCATTTCCCACTCTCTGGTTGGAAAAAAGATCGGGGAAAAATATCTGGTTAAAGTGGAATCAGGTGTCCCTGAAGGTCTGAAACCATTCAGTAGGTATATCAAGACAAAAAGAAAAAGAACATCCTCTGTTATTCGAAAAGGCAGCATTAAATATTTCAGGCAGGCAAAGCATCGAGATCCAATTGCCGGCGAGGTGGTGGAAAGAGATGATGGACGGAAAATTAAGATCATAGGTGTTGAAGAAGAAAAATACACGTATGAAATTCTTCTCGACAGCTTGAGCATTGATTCTCCCTGGGGGCCGGCAAATGTCAAGCGTAAAAACAGGGAACTCAATATGGTGATTGATGCTGAGGTGGGAACCCTTGTTATGATGAATGGCAACATGGGAAAAATAATCAAGGTAACAGATGAGGATATTATCGTAGATTATGGATATCCGCTTGGAGAAGAATGTCTTTTGTGCACCATAGAGATCGTGGAAAGGATGTCTAAAGAAAAATGAATACCAGTACAATATTCAACACGTGCGTGTCATTAATCATCTGCCTGCTTTTCCTGACGACTGATATAGTTGCTGCAGAAACCAACCTAACAGAGCAAGAAAATTTTTCCAGGCAAGCGGTCTTTCTGGACATTCAGAATAAAATTAATTCTGCCATGGAAAAAGCTGCTAAAGAAGGAAAAAACAGTGTGGATATCAACCTTGAAAAGATCCCCGGCCTGGTCGGGCCTGGCGATATTGTAAAAGTTGCCTGCAGTGTTTCTACAGAAGATGGCCGCAGCCTCTTCACCTTGAAAAGCCAGTCTGCAGACCAGATGCGGAAAAAGTCAGTGATTGCCGGGACCCCGGGGAAGATCCCCGGATTGAGTGAATCACTGGTTGGCATGATTAATGGAGAAAAAAAACAAGTAATCATTGAACCGGAAAATGCTTTTGGGAAAAGGAGTGATGGAAACAGGAAGGCTTTTCCAGCCATTCGGGTCTTACCCAGAATCGTGAAATACTCACCCGAAGTATATGAAAAAAAGCTTGGACTCTCATCACCGCAACCGGGAGATATCATACAGGTGAATCCCTATTTCAAGTCAGAGGTGATATCTGTCAGTCCGGATCAAATTGTTGCAGGCCATATTGTAAAAAACGGCGCAAAAGAAAAAGCACCATTTGGTACTACATTGATATCTTTAAAAGAAGATCAGATTATAATGACTTTAAAAGCTGAAAAGGGAGCCTCTTTTCAGGCCGGAAACAAGACCGGCATCATTACCTCAGTCAGTGAAGAACAATTCATTGTGGATTTCAATCATCCTTTCGCCGGGCAGAAGCTTATCCTGGATGTTGAAATCCTGGATATTATCAAAAAGAAAGAGTTTGAAAACACTACAATTTCATGGATTAACGATCATGATGCCGGATATGCTTCTGCCGTTGAACAACATAAGAACAAGGTGCTGGTATTGTATGCGGATTGGTGCAGTTGGTGCAAAAAATTGTTCAGCCAGACGCTGACAGACCCCAGAATTCTTGTTTTAAAAGATGATTTTGTCTGGGTTAAAGCCAACTCGGATAACGATGAAAGTTTGAAGGCTTTGTACAGTCAAGATGGGTTCCCCATGATTGTTTTAACAGATTCTACAGGGACAATTTTGAAAAAGATAGAAGGATATAAAGATGCAGACGCCTTGGTGGCGGAATTGGAACAGATAAAAATGATTAATAAAGCTGAAACTGAAAATTGAAAGTGTAGCCGTTGAAAAACGTTGAAGAGTTAAAAATATTTTTGATCGTCGCGGTTTTGATTTTTTCAAATACATGGATGGGAGGATCTGCAAGAGGTGAAGAAATTACATTCCCCATCCACTCATTCATCATAGAAGGAAATTCCGTGTTGAATAAAGAGCGACTGACAACATCAGTCAAAGAGTTTGTAGGTGAAAACAAAAACGCAGAAGATGTGGAGTCGGCCAGAGACGTTCTGGAAAAATTATATCACCAGAGTGGATATCCTACAGTTATCGTAAATATTCCGGAACAGACTGTGGATGACGGAATTGTTCGTCTCCAGGTTATCGAAAGCCGGATCAAGCGGGTTCGAGTTGTGGGGAATAAGTTTTATACCATGGAATACATAAACGATTACCTTTCCGGGATACAGCCCGGAGAGATAATATACCTTCCAAAGATCAGGGAGGAACTGGCAGGCATTAATCGCAATCCTGATTTGAAAGTTGCGCCGATTCTTGTGCCTGGCAGGGAGCCCGGGACCATAGATGTAGAACTGAAGGTAGAAGATCAATTGCCGCTACACGGAAGCCTGGAGGTTAATAATCGCTCAACGCATACCACAACTGAGACCCGCCTGAATGCTATGATTCGGTATGACAACTTATGGCAGAAAGCACACTCAATCAGCGCACAGTTTCAAACTGCACCTCAGGATCCTGATGAGGTAATGGTCTTTTCAACCTCCTACTCAATGCCATCATTTTGGAATAAAAAGCATCTCTTAGTGGGGTATTTCATTAATTCTGATTCCGAGACAGCAAGCGGAGAAGGTTTTAATGTCATTGGGAAAGGAAAAATATTAGGATTACGATATCTCATAACACTGCCGTATAGAATGGGGTATGACCACAGCCTGACAATGGGATTTGACTGGAAAGATTTTGAAGAAGACAAACTTGGAGAAATTTCTCCAGTAGAATACCTGCCTTTTTCATTGGGATATGCTTCTTCGCTACTTGGGAAAAATAGTGTGCTGCAGTTTAATGCGGAAATCAATTTTTTAATTCGGGATTTATTTATAAATGACATAGACGATTTCCAGGCAAAGCGCTATGGCTCAACCGGTAATTACATTTATCTTGTGGCAGGCGTTGAATATAATCGACATCTTCCCAAAGATTATTCTTTGTTTTTTAAGCTGGACGGTCAGATCTCAGATCAACCACTAATTTCGAATGAACAATTTTCAGCAGGTGGCGCAGACAATCTCAGAGGGTTCAAGGAGTCTGAAATATCGGCGGATAACGCACTGCATTCAACTATTGAACTAGCAGGTCCGTCTGTCCTGAATGAACACCCTTTGCGGCCTTATATTTTTTATGACTGCGCATGGTTAGCCACCAGAGAGGCCTTGCCGGAAGAATTCGGGCGGACATTTCTTGACTCAGTTGGAATCGGTTTTACAGGAATATGGAACGATCAGATTGAATACCGGCTGGATTGGGGAGTAGCTTTAAAAGGAACGGATGACACAGATTCCGGAGATCATTCACTGCATTTCAGGGTAAGTTACAGGTTTTAATTGGGGCTGTGTAGATTTTAAGGATTAATAATGATGAAACCGCTTATTCAAAAAGTGATAATACAAAGCATCTTGTTGCTTCTAAGCACATGTCAGGTGTTTTTCCCGGCGTGGGTGCCGGCAGCAGTATTGCACCATTCCAGTACCGGATATTCACCAAGCGCTTCTTCCGGCAGTGCACTTGCACCGGCATTACAAACATACAAGTCCTCCATGATTGGCCGTTTAGCTTATCCCAGGCATCTCAACTACAATGAAGAAGAAGACGGTTTTACCGACCCGGGTGATAAATATTATGTCCCATTCAAACTTAACGAAAACAACGAATTGGTCATTCAGCAGAATGGTTCCTGGGTGGTCATTGACTGGCAGTCTTTTAATATCGGCAAGGGTGTCCATACCATTTTTAAGCAATCTTCAGGTGGAACGGCTGTTAACCGGATTGGAGACAACAGCCCGTCAAAAATATTCGGTCAGTTGAGTGCAAACAATGGCTCTCTTTTTCTATTGAATCACAATGGCATTTTGTTTGGGGAAGGATCCAGAACAAATGTTAAATCTCTGGTTGCTACCACAATGAAGATGGACCCTGAAAAAATTGAAGAATTCACTAAAATGAATCAGCACTGGGTTTTTGATCAGAGCCCGGATGCACATGACAGTAACAGGGACGATGATGAACTGTTTGGAAAGGTGGTTAACCAGGGGGAAATTTATTCCGGGAATAATGAATTCGTGTTTTTACTGGCGGGTCATGTAGAAAATAATGGGAGTATTCAGGCTGGAGACGAGAGTTATATTTATCTTGGCGGGGGGGGGGATGCATTTTCCTGGCAAGCAAGCAGTAATGGATATGCTTTGACAGAATCACTGCAACCCAGCTATTCCGGAGTTGCTTTTAATGGTCCTGGGGGGAAGATACTGGCTGATATATCGGAAGTGGGACTTTTTGGAAAGATTGTCCGGCAGGAAGGGGAAATTCAATGTCGTGCCACTGTATTAGAAGACGGTCGTATCCGGCTTGCGGCCTCTGAAAAAATCATTACCGGTAAAAATTCGTTTATTGATGCATCACACAAACCCATTTTGGATGACAAAAAAGAAGAAGTGCTGCTGTCTGGGATCTCAGATTCCCAGGATGTTCGCGTTAGTATCAGTGATGAATTACAGGAAAACGGCGGTTTTAATACGAACAATGGCGGAGACCCTATTGATGTAGAACACCATGGGACCATTTATGCGCCTTCAGGGCAGGTCAATATTTACGCTGGTGAAGGAGGAAGAATTCTTCTTGCTCCCGGAAGTTTGATAGATGTCAGTGGATATTGGGTGGATAAAGCTGCTGAAGATAAGGTCATGTCTGTCCAGATGAACTCCATAGAACTCAGAGACGAACCATTTCAGAAAAACGGAGATTATAAAGGGGAAATTGTCAACTTTTTGACTCATGAAGGGGTATCTATTGGTAATGTTGAAGAACATTTAAACAGCAGAGCGCGGACAGTGGCTGAATGGAATATTGATGCGGGAAACATCACCCTTGTAGCTGATCAAAAGAATTACCATCAAAGCAATACGGATGTCGCAAAAGGGTATATTATTGCTGCAAACGGATCTGTTCTGGATTTCTCAGGGGGCGGTATTAATTATGGAAAAGGTTTTGTTTATAAAACAGTGCTTTCATCAGAAGGGGTCGAGTACGACATTGCTGATGCACCGGATTGGCTGACCTATGATACGTTTATTAATACAGGGGATAAGGAAAATATTAATTACCGAACCTGGCTTCCTGACCATCAGGAAGGCGCAGATGCCGGAGAGGTTTCGCTGATCGCAACCGGTCTTGTATATGATGGCCAGATGAAAGGGTCATCAACAAGAGGGCTTTATCAGACCCGTTCCGACAGCGATGTTGATGAGCTGGGGTATATTAAAAGTATTGGGACAATAATACCGACATCTGGAAAATTGTATATCGGCCAAACAGGTGACGGATCATACGATAACATTGACCATGTGACTGAAGCAATCATCATCCAGAGGAATTCTACCGGTTATAATTTTGATACTCTGCCGGATTCTTTCCCGCAAGAAAACTGGGAGACCAGGCTTTCAGACGATTTATTTAATAATGCAGGCCTGAGTGTAGTGAAGTTGAATGCATTGAGTATCATCCAGACCGATACAAACACAGAGATCTCTTTATCTCCCGGTGGAGAGTTTGGTGCAACAAGCCGTCGTATTATTCACAACGGAGGGATCACGGTTCCTTCCGGCGAAGTCATTTTAGAGACAAAAAGCAATAAAACCACTGGTACGATGGTTCTAAACAGAGATGTTGAAAATCCGAATTATGATATTGAAAGAGAGGTGAGAGCGGCATGGGGTCTTGATCATGAACGGGTTGAATTGGCCAGTGGCAGCAGAATTGATACCTCAGGTGAAAAACATAATAATGGAATCTCTCTAATAGATGATACAACCCATCTTCTTCTGGATGGCGGTACGATTACAATAAAAGATAAAACCATCAAAGGGGATGGTGTGATCTTTCGGTCTGGTGCAGAATTGGATTTTAGTGGCGGATATGTAATCAGTAATAAAGGAATGGTTACAAATTCCGGAAATGCAGGTTCTTTAAGCATGACAGGGCCGTCAATCGTTTTTGACGGCAATATTGACGGACATGCTATGGTTGGTGAAAACGGCGGTGATCTTACACTTTATGCAAGAAAAATTGATATTGTAAAAACTGAAGTACCGGAGTTGCCCGAAGGTTATTCATCATCAGAAGAATTGCCGGCCCGGTATAAAGATGGTGCCTTAAACCCCATCATGAAGTTCTATGATAAATCATTGGAAAATACAGGCATCACCAGTCTGACCCTTAAGGCATTGACCAGCATTGAAATAGAAGAGGGGAGTACTTTATCTCCATCACTGGAAAAAACAGCTGTCTCCCGCAACGGTCTTTCGACAAGAATTGTAACCGTTCCGATGGATCAGGCTGGAGAAACCTCCATGGCTTTATATGCAGGACAAACAGATGGGTTTGATGGAAATTATGAAATAGATTCACATGATCCTGAAGTATACAGTGCAAAGGTCAAAATAAACCGTAATACACAAATACGTGTTGCTCCTGAAGGATCAATCAATATCGGCGCCCCGGAAATTATTCTTTCGGGAACGTATAGTGCCCCTGCCGGAAAAATTGACATAAATGCATTTGATATCCGAAGTTCAGAATTTACAAATAAAATAACTGTTAATTCTGATGCGCGGTTTTACGCCAGGGGATATAACCGGTTAACAGATAAGATAGTAGATGGCGAATTTATTACAGAGAGTCTGGATGGTGGGCAGGTTTCATTTTCTTCAGATGTATTGACAATGAGCAAAGGCTCGTTGGTCGATGTCTCAGGATCGGATGTTATTATTCAGAAACGAAAACTTGAAGATGGCCGCCTTGAAGCTTATTTAACTGCGGGAGAACCTGGAAGCATATCTTTGCAATATAACAGAGCATCAGATGAGAGTGGTGAATTTCAACTTAATGCAACATTTCAGGGAGATAAATATCTAAATTATCACAGAGGGCCTTCTTTTACGCTTTATAACGACCAGAAAGATACAATTACAAGGTTAGTTGTTCCGGTCTCATTGATAAAGAACCTTGAAAAAGGCGGGTTTGATTATTTAACTTTGATTAGTAAAAATGGGATTGAATTTGATCAATCTGTGGAGATCAACATGTCCAGGGGGATTGTGATGAACACCCCGGTAATTGTTGGAACGGGTGAGAATACTGTTGTCACCCTGAATACTCCGGATATTTCTTTAAAAAACACACACTTTATTTCAACGTCTCCTGAACTGGATTCAAATGCAAAATTTTTCAGCCAGTCTCAATTTTTGAATGTTATCGGCAATTTGATTTTTAATGGTTTTTCAGATGTGAGTTTGAGTGCCTACAGGGATATCAGCCTGACGGATTATTTTACCAGTATGACAAGCGGCAGCGGTGGGACAAAAGTATGGACCGGTAAGTTAAAGGTCGATGGAGATTTATCCTTGACTGCAGGACGGATCTACCCCACTACAGCGGCATCATTTGAAATTGAATCAGATGGGAAAATATCTACTTATGCTACTGCGTATAATAACCCGATTATTTATTCCGCTATCGGCTCTTTAACGTTGACTGCCAGAAATATTGAGCATAGAGGATTTCTTGCCGCACCTGCAGGACAGATTGTTTTTAATGCTCAGGAGCGGATCTTTTTGGCTGGCGAAAGTCTGACTTCCGTGAAGGGTTATCTGCCGGTCAACTACGGTGAATTAGATGCTTCTAATCTGAAATGGTACGGCACTGATAAAACCACGAACAATAAAATTGAAATTCTGTCTTTTTCTGATGAATTCTTAAATCAAAAACAGATTGTTTTCAACAGTACCAATTCAGGCAATGCAGAGCTTATACAAATGCCGGGTGCGCAGATAAATATTGAAGGCGGCGGTGCGATATTCGGCACCACTTTCCTTCCGGGAATAGAAGGCACTTTTAACCCATTGGAGAAAGAAGGGCGATATCTCTTGCTGCCAAACACCAACGCCCTTGGCAATTTATCATCAGAAGGCATTTATTTAGAAGAAAATGATTTGATAGGAGAAGGCTTATATTGTGTCTTGCCTCTCTGGGGGAATGATGGGGAACATCAGCAATATGCTTTGTGGGATGATGCCATCATCCTTGATACACAGGGAGATCTCACCCCAAGGACAAGTCCGGACGATATCAGCCATTCAATTTATGATCTTGTGGTTGGGTATGAGGCAGACAGATTAACCGGCGGGCATTCATCACAACCCAAAGTTTTTACGATACGGAAAGCCGCAGATGTGATTGGAACGGAAGGAGATTTTGAAATAAATGATCCTCTGGTAGCCGGTGATGGGGGCACATTAACAGTCAAAACCCCTACTAGCTATATTGATGGGCTTATTTCGGCAAATCCGATAAATGGAAATTACCAGTCCGGTATCGCAAACTTTGGTGGCAAAGAGGTTATAGTCTCAAATACGTCAACAGTTGAACTGGGAGATGATTTTAATTTTAAGACCCCTCTTTCAGGAAATGAATTGTTGGAAGAGATGATTGGAAAATTATATCTGAACCCAGAGAGACTTGCTGGAAATAGATTCAGCAAATTACGAATTGGCGATGAAACCTTGACGGAAACGATTACTTTCGAACGTGGTGCTTACCTGGGCGGAGAAAATATTGAACTGGTTTCAACAGATGAAATTATTTTGAAGGGATCTTCTAAAGTTTTTGGTGTCGGAGAAGACAGCCTTGTCGACATAAAGACAGGCGTACTCAGTTTGTTTTTAAATTCAACGATTTCATCGGAAAATAAAATTGCCATAGAGGCAGATAAACTTTATAGAGATGGAGAAATTACGGCACAAAAACAAATTCAATTCACCTCGGATGAACTTTATATTGCCGATTCAGATAATAAAAGTACCTTCCAGGAATCAGGTCTCCTGCTAGATGAAAATTTGTGGAAGAAATTTTCTGATCTTGAATCCATTCGGCTTATTGGTCAAGAACGAATCGTTTTTGCAGGAAATATTTCAATTTTGGCAGAAAATGCAGCCCTGGAAATTGATACCCCTCTCATCGAAAATAGTGGTTCTAAAGGAGATATCAGTCTGTTCGTTAATACCGCCCAGATTTATAACAGTAGTTTCGCATCTGAGGAAAATCCATCTGTAAATAAACAAGGTGCGTTTGGAGTCAGCGCAAAACAATTGATTGTTGGGCAAGGGGATATTGATTTTTCAGGATTTGAGAAAATAAATCTGACAAGTGATTTCAATACGATTTTTGCCGGCAAAGGAGAACTATATACTGGAAATGCAGACCTTGAAATCACAGCAGCAATGATCACCGGCCATTATGAATACAATGATGAGGAAGACATGTATGATAGTGTTGATTTTATGGTTAATTCCGGAAGTGCTGATATTAATTTGCTGCAGAGTTCATATGCCCCTTCTTATAATGACAATATTGGCGGAAAATTGTCTTTTTCAGGAAGCAGGATAGATATTTCAACACAGGTGAGTCTAAACTCCGGAGTCATTTCGTTCATTTCCGACGGCCAAGGCATCTTTTCTAATGATGGCGCAATCATTTCTGCAAGGGGAAGTCATCATGGCAATGCGTTTTTAGAAGCTGAAAATAATTACTACGATGCCGGAGCTATATTTTTCGAAGCAACAGGAGGGGGTGTTAAGTTCTCGAGTGGATCGGAGATTAATGTTTCTGCTTTTGAAGAGACCCGGGGTAATGCAGGCGTTGTCTCTGTTTCCAGTATTGATGGATCTTTTTCGTTTAATGGAAAGTTTACAGGTAAGTCTGAAACCGGCAAGGGCGGGAGTTTCTATCTGGATTCACGGGAGTTGGACAATATAACTTCAATGGTATCGGCATTAGCAGAAGGTGGTTTTAGTGAACGAATTGATATCAGGGTTCACGAGAACACAGACAAAATACGTCTGAACAGCAATGTCAAAACACATAATTTCAGATTGTCCGTCGATGAAGGCACAGTGGAAATCGGGGATGTAAATATAGACGCATCAGGTACAATAGACGGTGGGCGGGTGGAAATTTATTCCGGGGGCTCTCTGTTTCTGTCAGATGCTACGACAATTGATGCTTCCTCTGGTTCCGGCATTGGCGGGGAGGTGATACTTGGAAGTGGTATTTGGGAAGATCCCTCGATTGGCGAAAATATACTGGATTTAAATTTTGCAAAAATTGATGTTTCCGGCGGAGAAACCGATTTGAATGGAAATATTTATTTCAGGGTCTCCAGGACCGAAGATAATGATGGCATCCAGCTATTGAATTTAGAGGCTGACAATCTGACAGGTGCCTCGGGGATCATTGTTGAGGGCGTCAAGGTTTATAGTGACAATGAAATAACAGCCAGCGACGTTTCAGAATGGAAAACAGACGCAGAATATTTTGTAAACAATGCTGTAAGCCCGGGAGATGGAATCAAACTGGTCTCCGGCATACAAGTGCAAAGTACCAGTGACCTCACTGTCAATGAAGATCTTAATCTTTACGAATTACTTTATGATGAAAATGACCCGTCAGCATATCGATTGACACTTAAAGCGCAGGGTGATTTGAAAATTGAAAATGATATTATTGATACCAGGAGTGAACCATCCTTTAATCCCTATATGGTTGACGGCGAAGTAGTTCCCGAGTTGGATTTTGGATCAGAGGTTTCATATAAAGACACAATGTGGATAAAGGGGCCTAAAGACAGCACGGGATTTAACTTCGCAGCAGGGGCTGAATTGGAAAACGCTGACATTTTTGCTGTCAACAAAATGTCCAGTGGAGGTCGAATTGACTTATTTGACGGGGTGGTCGTTTACACAGAGGGCGGAGATATTAATTTTGCCTCTGGCGGGGAAACCCGTATCGGGTCTGTAGATTATCTAAATAATACCGATTACATGACAATGCAGGAAATGGCCTATACCATGGGCTCATATGGCGGAGACATAAAAGGTGTTGTTAAAGGCGACATGATTGTTGATGCCGGTGTGATTCAGACCGCTATCGGTAATATTGACTTGAATGTGGCGAAAAATCTCATACTAAAAAAACAAACACTGGAAAATAAGACAGGGACCCAGGCCAGTATCGGTACGATAAGGAGTATCGGCGTCCCTGCTTCTGATGTAAACGATCAACTTTTTGTTGATTATCAGGTAGAGCGTTATGCAGAGCGTTTTCCAGATCGGCCACCGCGTACTAGAGACGATTACATAAATGCTTACAAATCTTCTTTTATGCGAAGAGGATACAATGAAGATGAGGCACTGTACCTGGCAGAAAATATCGTTCGCATAGAGTTAAATCAGGAAAAAGGCTATCAATACAACAATGGTGGAGACATTAGTATTGTCGCCGGTGGTAAGATAGAGGTACGTTCTTTGATTGATCAGGAACCTAATGATATCAATAATTTGTCTTTTGACTCATGGGGCACTGTTCTGACGGGATTAACATCTAAAGACTGGTCTCCAAATGTAGATGGTTCTTATACAGTACAAGGAATTGCAACTATTGGGGGGGGGGATATTGATCTGGTTTCCGGGGACAATTTATTGTCTCAGGTCGGGACTTTTGGAACAGGAGACTTAAGCATTTTTTCAAGAGGGAATGTTAACGGACGTTTTTTAAACCGGAATGGAAGCCTGAACATTACAAGCCTGAATAATTTTGGCAATCTGACGTCTGATCAGATTATCGAGGCCTTTGATTCCGATATTACCTTGAATGCACTGGGAAATATTAATCTGGCTACCGTATTGAATCCATCTGTTTCCATGTATGATTTAAGAAATCAATGGAACCTTGAATACACTGAAAATTCATCTCTTAACATGACGGCCGAAATCGGCGGAATAGAATTGAGCGCTGATATCCCAACAAATGGGGATATTTATTCCTGGGATACCGGCACCAATATCAATGCAAGGTATTTGCTGCCGCCCAGTCTGACACTAAGGTCCGGGAGAGATATTATATTTGGAAGTGATTTTTATCTGCCCCCATCTTCCAATGGTGATCTTGTACTGATAGCCAACGGAAATATCAGTGCGAGTTCCGAATCAGAAGGAGATCGCAATTACAAAGTGTACATGTCCGATTTATCGACGGATGAGGTTTACGGAAGTCAGGATATTAACACAGGGGGCAGTATTGATCTGGTCTCCAAGATGAGTAACGCGTATGAACACGCGACAATCCCCGTCCAGTATAACAATAGCGGCTTTGAAAATTATTCTCCGGCACGGATTAAAGCAGGAGGCGATATTGAGGATATAATGCTGTCGATCCCAAAAGCAGCGGTAATATCTGCTGGATATGATATTCGAGGATTCGACTATTTTGGTCAAAATCTTTACAGCAGTGATGAGACATCAATTGTTGCCGGGCACGATATCTTTTTCGAAACTTTAAAAGGCAAATCTTTTAGTGATGAAAAAATATTCTTAAGCGGGCCTGGTGTGTTCCGGGTCCAGGCAGGGAACAATATTGATCTGGGTAATTCCGAAGGGATCCTGGTTTCCGGATATAACAATTCTCCAGAGGTAGAAAGTGCCAGAGCAGAGGCAGTTTTGAATGATGAGCCATATTTTAACCTACTTGTCATAGCCGGAACCAACAATGAAGAATCCGTTGGGGTGATTGACGGATTTTTTGATTCCATGAGGGAAGCAGCAACTAATTGGAGAAATGCTGTGGGAGAAGAGGAAAAAAAGGACATCATCGAGAAGGCTGGGACAGAACTTGTGCTTCCGCGTTTCAAGCCTAAGGCAGAGGACGGTGAGGTTGTTGACGGGATAATTAACGGGGATGGCAACATTTTTATGACCAATTCCCAAATTCAAACCAATAGCGGCGCTGGAGGTCTTTTTGTAGTGGCTGGAGGGCAAATAGATGTCGGAAAATCTTCTGTTAAATTGCCTGGGGATAGCAGCAGCAGTCGATCTTCCGGCATAACCACAACCTCGGGTGGGCCGATTCGTATCTTCGCTAAAAAGGATATTAATGTGAATGAATCCCGGATAATGACATTTGCCGGAGGGGATATTGACGTTACTTCTGATGAAGGTGACATTAATGCAGGGAAAGGCTCCAAGGCCGCGTCTGCTCCGGGAAGAACGAGATTAGAAGAGAAAAAGGATGATGATGGCAATGTCATTGGTGTTGTTTCTGTTTATGAACCGCCGGCAGTTGGCAGTGGTATGAATGCAACAGCTCCTAACATAGAGGATGCAGGGGACGTTTATGCCACAGCCTGGAGAGGGCGGTTAAATGCTTCAGAAGCCGGTATCTCAGGTAAAAATGTTTTTGTCAGCGCACTTGAGGTAGTGAATGCACAAAATATTCAGGCCAGCGGTTTGTCCATCGGATTTGAGAGCCCCTCAGACTCTTCAGCAGATATTAGTGGTTTTTCAGGCAGTGGAGGATTGGCAGATGCCGCATTATCTGTTGAAGATAGTGGAGCTTTGGCTTCTGCAAAAGAAAAAATGACTGAAGAAGTGCCGGAAGGTTATAGTTTTGAGCCCCGATGGGTGGATGTTGAAGTTATTGATTTTGAAAAAACTTCAAGGAATTCAGAACCGGTAGAGTTAAAACAGTCTGCGGATGTGGAGGTCATCGGCGTTGAAGAGGAAGAAGAGGAAGAAGAGGAAGAAGAGGAAGAAGAGGAAGCTGAAAAAGAAGATTTGAAAACAGCATCAATATAAATTTAAACCAAGGCGTGGTTGGAGGATGAAAGTGGCGGTAAGAAAAGGGTGTCAATATCTGATTGGAATATTACTCACTGTGGTTTTAACTTGGACTTTTTTTTTAGCCGGTGCCCAAGCCTGGTGGAATGAAGAGTGGCAGTATAGGAAAAAAATTGTTCTGGACACGACTTCATCAGGGGCGGATATATCTCAAAATATGATGGGATATCCGGCCCTGGTAAGGCTTCATTCCGGTAATTTTGATTTTACCCGTGTAAAAGAGAGCGGCGAGGATATCAGGTTTGTCAGTGGAGATGATACTGCCCTTTTAAAATATCATATTGAAATGTTTGAACCGTTTGATGAGATTGCTTATGCATGGGTAAACGTGCCATCCGTGACCGGCAGCAATAACCAGGGATATATCTGGATGTATTACGGTAACGAAGCTGCTGCTGCCGGGGAAGACAAAAAGAGTACATTTGACTCCCAGTACCAGGCCGTCTTTCATTTTGACGAATTTGAAGGTGCACCTCAGGATGCATCCTCTTACGCCCTGCATGCCTCAGAGTACACAGGAGGGTTAGGCATGGCAGGGGCTATCGGTAACGGAGCCACTTTCAGCGGATCAGGAAATGCCCTGGTTCTCCCTGACAACCCTGTGCTGAACTTTAACGGGGGCATGACCCTTTCAGCCTGGCTCAAGATATTTTCACCGCAGGAAGATATTTTTTTATTCTATCGTGGAACCCAGGAAAAATATTTGGCAATCGGAATTCAGGACACCAACGTTATTGTCAGGGTAAATGACGGAACTCAGGCTTTTGTTAATGACCCTACAACAGCAATCCCCCTTGAAGGTTGGCATCATTTGGTCGTATCGATAACCCCCCAGGGAAGAGTGACTTTATATCTGGATGGGGCGGAAATTCAATGGATGGATACCCAGGCGGATTTGAGCACTATCACTGGCAGTATTTTTCTGGGATCGGATTCCCAGGGGGAACATTCTTTTTCCGGGGATATGGACGAGTTAAGAATTTCCGGATCAGTGAGAAGTGCAGATTGGATACGGGCTGAATATACCTCCCAGGGAGCCGATGCCCGGCTTTGCAGTTATGGTCTTGAGGAGATTGGAGAGGGGAGTAGCGGCATGCCGGTATTCTATCTGGGAACGATTTTTGAAAATATAACTCTGGACGGGTTGGTGGTAATATTTATGCTGCTTGCTCTTTCCGGGTGCTCATGGGTGGTGATGATCAGCAAAGGAATCTTTTTGTTCAATACCATGAAAGGGGATCGAAATTTTTTAGATCAGTATCACCAGATAGAAGATCCCATGGGACTTGAAATCGGATCTACGGTGTTCAGCAGTTCAGGCCTCTACCGGATATATGAGGCAGGATGTCATGCATTGGGTGCTTCACACAGAAATGTTGTTGAGGTTGAGGATGAGGGGGACAGGCGGTTTGAGGTGACAAACAAAAGTTTTAATAATTTTAAGGCAGTTCTTGAAAAGGGTCTTGTTGAAGAGGGAAAACGTCTGAATGCCTGGCTCATGGTTTTGATCATGTCTATCTCAGGGGGACCTTTTCTTGGCCTTTTGGGGACGGTCTGGGGAGTTATGAATACTTTTGCTGCCATGGCAGAGGCGGGTGAAGCCAATATCATGGCTATTGCTCCGGGTGTTGCTTCTGCTCTCTCCACGACTGTTTTCGGTTTGATTGTGGCCATACCTGCTTTATTTGGGTACAACTATCTGGCCGGAAAAATACGCGATATAACAGCAGACAGCGGAATTTTTGTTGATCAGTTTGCGCTTAAAGTAGATGCGGTCTACGGAGGTGAATCGTGAGACGCAATGTCTATACCCAGGAAAAGTTTGATGATATCAATGTAACGCCTCTTTTGGACCTTGCCTGGACCCTGCTGGTTGTTTTCATCATTGCAGTAACCGCTTCGGTTCAAGGCATCAAGGTTAATCTGCCAAAAGCCAGCAATGTTCCCAGCCTGGTAAAACCAAAAACCAAAGCCATAACTATTGATGACAGAGGGCAGCTTTATCTGGATGCTTATCCTGTCTCGATGACTGAACTGGAAGCAGGTCTGCGCGCTCATAAGGCAGTGGATCCAAATTTTCCGGTTGTCATCAAAGGCGATGCAAAAATTTATTACCAGAATGTGATGGATGTGCTGGATTTAATGCAGCGCCTTGAACTCACTCAATTAGGTTTGGTAACCCAAAAATTGGTGAAATAAATGGAAAGTAACGGCCAAAAAAGAAAAAAAATAATGATACTCGGGGCTTCCTGCCTGGTGTTTATCTGCCTTCTTGGCACTGCAGTTTTTATTTTAAGCCTGTTAATGCAAGATGATAGCGGCAGACGTAAAAGACAGGTACAACGTGTTACGCTTGTTAAACCTCCACCACCTAAAAAACTGGAAAAACAACCTGAGCCTGAAATCAAGAAAAAACAGGAAATAGTTGAGCCTGAGCCGGAAGAGCAGCCGCCAGAAGATATGGATGACCTTGCAGATGAAGATATTCCGCCTGGCGAAGAACTTGGTCTGGATTCGGATGGAACCGGTGGTGCGGATGGATTCGGTTTGAAAGCTAAAAAAGGAGGGCGCTCCCTGATTGGAGGCGCAGGCGGTACTAAATCTCTGCTCAGGCGTTATGCCTGGTATACCCGTTTATTGCAGGATGAAATCCGTGAAAAGGTTAACAAGGATCTTGAGGACAAAAAAGATATCCCGGCTGGGAAACACAATCTTGTACTTAGGATCCGGCTGGATGGTTCTGGAAATATGGAGCTTTATGACATAACAAAATCTTCCGGGAACGAACGGGTCGATAGGGCTGTTGAAAGTTCAGTTGCCGGATTTCAGGTTAGTGAAAGTCCGCCCGAAGAGATGCCGAAAATAATGAAAATCAGAGTGACATTTAAAAGTTAAAAAGAGATGGCTATGAAACCGTGCAACAAAGTTGGATTGAAGCTGAGACTAAAAAAGGACAGTATTGCATTTGTGGCAATAATTTTTTTATGTGTTTTTTTATTATGCCCGAGTGCTTATGGAGGACAGAATGAATCAAAGGATAAAGCTGGTTTTGATACAACTGAGGCCCTGATTGATCTTCTAAAGCAAAAAGGGGTGATCAATGATGAAGAAGCCCTGAATTTTCTCGAACGGCATAAAGAAAAGAAAGCAAAAACAGGCAAAGCGTTCACCATTAAGCACCAGGAGGATCAGGAAATCTATCTGCAGGAGGCCTCAAAGGGCATAACCGAAAAACTGACGAAAGATTTGAATGACCTCAAGGATAATTATCAATTCCGGTCCCAGGATTTAATTCAGAAAAGTATCCTGCTCCAGCGGGAGATTGAACGCCTTGAGGAAATACTGACCGAAGAATATAAGCCACAACTCCAGAAATCATCATGGGCACAGAGAATTAGGTTTGGAGGTGATATCCGTCTGCGTCATGAATCTGTACTATTTGATAAAGAGAACGCAACCAACATTGAAAATCCGAATAGCCCTGGAGATTTTATTAACAGCACTCAGGATGAACACCATCAGAAATTACGTGTGAGGGTATTTGCTAAAGCCAGGTTAATTGATCCCTCAGAAACCAATGTGGGAAAAGTGGAGGCTGGAATACGGATCGCCACCGGAACTGTATCCAATCCGGTGTCCACCAACTACACGCTGGGGCACGATAACAATGATAGAGCAGATATCGTTCTTGACAGGGCATATTTGAAATGGAGTTTCAGGCCGGAAGAAGAAATATGGGGAAATAAGATCCCTGAAATTTCGCTCACCGGTGGTGTTATGAAAAATCCATGGATGTCCACCAGCCTTCTTTTTGACAGTGACCTGGCATTTGAAGGGGTTGTTTTGGGGTTAAAATCCGATACTCATACACTGAACAACTGGAATTCTTTTTTTACGCTGGGATATTTTCCCTTGGAAGAATCTGAATGGAATCAAAGTGATAAATCTCTGGTTGCCGCTCAGGTTGGGGTTAAGCATCGACCGGTTTATGGATGGGAATATAAGCTATCAGCAGCGTACTATTATTATAAAAATGTCACAGGTGAAACTGTGGAAGGGTCCTCGGGCTCTCTTGTCAATCAAAGAGAGCTGTCTCGGATGAACCCAAAGTATCTGCAAAAAGGAAATTCTCTTTTTGATATGGATTTGACTGTGCCATCAGGAGTAACTACTTATGGGTTGCTTTCCGAATTTAAGTTGTTGAACTTGAATTTCCAGCTTGATAATACCTTGTTCTTTCCCACTCAGATCCGTTTTTATGGAGATTGGGTAAAGAATTTGGGATATGACTCTGAGGAGATGGCCCAGAAAATTAGCTCAACAAAAGAATTTATCGAAAGTAATTCCGGTGATATCGGATACCAGGTGGGTTTGAAGATCGGAACAATGAAACCAAGACAACGTTGGGACTGGAATACATCAATTGAATACAGATATCTCGAAAGTGATGCAGTGCTGGATGCGTTTACAGATTCTGATTTTCATCTTGGCGGGACCAATGCCAAAGGATTTATTCTGGGCGGAGAATTGGGGTTGTATGAGAATGTCTGGTTAAGTGCCCGCTGGATGACCGCCAATGAAATTGATAACCTTCAGAAATTGGACGATCAAATAGACGATCTATCTGTTGATACCTTTCAGTTCAATATCAATGCAGAGTTTTAAAGGGAAGATGAGATGAAAAGCAAAATTTTAAAAATAGCAGTTGTATTGCTTATAATCTCAGGCCTCGCTGGCTCTGGATACCTTTTTCATTATAAGCTCCAGCTTGAAGATCAGATTGTCCATTTAGAACAGGATATCGAAGCAGGAAACAGGCGCGAGCGGATGCTGAAAAAAAAATACTCTCAGGAAAAGGCCCGGGTCGCAACCTGCATGCGTGCAAAGCTTGCAGAAGAGAGTAAAAATTTAAAATTGCATAAAGCAATTAAAGCTGTGACTCAGGAAAAAGAACTCCTGGCAGTCCAGAATACCCAAATGGAAAAAAAGTATCAGGTCAAAGTTGATAAGTTTGAAAAAAAAATATTAAAATTTGAAGAATATAAAGACAAAATGAAGGTTGCCAGGGAAAAGCTGATTGAAAAATATCGTGCCTTGACTAAACAAGACAGGGAAAAAGCTGTGCAGATATCTGAGTTGAAATTTGAGAAACAGGAGCTTGAATCGAACCTGAAAATGACTGAGAGCTCACTTCAGCGAAGCAGAAAGCACAACACCCGCCTGTGTGAGATAGCAGAAGAGCTGACTCAGAAATACAGGGAGGATAACGGTGCTGCAGTAGATCCTCTAACAAAGATTGGTATGGTTGAGATGGAGCATATAATCCAGGAATACATTAAACGTATAGACAAAGAAAAAATAATAGAACAGTGAGGCAAGGTGTGAGACATATTATTTTTATTTCCGTTTGTTTAATACTGTGCTTTTCAACTCCGGCAACAGCGTTTAAAGGAGATCTTCAACTTAAATACGATAATGGGCTGGTGAGTTTTAAAACAGGATCCATATCTCTGGTGAATTTTCTTGGGCACTTATCTGATCTGGCCAATATTCAGATTTTTACAACAAAAAATATAGCGGATGGCATGCAGGAGATACATCTGGATCAAGTTCCTCTTAAACATGTTTTGGATAAATTTCTGCGTGGGTACAATTATGCTGTAATATATTCAGGAGGATCAGAACCCGGAGGCCTTTTTAGTTGTGAAAATAACATCACCTTCAGGCCAGTGTATGCCAATAAAAAATATGCATCAGCCATAAAAGGAACTGCTTCTAATATAAAGACTGCGCATGACAGACTTCTAAGCAGAAGGGAGTCAGCTACCGGATTGGCAAATACATCTTTAAAGCGCACAGGTTTGGGATATCATTCCTCGAAAACGAGTTTTAATAAGAAAGAGAGAGCCTATGAATCAACCGTGGCTGTGCCTGCACGTTCAGGGTCTACCAATAAGGTCAACTCTAAACAGGTAGCATCTTACACCTCAAATGCAAATGCGGATTCGGGCAGTCATACAACTGAATCCGGAACAGCAGTGTCAGATACTTCAAAAGCGTTGCTTGCACAATCAGACTCTGTTGATCCACCAGAAGATACTGACTCTGACTCTTCGGATGATAATGATTCAGACCGTTATGACACTGTTTCAAACAAGGAACTAAAGGTCATGGTATTGGAGTCCAAAATCAAAGACCTTCAGGAGTATATTGACAGCGGTACGGCAGAGGAGTTTTATTCTTTTTGGACTACTCAGAAGGATCCTAAGTACGTATATAACCCTTGGGATGATCTTGCCCGCCAGGAAACAAAATTAGAACAGCTGCGTTCGAATTGAAAATTCAAACGCAGTCTTATTAAATCTGAACACAAATTATTTTAATTAAGAAAGGAAGAAGAATGCATAATAAAAAAATGTATATGATCGGGCTTGTCCTGGTTTTGGTAATTTCTTTTTGTTTTAGTTCAAGCATTATTGCGGCACCTACAAGAGTTGGGTATATCAACCTGGAACGACTGGTAAAAGAGTCTGTGATGGGGAAGGCAGCAATGGAAGGTATTGAACGTCTCAGGCAGGAAAAACAGGGCATGATCTCCCGAAAGCTGAAAACCATTAATGAAATTAAAATTGATCTGGAAAACAACAATGAGTTGATGAAAGATTTTGAGAGAAAAGATCGGGTAGATGAGTTGAACTCCTTGATAAAGGAGTACAAACGTATGGTCGCTGATGCCAAGGAGGATATAACAAAGGAGGATCAGGGAATGGTGGCCGAAATTCTAAAAGAAGCAGACGGTGCATTAAAGAAAGTGGCAAAGAAAAAGAAATTTGCCATCATCCTTAAAGATCCGAATGCAATTGGCTACTTGGATGAGTCGGTGGATATCACAGAAGAGGTGTTAAAAGAATTGAACAAATAGGCCCATTTTTTAGGCCATCTGATGCCTCCCGGCACTCTATTTTAAAGAGGCCTGGGAGGTTTTTTGTTTTTGCAGATTATTTTATGAAGCAAATTTTTCCATGGCCTTGACGGACATGGTGGCGAACGGCAATATGTCCAGGCGCCTGAAGCCTATTTCCCCTCCTGTGGATTCACAATACCCGAAAGATCCGTCATCTATTTTTTTCAGGGCCTGGTCGATCTGGGTTATCATGGCACTGTAGCGCTCCTGGTTTTTTATCTCCCGTTCCATTTCCATGAGATAGTTGCTCCTGTCCAGGATATCAGGCTGGTTGGCTTTCATGTTTTTCAGTTTGTCACGCAAGTGGGCCATTTTGATTTCAATGTCAGCTTTTTGCAGTATTAATTTGTTTTTAAAGTACATCAGCTGTTTTTCGCTCATATAGGGTTCATCCATGAGCGGGTTATGAATGTGAATTTGTCTTTTTTCCATGATTGGTCTCCTTTTTCAAATTTAAAATCAGAATGGAATGATTTTATTTTCAGGCTCCTGAGTATAACTTGGTGTGATTAATTCCATACCGTGTGAATCAGATCACTTGTGTCGGACCAATTTCCTTTAAATATCCAGTCGGCCAAATGTTTGGCCACATTGGGGTATTGTTTTTGGGGGGAAGATGTCCTTTTTAAAAATTTTTTAATAATTGGGGGGTCCAGGCGTTCCATGGTCACCCCCAGTTCAAGTTTTTCCAGGGTCATGGCATTTGAAAGTTGTTCAAACTGTCCTTTCAAAGGTTTGACCAAAAGTTTTTTGCCAAGAAACAAGGCTTCGCTTGGAAGTTCAAAGCCAGCATTGCAGATGACGCCGCTGCATTTTGCGAGGTCTTCATAAAAGCCTGTTTTTGAAAACGGGTGCCAGCAGATGTTTTTCTCCCGGCGGGTATAGGGATCAGAATTGCCGGCATAAACTGTAAACGTATAATCCTCAAAAGGTTCAAGGATTTTCCGGGTATGTTCCGGGTTTTCAAAAGGCAGATACACCAGTATCAGAGAGGGATCTCTTTCTATCGGCAAAAGGATATCATGAGGAACAATGGGCGGTATGATCGGCTGATCAAAATGGTGCCAGTGCATTCCCACAGGATAACGGGCAGACGCAAAATTTTTAATGATCACCTGGTCCAGTATATTAGTCCGCTTGATTGGAATATCATGTAAAAAAGCATACTGGTGACCAATTCCAATACACGGCAGTTTCTCTTTCTTTGCGATCATGGCGCTTACCGGTTCAAAATCTGTTATAACCAGGTCATATTTTTGAGCATCAAATGACATGACATCCTTTGCAAACCGGAGAAGAGACAAATTTTTGATGGTATTCAGATATTGTATGCTGCCGTCTTTTGTTGTGAACGTAAATCCCTTGTAAAACGCCATTGGATCTATAACGGTTGAATCGTAAATTTTGTCTTTTTGACATCCACTGAGCAGGACATCAATCTGGGCACCACAGTGCTGAAGTTGATCAACAACCTGAGTTGACCTGCTGATATGGCCGTTTCCAGTTCCCTGGATGCCGTACAGAATTTTCATATTTGAATTTGTCATCAGGCAACCACTTTCTTTTCTATAAAGGGAAGGTCCTCCGGCATATACAGATCTGAAAATATGTCTTTATGCAATTTGCCTGGGATATATTTTCTGGAAGCCTTTGAATCGGTCTGGTTGAGGATATCATATAAGGCCTCAGTCCAATTGTATGTTTCCCTTATATGATTCTGGCATCGGGACCTCATCATTGCGTATTCATTTGGCTGATCGGTTTTCAGGGCATGGATTTTTTCAATAACATTAATCCAGGCGGATATATCAGAAAGGGGCCGGATAAAACCTGTTTCAGCTTCCCTGATAATTTCCTGGGGGCCGCCAATGTCTGTCACCAGTGCAGGCAAGCCTCTGGACAGTGCTTCAAGTATCACCATGCCAAAGGTGTCTGTTGTGCTGGGAAAAACAAACAGGTCTGCAAACTCATAATATTTTTCCAGTTCTATATTTTTCAGATAACCTGTGAAATGAATCCTTTTATTGGACCGGCACATTTTTTCATAAAAATTGAAATCAGGTCCGGCACCGCAAAGCACCAGGTTTAAATTCGGGACAGACCGGGAGGCACGCGTGTAAACATCCATTAGAAAATCAATGTTTTTATCCTTGCTGATACGGCCTGCCCATAAAAGGGTTGTGCCGTCTTCAATCCCGTTCTCTTCCCTGAAATTGTCCTTCCAGATCGGATCAGGATTTAATGGGTCAACCGTAATGCCCCTTCTGAATATGCTCATGTTTTCCGGGGCATAATTTTGGCTCTCCAGGATATTGATATACTCCTGGGTCGGTACCTTTATGTGGGAAGAAAATGCGTAAAACCTGTTAATGACAGAGCGGATGAATCCTGAGAGCGCTTCGTCTTTGAAAATGTATTCTGCCTGGGCAGCAAAATCTGTATGGTAAATAGAGATACATTCAATCCCAAGCATAGAAGCCATGACCATACCCAGGATGCCGACCGGTCCGGGTGTGGAGACAATAATGCGGTCCGGCCGATATTTGTATATCATCTCCATTGAATCCAGAAGCGATGGGAAATTCAGTGTATAATTAGAGTAGAACTCAGGGGTAATCGACTCTATACAGGGCAGATACATGATATGTTTGGAGTCCCGGTCAATCTGATCCTTTTCAGGAAGGCAGGCTGCAAAAGAGATATCCAGGTTTCTTTCTTCGCACTGCTTCCGGAATCTGCCAATTGTTACGGACACACCGTTAAGATCATTAAAGGTATCCGTAAACCAGAGTACTCTTTTTTGGGTAATACTTTGTCTGCCGATGTATTTTTCCTTAAGTTCAATGATCATTTCCCTGTCCTGGGAAAGATGTTTGAGGGAAGAAAAAAAAGGGATGCTGATAAAAAATGCTGGGAAAGAAGACATCAGGTTTCTAAACAGTTTTCCAATATCGCCTTTTGAAAAGTCATTGACAAATGAATCCAGGAGCATTTTAAAGAATTCATCCAGGAGCAGGCCCATGCTGTGATAAACCTGATCCATTTTGGTTTCAATACTCAGATGGGTATTATTGGACCAGTCATAAACATCTTCAAAGAATTTTAATATAATTTTGTCTTTAACATTCTTTCCTTTTTTAACTTTTCTTAATGTGATCCACTGTTTCAATTTGCTTTGTTTGTCTTCAAAAACGACACTGTTTATAAAAGCCAGAATGCCGCCCGGAGCATTTTTCCTTGCCCCTGAAGAGTAGTCACAAAAGATTTTATAAATGGAAAAAGCAAAGGATTTAAAATCGTTGCACCTGCCGGTACAGGTTGTTTTTTTATTTTTAATATCTTCAATGAATTGCTGTTTGGACAAAGCCCCGTCGTTCAGCGTTGATGTCCGCCCGATAAAAAGGCCGGCATGATCGTCAGATCCTCCGGTAAAGCCTTTTATCCATGGGTCTGAACTGATGGGGTCTATTTTGTATTTTGTTTTAAGCTGGTTGATTTTCTGTGGTGTAAGGTTCCTGAGTATACTCTGCCATGTTTCACTATAGTACCTGTTCCTTGCACCATTGAGCCCTTCAAATATATCAAAAAGCACAATAAGCTTTTCCAGGGTGGCAAGGTCGAGCTTTTTATTTATATTGTAAAAACCATGGGCCACGGAATAGGCAATGTTATTATCCCGGATATAGTCGCGAAGCAGGTATATGTTTCGTCGGATGGCATCCGCCTGTTCAAATTCTTCCGGAGAAATATCAAACAGCAGGATATGGATTTTGCAGTTGTTTTCCGGAAAATATGTGGTGACCTCCACACTGACAAAGCAGTCTTCCGGGTGTCTTTTAACCAGTTCAAGAGACCCTTCAAGCGTATTGTGGTCTGTAATGGTCACAAAATCCATTCCACATTGTTTTGCTGCGGTATATAGTGTATCAATATCTGTATAGGATTCCTGGGCTCCGACCTTTTGTAAAAACCATTCCGAGGGTCTTTTTGAGGCTTGGCAATGAACATGTAAATCTGCTTTTGGCATTTTTTTGTTCTCCTTGGGTATATATAAATTCGATTGCTTTTTTTTAGATAAACTGTATGAGAATTGAATTAAGAAAGGGTTTAAAAATTGTAAAACCATCATATTAGCGGAAGTAAGGGAAATGACTATGGGAAAACCATCAGGTGTGGACAAAAACAAGATCCGGGAAACAATCAATGACTTTATCAAAACATCGCCGCTGAACAACATGCAGAACAAAACCAGTGATCCGACATGGGATGACTGCCTTGTGGGGTTTGCTTCCGGTGCAGATCAAATCTGGCAGCAGTACAAGGAATATGTTGGTGCCTTTCACTGGACACCCTGGGAGGTGTTTAACCAGCATTGCCCGGATGAAAATGTAAGTGCCCGGCAGCTCACCGTGATTTCATGGGTGCTGCCCCAAAGAGAACAGGTAAAGCAGGCCAACAGGAAAGTAAAGAAATATCCCAGTGAAGAGTGGGCAAGAATACGGATTCATGGAGAGGCATTTAATGTGGCCTTGAGAAAGCATATGGTTAAAACCCTTGAAGAAGCAGGCCATAAAGCAGTTGCGCCCATGCTGGTCCCGAACTGGACCATTGTAAAATCTAAAGAGTATTCGTACGCATCTTCGTGGTCGGAACGGCACGCTGCTCATGCAGCAGGTCTTGGTACTTTCGGGTTGTGCGACGGGTTGATCACGGCAAAGGGAAAAGCCATGCGCACAGGTTCTGTGGTGGTAAAAATTGAAATCGAGCCGACGCCAAGACCCTATGCCCACCATCAGGCTTATTGTCTTTTCTATGCCAATGGCACATGCGGCAAATGCATTGACCGATGCCCGGTTCGAGCCATTACTGAGGAAGGGCATGATAAGGAGAAGTGTCGGCAGCACCTGGTCAAATCTTCCCAGTATGTTAAAAAGACGTATGATTTTGAAGGGTATGGCTGCGGTTTATGCCAGGTCGGGGTGCCTTGCGAGAGCACAATACCGGTAAAAGAAGCAAGGCTGGCGCTTGAAAGAGGGGAACTTCCGCCACCGCCACCTCCGCTGGCGTAATTTATTTAACAAGTTCCATAATTTTTTTAGAGCAGTACTCTCCTACGTCGGCCAATCCGTCAATGGGCAGGAACCGGTCTGCATTATTTGAATACAGACAGGTGACTGAGGCTGGAAAGTCTTCGTCTGCCTCGTAAAAAATGTAGCAGAGGGCTACCTTGGGCAGGGGATATACAACAAAAGAAAAATCTCCTCCAGTGCCATCGGGTGCTTCTTCTCCGTTCAGGCTTTTTTTGATGGTATCAATTGAAGCTTTTATCTTATCAACATACGGCACAAGCACCAGTTCGGTATGCGTGGTGAACGCGCCAACATAGGGCATACTGTCCGGCAGTTCTTTAAATGATTTGAACGGAGCCGGAATGCAGATGTCCGGACAGGCATTTAAAGCATATAAAGAGATGAGAATACCAAATATGGAGGAATGTTCCTTCTCACCAAGCGTGATGCCTTCAGGTGAAATCTCGCATTGTTCTCCAAATGCGGTAAATAAAAAAATTTGATTATCCTGGTGTGCCGGAAGGTTATTCGCAAGATCTGCCGGGAGTTCCGTATACAGATTATCAAGGTTGTCTCGAACCAGTTTGGCATAGTTGTCAGTCATTATGTCCCCTTTATCGTATTTATTCTACATCTCAATTTATTTTACAGTCCAATTTATATTACAGTCCAGGAGCCCATGACCAGTATTTGAGCTTTTTTGAATATTTTACCAACCAGTTTGTCTCCGGGCCTAAGCTCACCGACGCCTTTGGGGGTTCCGGTCATCAGTAGATCGCCATCCTCAAATGAAAGAAATTTTTTAGATTCGTTTAATAAAAAATCCGGTTTGTTCAGCATTAAATCACAGCCTCCGTGTTGAACTAAGGCATCATTTTTATAAAACTCCAGCCTTAATTGGTTGAACTCACCTTTAAAGGAGACAAATTCACTGAATACAGCAGATTTGTCAAATGATTTTGCACGCTCCCAGGGCAAGCCCTTCTTTTTTAATTGATGTTGAATTTCTCTTTTGGTGAGATCGATCCCAAACCCAATACCCTTAAATTCTCCGGATTCGACCAGAAAGGTTATTTCACCTTCATAATGGATTGATTCCTTACCACTGGCATGGACTTCTTTTGAAATTGCAGAGTTTGGTTTTATAAAAATGACAGGTTCTTTGGGGATTTCATTATCAAGCTCTTTGATGTGATCAACATAATTTCTTCCGATGCACACGATTTTTGATGGATAGAATTTTTTGTCGTCTAAGCAGATTGATTTCATTTGGATTTACTTGTAACCCAGAAATGGATTATCTCCTTTATAGTTGGTGATAGTGCAACAGACCCATATCTGGCCTTATACAAAGGTTGTCTGTAAAAATCAATTGCAGGATTCAATTAAAAACAATTTCAATCAGTGTGAAGTCATCTTTAAAGTTTTTTGAAGAACCAATGGCTTGGGCATGTTCAACTATACGGTCAAGGTTTTGTCTTTTTGAGGTTTTAAAGCCGGCCAATAATTTAATCAATTTACTCAGCCGCCACATTTTTGTGTTGGTTTGTCTGATTTCATAAACGCCATCAGAAAATAAGTATAATATGCTGTTTTTATCAATCAGCCGGGTTTTGCTTTTATATATAATATTTTCATCGACGCCAATTACAAAGTTGGGCGTCCGGAGTTGTTTGATATTATTATGGTTCTGGGAATTGTTTACCAGCAAAGCTGGAGGATGACCGCCGCTTGCGTAATGCAGTTTCCGAGTGCTTTTGTTGTAAACGCCATACCAGATTGTGAAAAACATATCATTGTTTTCTTCACTGGGAAATGCCTTGTTCAGCGCATCCAACACCTCTTCCGGCTGTTTGAAATTGGTCTGGCGCAGAGATTGAGATCTCAATGTGTTGATTACTGAAGCAGAAAGCAGGGCAGCCCCGACACCATGGCCGCTGACATCGATCAAATAGAGCGAAAAATGTTCCTCATCCAGCCAGTTGTATCCAAACGCATCCCCACCCAAAGATGTTGATGGGAGAAACCTCCAGTCAATGCGAATATGTCCGTCTTTTATCGGTGGCGGCAGGATGGTTCGAACATAATCAGCCGCTTCTGACAATTCCTGGTTGAGGCGCCCAAATGCCTGATTCCGCTCGGTTAGAGTTTTTTGGAGTTGCTCACTTTTATCTGATAACTTTTGGTTCGCGGCCATCAGATTTTTTTCAGCCTTTTCCAATGTCTGCACATAATAGTTGATAAGAACAGCCAACCCCAAAAAGGTGAACAGGCAGTTGGAAAGATAGAAAAATTTATATTCCAAAGTTGTCAAGTGGTATGACTCTGGATTCCTGAAGAAGAAATAAAGAGAAACAAAACTTAAAAATATTGTTGAAATTAAAAAAGCACGGGTCTTATTGTTCCAGTGCGCATTAAAAAATGTGAGTCCAGCCAGATAAATTAAAAAGTATTGAAAACCACTTTCCCAACCTAAAAAATAAACGCCTGCTATCTGATGAAAAAGCAGCTCCAGAAATGCCAGCAAAAAGGCAAATCTCTGATAATGCGGCTGGCGATTCATGATATAAGAGGTTATGAAAATCGGTGTGCTGAATATGAAATTGAACCAAACCATTTCATATATTTTCATGTGCAGGAAAACAAACCCAAGCCCCAAATGGCTTAACACCCCAAAAAGATATGCGGCGTTGGTGATGGTGTGGAATCTATGTTTTTTTGATTTAATCAGCAAAGAGAAAAAAACCGTTTAATGTTCAATTTGTAAAAGACAACAATGGCAATACTTACAATGGTTATAGCAAGGCCTGTGCCAATATGTGTTGTTAAAAAAAGTCTTGATTTTCAGTTTGTTATGGGAAAAACTCAAAAAGAAGATTTAAAATAGATTTTCAACTTGAAAAGGTTTTTTTCAAATAGTAGTATGTTTGCAAATTTAAATTCAATTTAAAAAGGTTGAAAAAATGTTAGCACAGGACATTAAGCCGTTGGAAATGCTCAGCCATGATCCTGAAACAGGATTTCCTCTTTTGGGGACACAGCGAATGATAATGAATGGGTTGCCTGCCATGGCAACACTGATTAAACAATTGTTAACCCTTCTTGACAAGGAGTCTCTTGCAAGGGTTCTTTCCAGGCATGGATACCAGGTTGGTATGACGGCGGCTATTGAGATTGCTTCCCTGTATGATTTTGATTCGCCCATAGAATGGCTCAAAGCGTCCAGATATGTCAGCAGCATTACAGGAATGGCAGACTCCGAGATTGAAATTCATCATTTCGACCCCAAAAAGAGGTCATTGAAATTTTCCGCGGTCAAAAAAGATGCTTTTGAAGTGGAATGCTGGAAGTCCATACAGGAGGAAACTGCCAGCGACCCCATTTGTTATATTTCTACAGGAGCACTCAGCGGGTTTGCAAGCGTGGTTTTTGGCAGTGAAGTATTGGTGAAAGAGATTGCCTGCCAGGCCCAGGGACACAAACATTGCCTGGTAGAGGGGAGATCAGCCTCTGAATGGGGGTTGTCGCGTTCTCAGGTAAGGGAGTTCTGGGCCCAGCTTGAATTAAATCCCTTGGAAAAAGAAATCAGCCTGTTGAAAGAAAAACTGCAAAAAACACAAAAGGATCTGGACAGACAAAAACAGCAAATGCAGCAGTTCGAAACTCAAACACCTTCCATGGATCAGGAAAACGGCTTTATTTTTCGAAGCGGCAATATGAAGAAATTGATTCTTCTTGCTGATAAAGTTGCGCCAACCAATTCGATTGTTCTGATCCAGGGAGAAAGCGGAACTGGAAAAGAACTCATTGCCAAATACATCCATTCTCACTCAGGCCGTGCTGAGCATCCCTTCAATGCTGTGAATTGTGCTGCCCTTCCTTCAAAACTTCTGGAGTCTGAGCTTTTCGGGCATATAAAAGGAGCGTTTACCGGTGCAGACTCCACTCATAAAGGATTACTTCTTGAAACCGGCAAAGGTACATTTTTTCTAGATGAAATTGGTGAGATGCCACTGGAGCTTCAGTCAAAATTATTAAGGGTTTTGCAGGAAAAAGAAATCAGACCGGTTGGGGGCTTAAAATCCATTCCTATTAACGCCCGTATTATTGCTGCTACGAATCGTGATTTAAAATTACTGGTCAAGGAAAAATTGTTTCGTGAAGATCTGTATTATCGCCTTGCTGTTTTCCCATTGATGGTAAAATCCCTGCGTGATCGTCAGGAAGATATTCTTTTGCTTTCACGGCATTTTTTAGAAAAATTAAACCCAGCCCATCCTGGATTTTCACCGGCAGCAATTCGTATGATGGAATCCTATCCCTGGCCGGGCAATGTCCGGGAATTGGAAAATTGTATTGAATATGCAGTGATCTTGTCAGGCCGGGACAGGATACAGCCGGAACATTTTCCTCAGTCTGTCTCTTTGGAAGACCCTTTAACGTCTATATCTTCTGATCTTCCAACCTTAAGGGAACTGGAAAAAAGATATACCAGGCTGGTGTTGAAAAACACAAATCAGAACAAAACCCAGGCCGCTGAAATCCTTGGTACAAGTGTTACAACACTTTGGCGGCGCTTAAAAGAGATCGGGTATGAAGAAAACAGAGAATGATTCTGGCAGCGCATTCAACTTGAGATTCAAATTTTAAATGCGGCAAGTTTATCAAAATCCGGTGGTTTCCTGCCGTCAAAGTAGCCGCATGAGCGGTAGTACAGAAGATCGTTCAACCAGAGTTTAAAATGGCCGCGGTTATTAAACACCTTTCGGGTGAGGGAAGTTGGCGAGGACAAAAGATCAAGCAGTGGGGCACTAAGTTCTGATGGATCTCGAAAGCATTCCCAGTCACATTGTGTACAATCTTTTTTCACAGGTTTAAAAGACCCGTTCAGGTTGTAAAATTTGCCGAAATTATCCTGCCCCCTGAACCCGCAGGGAAACGTGTTTCCTGTTTTTGAGTCGATAAAAAAATAATTTATGCCTCCCTGGCAGGGGCTGGAGCAGGTTTCGTCTCCACTGTAATGATGGATAAGTGCATTGAGAGAAGATCGTGGAGAAAAGATTCGTATGCGGTGCCTGTATTCTTCCAGAGTGTCGTTAAGGGCTGAGAAGATCATTGTTTTTTCAGCCGGTGTAAAGCGAACCACATGGTCTGTTGTGCTGGCCTGGTAAACCGCAGCAAGGTTTTCATCCTGAGAATCCACACTCATGGGGTAGCAGGCATTTGCAATGGTAAAACCAAGTTCAATGGCCATCTCATAAAATTTAGAAAATGCGGTACAATAGGCATTATAAACAGCCATTTTATAAGCGTTTGCAGATGAAAAATCATCTGGGTGAAGTGTTGAGGTGATATCCCCGCCCAGGTTCCGGTTAATGCCAAGATTGACGGAAGGGTAAATGCCGGCATTGTGAAAAATTGGAATGGCTTTGGCAATGCCTTCCACCACGCCGCTGAAACCACGCATGGATTCATGGATGTCCGGAACAAAAGAATCCATGCTGATCCAGAAATTTCTTAATGGAGTTGCTGCAAGTTTGTCTGCAAGGCGGGATATCTTGTCTTTAAAATCAGGGTGCCCACTTTTTGCAAACCAGAATCCGTTTGTACCGGTTCGGATAAATGGAATACCCTTGTTTCCGGCCCGCCTGATGCACTCGCAAAGATCATCCACCATCAACAGGGGCTCTCCACCGGTAAAGGATAAAGCTTTAATGTTTTTTAAACCGGCAGCATCAATAATTTTAAAGAGCTCATTTTTATCCAGGGTATGGCGTTTGAAATTAGAGTTGATCCGCATGCTGCACTGGGGACAGGTTGCATTGCATTTATCGGTCATTTGAATGACAAGCTGGCCGGGCAGGGCTTGTATAAGCCTGTGGCGCCATTTTTGTTTCAGAGATGTAAGATTCAAGTTTTATCCCGTTTCCCAAATTTTTTTTAGTTAATTCTCTGCAGTTTGCTGTGTTTCTCGCTGCTTGCCGCAGGGTAATTCACTATCCCAGACCAATATTTAGATGATGTTAGAAACCTGCTAAGGGATGATTTGAAAAGAGTTTTAAAAACCCTGAACGTTGCAGGACAATACAAATGAGCTGCTCAAAGCTCTACCCCTCACATTGCTAATCAGATTCTAACAGTTTGTTAAAGAAATGCTAATAAAGATGGTCTATTTTTACCCCACTGTAAAACAAATCTTTTAGATTTTAATGTTGAGAGGATATTTTGACACCAGCCAGTTTATTGATCACACTATTAATTCTTTGTGCCACTGGATTTTATCTGGGAAAGCAGCGTTCCATCATGGTTGCCAAAACTGCTGGCGGAACAGGAATACTTCATTCCCGCCCGGTTTATTACGGGTCACTGACGGCTTTATGGTGTGTGGTCCCGGCCCTGGTGATTTTTTCTTTCTGGCTGATGTTTGAACCCAGCATTATTACCGATATGGTAATTACCCACCTGCCGGACAATATCAGAACTCTCCCTGCTGACCGTTTGAACCTGATTATGAATGATATTAAAAACCTGGTAAATGCCAATATCGTTTCAGGCAAGATTTCACCGGAAGTTCAGTCGGCGGCTGACTACTATATTCACCTGCGTTCAATAAGCCGGGGAGCGTTGAGTGTGATTGTCATTGTCCTGGCTATTGCTGCAATCCTTGGTGTTCAAAAATGGATTGCACCGACTCTCCGCGCAAGAAACCAGGTGGAAGTGGTTGTCAAATATATTCTTATTGCCTGTTCCACCATTGCAATTTTTACCACTATTGGTATTGTCCTGTCTGTTCTTTACGAGGCCATCCGTTTTTTCAAGGTTATTTCAATATTTGATTTTTTGTTTGGTCTGGAGTGGAGCCCGCAGATGGCCATTCGCTCAGACCAGGTAGGCTCCTCCGGTGCTTTTGGTGCGATTCCTGTCTTTATGGGAACCATGCTTGTTTCAGCCATTGCCATGTCTGTGGCGGTTCCGGTTGGTCTGATGTCTGCTATTTATCTATCTGAATATGCCAATAAAAAATTCAGGGCAATCGCCAAACCGCTTCTTGAAATCCTGGCAGGTATTCCAACCGTTGTTTATGGTTTTTTTGCTGCACTGGTTGTAGCTCCGGTGATTCGAAACACCGGGGCATCACTTGGATTAGTGGTTTCAAGCGAAAGTGCGCTGGCAGCAGGTCTTGTTATGGGAATTATGATTATCCCGTTTGTCTCTTCCCTGTCTGATGATGTGATCAATGCGGTACCCCAGTCACTTAGAGATGGTGCATACGGCCTGGGTTCCACTCAGTCTGAAACCATTCGTTACGTTATTCTTCCTGCTGCACTGCCTGGTATTGTCGGTGGGGTGCTCCTGGCTGTTTCAAGGGCTATCGGTGAGACCATGATCGTGGTCATGGCGGCCGGGCTTTCAGCCAACCTGACACTGAATCCATTGAAAACAGTTACCACTGTGACTGTCCAGATTGTAACGCTCCTGGTTGGCGACCAGGAATTTGACAGCCCCAAGACACTGGCGGCATTTGCCCTAGGCCTGATGCTGTTCATTGTAACATTGATTTTAAATGTAATCGCCCTATATGTGGTGCGAAAATACAGGGAGCAGTATGAGTAACAATATCCAGGAAAACCGCACGAGGAATATCGTCCAAAAAGGCCTGTCGCGCCGATATAAAACTGAAAAACGGTTTAAACTGCTGGGGCTGGGCGCTATAATTTTCAGTCTGCTTTGCCTTGCCACCTTGTTTATCAGCATTTTCGGCAATGGATATACCGCATTCCAGCAAACAGTTGTTGAGCTTGACATCTTTCTCGATCCGGAACAACTGAGCCCGGATAATCTGAATGATGCGGATTATCATGGAATGGTAAAAGCCTCTTTGCGGCAGATGTTTCCGGATGTGAAAAAACGAAGAGATAAGAGAAAATTATACGGCATGGTAAGCTCTGGTGCATCATATGACTTGATGGATCTGGTGAAACGACACCCTGAATATATCGGTGAAACAGTTCATTTATGGGTTCCGGCTGATGATGATGTGGATATGCTTATGAAAGGGCACATCGATCGAAATACAGATGAATCAAACCGGCGCCTGAATAACATGCAGATCTCCTGGATTGATTCGTTTGAAAATTCAGGGAAAATCAAAAAGATATTTAATGCCACATTTTTTACATCAGGAGACTCTAGGGAACCTGAACTTGCCGGAATCTGGGGGGCAACCTGCGGATCTTTTTTCACGCTTCTAATTACCCTTGCATTATCCTTTCCAATTGGGATTGCAGCAGCAATCTATCTTGAAGAGTTTGCCCCGAAAAATAGATTCACTGATTTAATTGAGGTGAATATCAATAATCTGGCAGCAGTTCCATCAATTGTATTTGGTCTGCTCGGCCTGGCGGTGTTTCTAAACTTCATGGGGCTTCCCAGGTCTGCACCATTGGTCGGCGGGCTGGTCCTTACTTTGATGACGCTTCCTACTATCATTATTGCATCCCGTGCGTCTTTGAAATCGGTTCCGCCGTCCGTACGGGAAGCAGCTCTGGGAATAGGGGCATCCAAGATGCAGATGGTCACCCATCATGTCCTGCCTCTGGCGCTTCCCGGAATGCTTACCGGTACCATTATCGGTATGGCTCAGGCCCTGGGGGAAACCGCACCCCTGCTGATGATCGGAATGGTTGCGTTTATTGTAGATATCCCGGGAGGCTTTACAGACCCGTCAACGGTTCTCCCTGTACAGATATTTTTATGGGCAGACAGCCCGGAACGCGCGTTTCTGGAAAAAACAAGTGCAGCAATTATGGTGCTGCTGATGTTTTTAATCACCATGAACGCTTTGGCTGTCTGGTTGAGAAAAAAGTTTGAAAGAAGATGGTAAATTTAACCCTAAATTCAGGAGTAAAAATGAAAAGATTACTTTTAAGTGTATTGGCCCTTATATTCATTGTGGGCGTTGGTCATGTGTCTGCGGCATCCAGAGATTATATCTCAATTGTCGGCTCTTCAACCGTATACCCCTTTGCAACAGTTGTTGCTGAAAAATTCGGTAAATCAACTCAATATAAAACCCCGAAAATTGAATCTACCGGTTCCGGCGGAGGACATAAACTTTTCGGCGCCGGCGTTGGTGTTCAGCATCCGGATATCACCAACTCTTCCAGAAGAATTAAAAAATCTGAACTTGAAAAGGCAATGAAGAACGGTGTAAGTGAAATCGTGGAAGTAAAAATCGGTTATGATGGTATCGTGATTGCCAACTCTAAAAAAGCAGAAGCGTTCAAGCTCACAAGAAAAGATCTCTATCTTGCGCTTGCTGCAAAAGTCCCCAATCCCAATGGAAGCGAAACACTTGTAGAGAACCCCTACAAAACCTGGAAACAGGTTAACAACTCTCTTCCCAATATTGCCATTGAAGTACTGGGACCTCCTCCCACATCTGGAACAAGAGACGCTTTTGTCGAGCTTGCAATGGAAGGTGGAGCAAAAAAATTCCCTTTTATTAAAGCCATGAAAAAGAAAGATAAAAAAGCATACAAAGCTGTATGCCATACTGTTCGTGAAGACGGCGCTTATATTGAAGCCGGTGAAAACGACAACCTGATCGTTCAGAAACTTGAAGCCAATCCCAATGCATTGGGAATTTTCGGATTCTCTTTTCTTGATCAGAATACAGATAAAATTCATGGCTCTTTTGTTGATGGTGTCCAGCCGGAATTTGATGCCATTGCAGATGGATCATACCCCGTATCGCGTCCGCTGTTTTTCTACGTGAAAAAAGCACATGTTCAGACTATTCCTGGAATGAAAGAATATCTCAAAGAGTTTACCAGCGAAAAAGCCTGGGGCGATGAAGGATATCTTACGGACAAAGGCCTGATTCCCATGCCTGCTGCTGAAAGAAAACAATTTCAGCAGGCTGTTAAAAATCTTGTACCGTTAAAAGTATCTGATTTATAAGAAGACTAACTGTGCCGGGCAATATTTTCATTGTCCGGCACGATTTAAAAACATGAATAATTTAATATCTACTGCCCATGAAAAAGAAATGGAAGGGATCATGCCTGAGAATATTGTAGCTCAAAAGCCAAACCCGACACTCGTCGACAGAGAAGATAGATCCACTGTGGGGGAGGGCAGGGTTGAGAATCCCAAAATGCACTGCGAAAGTGTCAGTGTGTTTTATAATTTTGGTGAAAAAGAAGCCATTCATAATGTGTCTCTTGATATTGGCGAAAATGAGGTGATCTCCATGATTGGTCCGTCCGGATGCGGCAAATCTACTTTTTTGAGGTGCCTGAACCGGATGAATGATACCATAGAAGGTTGCCTTGTTAAAGGACAGATTCTGCTGGAAGGAACCAATATCTACGATAAAAAAATAGATGTTGTTCCGTTAAGGGCACAGGTGGGCATGGTATTCCAGAAACCCAATCCTTTTCCTAAATCTATTTACGACAATATTGCGTATGGACCTAAAATCCACGGCCTTGTAGAGTCAAAAGATGACACTGACGAACTGGTGGAAAAATCGTTGAAAAGAGCCGGATTGTGGAATGAGGTTAAAGACAGGCTTGATCAGCCCGGGACCGGCCTTTCAGGGGGACAGCAGCAGCGCCTTTGCATTGCACGGACCATTGCGGTGGACCCGGAAGTGATTTTGATGGATGAACCCTGCAGCGCTCTTGACCCAATTGCCACCGCCATTATTGAGGATCTGATTGACGAACTTAAACAGGATTACTCCATTGCCATTGTAACCCACTCCATGCAGCAGGCATCACGGGTATCACAGAGGACTGCATTTTTTCATTTAGGTGATCTGATTGAAATCGGACCCACTGAGCAGATTTTTCTAAATCCGCTGCATCAATTAACCCATGATTATATAACCGGAAGATTTGGATAAATAAAAAAGGCCAATCAACTATGCAGGAACATATTGTTAAATCATTTGATGCACAGATAGATGCTTTAAACAGAAAAATTGAAGAAACGGCCAAAGCTTGTGAATCACAGCTCTCCTCCGCTGCCCAGGCTTTTGAGTATGTCGACAAAGACCTGGCAAAATCGATTGTTAAAAAGGATGACAACATCAACCGGCTCCAGCGGGAGATAGAAGATGCCTGTGTTAGGCTTCTTGCTCTTCGCCAGCCCATGGCTGCAGACCTTCGTTATCTTTTAAGCTGTATGAAAATTGCTTCTGAGTTGGAACGTATTGGAGACTATGCTGCAAACATATCCAAACGAGTTACCGAGCTGTCCGAAACACCTTCTAAAGAACCATCGGATTTGATCCTCGAAATGATTCAGTTGTGTAACCGGATGCTCAAAAATTCAATGGACGCATTTTTTAATGCAGATGCTCAAAATGCGGTGAAAGTATGGCATAAAGATGATGAAATCGATCGTAAATTTGCAAGGATGATGACCTGTGTAAGAAGTCAGATGCAGGATGAAAAAGACCTGCTTGATAACAGCACCCAGCTTATTTTCGTGGGAAGATGCTGTGAGCGAATCGGGGATCACATCACCAATATTGCTGAAGATATTTATTTTATGGTTACCGGTCGGAATTATATGGATATTTTCGAAGATCAGTAGTGATCATTCACTTGTAAAAGTTATTACTATTCTTCGATTAGATGCAGAAAAGTTCCAGGAAATAATTAGAGCTGTCAGGATAATAATTTTGACGGGTTTCATAAAATGCCGTTTGTGGGGATTATTGAACGGTATAGGGTTTATATAATTTTTCAAGCACTTTTTCATCTATCAATCGTTTGATAATGGGACTGATTTCCTGCACCAGTGCCTCGTGTTTCTTGTTCAGGCAGGTATACAGGGGCATAGAAAAAACTGGTGGTTCAAGGATCTTAATGTTTTTGTATTGGGGGTTCTTTTTTAAGAACCGTTTGGTTTCCCGCTTCATGGCCAGTACTATATCAACCCGGCCAGCCTCTAAAATGGCGAAAAGAGAGTCATGATTGTTTACAATCTGGCGCCGAATTCCTGTGGTCAATTTTTCCGTCACCGTGTATCCTCTGAGTATTCCGACCTTATAGGGCTTTAAACTTTGAGGGCCTTCAATTTTATACTTTCTGTCATTGGAGATACAAACCACGTCAATAGTGGTTAAAGGCTCTGGTACAATTATTATATTTTCATAGGTTTTCAGCAGATCTTTGGACACGATAACCATTGCATCGGAAATACCCTCACTGACATTTTTATACGCTCTTTTGATGGGAACTTTTTTTAAGGTGGCCTCATACCCCAGTTCTGCATAGGCTATTTTCAGAAATTCGAAATAGACATTGGTGATATTTGAAGATGCATGGGTTCCTACAACAAAATTCAATTTCTTTTCCGCCAGAGCATGATTGGGGATAAGGCTCAGTAAAACCAGAACGGCAATGAAAAGCCTTTGAATTGGTTTAAAAGTAAGTTTCATAGAAATATCCTGTTAAATTTCATAGGGTTTATATATTTTTTCTAAAACTTTTTCTTTTATGAGGCGTTCAATAATTGGGTTGATTATCGGGACAAGCGCCTCATGCTTTTTGTTTAAGCAATGATAAAGAGGCAGAGAAAAGAATGGGGGCTCAAGGGCTATTATATTTTTATATTTTGGTTTGTTTTTTAAAAAACGCTGGGTTTCGCGTTTCATTGCAAGAACCACATCAACCCGGCCTGCCATGAGGATGGAAAAAAGGGAATCATAATTATTGACAATCTGCCGCTCCAACCCGGCAGTCAGTTTTTCAGTAAGAATATAACCTCTCAAGATCCCTAATTTATATGGTTTGAGACTTTCCCGACCGTTCACCAAAAAAGTTTTGTTTCGAGAGAAAACAACGATTTCAATGGTCGTCAAAGGGTAGGGGACCTGGATAATATTTTTATGTTTTTTCATGGCGTTATGAGTGGTGATGACCATTCCGTCCATTGTCCCTTCATCTACACTGATGTAGGTTCTTTTAATGGGCAATCTTTTAAGTTCAAGGCGATAATCAAGCTCTGCATACGCGACCTGTAAAAATTCATAGTAAGCATCAATAACGGCTGAGGTGTCAGATGAAACACAAAAGGTTAAAGTTTTAGAGGGTTGCGCCTGGAGAGGAAGGCATCCCATTAAGATAAAAATGATAGAAAAAAAGAGTTTAAATATTTTCATGATCCTTAGCTTTTAAGTGTATTTTTCCCCTCTTACCGGGCTCATTTGTTAAAATTGATTGATAGGGTTCGTATAATTTTTCCAGTACTTTCTCTTTAATTAGCCTTATAATGATTGGAGTGACCTGTGGAACCAGCGCCTCATGCTTTTTATTCAAAAAGTGGTACAGCGGCAGGATCAGGATCGGGGGGGCAAGCGGGGTAACATCTTTGAAACGTGGATTTTTGTGCAAAAATCGCTGGGCTTCTCTTTTGAGTGATATGACCATGTCAAATTCTCTGAGCTGGAGAAGAGAGAAAAGCGAATTATAGTTGTCTACAATCTGGCGGTTCATTCCGGCAGTGAGCTTTACCGTCAGGGGATATTCCCTGAGAATACCGATTTTATAAGGCTTCAGATCACCAAGGCCTTTAAATTTAAAATTTTTGCCATTAGAGTATGCCAACACAGTGACTTGTGTCAATTTAACGGGTACGACAACAATATTATTGTATAATTTTAAAATTTGTTTCGTGCTGATCAGAACACCATCAACCTTGCCGTCATTTGCATGTGCAAAGGTCCTCTTTCCAGGCAGACGGTTCAATTCCACACGATACCCGATTTCATCATAGGCTTTTTGAAGAAGCTGAAAGTAGGCAGTAATCGCACTCGTATTGGTGTCTGCTGTTGAAAAAACCAGGGGCTTTGGGGGTTGGGCATATAATGGGACGCTGAAAAAAAGAAGTAAACAGGTAAGAAAAATGAGTTTTACAATTTTCATTGTACCCCTGAAGGTTAAATTTATGTGGACAACATTGTATAAGTTAAGGATAGTATAAATATTTTTTAATTTCAAATGAAGTTTTTATCAAAGTTTATGAAGAAGAACAAAACGTTTTGTATTACGGAGAGGATTGATGGGACCGGATAAAAAGAAACTTCAGGCGCTTGAGCAAAAAATGAAAGCTCTTGGGATTAAAAAAGAGGATATTGAAGAAAAATTTGTAAAAGCGTCCGGAAGAGGAGGCCAGAAGGTCAATAAAACATCCTGCGCCGTATTTGTTAAACATAAAAAAACGCAATTATCTGTTAAGTGCGGTAAATCACGTTCCCAGCACTTAAATCGTTTTCTTGCCTTAAGAGCACTGGTTGAAAAAATTGAAGCCGGAACAACTGGTAAACTTTCCGGTGATCAAGAAAAACTGGAAAAAATCAGGAAGCAGAAATTAAGACGAAAGCGTAAAACAAGACAAAAGCTTAAATCTGATAAAAAATAAACTCAATAAAATATAAAACAGGACCCCAGAATCAAACCCAGAGAAATTTTTGAGAAAGTTCTATGACAAGTGGATGATTTCTAAGTGGGTATCAGCAATCATCGCAAGACCTGTATCTTCTGCGGCATTTATAACCTTATCTAATTTTGAGTTTATTGTCGGGCCGTGGTTTCCGACCATGGAAAATCCGATTTGAGCCCAGTCATGGCTGTCATTTAAATCCGTTTCAGCAATGGAAATATTAAATTTGTTTTTCAGGCGCTGGACCATTGATTTTACGATTTTACGTTTTTCCTTCAGGGATCGTACACCAAAAAGCCTGAGTTTTATTGTTCCGGTTCCGACAATCATATGAGCAGCCTGTGACGCTTAAAAAGCACCAAGCTGGCAGGGTTTGATCTTCATGTTTTTTTTCTCACATGCAGATCCCATATCCAGTTTGGATAGATTTTCTTTATCAGCCAGTTCCCAGCACGCTTCACAGGATATCCTGCCGTTTGGTGCAACGTCATCTATTTTTTTACTCAGGGATGGTGAAATTTCAATGTCCGGATTCAGTCTTTTCTGGTCTTTATATCCAAAAAGTCCAAGCTGGCACCTGGAAAGCCGATATTCCATAAGATCTATCTGTATCCCGATAGTTTTGGGGGAAACACCTGCAAGAGATGCGGCTTTGTGTGCGCTGGCGCAGTTGATAATTTTGTTTTTTGCTTGAGCTTCTATCTGTTTTTTCAGTTCCGGATCTATGGTCAGACCCTGGTGTTTTTGTGCAAAAGGTTTGTTGTCTCCCATTGTTATTTCCTCTTCATTTTATATACAGACTGGGGATCTGGCGGATTGTACTGAAACCATGATTCATATTCATCAGGCTTTCTGCATTGCCTATGGCAAAAAAACCTTTGGGAACTATGGCGTTGTAGAGTTTGTTCACAACAGCTTCACTGGTTTTTAAATCAAAATAAATCATAACGTTACGACATAAAATAGCATCAAACTGGGTAGAAGGCACGGTGTCGGAAATCAAGTTGAATTTTTTAAAAGCAATATGGCTTTGGATTTCTTTTTTGACTTTGTGATAACCGACATATTTTCCCGATCCTTTCTGGAAAAAACGGTGGAGCGTATTCACTGGGACTTTTTGAGTTTTATCCTGTCGGTAAATTCCCCTTGCCGCTGTTTCAAGGACCGAGTGCGAAATGTCTGTGGCAAGAATGGAAAAAGAAAGGCCGCTTTCTTTTAACTGTACAGCAAGAGAATAAGGCTCATCTCCGGTTGAACATGCTGCACACCAGATTTTGAATTCTTTTGAATTTTTCTGCGGATGAGCATTGAACTGGCTGACGATATATTCAAGGCTTTTGTTTTCCCTGAAAAAAAAAGAATGATTGGTTGTCACCGTGTCAATAAATTCTATAACTTCGCGTTCATTAGAATGCAGGTAGCGGATATAGTCTTTAAACGGCTTTTTGGTCATGCGCATACGTTTGGAAATTTTGGATTTTAGAAGTTCAAGCTTGCCGTCATGAAGGTGAATACCAGAGGTTGAATACACCAGATCTTTTAAATTTTTAAATTCTTTTTCTGAAAGAACTATAGCATCCATGCCGAAATCATAATATAAAGGGGAACGAATTGGAATAGAAAAAAGGAATTATTTTGGAGCGGCGCAAAACAACGGATTTCTGGGCTAAACTTTTATTTTATCTCAATATTCTTGCCTGGATATTGTTGGTTGTTATCCTGCTGATATTTCACCGGGCACAACCTGAATTTGAGTCTGTTTTTGATCGCTTTTACCGGTTGAGATTAAGAACATACTGGGACATTCAATACCTGTATTATTTAATATATGTTGTAACCACCGGTATCGTCATCAGTCTTGCGGGGCTGATTCTGGGTTTGTACCGGGGCCGGAGGGAAAAAGATCATAAAAAAGCCCTGATAATAATGGGGGTGATGTCAGTTATTTGTCTTTGGGTTTCTGTTACGATTATATGACAGGATCAAAAAAAATAATTTTGGTATAAAACGCGATTTTAATGAATCAAGATTTTGCTTTAAGTTGTCGATAGTGCATATACGACATTAATTGTTTTGAAACAGGATTAACGATGAAAAAATTATGGTTGATTTGTTTTTTTTGTTTGTTGTGGACTGCCACAGGCCAGGCCAGGGATTTTATAGTTGAATTTGTTGAAGAAAACTATAGTGAAACCCAGGCCCAGTTCTCATATGATCCATTGATTTATCATTCTATACAGGTGAATTCCACTGCCGGTCCTAAAATACTGGTTCTCACCGGTAACGACTATAATTATCGTAAATGGCTCCGCCATTATATTGCCCAGGATAAAAAATTTATTACAAAAATAGAGGATGACCGGATTGATGAATTTATTTCGTCTAAAGCCTATGAGATAGATGTGTCCCTTCTGCACCCCTTTAATGGAGACAAATGGTTTCCCCGCCAGATGAAAGAAATTAAAAAAGGAGATATTCAGGGGACCAATAACATTCTTATTGTTGATCCAAGCGAAAAAAGGACCCACCTGATCATGACGGTGATAAAAAAAATGGGGTATGAGGCTGTTATATTTTCCTCTGCAAAAAAAGCACTGGATGTCTTTAAACTTCAGCCTGAAAAATTTAAAATGGTTATGGTGCATCATGATATGAAAGATATGCCTGCAGAGGATGTAGTGGCACAGGTGATAAAAACAGATCATACTGTTCCGGTAATCCTGGATGTGGGTTATAAAAATAATGAGATAAAAGATGAGCTTGGGTTCCGGTTTTCAGGTTCAAAATCCGTTCATCTCAAATCGGTCATATTGCGAGAATTGCCCAAGACGATTCAAATGCTGATGAAAGAAAGTGTGTGATTTATGAAAATCAGGCCCATCCTGTTAATCCTGTTGGTTTTGTGTATTCCTTTTTTTCCGGCAAATTCATTTGCAGACGATTTTGAGTTCAATAAACTGGAAATGAGTTTCAAGAATTTTATGAAATGTGAGCTGACCCGGACAGATGCCACAGATCATTTCAATGGCAAACCTTTTGAAATAACCATGGTTGATCTTTTTGACGTTCAAAGAGAATCAGATTTGAAAATTGTTACCGGAGCCATAGAATGCTTTGTTGTGGACAGGCATATTACATTGTATGCCGCAGTCGGACTGGAAAGCATCCTGGGCAAAGAGCAGGTTTTGTATTATACCATCCGGGAAAAAGATTTTACGATTTTGGGCACTGAACTGGTCAGGTTTCCGTATAAAGAAAGGTGTAAATGGGCTCAATACTGGATAGATATCGATTAAACAGCCTTTCCAAAAATATCTGTTGCTTTGATTTATTCGTCCGTATTTAAATTAATGGTAATTGAATTTTAACAGATACTGTTTTCCTGAACGGCTGAGAATAATTTCGTCTTTGTTAATCCTTACAATCCGATACTCCTGAATAGAATCTTTTTCTGACACTATTTTATTATTGATCACTGCAATTCGATCTTCAGGTGTTTGAGACCAGGAGATTGCCTGAATCTTAATCTCTTTATCTTTTATTTCCACGATATCTTCTTTTGTCGGTGTCTCATCTTTTGGGATAACCGGGAGATCTGCTGTTTTTTCAGGCAATGAAATGTCTGGCTCAACCTCTGGGATCTCTTCATTAGCCAATACGGGTTTTTGTGTCGGAACCGGCTGTGGAGATGATTTGGGTTCCGGTATTGCTTCAGGTTTTAAACGGGAAGGGAGCGTATCGGCAACATGAACAGGCGATGAAGAGGAGGCCTTTTTTTCTTGTTTAATTTCTTTTTTCGCTTGAACCCCAGGTGATTTATAAGCAGGCGGTTCCTGGTGTTGCTTTGCATCCAGTTGAAAAAATAAAAAGCAGGAAAAACCAACGATCAACACCGCACCAAAACAAATCCATATCCGTTTATAACGATGGAAAATATTTTCAGAACCCCCAGGGTTTATTGGACTGTAAAAACGCCGAGGTGTGGTTGTCAGTCCTGAAAAAAGATCTTTTTTCGAACTGTTTTGCTCTGCCTTTTTTAATGCTTTTAAAATAGAGCTCATTGCAAAACAACCTCTTCCTGGATTGTATTGTCAGTTTTGTTTTTTTTTAAAAACGGGGTGGAGGCTGAGTTTTTTTCCTGGATCAATGCAAATTTTGTCCTGTTGCCAACAAGGCCGTCCTGGATAAGTCCATATTTTGCCTGGATTTTTTTTATTGCATTTTTTACAGCATCATCATAAACCGGGCTCAGGTCTATAGATGGATACCCGATTTCCCGCAACAGAAGTTTTACCGACAACACAGAGAATTTCGGAGAGCTTTCCCCAATCACCCCTGCATATCCGAAGATGTTTTTACAGGTGATAAAGATATCCCCGGTAAGTTTCGGGTATAAAGCGTCTCGGGCTATCCTTCCGGGTGTGTTTTTATCATCAAAAAAAAGAATATATTCATTGTTGTCTGTTATTTTTGTCAGGACAACATATCGGGCCTTGGCTTGGTGAGTTGAGAAAAGTCTAAGAATAGCCGGGAAATTGAATTTTTCTAAATCCTTAACACCTAAAGAAGTGTGAAACACCAGTACATTATTCTGCATGCCTGCCATTCTGAAAAAATCCCAATTGCTCTCTATCTGTCCGGAAAGCTGATCAAACTCCGCTGAAGGATTTTTTCCCCATAACTGAAGGATATGCCTGAAAGCAGTTTTCCTGTCAGTTCCTGATCCAATGGTTTTTAAAACCCGGATGGCTGTTTTCTCAGGAGGGGCGATAGTGGGGAGAGAAAACTGTTCGACCTGTGGCTCTATTGATTCTAAAATCAGAGGGGCAGGTTTTTTTTCTTCATCTGCTGGGAGGGCAGGGATTGGCTTGGATACCACGGTTTTATGATCAACAGCTTTTTGTTCAATCTCCTTGGCAGCAGGCACGCCATCTGTTTTTTTGGGAGAAACAAAGAAGTATGCAGCGAACAAAAGGCCTGCTGCCATCAATACTGCAATAAAGGACAGGATGACGGTTTTTGAATGGCTTTTTTGGCCGGGTATCGTTTGTCTGGGAGTCTGGAGCTCTTTAACGGCTGTTTTGACAATAGATGGTGTAATGGAGGTTTTTTCCTGGCTGTATGCCACCAGAAGCGCCCGGTCACAAATAATATTAATCCGGCGTGGAACACCTCGGGAATGTTTGTAAATTATTTTCAGGGCACTTTTGGAGAACAGGTTTATTCGATTTCTGGCTGCGACTTTCACTCTGTGATCTATATACTCACAGGTCTCCTTCAAGGTTAAGGGTAGAATGTAGCAGGATAAGTTAATCCTTTGTCTGAGCTGCCGCATTGCAAAAGAATCCAGAAGCTCTCCCAATTCCGGTTGTCCAACCAGTATGATCTGCATTAATTTGTTTTTGGTGGTTTCAAGGTTGGACAGGAGCCTGAGCTGTTCAAGGGTATCTCTTCCAAGATGCTGGGCCTCATCAATGAGCAGGATAACGGATTTGCCGTCTGCTTTCTTTTTCAGCAAATATTGATTCAGTGTTTCAGTAAGAATAATTGGGTCTTGTGAATTATATTCAATCCCAAGTTCCGTATGAATGGTTTTGAGCAGCTGGACAGCATCCAGGTTTGAGTTGAAGATATAGGCCACTTCAATCTCTTTGCCCAAATCCTCAAGAAATACCCGGCACAATGTGGTTTTCCCGGTTCCGACTTCACCTGTTATTTCCACAAAGCCGTCTCCCTGAGAGGTGGCATAGCTTAAGTGAGCAAGTGCCTCTTCATGGCTTTTTCCTAAGTAAAGGAAATCAGGATTTGGGATTAACTTGAATGGTTTTTCATGGAAACCGAAAAATCCATTATACATACGCAATTCTCCGAATAGTTTAATATGGTATCATACGCCAGAATTCTGACATCCCATATAAGCCGGGTACCGTCAAGCAAATTTCTCATCCTCCTCAAAGTTTAGTTTTTGAAGCGGATTTCGCATTGATAAAAAATGATGAAATTTAGAGGTTATACAATTGGTGGTGGTGCTTTATCTCTCCAATACATGATGGCAACCCCGGTTTTGGACTTTCTGATAATTTTCCCAGTGTGCTTTTGCTCTTTTCCGGACTCATCTGTATAAGAGACCTCTACAGGTTCGTCGACCCCATAGTTTTCAGGGACATTGGATTTTAAGAAAAGACCGGTAAGGCTTAAGTTCTCAGATTCCTCTATCGTTTCTTTTTTTCCTACAACTAATTTGACTTTTGTCTTGAGTCGATGCCGCGGTGATTCTCTGCGTTCGATAGATTGATTTTCCAGACTTTTTTTTAACATGGTGTGCCTTCTCCAGTTATGATAAGTTGGTATAAAAAGTTATAGTTAAACCAATATATGATAACGCTTATAGCTTGGAAAGGAACTGAAATGCAAATTAAAAAATACTTTCCAGAACCCCTTGGTTAATTCATTGTCTTGCCTTGACTTAAACCTTATATTTATTTAAAAATGAAAAACGAAATTAATGATATTTGAAACTGGAGGTTCTTTTGAAGTTCTGTTTTTCTTTTAAAAACTTAATCGTTTGTCGTGTGCGCTGATGGCTGCTGCTTTTTATCGTGATCTTGAGCCTGAAGACCTGCCCGTTCCAAATAAGCAGATTATGCAATTGATTCAATATACCCTGCGTGATGACGCGGAAATCGATATTATGACCCGGTTGATTTCCATCAACCCTGCCTTGACCGCCCAATTGCTTGGACTGGTTAATTCAGCTTTCTTCGGATTCCGGCAAAGTATACAGACCATTTCAGATGCCGTGGTTGTAATGGGCATGGAAAGCCTGAGAAACCTGGTGTTGTGCTTTGCCGTGAAAGAAGCATTGTCAAAGAGGAAAATCCCTGATTTTGATGTAGATACATTCTGGGAGGATTCCATTCGAAGAGGTGTGGCAGCCCAGCAAATAGGTTATCTTGTAAATGGACCAGTTGAGAAAGCATTTACCGCGGGTATGCTTCAGGATGTGGGGCTGCTGGTTCTTTTTTCTCTTGAGCCGGAAAAAACAGACCGCTGGCCTCTGCTCAGATCAAATCTTCCGGAACAGCGTCATGAAATGGAAGAAGAGTTATTTCATACCACTCATGATGATGTTGGGGCGCTTCTCATGAAACGGTGGAACCTGCCGAAAAGCTACTCCTTTGCCATTGCATCCCATCACCAGTTTTTTAATAAAAAAGACAGTCAAAAGCCCAACAAGAGCCAGAAGCAGACGGTTCTGTCGGGGATGATGTATCTTGCGGACCTGTGTAATGCCGTATATACCTGTCATGATAAAGCGGAAGCTTTAACCCTTCTTAAAAATACATCAAAACTGATTTTTAAATTAAGCAACGACCAGATCGAAATGCTTTTAAGAATTTTACCTGAACAGGTAAAGGAAACCTCTGATGCAATGAGTATCGGTGTGGGAACCCAGATTGACTATGAAACAGTTATGGGGCATGCCAATCGAAAACTGGTAGATGACAATATCTCCTATCAGGAGCTGACCTGGAAGCTTCAAAATTCATTAAAGGAAAGAGACGAATACGCTGAAAAACTTGAAGCGGAACTTGATATTGCACGGGAAATTCAGCAAAGTCTCCAGCCGGATATTGATGAGATCCATCAGGTGGCAGCATTTAATATCCCGGCATATCATCTGTCCGGTGATTTTTATGATTATTTTGCCAAACAGGACGGTACCATCTGTTTCTGCCTGGGGGATGTCTCCGGCAAAGGAACATCAGCTGCGCTTCTTATGGCTAAGGCAGTCTCTCTTTTCAGATGCCTGTGTAAAGTGCAGGATGATATCAGCCAGATTATTGAATTAATGAACAATGAATTGTGCGAAACAGCAGTTCGTGGAATGTTTGTTACGTTTGTTGGTGGATGGCTCAGCCCGGAAACCAATGAAATCAGTATCGTTAATGTGGGGCATCTTCCACCATTTCTGGTTAATAAAAAAGGGATCGTGAAGGTAGAAGCCTCCAACCCCCCTTTGGGTGTCATACCTGGTGTACAGCACCCTGCAAAGAAAGTGTCTCTTCAAAACAGGCGCCTTTACCTGTATACCGATGGATTTACAGAAGGCCGCATCAAAAAAGGTGAGAAAAAGAGCATTGGGCAGGAGCTTGGTTTAAAAGGATTTTTACGCTGGCTTCTTCAATCGAGACAGATGCCTCTTGATGAACAGCTTGAATGGATTAAAGATGAGTGTGAAAACCAGTTGGAGCCTCAGTCGGATGATCTGACTTTAATGATTTTATCCGGGGAGTAGACGTCATTTAAAACATATTTTGGTTATAGTTTTTTGACCAGTTTAACACAATTACAGCCATCAGTAGTCCTGCAATAGTCCACGTGGTCCATGACTTCTTTGATAATATAAATCCCAAGACCACCTGGTCTGACTTCACTGACATCCCTTGCCTCTGTTTCGCAGATATTAAATTCAATCCCTTTGTCTACAAGTGTGATAATCAATTCTTTGGCAGAAACTTCCAATGTCAGGTCAATCTCCCTGGTATGGTCATTGTCGTAGCTGTGTCTGATAATGTTGGAGCAGGCTTCATCCACAGCAAGAATTATACTTCCTGAAACCTCTTCTGAAAGCCCGGCCTTTGATGCTGTTTTTGACACAGCCTCTCTTATTTGGGCAAGGTTTTTCGGATGCGACTTTACGCTTAGCTGAATAGATTTTGATTCCATAAAGTAAACCGTTCTTATATTATGGGAAAGGTTAATTCCTACCAAAAGCCAGCAGAGTTAAATCATCTCCTCTGCCTTCGGATGTAGTGAAACTGTCCACCGAACGAGTCACTGTTTCACATATTTTTTCCACATCTGAAGAGTGATCTTCAATGACCTTTAACAATCGATCTGTTCCAAACAGCTCCCCGGAAGAATTTTTTGCTTCTATAATGCCGTCTGTATATAGGGTAATGCTTGAATTTTCATCCATTTCAAATATTTCCTGATGGTACTCAGCATCGGCAAGAATTCCCAGCGGAGGTCCTTTTTTGTTGTTTCTGCCCAAAAGCCTGGCTCCGTCCTCGTCCGAATAGATCGGAGACATATGGCCACCATTAGACATAATGATACGGTTTTCCCGTGTGTCAAGGAGCAGATAAACCAAGGTGACGAACATGCCCCTTTTAGCTCTTTCACATAAGACGTTATTCACCTGACTGAGTAGAATCTTGGGTTCTGGATAAATAAGGGTATAATACAAAAGATCAGACGTCAGCCGGGCCATGAACAGAGATGCTGAAATACCTTTCCCGGATACATCTCCCAAAACAATTCCCAGACGGTTTGCCGGCAGTCTGAAAAAATTATAAAAATCTCCCCCAATCTCAAGGGCAGGCTCGTTCAGGGCAGCAAAACGATAGTTTTCAGCCTGTGGGAGCGTGTTGGGTAAAAAGCTTTCCTGTACCTCCTTGGCCAGTTTTAAATCTCTGCCCAGGGTTTCCTGTTTTAAAATGATTTTATGCATTTTAGCGGTATCAACAGCCACAGCAGCGCTGCCAGCAATAGTGATCAGCATGTCAAGCTCTTCTTCAGTAAAAATATAGGGCTCAACCAGCTTGTTGATAACCTGAATCACACCAATAATTTCGCCTCGGACCTTGAGGGGCACACACAGCATGGCACGGGTGCGGTAATGGGTTTTTTGATCGTATTCTTTTGAAAATTTGGGATGATCATAGACATCCTGAAGATTCAAAGGGGTTCCTTTTTGAGCAACCAGTCCCGCAATACCTTCGCCTTTTTTAATGCGGAAGATTTCTTTAATTTCATCACCAACATCTCCAAGGGCGATCTGAAATGTCAGGTCTCCGGTTTCTTCATCAATCAGAAGCATGCTTGCAGCATCAGCTTTAAAAGCTTTTTTGGTTGCTTCCATAACACTGGAAAGCAGTTTGCCGATGGACAGTTCAGAATGAATTAATTTCGCGATTTCAATGCAGCTGGTCAGGCGCTCCACCTTACAAAGACAAGCCTGTAGTTCCGGTGAATGATCCTTGATCATCTGTTTAGGGGTATGGGTATTTGGTGCCATATTCTGAATTTTATATAAAGCCCCGGATAGTTTGTCAATCTTTGTAATTATCGTTGACAGGGCAAATCGGGTAAGCTATCTATATAAGTTCATAACGGTTTGTGAAAAATAACTTAAATGCAGCAGACTAAAATCCATGATCAAAGTAGAGAATCTTGTAAAAAAATATGGAAACATAACAGCTTCCAATAATTTGAACTGTCGTTTCGAAAAGGGTAAAGTTACCGTTATCTTAGGGGGAAGCGGCTCTGGAAAAAGTACCCTCTTAAGGCAACTCACAGGCCTTGAAAAACCCGATTCTGGTGCGGTTTATTTTGACGGCGTTGATTTAGCGACTGCCGGTAAAAAGAAATTGTATGAATTAAGAAAAAAAATGGGCATGCTGTTTCAGGGTTCGGCACTGTTCAATTATCTCGATATATACGAAAATATTGCCTTTCCACTAAGAGAACATACCAAGATCGCCGACAATATTATCAAAACCATTGTCACCATGAAACTTGAGATGGTTGGTCTGAGGGGGACAGAGCATCTTATGCCCTCGCAGTTGTCCGGCGGGATGATGAAACGAGTCGGCCTGGCAAGAGCCATTGTGATGGATCCTAAAGTTATTTTTTATGATGAGCCGACCTCCGGTCTTGACCCTATTTCAACCGGTGTTATTGATAAGCTGATCAGGGATCTTAACCAGACGCTCGGTATTACTTCTGTCGTGGTCTCACATGACATCGAATCCTGTTTCAGGATTGCGGATAATATTATTATCCTTTTTTATGGTGATATTATCGCCAGCGGCACAGCAGAAGAAATACGGGAAAGTGATGATCCCAGGGTAAGACAATTTATAAACGGGGAGCCCGAAGGTCCGATTCCCTTCACGAGAACAGATAAAAATTATCTGGATGAAATCCTGATTGACTAAAGGAGCTCGAAGAATTTGGAAATTGCAGCATCGATCGGTCGCTACACTCTAACCCGGCTTCAAGTATTTGGCAGAAGCGGGATATTTCTGTTTTTAAGCCTGTTCCAGGCGTTCATACCACCCTACAGGTTTCACCGTCTTGTTAAAGAAATTGAGTTTATCGGCTCAAAATCATTTTTAATTGTTTTTGTAACAGCGCTGTTTACCGGGATGGTACTGGGAATACAGGGATATTATTCTTTGAGCCAGTTTGGTGCCGAAGCTGCCCTGGGTATTATGGTGGCATTGTCAATTATCAGAGAACTTGGACCGGTTTTATGTGCCCTGATGGTTACCGGCAGGGCCGGATCAGCCATTACCGCTGAAATCGGTATTATGAAAATAACGGATCAGTTTCCTGCTCTTGAAATGATGGCCATTGATCCACTGAAATATGTAATTAGTCCCAAGATTCTTGCCGGGATAATCGCTCTCCCGCTTTTGACAGCTTTTTTTGATCTTGTGGGTATTGCCGGTGGATATCTTGTGGGTGTGAAACTTTTAGGGGTAAACGAAGGGGCCTATATCGGCAAAATGATATCATCTGTTGAGTTTGTCGATATTTACGGCGGGATTTTAAAATCTTTTTGTTTTGGGGCTTTAATTACCTGGATTTCCACATTTATGGGTTTCTCTGCTCAGCCCACTACTGAAGGCGTCAGCCGGGCCACCACCAACACAGTGGTCCTGACCTCGCTTTCCATTTTGATTGTGGATTATATCTTGACATCTTTACTACTATAGGATTTAAATTATTCATTATGTTTGGGAAAAAAACAGAAATTTCAGTGGGTATTTTTATGGTGGTGGGTATTGCCTGCCTGGTGTATTTGTCAGTTAACCTGGGAGGCGTGGATCTTTTCAAGTCTGATTCATATACAATTGACGCCAGGTTTGCTTCCATAGAAGGCCTTGAAATAGCGGCTTCTGTTGAAATTGCAGGGGTAGCTGTAGGAAAGGTCAAACGAATTACTCTGGAAGAAAATGAGGCTCTTGTCGTAATGGAAATCAAAAAGGGAACTCAGCTCACCGATGATACAATTGCCTCCATTCGCACCAAGGGTGTGATCGGGGATAAATTTGTCAAGCTGTCACCCGGTGGTTCGGATGAAATGCTGGGCGATAATGACTCTTTAATGGATACAGAGTCTGCAATCAGTCTGGAAGAATTGGTCAGTAAATACATATTTGAGAAATAGTGGACTTATGGGTTTTAAAATAAAAAGCAACGAAAAAGAAAATATTGGTGTCATTACAGTTGAGGGCGAAGTGGATATGTTTTCTTCACCCAGCTTGAGGGAGAAATTGCTCCCACTCTTTGAAAAAGGAGTTAAGGGCGTTATTGTAGACCTTTCAGGCGTTTCATTCATGGACAGCTCAGGTATTGCGACCCTGGTGGAAGGACTGCAGTGGAGTAAAAAAGACAATAAGCAATTTGTACTGACCGGTCTTGGAACCAATGTAATGAATGCACTCGCACTTACAAAACTTGACAATGTATTCACTATCCAGGCCAATACGGATGATGCTTACAAAGACCTGCTAAGCATTTAAAACAGATGCCATAATTTTTTTTGGAGGTTCTTATGAAACAGATTAAACGGTTTTTTTTGATATTGACAGCACTTTGTCTGCTGATGCCGGCCGGCCGGGGATTGGCTGCCTCTCCTATTCAGGATAAGCTTAAAGCCAGTATCGACCAGATTCTATCTATTTTAAGGGATCCTGACCTTAAGGGCGAGGAAAATACACAAAAACGTAGAGAACTGTTAAGAGAAGTTATAAACCAGCGGTTCAGTTTTGCCAAGATGAGTCAGCTCAGCCTTGCCAGACACTGGAAAAAAAGGACTGATGAAGAAAAAAAGAATTTTGTTGTTCTTTTTGGTCAACTGCTTGAAGATACCTATATTTCAAAAATCGAATCTTACACAGATGAAGAAGTAGTTTTTGTAAAAGAGCTTATAAAAAAGAAAAAAGCACAGATTAATACAAAAATCATAACCGAAACAGTGGAAATCCCGATTGATTACCGTATGTATAAAACTAAAAGCGGTGATTGGATGGTATATGACATGGTGATTGAAGGGGTATCTCTTGTGGGAAATTACCGTACACAGTTTGATCAGATTCTTCAAAAAGAGTCTTATGATAAACTTGTTGCAGATCTTAAAAAAAAGACAGACAGTTAACCACAACAAAACAACCAAGATAGAAAAAATTACATAGAAAAAACAGTTCGTTTATAAAAGCCATCTCAAAAGCAAGAATTATTTTTGAGATGGCTTTTATTATTTAATATCAGAAGACCGGTCGATATCAAAAATGGTTCCCTGCACATATGCCTTTGTTTCATAGTGGGTGATATGAGTGAGTTTTTTCGTTATGAGACCCAGTTTTTCCGCCTGAAGGATAACGTTTTCCACAAATTTCATGTTGGGATCAGCAGGATCGATATTCATTTTTAGCAGTTCAAGATTACCAACAATGACCTGAAGCGGCTGATTCATCTCATGACAGATTCCACCTGCTGTTTCGATTGCAGTAAATACCTTTTCAGTCTTTTTTATATCAGTGATGTCATTTGCAAATGCACAAACCCTGTCTACCTGTTTTGATTTGTTAAAGACCGGGTGTAGGTTAACATCATAAAATCTTTCATTAAGGGTTTTCTGGTAATTAATCGGCTGATGATTTTTGGCCACCTCGTCCACCATGGATTTGATCCTGGAATAGTCGTTTTCCTCAAAAAATATTTTAAAATTTTCACCAATCATTTCCTTGGGATGTTTATCAAACAACATGGCTCCGGGTTTGTTTATCTGGATGAGAACCCCGTCAGTGTCAAACAGGTAAACAAGGCTTTTTGTTGCATTGATCATGGCCCGAATAGTGCGCTCACTTTCCTTTAGGGTTTTTTGGGCCTGCCGCAGCCTGGTAATGTCGTGAACAATCGAATACAAGGCTTTCTGGTTATCAAAAGTTATGGGGCCAGAATAAACTTCAACATATTTTATTTCATTGTTTTTCAAACGGTGGCAGAATTGGAATTGGTTCTGAACCCTGTTTCCGGCATTTTCCATGAGGTGGTTTATTTCTTCAGAGGAAAGGGTGTTGATATCTGATAGGTTGAGCTTAACAATTTCTTTCTTTGAGTACTGATAAAACTTCAGGGCAGCATGATTGGCGTCTAAAATTGCACCGGTTTTAGGATTTACGATAAGCATAATTGAACTTGAGTTTTCAAAAAGGCTTTCATAAATAGTTGAGTTGTCGTATGAATTCTGCAACATGACACGCTTTTTTTATGGTTACAGGCCGATAATAATGTTAAAAACATATCATAAAGGAAAACTCAATTAAAGCGATATATCTTCAAGTAGCCATTCATTTTTATAAAATTATGATTAACTTTAGGTTTAATTTTCTAAAAAAGGTTGTTTTCTATGGAAAAAATATTGATTACAGGAGCGTCAGGGTTTGTGGGCAAAAGACTCTCCAGATATTTTTTGGAGAAAAAAATAAAGGTTATGGGGACAGGGACTTCCCCGGCACATCCGTTTACTGAAGAATTTCCAGATTTTGAATGGATCTGTGCAGACACAACCATTAAAGGCAATTGGCAGAATAGGATTGAAGAAGCTGATATTATAATCAATCTGGCTGGGAAGAGCATTTTCAGCTATTGGACGCCAAAATACAAACAAGCTATCTATGATTCGCGCATCCTGACTACAAAAAATATTGTTGAAGCGTTAAAAACAGGAAAAGCCAGGCACCTGTTAAATGCTTCTGCTGTCGGGGTTTATGGAGATGCCCAAGAGAAAAAGCTTACAGAGAACAGCGCGGCAGGTAATGATTTTTTAGCCCGGGTCTGTATAGACTGGGAAGAAGAAGCCTTAAAGGCAAAAGCGAAGGATGTCCGTGTAAGCATTATGCGATTCGGTGTGGTTTTAGGAAACGGCGGTGCATTATCAAAAATGGTTCCGGCATTTAAATGGTTTGCAGGAGGCCCTTTGGGGAATGGAAAACAATGGTTTCCATGGATTCATATCAAAGATATCGAACACGCAGCAGAGTTTATAATACACAATGACAATCTTGATGGTGCTTTTAATTTTACAGCTCCAACACCGCTTCGTCAAAAACAGTTTGCCGGAGCACTTGGAAAGGTTTTAAAAAGACCGGCTTTCATGCCTGCACCGGCATTTGTCATAAAGATGCTTATGGGTGAACTGGGCAAAAGCCTTCTGCAAAGCCAGAATGCTGTGCCAGAGAATTTGTTGAGTGCCGGGTATTCGTTTTTATACGATGATGCAGATGCAGCTTTGAACAATATTTTAAAAAAAATAAATTTTTGATTGATCATTCACCGGTTTTGCATGTAAATAAACTATATTCATTGCTAAAAGAATATGGTATTAATTTTGCTTAACAAGCTTTAAATTAGAACGTTAAAATCTGATGTTAAATAAATAGTATTAAACCCGCTAAAAAGAGGAGAATGAAAATGGATTTTGGATCAATTGATGAAATATTGGAATTTGCAATCGGCAAAGAAAACGAAGCTGTTGAATTCTATACATTACTTGCTAAAGAGGCAACGCGTTCTCAACTGAAAGAGACCTTTGAGTCTTTTGCAAAAGAAGAGGAAAAACATGCAGCTCTTCTTTCAGATATTTCAGGCAATAAAGAAAAAATTGATTCCTATGAGTTCAAGACAGTTGTTGATCTTAAAATCAGTGACTATATGGTGGAAATAGAATACGAAGAAGGTATGCCCATGCCGGAGGTTCTTAAACTCGCCATGAAAAGAGAAGAAAAGGCAGTTAAACTCTATTCAATGCTTGCTGATCAGGCTGATAATGAAGACGGCAAAAAAGTGTTCATGATTCTTGTTCAGGAAGAGTCAAAACATAAATTGGCGCTTGAAAGCATGTATGATGATTACCTGGCTGACCAAGACAATTAGATCGGACAATTAGATCGGACCGATTAAATCGGGACAATTAGATCAAGGTAATTATTATGATCCGGAATTAAGGCCGGCATCGCTGATAAAACGATAAAAAAGGGTTGATCATCATACGCATCAACCCTTTTTTTATTTGGATAATACAATTTTTCGTACCCAACTTTTATTAAAACGGTATCACCATCTGCCTGGATTGTACTGGCAAAAGAATAAATACACAATCGAACGGTACATACCTGTATCGTGAGATAGAATAGCAAGGTAGAAAAAGCAAATGTCTGATAAAAATACGCTAAAACTTATATCATGGAATGTAAACGGCCTTCGGGCAGTCATGAAAAAAGATTTTTTAAAAATTGCGGCAGACCTTGATGCGGATGTTCTCCTTCTTCAGGAAACCAAACTGCAGGAAGATCAGCGGACTTTGGAGATGTTAGAGCATAACGGGTATAAATCTTTCTGGTCCTATTCAATAGTTAAAAAAGGTTACAGTGGTGTTGTGGCATATACCAGGGTTGAGCCTGATCAGGTCATTACAGAATTTGGACGTCCGGAGTTTGATAACGAAGGCCGGATAATCCAGTTGAATTATAAAAATTTCATTTTGTTCAATATCTATTTTCCCAACGGTCAGATGAATGATGAGCGCCTGGCCTATAAACTGGATTTTTATGAATGGTTTTTGGCCTATGCTCAAGACTTAAGAGATCAGGGCAACAGTCTTGTTATTACGGGGGATTTTAATACAGCACATAATGAGATTGATCTTAAAAACCCAGGCCCTAACTCTAAACGTTCCGGGTTTTTACGTGTTGAGCGTGATGTGCTGGATAAAATGGTGGATGATGGGTATGTCGATACCTTCAGGCATTTTTACCCTGAAGAGATAAAATATTCCTGGTGGTCCTATCGTTTTAATGCAAGGAAGAATAACGCCGGATGGCGAATTGATTATTTCTTTGTTACACAGGATCTTATCGATAAAGGCCTTATTACCCGGGCCTTTATCGATAATGAGGTGTTTGGTTCAGATCATTGCCCAGTGGGTATAGAAATTAAAATCTGATCGCCTTATTAATCCTTGAATACCAGCTTGCCGCCAATGTGGCCTGCCGCACCTGCTCCGGCCAGCATGATGATGTTCAACAGGATGAATACCCATGATCTGGAAGAAGACAGTATGTCCGGATTCAGGGCATACCATATAAGACTCATGGCGCATGCAGCACAAGTTACAGAAGCAGCAAGGATTTTGATTTTAAAAACCGGTGTCATGGCACCGTTGTATTTGGTTTTCCATTCCAGAATACCGGTATAAACAACAAATGGAAGTGCCAGTATCACAATGACAAGGTTTACAATTGCCGCTTTTTCAAGCAATTGGGTGTCAAAAAGCCAGGCAATGACTAAAAGCAGTGCTGCTGCCGGTAAAAGTCCATTGGGTGTGTGAACAGATACCGGGTGGGCGTGGTGTTTGACCAGAAGCGATTTAATCTGCTCAAATTTTATTTTTCCCTTTTGGACGTTTTCTTTTTTGGGTTCCTGTGCGGCGGCTTGTTTTAGTTTGCTTTCAGGGGGCTTTTTTACTGTGACTGCAGCAGGCGGCTTTTTCTCCATCTGTTTTTCTGGGGGTGTTTTTTGTGGTACTGAAGCCTCATCAATTTCAATAAATTTGCTGCTGTCTACTCCGCATATGGGACATTTTTCCGGCGGTGTATCTCCTTGATGGATATACTTGCAGACACTGCACTGCCAATATTTCATATTCCTTTTCCTTTTGTGGTTTTAACGTTCATCAATATCGGTAAACACGCATTCATCAGGACCGCAGTAATCTCCAACATATTCTGCACCAGGCCTGTATAAAGATGGTTTTGGCGCTGCCATTGCATACTGCTCTTCAATAACATGTGCTGACCACCCGCTGACACGGGAGATGGCAAATAGAGGTGAGAATAGATCGGTTGCAATACCCATATTATAAAACAGAGATGCACTGTAAAAGTCTACATTACAGAAAATCTCTTTTTGCTTTTTTGCTTTAAAGGCTGCTTTGCCTTTTTTTTCCAGCTCCCGGGACAGATCATACCAGAGCGTATTACCTGCGATCTGGCCCATGCGTTTGCTCATGGGAGAAAGTATGATGGCCCTGGGATCATCGGTTTGATAAACAGCATGACCAAGCCCCATGATTAATCCGCCGGAACTGAGGATGTTGTTGATGTAAGAATCAATCTTATCCACCGAGCCGATCTGTTTCAGCATCTTCATAACCCGGACATTGGCTCCGCCGTGCAACGCACCGGAAAGCGAGCCGATTGCAGCGGATATCGCGGCATAAATATGTGCCCGGGTGGAAGCCACCTGCCTGGCGGTAAATGTTGAAGCATTAAATGAATGTTCGGCATGCAGTACAAGACCTGTATCAAAAAAATGGGCGCTTTCATCATCGGGTTTGCTGCCATTGAGCATATATAAGAAGTTGGCAGCATGGCTCAGGGAATCATCCGGCTCCACCACGTCTTTGTTGTTTCGAATTCGATCCCAGGCAGCAGTAATCGTTGCCATCCCTGCAATGAGATTTTCAGCACTGTACAACGTACTTTCAATTTCCGTATTTTCTACATTGGGGTCATTTTGTATGAGCAGTGGCGTTGCCATCTGCAGAACATCCATGGGGTTCATGTCAGAGGGAAGTGTCTTTAAAAATGAAAAAACATTTTCAGGAACATGCCGTTTCTGTTTGAGGCTTAGGTCAAAGTTCTTAAGTTCTTCCTTTTTAGGGAGTCTTTCATATAATAAAAGGAAACAGGTTTCTTCAAACGTGGCTTTTTCTGCCAGGGACTCTATGGAATATCCGCGGTAGATCAGTTTTCCTTCTTTTCCCCGAACATCGCAGATTTTGGAGCTGGCGACGTCAATGCCTCTAAGGCCTGTATTTAAAACTGGTAAGCTGCAATCGTCCATAAGATATCTCCTTAAAAATTAAATGATTTTTCAGGGGGTCTTCTCTCCGGAACATAAGAGGCTTCTTTCAGTCCGTTGTGGACTTCTTTTGTTACATACAGCGCGCAATAGCATGCTCCGAACTCCTCTAAGTCCGGTGCCCTGTATACACAGGGACAGATAATATCCTTGTCGTTTTCCCTGTCATTACCGGCAAGCCGGCAGGGACAGGCCATATAACCGTATCGATCCTTATTTTTGAGCAATGATTCAAGAAGTTCAAATACAAGGTCTTTGTTTTTATTAAAATAGATGCCCTTGGCTTCCTGGGATTTTTTTAACATTTCATACAGTTGATCAGTTTCAATTTTCATCTGTTATGCCTAAAGCCTCCTTTATCTGTTTTTCCTTATATCCGACGATAACGGTTTCGTTGATTTTGATGGTAGGAAAAGAACATCTGGGGTTGAGCTCCTTTATATCTGCTAAAATGGCTTTCCTCTCTTCTCCTACCAGGTCATCCACTTCTATATACTCGTATTCAACATTACACTCAGACAGGAGCCTTTTGGTAGACTTGCAATGGCTGCATGTACTTAAAGCATAGAGGGTTGTTTTATCTTTTGCCATTTTTATCTCCTTCGGATAGAGTCCGTATTATAAAACTCTTTGATCGATTTTTACATTTTGGAACGATTCATAGTCAATGCACAATTTATGCCATATTTGAGAAGTTAAAGCAAATGCTTGAAGTACTATTTAATGTTATTTTTATACGCGATAATGTTTTTGAATTGTTTGGGATGCTTTGGTCTGAATTTTGCTTTTAAAACCTTTAACAAGGCTTCAGTTATGGCCTTAAAACTGAATGCAGATGAGAGGGATACCATGGTAAATGATATAACAATTTTAATAGGCGGTGCAGCAGGTGACGGGATACAGACTATTGGAGATCTGCTTTCCAGGTTCCGTCCATTGTATTGATGGATCAGTATTTAGTAGATTCAAAACGGACGGAGTTGGGTGAGTTTAACATCGGGTTCGAGCATGAAAGTTTTTTGAATCATAAGACACAAATGTATCATGATGAAACGTATTTAAGATATAAATTGACTCAGGGAGGTGTCTCACCAAGAAAAATTCCCTGCGCATCACAGGCCCTGGTTCGTGCGCTCGGAAATGAACACACGCCAGAAGGGTTTTCTTCAGAAGATCCGGTGATTCGCAAACAAATGGTGGAAAAGCGTTTTGATAAGATGGCCGACATGAAAGTTCATTTGCGGATGCCCTCAGTGTTTTGCGATAATTCATCATTTTTTCTCACTGGTTGGGGATCAACAAAAGGCAGTATCATGGAAGCATGCCTCTATCTAAGGGAGCAGGGGATTGATGCCGGTTGGATTATTTTTGAGGATATCTGGCCTCTGGATACCCGCCAGCTCAAAACCCTGCTGGTAAATAAAAAAATGATTTTGGTTGAAGGGAACGCCACAGGTCAGCTTGGAGCAATGATCCGGCAGATGACCGGGCTTGAATATTTTTCCAGTATTCTAAAATATGACGGCAGGCCGATTTATCCTGAATACATTATCGATAAAGTCAAAAAGATTATGGGGAAATGATATGGCAAAAACAAAATTTGATATTGATAATAAGAGTCAGTGGTGCCCGGGATGCGGCAATTTTGCTATTCTTAGTGCGATGAAAAATGCGTTTGTTTCACTTGATCTTGAACAAACAAACCATGATAAAGCTGATTACGAAAAAGCACTTCAACTGGCCCATATGAATGAAGAGTCAATTCCAACCGGAATTATTTACCAGGCGCAAGGTATTTCATTCCACGAACGCCTGGATGTATTGAAAAATAAACCCCTTTTTGATTGCGGCTTTGCTAAATCGCAAATGAATGATATTCTTAGCCAAGTCTGAATCATGAAGGTACAAAATCTACACGATATTAATTAACTGAAATTAGAAGAGGAGGAAACATGGGAAAGGTATTGATTGCATATGCAACCCGATCTGAAGAGACAACAGGAATTGCAAATCTTATTGCTGAAGGTGTTCGGATATCAGGGCATGAAGCAGAAGTAAAAAAGGTGGGGGAAATTAAAAACGAGGAAGATTTAAAAGGCTATGATGCTTATGTGTTTGGGTCTGCCACATATCATGGAGAGATGATTACAGCCATGAAACAGATTTTGTTTCTTTCAGAAAGGGCTGATCTTAAGGACAAACCAGGCGGTGCTTTTGGGGCTTATGGGTGGAGCGGAGAAGCTCCGGAAAGAATCTATGAAACCATGAAACATATATTTGGTATGAAAATGGCTACAGGGCCTCTGATGCTGAAGGCAAGCTGGATAGAAGGTGGAATCCAGGCGGCCCAGGGATATGGAAAAGAAATTACAGCTTTGATTTAGCCAAAAGGAAGATAAAATGGAGAGCACTACTTTTATTCTTGCGTGTTCAAACTGCGGCACAAAAAACAGGGTTCCCATGGCAAGGGTTGATGATCATCCTGTATGCGGTAAATGTAAATTTCCCTTGCCGGTAGATCAATTAAGCCGACCAGTGGATATCACGGATGCCACATTCGACCGGGAGGTTCTTGGCTCAGACCTTCCGGTTCTGGTGGACTGCTGGGCTCCCTGGTGCGGGCCATGCAGAGCGTTTGCCCCTGTGCTGGATTCGCTGGCGGATAAATACAGGGCACGTTTAAAGATTGCCAAGCTTAATTTGGACGAAAATCCCGCTACAGGTTCGAGGTATTCAATTTCAAGTGTTCCTACTCTGATGCTGGTAAAGAAAGGGCAGATCGTGGAACGGTTTGCCGGGGCCATACCCAAAGAACAATTGGAAAGCCAAATTGCAAGAATTCTTTGACCCTTTGAAAAAAGATTTCGCCAACTGGATAAATCATCAATGGAATATCCGGTTTGAGCAAATGATAACCGATGTTAATATTCAGGGTTCACCTGAACGGACTTTGTCGCGGGCTGTGATAAAAGATAGAAGTGGGACTTTTTTTTTAATCGAAAAATTTTCAAAAGAGAAATTTCCCACGCGAATGAAAGTGGCTCAGACGGTTTCCTACCTCAATGGCAGAGGCCTTCAAACAGCACTTTCATATCAGAAAACGATCCAGGGGGAGTTTTTACCTTTTTTTGAAGACGATTGTTTTGGAGTATCTCTTTTTTTGAGCGGCACAGAGCTTAAACGTCCCGATTACCTGATGTCAGGTAGAATAGGGGATCAGCTTGCAGATTTTTTAATTCATATGGATAAGGCATCAAAAGGTGTTGACGGCAAGGTTTCACTGGATGTTTTTTCCATTAAAACGTATATTTATAAACTATTCACGGAAATGGAAAAATATGACGGGCTTGTCCATGAAAAATTTCTGCCTTTTCTCCACTTTTTGGAAAGATCATTCATGGATGCCCATGATAATTTTCCGATGGGGTTTTGCCATGGTGATCTGCACCCGTTGAATGTTATCTGGAAAAATGATCAGCTTCTTGCTGTGATTGATTGGGAATTTACCGGTATAAAACCTCAGGTTTTTGATGCGGCAAACCTTGTGGGATGTGCGGGTATTGAAAATCCAAAAGGACTGGCTCTTCCCATGGTCACTTCTTTTTTAAGGCGGATAAGGAGCAAAGAAATTTATGATGATGCAGGATGGCGCTTTTTCCCCGAATATGTCCTTGCCCTGCGGTTTGCCTGGCTGTCTGAATGGTTGAGAAAAAATGATCAGCAAATGATTGAGATGGAAGCCGATTTTATGAAAATCATCATAGAGAATATAGATGTGCTTAAATCCGGGTGGAATTTGTAATATATAAAGAAAGGATCCCCCATGATTCGTCAATTGAGTGCAAAAGCCCTGGAACGTTTCTTAAAGGATAAGAGAGAAGAAGACTACCGGCTTATTGATGTCAGGCTTCATGAAGAATATCGGCTGGATCATATCCCCGGCTCAACCAACATCCCCCTGGCTGAGATTCAGTTTGATCCGTACATGTTTGATGACGATAAAAAGCTACTTTTTTACTGCCGCAGTGGGCGACGCTCCCAGGTTGCAGCCATATTTGTTGCTGAAACCGGGTATCCTGACGGGCAGTTGTATAACCTGAAAGGCGGGATGGTTGAATATTCAGGGGAAATACTGATGAATTATCCTCGGGTCGATCTACTTCCCCCTGATGAAGACCCAGTGAAGCTTATGGAAAGATCAATTGACCTTGAAAAAGGAGCGCATCACTTCTACTCCAGAGCAAAAGAAAAACTTAAAGGAACCCCTTTGCATGAAGTCATGACCAAAATGGTTCAGGCAGAGATATCCCATGCAAAATCAATTTATAACATGATGAAAAAATCATATGAGGTCGAAATGGACTTCGAACTTTTCTTTAATTCCTGCAGCGGCAGCATTCTGGAGGGGGGGAAATCCATAACCGAAGCAAATTCAGTTTTCGAGGGAACTGGCATGGGCTCTTGTCTTGATATCCTCGAATTTGCGATTGAACTTGAATACTGTGCCTATGATCTGTATAAAATTGCCGCTCAGGGGGAAAAAAACAAAGAACTTGAGCAGATGTTTCATATGTTGGCACAGGCAGAAAAAAAACACCTTGAAAAACTTATCCAATCATTGGAATTGTGTGAAATCATCTCTTGAAATCCTTTTAAAAAAATCCGTGTTTAAGCCTTAATTATTTTATCATTCAATATTGACAAATGGTTGCCTGAATGGTACTCAAGTCACGATTTCATTTGAATGTGGACTGTTTTTGCGTAAAAGCAGTCAGTAGGATATAAGTAATTGAATTTTTTATAATTTTAACTGGCGGAGGGGATTATATGATAACGGTTATACCTGATGTATCAATGGTATATCAGATGATCAATTTCCTGGTCCTGCTTTTTGTGCTTAATCTGGTTCTATACAAACCGATCCGAAAAGTTCTTCTGGAAAGAAAGGCAAAAATTGAAGGGATGCAAGAAGGGGCTGAAAAAGCCGCGAGCGACCTGGTTGCCGGAGAAGATCAATACACGAGCGGTTTAAAACAAGCCAGATCCGAAGGGCTGAAACAAAAAGAAGCCTTTGTGGAGGAAGCATCTAAAGAAGAAAAGGAAATTATCGACCAAATTAACAAGAAAGCTCAGGCCAATCTTGCTGAAATCAAGAAGCAGGTGGCAGACGAGACTGAGCAGGCCCGCAAATCGCTTGAAGGTGAAGTTGAGGCATATGCCAAAGCCATCGGTGAAAAAATTCTAGGGAGGGCTTGCTGATGAAAAACACTGAAAAGAAAAAAAGAGTGCTGCAAATTTTTCTGATGGTTGGAACGCTCGTATTTGCAGTGTGTGGCAATGCACTGGCCTCATCCGGTGGTGGGCATGGCGAGGTGCATAATTCCTGGCTGACAATTGATACCTGGAAGGTTTTGAATTTTACGCTTCTTGTTATCGGTGTCTTTTTTGTTGCTAAAAAGCCTGTGGCTGAGTTCTTTTCTTCCCGGGCCAGGAGCATTGAGGAAGAGATCAATGAACTTGAGCAGAAAAAAGCAGATGCGGAAAAAAAACTTGCCGAGTATCAGACCAAGTTTAAAAATCTTGATCAGGAATCCAAACAGATTGTTGAGGATTACATCAAACAGGGTGAAGAAGCCAAAGCAAGAATTCTTGCTGAAGCAGAAGCACAGGCGGAAAAACTTGAAGATATGGCCAAACGCAATATCGAACAGGAATTTAAAGCCGCTAAAACAAAACTTCAACAAGAAATTGCTGAAAAAGCAATGGATAAAGCTGAAGAAGTTATTAAAGCCTCCATTTCATCTGATGATCAGGACAAACTTGTTGACGAATATTTGAAAAAGGTGGTGGCATAATGAAAAATTTAGCAGTTTCCAGGCGTTATGCCAAAGCATTGATTCTTATCGGCCAGGAAGACGGCCAGGCAGAACAATACAATACAGAGCTTGAATCGGTTGTCGGGCTTTTTGACACGCAGGAAGGCTTTGAAACGGCATTGACAAACCCTTTGTACAACAAAAATGATAGAAAGAAAGTTCTCGAGGCAGTGCTTGCTGCCACAGACTTGTCTGCTATCATGAAATCTTTTCTGATTCTGTTGTTTGATAAAGGTAGAATCGGTTTTTTAAGAGAAATTGCTTCATACTATAAAGATCTGGCAGATGAGCTCAAAGGTGTCGTTAAAGCCAGCATTGTTTCAGCATCTGAACTTTCATCGGATGCGGTGGATAAAATTAAAGAAGCGTTGTCCAAAAAGACCGGAAAAAATATTGTTCTGAATGTTGAGCAGGACCCAAGTCTCATTGGTGGTGTCGTAACAAAAATAGGGGATCTTGTTCTTGACGGCAGCGTTAAAACTCAGCTGATTAATATGAGAGAAACATTAAAAAAAGGTGAGAGTGTCTAATGGAAATTAAAGCAGAAGAAATAAGCCAAATAATAAAAGACCAGATCAAAGGTTTTGATGCAGAGGTCGATCTGAGCGAAACAGGAGTTGTACTTTCAGCGGGTGATGGTATCGCTCGTGTATATGGTCTCGAAAAAGTAAAAGCCATGGAACTGGTTGAATTCCCTGGCGGCATCCTGGGTCTCGCATTGAACCTTGAAGCCGATAATGTCGGTGTTGCAATCCTTGGTGATGACAAAGTCATCAAAGAAGGTGATGTAGTTAAAAGAACTGATCGTATCGCATCCGTTCCTGTTGGTGAAGAGCTTTTGGGACGTGTTGTAACTACAACCGGTGAGCCGGTTGATGGTAAAGGTCCGATCAACTCTGATACATATATGAACATGGAGCTGGTTGCTCCTGGTGTTATTGCAAGAAAAGGTGTTCATGAACCCTGCTACACAGGTGCAAAAGCAGTTGACGGCATGACCCCTGTTGGACGCGGTCAGCGTGAGTTGATCATTGGTGACCGTCAGATTGGTAAAACTGCTGTTGCGGTTGATGCCATTATTGCTCAAAAAGAAAGCGGAATTAAATGCATCTATGTTGCCTGTGGTCAGAAAAAATCCACAGTTGCCCAGGTTGTTGCCGCTCTTGAAGAACACGGTGCAATGGATTACACAACAGTTGTTGTTGCATCAGCCTCCGAATCAGCAGCCATGCAGTACCTGGCTCCGTATGCTGGTTGTGCAATGGGTGAATACTTCAGGGATAAAGGTGAACATTCCCTTATCATCTACGATGACCTTTCAAAACAGGCTGCTGCCTATCGTCAGGTATCCCTGCTTCTCAGACGCCCGCCGGGACGTGAAGCATTCCCTGGTGACATTTTTTACAACCATTCCCGTCTGCTTGAACGGTCTGCAAAAATGAGCGATGAGCTTGGTGCAGGTTCCCTGACAGCACTTCCCATCATTGAAACTCAGGAAGGTGACGTGTCCGCTTTTATTCCGACTAACGTTATCTCCATTACTGACGGCCAGATCTTTTTGGACAAAGACCTTTTCTTTGCAGGTATTCGTCCTGCAATCGATGTTGGTCTTTCCGTATCCCGCGTTGGTGGTGCAGCTCAGGTAAAAGCTATGAAACAGGTTGCTGGTACTCTTCGTCTGGACCTTGCCCAGTTCCGTGAGCTGGAAGCATTTGCTGCATTTGGTTCCGACCTTGATGAAGCCACCCAGAAACAGCTGACCCGTGGTGAAAGACTGGTTGAGCTTCTGAAACAGCCTCAATACCAGCCGCTTCCCATGGAAAAAATGGTTACCGCCCTTTACGCTGGAACCAAAGGATATATTGACAAATATCCAAGAGAAGCTGTTGCCAAATATGAAGAAGGTCTGTACACGTTTGTTGAAAATCGGTTCCCTGAAATTTTTTCCGGCTTGAAAGAAGAGCAGGAGATTACTTCAGATATCGAAGCCAAACTGAAACAATGCCTTGAAGCCTATGACGAAGAGTTCAAAGATACCATCTAAATTAATTTGGGAATCATTTTGAAATCATTCATTAATAAAAGGCTTGAAAGGTAAATCATATGGCAACTTTAAAAGAAGTACAATCAAAAATAGTCAGTGTAAAAAAGACTAAACAGATTACCTCTGCCATGAAAATGGTTGCCACTTCAAGACTGCGCGGTGCTCAGAATGCCATGGAGGCATTTAAGCCCTATGCAAGCAAGTTTGCAGAAGTCCTGGGCAGCATTGCCGGTAAATCCGGTGAAGATGCAAGCCCCTTGCTCGTACCCCGCGATGATGTTAAAAAAGTGGCCCTTCTCCTCTGTACCTCGGACAGGGGACTTTGTGGCGGTTTTAATACAAATTTAATTACAAAAGCTGAAAAATTTATTGGATCAGAACTTGAAGGAAAAGATGTCTCTCTTACCTGTTTTGGTAAAAAAGGTAGAGACTGGGGAAATAAACAACCTCAACCTATCGAAGACGAGTTCATCGGTGTGGTTGGCGGCAATGTGGAGTTTACCGTGGCATCCTCTTCAGGACAGAAATTGATAGACAGTTTCCTTGACGGAGCTGTTGATGAAGTATATCTGATTTATTCTGAATTTGTTAGCATGGCAAGACAGGAAGCAACCATTAAACAGATTCTTCCCATTCCATCACTCGATGACGTGGCTGAAGAAAAGGAAGTGGACGAAAATGCAGAGTTCCTGCCGGAACATATCTGTGAGCCATCTTCTGATGCGCTTCTTGGCGAAATGCTGCCAAAGAATATCTTCATTCAGATATATGATGCACTGCTCCAGACATCAACTAGTGAACATGCTGCTCGAATGAGAGCGATGGAAAATGCGACCAAAGCATGTGAAGATATGGTTGATGAACTTCAGACAATATTCAATAAGACCAGACAGGCTGGTATTACAGCTGACCTGATGGATATTGTAGGTGGTGCAGAAGCACTTAAAGGATAAATTTTAAGATATACTTAATATGAAAACAGCTTTATAGGAGAAAAAAATGGCTGAAAATATAGGTAAAATAGCACAGGTACTCGGTGCTGTTATTGACGTTGAATTTGAACCCGGCAACCTTCCTCCGGTTTTGACAGCTTTGACCGTAACAAACCCTACAATTGGTGATATGGAAGATAACCTGGTTATTGAAGTAGCACAGCATCTGGGCGACAATGTCGTCAGGTGTATTGGTATGGATGTAACAGACGGCCTGCAAAGAGGGATGCCCGTAAAAGATACTGGTGCTCCGATCATGATGCCGGTTGGTGAAGCCTCTCTGGGACGTGTTTTAAACGTTGTAGGCCGTCCGGTTGATGGTCTGGGTGACATCTCTCAGGAAAAAACACTTCCTATTCATAGACATGCCCCTGCATTTACAGAGCAGGATACAACTGTAAGGGTTCTTGAAACTGGTGTTAAGGTTATCGACCTGCTTGTTCCCTTCCCCCGTGGTGGTAAAATGGGTATGTTCGGTGGTGCCGGCGTTGGTAAAACCGTTATCATGATGGAAATGGTTAACAATATCGCAATGCAGCATGGTGGTATTTCTGTATTCGGCGGTGTTGGTGAAAGAACCCGTGAAGGTAATGACCTTTACCATGAAATGAAAGACTCCGGCGTTCTTCCCAAATGTGCACTGGTCTACGGCCAGATGACAGAACCTCCGGGAGCCCGTGCAAGGGTTGCACTTTCCGCTTTGACCTGTGCAGAATACTTCCGTGATGAAGAAGGACAGGACGTTCTCTTGTTCGTTGATAATATCTTCCGTTTTACCCAGGCTGGTGCAGAAGTTTCTGCAACACTGGGTCGTATGCCTTCTGCGGTTGGTTACCAGCCAACTCTTGCGGTTGATATGGGTGAGCTTCAGGAACGTATTACATCAACTGATAAAGGTTCCATCACAGCAGTACAGTGCGTTTACGTACCTGCCGATGACTTGACTGACCCTGCACCTGCAACCACATTCGGTCATCTTGACGGAACCGTTGTTCTTTCCCGTCAGATTGCTGAGCTGGGTATTTATCCTGCTGTGGATCCGCTTGACTCTTCTTCCAGAATCCTGGATGCGGCTTACATTGGTGAAGAGCATTACAATGTAGCCCGTGTGGTTCAGCAGACACTGCAAAAATACAAAGAACTTCAGGATATTATTGCAATTCTGGGTATGGACGAGTTGTCTGATGAAGATAAAATCACTGTAGAAAGAGCAAGAAGACTGCAGAGATTCCTGTCACAGCCTTTCCATGTTGCAGAAACGTTTACCGGTATGCCGGGTAAATTTGTTAAGGTTGAAGACACTGTAAGATCATTTAAAGAAATTATTGACGGTAAACATGATGATCTTCCAGAAAATGCTTTCTATATGGTTGGTTCTATTGAAGAAGCCATTGAAAAGGCAAAAGCTTAGATAAGCATTCGGAGGAATATTATGGCCGAGAAAATGATTCTTGAAGTTGTAACCCCTCAAAAAGCAGTTGTGAGTGAGGAAGTCCAGATGGTTGTTGCTCCGGGCTCTGAAGGTGAATTCGGAGTGCTTAAAAATCACACAACCTTCCTGACATCATTAAATACAGGGACTTTGAGATATTCCGACGCAAGTGGTACAGAGCGGTATCTATTTGTAAACAGTGGTTTTGCAGAAGTTTTACCGGATAAGGTAACTATCCTTGCAGAGTCCGCTGAAAGAAGAAGGGATATTGATCTTTCACGGGCAGAAGATGCCAAAAAAAGGGCGGAAAAAAGGCTTGCGGAGCAATCCGATACAGTCGATGTTGCCCGAGCTGAGGCTGCTCTTAAAAGAGCCATTTATCGAATTAGTATTAAAAATTCATAATGGCGGCAGTGAGTCTCAATAGGTAATTTAAAAGATTTTCTTTAGAAGAAAATTATTGATACAAGGGGATGTTTCCAATCAATTGGACATCCCCTTTTTTTTGAAGTGTACCATGAATCTGATATTTTAATTGGTTATAGAGGGGACGATGAACTTACATCAGGATCTTGCAGTTATAATACTTGCAGCGGGTAAAGGAACCCGGATGAAGTCAGAGAAAGCAAAGGTTCTTCATCAGGTTGCAGGCAAAAGTATGGTATGCCACGTAGTGGAATGTGCTTTGAAAGTTGCAGGGGAGAATGTTCATGTGGTGGTGGGACATCAGGCGGATGAAGTAAAAAAAGAAATTCACCGCTTCTTTGAAGTCAAGTTTGCTTTGCAAAAGGATCTTCTGGGAACAGGGGATGCGGTTAAAGCAGCTATTCCCGGTCTTTCATCTAACGTTGAAAGTGTCATGGTGCTGTGTGGTGATGTGCCCCTGATCCAGGAACGAACCCTGAAGGAACTGTTTGACGGGCACTTACAGTCCAAGTCTCAGGTTACGGTGCTTGCCACTGATTTAGAAAACCCAACAGGATACGGACGGATTGTCTTGGATGAAAATAACCAGCTTTTATGCATTCGAGAAGAAGCAGATGCCAGTGACAGTGAAAAGAAAATCAAAAAAGTGAATACCGGCATCTATTGCTTTGATAAAGATCTGCTCGAGTCAGCAATCAACGAGATCAAACCTGACAATAATCAGGCAGAATATTATTTAACTGATGTGATTGAAATTGCCCAGAAAAAACAAAGGAAAATTGGTGTAGTTACCATGGCGGATTCCCGCCAGGTGGTAGGGGTGAATACGCTTGAAGACCTTGAAAATGCAGAGTCTTTGATCACTCAGATTGGAAAATGAATTGCCTTGACTTTATGAAATACATTGAACTATACTGAGCTTAAATAAGCTTTACGAGACTATGGAATTGGGTACAAATATTATTAAAACCAAGTTTGACGATATCGATGGCAAAATCGATTTTATGATTGAGTTGTGCAGTGAGCTTCAAGCAGAAAATAAAGAATTACAATCTACAATAAATAAGCTTGAGGCGGAACTTGATGCAATGAATGAAACAGAAAAACTTGTTTCAGACCAGGAAGATCTGGTTCAATCTAAAATTGACGGGCTTTTGAAAAAACTGGATGCTTTTTCAAATCAAATGTCATAAGTGAAATTGTCAATCTAAAAAGCAAAGGTACTTTACAAAAAGGGACTTCTTTGGATGAAATTGTTGTAATTGATCTTTTTGGAGAGGAATTCCGGTTCGCACCTGATGAACAGGTAAAAAACCCGGAACAAGTTGCACGGCATTTAAAAAAATATATTAAAGAGGCTGAAGGACTTTTTAAAAACAGAACCTCAGGGAAAAATAAGATTGCAATACTCCTGCTTGCAGCCATGAATCTTTCAAGGGATTATCATGAGCTTCAGGCAAAATATAGTGGATTAGAAAAAGAGATTGAAAGCAAGATGGCATCCTTAATAGAAAAAATTGAAAAAGGAATTGAGTAATATAATTCAAGTACAATAAAATTTACAAGTTACCCCTGCAATGTGCGTGATTGTCTGACAGTCTTTGTCCTAACGCATAGTAAAAAGGGAGTCCACACTGTTGCTGGTGCGCTATGTTCCTCCTGGTAAGGAAAAGCCTGAAGGTGATACTGGACACCCACCTTTTGAACCTTTGGTTCAAAGCCTTTATAAGCAACACGGCAGCTTGTGGGGGTAACTGTAACACTTTGATTTATTTCAATTTTATCCTTATTTTGAACAATTCCCCATTCCCAATTTGTAAAAAACTGTTTTTATGATGGTATTTCTTCATAAAAACAGGTAAGAACATGAGATAATTACAACATGACGTGTTGATTATAATATATATTAGGAGAATTTTTTAATGGAATTTACGGTTGCGCTCTCATTGATTGCTATAGTTTTGTTAATTCTGGGAGTCGGTGCTTTTTTGGTTCTTAAAAAAAAGGCAGCCCAAAAAAATCAAGATATAAATGAAGAACACCTTCGTCTAATTGAAGACGCTAAAATAAAAGCTGAGAATCTTCTTAAAGAAGCCAAGCTCGAAGCAACATCGCGGTTGCTTGAAATGAAAAATGATTTTGATACGGAAACAGAAGAAACACGTGGGGAACTGAAAAAGGAAGGGCGAAGATTATCCAAGAAGAGTGAAAAATTAGATAAACAGGAAGACCAGCTTTCCAAACGGGAAAGCAGTGTTCAGAAAAAAGAAAAAGAAGTTCAAAAGCGGCTTGATGGAGCAACTAAAAAAGAGGACCGGTTTACTGAACTGCTCGAAGAAACCAAAAAAGAACTTGAAAAGGTTTCCGGACTGACCCTTGAAGAAGCCAAAGACCTCTTGCTTAAAGCAATGGAGGAGGAGGCTCGGCATGAAGGTGCCAAGCTGATTAAAAAAATTACCAGCGAGGCCAAGGAAAACGCAGACAAGGAAGCTAAAAAAATTATTTCTACAGCCATTCAGCGGTATGCCGGAGAGTATGTGGCTGAAAGAACGGTTTCTGTTGTGCATCTGCCGGGTGATGAAATGAAGGGCAGAATTATTGGCCGTGAAGGTAGAAACATTCGGGCGCTTGAGGCGGCCACCGGTATTGATCTGATTATTGATGATACACCGGAAGCCGTTATCCTCTCCGGATTTAATCCTGTGCGACGTGAAGTTGCCAGGATCTCCCTGGAAAAATTGATATCCGATGGAAGAATCCACCCTGCCCGTATAGAAGATGTTGTTGAACGGGCCACGGATGAAGTGGATGTTGCCATTAAGGAGGCTGGAGAACAGGCTGCCTTTGACATGGGAGTCCATGGTATTGATCCGGAGTTGATCAAAGTGCTTGGAAAACTCAAGTTCAGAACCAGTTATGCTCAAAACGTACTTCAGCATTCAGTTGAGGTTGCATTTTTGTCTGGAACGATTGCTGCTGAACTGGGGCTGGATATCAAGCTGGCCAAACGAATGGGCCTGCTGCACGATATCGGAAAAGCCATTGATTACGAAGTTGATGGCGCCCATGCCATTATCGGGGCAAAGCTGGCTAAAAAATATGGTGAGATAGAAAGCGTGGTAAATGCCATTGCCGCTCATCATGAAGATAAAATGCCTGAATCTGTTTATGACTATATTGTACAGGCGGCAGATGCATTGTCCGGGGCAAGACCTGGAGCCAGAAAAGAAAGTCTTGAGAACTATGTCAAACGACTTGAAGATCTTGAAAATATTGCCAATGCTTTTGATGGGGTTGTCAACACGTACGCCATCCAGGCGGGACGTGAAATCCGCGTAATTACTGAAAGTGAAAAAGTAACCGATGACAGTGCTGTTCTTCTTTCCAGGGATATTGCCCGTCAGATTGAAGAAAATCTCACATTTCCGGGCCAGGTAAAAGTTGTTGTGATCAGAGAAACCAGAGCGGTTGAATATACCAAAAAATAAGGGTGCCTGAAAAAATGAGTGTGTTAGACGTACTAAAAGAACGTGGATTTGTTGAAGACCTGACCCATAGGGATGAGTTGGAGGATTACCTGAACAATAACCGGGCAACCTGTTATATAGGTTTTGATCCCACTGCATCCAGTCTACACGTTGGCTCCCTTGTATGTATCATGGCGCTGGCCCATATGCAGCGGCATGGCCACAGGCCTATTGCTCTTGTGGGTGGTGGAACCGGCCTTATTGGAGATCCTTCCGGGAAAACAGAGCTTCGTAAGGTTATCACCCAGGAAGAGCTTGATGAAAATAAAGCAGGCATAAGAAGTCAGCTTGCGCGATTTCTTGAATTCAAAGATGATAAAGCAATGCTTCTTGATAATGCTGAGTGGTTGACTTCTTTAAAATATATTCCTTTTTTAAGAGATATCGGGCGGCACTTTTCCGTCAACCGGATGATCAAAGCAGAGAGTTATCGAGCCCGAATGGAATCCGATGACGGGCTGACCTTTATAGAGTTTAATTATATGCTGCTTCAGGCCTATGATTTTATGCAGCTTGCCAAAAATCACGAGTGCTATCTGCAAATGGGCGGCTCAGATCAGTGGGGCAATATTGTTGCTGGTATTGATCTGACCCGGAGAACATTGGGAAAACAAGCCTTTGGTATCACATTCCCGCTGATCACTACTGCCAGTGGTATTAAGATGGGGAAAACCCATAAAGGTGCTGTATGGCTGGATGCCGAACGATTTTCACCCTATGAATACTACCAATTCTGGGTAAATTCAGATGATGCGGATGTGGTTCGCTTTCTTTTGCTGTTCACCTTTCTTGAAAAAATGGAAATCGATGCGGTTCAAAACCTTCAAGGCGCGGACCTGAATAAGGCAAAAGCAGTACTGGCATTTGAAGCCACTAAAATATGCCACGGCGAGGGTGAGGCCCAAAAAGCATTCCAGGCATCCGTATCCATGTTTGGCAGTTTTGATATGCCAACGGATATTTTGCCTTCAAGTACCATTCCAAGGGGAACTCATACTTCAGCCAGTGAAAAGGCTGTTCCTTCATCTTCATATAAGATGGGGGAGATTGTAGGGGTTAAGCCTGTAGTTGACTTGTTTACGGAGGTTGGACTTTGTAAATCCAAGTCCGATGCCAGGCGCCTGGTGAAGCAGGGTGGGGCATACGTGAATGGAGAAAGAATCGCTTCTTTTGATCAAATCGTTTCTGAAAATGATATTTCTGAAAATGAAATTCTTCTTCGTGCCGGAAAGAAAAAACATCACAAAATTATTTTAAATTAATAGTAAAAAATAATTGACAAAAAGCCGCACGGCATGTATATTACTCTGGTTTTGTCGATCACGGAAAGAGTGATCAAAAGTGTGGTTTTGATCTTTGAAAATTAGTC
>JAWSVI010000035.1:0-14486 GCA_033851995.1 Desulfobacteraceae bacterium | reverse complement strand
TGTTGTATCCCAAACCACTTTCTTTGGGGGCATATAGAGAGTAGAGGCGGTCCACAAAAAGTTTCATCTGGCCGCAAATGCGATACATATAGATAGGAGCTCCGAAAACCACCCCATCACAGGTCTTCATGCCTTCTAAAAAGGGGCTCAAGGCATCTTTCTGAGCACAGACTCCATGATTTTTTCTACAAGAGAGACACCCCATACAGCCCTTCATATCCATTGTGTGAATATGGGCTTCGCTGGTCTCTGCACCGGCCTGTTGAGCACCTTCTATTACAGCTTGAATAAGGGTAGACGTGTTGCCTTTTTTCCGCGGGCTAGCGTTAATTGCCATGACGTGCATTTGTTTCTCCTTTTTTTGAGGGGACATATCAAGTATCATTTCAAATGATGAAATCGGTTTTAATGTAAAAGGTCAAGTGTTTTTAGAACAAATGCTCGGTTTTTATATTTTAATGTTGCTTTCAGCGCTTTGTTTGATATCATTCCTGGGAAACCAACACAAAGATCTAAACTCTAAAAATTGCTCGTGATGCTGCTATTATTTCCCTTCTTTTTCAAGTACTTCATCCGCCCAATTGATGGCAGCTATCATGTTTGGAAACCCGATTGTTGATAAAGACAACAGGATGGCATGGTTAATTTCGTCTTTAGTTGCGCCGGCTTCTACCGCCTTTCTTGTATGAGATTTCACGCCGCCTTTTGAGTTGCACCCCACAGCAATACCGAGTTTAACAAGATCCTGAGTTTTTTCATCAAGAGGGCCTGATTCCCTAACAAGAGTGCCCATCTCCTTATAAGCTTTAAGGATTTCTGGATGCAGAGATGAAAATTTTTTGTATTTTTCAGGAATATACATGATTTTACTCCTTTCAAGAAACGATACTTTTTTTAAGGTTAATATTGTATTTTTTTATCCTGTTCCAAACAGTAACTCGGTTGATACCAAGAATACGTGCTGCCTGGGACTGGTTGCCATTGGTTTGATTCAGTGCTGCAATGAGTTCATCTTTTTGGGAAATTGTGTTATTCACCATAACCGGTACACCAACAGGTTCAATATCCTCAATTTTCAACTGTGCCATTGTCAATTTCTGGGGCAGGTGTTTTGCCTGGATAAGTCCTTTTTCTGCAATCACAAATGCATACTCCAGCGCACCTTTCAATTCTCTTATATTCCCAGGCCATTTGTACCTCATAAACAATTCCATTGTTTCCTGGGATAAACCGTTTATATCTTTACCTGTTTTTGATATCAGGCGTTGTATAAAGGTATTCACCAGAACCGGGATATCTTCAACACGCTCCCTTAAGGGGGGTAAAAAGATGGGAAGTATATTGATACGAAAAAAAAGATCTTCCCTGAACCTGTTTTGTTCAACCAGTTCTTCAAGATTTCTATTGGTTGCAGAAATGATTCGTACATCCGTTTTGATGGCTTGATGTTCCCCAACCCGCTCAAACTCTTTGTTGTCAAGAATCCTGAGGAGTTTTACCTGAATAGAAAGAGGGATATCCCCAATTTCATCTAAAAAGATGTCACCGCCATTGGCAGCCTCAAATCGCCCGATTCTATGTTTATAGGCCCCGGTGAAGGAGCCTTTTGCATGGCCAAACAGTTCGCTTTCAAGAAGGGACTCATTCAAAGCAGCACAATTAAAAGGAATATAAGTTTTGTCTTTTCTTATACCTGACCAGTGTATGGCATTTGCAACAAGTTCTTTACCTGTTCCGCTTTCACCATAAATAATAACCGGGGCATCACTGTTCCCGACTTTAAGGATAATATCAAAAACCTGCCGCATGACCGGAGATGTTCCGATGATACCATAGAAACCATTTTCAGAGTCAAGCTGCCTGGACAAATGAACCACTTCCTGATCCAGGCGACTTAATTCTGAGATGTCAATAAAAGTTTCTACTGCTCCTAAAGGGGTTCCATCCTCAGCCTGCAGTACAGTGGCATTTTTCATTGCCGGCATATACGTACCGTCTTTTTTAAGAAAATTACACCGGCACTGCTTGATACCGGGGTGTTTCGGATCAAACAAAGCGCACCAATGAGTTTTTTGTTCTTCGCTTTTTATTGCCAGTTCGCAGGCATCACAATCAAGCATTGTACAAGGCTTTCCAATAATATCCATAGCGGTATACCCGGTCATCTGTTCGAATGACTGGTTGGCCATGACAATGGTTCCATCAGCTGCAATAACAATGAGTCCTTCATGCATGGTGTTAATGATTTTATTCCAATATTTGTGGAGATCCTTTCCCAGCATTATTCTAAATATCCCTTATATTTATTGGATGTTGTCCGAAAACATAATATAGTGCAAAGTGTTTAAATGGGTGTTTAAAAATATTCAACACCTGTTAAAATATCATTAGCGTTCAGTATGCGCAAGAAAATTATTTAAAAAGATTATTCCTTTAAAAACAATCAGATATACGATTTTTTTCGTCATTAAAAGTTTCTGGCAAGAGATTTGCTCTTATGTATCCATGTGTTAAATGGTGAATGAGTTACGATATGCTTAAAGGAGCTTATGTTTTGCCTGCAAACCAAACCATAGATATACGGAATGTAGATTGGCCGCTCAGTATTCTAAATTGTAAGCATTCACTGAATCAAATGGAAAAAGGCGAACAGATGGAAATTCTGATTAAGGATAATGATGTTGTTGAGAACTTGATTGTGCTTATCAGTCAGTTGCCAGGTCTAAGTGTTAAAAAAGACCAGGACAAAGAAAATGTCATATTGACTATTAATAAAATACAGTGAAAACCCTGAATATATAAAATGATATTAATGCAAATGATGAATAAAGATAACCTGTCATATCCAAAGGGAATTAAGGAGGAATTATGGACCTGAGTCGTCGCGGCTTTTTTAAAGTGTTAGGTGCCGGCGGTGCGGCACTGGGTTCCGGACTTGGTACGGCAAATGCCAGGGAAATAACGGAACCGTCGTTGGACAGCTATGGCTGTTTAGTGGATACGACACTTTGCGTTGGCTGTAGAAAGTGTGAACAGGCATGCAACCAGCGTCACAAGCTTCCAAAACCGGATGAATCTTTTGAGGAACTGACTGTTCTTGAAAATGAAAGACGCATGGATGAGACATCCTATACGGTTGTTAATAAATATTACCCAAAGGATATTGGCACGCTTACCTGGCGGGAGCGCCCGACTTTTGTTAAATTTCAGTGCATGCACTGCAATGATCCATCCTGCGTGTCCGCCTGTATTGTTGGTGCCTTGACCAAAGAGGAAAATGGTGCGGTTATTTATGATGCAAAGAAATGCATTGGATGTCGCTACTGCATGGTTGCCTGTCCATTCCAGGTCCCAGCCTATGAATACGACAATGCCCTGACTCCCCAGGTAAGGAAGTGTACGTTTTGTTTTAATTATGTCGAAGATGGTGGACTTCCTGCCTGTGCGCAAATCTGTCCGAGAGAGGTAATGACCTTTGGCAAAAAGAAAGATCTTTTAAAGCTGGCAGAGTGGAAAATGAAAAATAATCCGGGAAAATATGTAGATTATATTTACGGTCAGAATGAAGTGGGGGGTACATCCTGGTTGTACCTTGCATCTGAACCGTTTGAAAATATAGGTTTTCCGACATTGAGCGACAAGGCTCCCCCAAGGCTGACTGAAAAAATTCAGCATTCTTTATTTCAATATTTTGCAGCACCTATCATTTTGTATACTTTTCTTGGTGGTGTGATGATGGCTACCGGGTTTATGAAAAACGGGAAAAAAGAGACGGAAAGGAAACTTTCTGAAAAAGGAGACAACCATGAGTCATCATGAAGCAGCCGCGCCGGTTCGCGAAAAATTTTTAACACCCGGTGTCATGGTCATGTTAGGGCTGATGGTTATCGGCGCTTTTTTTATTGCCACCCGCTTTATTTTTGGTATCGGTGCGGTGAGCAATTTGAATAATCAATATCCATGGGGGATTTGGATTGGCATCGATGTGGCCTCGGGTGTGGCACTTGCAGCTGGTGGTTTCACGACCGGCGCCATTGCCTATGTGTTTAACCGGGATCAATACCATGCAGTAATCCGGCCCGCGCTCCTTACCGCTATGCTGGGGTATACATTTGTGGTTTTAGGGCTTCTTGTTGATATTGGCAGATACTGGAACATTACCAGCCCGCTTTTTAATCATAATGGAAACTCAGTTTTGTTTGAAGTTGCCATGTGTGTGATGATTTACCTACATGTCCTTTATTTTGAGTTTATTCCCATTGTAACTGAACGATTTATGGGTAAGGTTAATTTGCCTGGTTTTTTATCCGGGCTGAACAACATAACTGAAAAAGTTTTAGCAGTTGCAGATAAAATCGCAGCAAAAGTGATGTTTTTATTTATTATCGCCGGCATTGTCCTTTCCTGCCTGCATCAGTCAAGTCTTGGATCATTGATGCTTATCGCGCCGTCTAAAATACATCCCTTGTGGTATACGCCGATTCTACCCCTTTTATTTCTTTTATCTGCTTTTGCAGCCGGGTATCCAATGGTGGTTTTTGAATCCATCCTGGTGTCCAAATCTTTTGGCAGGGAACCGGAAATGGATGTTTTAACCCCGCTGGCAAAGTATATGCCTGTCCTCATGGGTCTTTACATGGTTGTCAAAGTTGGGGATATGATCGTTCGGGGCAGTTATGTTTACCTTCTTGACGGAACGTACCAGTCGAATTCTTTTCTTGTGGAAATGGTCATCTGTGTATTTATGCCGTTTGTACTCCTTTTATTCAGGAAGGTCAGACGCTCACCAGGCCTGCTGTTTTTCGCATCCACTGTTTTTGTTTTGGGTATATTATTGAACAGAATAAATGTGTTTGTGGTTTCTTATACGCCGCCTTATAAACTGGTATCCTATTTTCCTTCTGTGGGTGAAATGTTCATTACAGCAGCCTTGATTGCAACACTCATGTTTGTATACCGGGTCGTCGTACATATCTTCCCCGTCCTTGGAGCAGATCCAAAAGAAATGACGCGCAGGAAAAGAGTAGCCGGTAATATTCGTAATGTCAGTGTTATATTTTTAATTCTTTTTTTGATTTCGATTCCTCAGTATTCTGCCCATGCTGATGATAATTCACAAAACGTCAGAAAGCTCATGCCTCTGGAAGAAAATATTACGCCATCAGTTGCGGATGCACCCAAGATGATCATGATGGATTCCAGGGTGGTTAATAAATACAGTGATTTGTATGAGCCGGTTCGTTTTATGCACTCCAAGCATGCAAATGTACTTAAAGACTGCAGTATCTGCCATCACCGGATGCCCAGAGAAGAGGGCGATATGTATGGTGAACCTGTTTCCATGGTGCAGCTTAAGCAAAATGAGCAGACACCTGTGTCATGCTCGGTTTGCCACGATCAGCCCTTTAACCCGAAAAACTTACATACCCCGGGCTTAAAAGGTGCATATCATCAGCTTTGCATGGATTGTCACAGAGAAGCTGAGCAGGTTCCGCATGTACGCGGAGCCATCCAATACAGTTCCATGGTCAGGGGAGCCATTGCACGACCATTGGATACGAGGGCTCCTACAGATTGTCTTGCCTGCCATGCCAAAAAAGTTCCCAATCATAATGAGCTGGTGAAATTAGAAGGCAGTGTCAGTGCAATTGATGTTACAAAAGAATGCCTTACCTGCCATCAAAAAGAAGGAGAAGCCATCCTGAAAACCTCTCACTGGAACTGGCACGGGGCATCTCCTTATACAGTGGGACATGAAAAACGAACAGATCTGGGTAAAAAATCAAGCACGATTAATAATTTTTGCATCAACCTTAATGGTAACTGGCCTCGGTGTACCAGCTGTCATATCGGGTATGGATGGGAAGATGAATCGTTTGATTTTACAGATATGACAAAGATCGACTGCCTGGTCTGCCATGACCAGACAGGCAAATATAAAAAGGCCCCTCCTGCTGCAGGCATGCCAGTGAAAAATTTAGATTTAATCACTATAGCCCAGAATGTTGGCCGTCCAAGCCGGGACAACTGCGGTATGAATTGTCATTTCAGGGGCGGCGGAGGCGATGCCGTGAAGCATGGAGACATGAGTTCTTTTTTAAGCAAACCGGATAAAAGCCATGACGTCCACATGGGTGTTTCCGGAGGTGGGCTTGATTTCAGGTGCCAGGATTGCCATAAGACCCGAAACCATATGATCTCAGGCCGCAGCATTTCTGTTCCAGCAGCAGAAGGTGATCTGTCCTGTGAATATTGCCATACTGATAAACCTCATATTGGCAGTGAACTGATTGATCATCACCTGAATAAACATACACAGCATATTGCATGTCAAACCTGCCATATACCGGTTTATTCAAAGAAAAATCCTACAAAAGTTTACTGGGACTGGTCCGATGCAGGTAAAGATATTAAAGCGTCAAAGGATAAATACGGCAAGCCTACTTTTGCAAAAAAGAAAGGAAGCTTTCAATGGAAGGAGGCCGTTAAACCAGAGTATATGTGGTACAACGGAACAGTAAAAAGACATCTTCTCGGGGACAGAATTAACGAAAATGGTGTCACCGAATTAACCAAACCTGTAGGCAGTATAGAAGACCCTTCATCAAGAATCTATCCATTTAAAGTTCATCGCGGTAAACAAATAAGTGATTCTGTTTACAAACGCCTTCTTTCACCAAAACTCTGGAAAGGATTCTGGGAACATTGGGACTGGAACAAGGCATCTGAAGACGGAATGAAAGCTGCAGGAATGGAATACAGCGGGAAATACGAATTTGTAGAAACCTCCATGTACTGGGGATTGACCCATGAAGTCGTTCCAAAGGAGCAAGCCTTGTCCTGTTCCGAGTGCCATGCCTCTTTGACAAAAGCGCCTTATTGCGGAGCATGTCATCAGGAAAGGCCGGATGTGGATTTTAAAGCTTTGGTCCATAAAGGTGTTGATTTTAAGGATCTTGCCAAGCAGGGACGAGATGTCGAAGCCCTCATCGGGAAGACAAATTATATTGATTACAAAGCCCTTGGGTATGAAGGTGATCCAATAGAAAAGGGCGGCAGATTTGACAAACTGGGCCTTGGTCTTAAGAGCGATAATAAGGTTCAACTAAATAATAAAAAATAATTAATTAATTTTATGGAGGTAGTAATGGTTAAAAGATTAAGTATTCTGGCAATTGTAATGGCATTTCTTGTGGTGTCTATTGGTGTAACAATGGCTGGTGAAGGCGGAAATGCCCGTAAAGGTAAGTACCTTTTTCGTAAAACCTGCCGTTCCTGCCATATGGCAGATGGCTCTGCAAAAGAATTGAGCCCGGTAAGCAAAACCCAGGCGGATTGGCAGGTCGTTTTTGATGATATCAGCAAGCTGCAGTGTAAAGATGAGTGGGCAGCCTTATCTGAAAAAGATACCAAAGACATTTATTCCTATTTATACGGACACGCGTTTGATTCACCGTCTCCTGCCAAGTGCAAATAAAAGGAAACGTTTATATCCATCAGGAGAAAACAATGCCGGAAACTAAAACCAAAATGATGTCCCGGAGAAAATTTTTGCAGATGTCAGGGGCGCTTGCAGCAGCCACTGCTGTGGCAGATCCTTGCAGGGTTTTGTACGCACTGACCAAGGTTGCTGGAGAGAATGATCCTGCAAGGATAAAGGAAGTTTTTTCAGCCTGTGATATGTGTTTTAACAAATGCGGGCTGATCGCACAGGTTGAAAATAATGTAATTAGAAAACTTGACCCCAACCCCAAATCTTTAAAATCCAGGGGAATGTTATGCGCCCGGGGTAATGCGGGTGTCAAGCAACTCTATGACCCTGACCGCCTGAAATACCCTCTTTTAAGAAAAGGAGCCAGGGGGGAAGGCAAATGGATGCGTTTAACCTGGGATCAGGCTTTAGATCATGCTGCTGAACAACTTGACAGAATCGGAAAGGAATACACCCGTTGCGGCTTCCTTTTTATGGCTGGTACGGATATGCAGTCCACTTTTGTCCACCAGTTTGCCGAAGCATATGGGTCTTACAATGTTATTTCCCATGAATCCAATTGCCTGCTTTCGAGGAATCGCGCATTTCTCGATACCTATGGGGTGATGCCGACACCGGATGTTTTAAACTGTAAATATGTTATCATGCCCGGAGCAAATCGTTTCGAGGCCATTGTAACTCCGGACAGTATGGACTTGATGAGTGCAAAGGCAAAGAAAAGCAAGCTGGTTGTTCTCGACCCACGCTTTACAAAAACTGCTGCCTTTGCAGATGAGTGGTATCCCATCAAACCTGGTACGGATATGGCATTTTTTCTGGCAATTGCCCATGTCATTATTGCAGAAGAGTTATATGACAAGACTTTTGTTAAGGAAATGACTTCCGGATTTGAAGAGTTGCGTGAGCATGTAAAGCAGTATACACCGCAATGGGCACAGGTGGAAACGGACATCCCGGCGCGAGATATCAAAAGGATTGCCAGGGAGCTTGCCGCTGCAGCGCCATCTGCCATGGTCTATCCCGGCCGCAGGAGTTCGGATTATGAAGATTCAACACAAATCCGGCGTTCTTATGCGATTGTTAATGCGTTATTGGGGAATTGGGATAGAGAAGGGGGGCTGCTGGTTCCTAAAAAGGTCAAGCCCGGATCAATGCATATTGAGGCACCTTTTTACGAAGATAATCCTGATGACCGGGTTGACGCTGGAAGAGCGCAGATGATGTTTGATGAGGAAGGATCATTCAAACATACCAGAGATGCGGTAATAGAGGGTAAGCCTTATCCAATAAAAGGGTGGATGACCTATAAAACCAACCCAATGCAGACAGGGGCAAATCGAGACAAAACCATTGAAATGATTCACAAGCTTGATTTCATGATGACAGTAGATATTGCCATGAGTGATACGGCATGGATGGCTGATCTTGTTTTGCCTGCGCCCAGTTACCTTGAAAGACAGGATCCTTTATCTGCTTTTCTGGCCTCTTCTACCTGCAGTGGAGTTATTACTCGTGACCCGGTTGTTCCGGCCATGTTTGAATCAAAACCGGTTTTCTGGATAGTTAAAGAGCTTGCAAAACGGCTGGATCTCGGAGAATTTTTTGATTTTACCGTTGATGATTTCAGGAAGGCTCAGCTTAAAAAAATTCCTGAGGTTGCAAAAGCCCTTAAAGAGGATGGCGTTTATAATGTTTCAGGGCCAAGCTTTGGCCTCCATAAAGGCAAACCTTTTAAAACACGGTCAAAGAAAATTGAGTTGTACAATACCCGTTATAGAGATAAAGGGATTGATCCTATGCCGGTATACAATAAACCAAAAGTTATACCGAAAAATTATTTCCGTATCGTTGTCGGGCGCAATGCGTATATCACTCAGAGTGCCAGTACAAACAATTCATTATTGTGGGAACTGGAAAAAGAAAACAAACTCTGGATACATCCAAAGCCTGCTGCAAACCTGAATATTAATGATAATGAGACCATTATTGTAAAAAGCAGTGCCGGGAAAGTTACCATTAAAGCCAGGGTTACCAAAGAGACACGCCCGGATACCGTGTACATGGATACAGGCTATGGGGTACTGTCTAAAGGGTTAACCAATATTTTTGGAAAAGGTGCATGTATTGCCGAGGTCCTGGAAGATAAAGCCGATAAAATATCGGGCAATATGGCGATGCACGAAACCCTGGTAACAGTTAGTAAAGCATGATTATTTTATATAATCTTTATATTTAAGGGATTTAGACATGAAGCAACGCAAAAAATACGTTATTATCATTGATGCCGCTAAATGTATTGACTGCAAAGCCTGCTTGGTTGCATGCAAGGTTGAAAATAAAGTACCTGAAGGATTTTGGAGAAACTGGATCAGTGTTCTTGGTGGTGAAAACGGCTCTCTCAGGACAGAATATCAACCAAGCCAGTGCATGCAGTGTAACGATCCATCGTGTGTCGCTGCCTGTCCGGTCCAGGCCACATATAAACAAGAAAATGGGCTGGTGGTTATCGATCCGGAAAAATGCATCGGATGCGGCAACTGTATAACTGCATGTCCATACAAGGCGCGATACAGAAATCCTGGTAAGCGTATTGCTGATAAATGTGATTTTTGCGAAGATCGTTTAAATCGAGGGAAAGAACCTGCCTGTGTGGTGACCTGTCCAACTAAAACGCGTGTTTTTGGGGATATGAATGATCCTGAAAGCCAGGTTGCTCAGATGGCAAAAACACAAAAATTAGTACAGATTGCAGCACCGCATATCAACACCCGGCCCAATATTTTTTATTATGAGGGCACGCAGCTTCTGGATTGGGCAGTAACTCCAAAACTCCCGGGTAATATCAATATGCCCAGAGATTTTTGGAAAACAGTATCAACAGCAGAAAAAGGATAATACCGGAATAGTAGATTATAATTGATTTAAAGCCCATTCCAAAATTATAAACTGAAATTTTTTGGGATGGGCTTTTTTTATTCGTCTTTAGAAAGCAGCTCTAAAATATGAATAAGCACTTTAGCAGCATATGAATAAAACCTGCACTCATCTGAAACCGACTCAAGCCGTTTGTTTATAACACCGACCCATGGCAGAAGGGTTTCGGAAACAAACAAAGCTGACTCGCCTTGAGAGGATGTATCCGATAATAGGAAAAATAAAAATTCAAGTTCAATTGCAAGATGATCCGGTGGTTCTTTTATAGCGTTTTCAACACAAAGTCCTTTAGATTCAAAACGCCTGGTCATATTTTGGGCTGCCTTGCCCATCATCGGAGCATTCTCATACTCGTAACACGACTGGTAAAGCGGGATGATGCCTTCTTTGTTGTTCACAAAAAGCCGCACATAACATTCATTCAAATGATCAAAAAAAGACTGTTCTTTTTTGAATTTTTTCGTTATAGACTGCATTTTTTCAAGAGCATTGGGAACGGCTTTTCCTTTCATCGAAAAGAGTGTTTCCAACTGTTTAAAAAAAGTTGGTTCCATCAGATGGGTGCAGGACTCAATATCTGGTCCCCAAAATATTCGGCACATGGTTTGTATGCTTTCGAGAATAATATTATTTTTTTCTTCTGGTATTAAATTTTCAGAGCTCATTATTCCTCTTTGAATGGTTTGGGTTGTTTAAACCTTAAATTAAAGTCCAGGGCACCCGATTTGGGTTTTGCAAAGATAATGCCATTTTTTATATGATCCTACAATTAAAACTACAGAAAACTGTTCTTTTAAGTTAAAAGTAACGTTATGGTAGCGTTACCGTTGAAGTTTTGGGTTTTAAAAAATCAAAGCTTTAACCTTCCAAAGCAGCGATCTTACAGCATTATCCTGAAAATCTTAATCTTCTGGCATTAAAAGTGCAATAATTGACTTTAGTTATTCAAAACAAGTAAACTGTTTACTTACCTCCATAATTTGAATGACCACCTCACCGCCACAGGGGCAGCTTAAGGACACCAAAAGCTGCCCCGTTTTTTTTCTTTCCTCTGCAAGGCATTTGGGCATGATTATTGAAATAATTATTTTTAAGAAAGACAGGCGGTCAAAACTATAATTGATTTTTAAAATAAAAGGACAAACCTATGGAACAGTTATCATTTAAGGACACTGCTATTGTCGCATGTGGCACCATGAGTCTTGAAATAAATTATTTGGTTAAAGCGGGATTTATTGATACGAACAGCCTTTTTTATACAACGCCCGGACTTCACCAGGACATTCCAGAACTTGAGAGCCAGTTGATTAAATTTATTAACAAGGCAAAAGAAAAAGCGAAGAATGTAATTGTGGTCTATGGGGGGAAGTATTGCTACGTAAACCCGGATAACCCGACAAGATTGATGCAAACCATAATTGAAGAGCAGGGAGTGCATGTCGCGCGGGTAGATGCCACTCACTGCATGGGAATGCTTGCCACAGATGATGAAATGGAAAAAATTGCTCAAGAAATGGCAGGTGGTGAACCTGTATGGTTTATGACCCCTGGGTGGGTGAAATATCGTACTCAGGTGTTCAAAGGGTGGGATAAAGGGATTGCCAATGAAAATTTTCCACGGCACACAGGCGGAGCCATTGTTTTAGACGGTATTGGTTTCATGGATTCGTATATGGAAGAAAGCCCTGAGGAATTTCTTGAATATTGTGATTGGATGGGGATTCCCATGCAGGCCTATCCTATTACCTTGGACAGGTTTAAGGGATTATTGACGAAGCAATTGCAAATATTGGTAAAGGAGAGCGAATGAAATTTGTTATTATCGGTGGGGATGCAGCTGGAATGAGTGCTGCCAGCCGTACTAAAAGAATGAATCCTGAAATGGAAGTTATTGTTTTAGAGCAGAGTAATGATGTTTCGTACAGTGCATGCGGTATGCCGTATAATATTGCAGACCCCAAAATAGATATGGAAAAACTAGTTGTCCGGCAGGCTGATGTTTTTATAGAAAAGAATAAAATTAACCTGTTAACCGGCCATAAAGTAACAAAAATAAATCCTGAAGAAAAAATGGTCAGTGGTATAAATGCCAATGGAGAATCATTTAAGTTTGATTACGATAAGCTATTGATTGCAACTGGTGCCAAACCAAAAATCCCTGATTTTGAGGGGTTTGATCTTCCACAGGTGATGTGTCTTAAAAGCCTGGAACATGGAAGGCATATAAAAGCGTATATTCTTCAAAACCATGTAAAAAAAGCAGTTATCATCGGGATGGGTTATATTGCTCTTGAAATGTGTGAAGCCTTTAAAAAGAGGGGTGTTGAGGTTGATCTGGTAAAGCCGGGGCCCGTTTTTCTGCCTTGGCTGAAAGAGGAACTGTCTGATGTTATCCGCAAAGAACTTTCTAAAAATGGGGTCACTATTCATACTGGCTATAAAATTCAGAAAATAGAATCGGTTGATACCGGGGTTAGTGTTAACTGCAACGGGCTCAGCCTGGCGGCGGATCTGGTTCTGGTGGCATCCGGTGTTGTTCCGTGTAGTGATATGGGACAAAAGGCCGGGTTATCAATGGGACCCGGTGATTCCATAGCAGTTGATAAAAATTTAAGAACATCCAACAAACACATCTATGCAGCAGGCGACTGTGCAGATGCCTATCATATTGTTACAGGAGAAAAATGCTGGATACCTCTGGCCTTAAGGGCCAACAGAGCAGGATGGGCAGTTGCTGATAATGTTTGCGAAATAGGTACAAGCCTTAAAGGGGTTGCCGGTACATCGGTTTTTAAAGTTTTTTCCCTGGAAGTCGCCCGGTCCGGTTTAACTGTAAAAGAGGCATTGCAGGCCGGATTCAATCCTGTTGAAAATACAGTTAAAACACGATCTCGAGCACATGGACAACCGGGTTCAACATCTATTTGTGTCAGTATGGTTGCTGACCAAAAAAGCGGGCGTCTGCTCGGGGTTCAGATGGTCGGTCATGAAGGGGTTGCGCACAGAATTAATGCCTTTGCCGTAGCATTACATTGCCGGATGACAGTTTCAGATTTCGCTCAAACAGACCTGGCATATGCACCTCCATTTGGCCCTGTTTGGGATCCATTGTTGACGGCTGCCAATCAATTGATAAAAAAATTATAAGAATTTAAAATACGGTGCCGCTTAACATGGCACCGTATTTTTTACACATAAAAAATTTTTTTTAAGAAGGGCGTGCAACAAGAACAGGAACTTTAGATTTCAAGATAACCCCTCCGGCAGTACTACCAATAAAAACATCTTCAAAATTCTTTTGGCCATGTGTCCCCATGATTATCAAATCAAAGCCACCTTGTTCTGCAGTTTGGATAATTTTTGTAACAGGATTGCCGGATTCGATAATAATATGTTCTTCAGACAAAGGGCAGTAGGGTATTTGAGCTAAAACTTTTTTGGATGTCTCGTGTATTCTCTCTTTTAAGACTTTTCTGGCCGTTTCTATGGCTTGTTCGTTAAATTTCTTTTTTTGCTTTTGTTCTACCTGGCCGGATAGATTCATACCGGCTTCGGTTGAATAATTTTCAAGAACATCGGGTACAATATGGATTGCCCATACATCTGCCTTGTATTTATTTCCAACGCTGCAGGCATATCTTGCTGCAAATTTTGCTGTTTTTGAGATATCGGTGGCAAATAGTATTTTTTTAATATCAGCAATCATTGGTTCTTTTTCTTTATCAGGATTTTCTTCATTTTCAAGTGGATCAACTTCCGGTTTAATTTTTAGAGGAGACAATTCCGGCGGCCCAAAAATTTTATCTGTAAATTTCACATACCAGGCAGCAGCCTGAACCTGAATAATATAAGCAATTGCAACAACAAGTGCCGCACTTGCACCTTCTTTTCCAAATGCATTGATTGCAATAGCCAGCGCAATTGAAAGGTTTCGCATCACAGATCCATATACAAGAGCTATGGCATCTCCTCTGGGCAGCAGGTATCTTCCTGCAAGGCTGCTTAAAGAAAAGTTAAAGGCATAAATAATCATCAAGGGAACCAGAATATAAAACAGCAT
>JAWSVI010000034.1:0-110644 GCA_033851995.1 Desulfobacteraceae bacterium | reverse complement strand
ACAGGGATAGTCTGGTGTGATCATTGCTCCAAAAAACGAAGTTGCCTTGGGCGTAGTCCTCACTACCCGGCAGTTTGAAAATCCTGAGCGTTTCTTTTGGAATTTGTCGCCGTGTTAAAGGTTCTTCTCGTCATGGATGATACCATTATTCAACTCCTTGGCATTGCTCATTTCCCTTACGGCTATCGTCCGAATATATGATGATTTTAGAGGGGCAAAAAATTAATGTATAAAATGTAATCTCTAACAGAAAGCCCGCCTATATATTGCGCCGGGACTTTTGTTCAAAATTTAAACCTCAATATTGTGGGGTGATATTAAGTTTTAACCACAGAGCATGAAGATAAGATTCAAGGTTCTTGAGGGGGCATAAATACAAAAAAAAATATGAGTGCAAATCGTTCTTGAACATTTTCACTTTTAAATTTATAAGCCTATCGTATTGAAAATATTATCCAAATATTTTATATTGTATTTGATTTTAAACGCAGGTTATTTTTAATATTATTTGCTAAATAGCTCCACAAGTCCATTTAGATCGCCTACAGTTTTCATATGACTTCGCTATCGCTTGCAACAATTCTTGCAAAGAATTATGGAACTTTAAATAGATAAAGATTTTTCTTATCAGATTGCCACAAGTCGGAGGGTAAAAAAAATGAATAGGAACGATTCTCTTTCAGTGACTTATTCATCTGGTGTGATTTGCCATGACCCTAACATCCTAACTACATTAGCAGTTTTTTATGACAAAATTTGGTTCCCGTATCCTTTAGGTTTGAATAGAAAAAAAGAGTTAAACTTATCTGCACCGGAAGGTTATTATAATGATTTATCGATTGTAGAAGATAAATACGAACAATGGATAACCCAATGGGAGCTATTATTCCAGGAAGGGATACTTTGTATTCTGCCAAAACCAAATGAATTAAAAGCTGGGCATGGATTTCAATCCGAGATGTTGGATCAATTATGCCAGAAAGACTCGGTAAAACGAAAGATAAAGGTGTTTCATGATTTCGATGTCCTATCTGGAAGATTGGCTATGACCGCTCATGCATTATATTCCCCGAAACCAAGCCCTGAATTATTCTTAAAAATTCCTGGATTATATTTATGGTTACTTGATTTAGAAGATCCTTTTGAATCAAAGAAATCTCATGGTGTAGATTCTCATATTCAAGCCAAATCAACAAATACTTCAACATCTGAACTTGCTAATATATTAGCAAGTTCTCTCTTTGAATATTATTTCCCAAAATTGCAATCTCTTAACGCGGAACAGGTTATGGAAGTTCGCAACTATTTATCTAATACTAAACAGGGTTTTATAGATTATCTATTAGAGATGACAGATGATGTTGAATCAAGATTAATAAGTGGAACCAATTCTATAGATTACGCGGCAAAAAAGACAATGGAAAGAAAATTTATCCCACACTATAATGAATTCCGGCGACAACTTGAAGCTAAAGATATTGGTTTTTGGTCAAAAGTATTGGAAGGTGGTGGAAAGTTTTTAAAAATTGATGCCGCTTTTTGGGCGCCAAAATTTTATGGAGAAATTATTCAGATACTTTGTGAAATATTTGGAAAGGGGGCAGAAGCACATTTAAAAAACCTATCAAATAAAAATCAAGCATTCTCTTATTTAGGAAAGTTAGATTCTGATATAATTCAAATTAAATAGTCTCAGGGATCTTATTTAATACTGCACCTTCCCAAAAAATTGGAGCCGGGGTTAAGCCACATTTTTTAGGTTGTACCATGCCTGCTCACAGTGAGCAGGCGTTTTCCAGCCGTTGGCCGAATGTTTTCGTCTCTGGTTATAATACATTTCAATATATTTAAAGAGAATTCTTTCAGCTCCTTCAAATGTTTTAAACCGTACATGATGAATTAATTGTGTTTTAAGAGTGTGAAAAAATGACTCGGCAACGGCATTGTCCCAGCAATCGCCTTTGCAGCTCATACTTTGGATAAATCCATGACCCTTAAGATTGTTTTTAAATTCCTTGCTGGCATATTGGACACCACGATCACTGTGAACCATCAACCCTTTGTCCGGCCTGCGACGCATAACGGCTTTATTAAATGCTTTTATCAATGAGTGTCGTTCCAATGAGCTGCTTAAATCCCAGCCCACCACAGATCTGGAAAACAAATCGATAAAGACGGTCAGATAATGCCAGCTGTGGCCTACCTTTAAATACGTTATGTCACTTACCCATACAGTATTCGGCGTTTCTACATTGAATTCTCTGTTTAACAAATTAGGGGCAACGGGTTCATTATGCTTGGAATCTGTTGTCGCAACGAACTTTTTAACTGTTTTGCATTTTAACTTCATTTCCCGCATCAGGCGGGCAACTGTATTTTTGCTGGTGCCATGGAATTCTGGCTCATCGTCCAGGTCTGCAGTGATCATCGGACTACCTGCCATTCCGTTGTGCTCTACATACAACTCAAAGATGCGCTGTTTCAGCCGATCTCTCCGGATCTGTTGGGCAGAGGGTTCCCTGATTTTCCAATGTTGATAACCGCTTTCAGATATTTTAAGCATTTGGCACATCTTCTTCACCGTAAATTCAGAGCGGTGGTTTTCTATAAATTGATATTTCATTTCGGTGCTCTGCTGAAGATGGCCATGGCTTTTTTTAATATATCTCGCTCCATTTCAGTTTCTCGAAGCTTTTTTTCAAGTTCTCGAATTCGTTTTTGTTCCTCGGTCAGTGCTTCAACTCCATTACCGGGAAATGCCGGCTTCCAATTTGACAGGTGGTATTCACGACGCCAGCGATATAATAAATCTTTGGAGATACCCAAATTCTGTGCAACTTCAGCAACAGTTCTTCCAGGTTCTGCACATAATAACACAGCGTTTCTTTTAAAATCCCGATCGTACTTTCTTCTTTTTTTGATCTCCATTTTGTCCTCCATAATTTTTCATTATAGAGGCTTAACCTCAGGTGTACAATCTCTGGGGAGGATCATACACTGGTCACTAAAGGTGTTCCTCAGATAAGACTCAAGAATAATTATCCCACCCATGAAGTTTTTAGGGTTGAAATTTTAGGAATCTTACGACGAGTCTTATGTCTATCATTTATCTCCGAGAGGGCTGTCAATAAGGGAGTTTACTTCTTTTGCCAGTTCTTTGTTTTACCGAAAATTCAAGAGCGAGCTTTTGTCTTTCAAAAAGACCGAATGAACAGGGATAATCTTGTGTACTCATTCAATTAAAAATTGGAGATTGTCCTGTAAGTAGTCCTCACTATCTATCGGTTCTTAATTCCTGAGTCTTTCTTTTGGAAGCTGGAAATTCTCAATTTTGGATATGGTTCTAAATGATAAGGATCGGCTACAAAATTACTTGAACTTTGTTTTTGCTGTTCTTACTGCTGTCTTGCGAGCAAATACATGAAGCGGGTAGACAATGAGTCTCGGTTGTAATTTCGGAGATCAATAGGTTATGTTGCCATTGTTGAGGATACGTGCATCAATCGCAAAAAATACATCCCCATATGTCTAAGGCTTGCTATCGAAACCGGAGACGACAGGGTAACGATCGCGCAACATATTGGTTGCTGAGGCATCTGCCTTGGTTTGTTGGATTTTTTTTTTAAAATATGGGGGACCAGGTAAAAAGAGACATATCACTAATTTTCCTAATCCCCCCCCCACACACACAAAACTTAAAATTTTGTTCCAAGCATGAATGTGAAACCGTGTGCTTCGGTGGTATTTCTACCGTCAACGGTTGTCAGAAATTTGAGTTTGCTTGAAAAAAAGCGCTGGCCGACCATGAAATTTCTGGCTACCACAGGCCCTATATTCACGGCACTGGACCGGGTACCGCCCTTGCCCCCCCGAATCTCATCATCTTCAACCTGGATAAAGGCAAATCCAGCAAGGCCATACTGCCACTGGCCCTTGATCTGAGTGATGCTGAAATCGTTGCTGAGAGTTGCACCGCTTTTGTAATCGGTGTCCTGGTTTTCCGTATAGTGGTTATAAAAGGTCCGGGTACTGAACTGGGTGGCCTCCCCGAAAAAATCTCCCAAAAGACTGGGAACTGTATAGGTAATGGCAACACTGGGTGAAAAAGTGTAAAAATTGGAGCCCACATTAAGCGGCTCTGAGGCCCCATACTCACCGGTTGGAAGGGTTACGCCAAGGCCGAAAAGAATCCCGGTACCAAAGGGAATAAAACTGCCCTTAGGCTGTTCTAAAAAGGCCTGGCTCGGCATGAACCTGCTCCAGATAAAGAGGTCAGAATACATATCAATGAACCCGGATGAATCGTTCTTGGGATATCCGTCGATGCCGAAATCCTGATCCTGAATCCCGGCAAAAAAGGTTGAGGCGACCTGACCGCCCAGGATGGGTGTCTCATAGGCATACATCATTCCGACGCCTGTGTACCAGACCGTTCCGCTGGAATCAATTTTTGTCCCGCCGTCGTTCTGGCGCCATTTAGGCAGGTCAATCCCCCCTGCGATAACACTGGCGTAAAGGCCCGCTGGTGGGAGGATAGCCTGGTTAATATCCGTACCCCCGAGAGGACCGGAAGGGCAGATACCTTCGGCAGCGTGGCTTGGGATTACCCCATGAAAAAGGCCCAAAGCAAGAGAACCTGTTAAGCAGACGGCTAAAATTATTTTTTTCATCATGTTCAATTCCTTTCATATTTAATTGTTATTGGTATGGAAAATTTTACTCGCCCTTATGATGGGGAATCGTTGACACATCCCTTTGCTCATTGCGAACCAGATCAATATACGGGTAGCGGGCAACTTTAACGCGGATCTCCTTCTGGGGCTTACCTGGAGTTCCCCAGATCAGTGTCAGTTCTTTGCCTTCCACTGCATATTTCGGATCGATAAAGCACAGAGAAATCATGGTGTTATAGTAAACACTGCAGACGCGGCCGGTACTGATTCCAACCTGCTCACCCTCTGCCATGACTTTGTCTGCACGGTAAATGTATCCCTCGCCCGGTTCCCCGTTTACATTGTCCATAAAGTACATATCAAGCGGCTCCGCATCGATTCTCTCACAGGGCTCAACATCCTTGCCCTGGAATTGAGTGGCATAGACGGCAGCAATATCCTCGGGGTTCCATTCCAGGGTTGTTACCGTTCTTGGCGGATTTTTAGCAATTTCCTCCAATGCTTTTTTCCCTGTAAAGTCATGGTTAAAATTGACAAGAAATCCCCAACCAAGGTCATAGGGGGTTACAAACCGACATTGGAGATCATTCCCTACGCTTCCGTACAACCGGCGGTTATAGTTAAATACACCTAAATGCATATTGGTCATGCAGTATTCCGCAAGTCCCGGGTCGGATTCAAACCATGGCATTGGATAGTGAATCAGGATATTGGGAAAACCACCTTCCGTATGGTTCATGCAATAGGTCTGGTACCCCAGTTTTTTCGCACCAAAGGACTGGCCGGTTTCCCAAATCTTTTTGTAGACTGCATCAAATTCCTGGATAGGGCCATGAACCTCATAGGCCAGGTTTCCTGACATGCCAAGCCTTAAAACCCGCATATCCTTACCATCAATTTTCGTCATACGGTGCGTGGCAAACTTGATGTCGTGCAGATCACACTCACAGGCGGTTTCCAGAATCTCCAGGGATTTTTCTCCGGAGACCTGGATAAAATATTCCTGTCCGGAGATGTCTGTTCCTTCTATGTTCATGCCGCTTTTTTTAACAAGATAATCAATGGGAGGGTTCAGCCAGTATGTCCTGAAGGTATCTTCTGCTATTTTTATGACGACGCCGTCTGTGAGGAGTTGGCCTTGTTCGTTGCAGATGACTGCATGGCGGATTCCTTTTTCTTTTAAATTGGTAAAATCATTTACACAGATGGAATTAAAAAACTTGACTGCATCCGGGCCTTTTACATCGTAAATCGGGGACATCATCAGGCTGAGCCCGATCCAGGCAGATGTTTTTGATGCCAGGATCTCATCTCGATATCCGGTATATTGGTAGGGAAGTGTCATCGGGCCTAACTGCATTGTGCTGAAAACGCCTTCATAGGCTGGACTGTCTGGTGAAAACATATTCTTATCTCCTTTTTTATAGTATTCAAAAATGGGCTGAAAATTCTGCCGCACTTACTTTGTCTTTTTGCCTTCCGGCAAAGGGATCATATAGGGCTGGGAATTGGACTGCCAGCCCGGTTCGGTTGTCTGGGTATAATGGCAGCGGATGCAAAAATTGTCTGACAGCCGGTGGACCTTATGGCATTCAATGCAATTGAGCATTTGCTGATGGTGGGGTGAGGCATGGGGATTGATTTTAAGTGTGGCCGTCAAACTGCTCAGGGTGTCATAGGAACCGTGGCAGGCGATACACGCCTGTGTTAATGGGGCGGTATCCATGTCTGTGGCATCGTTGGCGCAGGAAGATCTAGGGACTTTGTCTTGGTGGCAGTCCGTACAGGACAGACCGTTGTCCAGATGGTGCCCGGCCAGGTGGCCTGATGCACAATCATTGGATCCGCAAAAGGCTGGTGAATTAAGGATTCCCAAGATAAGCAGCCCCCATATCCCTGCCCGGGGATGAATTCCATTGCATACGAGTTTCTTAAATATCTGCCTTACTCTTTCCATGGAACCTCCTTTGCCATTTCCATGGCAGCTTTACGTCCGTAAACAGCTCCATGGCCGATGCCTCCTTCGTAGTAATACCCTTCTTGCTCAAAGGGGACGCCCGTTGCCATGCCAGCTGCCCACAGCCCGGGTATGGGTGCATTGTTGCGGTCCAGTACCTGGCAGCGCGGGTTAATGGCAATTCCGCCATAGGTGCCGTAGGGGGCAGCCTCCAGTTCCACTGCCGAGTATGGGGGCTTGTCCAGGCGGTGGGTGTTTTTCATCACTTTTCCAAAATCCGCATCGGTACCGGACGCGACAAAACCGTTATACCGGTCTATACTGGCCTGGAGGATTTCGGGTTCCATGAGCAGTTTTTCTGCCAGTTGTGCTACGCTTTGGGCCTTATAAACCCGTGTGGGTATGACATTATAGGGTCTGTCATGGCCGTCCCAGATATATAGGCACCGGGCGTATTTCTGGTTGGCAATATGACGTGCCAGTATGGCGTATCCACTGTTTTCGTTGGTGAACCGCCGGCCCTCGTGATTGACGCAAATGCCGGTGATGGGGGTGTTGTTAAGCAGCCCGGGGCCCGGGGGGACAATTTTGTCCACCGGCCCCATGACCTGGGCTACCCAGTTGTTGGCATGGGTCTTGTTGTCAAAAACAAACCCGTGGGATCCCAGGCCCATGTCCACAAGCCTGGCCCCTGCTGTCTGGGCCATGAGGTGGCCGCTGCCATCGCTGTAGGGATTGCCCACCGGGGTTGATTTGACATAGGTGGGAATAAACCGGGCCATCAGCGCCCGGTTGGCAGCAAATGACCCGGTGGTCAGGGCCACCCCCTGCTTTCCTTTGATCGCAAGTTTCTCCCCCTTATCTGTTATGGCATATGCCCCCACGACCCTGCCCTGGTCATTCAGGATCAATTCCCGGGCGGAGGTATGGGTCAGGATCTTGACGCCCAGGTCTTGAGCCGCCTGGTACAGAGGCGGAATAATGCCTTTGGTGCCCACCCATCCCCTGTAGTTTGTATGCCACTGGGGATTGGGGAGTATCCCGTAAGGGAGCTGGACAAGGACCCATTGCTGCCCCAGAGATTCCATCCATTCAAAGACAGAACCAATGTTTTCCGCATAAAACCGGATCGGGTCAATGGAACCTGGAGGTAGTCCCATTCTGCCCTTCATGGAATAGGTATGGCTATTGGCAACATCCTTGACATATTGGTCAACACTATCAGTATATCCCATACGGGCAGACCCGGCCGGCCAGACACCCACCATGATTTGTCCGGAGTAAAGTGCATTTCCCCCGATGGTGGGGGCCTTTTCTATGAGTGTCACCTTCAATCCATTCTGGGCCGCTGTCACCGCCAGGCACAGTCCGGCAATGCCTCCCCCGATGGTCAGAATATCGGCCTGTGCATCCCATCTGGCAGGCAGGTTGCTGCCGGTGGCAACCACTTCGGTTGTATACCCGTTACCTGAGGTAAGGACCAGGGCCATAATGCATAAAATCATAACGCCCCTGGGGATAAGAGTTAAACCGGTATGCTTCCCATGCATGACTTTTAAAATTCTGTTCATATTTTTTCCTTTGTTGGCCGCCAGAACGACATCCGGCTATTTTTATTGTATTGGATTAACCCCTCTTCGAAGACCTTTGCTTTGCTTGTGTTCCGATAGCTTTTGTCCTGCTTTTGTGCCGAGTTCAGGCAGCAGGAACACCATCAGGGTCATGCAGACCATACAAATACCGGCCATTCCAAAGAGGATTCCGTAGTTGTCACCGGACACCGGGGTGATCACATAGGTTGGGATTATTACAGCACCCAGCAATTGCAGTGTTGACGTGATGCCTCCGGCGCTTCCGGCATAAGCAGGTCCGATTTCTGGTAGAAGCACAGGGACGGACATCAAAAGGGGTAAAATAGCCCCCAGGGCGAATCCTGTTACCAAAAGGCCTGACCCCATCAAAATCCCGACAGGAGCTTGCCAGGCAAAGGCAGTCCCCCCGGCGGCAATAAGGCCTGCACCCATGATAAAAGGGCGCATGAGACCGATTTTCTGGCAAACCAGAGGGCCGGCCAGGGATCCGGCCAGAGACCCCAGCGTGATCAGGGCCGAAATCAGTCCGGCTGTTTTAGGGTCAATGCCATATGTTGACACCAAGGCATTTGGCAAAAAGGCGGTGAGTGAGATCACGCACCCTAAGGTGAACATCAGGCAGCCCCCTGTCAGCCAGACGGATCGGCTCCTGGCAGCAACGGCCAAAAGCTTTTTTATCGGCTGGGGTGCAGGTGCCAAAGCGGCATTGGCCGGTTGATCTTTCATAAAAAAGATCCAGAACAGGGTGGCTGCAATGCACCCTCCTCCCGCCGCCATATAGGCGGACCGGACCGAAGGGAAATAGGCGGTGGTTCCTGTGCCCACGGCCATGGCCAGTGTGGAGGACATCAGATAAACCCCCATCATCTTTCCGATTTTTTCTGGCGGGTGCCATGCGCCAATGATTTTAGCGGCATTGGCGGTTAAAAATGCACTCCCGAATCCTGACATCATCATTAATACAAACAGCTGGGTACCTGTTTCAGATTTTAGCCGCAGACAGGTGCCGATGGCCGCAATTATAAGCCCTGCGCCGATAACTTTTTTGGGACCAAACCGGTCTGCCAGAACACCTGAAAAAAAACTTAAAAACACAGCAGGAATCATGGGTGCTGAAAAAATCCCGGAAAATTGACTGGAGGTAAGTCCCAGGTCGGGAATAATCTGATGGGCCAGGGCAGACAGCTGATACTGCGGGTACAGGCCTGAAAAAGACGCCAGCCACAATGCAATGACGATAACGCCGCCATAAAAGCGCCTGACTTCGAGTCTTGCCATGAAACGCCTCCTTTTCACGGGTAAGGGTTAATATAAATCGTTAAAAAAATTTCAAGAAAAATAACGTGATTGTTAGCGGAAATAAATACACATAATTATGTAATTTTGCCTGGACCATCCATTTGAGCAAAAATTCAGCCAAAAATCTATTGACCGGCATTGGCTGACGCTCAAGACTCTGGAATAATTTCATCTTTTACAAAAGTGATCCGATCTTAAAGATAAACGTGAAAAGTTGACTTGATGCATTTAATGTCTTAGAATTTTTTGTTAAGTTTAATGGTCTGTTTGGTTAGACTCAGAAAATATCTTTGGAAAGGACGGGGAGTTTACAGGTTGCAGACCCTGGATTGGTTTTTTAAAAAGACAGGACTATATAATTTTGCATCACGACAGTCTGCCATGGCACAAAATTAATGCGTTTATCCTGGAAATCGGTAAGGAACGAACCCCCTGGGGCTTCAGCAAGAAAATTGTTGACCGCATATCCGATCTGATTCCATTTGATACCGCCATACTGTATCTGCTGGGAGAGGATGAAAAACCATTTGAACAGGTTTTGATCGGGATAGAGCCGGAGTGGAGCGAAGTGTATTTGGACTACTATTCCCGGCTGAGCAACAATCGTTTTTCCTACCTGACACCCAGTCCTGCCTTTATTACCTGGAAGGAAATTGAAGACTGTGAATACATCAGTGATTTTATCCGACCCCAGAGGGTTCACAGTACGGCAACACTGATATTTTTTGATTCAAATCACCGGCGGACAGGGGCGTTATGCATAAATCGGAAAGGAAAATGCGGATTTACAGAGAATGAGAAACATATTCTGGGGGTCATTCGAGCCCATATTGTTAATCTTCATGCCAATTTTTTTGTCTCAACCGTTCAGTATAAGAAGACATTTAACTTTTTTAATTCCAAAGGGTCTTTGACCAAAAGGGAATCACAGATTGTTGATCTTCTATGCAAGGGCGTGACCCCGCAAATTATTTCCACCCGACTTTTTATCTCCGTGTCAACGGTCAACCGACATATTGCAAATATTCACAAGAAACTGAATGTTTCATCCCGCCAGGAAATGCTTGTAAAAATGTTAAACAGATAACAAATACAGACAGGTAGGAAGTTGCTTTTAAAGACGGCTCACCGTCAATCCCCAAAAACAATTTCAAAAAATATCAACTCCGATAGTCACCAGTCGGAATTTGAGACTCTGAATAGTCATAAAACAATTCGGGAATATAGACAGGTTCAGTCCTTTAGGGTATACCTGTTCAAGTGCTTCAAAATGATTTTCAACACACTTGTAATATGCACTTGCCTTAGGATTACGAGACTGATAAGCATCAAAATTATATATTGCTGAATGGGCCATGGCGAAACCGATAATACTATCATATCATACAAAAACATGCTGGTGGACAAGCCGCAGATGTTTGCGTTAAAATCATGGTATTATAGAAATTGTATGAGGAATTGAAAACCCCACAATATGTCTATTTAAGTTGACACAAGCCCTCTTTCAAAATAGCGATAGCTTCTTTTTTTATTGGTGGTCCAATAAATAAAAATCTGACAGGTCAAACCTCTTCCTGATTTTAACCGTGCGCAAAAACGTTACCAAACTATTGCAAAAAGCAGCCTGAAAGTATTTTTATAGTTTCCAAACCCATTTTTTCGTTAACGGTTCACTCCTGATGAAATTGTTGAAAAAGAGAATAAATTACTTTAAGATCATTTTATTTAAAAAACCAACATGAACAAACGGGTATTGCCTGGTAGCCGCCTGTGAGGTGAATGCCATCCTGTGGAATCGCATCTTTTTAGACAGGGAAATTGTTCAAAGACATGCGGATAAACTAAAATAAACCGGAGTACGATGCGCTATCCACTATTAATGAAATTTCGGGCGGCACTTTTTGACCTTTTGCCAGTGATCCTGGTTGTTGCCTTTTTCCAGCTGGTCGTACTTCGTCAGCCCCTGCCCCAATTTCTTGATATACTCATGGGGGCTTTAATGGTCATTATAGGCCTGATGTTGTTTGTACAGGGGCTTACCATAGGCCTGTTTCCCATTGGTGAGACCGTTGCCCTTTCAATGGCTAAGCGGGGTAATTTACTCTGGCTGCTTTCATTTGCCTTTTTATTGGGATTTTCAACAACCATTGCAGAGCCGGCACTCATTGCCGTAGCTGGTGAAGCAGCAGAGATTGCGGCGAATGAAGGACTCATCGGGGTTGATAGTAAAAGCCTGAAAAGTTATGCGATGGGATTGCGTTTAACTGTTGCCGTATCAGTAGGAACTGCAATCCTGATCGGTATTTTACGCATTTTAAAAGGCTGGCCCATTCACTACCTTATCATTGGCGGCTATTGCCTGGTAATGCTGATGACCACCATCGCCCCAAAACAGATTGTAGGCATTGCTTATGATACTGGCGGTGTTACCACGTCTACTATTACGGTCCCCCTGGTTGCAGCCCTTGGTGTCGGATTGGCAACGGTTCTGCGGGGACGCAGTCCCTTGGTCGATGGCTTTGGCCTGATTGCCTTTGCCTCTCTTTTACCCATGATTTTTGTGATGGCCTACGGGCTTTTTATTTTCGGGTAGGTTAATTGACCATGGAAACCTTGATTCTCTTTTTAAAAACAATGGGGCATACCTGCAAAGACGTCACACCGATTTTCAGTTTGATCTTTTTCTATCAGCTGGTACTCCTCCGGGAGCCGATTCCTCACTTAAAAGGTGTAATAACAGGTATTGTCTATGTAATCATCGGGCTGACACTTTTTCAGGTGGGTCTTGATAAAGCCCTTTTTCCCATTGGCAAGGCCATGGCTGCTCAACTTTCTTCTCCTGCCTCGCTTTTCGGTTCAGCAACTGAAACCGGTATCGAATGGTATCGCTATGGCTGGATCTATTTATTTGCATTTAGCATTGGTTTTGCCACCACCATTGCAGAACCGTCACTATTGGCCGTTTCCCTGAAAGCCCAAGAAGTTTCAGGTGGGTCATTAAACCAACGCTCTTTGCGTATCGCTGTTGCCATAGGTGTTGCCGTGGGAATCGCCTTGGGCACTTTCCGGATTGTAAGTGGCACCTCGCTTTCTGCCTACATTATGGCCGGCTATTTTATCGTGGTTATTCAGACTTTTTTTGCACCAAAAAATATCATACCGCTGGCCTATGATTCTGGTGGTGTAACCACATCCACTGTTACTGTTCCCATTGTTACGGCACTGGGCTTAGGCCTTGCTGAAAATGTCCCCGGACGAAATCCAGCCTTTGACGGTTTCGGCCTTATTGCTTTTGCCAGTCTATTTCCAATCATTACTGTACTTGGATATGCCCAGATTGCCATCTGGCGATCCGCTAGATCCCAAGCAAAGGAGTGAAAATGAATTATAAATTAATTGTTGCCTGTGTAAAACCTGAATATTCGGATCAAACTGTTGATGCGGCCAAAAAAAGCGGTGCAACCGGTGCGACGATTCTACCTGGACGAGGGACGGGAATGCACGAGGCAAAAACGTTTTTTGGCCTGACCCTTGAAGCACGAACCGATGTGATTTTGTTTCTGGTAGATGCCGCTTTAGTGTCACCTTTATTAGATGCCATCAGCAAGGCCAGTAAATTTGAAGAGCCCGGTACCGGGATTGCCTATGTTGTGGATGTAGATAAAGCAATTGGCATGGAAAGCCAGACCAGACAGAATTTGCAGCAAAGTTAACTTAAACCGAAGAAGGGCGTTTTTTACTCGATCAAACCAGGCAATTAATACCTTAGATCGCCAACTCATTCGAACATCGTGCCGAGAACATTGGAAAATAATACGGTTCGATCAAAAAGACTCCGGGTATTGATATATTCATCTTCACTGTGGTCTTTGGCGCCAACAGGCCCTAACCCATCAATCACGGGAATGCCCTCATCCGCAATGAGATTTGCATCTGAAACCCCTTGCCGGAGTTCAGGTTTTACCTTCATTCCAAGCCCTTGAGCGATCGTATTAATTTGATCATACAACATTGTATTGGAACTGGTTTGCGGCATGGCCGGCCGGCTGGATATGACCTCCAGTGTTGAAACCGTTCCGGCAATGGTTGGGGTCTGGCAACATGATTTTATCTGTGTATCCAGCTGTGCAGAATCTTCCGGGGTCAAGAACCTGAAATCCATACGGGCTTTTGCATGCTCCGGGATGGTATTGGGGCCGATACCGCCTTCAATCAGGCCGACATTGGCGGAGATTCCTTTTTCCGGATTGTTAAGCGCTTCAATGGCAATGGTTTTGTGAGCCAGCTCAAGAATGGCGCTGCCTTTGTCTTTTCCTGCAAAGGCTGCATGGCCTGCCTGGCCTTTTACGTTTAAACGGATGCTTAAATTCCCTTTGCGGCCGGTGACAATTTCATTATTCAGTCCTCCGGCCTCAAGGACAAAAGCTGCCCTGCTTTTTTTTGCCTCTTTTCTGATCAGGGGCCTCGAGCTCGGGGATCCCACCTCTTCATCAGAGTTGAATATAAAAGCGATCGGGGGGACAGCTTCCCGGCCCATGACATGCTGAAGGGCTTTTATGGCAAAAATGCCCACCACAAGCCCGCCTTTCATGTCTGCGACACCAGGGCCGTAGCAGTTGGTATCATCTGATTTGAAAAAATTAAAAGCCGTATCCCGGGGAAACACCGTATCCATATGCCCGGTGATCAGAATTTGGTTTTGTACAGAGGATGCCTGGGGTGATCTGGCAATGATATGATCTCCCCAGACATCTTGTTTTACACGGTCACAACAAAAACCCATTTCGGTCATTACTTTCTCAATGACAAGCCCTACCTGATCCACCCCTGATTTGTTTTTACTTCCGCTCTGGATGCAGACAATCTTTTCCAGAAAACCAAGCATGTCGTTTTGGTGCCCGGTTATGTAGGAACTGATCTTTTGCTGGATATTCATATTAAGGTTTTTTAAAGGCATAATTGGTGTTGGCATATTCACTCGTATCGGCATCCGGATAATTCACCACTTCATCGCTCCAGGGTTTTTTCAATACAGCAACTCCGTCCTTTACCATCTGGACATTGCTTTTATGCAGCGGGATTTTTCCGCCTGCCGTGGCAATATATCGTGGAACTGCGTCTCCTGAAATGTTTCCGTACATGCTTTCTACAATATCCCGGCCCACTTCAACCGGTACCCTGAAATGGGTAAACTGCGGGTTTCTGTATGAGCAGTTGAAAATATAATATGGCCTGACATAATTTTCCTGTATGGTTTCACATAGTTTCCACATTTTTACACGGGTGTCATTGATGCCTTTTAAAAGCACAGCCTGGTTTAACACGGCAAATACCTGCTTGGAAATCCGTTTAAAAGCATCTCCGGAAAGAGGTGTGATTTCCTGGGCCGTATTGATCTGGGTGACCACACGGAGGGGTTTTTTATCATTGCTCTGGGCCAGGATTTCCAACAGTTCGTTGTCCACCCGCTGGGGTGCTGTAACCGGAATCCGGGTGCCAAGGCGTTTCATTTTTACATGGTCAATATCATCCAGGGCATCTAAAATTTTCTTCAGGATTTTATTGGGCAGTACAAAAGCGTCACCTCCGGTGACAAGGACGTCCCGGATGCGATGGTTGTTCCGGATATAGTTTAAGGCCTCTTCATAGGCCTGGTTGGTATAAATTTTGTCTTTTTTACCGATGTGGGCAATTCTCAGGCAATGGGTACAGTACATGGCGCACATATTGGTGGCCTTGATGGTGACCACCCTGGGATAGAACTGGTCGATCAGTCGTGCCGGGGAGTGGTCTGCTGCAACGGGTGGAATCTCTTCTCCGACATTATCCACCATTTCTCCTGTGGGAACCGATTGCAGGAGGACGGGGTCATTGGTGTTTTTAGGCCGGATCAGGCTTGCATAATATGGGGTCAGCCGCATGCGGTATGTTTTGGTCACGCGGGTCACTTCTTCGATTACTTTGGCAGGCAGGTCAATAATTTTTGCCAGATCATCCACCGAATCAATGCAGTTTTTGATCTGCCCGGAATAGGAGTTCCAATCGTCATCGCCCATTTTAAGATGGGCTTTTATTCTTTCCTTATTCTCGAGCATGGTGTCCCATATTTCTAACCCGCTGGGCGCATCTTCCAATTTTTGATCCAGGTATTGATCCACCCTTTCTATGGCCTGTTGAACAATGGGATGGGCTTTACCCACCCGACCTCCGATGGATACACTGTGTTCATCAATTTGCTGGTGCTTTATGGCAAGGTCTGTCAGCCTTTCTTTTGAGAGTCCAAGGGTTTCAGGAGAAAGATCTGATGTTTGTTTGAGTTCTGCCAACCGGGAAAAAAGCTCAACAATGGGCGCAGTGAGTGACTGATCTTCTGCTTTTTTTACCAGACCGGCCACCTGGGTTTCAAGATCCGGCGAGGGGGACGGAGCCGATCCACTGAAAAGCATGTTAAAAAAATCGGTTGTAAACTGGTCAAGGCGGTTGTCTGCCGATGTTGTGTCTGACATTTTCTTTCTCCGTTATGTGGTTTGATTAAATGTTAATTCAATGGTTTTGCATCCCTGCTCAATTCCCTGGGTCACGCTTGCATGATCATTGCCAAGGGCGACGACCCTTGCGATAAAAGAGCCTGCAGCAATTTGGAAATCAGAGCCTGCATGTTCAAGAATTAGAAAGTCCTTTTTCAAACGGCCGGAAGCAATTTTTTCAAATGCTTTTCTTTCTCCGGTGTTTTGCGGGATGTAGTTTTGAGTTCTGACGGATTCGTGAACTTTATAGTTAAAGGTTCCCCAATGGATCCTGTCTTTTAATTCCGGTATTACGTCTTGTATTGTATCCGGGAATTTTCCTTGAGTGACAGCGTAATATTCAAGCTCTGGAAGATTTGGTGCTCCATTGGGCAGAATGTTGTCTAAGGTACAGCAGAATTCAAGCGTGGTGCCCTGTTTTCTGGCATTTATTTCCAGAAAACGGATGTCCCCGTCATGGGTAACGATGTAATCGCATCCAAAAATACCCCTGTAACCCAGGGCGCCCATCCACTGCCCAACCTGTTTTGTATACGTTTCCAATTTAGAAGTGGTTTCAGGAGGCAGGACAGTAGGAAACGTAGAGCCTGTAAACCGGTTTCCGCCTTCTATTCTCTGGTCTGCAACACCTGCAATATAAACTTCATTTTCACTGGCAACTAAACCTAAAACCGTAGGATCATGCTCGTGGGGCAAATATCGGGTGATGACATATGTGGTGTCCTGTCCGTTAAATTTTTCAGAAATATCAGAAGCACAGAAAGCCACAACAGAGTTTATTCCTGCAGCGCTATAGGCTTTGGTGGCAAAAATACCGTGTTTCCATTTGTCCCAAAGCCTGTCCGTGGTTTGTACCAACTCATGATATCCATTGCAGATTTTAAAATCCACCACTGGTACAATGTCTTTTAAACCAGGCATCTGGATGGATTTATTATTCAGTTTTTTTGCAATGTCTTTATTGGGACCAAGAATATTAACATTCGGTATCTCATCCAGGGTCATTTCGCCCAGGCTTTCATACAAATATAGATACAGGTTTTCCTGCCGCTTTAAGAGCTGTTTTATCAAGGAGCGGACATCCTCATTTTTTGAAACCGCACCCATAAATTCTTTGGCTGGTAGCCTGCAGTGAAAATTTTCTCCGCAACTTTGGGTATTGGCATCTGCCAAAGGGTTTATCACAATAATATTTTCATAATTATATTGTTCGTAAACATCCGGCACGATAGCGATAAATTTAAATTTGCGGTTATGAATTTTTGAGAGTGCTTCGCTTAAAAATAGGTTAAGGCCATAGTTTTTCAGCTCGCCGATATAAAGAAAATATTCAGTATTTTCTTCTAAATCAAAATTAAAAAAATATATGGAAGACATGTTTGAATCCTGCTCAAGGGTTTAAGTTTGCAAATAAGCTAAAATGGCGATTTAGTCAAGAAAAAGTTGCAGCTTTAAAAACGTACAACTATTTAATTTTCAAAGTAATTTTCAAAAAAAGTTGATGAAATGATTCAATTTGACGATATGATCAAAACAGGGTTATGTAAGCAGGCGAAAAGAACATTAATACAAATGGCGATATAGCACAGTTTTAACGAAATACGATTATAACGCTTTGGGAGGAATCGTTGAAAATAGAATTGATAATTTCGTTAATTAATCTATAAAAACAAATGGTTATGTCTTTTTTGTTCGTGCTGGCATACAAAATGTAATTATTTGAAATATAAAGATAAACCATAATGAAGGATGAGGGATAAAATGGAAGGCCTGATACAAAATCAAAATGATGACCAGTTTTCACAATATTACAGTGCTGAATTTCAATTGGACCACTCTAAAATTCTTTATCAGTTCAAGATTAGAAAAAGCGCTTCAGAGCCTATGTTTGCTGTAGTAAAAGAAGGCTCCAGAGCTTTAAAAAATATCAAGGAAGGCGATATTGTCACCATGCGGTATTATTCACTGGATAAATCCGTGCCTTCATGTTCTAAAGAGACCAGGATAAAATACATTTGCAAAGACAGCACAATCGGGTTCAAAAATCATTACGTCATTGGTCTGGATGTCCACACAGAAAAACAACGGGTTGTGGCCTGAAAAGTTTAGTCTTTTTGTGTTGACTGACGAACCAACAGTTTTGGTGTTAGGATCGTTGTGTCGGAACCTACTTTTGGCCCACTCATTTCAGGTTCCTGTAATTGCCGGATCTTTCTCACAGCAAGGGCGCCAAGCCCCCTAAAATCCTGAATTGCTGTTGTGAGGGGGGGGACAAAAAAAGCAGATTCAGAAATTCCATCAAACCCTGCAACTCCAAAATCATCAGGAACCGTCAATCCATGCTTCCAGGCAACATGCAACACAGCAAGTGCCATCTGATCATTTGCAACAAAGACAGCATCCATTTCCGGATAATTCGAAGAGAGCCGTTCAAATGCTTTCTGGCCGCTGCCGGGGTCCCATAAGCCCTGTTCACTTTGTTGTTTGGATATGTCTCGGCCTGCATCAACCAGGGCCTGCTCCCAACCTCTTTTTCGTTCCCTTGCTTCAAACCAGTTGAGTGGCCCGCTTATGTGGGCAATATTTCGATACCCCTGTTCTATCAGGTGGCTGGTTACAAGATACGCACCCTGGTAATTATCAATTGAAATAGTGATGGGAGCAGAAGAGGGGTTCCCTTTGAGAAAGACCATGGGCGGGCAGTGCGGCGGCAGATTTTCCTGGACACGCCTCCAATTGTTGTCCACTTCCGGGGCAGCATAAATAATTCCCATAACCTGGTGAGCCATCAAGGATTGGATCAGTGGTTTCATATCCACGGTTTCAAAGTTGGGAAGTTCTTTGAGGATCAGGTTCAGGCCGTGATTTTCTGCTTCAAGAGTAATCCCTTTGAGAGTTGTGGAAATCCCTTTGTGCTGCAGCCCTGCAATGATAACACCAAAGGTGGTGCTTTGCTGGCGCATTCCCCTGGCAAAAGCATTGGGCTGGTATCCCATTTGATCAATAACAGCTCGTACTTTTGCCCTTGTGCTTTTGGAGACATCAGTTCGGTTGTTGAGAACCCGGGATATAGTCTGGGTGGAAACTCTGCAAGCTTTTGCCACATCTTTTATTGTAATTTTTGTTTGCTGCATTTATATGTAATTTCCTTATATTTGTTATCGATAACAATATCATAAAAAAACTAATTATTCAATGGTTTATGTCGAATTCTAATAAAAATTCATCTGATTTTTTTAAGAAACCACGCACAGTTTTCCTTAAAAAATAATGTGGATAAATATTCTCTTGAAGCATTCTGTACGATGGTTTGAAGTTGATTATAGTGCTGAAATAATAATTAATATTAATGATTATAGTGTTGGATTACAGCTGTAATTTTGCGTAGTGAAAATAAATACTTGACAAAATGGTTTGGTTTGGGTATGCGTTACGTTAACGATAACGTAAATGTTGGCAACATTCCAAATTATCCGCTGTCGAATCATAATTCGTTGGGAGATCAGCAGTATGATTGAAATAGATAAAAATGAAGTCTGGTTTATTACAGGAAGCCAGCATCTGTATGGCCCTGAAACATTGGAACAGGTAGGTACGAATGCGCAGGCAATATCCAATTATCTGAACCAGAACAGTCAGGTGCCGGTTCAAATTGTTTTTAAGCCGGTGGTTACAACAAGCCAGGGGATTTCCGCAGTTTGCAGAGAGGCAGATAACAGCCGCAATTGTATCGGTTTAATTTGCTGGATGCACACATTTTCACCAGCGAAAATGTGGATTGAAGGGTTGTCTGGTTTGCTTAAGCCCTTTCTTCATCTCCACACACAGTTCAATAGAGAGATTCCTTTTGATCAGATCGATATGGATTTTATGAACCTGAACCAGAGTGCTCATGGGGACAGGGAATTTGGGTTCATCGGTACACGTCTTAATCTGGATAGAAAAGTGGTGGTCGGCCATTGGCAGGAAGATTCTGTCTCCACTCAGATCAGTTCCTGGGCAAGGGCTGCCAGCGCTGTCGCTGACAGCAAAAAATGCCGCATTGCTCGTTTTGGTGATAATATGCGGGACGTGGCTGTGACTGAAGGAAACAAGGTCAGCGCACAGATTCAGTTTGGTTATGAGGTACATGGGTTTGGTGTGGGAGATCTGGCAGTCTTTGTCGATGGCGTGAATGAAAATGATATAAACGATCTGGTTTCTGTTTATATGGACAGCTATGAAGTGGAAAAAGGGATGCTGGAAACTCAGCGGTTTACGAAATTAAGAGAAGCTGCCCGGATAGAGATCGGTCTGCGAAATTTCCTTGAGGAAAAGAATTGCAGCGCATTTACCACTACATTTGAAGATTTGCATGGGCTAAGCCAGTTGCCGGGACTTGCATGCCAGCGTCTGATGACGGATGGATACGGATTTGGTGCTGAAGGGGACTGGAAAACAGCCGCACTTGTCCGGGCCATGAAAGTCATGGGAGCCGGGCTTTCTGGTGGCACGTCATTTATGGAAGATTACACCTATCACCTGCCTGAAGATGGGCCTGCCAGAGTTCTTGGCGCTCACATGCTGGAAGTCTGTCCTTCTATTTCCAGCGAGAAGCCTGCTCTTGAGATCCACCCCCTTTCTATTGGCGGCAAATCCGATCCTGCCCGACTGGTATTCTCATCCAGACCGGGATCAGCACTGAATGCAACAATGATCGATATGGGCAACCGTTTTCGTTTATTGATTAATACTGTGGAAGTGGCATCTGAAGAACATTTCATGCCGAACCTGCCTGTGGCAAATGTGTTGTGGGAGCCCCAGCCGGATCTGAATGTGTCCGCTGCTGCCTGGATCTACAGCGGAGGTGCGCATCATACTGGTTTCAGTCAGGCTGTGACAGTGGATCAGCTCAGGGATTTTGCCGAGATGACCGGAGTTGAATGTCTTGTGATTGACAAAGATACCGATCTGGCTTCTTTCAGGCAGGAATTGCGTCATAATCAGCTCTATTACAGTTTATTAAAGGCCAGGTAAGATGGATAGCAAATTTACAATTTCAGGAGTTATTCATGGGCAATAAGTATGTCATTGGTCTGGATTATGGAACAGACTCGGTTCGAGCCGTGCTGATTGATTCGTCTAATGGGGATGAAGTTTCAAGCGATGTGTTTTATTATCCGCGCTGGGCTGATCAAAAATACTGTGATCCAGTTAAAAATCAATTCCGACAGCATCCGAAAGATCACCTTGAAGGCCTTGAGAAAACCGTAAAAAATACCTTGACCAAAGGCCCTAAGGGCTGTGCAGATCAGGTAGCAGCAATCAGCATTGATACCACCGGATCAACCCCCATAGCCCTTGATCAAGACGGGACAGCTCTCAGCCTTCTGTCTGATTTTGAAGATAATCCCAATGCCATGTTTATCCTTTGGAAAGACCACACTGCCGTGGATGAGGCCGAACGGATTAATACCGTGGCAAGGACCTGGGGTGGTGAGGATTTTACCTGGTATGTCGGTGGTATTTATTCTTCTGAATGGTTTTATGCAAAAATTTTGCACGTACTGCACGAAGATGCGGCTGTCCGGGAAAAGGCCTTTACCTGGGTGGAGCATTGTGACTGGATTCCTGCTGTTTTAACCGGAACAACTACTCCAGGAGATCTGAAACGAGGCGTGTGTGCTGCCGGTCATAAGGCATTGTGGCATGAAAGCTGGGACGGTCTGCCAAGCGAAGCATTTTTTCAAGCAGTGGATCCACTTCTTGCAGGGCTTCGGGAACGGCTTTTCAATCAGACTTACACCGCAGATCAGGCTGCAGGAGGATTGACAGGTGAGTGGGCCAAAAAGCTGGGTTTGCCAAAAGGAACGCCTGTTGGAATTGGTGCATTTGATGCCCATATGGGTGCTGTGGGCGGCGGTATCAGTCCGTATAGTTTTGTGAGGGTTATCGGTACGTCTACCTGTGATATGCTGATTGCACCGCCTGAGGAAATTGGTGAGACGGTTGTAAGGGGGATCTGCGGTCAGGTAAATGGCTCTATCATTCCTGGTATGATTGGCATGGAGGCAGGCCAGTCTGCCTATGGAGACATTTACGCCTGGTTTCGAGAACTACTGCTTTGGCCGTCACAGCTTTTTAAGAACCTCTTATCTGCAGATCAAAAGACGATTGATGAGTTGGTGTCATCAATGAAAGAAGAGCTTATTCCTGCATTGAATGAAGCAGCCGCAAAAATTCCCATATCCGAGTCTGGTATTGTTGCTGTGGATTGGCTCAACGGGAGAAGAACCCCGGATGCCAATCAACTGCTGAAAGGGGCAATTACAGGTCTGAATCTGGGCAGTGATGCACCAAGACTCTATCGTGCACTTGTGGAGGCCACTGCCTTTGGCGGAAAAGCGATTGTGGAACGGTTTTTAAGTGAAGGGGTGCCCATCAAAGAAGTGATCGCCATTGGCGGGGTTGCCAAAAAATCACCGTTTGCCATGCAGGTGCTGGCGGATGTTCTGGATATGGATATCAAAGTTGCCAAAAATGAACAAACCGTGGCACTTGGAGCTGCAATGTTTGCTTCAGTGGTTGGAGGGATATTTGAAAATGTTTCTCAGGCCCAGGAAAAGATGGGCTGCGGTATTGAATCAGTATACACCCCAAATAAGAAAAATGCTGAAATCTACCGGGTTCTGTATGAAAGATACTTGGACATTGGAAATTTTATAGAAAGCCAGACAGGTTGATCTAAAATGGACAGGTTTAAAACAATCAGAGAACAGGCTTATGAATGCAATCGCCGGATACCGGATTTGGGTCTTGCGATTTATACCTTTGGGAACGTCAGTGCCTTTGACCCGGATGAGGGTGTGTTTGCCATCAAACCTTCCGGTGTTTCCTATCATGACCTGACCCCTGAATCCATGGTGATTGTGGACCTTGAAAATCAGGTGCTTGAAGGTGATCTCCGCCCATCATCAGATACCAAAACCCATACGGTTTTATATCGGTCTTTTCCCGGCATCCGGGGAGTGGTTCATACCCATTCCACCTATGCGGTTGCATGGGCCCAGGCAAAGCGTTCAATTCCCATCTATGGAACCACCCATGCAGACCATCTGGCATGTGATATCCCGTGTACCAATGTGATGAGCAATGAAATGATCAAGGGTGATTACGAAGCTGAAACCGGGAATCAGATTGTCCAGGCCTTTAAGGGGATGTCACCGCAGACAGTTGAGATGGCTCTGGTGGCGTGCCACGGCCCGTTTACCTGGGGAAAAAGTCCTCAAAAAGCATTATACAATAGTGCTGTACTCGAGGAGATTGCCCATATGGCTTTTTTAACGGAAAGTATTAAACCCGGCGTTTCCAGTTTGAAACAGGCGCTGGTGGAGAAACATTATCAGCGAAAACATGGCTCACAAGCCTATTATGGACAAAAGGATTAAGGTGTATAACCAGACACCCCATTGGTGTCTGACAATTGGCTTGCAGAGAGAATCAGACATGGCGTCTACTGCAGCCATCTCAATAATAGTTTGAATAAACAAGGGAGGGGTATTATGAAAAAATGGTTAAAAATTGCAGCATTTTCTTTGTTAGCCTGCTCAATGGTTGCAGGTTCGGCATTTGCCGGGAAAAAAATTGTGGTTGGATTTTCTCAGATAGGTGCAGAGAGCGCGTGGCGTGTTGCCAATACGGATTCCATCGTTTCTGAAGCAAAAAGCCGTTCCAATATCGAACTGAAGTTTTCAGATGCTCAGCAGAAACAGGAAAACCAGATCAAGGCTATCCGGAGTTTTATTTCCCAGGGCGTGGATGTTATTGCATTTTCACCTGTGGTTGAGACTGGTTGGGAACCTGTCTTGAAAGAAGCAAAAAGAGCACGGATTCCGGTTATTCTCTCAGACCGCGCAGTGGATGTCCAGGATGACAGCCTGTGGGTCACCTTTATGGGATCTGATTTCGTGGAAGAAGGCCGCCGGGCAGGTAGATGGCTTATGGAAAATTACGGCCGCCTGAAAAATCCGGGAAAAAGCGACAAAGCGGTTAATGTTGTTGAACTTCAGGGAACAGTTGGATCTGCACCTGCTATTGACCGTAAAGATGGCTTTTTAGAAGTGACCAAAGGATCCGCTTTTAAAATCATAAAATCCCAAAGTGGTGATTTTACCCGTGCAAAAGGAAAAGAAGTTATGGAAGCCTTCCTGAAATCAGAAGGTAAAAATATTGATGTCCTTTATGCTCATAATGATGATATGGCTTTAGGTGCAATTCAGGCCATTGAAGCCTATGGCCTGAAACCGGGGAAAGATATCATTATTGTTTCGGTTGATGCGGTAAGAGGCGCTTTTGAAGCCATGATCGAGGGTAAGATTAATTGTACCGTAGAATGCAGCCCTTTGCTTGGCCCTCAACTGTTTGATGCGGTTGAAGACCTGGTGGCCGGTAAAAAACTGCCGAAACGAATTGTTACCAACGAAAGCGTTTTCCCGGCGGAAACGGCAAAAGAAACATTACCGACCAGGAAATATTAGAAATTTTTTAAATGAACGAAACAGACATACTGATTGATATTAAAGATGTGAGCAAAGCCTTCCCTGGCGTACTCGCTCTTGATCACGTAGATTTTTGCTTGCGCCGCGGTGAAGTCCATGGACTCATGGGCGAAAACGGGGCGGGTAAATCCACCTTGATTAAGGTTTTGACAGGGCTTTACCCAAAAGATGGGGGACAGATCCTGTTTGAGGGAAGGCCCTTCACTCTTTCATCTCCTCTGGAGGCTGCCGGCCATGGTATCAGCACGTTGTACCAGGAGGTTAATCTTATTCCGGCATTATCCGTGGCAGAAAATATTTATATTGGCCGGGAACCAAAACGATTTGGACGCATTGACTGGAAAAAAATTAACACAGATGCCCGGGTTGCCATTCAAAAACTGGATCTGGATATTGATGTAACCCAGCCGGTATCTACCTATTCTGTAGCAATACAGCAATTGGTGGCCATTACCCGGGCCCTGGAGATTTCAGCCAAGGTCCTTATTCTGGATGAGCCCACATCAAGCCTTGATCTGGCTGAGGTTTCGCAATTGTTCAAAGTGGTCAGGAGATTGAAAAAAGAAGGAATCGGTATTCTGTTTGTTACCCATTTTATTGATCAGGTTTATGAGATTACCGATCGTATTACTGTGCTCAGAAACGGACGGTTTATCGGTGAGTTTGAAACATCAAAACTATCGAGAATAGAGTTGATTTCACACATGCTGGGAAAAGATCCGGAGGTTTTTTCAAAAGAACAGGAAGACGCGGCAATGAAAATCAGGACCAGGAAAACTTCTGCAGAGCCTTTTCTTGAAGTTAAACACCTTGAGCGCAAAGGATCCATGACGGCCTTTAATTTGACAGTCAATAAGGGGGAGGTTCTTGGGCTTGCCGGCCTGTTAGGGTCCGGCCGAACGGAAACCGCACGCCTGTTGTTTGGAATTGACCGGGCAAATGGCGGAAAAGTTCTCCTGGATGGAGAGCAGATCAATATATCTTCACCAAGAAACGCCATTGAGAAATATTTTGCTTTTTGCCCTGAAAACAGAAAAGAAGAAGGCATTATTGAGGATCTTACCATTCGGGAGAATATCATCCTTGCCTTGCAGGCAAGGTCTGGAATATTCAGGGCTATATCCCAAAAGAGGCAGAATGAAATAGCAGACCAGTATATTGATCTTTTAAGCATTAAAACGCCGTCTGCCTCACAGATGGTCAAAAATCTCAGCGGAGGCAACCAGCAAAAGGTGATTATTGCCAGGTGGCTGGCCACTGATCCCCGGTTTTTGATCCTGGACGAACCCACAAGGGGGATTGATGTTGGGGCAAAGGCTGAGATAGAAAAATTGATTGTGGGCTTAAGTGAAAAGGGTCTGGCCATCCTCTTCATCAGTTCTGAAATGGAAGAAGTCATAAATTGCAGTGATAAAATAAATGTTCTCAGAGACCGGAAAATACTTACTGAACTGGCAGGTGAGGATATGGAAGTGTCCAACATCATGAGGGTGATCGCTGATAAGGAAGCGGGGATATGAAAACGGGAGAAAAACTCAGGAATGAAAATTTTCAGCGTTTGCTTTGGCCGCTGATGGCCCTTTTGGGTATCCTTTTGTTTAATTTCTTTTTTACTCCAGGATTTTTTCATATTGAAATCAAAGACGGACATTTTTTTGGTTCTCTTGTGGATATTGCCAATCGCGCAGCACCTGTAATGCTGCTGGCCATTGGAATGACCCTGGTTTTTGCCAGCGGTGGTGTGGATTTGTCTGTGGGGGCCATCATGGCCATCTCCGGGGCGGTTGCAGCAACCGTTATCCGGCCGGACTATGTTAAAGGGGTGATTGCATATGGCGAGATGCAGCCTTTGTTTTATGTGATTGCCATTCCACTTGTTTTTTCACTGATAGCAGGGCTTTGGAATGGCCTTTTGGTGGCTTATATTGGTATCCAGCCCATTATCGCAACATTGATATTAATGGTGGCCGGCCGGGGAATTGCTCAGTTGATTACCCAGGGTCAGATCGTTGTTTTTATACATGAACCGTTTCAGTATATTGGTTCTGGTTTTTTCCTCGGCCTCCCCTTTCCCATTATCCTGGTTTTGATGGTCTATGCGGCAACTTATTTTCTGACCCGGAAGACGGGGCTGGGGTTATTTATAGAAGCCATCGGGGCCAACAGTGTTGCCAGCCATTTCATGGGAATCCGGGAACGACTGATTAAATTGTCTGTTTATATTTTTTCCGGGTTTTGTGCCGGGCTTGCCGGGCTGATTATCTGTGCGGATATAAAAGCTGCAGATGCGAATAATGCCGGGCTTTTTCTGGAACTGGATGCCATCGCCGCCGTCATTATCGGTGGAACCATATGGGGCGGGAGATTTACGCTTCTGGGATCAATTATCGGGACACTTATAATTCAAAGCCTGACCACAACCATTCTTACCCGGGGGGTTGCGCCTGAAGTCACCCTGGTATTCAAGGCATTTGTAATTATCCTGGTATCTCTGATCCAATCAGAAAAATTTCGCGGGTTGTTCTCCCGCCGTTTAGCAGTAAAAAAGGTGAGCGGGTCATGAAGCTGCAATTGAACAAGAAGAATATTCCCATACTTGCGACTATTGGTGTTTTTCTGCTGATTTATCTTATCGGCTCTGTGATGTATACCAACTTTTTTTCTCTGCGGGTTTTTACCAATCTTTTTATTGATAATGCATTTATCGGGGTTATCGCCATTGGCATGACCTTTGTGATTATTACTGGTGGAATTGATCTTTCTGTGGGTTCAGTGGTGGCATTTGTCGGGGTTCTGGCGGCAAAATTGATGCATGTCTATGGTGTTCATCCTGTTTTTGCATTTGGAATATGCCTTGTTCTGGGTGCTTTATTCGGCATGACAATGGGTGGGCTGATTCATTTTTTCGAGTTGCCGCCCTTTCTGGTTACCCTGGTGGGAATGTTCCTTGCCCGGGGGCTTGCATTTCTTGTGAGCCTGAATGCCATCCCCATAAAGCATCCTGCAGTTGATGCAGTAATCGATTTTGGTATTCCCCTTGGTTTCCGGACATGGCTACCTGCAACCGCAATGATTTTTATGGCAGTGACCATTATGGGTATATATGTCCAGAAGTATACCCGGTTCGGGCGCAATGCCTATGCCATCGGCAGCAATGAGCAGTCTGCCATTCTCATGGGTCTGCCGGTTGGTCGGACCAAAATCCTTGTCTACTCCCTGAACGGTCTGCTTTCCGCTTTGGCAGGCGTTGTCTATTCACTGTATACCTCATCCGGTTATCCCCTGGCCTGTGTCGGGCTGGAACTGGATGTTATTGCTGCTGTGGTCATCGGGGGCACGTTACTCAGCGGCGGGTCAGGATATGTTATAGGCACTTTGATCGGTGTTTTGATTCTTGGCCTGATACAGACCTTTATTACATTTCAGGGAACCTTGAGTTCCTGGTGGACCAAGATTGTCATTGGTATCCTTCTTTTTATCTTTATCTTGTTACAGCGGTATCTATCTGTTGCAGGAGAGCGTAAATAATCGTTTTATACATTTTTTGTTAAAACCTTCAGGCTCATTACTTTCCGGAAATTGAAAACTGATGGATGGTTCTTTGACGATAGGTCTGACCGGGTTTTAAAATCATATATTGAAACTCAGGCATATTGATACAGTTGGGATAATATTGCGTTTCCAGGCAGAAACCCGAGTGCTTATCATCCAGAAAGTTTCCCGTATAAAACTGTATCCCCGGTTTTGTTGTATATATCTCCATAGTCCTGCCGGATTCAGGATCACAGATTTTTGCAGCAGGGATGCTGATATTGCCTTTGGTATTTAATACATAGCAGTGATCGTAGCCCATTGCTCCAGCCTCTTTGATCCGGCTTCCTATGGCTTGCATGGATGTGAAATCAAACGGAGTATTTTTCGTGTTTAAGAATTTTCCAGTGGGGATAAGTTTATCATTTACCTCAAGATATGCATCTGAATTGATTTTGAGCAGGTGATCCAGAATATCTCTTTTCCCTGCGCCGTTCAGGTTCCAATATGCATGGTTTGTTAAATTTATCGGGGTTGAAGAATCGGTTGTGGACTGATAATCCATAATCAGAAAATTGGCATCATCAAATGTGTATTGAACGCGAACATCAAGATTTCCTGGATAGCCTTCCTCTCCATCTTTGCTTTTATAGGAGAGGTTAGCACAGACAGATGTTGGGTTATCGATAATTTCAAGATCCCACACCTTTTTGTTAAAGCCGTTTAAGCCTCCATGCAGATGGCAGATATCATTTTCGTTGCAGGCCAGCTGAAATTTTTTTCCATCAAGGCAAAATCGCCCTTTTTCTATCCTGTTGGCAAATCTGCCCACTATGCACCCAAAATAGTTGGTGTCTTTTATATATGAATCAAGATCATGGTACCCAAGGGTCAACTCTTTTATGTTTCCACTTTTATCCGGCATTTTCAAGGAGGTAAGGGTGGCGCCATAGTTAATGAAAGAGGCTGACATGCCGTTTTTATTCTTAGCTGTGAGCATACGTATTTCACAGCCGTTAACACAACCAAAATCATTTAGTTCTATTTTCATTTTATTGGCTCCAGTAGTCGATAAAATTTAATAATTTATTTTCAGGTGAAATGTCAATGCGCAATAAAACGCTAAACTTTTGCTTTAAAATATGTAAAAAAGGAATATGCCGTCAGAAACTACGATACCCGGGCTCAAAAATAAATTTAAACAGATATTCGGCACAACCCCTGTTTTGATAAGGGCCCCGGGCAGGATAAATCTTATTGGTGAACATACCGATTATAATGATGGATTTGTTTTGCCTGCTGCAATTGACAAGCAGATGATTTTTGGTGTCCAGGCAAATCAGCGCGATGCCCACCATTTTGTTTCAAATGATCTGGATGAAAATTTAAAAATACCCGTTCATGAGATTTGCCCGGCAAAAAAACAATGGGCCAATTATTTGATTGGCGTTATTGCCCAGTTAAATAAAAGAGGGATAGATATCCCGGGAGTTGACTGCCTGTTTGGCGGGAACATTCCAATTGGCGCAGGGCTTTCTTCCTCTGCTGCAATGGAAATCGGGTTTGTGATCGGACTCAACGCATTGTTAGGTTTGGGATTAAGCAGGCTTGAAATGGTTCAAATTGCACAAAAAGCCGAACATGAGTATGCCGGGGTTAAATGCGGCATCATGGATCAGTTTGCATGCCAGTATGGTGAAAAAGACAAGGTCATCCGCCTGGATTGCAGATCTTTGAAATATGATGTTTTCCCCCTGGATCTGGCCTGTCACGATATTATTCTTTGTGATACCGGTGTAAGCCATTCTCTTTCATCTTCTGCATATAACCGGCGCCGGCAGGAATGCAGGCTTGGAGTTGAAATATTAAGAAAATATGATGCGGATGTACTTAGCCTCCGGGATGTGTCAAAAAAACTTCTCCTGGCCCATAAAGAGGCACTTGATCCGTTGGTGTATAAACGCTGCAGTTATGTTGTCGATGAAAATCAACGCCTGCTGGATGCCTGTATCGCCCTTGAAAGGGGAGATGTTGAGCAGGTGGGCACCCTGATGTACCAGACCCACGAGGGACTGAAAAATCAGTATGAAGTAAGCTGCAGAGAGCTGGATCTTCTAGTCGAGATTGCCGGCCGGGAAAAGGTTACAGGTGCCCGGATGATGGGGGGCGGTTTTGGCGGATGCACAATAAACCTGGTTAAAAAGGATCATTCCAAGTACTTTATTCAGGAAGCAGTTAAAGTATATAAATCACAAACAGGGATTGACTTGAAAACGTATAAAGTGAGTGTTGGAAAAGGAGCCGGTATCATTGGATAAACTTAAAAGTCTGTCCAAAATTCACTATCTGGAAATATGATTGATTTATAGCCTCCCTGTGGTAAACTTTGAAAATGAAAGTACTTCACATCATAAGCCAGACACCGGATTTTACCGGCAGCGGAAAATTCATTCGGGAAATCATTAAGCAAAGTTCAAAAAAAGGCCATGAAAATTTTCTAATTGCTGGTGCACAAAAAGAGTTTGTTCCAGAACCTTCCCTGGCGAGTGAGGATAAAGCTGTTTTTATTCGTTTTGACGGAGAAGACCTGGCGTTTCCCATTCCAGGCATGAGTGATGTCATGCCCTATCCCAGCAGCGTGTTTTCTAAACTGGGTCAGGCCCAGCTTGATGTATACACCAGGGTTTTTAAAGACAGGATTACAGATACAATAGAGCGGTTTAAGCCTGATATTCTTCATACCCATCATCTCTGGATCGTTTCAGCCATTGCCCGGTCTGCTGCACCGGGAATTCCAATGATAACCACCTGCCACGGCACCTGCCTCCGCCAGCATCATTTGTGCCCGGATATCAGTAAAAAGGTGACAGGCGACCTTAAAAAAATAGACCGTGTTATTGCCTTAAGCAGCCATCAGCAGGAAAATATTTCCAGCCTGCTTGATATCGGAAAAAAAAGAATACCCATTATCAGCGGTGGGTATAATGATCAGTGTTTTTACAATTCTCCGAAAGTTTTTGAGGGAACCGTCGAGCTGCTGTATGCCGGAAAACTCAGCTCGGCCAAGGGGGTGCCCTGGCTGTTAAAAACGCTTGAAAGGATAAAAGAGCTGCCTTTCCGGCTGCATATGGCCGGCAGCAGCAGCGGCCCGGAGCAGGCCCAATGTCTGTCCCTGGCGGAAAAGCTTGGGAAAAAAGCGGTTTACCATGGCCCTTTGAGCCATGAAGAATTGAGTGAGCTGATGAGAAAGGCCCATATATTTATTCTTCCATCTTTTTATGAAGGCATGCCGCTGGTATTAATGGAGGCCCTTGCCTGCGGATGCCGGATTGTCACGACCGCCCTGCCGGGAGTGATGGAGATTTTTAAAAGGCAGCAGCCCGAGATGGTGAGAATGATAGCGCTTCCCCCTTTAAAAGATATAGATTCTCCATATGAAGAAGATGAGGAAAAACTTGAGAGCATGCTTTGCTGTGCCCTTGAAGAGACAATCGCTTCTGTGATTAAAAACCCTCAGCCCGATTTGAGCTATGTGAGGCAAACAGGCGCTTGTTTTACCTGGGAAAAGATATTTTCAAACATTGAAGATGTGTATATGGAGCTGATTTGAATTTATAAACCAAGATTATAAATGGATGGCAATCGCTGCAACATCGTCATGGCATTTAAAGCGCGGATAAGTATTAATATCCTGATCTTGCGCCTCAATTTGCCTGATGTGGTTTTTCAGCCCGCAAAGGCCTGACTTTTTATATATTTGGATAAAACCGTCAAAATTTTTCTTTTTTCGTGGCGTTCTGCTCGGAAGCTGAAGCCCGTCTGTAAAAATCAGTATGGTTTTCACCTCTTTGGAGGGCTCAAATCCTGTGTTTACGAAATCCATGGCTTCGGGTTCCCCATTCAATACACCATAAGTCCGGTTCATTTTTGCCCGGATTTTTTTTATCTGGCTCTGATAGGCCGGGGCAGGTTTGAACTTAAGCTTTTTTAACATTAAAAGGGTTTCATAGTCGTGGTCATCCCGTTCAACCAGAACTTTATGGGACCCGTCTTTGTATAAAAGAATGATATGGGCATCTCCAGTTTGAAACCATTCAATAGAATTTTTTTTAACCCTCACCACAGCAGCGCTCGTGCTCCAGAGTTTGTGCCGCTGGCTAAAATCAATGTTTTTTTGTTTCATCTCAGATAAAATGGCCTGGTTGGCCTGGGCACCCAGATGGGAAAGGGGATAGTGGTTTCTGGAAAAAATTCGGCCGGCAGTGCCTGCGGCAATCATTCCACCTGTTTTACCACCTTCAAATTGTTCTTTATCAAGGCTGGAGGCACCGTCAAATACCCCAAACAGGTTTTTTTCAATGATCAGGAAGTCTTCATTTTGGTGTCCGGTTCCCTTCTCCAGGATATGATCTACGCGCATATTGTCCCTAATACATAAGTTTGAATTCTAAGCTTGAATAATAGATTAATCCCCGGGATTGTCAAAATGATAATGTTGATGGGAATCATGATAGCTATTAATATTTCCAATAGCTATATTTATCGGGCATAAAGTCTGTTTTTAATTGACAACATAGAAAAACCTGTCTTACATCACTGGTGTACTTATCAAAAAAATAATAAATGCTTATAAGAGGGGTCAACGTAAAAATTATGAAAGCAGTCAAACTAGTTGGGGCTAAAAACTTATTGGTATCAGAAGCAGACGAGCCAAAGCCAGGCTCACAAAAAGTTGTTATCAAAATTGAGAAGTGCGGTATTTGCGGCTCTGATCTTCATATCTGGGAAAATGGAGTACCTGAAGGGTTGATCATGGGGCATGAGTTCAGCGGCACCATAGCAGACCCGGGAGAAGCCAAAGATTACCTGAATATAGGAGACCGGGTTACAGCCCTGCCTGCAAATCCATGCGGGGAGTGCGAGCCTTGTAAAAACAATCAATTTAACCGGTGTTTGAATATGATGGCAGATTCACCAGGCATCTCAACACCAGGGGCATTTGCAGAGTACATGTCAATCAGTCATGCCAGTGTGCGCAAACTTCCGGATGAGATGAGTTTTGACGAAGGAGCCATGGTAGAACCCTCAGCAGTGGCGCTTCATGCAGTGAATCTGGCAAATATTGAGCCGGGAGACAAGGTGCTGATAGTCGGGGGTGGTATTATTGGACTTCTTTGTGCTGCATGGGCCCGTATATGCGGCGCTGCCTATATAGCCCTTTCTGAAGTGAATGAAATGCGAGGACAAAAGGCAATGTCTTTTGGTGATATAGATGCTGTTTTTGATGCAAAAGATCCCAAGCTTCAGAAAAAGATGCTGACCGAGACCAATGGTGGTTTTTCCAAGGTTATCGAGTGTGCCGGACCGGCTCCTGCAGTGAAATCCGCAATTGGCGGAGCAGGCCAGGGTGCAATTGTTGTGCTGGCTGGAATTAGTTTTGCAAATGTGCCGGTCTCCACCATGAGAATTGCCATGCGCGAACTGACTTTAAAAGGCTCTTACGGTTACACCCAGGCCGAATTTGATCAATGCATTGATTATATTGCCCGCAAGGTATTAACAGCCAACCGGTTTATTGATGAAACCATTGAAATGGATGATGTTCCGGACGCATTTGAGCGCCTTGCCGATCCCAATGGAGATTCGGTAAAAATTCTTTTGGGCCTATAGCCGAAAAGATGGATGCGATCTGGGCTATTTGCGCATAGGGGCGGTGTTCAGGTGAACACCGCCATCAACAATGATGGTTTCTCCGGTGGCCCAGTCCATACCGGTTAGGATTCCCAAGGCAACCTCTGCTACACGCTTTGGCGTTGCCGTATCTTTTAAAGGGGAACTCTCCTGAATGCCGGACAACACAAGATCATATGTCTCTTGTCCCAGAGCGTTTTTCAGCCAGTCTCCCTGTACAAACCCGGGACAGATTGCATTGATACGGATCTGCGGTCCCAGCACCCTTGCAAGAGACATGGTCATGGTCACTAAAGCGCCTTTTGAAGCGGCATAGGCAACAGAGGTCCCGATACCAGTAATTCCGGCAATAGATGCCATGTTAATGACGTGGGAGATGGGCTGCTTTCGAAGTGCAGACTCTGCTGCCCGCACCATCTGGAATGCGCCCACCGTGTTTGTGGCATACAGGTCAAGAAAATCCTGCTTCTCAAGGCCGGCCAGGTCGGCATGATCGCAGAATTTTGTGGTGCCGGCATTGTTGATTAGAATATCCAGACGGCCAAAAGCTTCCAGTGTTGCACTCACAAGAGATTTGCAATCATTATCTTCGGAAACATTCGCCTTTTGGACAAGGGTCTTAACTCCAAATGCCCTGCATTTTTCTTCCACCCGATTTGCACCCGATTTATTGGAGTTGTAATTGATCACCACGTGAGTTCCGTTTTCAGCCAGAGTTTGTGCGATGGCAGCACCAATACCGGATGAGGAACCGGTAATAATCGCCACAGAGTCTTTCAAATGCATGTTATCCCCCTGTAATTTTGAATTTGTATTGAAATGGATAACAGATTTTTGATCGGATAACAATATGGCCGTATTTGCCATTATAGGGCAAACATATTATTGAAATACTCACCTGCACCAGCAATGACCCGCTCCGGTATCTTGTCGTGAGATAAATCAGCACAAATCAAAGCCGGTTTGACATTGCCTTGACCATTCATGCCGGCAGGTTTCTTTTTGAGTGCTTTTTTTTTAACAGGCGGTGCTGTATGGTTCCGCATATCCGGGGCACCTGTTATCATCTGACGCATCTGTTTTTTGTTGAGTTTGCCCACGCTGGTTTTGGGTAAATCGTCCACGATGTCAATGCGGTCCGGGACGCCGAATTTGGGGATGGTGCCGTCAGCGGCAAAATTGGCAACAAAATTACGGATTGACGATTTGGTTGCCTGCGCCTGCGTTTCCTGCCTGGGTACGATCAGGGCCATGGGGCGTTCTCCCCATTTTTCATCAGGGATGCCGATTACGGCCACTTCGCTGACTCCGTCATGCTGGCTGATGATGGATTCCAGCTCAAGGGAGGAGATCCATTCACCACCGGTCTTGATAACATCTTTGAGGCGGTCGGTAATCTGCAGGTAGTCCTCCTCGTCAATGCATCCGATATCACCGGTGTGCATCCAGCCGTTTTGCCAAAGCTCTTCGCTGCGCTCCTTATCTTTGTGATAGCCCTGGCTCAACCATGGTGCACGCAGTACCACTTCCCCGGTACTCTTTCCATCGTGAGGCAATGGATTGCCCGTGGAATCCACCACTTCCACCAGAACATTGGCCACCGGCAATCCTGCACGGCAGCGGAATTTGACCTGATCCTCCAGGGGCCATTGCTGCATCGGGGTTTTGAGTACAGCCGCAGTAATAGTGGGACCGGTTTCCGACATCCCGTAACCGGAGTATATATTAATGCCTAGTTTCAGGGCTGCCTGGCAAAGTCCTTCAGACAGTGCGGAGCCACCGATGATCATTTTCCACCCGGACAGATCCATGGTTTCAGCCGATGGGCTGGCCATCAGCATTTGTAAAATGGTCGGCACGCAGTGTGAGAAGGTAACCCCTTCTCTCTGTTTAAGCTTGAGCAGCATTTCAGGCTCATACCGGCCAGGGTAAACCTGTTTGGCACCGATCAGGGTCATGGCATAGGGATGACCCCAGGCATGCACATGAAACATTGGAGTCATGGGCATATAGACATCATTGGAATTCATGTTGGCCTGGCCGACAAAACCGCTGCAGGCGGTAACCACTGCATAGGTGTGCAGCACCAGCTGGCGGTGGCTGAAAAACACTCCTTTGGGCAGTCCGGTGGTGCCGGTGGTGTAGAAAGTGGTGGCCATTGTGTTTTCATCAAGTTCAGGAAACTCATATTCAGTATCAGCATCTTCCATCAGTGCCTCATATTCTCCATCCAGAGTCAGTGTTGTGTCTGGCGTCTGCCTGCTGTCTGAAATCAGGATGATTTTTTTCACTGTTGAGAACTGGTCTCTGACTGCCTCAAGCATGGGCAGAAATTCTTCATTGATAAGGATGACATCATCCTCGGCATGATTGATGGTATAGACCAGCTGCTCGGGTGAAAGGCGGATATTAACCATATGCAGCACTGCGCCCATCATGGGAATGGCGAAATAGCATTCCAGATACCGGTGGCTGTCCCAGTCCATAACTGCCACGGTGCTTCCCGGCGCCACTCCGTTCGATTTCAGGACGTTGGCCAGCTGAGACACCCGTTGTCCGAATTCTCTATAGGTGTAACGCAATTGATCCCGGTAAACAATCTCCTGATCCGGTGCGTAGATGACAGGTGTTTTTAACAGATTTTTGATCAACAAAGGGAATTGATAGGCGGAAGGGGTTGGTTTAATTAATTTTGCTGGCATGGAGCCTCCTTATAAGTAATTTGGTAAATCAAAACTCACTCGTCATATTAGTTAGCAAAGAGGATGCCACGGATAAAAAAATAGCGTTTTGTGCATAAAAAATAGTTTAATATCAGTTGGTTAGAAAAAGTGAAAGAAAACGAAGGTTTGAGAGACTGGATGGCGATATGAGTTAAAAAGACTCGACCTGGTTTGTGATTTTGGATTAACAATCTGAAATTAAATGCGATTTAAGATAGTGCTGTAATTTTCCCAAATTGAGTCATAATGACTCGTTTATTCGAATGTCTCTATCCCCAGCTTTTTCAGTTTAAGGTACAGGGTTTTGCGTTGAATCCCCAGGATATCAGCCACGCGAGTGCGATTCCATTGGTAACGGTTGAGCAGGGAAAGAATGTAGGATTTTTCCAGCTCTTCGATAATATCCCGCAATGGCCGCTGGCCGGTCCGGATCGTTACCGGCATTTCTTCACCACTGCTGCCTGCAGCAGCAGTAGTAAAATTCATAAAATCAAGCGTGTTCAAACTCAGATAACGCTGGATGGTATTTTCCAATTCTCGCACATTTCCGGGCCAGTGATGGTTCATCAACATCTCAAGTTCCTGACCCCGCAGGCTGTGAACCCCTTTTTTCTTTCCGTATTTGACCAGGAAGTGGTCTACCAATAGAGGAATATCCTCTTTCCGTTCACGAAGCGGGGGGAGGTGTATGGGAAAAATGTGGATACGGTAAAAAAAATCTTCACGCATGCGGCCTTCATCCAGAAGCTGGGCCAGGGGTTTATTCGTGGCACTGATAATGCGGGCATTGCTCCAGTGGGTTTCCAGCCCGCCAATGGGCGTATAATCGCCGCTTTGGAGTGCACGCAGCAATTTAATCTGCATCTCCTCACCGATTTCTTCGAGTTCATCGAGAAACAAGGTGCCCTTGTCGGCATAGTCCAACAGACCAGGTTTGGTATGATTTGCGCCGGTAAACGCGCCCCGTTTATGACCAAAAAATTCGCTTTCCATCAGATGGGCCGGTATTGCGCCGCAGTTGACGGGTACAAAACGATGCTTTACACGATCACCGAACTGGTGAATGGCACGTGCCACCAGTTCCTTGCCAGTGCCGGACTCTCCATGAATAATGACGCTGGCATCGGTGGCAGCAGCTCTCAGAATCAGCTCATAAACCTTTTGCATGGCCTCACTTTTGCCCACGATATCACCGAATCGGTACCGCTCTTTTATGGCGGCCCGAAGCCTTAGATTCTCACGTGTCAGGCGGGCCTCTTTCTCTTTAAGTGCAAACTCTGCCTGCTTGCGTTTGTGGATATCCACAATAACTGTCTGACGCTCGATAACCTTGTCGTCTGTTCCAAAAATGGGTGATGCCACAGAAAAATACCACCGGCCGTCCACTGGGTTGAGAAACTCCTGATTGACGGTCTCCCCTTTTAAAACCTGTTTCTGGCTGCACCAAGGGCATGGTTCGTCCAGGTGAAAGACGGCCTTATGGCATTTCCGGCCGATATGGTCATGACCGATCACATCCCGCAAAGGCGCATTGGCAAAGCGAAGATGCAAATCTTGTGAAACGGTGTATGCATAGCCACCAAAAGCCGCCAGGATACCACTGAGTTTGGACTCGCTGGAGTGCAGTTTTTGTTTTGCCTGCTTAAAGGAGGTGATGTCCATCAGAGAAGCCACACTCTTTTCAGTACCGGTGATCAGGTCCACCCGCATCCAGATATTCTTGATCCTGCCGATTTTGTTTTTCAACCGGAATTCGTATTCGATGGGTACGCCCTTGGGGTTATCACGACGCTGGTGATGATATCGCAGCATCATTTCCAGATCCTGCTGGTTGGCAATAAAATCAGCCAACATCATTTTGCCCTCGATCTCCTCTTTGTTATAACCCAACATCAGGGCAAAGCCTGAATTGACCATACAGATCGTTGTGTCTTTTTCAATAATAACGGTACCTGCGCCTGTATTTTCAAAAACGCTGCGGTACTGCGCATCCCTGTATTCAAGCTTTCGGGCAATATCCCGCTCCCGGGTCATATCCTGGATAAAACTCTCCAGATAATCCACTGAACCGTCGGCCTTGAGTGCTGCGCGCATATGAATTCGGCAGGGCAAGTGGGTTTTGTCTTTACAGTAGAATTGAGTTTCAAAGACTTGAGATGCCTTCCGGGATAGAAGGGATTCAAGCACCTCCTTGCGGGTTTGAGATATGGCGTAAGTGTTACAGATGTTGTGATTGACCGATTGAAGATATTCTGTTGTTGAATTATAGCCCAGCATCCTTGGCAGAACCGGATTGACATTTAGGATTTTGCCCTGCAGCCGGGTTTGGAGGATACCGAAAGGAGCATGTTCGAAAAGCTGTTGATAAATAGATTTGTATGCCCTTGAACTCATGTCACGCCTTCTCCACTCTGAGATACCAGTCGATCAAAAATTAACGTAAAAGTCCCTTACGCATGAATCCTGCCAAAGCATTATCAAAAGTGTCAGACGAAAACAAGGGTAGAACGATTGAACATCCTGGACAGGGAAGATGGTTTTTGTCCGGCAACAATTCAGGTAGGAGTATTGTGGGTTTGGCCACCAACCATTTCAAAAAAAGTTAAGGGTGTTTTTAAGGATCAGACGGTTGACTTTGACTTGTCCGATTTATCTAAAACATCCCTTACAGTCCGAGCCAGCTCTGATCTGACAACCGGTTTCATTAAAAAGCATTTAACGCCGATATCTCTGGCCAGCTCTTTATTGAGCCGTTCACTGTATCCTGTACAGATGATAATGGGGATATCCGGTCTGCTTAAAAGCAGTTCGCCGGCAAGCTTGTCTCCAGTCATGTTCGGCATGGTCATATCAGTAATAACAAGATCAAATTTATTCGGATTTGCTTGAAATGCTTTCAGGGCTTCTGTACTGCTGGTTCTTTTGCTGACTTGATACCCAAGCCTTTCCAACATCTCTTTTTCGATTTGCGCAACAGGCTCTTCATCGTCGACAAGAAGAATCTTTTCCGTACCCGTTTCAGGGGTTTCCACTTCAGTGGCGATTACTGTCTCTGCCTTTTTTTCCATCAGAGGTAGATAAATATTGAAAGTAGTTCCACCGGCATTACTGATAACTTTGATATCTCCATCGTATTCTCTGATAATACCATAAACGATTGACAGGCCAAGACCTGTCCCTTTTCCCTGTTCTTTGGTCGTAAAGTAGGGGTCAAATATTTTATCCAGATGTTCTGGTTTTATACCGCATCCTGTGTCTGAAACAGAGAAAAGGATGTAATGACCTATTTTTAAAGGGCTTTTGACAATAGCGTCATTATTTAAAGCCACCTCTTCCAACCGCACATCAATTCTACCCCCATCAGATTCAAGCGCATGATAGGCATTGGTAATAAGATTCATGGCAACCTGATGGATCTGTGTGGCATTTGCCAGAACCAGCCCGCAATCAGGTTGAATCTTACTGGTGATTTCAATATCGGTCGGGATGGTTGATCGGCTGAGTTTAAGAACCTCTTTTAAAACGTGTTGAACACGAATCGGCATGGTTTTATGCTCAGACTGGCGGCTGAAAGCAAGAATCTGTTTTACCAGTTCTCCTCCTCTTTTCCCGGCCTTTAAAATTTGGCGGACATTACCATGTTCGAGGCTTTTGGTCGGCAAATCTTCCAGGAGCAGTTCTGCCATACCGATAATGGGAAATAAAATATTATTGAAATCATGGGCAATGCCTCCTGCAAGACTCCCAATGGATTCCATTTTCTGGGCCTGCATCAGTCTGCTTTCCATAGCTTTGCGATCGGTTATATCAACGATAATACATGCGAACTGATTTTTTGCAGGCCTGAATGCTGTGACCTGAAAGTGGCGGTCAAGCTCTTTTGAGAAATTCTCAAAAAAGGCGGGAACGCCAGTCAGTGCTACCTGGCCATATTTTTTTATCCAATGAGGTTCTGTTCCCGGCAGCACTTCCAATACAGTTTTTCCGGTTATGGTATGGGCGGATAAACCTGTCAGGCGTTCAAATGCTGGATTTACTGCCAAAAATCTGTAGTCAACCGGATTACCGGTACCATCACAGATGATTTCATGCAGGGCAAACCCATCCAGCATTTCACGGAAAATCATCTGGTAATTCTGTTCAGCCTTATATTTCTGGGTGATATTTTCAATAGTTGCAACCATCCCTTCAAACTCATGGGACGGGTTAAAAAGCGGGCTTGCATTTATGGATAAAAAAACCTGTCTGCCATCAGGCCATTCAATTGCATGCTGGATATCAAATACCGACTTTCCAGTTTGTTTTACAATGTTGAACGGCAGCTTTTCCACAGGGAATGGTCTTCCGTAAAAATCAGTGATTTGCCAGACTGGATCATTGTAAGGCCGGCCAAAGGAATCAGACTGGGTTATTCCCAGGATTTCTTCAGCGCGAAGGTTGCTGTATACAATTTGTCCGTCCGCATCAACCCGGGTAATTCCGGCAGGGCTGGTTTCCATGATTCGTTCTATCAGATCTCGCTCATAACGAAGGGACTCTTTTTCACTTTTAAGGTCTGTAATGTCTGAAAAAGAGATGGCAACCGCATATGGCTTATCTTCATTTTTTTGAAACAAAGGATTTGTGTTTATTGAGATCCACCTCAATTCTCCATTTGGCCTGAATACACCCATGGTCTCATTTTCATTGGGTTTTCCTGTGGCAAGTGTTTTAATTGAGGGGTGCTCGGCTCCATCATACTTTGAGCCGTCTTCATGGATGGTTTGCCAGTCTGCTCCCTGTGAGGCCTTGCCGATAACATCCTGGGCTGAAATTCCAAATATTTTTTCTGCGCCTTTGTTCCATGTTAATATTTCACCGGATGCCGCCTGTAAAATAATGCCCTCATTGACCGTGTCCGTTACGGATCTATATTTTTGTTCGCTTAATTTCAGTTCGTTTTCAGCTTTGTTGGCCAGGTAATTCAAGAGAACAAGTAGCGAGCCTATTATCGTAAAAATTACGGCAAACACAACCCCCGCTGTTTTAAAAAATGAGAGATAAACTCTTTTGAAAAGAGCGTCTGAATCGTTCAAGTGTATAATTTCCCATTTGGGTATATCTTTAATAGGGGAGGACATCATGTTGTAAGAATGGTCAGAAAGGTCAACAGCCTTTTCCCCATGTGTTTTTTTAAACCCAGCCCAGGTCCATGGACCCTTGCCGAACTGTCTGGATGCGGCAATGTGTTTAATCTGCTCATCATTGGCTTTCCATAACGTTTTAAATAAAAATTCTTTTCGATCTGAAATAAAAACAACAGCGTCTTCATTGATGATCAATACGATATCATCATGTGCTACATGCGTTGGATAGTGGTTGAACAAAATTTCGTTTTCTATTTTATCAACATCTTCTTTAATAACTGACACGCCGATAATGGATTTATTATCAGGCGAAAATACAGGAGATGAAAAATAAATGCCCCGTTTTCCTGAGGTTATGCCTGATGCCATATAAACAGCGTGAGTGCCTTTCATTGAGTTGATAAAATAAGGCCTGAAAGAGTAGTCTTTCCCGACAAAACTGTCTTTTTTTTTTCGATTGCTGGAGGTAATGGTTATGCCTTTTGAGTTTAAAAGATAACATGCGCTGGTTTCCATTGAAGAATTAAAAAGATCCAGGATCTGGTTTGCCTGCTCTAAATTGTTTTGCGAGGCATCCGTCAGCACCATCGCCATCTCTTTGTGGAGGCTCAAAGATAAAGCGATACGGCGATAGCGGGAAACCATATGAGAAATTGAAGTATTAATATTATCCATATGTGATTTAGATACAATCCGGTCCTCGTTTAGAGCGAATTTTTTCATGGAATCATAATACAGGAACAGGCCTGCCAGTGCGGTGATAATGGTAAGCAACGTGAATGATAATATGACCGTTTTAAGCTTCATTTGCCTTGTTGAAAACTGAAAATAATTTTTTGAAAGGATTAATTAAATTAAGAATACAGGGAAAAGGAGTTCAATGCAAAATAAAAATGAATTTTTTCAAACAAGGGGACTTACCCGAAATTATTAATGAAAAAGTACTGATTCAGGCAGGCAGAATGCGCTTTGTCGAGGTTCAATCTGTCTTATTGTTGTGTGTCCAGTACCATTGAAGGCCTTCGGGTGTGACCCCTGATTTGAGATAGTTTTCTGCAATAAGGCTTTTAATAGTCCTCTCCACCATTTGTGCTTCCATTCCGGTTTGCTCTATGATGTGCTGGATAAAATCAACATCAGGGGGATGGTCGTTTACCTGAAAAAAGAGGGTGTCAGATACCATGTCTTCAGAAAGCATCCGGTAGATAAGATTCATCCGGTATTTTCCCTCAGTCCTGAGAAAATCATCATCTGAATAGTTGCCCTGGTGGTATCTCTGCTCACGGGCCGTTTCTTTTTCAAAAAAGGCTTGATAGACTTCCTGAACAAAGTCATCCATCTGCTTTTCAGACAGTTGCGATGTACTTACAATCGCCTGATTTGCATCATACAGATCCCAGTCATCTGTCAAAATTTGAAGGTCGTAATTTTTAATTTCCTCCCTGACGGTTGTACCGGGGAAAGGAGAGAGGAAATGAAATCCGTAGTCGATGTCCAGAGATTTTGCGAATTTTCGTGTATGCTCCAGGGTTTGAGGGCTTTCTCCCGGGAGTCCGACCATGAAAGATGCATGGGCCATCATGCCAGCCTCTTTGGTCCATTTAACCGCCTGGCGCGCCTGCTCCAGCGTAATTCCTTTTTTAACCCGTTTGAGCATGTCAGGGTCTCCGGATTCAATACCGAAGCTGATAGTGTCGCACCCGGCTTTTTTCATTATGGCAAGGATCTGGGGATTGACGGTGTTTACACGGGCAAAAGCGCTCCATTCCACCTTAATATCTCTGGACAGGATCTCTTCGCACAAGGCATTTACCCGTTTTTTGCTGGCAGTGAAAAGATCGTCTGCAATATTGATCCGTGTCATGCCGTAAGAAAGAATCTGCTCAATTTCATCCACCACCAGTTCAGGGTTGCGAAATCGTGGTTTTTTACCGACCATTCGCCGTCCCAGGCAGAAAATACACCCATTGGGACATCCCCTGCTGGTGATAAGTGTTACGGGAAAGCCAAGGGCTTGATAACGGGACATGGGTAGCATGTGGCGTGCAGGAAACGACAATTCGTCCAGGTGGACGATCAAGGGTCTTTTAGGTGTGATGACTATATTGTTATTTTTGCGAAAGGCCACGCCCTGAATTTCTTTCCAGGAATCAGGGTCGTTCAGTTTTGGCACCAGCTCAAGCAGTGTTTCTTCTCCTTCACCATAAACAATCAGATCCAGTTCCGGATATTGTTTCAAGGTATTTTCAATATCAAAGGAGACATGCGGCCCTCCCATCATGGTCACTGCTTTGGGGCAGATTTTTTTTGCATCCTGTATGATCCGGATGGCCTGCTTGAAATTCATGGTCACGGATGTTGCGCCCACCACATCCGGCTTGAAAACTGCCAGTTCCGCAGCCAGTTTTTCCGGACTGTATTTTTGAACGATGTAGTCCAGGAGAATGACCTGGGCTCCTGCAGACTCACAGGCTGCGGCGACATAGCTTAACCCCAGGGGAGGGGATGGTGCTTCCTCCAAAGGGTATGGTGGTGCAATCAAGGCAATTTTCATAATAGTTCCGGCTCTATCACGCTTTTTAACATAAATCCAGTATTATTCTATTTTACGCGCCTGTCTTGAAAATATCTGTCCGTAATATTATGCTGGAGTTTATTTAACCTGTAAATGAATTGGGTGAAAATGGATATTTCTGCAATCGAAAATGTATTTCCCCGCCTTGAACCCCAGCTTCAAAATATATTGAAAAACAGGCTGGATTTTTTTTCTGAAAGCCTTAAAAAAGATGATGTGGAGATTAATCTGAGCCCCCAGGTATCGTCAGATATGGTGAAAGTATTTCTTTTCAGTGAGTTTGTGGCCTCAAGAATTACGAAAAACATACAATTTTTTAAAAAACTTATTGATTCGCGGGATCTGTTTGAACAATACAGCGAAGACGCCTATGTTAAAAAACTTGGGAATTTGATCAGTGATGATATGGATATTTCTGCCATAAAAAACATCCTGCTTGAGGTGAAATTATATGAAACCATACGCATTGCATGGCGGGATTTGTCAGGGGCTGCGCTTTTGGACGAGACCCTGACGGATTTGTCCAATCTTGCCGATGCCATTGTGGATCTTGCTGTCAGTTCAATTTATCAATCTGTATGTAAAGTTCATGGAGCCCCGGTTGATGGAAAAGGAAGTGTCCAGAAGATGATTGTTCTGGGCATGGGAAAACTGGGGGCAAAAGAGCTCAATTTTTCATCGGATATCGATTTGATTTTTGTTTATCCTGAAACAGGGTTTACAAATGGGGATAATTCGATCTCTAATGAAGAATTTTTTACCAAAGTCTGTAGGCAGTTTTTAAAGTTTTTTTCTCCAGGATCCCATGAATTGAATTTTTACCGGGTAGATACCAGGCTCCGGCCTTATGGTGATGGCGGTCCCCTGGTCATGAGTGCTTCGGCGTTTGAGGAGTATTACCAGGCACAGGGAAGGGAGTGGGAGCGTTATGCCATGATCAAGGCCCGGCCCATTGCAGGTGATATTGAAGAAGGGTACAAGCTTTTGAAGATGTTGAACTCTTTTATTTATCGGAGATATTTTGATTATGGCTCTTTTGATTCTTTCCGAGACATGAAGCACCGTATTACCCTCCAGGTAAAGAGTAAAAAGTTGAAAAATAATATAAAACTTGGAGCTGGCGGAATTCGTGAAATAGAGTTTTTCGGGCAGTTGTTTCAGCTTATCAGGGGAGGAGTGGAGCCTAAATTACAGGAGAGAAAAATTTTAAAAGTCCTGGATTTGCTGGAAGCCCACCAGTGCATCAACCAAGCAGCCAGAGGCGACTTAAAAGAATCTTATGAATTCTTGCGCATGGTTGAGAACCGGCTTCAGGCCTATGCTGATCGTCAGACCCATGATATTCCGGAAAATAAGGATCAACAGATGGTCCTTGCCCTTTCTATGGGGCATGAGTGCTGGGATGATTTAAAAAAGGAACTGGATGCCCAGATGCAGAAGGTTCACCATCATTTTAACCAGCTCCTGGTCTCTGAAGAGCAGGAGACAGCAGATCAGGAAACGCAGGATTTAAAAGAGATCTGGGTCAATATTAATGACCCCCAGTCTACAGCAGACGCAAAAACCATTGGCAAATTTGAAGAACCTGACCGGGTTATTAGTATATTGCGCTCCCTTGAAGAACATCCAAATACTAAACAGCTTACACCCAACGGCAGGAAAAAATTAGCCATATTGATTCCGGTGCTGGTCAAAAAAATCGGCGAACAGGATGAGCCTGAAGCCCTTTTAATCAAACTTGTTGATCTGATCATCACCATAGAGCGTCGAACCTGCTACCTTTCTTTGCTTATCGAGAATAAAGGTGCGCTTGAAACTTTGATTACCCTTGCCACAAAAAGCCCTTGGATTATTTCATTTCTTGCCAGGCATCCGGCGCTTCTGGACGAGTTGATGCATCCGGCTTCTTTGTATGCCCCCCCGGGAAAGGCTGCTCTTCAAGAGCAGATGCAGGTTCGGATGTCCTCTATTCCATCTGATGACCTTGAAATCCTGCTTGAAGAGCTGTGCATTTTTCGTCAGGTGAATATGCTCAGGGTGTCTGCTGCCGATGTCAGCGGGAACTATCCATTGATGAAAGTCAGTGATCATCTCACCTGGATAGCAGAAACTGTTCTTGCCCAGGTGTTGAAGATTGCATGGGATATTGTGACACAAAAATACGGCACACCCCAGGGAATTTCCAGATCGTCAAATGGGATGGAAAACATTGATCAGTGCGGGTTTGCCATTGTTGCCTATGGAAAGGTCGGCGGACTTGAGATGGGATATAAATCTGATATTGATATTGTCTTTTTGTACAAGGCTGAGGACGGCATGACCCAGGGAGAGGACAAATCGATTGAGGCCATTCGTTTTTACTCCAACCTGGGGACGAGAATTATTAATGCGCTTACCATGCACACTCCTGCCGGCACTTTATACGGGGCAGATATGAGGCTTCGTCCTGGAGGAAATTCCGGAACTATAGTGTCTCATATTGATGCATATGAAGAATATTTAAAAAAGGAGGCCTGGACATGGGAGCACCAGGCATTGATCCGGGCGAGGTGCATCACAGGGGATAAATCAATTTGCGAACAATTTGAAAAAATCAGAAAAAATATTCTTATTCAAAAAAGAGATGCCCAAACCCTTAAAAAAGAGGTGGGGGAGATGCGCGAACGCATGCGTGAAGACCGCTTAAAATATACTCAAGGCAGGTTTGATTTAAAACAGTCCCAAGGTAGTATTGTGGATATTGAGTTTTTGGTTCAGTACCTTATTTTAAAACATGCGCATATATACCCTGATCTTACCATCTGGCCCGATAATATGAGACTCCTGGAAAGCCTTGATGCGGAGGGGATTATAACCGGATGCGAAAGTGAACGGCTTCAGGATGCCTATATTTCAATGCGCAAAACCATCCATCGAAGAAACCTCCAGGAAAAGGCTTTGCAGCTCCCGGAAGAGCAGTTTTCTGAGACCAGAGGGCATGTGCGCGAAATATATGAAAAATATTTAGGTTATTGCTAACGAATGAGCACAAGAGAGAGCCAGGGCCAGTAAGTGATGATCAGCACTGCCAGGAGCAGAACCAGCATAAACGGGATGGTCGCTTTGTAGATTTCAATAATGGGCTTGTTAAAACGGTACCCTGCAATAAATAAATTCATACCAACCGGTGGTGTAAAATAACCGATCTGCATGTTGGCCAGAAAAATAATACCCAGATGAATGGGGTCTACCCCATACTGCTGGGCCACCGGGAGCATCAGGGGAACCATAATGATGATGGCTGAAAAAATATCCAGCATAGCCCCGAGAATCAAAAGAAAGATATTCAGGAGAATCAGAAATATCAGTTTGCTGGAGATAAATTTCTGGCAGAGCGCAAATAATTTCATAGGAGCTTCAACATCAATCAGATAATTGGTAAATGCCAGGGATACGCCCAATATTAAAAGGATACCGCCGACCATGACCATGGATTCCCTGATAATGGTAGAAAGCTGGGAAATTTTTATTTCTTTGTAAATAAAGACCTCAACAATTAAAACATACAAAGCTGTAACTGCTGCGGCTTCTGAAACTGCAAAATACCCTGTATAGATCCCGGCAAACACAAAAACAGGTAATGGAATTTCCCATATTGCTTCCCGAAAAGCCTTCCAGGCATTTTTAATGGAGAATGGGGTTAGCGGTACCGGATCTTTACGGTTGGCCCAGATACTGTATATGGAGAGAAGTAAAATCATCAGGAGTGCCGGAAGAATACCTGAAATAAAAAGCTTTTCAATGGAGACAGCCTGGCCTGCATTCATCTGCTGGGCAATTACCCCGTAAAGAATCAGTGGCAGGGATGGAGGGAGCAAAAGCCCAAGGCTTCCAGAAGTTGTGACAAGACCGAGGCTGAATTTTTCTCTGTACCCGGCCTGTTTCAGTGCCGGATATAAAAGAGCACCCATGGCAACAATGGTGACCCCGGAAGCCCCGGTAAAAGCAGTAAACAGGGCACAGACGACAAAAGCAACGATGGCAAGCCCTCCCGGCATCCAGCCGAAAAAACACTGGGTCAGCCGGACCAGCCGCTTTGAAGTATTGCTTTCTCCAAGAAGATAGCCTGCAAAGGTAAACAAAGGCAGGGCCAGCAGGATTGGGGTGTCGGCAATCCGGTAAAGCTCAATGGCCATGACGGTCAGATCAATTTCATTTAGGAAAAATCCGGTCATGGCAGCCGCAATGATAATGCTGAACAGCGGGGCACCAAGAAAGGCCAGAAGGATCAGTATTGCAACCAGTATAAGGATCATTTTTCAATCCTTAAAAAAAGCTGCTTAATCGTTGTAAAAGAAAAGACAATATATCTAAGACTTATAATGGCAAATGAAAATGGTATGATGGTTTCGCACACCCAGGCAGGGATACTGCCAAAAGCAATAAGCCCGTCCTGCTTTTCCATTATGACAAAGCCAAAACTGAAATAGGCCATCAGTAAACAGATTGAAGCGGTAAATATGGATATAATAAGGGTTGAAAACTTTTTGGCCTTACCGGGAAGGTATCTGGAGATGATGTCAATGCTGATGTGGTTGTTTTTCCGGCTGGCAATCATGGCGCCAATCAGGCCGATCCAAAGCACCAGGACACGGATCAGCGGGTCTCCCCAGAGAATCCCGGAGTCAAACAGGTTTCTGAGCACAATCTGGAGTACGGCCAGAAAAATCATGAGCAGTAAAAGGCTGACAAGAATCCCATCTTCTATCCGTTCCAGCACCCGGATAATTTTAAAGCTGGAATGTGTATTTTTACCGGTCATATTTACTGGGTGCCGGCTGCCTGTGTGTTTGAGTGAAATTCTTTTAAAAGCCCATCCATCCTGTCTACTATCTCCTGTGGAAGGATACCGGATTTGACCATTTTTTGAGATGCAATCCCAGCAACTTTGTACCATTCATCAAGAGCGGATTTGGGTGGGTTAATAAAAGTGATCCCGCGGTTTTTCAGGGCCTGGATTGCTTTAATATCGTCTAAACGGTTTTGAGCATCAATCTCTTTTGCGGCCTGAGTCATGACCTGAAAAATGATTTTTCTGTCAGGTTCTGAAATTTTCATATATTTCTTTTTTTCAATTGCTAGAACTGCGTGCAGGTATATCAGCGGGATATTGGTTACATATTTGATCTGGGTGTGCCATTGAAGGACGATGGCTCCCACAGGGGATGTGGCAACCGTATTGATCAGGCCTGACTGGAGTGAGGTTCTTACATCGGAAATGGGCAGAGGGATGGGTGCAAGGCCAAAGGCCTTTATGGAATCCTGGCTGATTTTGTCATTATCCGGAATCCATACTTTCTGAGCCCTTAAATCAGCAATGGTTTCAACCGGTTTTTGAGACATGATATAGGCAAATCCACCACCGATAAGCCCAAAGGTGACAAAGCCGGCTTCATTTAGACCATTAACAACAAACTGATCAATGTGTTTCCTGACAAAGTCCACTTCATCAAGGTTTTTAAACTTCATGGGCTGGGCATAAATCTGGTTTGCAGGGAAAAATTTGGATAGACTTCCGCCCACCACAGCGCCGCCGTGGAGTTGGCCAATGCGAATTTTTCTCAGAACTGCATTGTCATTGCCCATCACGCCACCGGGATAAAATTTAAAGGTTACCCGGTTGTTCGTTTCCTGAGCAACCCGATCGGCACCCTGGCGCATTTTTTCCATCCACATGGAACCTTCCGGAGACAAAGTTGCTATCTTGAGTTTTAGTGCGTAGACATTTTGTGAACAAAAAAGCAGGAACAGTATGATTGTAAAAGACCTGAGAATCGATTGGATTGATTGGATCATAAACATCTCCGGTGTTGTATTATTTAAAAGTAATCGTCCGAGCCTGCCAGCAACTCCTTTGCCTGCTGCCTGGCGTAAGTGTTGACAAGCGTATGTCCGGGGACGTAGGGGTCAGTGTTTAATACATCATTTAACAATTGATCATGAAGCGTCCTGTCAAACATCATCCTGGCATACAATTTTGCATACATCACTTTGACCATGAGGTCCTTTCCGCCGGATATTTTTAGTGCTTCTTCAAAATAGTATCTGCCCTGTTCTGGTTTGCCTCCAAGGGCAGGGGGTAAAAGCGTGGCCATTGTGCCAAGATAAAGATAGGCGGAACCATCCTTGTAACTCTTATCCAGCACAACCACCTGCTGCATGATTTTTTCAATGCGGGCCATATCTGCAATGGCATTAAAATCACTTTTGTTTGCCATGATCCATCCGGCCCAGGCATTTCCAAGGGCAAAAAGCGTTGGAACATCTTCTTTTTCCATATCGGAAATAACAGCCTCAAACTCTTTATAAGATTTTGTTTTGAGATCGCATGCGTTATCTTTTGCCAGGCAAATTGCGTTATTGGCGTATTTTAAAGCCTTGTCTGCCATTTTGCGTGAGCGCTGCTTGTCTTTTACAAATACATCTGAATAGGCAGAATATAAAAGTGCAGCCGTAGAGAGCATCTTTTCATTTTCCGGATCTTTGCTGATCAGGCTGTCAATCATCAGGAGATAGGCTGGAGCACCGGATTCCACCAGATCCAGGTCATCATTGTTTAAAATGGTTTGTGACAAATGGTCCATCATGCCGGATGTGGCAGAGGACATGATAAGAGAGCACCCGGATAAAAGAATAAGGCTGAGAACGCATAAAAGGTGAGTGACGGCAGATGGCGTGGTCAGGCGGAATGTATGGTTCATCATCCGGGAAGGAATCATTAATACATTAAATCCTTTATCCAATTTGAGTTTGGTCTGTGGTTAAATAAAGTTGCAACCAGTTTGAAAACTATCTTGTTTATTTAAAAAAATCAACCGCGTATTGAAAGCGGTGAATTAAATTCATGTTAGATGGATTGTTAAAAGTGCAAGTTTTTGTCATCAATTTTCCTGATTTTGTCCAATTTGTTCACTGCAAATCGCTTCTGAAGCGAAAATAGCAAGAATTAATTAGATATATTGGCAGGACAAAAATGAGATGATAGAAAAAAAATGGCTATGTGGGAACAAAAAAGGCAGGTCTACTCGGCAGACCTGCCTTTTTTAAAAGTCTTTAAGTCTTAAAAAACTGTACTAAATTTTTTTTCTGGCAATTCCGGCAAGACCTAAAAGGCCAATTCCAAAAAGCATCATTGTGGCAGGTTCAGGAACAGGTTGGAAACCAACAAGTTGACTTTGTGCTTCAATGTTATTGCGGCTTATATTAACAACTTTGAATACCCAGCTATCAACAATAGCTTCATTTCCTATCGTCATTTTTGTAATGAGATCGTTGTAAGCGCTGCCATCAGTAATTTCATCTTCTGCAAACCAAATGGCATCTTGCACATAATCTTCGCTCACATTACCAAGAATATCTCCGGCCATAAAAGCAGCGTACAGCCATTTTGACTCGCTGGAAACGTAATCCCTACCATCAGAAAAACCATCAATAAGATCTTGTCTGTCGGGACCACCGCTGGTTGCATAATCCTCTATGCTGTCCACATCATATACGAGAGTTGGGTTATAATATATTGTAGCTTCAAGACAAAAAGTATCATAGCGATCACCAACCAATTGTCCATTTTCGTATACCTGAATTCCGTAGTTGCTTCCCCAGCTATCATTGAGTTGAACTTGGTCCTGATCAGTTATAGGAAAAGCCCATGCGTAGGTCGCTAATAATAATATTGTGATTATTAATAAATTTGTTTTGATTAAAAATCTCATACAATCTCCTGGTTTTTGTAAAGTAAAAATTTGCATAATATTGTTTTAGTCATAATACCATTCAATAAACGTGCCATAGTGAAAGCGCCCTGTGTAAAGGAGGATTGCGCGAAATAAATCAAGAAATAGGAAAAAAAACTCCCAATATGGTAAAAAAAACTCCCAATATATGAAATAAATAGTGATTTTTTTTAAACCACCTTCAGACTAAAAATGAGCTTCATTTCAAGAGGGGTGAAATTTGATGGGCCACGGATAGTTGATGAAAATATATAAATAGCAGTAGAAATTTCAAAACAGATAAATACTATTATACAAGGATTCCTTGTCTTGACATGGTTAATCTTGACCTGGTTAGCAAAATTATCTATGAGTTAGAGAACAGGTCTTCATCGAAAGAGAAAAAGTATCTATGAAAAAAGCAATAAACTTTTTATTTATTCTGGTATGCTGTACTGCTTTATTTTACGGGATTTCAGATGCCCAGAAAAAACAGCAGACAGTCTATGTCATCCCTGTCAGCGAAATGGTTGAACCGGGTATGGCTGCCTATATTAAGCGAACACTGGAAGAGATCAAAGATGAAAAAGACGCCCTGATAGTTTTTAAGATGGACACCTTTGGCGGGCGTGTGGATGCTGCTCTGGACATTGTTGACTATATCTCCAATATTCCGGGGGGAACAACGGTTGCTTTTGTGGAAAAAAGGGCTATTTCCGCGGGTGCTTTGATTGCATTGTCCTCCAGTAGTTTATACATGAAAAACAACACTATTATCGGGGACTGTGCACCCATTATCAATACCCAGGAAGGCCAGAAAATGGCCGGGGAAAAAGTTCAGACTGTTTTGCGGGCCAGATTCCGTGCGCTTGCCAAAAAAAATAACTATCCGGTTGTCCTTGCCGAGTCTATGGTCACGGTCGACATGGAAGTCTATGAAGTGATGATGGAAGGCAAGAAAACCTATATGGATAAAAACGAATATGATGATTTAACGGATACAGAGAAAAAAAAGATCCAGTCTAAAAAGACCATTGTTGCCAAAGGGGAGCTTTTAACCATGGACGACAAAGAGGCTTTTGGGCTTGGGTTCAGCCAAAAAAGCGTGAAAAATCTGGATGAAGTTCTTTTTCTAACAGGTTATGGATCTGCCCAGGTAATCAAAATGGAGGAGTCATGGTCTGAAAGCCTTGTTCGATTTCTTCAGCCTTTTTTACCCGTATTGATGCTGATCGGCATTGGGGCATTATATACTGAAATCAAGGCCCCCGGCTTTGGCCTTCCGGGTATATTGGGAATTATTTGCCTTGCCCTGGTTTTTTTCAATCAATATCTGGTCGGGCTTGCAGATTACACGGAGTTGCTGATCATGACCATCGGGGTTCTGCTTCTGGGGGTTGAGGTGTTTGTTCTTCCCGGATTTGGAGTGGCAGGCATTACAGGTCTTATTGTTATTGGTATCGGCCTGGTGCTTTCCTTCCAGGGGTTTGTTCTTCCGGACCCTGAATTCCCATGGGAAGGGGCATTGTTAATGAAAAACCTTGCGCAAGTGCTGGGATCTTTTGTGTTTGCTTTTCTGGTATCCCTTTTTATGATCCGGTTTGTCCTGCCAAGGTTTTCTAAAGTTGTGGATGGTCCCTATCTGGAGACAACCCTTGAAGAGTCCCATGTGGATGCCACCAGGGGCTTGGGTGTAAAACCGGGCGATATTGGCGTGGCAAAGAGTTCTTTAAGACCTTCAGGAAAAATAGTGGTTAACAATAAAAAAATAGATTCCATTACCCAGGGGGAGTTTATACAAAAAGGTGAGACAGTTGTTATTGAAAAAATAGAGCAGAACAGGGTAATTGTAAAACCTGTACAGAAAAAAGGATAAAGGGTTTTAATGAAAACATTATTTTTACCGATGCTCCTGCAATTTGTAGGATTTGCTGTGATTATTGCTGAGATCTTTATCCCTTCCCTGGGGGTTTTGAGTGTAATTGCGTTATGTATTTTTGCTTATTCTCTTTATATTGTTTATTCATCCATATCCGTTACAGCCGGAGTGATGCTGACAATTGCGGATATGGCTTTGATTCCGATTCTTGTTATAGCGGGCATGAAAATATTGGCAAAATCTCCCCTGGCACTCAGGCGGGAGTTGTCAAAAAAAGATGGCGTGGTATCACAGAATGATACGCTTATTGCTTTAATAAATAAACAGGGAGTAGCCATCACAGATCTTCGTCCGGCCGGAACCGCCGAAATTGAATCCCGGCGTCTGGATGTGGTAACGGATGGCGAATATATTGAATCTGGCACGGCTGTTGTGGTAACGGATGTGGCAGGAAACAGGATTGTCGTTGAAAAAATTTAATAACAGGAGATGTGTCTAATGGATTTATTTTTCATTTTACCAATAATTTTAGGTATTCTTTTTTTAGTATTGCTTTATTTTATTTTTTCATACCTGACCCTGTGGATTCAGGCGCTGGTTTCCGGGGCAAAAGTCGGGCTGATCAATATTATTTTTATGAGATTTAGAAAAGTACCGCCCAAACTGGTGGTGGAATCCAAAATAATGGCAGTCAAGGCCGGAATCGAGATCCCAACAGACAGCCTGGAATCCCACTATCTTGCAGGCGGTAACGTCAGCAGGGTTGTCCAGGCCCTTATTGCAGCAGATAAAGCCAATATTGATTTAACATTCAACCGCAGTGTTGCCATTGACCTTGCAGGGCGTGACGTACTGGAAGCTGTTCAGATGTCGGTTAATCCTAAAGTTATAGAAACTCCTTTGGTGGCAGCCATGGCAAAGGACGGTATCCAGCTCAAAGCCATTTCAAGGGTTACGGTTCGGGCCAATATCGACCGACTTGTGGGCGGGGCTGGGGAAGAAACCATACTGGCAAGGGTTGGAGAAGGAATTGTAACCACCATCGGCTCTGCCAGAACCCATAAAGAAGTACTTGAAAATCCTGATTCCATATCTAAAACTGTTTTGACAAAAGGCCTGGATGCGGGCACAGCATATGAGATTTTGTCCATTGATATTGCTGATGTGGATGTGGGTAAAAATATAGGTGCGGAGCTGGAAACCGATCGCGCAGAGGCAGATAAAAAGATTGCCCAGGCAAAGGCTGAAGAAAAAAGGGCCATGGCCTTTGCTCAGGAACAGGCAATGAAAGCCAGGGTTCAGGAGATGCGGGCAAAAGTAGTGGAAGCTGAAGCTGAAGTTCCGCTGGCAATGGCAGAAGCCTTTAGAAGTGGTAATTTAGGGATTATGGATTATTATAAAATGCAGAATATCTCCGCAGACACAAAAATGCGGGATCAGATTGCTACACCGGATGCGCCTTCTAAAGGAGAAGAATCTGAAAAATAATGAAAATAAATTCGCCTGATACTTTTGGAATTAAAGTGTCAGGCGGATTAACCGGATTTAATCAGATTTAATCAAAAGGGATTTATATGGACTTGGATTCAATTATCACGTTTGTTTTTCTGCTGGTCTTTTTTATTTTGCCCTCGATACTCAAAGTGTTGGCAAAAAAGAAAAAAGCAACTGCCAGTACTCCGGAAAAGAAAAACCCCCTTTCTGTTTTGGGGAAAATCGGGGAGAGGGTGCAAAAGTTCGTCCAGGAACTGGAAGAACAGGCCCGTCAACAGCAAAGGGATCAAAAAGGCCAGAAAGAACAAAATGTATGGGAGACACTGTCAGAAAAAGGTACAGATCAGGATGATGAATGGGTGTATCTGAAGACCGATGAAGAAAAAATTCAAACACCGCCGCTACCACCAGTGCGTGACCCTGAATATTCAACAAAAATTAGCTTTGATGACAGCCAGGCAGATATAAAAGAACCGTTGTTTCCAGAAGAAATTCCCCCGGTAGAATCTGATGCAGGTACCATCCGGCATCGTTTTAAAGCCCACCCATTGCAAAACGCAGTTGTCTGGTCTGAGATTTTGTCAAAACCGGTTGCACTCAGGAAGTGATAATTCGTTTACTACTCCATATATTTTTCAAAAATCTTTTCATGAGAAATATATTTTTCTCTTTCCGGATCTATCAGGTATCTGCGAATAGCGGCAACACGCTTTAATATTTCCTTTTCTGCACGTATCCTCATCTCTTGTTTTGTCTGGATGATGTCCTCTTTCAGGTTCGGTGTAAAATCAGAAGCATAATATTTTTCTGTTTTCAGTTGTATGCGCATGTCTATGAGCATTTCCCGCTGCTTGTTATGTTCTTCATCCAGAGAAAGAACTTCCGGCATTAAATCGGCAAAATGCGTAACGGCAATGATATCCTTTTTCCGTTGCCAGTATCCCATTAAAAATTCAGGCTCCAGATCTTTATAATTTTGCAAAGGCATGAACATGCGCCTTAGATAGAGGAGTACTTTCTCTGTCTTTTTTCTGTGACCGCCAATAATGACGGACCCCCCTACTTCATCTTTTTTCACACCTTTGGTCCATGGAGCGCCCGTAATTCCAAAATCAATGCACAGGGGAACACGGAGAAGTGCAGAAAGTGTATTCAGAGCAAGGGCATATCCGGCAGAAGGTCCACCCACATTGTAAGAAGCAGAAAGCAACTGGTGATGGAGGGAGTATCTTTGCATAAAATCACCAAATATCCAGGGAATGCTGAAACTAGGTGACAGCTCCTGGATATAGTTTTTAACCATGGTCAAGGCTTCCTGAGCTGACTGTTTGGTCATCTGGACCGCCATATCCAGTTCTGCAGATGACGCGGATGAAGAGGATACTGCACCGGTGACGATAATAGGACTTTCCTGGATTCTCCCGGTCAGGCTGGTGGCAATGGGCAGCAGCATGCCGGTGAGATCGTTTGCACCCACACCGATAATAAATCCCACCTGGGGTTCTTTGCTCAATTCGGTTTCCAGGAATTCATTGAGCTGGATTGATCCTTTCCGGACAGGGCTTTGAGAAATTTCCCGTCTTGCAGATTCAAGATGGGCATCAACCAGGGGGTACTCTTTTTCACTGACAATATGATCCACATTATTCAAAATCTGTCCATAGTGTTCCACAAAATTAACCAGATCATTTTTGATTTTGGATTTGATAAGAGGCGGAGCTTTAACAGCATCCAGGATGCCGATAATTGTTTTGAAATTCATTTTTATAAAATCGGTTTTCTCCTGCTGGGTCGAATCCTGGAGCTGGCGCAGTTTCAGGAGAACTTTATATTCCGTGCTGCAGAGTGCGATGGCTTTTTCGGTAAATGAGGTGTAATCGGCAGGGGTGTTGCAGATGCCCTGGGCAGTCTCAATTATTTTTTCTATTTTAAACTTTCGGGGATGAGGAATATCTTCAAACTGTTTTTTAATGATATCAAAAATATCTTTTTGTCTCATATGACCTGATATTTCAAGGGTTTTCAACCTTTTGGACCGAATAAGGGCCGGGTCAAGAATATCCAGGCGGTTGGTGGTCAGGACGGTGAATACTTTATTAAGCGGAATTTCTCCATCAATGATATTTAAAAATTTGTTTGTGAGGGCATCCGATGCCTGGCCGCCCGTAGCGCTTCTTCTCGGCGCAAGGGCATCGCCTTCATCAAAAAAGATAACAGTTGGAGCAACCATCTTTGCAATGTCATAAACTTTTTCCAGGTTGGAAACCGCTCCATGGACGGGGCTTGACGGGTCCTGCAATGCAGAAGGACTGGTGGCGATATCGTGAACTTTAAGGTTTGAGGAAAGCCAGGTTCTAACAAGAAAGGTTTTTCCACTGCCCGGGGGGCCTGTAAGAACAACACCTTTGTCTTCACTGATACCGTAACTGAAACAGTTGTTGGCCATCTCTGAAAATTTATCCTTGATGTCTCCAACATATTCTTCCCACTTCACATGACGGTCCATCCGGTCCACCACTTTGTTGTACAGTTCGCCATAGACATTTTTTGCCACCAACTGGAACGCACTTCTTATCAGAATGCTGTTATCCAGAAAACTTAAGATAAAATCCCCCCGGATATTGATGATGGATTCAATCAGTTTTCGGACATAAGCCGGTGTGATTTTCAGGCTTCGCTCCTTGAATATGGCATAGATTATCCTGGCAGCTTCATCCAGGTTTTCAGAATCATGGGTATATTTTGTGGGGATCTGGTGGCGGTTGATTTCAAGAAATATGATTTTTTTAAGATTTTCCGAATTCATCCAGTATTTGGAAATATCAATAATACATCCTTTTTCAACAAACCGTCGGTATATAGCAGAATCAAACTTATGAGTCTGATCGCTGGTGGCAATGATAAAGCAGTCTCGCCGGCCTTCAATTATTTCGTCCAGCACGATATTGGAGGTGTCAATAAGTGTTCGCTGCTGCTTTTCAGCGCCCCCGCTTCCCGGGCTGGATTGGGATTTACCAAAAGCGGAATGGGCTTCCTCAATATGCCGAATAGAGGTTACCTTGGGATTGCCCATGGCCCGTTTAAAATAATTGCCCGGTTCTCCGGAAAGAGCAGTCTGGTAATCATTGGGAGTTATAATAGAGGAATCTACCGTAATGCCTCTCTCTTCAAAATAAGTCAGGTTGTTCATAATTCTTTTTTTAAAGATTCTTCGCACAATAGGGATCCGGGCAAGGCGACTGTAAAAGGCCTGTTTTCTTTTTCGGGCAATTTTCATGGCAAATTCCGGATCCACGTCTTCCAGGCTGGTAAACAGGTTATGGTTGGCAAGGATCTCTTCTTTTTTCTTGCTCAGATCCACCATGGAGATCACTTCGTTTCTGAAAACAACTTTTTCCAAAGCCTCCCGTACGGTGGCACTTTTTCCACTGCCTGAAGTTCCCTCAATAAGCACGATGGGTGCTTTAGGGACGTCCGGATCCTCGATGTGCTCTTTTCTGATATGTGCCCGGTAGATTTTATCAAAGGTTTCCCGCAGCTCAAACGGCACATGCAGGTCGGTCAGCTCTTTATCCAAAACTGCAATCAGGTAATGGTATTCAGCCTTTGTCAACTCCTTTTCAATAATTTTGTTCCAGGAAGCGCCCGGATTTGTTTCACCGGAATATAAAAAGCGTTTTTTCCAATCCCTCAATATTTCAGGATTGTTAAGGATATTCATTTTTCTTTTTTTCCTGCGCATAAAAAAGAGGAGAAAAAAAGTTTCTTTGATAAAAGAAATCAGCGGATGAGGCTGTTTGTACTGATTCAAACGGGACCGTACAAATGCTTTGGTATCATAGCTCCATGTTTCCACCAGATCCTGAATTCTTTTTATGGCATCTTCGGGAAGTTGGATGAATGTTTTTTCTTTTGTTGTTCTTTTGGCCATGTGCCCCTCTCCCTGGTTTTTATCCGTTTAAAAATATAACCAGTTCGTGATTATAGTTAATCCAAAACAGCCGAAGATTATTCCCTATTCAGGTTTGTTTTTTCAGGTTTGCCCATTTTGCCTTCTGCCAGGGGTGGCAGGGTTAAAGAGGGTGGCTTTCCTGTGCCGTGAAGGACAAAGGTCTTTTGTTCTGACTGATTTTTTTCGTATGCAGTGGCCCATTTCTGCTGGGATAAGAATTCGAACAGGGCAGGATTGACCTCCTGGGCCTCTGATCCGCCAAGGGCGATATGCAGGGAACGGATTCCTTCAAGATAGGCTTTGTATAATTTTTTTATCCGGTCTGCTTCCTGGTCTGCAGCATAGTTGTCAGCCTCGGCAATGAGCTGTCTGCGCTTTTTTTCTTCTGTTGCCTCAACCAGTTTATCGCCAAAACGGGTCTCATTGAGAACAAAACTGACGACTTCGATTCCGAACTTGCCCTCAATGGTTGGCCCATCCTGATTAATGGCCCTTTTTTTCAGGGCCTGGAAAATGATTTCCTTTATTTTCTCCCTTTCGCTGATGAGTTTATTGACTTCCTGGGCCTGGAGCGTGTCTTTTGCAATACCATCAAAATCACCCTGGAGAAGAATTTCCGGAGAGAGGTTCTCGATGCCCCAAACCTTTAAATCATTTATTTTAAATGTCATCGTCGCAGAGGTCCATAATGCAACGTTTTCTTTTGAAATGATTTTTATGGGATCTGCACTTCCGCCAAGGTAAAGGTTCTGGTTCATCAGCGGCACTTCTTTTTCCAGCTTTGTGAAAAACGGGAGCCGGTAATGCCACCCCACATCGGTTACAGCCTGGCGCTTACCCCCAAACTGTTCAAGGATGACAGCATAGTTGAGTTTAACTTTGTAAATGACCTTGGTGGAATATACTACAGCAGCCAGTGAATAAAAAAGCACAATGATAAGGCAGATAAACGTCATTCTTCGAATTAAATTGATGACTCTTGCTCTTTGGAGAAACACATCGGAAGACTGATCCTTCATGGCAGATCCTTTCTTTTGATATTATCTTGCGTGTTGAATAACGTATTGATACGAAAAAAAATTTTAAATCATCAGGTTTCTGGAATCGGGATTCAATATGAGAAATTTACTGAATGAACTTCAATATATGAAGCCAAGTATACATCAAGATATCAAATGCGTCAAAAATTATTTACAGAGTAATTATTTTCAATGTTACAAGTCGGGTTGATTGCTTTTAGCCGCTTCCCATCCCAGGAGGGCCTTTTTTCGGATTCGGCCTTCCCCATATTTGCCAAAAGTTCCCATTTTTCGGATAACCCTGTGGCATGGGATCAGGTAGGGAACTGGATTTTTACCTACAGCCGTACCCACAGCCCGGTTTGCTCCGGGGGATTTGATGTATTCAGCAATCTCTCCGTATGATACAGTTTTTCCAAAAGGGATACGGGTCAGGGCTTCCCAAACCTTGATCTGGAAGTTGGTCCCACGGACATACAGGTGCAGGGGCTTTTTCGCTAAAGGAGTATCAAAAGGAAAAATGGAATGGGCAATTTGTTCAACTGATTCCTGATCACGAAAGAGAGAAGCCTTTGACCATTTTTTTTCAAGCCATTCAATGATTTGCTTTTTGGTTTTTTCACGAACAAATTTCAAAGTACAGATGCCTCTTGGGCTGTTTGCGATAATGCAGTCACCAAATGGAGAGGGAGTAAAACCATATCCTATTTCAAGACCTTCTCCTTTTGATTTGTATTCTCCCGGGCTGACAGCCTCACAATGGATAAAAAGATCATGCAGGCGTCCGGGGCTCGACAATCCTGTGTCATAGGTGGCATCCAGTACACTCCTGGATTCATCCAGCAGCTTTTTTGCATATTCCTTGGTTAAAAATTGCAAAAAGCGTTTGGGGCTGATCCCCACCCACCTTGAGAATAGTTTTTGGAAATGAAATTCACTTAAATTTACAGCAGAGGCGATCTGTGACAGAGTGGGCTGTTCTTCCTGGTTTGCTTCAATATATTCAAGGGCCTTTTCAACAATTTCATAATCCAGAGACCTTTGAAATGATTTTAGGCCGGCGTCCGCTATATTTTTCATGAAATCCATCCTTTATAACCAGGTTCTATAATCAGGGCCTTTATTTCAATATGGATCTTTCAGTACGGGACCATTATAGAGAAAGGATATTTGATTTACCACCCGATTCTTGCGGACTGATTTTTACGCCCTGGTTTTTATGAGCCGGTTTTTATTTTTTGGGAGAGGAAATCGTGGTTAGACGCTTTTCTTTATTCAGGGCTTTTCTTATTGTTTCATCCATCTTTTGATTGGACACTGGTTTTTGAATAAAGAATTTAACACCGGCTTCAAGAGCCTTTCCCTCTGATATTTTTTCACTGTAGCCAGTGCTCAGAATAACAGGCATATTTTTTCGGATACTCAATATTTCTTTTGAAAGTATGTCTCCTGCCATATGGGGCATGGTCATGTCTGTTAAAATGAGATCAAAATGATCAGGGTCCTTTTTGAAAGTCTCTAATGCCTGTTTCCCATCCTGAAAAGTGGATACTGCATAACCGTAGTCCTCTAAAAATTCTTTGATAGCCATACGGATACTTTCTTCATCATCAACCACCATGATTTTTTCAGTTCCACCTATGATGGCGGGTTCTTCCTGAGGGGTGTCTTCTTTTTCAGCCTGCTGCTCCCGTGACGGAAGATACACCTTAAAATGGGCTCCTTTTTCCGGGGCACTGCTTACCTCAATATAGCCGTCATGGGATTCAACAATGGCTTTAACAAGCGCAAGTCCAAAGCCCGTTCCCTTGCCGTTTTCTTTTGTTGTAAAATAAGGATCAAACGCTTTTTCCAGTGTTTCTTTATCCATGCCATGGCCGGTATCATCAATTTCCAGCAGAACATAATTCCCCGGTCTGATAGTAAGGCTTTCTGTATTTCTTTCATTGGATATTCTGATTTTATTTAACCGGACGCTTAAGTTACCTCCCGTTTCGATCATGGCGTGACACGCATTGGTACACAGGTTCATGATCACCTGGTGGATTTGTGTTGGATCCGCCTCTATATTTATATTTGGATCAATCTCTTCTGTAATTTCTATGATTGAAGGGACGGTGGAGTGTAAAAGGTTAAGCGCTTCTTTCAGGACAGGTTCAAGGTTGAAATATTGTTTTTTATACTCTGTCTGACGGCAGAAGGTAAGGATTTGCTTCACCAGTCCGGCAGCCCGATGTGCGCCCTTTACAATTTGCTGGATATGCCCTTTTGCTTTTTCAGCTTCTCCGGCATGTTTTTCCGCCAATTGCGAGTATGCAAAGATGCCGGATAAAATATTGTTGAAATCATGGGCAATACCCCCGGCAAGGGTCCCCATTGCCTCCATTTTCTGAGCCTGGAAAAGTTGTTTTTCAAGCTTCTTGCTCTGGGTGACATCATGTAAAATGACCACACAGCCTATTGGGGAATGGTCTTTTCCTCTCCAGACATCAAAGCTGATATTAACATCCAGAAGATCTCCCTGGCGGTTATACCGCTTGGTTTCAATGCCATGCCCGCCTTCACCTTTTATGATCTTCCTTCTGATCTTCAGATTCAGTTCCTGTTGGTCATCCGGGATATAATTGGTCCTTTCATTCTGAAATTCTTCCAGAGTCCATCCAAATATTTGTGTGAAGGCAGGGTTTATATAAATGGATTTTCCATCCATATCGAATACAGAGATGGGTACAGGAGAAGCTTCCATAACTTTTCTGTACTTTTTTTCTACCAGGATTCTGTCTTCGACCTCTTTTATAAGATCCTGGGTGCGTTCTTTTACTCTGTCTTCCATTTCATCCCTTGTCTGAAGCAGCTTAAGATCGACGGCTTCTTTCTCTTTGGTCATCTGTTCCAGGTCTATAGCAAGTTTGTTCAGGGCATCTGCGATTGAGTTGATTTCACCATCAGGGGTTTTATCGATTGTATGATCCAGGTGGCCTTTGGTGATTTTGTCCGCTGCCTTGGCCAGAATTTGCTGGGGTTTTGAAAGCCATTTTGAAAAAAGAACGGCACATATGAGGCCGAATATCAAAAGGCCCGAAAAGGTAAAAATTATAAAACGGCTATCTAACAGGTAAAATACCAGGAAAAAAATGATGCTGGTGAAAATAACCAGGAAAAGATGAGAAAATAACAGTTTGTGGCGGAGCTCAGATTTTAGAAGATGCATATTCATTGCCAGTGCTGGGGGGTTTAGGGGTAATGGCAGCCGATTTTAAAAAAAGGCTGTCTCATTTTCCAGAGTTGCTTTTTCATAAAACTATCTTTAAGACAGGCATGTGGTGGTTGTCAAGGGAGAATGCGTATCAGAAAAATATGCAGCTTCAAGTGATGCCGCAAAGAATGCCCGACTGGGTTGGCCCTTCAAATGAGAGTCGCTTGATATTTTTGACTCCGGCAGATTTGAGCATCTCTGAGATTTCATTCTGACTGTAGGATCTTCCACTATCGGTACCCAAATACATGTTCATTGAAAAAAGAGCAGCAAATAACGGCGCGGTTTTCTTTTCATTTAATATGAAATCATGAACAAAGATTTTGCTCCTTGGTTTTAAAGCTTTAACTGCTTTTTTTATAATATCTGCCGCCTGATCAGGGCCTTCTCCATGAAGAATGTGTGACAACCAGGCAATATCAAACTTTTTGTCGGCTATGGTTTTATCTTTTGTATAATCCCCGGGTATAAAATCTATCCGGTCGGCAACTTTGAATTTATTGATAGTGGTTTGGGCAAAATGTCTGGTGGTCTCAAGATCATAAACAGAGGCCTTTAATTTAGGATTTGCCAGACAAAAATGAATGGCAAACGTACCCGGCCCGCCTCCTAAATCCAGAAGGTGTGAACATCCGGACATATCAAGCACATTTGAGATGTTTGGAGCAATCGCCATTCCAATATTGAACATTCCCATTAAAAAATTTTCCCGCCATTCTTCATTGGAAAAAGATGATCTGTCCCGGATGGGCCCTCCTTCCAGCACTGCCTGGTCCATATTATGCCAGGATGCCATAAGATGAAAATGGTGCATGATCATAAAGCCGATATAGTTGGGAGAATTTTTGGATAAAAAAATCTTTGCAGGTGCTGAATTGGTATAGAAATTGTCTTTCTTTTCAAGAAGTTCCAGGGCTGTGAGTGCATCTAGTAGTGTTTGCAGTCCCCTTTTATCTGCTTTCAGAGTGTTGCATATTTCATCAAGAGATAACGTGTTTTCATTAATGATAGTGAAAATATTCAGTTTGACTCCGGCATGGAGCGTACATGTTTTCCAGTAATACCCTGACATCTCCATAAGGGATCCGGGATTCCAGTTAAATGAGTCCATTTTTTTTCCTTGAAAAGAATTGGTTCACGATGCAGAGAAAATATTAATTTGAAGTATATAAAAAAATGAATGGCCAAGCAAGTCTGAAAATATGCCGGGGCAGCTGGATTTGGCTTTTGGGAGTTATTGTGGACTCTATTTTTTTGTTTTGATTTTGGCGACCTTGGTTTCCGCACCTTCTGCCAACTGGTCCATCAAACCAGCTGCCAGTCGAAGCATCTCCTGTTCAGCCGGTGTGAGGGTTGCTTCGATAATCCGGGCCAACTCAGTTTGCTGTCCACGACCCTCTTTTAACAAAAGAGTTTTGCCGGATTCAGTGATTTCGATAAGCGTTTGACGCCGGTCCTCATCATTAAGACGGCGGGTGATATATTCATCTTTTTCCAACTGTGCCAGCATTCGTGTTACAGATTGCGGACGAATGCGCAGGTAGCCTGCCAATTGCGTGGCTGTACTGACTCCCTGATTGTAGAGCTGGGTAAGCACGCCAAGCCTGGCCAGGCCAAAACCTTTTTCCGATGGAAGGGCGCGAAGCAGTCTCAGAAGCCTGAACGAACTTCTATGCAGTTGAGTAGCGGTGTCAATGGTTGTGTCTATTGTTTTGTCCTTGGAATTCATGTTTGTTAACATAACTTGATAATAACTGGGTGTCAAATTATGAATACTATTCTGTTCCAATTAAAAAAATACCATAAGTTGCAAACAGGTTGGGCAGCAAGGTGATTGTTTTTCCATGGCGTTGTTTGTCTTTCGTGTTAATAGCGGCTTTTTTTAAAATTTTAAAATCCATTTGTTTGGAAAAATTTTCAAAATCATTCAGGCTGAGCACCCGTATGTTCGGGGTGTTGTGCCATGAGTAAGGCAACTCTTTGGTTACCGGAGCATTGCCGGAAAATGCCAGTTGCATTCTTACTTTGATGTGACCAAAATTGGGGAAACTGACCACACCCATTTTAGCCACCCGGAGCATGGAACGGATCAGGCTGGAGGGTTCATAAACCTGCTGAAGTGTCTGTGAGCAAATTGCGTAATCAAACGTATTGTCCGGATAGTCCTCAATCTCTTCATTGATATCACCCTGGAGAACTGAAATTCCTTTCTCAACGCATTTGGCCACCCTGGATTCTTCTATCTCGATCCCTCGTTCTTTTACATTTTTTTCTTTTTTCAGCCAGTAAAGCAGCTCTCCTTCGCCACATCCCAGGCCAAGTACTTTTGACCCGGGTTTTATCCATGATGCGATGAGCTTAAGATCATACCTGAGCTGATGCGATTTGAGCGGTTCAATTGTCATTGAATACACTCCTTAAAAAACTCCTGACTAAATTATCCAGCCGTTCACTGGGCAGTAAAAAAGCATCGTGCCCCCACTGGGCATCTATTTCGCAAAAGCTTACATCCAGGTTGTTTTTTTTCATGGCTTTGACCATCTCTTTTGACTGGTATGTAGGGTAAAGCCAGTCAGAAGTGTAGGAAACCACGAGAAATCTGGACCTGCATTTAGAAAAAGCTTTAACCAGTGAACCATTTCCATACTGGCGGGCCAGGTCAAAATAATCAGCAGCTTTTGTGATGTATAAAAACGAATTGGCGTCAAAGCGTTCGATAAATTTGTTTCCCTGATGTTGCAGATAGCTTTCCACCTGAAATTCTGCACCAAATTCAAAGCTCAATGCGGAACGATTCTGGAGTTTTCTGCCGAATTTCATTCTCATGGATTCATCAGACAGATAGGTGATATGCCCAATCATTCTTGCAAGGGCAAGACCCATATCCGGTTTTTTATCTGAATAATAGTGTCCCTGGTTCCAGTTCGGGTCTGCCATGATTGCCTGGCGTGCCACCTCGTTAAAGGCAATTGCCAGAGCAGAATGTTTGGTTGTGCTGGCAAGGGGAATAGCGGATTTGACCATATCCGGATATCGGATGCACCATTCAAGCACCTGCATGCCCCCAACTGAGCCGCCGATAACAGACAAAAGGTGCTCAACCCCCAGGTGATCCATCAACGCTTTTTGAGCGACCACCATATCCCCAATGGTAATCATGGGAAAATGGGTGCCATACGCTTTGCCGGTTTCCGGATCAATGGCTGAGGGACCTGTGGAACCGGCACAGGAACCGATAATATTTGAGCAGATGATAAAATATTTGTCCGTATCAATACCTTTGCCCGGTCCGACCATGGTATCCCACCATCCTGGTTTGGCATCCTTGGGCTCATAGTACCCGGCCACATGAGAATCACCTGACAGGGCATGAAGAACAAGAATGACATTTGTTTTGTCCTTGTTAAGGGTGCCGCATGTCTCATACGCTAATGTGACCGGTCCCAGGCTTGCTCCGCTTTCCAGCTGAAGCTTGTCAGGCGGGTCTGCAAATGTAAAAAACTGTTTTTCAACGATGCCGATGGTGGCGCCTTCTGAATCGTGTTCTGTGTATTCGCTCATGGGGTTCTATCTTTTTTTAAACCGCCTCAAGTGCCTGGTCCAGATCATTGCAGATGTCTTCGGGGTGCTCCACGCCAAGTGAAAACCGTAAAAGTGTTGGATCTGCAAGCCGGTTTTTCAGTTCATCCGGAAAAGTTACATACTGGGATGAATAGGGATGGATAATCAGGGTTTTACAGTCTCCCAGATTGGCAATATTTAAAATCATTTTCAGGTTGTCAATGAGTTTGAAACAGGCATTTTCATCTTTGAGGCCAAACGTAAGCATAGCGCCAAAGCCCTTGCCATTGAACTGCCTTAAAGCAGTCTGGTGGCATTTATGATCTTCAAATCCTGGGAAATTAACCCATTCCACTTTTGGGTGATCATTTAAAAACCCGGCCACATCCATGGCATTGCTCATATGTCGCTCCATTCTCAGTCCCATAGTATTAAGCCCGATGGCTGTCAGGTAGGAATGAAAAGGCGCGGGTGTGGTACCGAAATTTACATGGTATTCTTTAAATGCCTTTTGAATAAATGCCAGGTTTCCTTTTTGTTCAACAAAAGGAGCAAAATCGTCAAATCGTTTTCTGCTCCAGTCAAAGTTGCCGGCATCAACAATAACTCCGCCAAGAGCCCCGCCATGACCGGACAGGTATTTGGTGGTGGAGTGGATCACAATGTCTGCCCCAAGTTCAATGGGACGGCAAAGCCATGGAGATGCCAGGGTGTTATCTATCATGAGCGGCAGTCCATTTTTATGGGCAACATCGGCAATGGCGCTGATATCAGCAATCTCCATGCCCGGATTGGTAATGGTTTCTATATAGACAAACCGGGTTTTTTCGTTGATGGCTGCTTCAATTTCATCAGGGTCTAGTGGATCAGCCAGCCTTACCTGTATATCGTACTTTTTGAAGATATTGGTGAACAAAGTGTAGGAGGACATGAACAGGGAACTGCTGGCCACAAATTCGTCCCCTGCCCTCAGTAAAGCCATGCAGGCATTATTAATAGCCGCCATTCCGGATCCTGTGAGCAGTGCACCTGCCCCGGATTCAAGGGAGGCAAGTTTTTGCTCCAGAAATGTATTGGTGGGGTTGGTCAGGCGCATATAAATATGATCCTGGGTCTGCCCGGCAAAGGTTTTGCTTAAGCTGCCCGCACTTTCGTGGTAGTGGGCAGCGCTCTGGAAAATGGGCGGGAGGGTACTCCCTTCCCAGGGCGAGTCTTTCAATCCTTCATGAATGGCTCTGGTCTCAAAATGAAAATTTTCGTTTACTGCCATGGTATGTCCTTTATAACTATCAATTTTATATACTTATATCGATTTTATAAAAAATTAATATCACATTGTGGTAGGTTTTTGTCAATATTTAGCTTATTCTCGATATATGCCTTTAGAGCTGCGTTTACAACTGGAAATTTAAAAAACTTATCATGGCACTTAAATTGCTAATTATTAGTGTGGTGTAAAATATAAAGACAGGAGATTTTGTGGAACCCATTTCCGGGGTCGGATCGAAGGGTGGTGTGAAACTCGCCAAAACCTTTGACAGCTCTATTGATCAGAAATTTTCCAACGATTTAAAGCTTGCAAAAGCTAAATCATTGCTGCGTCAAACAGGCCCGTATGAAAAATGGCAGCAATTGCGTCAAAGAAGTGACGATCCTGTTTTGAAAACAAGTGATATCCTTTCGAATCCCCTTGTTGCCGATTTAGAACCTGTTCCTGATTTTGAGAAGATAGAAAGCACAAAACCCAAGCCACCTGTAACAACAAGCGCTTTAATCATTGAAAGCATTAAAAATAATACCGCCTCTATTGTTTCAGATGATAACCTTCTGGTAATCAGTGCTGAATATCAAAAATTTATTCTGAATGATGGGTTTATCGGATATGGCGATTCAAAAAAATTATTATTGCCTTTATCCGACATTTCAAGAATCCTTGATTTTAGTATCGATGTTGATGCAGGCAAAGGGATCGCATCCGGTTGGTTTGTTTCGGAAAACAGAGAATTTCATCTTGATGTCACCAAAGGAGAAGTTGCCATTGACGGAATATCATTTGATCTGCCTCCAAACAGGGTCGAAGTTGCAGAGAGTGAAATTTATGTTGATGCAGAGATTTTGTCAAAATGGTTTCCTGTAAACTTCAATTTTGATTTTTCAAGTCAGTCTGTCAGTATTGAGCCCAGGGAAAAACTTCCGTTTCAGGCAAGAATAGAAAGAGAACGGGCCTGGAAAAATATTGGCAGCGCCAAAATGAGTGAGGTGAAATTTCCAAGGGAAAATTCAGATTACAAGTTATTTGATGTACCGGTTGTCGATTTGGGTATCACAAATTCATATATTAACGGTACTGAAACTAATGAAGGGCTTAGGTCAGACTTTAACATTCTAGCCAAAGGTGATCTAGGGAAAATGACCTCTGAAGTTTATATTTCCGGGGATGACAAAGAAGGGCTGAAAGACACACGCCTGACCTTGAGAAGAGATGACCCGGACGGACAACTTTTAGGTCCCCTAAAAGCGACCTCACTGGCCGTCGGAGATGTCCGCACGGTCGATATGCCCATAATTGGGGGAGGGGAAACTGAAAAAGGATTTAATATAAGCAACAAAGACTTGAACAGGTCAAGAGAATTTGACACCACTTTTTTTGAAGGGAACCTTGCACCAGGATGGGATGTTGAAGTCTACAGGAATAAAGTTCTGATAGACAGCCAGAGAGTCGGTGCTGAAGGTAAGTACAGCTTTAACGAAATTCCTGTATATTATGGGAAAAATGATTTCAAACTGATTTTTTATGGGCCCCAGGGCCAGGAAAGAGTTGAAACAAAAAGCATCAATGTTGGCAGTGATTTATTAAAAAAGGGCAAAAGTGAATACGATCTGTCAGTAAGCCAGAAGAACACCAGCGTGTATGACCCTGATGAGACAAGTAAATACCCTGATGAAGAATCACTAAAATTGAATGCCACCTACAACTACGGCCTTCTTAAAAACCTTTCAATCGGAGCAGGCGTTTCAAGCCAGGAAGTTTATGACGAACATCATGATTATTTAAACCTCGGGTTAAAAGGCAATTTTCAAGGATTCTATTTAAGTGGTGATGTCGTAAAGGACACGGAGGGCGGTGAGGCTGTTGAACTGTTCACCCAGACAGGAATTGGTGATATTGATTTAAGGCTTAAAAAGCGATTTTATAACAACTTTACAGATGATAGTGGGATCGGGCTATCAGATCCCATAAAATCGGAGACAGACATATCTGTTTCAGGAAAAATCAGCAAGAATCCTATTTTGCCTGATATGCCTTTTACATTGACATATAAAGAAACCCGTAAAGAAGATTCTACAGACCGAACAATAGGCTCCAGGCTTTCCGGGAACCTTGATAAAATGCGTTTGAATAATTATTTGCAATGGGAGGATACAAGTTCTTTAGCTGGCAGTTCATCTATTGTTGATGGCAACCTTCAGGCCTATACTCAGGTTGGAAATTTCAGAGTCAGGGGGCAGCTGGATTATGAACTTGATCCCGAAATAGAAATAACAAGTGCGGGAATTTCAAATTTTTACACAATAAGTGATAGTCTGAGTTCAGAATTATCTCTTGAAAAAGATCTGGATGAAAAAGGCGATTTTTCAGGATCGTTTAAACTAAACTGGAACAATGGGAAATATATACTCTCTCCACAGGTGTCATATGACTCAGATGGCGTATACAGTGCATATTTATCTTTTTCAACCTCTCTTGGCATGGAACCCCGCTCAAAAAAAATTCATGCATCTTCGATGAAAATGGCTGATAAAGGTGGGATTTCAGCAAGGGTCTTCAACGATAAAAATAACAATAAAATATTTGACCATGGAGATGAATTAATAAAAGGCGCATCGGTAAAAGCTTTGCAATCATATCAGGAGGCTAAAACCGATGAGACTGGCGTTGCCTTTTTAAACAATCTTCGAAAAAACAAGCCAACAGATATTGTTCTGGACAAGGCCACCCTGGAAGATCCATTTTGGGAACCTTCGACTCCGAGTCATTCAGTCGTACCAAGGCCTGGGCATGTCCAAATGATGGAAATACCCGTTATCACAACAGGAGAGGTCGATGGAACTGTTTTTACAAAAAACAGAGATGGCAAAGAAAAATTACTGCCCAATGTAGTGGTTCAGCTTTTGAATGAAAAAGGGGAGGTGGTTCAGGAGGTCAGGTCTGAATATGATGGATTCTATTATTTCCAAAAAGTTCTACCAGGGAAGTATTCTGTTAGAATCGACCCGGATAATACTGAGAAAACAGGCAGTATGGCGGATTTGATCAAGGTCGAAATTGATACAGATGGAACCATTGCCAGTGGTAAAGATATCTTTCTTGCAAAAGAATTTCTTGAGTTTATTTCCGATGCTGCAGATGACGAGCAACCAGCCAGGCTTGCAGAAGGAGACAAGGGTTTGCTTGAAGACAGCACAGGCATTCTTGCTAAAAGAGAAGGCACTGATATGTCCGGATCAAAATTGGCAACCATGCCTGACAAACAGGATATTTTAGATAACATAAAGGAAAGGGAACAACTGCAAAAAGATTTCAGGAAACTAAAAGCAGCCTATGACAAAATCATTGAATCTGAAGGAGAATATGAACAAACATACGTTTCAAAAGCTGCTCCTATAGCAAAAACATCCGAGACCAGAAAAACAAAAGAATTTGCAGGAACACCCAGATATGGTCTCCATCTTACATCCTACAGGACACCGGGAAAAGCAGCTTCCGGTATAAAATATCTAATGAATAAATACAAAGGCATTTTAAGTGAATCTGACTTTACCATAAAGAAGGTAAATGTTTCAGAAGAAAAAGGAATCTGGTACAGGGTTATTGCCGGATCTTTTGCAAACCATGAAGTTGCTGCAAATCTTGCAAAAAAAATAAAATTGCTATCGCCCTATTGCAAACTTACATCTTTAAACGATGGATCTGAAGATAAGATTCAAACAGGCGTCCATCTGACATCTTTCAGAACACAGAAAAAAGCCTTGTTAAGTATAGAAAATTTAAAACGACAATATCCTTCCTTGCTCAGGGATATTGAATTTACGATTAAAGATGTTGATCTAGGATCCAAAATGGGCAAATGGAAAAGAGTGATTGCCGGACGTTTTGAAAATACCTCTAATTCAAAAAACCTGGCAAAACGAATCAAGATGCAATTACCCTACTGTAAAACAGTCGAAATTGAAAAAGATAATGAATTTGGTCTTCACTTAGCCTCTTACAGGACTTCAGGAAAAGCCTCTGAGGGAATCGGTCAGCTTCTGAAAAAATACGGATCATTTATAGAAAATGAGAACCTTTCCATAAGGAAGACAGATTTAGGTGAGAATAAAGGAGTCTGGTACAGAATTCTGGCTGGAAACTTTAAAAACAGAGAATCTGCATCCACCCTGAAAAGTACTCTAAACAGCATGAAACAATATGCTGAACTCCTCAATTTTTAACAAAAATCATATCAAACGCTTCTTTTTTAATATGATTTCTAAGGACATTCGTATTGGATCAATTTTAGGGTGAGATGTGAAAATCTTTATAAGAAATCACAGGAGTGCGTTTCCCCTGATATTTACGATGAAATTCAACCCGAAGTTTACCTGAGTTTAAATCAATTTTTTCAAGGTCCTGAAGAGCGAGGGCAAATGTCCTGTGTATGTCCGGAAAATATACGCCTATACCTTTTCCTTTACCGACAACTTGCCTGCTCCCACCAGCAGCGCCAAAATGTTTAACGACCACATCACCAAAAGCAGAGTAGTCGCCTGACCGCGACAGGGTAATGACCGCTGCCAAACCAGAAGGTACCTGTGGATACTTTTTAATTACAAGATTAGCAGGGGCTATCTCTGTGTTTATTTTTCCATGTTGAACAAGTATCGGAATAGTTACCCCGACAATTAAATCTATATTAAACTGCGTTTTGCCGGAGTCTATACCGTCCTCTGACGTTTGAACATCCGTCGGTTCAGGCAGTGGCATGAACTGCAATCGGATTTGATATTCGCCTTCAGGCAAGTCCGGTGGTTTGCGTACCATTAATTTTACCACCTGGCGAGTTCCTGGGTTAATTGTGGCCTGCCTAGGGGAGAAACGAATCATAGATTTAATAAGTTCGTCCTTCTCATTTATATTTTTTGTGGCAACCATGCCTCCTGCTTCATCTTTGTGCATGGAAACTAAAGACATTCGATACCTGACTGGTACTGGATTAATATTGGCCACATTTACTTTTGCAGTCCGCTGCCGCCCTTCAAACACAACCCTGATAGGATTGATCATCAATGCTTTTGATCCGGCTTGACTCCATTCAACTTCAACCATCAGAACTAAAAAGAGGAGAGCAGAAAACGAAAGTAACTTTTTATGAATATTTATCATCGTAGGTACATCGCGGTCATTATGAATAATTTAAAATTATAGGAATCTGAGCACTATAAGACCCATTGGCCTGACCAGGAGGAATAACAATTTTACCTCCTACACGAATTGTCAGGGGGATTCCTCCCCCTAATGTGTCCGCACCACCTGCTCTGTACTGGGAGTTAACATCAATGGAGATAATTTTAATAACATTGCTGCCTGAAACCATATTTACAGAGACAGGATAAATTATATCAACATGTTCAATAACCAGGGAGGTAACTGTAATTAAACCATGTCTGCCGCCTGTTATCACCGAGTTTGAATTGGCTAAGGGCGAGGCGGGTCCTGTACTGGCGCTAATGGTTATAGTGTCTCCACCAGGGTTAAGATCAATCGTTCCAAAAGAAAGGGATTGACTGACGACTGCATCTGCCCCCATCACATGTACCGGCAGGGCCAGTGCTATACTCAAAATCAATATGCAGAACCGGTTGATAAAACTTTTCTTCCCAAAGGATGACACGTTAATAGCTCACTGAGTTATAAATAATTGATTGTTATTGTCATAGTGCCGGTGTATAAACCGTCAGGCTGAGCAGCAGGGACGACTATTTCTCCCCCGACGTCAACTGTAATATCCGAGGTGGCATCAGGACTGGTATGGGCTGTAGCCAAGCTCGAATATTCAGAATTAGTAGCAATGCTTCCAGCAGTGATGTCTATATTATCTGTTCCATTTGTCAGAGTAACGGCTGCAGCCGGATAGCTAAGCCAAAGACTAATAATCATACTATGTTCAATTGTTATAAGCCCGCTTGTTTCACCTGTAACAATGGAGCCATTAGCTATTGTTGCTGCTGTGGTTGCACCGCCGCTGGCATCAAGTATAATCGTATCTCCGCCAGGATTAAGATCAATGCTTCCAAATTCCAAGTCAGTTGTTACTGTTTCTGTAAAACTGGAGCTGATGGTTGCATTTGCAGTCATCGTAACGTCTCCTGCCATAGCGACCGGCAGCACCATAACATTAAAAGCTATCAGAACCATAACCGAAATAACCAGAGATTTACTCAACCTCATATTCTACCTCCTTGAGTAGCCAATATTTTTTTTACCAACATTAATTCGCATAAATATAGTGTCGGCACGAGCTGGAAATATCTTTAAAAATATAACGTTTCAGTACTTCTTATACAATTTTATAGCATAATTGATCAACGGCAAATATTTTCCTGCGAGCAGGGTTTATTCAACTTAGATTTAATATGTGACTATTGGATTTAAAAGGTGTATACTTACTGCATACTTAAAATAGATATATTTTAGATTGTAGTCTGTGCCCTTCTTATCATTCAATCCGGTATTCACAAACCTGAATGCTACGTTTCCTGAAGAGTTCATTTTTCAAATTCTTTTATGTACGGCACTACCACCCCTAAAAAAGGGCTTTTATATAAATTACAGGAACAATATCAGCCGAGAACGGCTGGAAAGGAGACTGTGATGAATATTAAAAAAATTGTTAACCCGGTAGATGGGTCTGAGCATTCAGTCCACTCAACTGACTATGCCATCGAGCTTGCCAGGCTGTTTGAGGCAAAGGTCATTTTAATGCACTGCCATGACAAGTTTCCGATTGTCATGTCCGAACCCTATTTTCAGCAGGCGGTTAACGAAATCAACAAGGCAGCAGAAGAGCTGGTTGAGCCTTTTATCAAGAAGCTTGAAAGGGCGGAAGTAGACTTTGAGATCCGAATCCTGGAAGGTACTCCCGGCGATAAAGTTCCCGAAGTGGTCAGGATCGAGAAGGTTGATTTGATTGTCATGGGTTCGCGAGGTGTTACGGATTTTGCAGGTTTGTTTTTAGGCAGTGTTGCCCACCAGGTGCTGCACAAAGCAGAATGTCCAGTGTTTATTACAAAATAGACTTGGATTGCCGGGCCACTATAGTTGTTTTTAAATCATTTTTGTCTGTTCAATAGCACGGACAATAGATTTTATTGAGGCTTTGGAATTGATTTTTTGAGCGACTTTTTTGGCTGTCTGTTTGATTCCAGGGTTATAAAGGCATTCTTTAAGGGCAGCAGCCAATTTTTTTTTGGACAGTTTTGATCGCCATATGGGTTTGGGTCCCATGCCTGAGGTATAAATTTTGTGCCCGTGGTAGTATTGATCCAGGATATGCGGGACAATAATCTGGGGCATTCCGGATATTGCTGCTGCCGCAGTGGTTCCGGCTCCTCCATGATGAATAACAGCAGCCATTTTTGGAAATAAGTCCAGGTGCGGATAGGCATTGATAAAAAACACATCTTCATTTAAGGGTCCCGGGTAAGGCGCTTCCCAGAATTTTGCAATGATAATCCGTATATTGGCCTGTTTAGCCGCAGCAATGAGCAAAGGGATGTTTTTTTGCTGGTCCTTGGGCGGCATGCTGCCAAATCCTGCGTATACTGGTTTTGACCCTTCTTCAAGGAATTGATCCAGATCAGGCCGTTCTGGCTTTAAAAGTGTGGGATGCAAAAATCCGGTTTGGACCACATCCCTGTCTACATCATCCGGAATAGCCGCTATCTCTTTGTCGCATGCGACAATTGGATTTTTTCCTAAAATGTGATCCCAGGCATCATTTATGGGCGTAAGGCCCAATTTTTTACGGCCTTGATTCAGCAGCAGGGTAGTATTGAACCGGTCCAGCATTGTGGCTGTTTTCCATGAAAGCCGGTTTAACCATTTGGGGAGGGTCTGTGTCTTGAAAATTAAAAACGGATGGTTTTTTGAGGCAAAAAGTTGCGGGGTGAACGCCACATAGCGGTATGGGATATCCATGGCCTGGGCAATGGATGACAGACCGAACATTAAAGATGAACCAATGACCAGGTCTGCATTTTTGATTAAACGCGGCAGGACTTTAAACTGAGATCTTATCTCTTCTCTTACAAAAGAGATAAAAGACAGTGCGGTTGAGGGCTTGACCACATCTTCCATGGTATCGATAAAAGCAGTTACATCCTTTCCAAATGCCGTATAGCTGCAGCCTAACTGCCTGGCCCAGGAGGCCTTTTCCGGAGGTCCGAGCAAGAGGGCATTATGCCCGGTATCCTGCAGGGCCAGGCAAAGGGTAATCATGGGCTGTACATCACCTCTGGACCCGCATGTTGCCAGTATAATTTTCATTATTTCTCCGGATGTTTATGGTTTTTGAATTAATTGTTTGATCGTATGGTTCATTAATTTATTATGATCAGCCTGATCAAGAATACCTTTGGTAGAAATTTTTTTCCAGAAACCCTGGTCCATTTCCTTATGGCAGCCTGCGCATGTACCTATCCGTAAAAAACCGTCAAGCTGAGTTTTGTCAAAGGCCTTGCTTAAAGGCCATTGCGTACCTACCGTAACCAATTGCATTCCTTGCCCTGTTATGATTTTTGACCAGTCAAAAGCATCTTTGGGGACATATGGACTGCCTAATCCGGCTGTTTTTGGGCTGGCATGGCAATTTTCACAGGCCCTGGCTTTTCTTTGAGTGGTGTGAGGTTGAACCGGGGCTGTATCTGATGCTGAAAGCGGGTACGTTTGTTCGGCAGTTTTAATTGCAGACGGGCTTTGAGGAAGGATATCCTGAGCCAGGACAGTATTATTTTTTCCAATAATGGTATATTCCACCTGGCCGCCCGGGGCAAGCGGTGAAATATTACCTTCTCCATTGATTCCAAGAACGGGGTCTTCCCACCTTAAATACACATGACGTGTTTCAATGAGGGGAGCCTTTTTTGTTTGCAGTTTTACCTTTACCCTTGAGCCATAGGGCTGAGATGCCCAGGTGCTGTGGCAGGCATAGCATTCCATTTTCCGGGTATGATATTTTACAGAAGCCATTGCAGTTTTAGCCATGTCAGTTTTCCATGCTTTTCGGGAGTTAATCTGTTTGAGCAGCGGAACTTTAAAATCATTCCCCTTTGCAGAGTATACAATGACAGAGTTTTGGGACAGGACCACATTCTCCATGGGATTCCCTCTGGCTGATAAAAGAAAACCATTCTTTGGGTCGAAATCAAAACCAAATTGCCTTTGGGATAAAAGCTTTTGAGTGGTCAATCCGCGAGGGGACAGGGACAATGTTTTGCCGGATTCATCCCCATAGCCCAAGGCAAGCTCCCAAGGCAACTTATCCGGTGTACCATGGCAGTCTGTGCATTCGATTTCCACCTGGGCAAGGGTGGAACCTGCAATGTTTCCATCCCCATGGATATCCATGCTGGTATGGCAATCCTGGCACAAAAGACCTGTTTGGGTGTTGTTTGCGGGGCTGTCATGTTTGTTGTTTGGATTGCTGTTTGGACCTCTGTGGTGAAGATCTGCCGATAATTTTAGATAGGTTTTCCCATTTTTCGTCATGGGATTGTCCAACCCAATTTCCTCTATGGCAGACTCCATCAGGCCTGCATAGGAAATCCCAACACTTTTGCCTCCATTGTGGCAGGCATTGCAGGTGTTAACCTGAATCCCTCCTGTTTTTCTGTTGCCTTTTATCTGATGGGTTAAAATGTGGCCGGCAGTATCTTTGGGAATGGAATCATCACTTCCTTTATAAAATCCGTCCTCCCCATACTGCATATGACAGGCAGAGCATCCTGAACCCCTGAAATCACCCTTTTTATTCCGACCTTCAACCCCAAGATGGCATCTCTGGCATTTCTGGCGTTGAAGTTCAAAACCGGCCAGTTGATGGTCTTTTTCAATTTGACTGGCGATCGGCAGGGGAAATGGGGAAAGCGATTCAGGGTACTGGTCTGGATATTGGCGGATCATGGCTGACATATATGAGTCATAGGCTTTAGATGCTCCCATGGGGATTGGCCCGTCTGAATCTATAACGGCATAATTCCCGTAAGGCGTCTGGCCGTCTTTTACGGCCTCAATTCCCCAGGCATGGAGACTGGCCTGGATCTGTCCGGCAGCTGTATTCATAAGGGATCGTTCTACTCGGTAAACATATCCGGGATGGCAGACGCCGCAAGTGTTTTTAGCAATTTTTAAATCGCCTGGATTTTTGTAAAATGCTTTAGGCCCTGCAGCCTTCATCAAGCTGGGAGGAATAGAGCGATGGGCTTTTTTCTTTCTTTTGGTGTTTGGGTTGCCGCCGTGGCAGATGATGCACCCGTCCATATCTCCGTGCCGCTGTCCGTTCTTTTTAATCAGCTGCATCATCTCAAGGCGTTCCGGTACGATGTCACTGATACCCATATGACACCCTTTTGTAGTGCACCCTTCTCCTGCCTGTGCAATAAGCTGAATATTGGATGGCACATAAAAAACAGATGAAAAAAGGATCAGGAAGAACAGGATTCGATATGATTTAAAATAATTCAAATTTATAGATTTGTCCTGATGATTAATTAATGGAAATACCAGACTATATCTGATATTTATAGGACTTGTAAATTGAAAGAATAAAATGAAATGAATATTTTGCAATACCGGCTGGACCAGCTGACAGACATATTTAAAAAAGAGTTTGGAAAAGGCCTCTACCACTCATCCGCCCTTTACCGGGAAATTTTTAAACAGGGAAATCCTCATTTTTTGAATGCAGCAGAGTTTAAAAATTCCCCGGCATTTTATAGAAAAATTGAGAACAAAATCAGTCTTCAGCCGGGAGATGTTGTTGAACATTTTTCAGAAGACGGGCTCACCAAATTTATTACGGAACTGGAAGATGGGTTAAAAATAGAATCGGTTATCATTCCCATGGCAAACCGTAACACCCTTTGTGTTTCAAGCCAGGTGGGGTGCAGGATGGGATGCCGGTTTTGTCAGACAGGTAAGATGGGGTTTAAGCGTAATTTGTCTTCTGCTGAAATTTGTGGCCAGTTGTATAATGCAAGATTTGTTTTAAAAGAGAACATAAAAAATATTGTATTTATGGGCATGGGTGAGCCGTTTGATAATTTTGATGCGGTTATTCAGGCGGTCAGAATTATGAACGAGCAAAAAGGCTTTGATATTGCCCTTCGCCATATTACCCTTTCTACGGCAGGACTGATTGAAGGCATTGAAAAATTGGGATCTTTGCGTATGAAAGGTTTGAGGCTTGCAATATCAATTAATGCAGTTGATAATCAAATCCGGTCAATGCTGATGCCTGTGAATAATAGTGTTCCTCTTGAAAAATTGAAAGCCTGCCTGGAGGAGTTTCCCCTGACCCATAGGGAAAGCTTTTTGTTTGAATATATTTTATTTAAGGGTTTAAATGATTCCCCGAAAGATGCTATACAGTTGGCTGAATTTATTAAACCTTTGCCCGTTAGACTGAACCTCATAGCCTACAATCCTGTGGACGGGCTTAATTATGAATCGCCTAGTGACGATGATATGTATACATTCGCAGACCTGCTGACCCAAGAAAATGTTTTTGTGGTAAAAAGATGGAGCAAGGGACGCTCTGTTTGTGCGGGCTGCGGTCAATTGGGCAGAAAAAACATTATTGTTTGATGAGACTAGGTTTGATGAGATAATTCTTGATAAGAATTTTTGAGCGGCCTGATATGGGAATAAAACTGTGAAAGATTATGCCCGGCAGGATATGATTTAATTTTTAGGTGGTTTATGAATTATACGGAAGAAAGAACAAAAGCTGGTGAGTATTTAAGACTGGCTTTAAATTATATTACAAAATACAACCTGCCGGTAAACCCGGTGAATTATACCGTCTGGTATGAATATGTATCAGGCAAAAATATCAAGCTTAAAAAGGCCATCGATCTTTCAATTAAACAGGAAAAGCCAATCAATGGTAAGAATGTTGAAACCCTGTATAAAAAATATGTGGCAGACGGCGACAGGATTGTCATCAGCAAACTGCTCACTAAAATATCCCTGATGCTTAAAGATATTTCCAGTCATGTTTCAGATACTGAAGGGGATCTTGCCGGCCACGGGCAAAGCCTGGGTGAGTTGGCCACACAGGTCGGAGATGCAAAAGATTTCAATGAAGTTAAAGAAATTGTTGATCAGATGCTTATTGAAACCAAGGCACTTTTAAATTCCGGTAAGCGCCTTCAGAGCAGAATGAAAATTTCATCTGAAGATTTAAAACAACTGCAGCAGGAGTTGGAAAAATCCCAGCAGGAAGCTCAGACAGATGCCCTTACATCTCTTATCAACCGCAGGGGGCTTGAAAAGCGACTGGAGCTGGAGAGGATACGGGCCCGTCAGAACAATCAGGCGTTTTCAATTATCATGGTGGATATTGATCATTTTAAACTGGTGAATGATAATTTTGGACATCTTGTGGGGGACAGCCTTTTAAGAAGCATTGCCCATCTTCTTAAAGGCCAGCTGAGAAAAAGCGATCTTGCCGCAAGGTATGGTGGAGAAGAGTTTCTCATTCTCCTGGCTGAGACCGGAATCGAAGGTGCGATGGCTGTAAGTCGAAAAATTCAGGATGCCTTGTCCACAAAAGAATGGAAAATCAAGGAGACCGGAGAAAGCATGGGGAAGATTACGGTCTCTATGGGTATTGCCATGTATGATCTCAAGGAGGCTGAAAAAGACCTGATAAAAAGAGCGGATGATGCGCTTTTTATTGCAAAGAAAAATGGCAGGGACCGGATTGTTACCCAGGATGAACTTTAATGGCCTTTGTTTAAAGTTTTGGATGGGCCAGATCAATGATCAACTCATATATCCCTTCTTCCATTTTTGCCTGAACTGGAAAATTTCCTTTATTAAACACAGTCAGCATGGCCATATTGGAGGGCAGAACATCTGCCGTCATTTTTTGAAAACCCCTTTCCTTGGCCAATCTGGCCAGCATCTGGAATAGATAGGTGGCAATGCCATATCCCTGATAAGCTTCATCCACAACAAATGCAACATCCACAAACGGTTTTTTATCATGTTTCACAAAGCGGGCTTCAGCAATAATATTCTGCTGGCCCGGCTCTCCCACCAGCCCAACAATAGAAAGTGCCGTTTGATAATCCACATTAACATATGCCTGCATTTTTTCATGGGGCATGGTTTTGATCGGACTGAAATACCGGTAATAGATTGCTTTGTCTGAAAAACGGTAAAATAGTTGCCGCATCTGGTCTTCATCCGAAGGTTTAATGGCCCTGAATCGAACATCCAGATCTTTAAATGTATGGCGGATTTCAATTTCTGATGGATAAAAGTGCGCGCTGTCTGCCAGAAAAATCTGGTCCTTGTAGAGCAGGTTGATTTCTTTTGCCCCTTCCACCAGTTTGGGCCGGTCTTCCGGGTGGGCAATTTCGATCATGGCCTGGGCTCTTTCCCTCAAGGTTTTGCCCCGGAGTTGTGCGATACCGTGTTCCGTAATCACCAGATCAAAGGATTCAGGCAGGCTTAAAATATCTGTGGAGCTCTCCACTGACAGGCGAATGTTTGAGATACCTTCCCTGTTCCTGCTGGAAAGGGCAATAATGGTATACCCGCCTTGCGAGATTTCCGCGGCATTTAAAAAATCTGCCATCTGTCCGGGCCCTGCTGTAATATTCCCCTTGCTGTCATGCAGGGCAACCCGGCCGTACAGGTCTACGCGTCTTGCAGGAAGGATAAAAACAAACCGGTTGTTTTTCCCTGCTTCCATGGGAGAGAATACCCTGTCGATGCTCTGAAATTCCACCATGGGATTTTTATTTACGAATTTCATCAGTTCCTGGGTTCCCAGTGCATACCCTGCAAGTGTTTTGCCCCGGAAAGTACCTTTTCTTCTGTTGGTGACAGCTGTTCCTTTAAGCAGATCCATGAGGGCATCTGTAATAAACGGGGTATGAAGCCCAAGATCTTTTTTATCTGCAAGGTATTTGGGCAGTGCTTCAAAGATGGGGCCGAACGAAAATGCCAGGCAGCTGCCGTTGTCGATAACAGAAGCAACATTGGCGGCAACTTTGTCAAATACAGGGGCTATGGTAAATCTTGGGAAATAAAAAGGCTGATCAATGGATTCAATCACCATATCGAATGCATCAAACGGCACAAAAGTATCTCCGAGTGTGAATGGGGTGTTCAGGTTGATCTCTCCCACCACCAGATCGGCATTTTCCATTGCCATTCGGGCCACATCCACGCCTACACCAAGACTGCAATAGCCCGCGCTGTTGGGTGGAGTGATCTGTATAAAAGCTACATCAATTGGAATCTGGCCGTCTTTCATGAGCGTTGGAATGGCTGAAAATCTGGAAGGAATCAGATCGACATGCCCCGCTTCAATGGCTTGTGCAGAGACCCATCCGGAAAAAAAAGTTTTAAGCCGGTATCGTTTGGATTGCAGGGCTTTATAAGAGATAGCGTCCCCAAAACTGATCAACTGGATCAAGGTCAGGTCTTCAAGACCAAATCCTTTTGCATGCATCAGGCAGTTGACAAGCGTACGTGGCTCTGCTGAACCGGTTCCGATAAATATATTCATCCCGGGTTCGATTTTTTTTAAAATATCCCCGGGGGATACGGTTTTTTCTTTCCAGGAAAAAGTCTGTTTATTTAGCATGGAATTCTCCTGTAGGTATAAAAATAGATTATGGACTGATACGTTTAGTTGTAATTGAATATCAGCCCTGTGTCCATACTATTTCTTTTTCAGTTTTTCGATATTTTCCCTGGCAAAGGTGATGCTCGGGTCAATTTTTAAGGCCAATTCATAATATTCAATGGCCAGTTTGGAATCACCCAGTTCCCTATAGTTGGAACCGATATTGGCATAATTTATGGCAAGAGAAGGGTCGACCTCTAAGGCATTTTCAAAACAGGTGATGGCTTTTTCATATTTTTTAAGCATGAAAAAGCAAAATCCCATTGTATTGAACATGTCCGGTCTTTGTTCATCAATAGTCAAACCTTTTTCGCAGATTTCTATGGCGTTTTCATACTGCTCCAGGTCTTTGAGACAGGCACCCATGTGAGAGCAGATATCCGGTGTGTTCAACTTGACAGGTTCCCTGTCCATAGCAGTCTCAAATTCTTTAAGGGCGCCCTCATGGTCGTAGATTGCATTCAACATCAGACCTTTGTAAAAGCTGGTGTAATATTTGCCCGGAAGTGCTGTCTCCAGTTCATCCAGACGGGACAATGCCTGAACCGGATCAAAATTTTCAGTAATAAGACGGGCAGAAAACATGCCTACGCTGGCAGCGACAGCGCGCTCCCTGAAGTGGGCACCCGGGATAATCGCATAAAATGCCGGAATTTCAAGCTTTTTATGCATGGTATTGATCACCATGATCTGGTAATCTCTTTTTTCCAATGCCTGGATTAGATTCTCCACCTCGGTTTTGATATTGTTGCTGGAAAGATCTGCCATACTGTCCATATCCACCATCTTTTCAGGATGGGTGATAAATTCGGCATCTTCAATATTGGTAAATTTGGGCAAACCGCTGGCCACATAGTTTGATCCGGTATTAAAATCACCTGCAAGCTGAGCAGTTTCTGTCAGGGCGCGGCTCATGGCTTTTTGAGGGTCAGGAGAGGTTCCTGCTGTCCAGACAATTTCACTCATATCCGGAAAAGTGGCCGGGTCATAGGCCAGAACTGCAACCGTCGGGATTCCTGTATCCAGTGAAAAATCAGAAGCAAAGACTTTAATGCCTTGTTTTTTGTATTTTTCCAGCATTTCAATTACCAGGGGGTCTGTAAAAGAGTCCAGACGGATGCCTGGAACATTTAAGGCTTCGTGGCTGACAATCGAAGACGTGTGACGCTCAACCAGTTCGCATATTCCCTGGGTTAAAGCTTCCTCAGTACAATTGCCTGCGCTGGGGCCGTTAAATTCATTGATCATGTAAAACCAGTTAAAAGGAATAAGGACTTCCTGCTTGGTGGTCAGGTTATATCCCCAGGCCCATTTTAAGGGGAGCTTATCGAAAACCGGTTTTACTTTCAGTGCATCCTCCGTGTTGTCATGAACGGATTTTATGATCTGATCGTATCCAAGCGCCTTATCTCCTGCTTCCTCTATGGTGCCATAAAAAAAGTTATCTTCATTTTTCACATAAGAGAAAAAACTGTAACGCTCAGCAAGCTCCATTACTGCACTGGCTTCAGACTGCTCCGGGGTTCCACCTTTTCCCATCTGTTTTTTTGTGCCAATGGTGTCTTTGGCATCTGCTCCGCATTCACTGAAAAAAACCGGGATATCCAGGCGGCCATTATCAATCCTTCGGGTCTGGCTTAAAATATCAAGATTCAGGCTGGCTGTCTTTTCTTTGAAATGGACCACAGTCTCAGAAGGAGACATGATTTTGTCCTGGTCATAGGTATACTCTTTGAGGGCGTCATTTAATTTTATTTTGTAACTCATTAATTGTCCTTGAACTATACTTTTTCAAATATATCTGCTTTTATAAAAAGGAGTTATCTTATCTCCGATTTTAATATTTTTCCTATCTAAAGATTTTAGCAAATACACCTTCTTTTGGTATAATGCAATCCCCTGTCTTATAAAATACGGTACAATTTTGATGGAAAGAGGTTAATAAACCATGGCATAGACTTGCCCGTGTTCTTTCCAGATATCAGTGTGATAACCTTTTACATCATTGCTGAATCTGCTTCCCTCTGCCATTTCAAAGTCAAGGTGGTCGTAACTCATAATAACAAGTGAGCTTATCCTGTTTTGTTTTTCATAAAACAGATATGCAATTTTGCATTTTCCTAATGCGCAGAGTCTTCCGCCAAGAAGAACATAACCTTTGTCTGTCAGGTCAGGAAAAATAACATTAAATTTCAGTTCACGGCTCAGCATGGCCACAGACTGGTCAATTTCACTGGATGAAAAGCTCATGTGCGTATTGCCTTTCAAGTGTGAGGCCACTACTTTCTCATTAAGCTGCTGAAGATTCTGATATTGGAACGGGCCGTTGAAAAACAGGTTGAAAGCAAAGAAGAAAACCAGAAAACTTAAGGTGAGGGCAGCAGTCAATTTGAACTTTGATATCCTGCTTGGCGCAGCAGCATGGTCCAGGGTCAGTTCAACCTGATCAAAAAGAGCTTTGGGAACCTCCTGCTGGGCGAGTGCTGATTTGATTTTGTGATCAAGGCCGGTATCCAGCTGATAAAGCCGTGCGCAGGTTTTACAGGTCTCAATATGCACGATAGCTTCCGGAGAAGAAAGCGGAGCGTCGTTATCTGCCCTGTTTAAAAGCTGGTTTTGAAATTTTTTACAATTCATCAATTTTTAATTGTGCTGCGTTTTTTAAAATCAATATCTAAAACGTTGTTACGGTTTTTCACCTGTTTTAATAAAAGTGTTTTTAAACCTTGCCTTGCCCTTGTTAAGCGGGACATAACCGTACCAATGGGAATGTCTAAAGTTTCGGCAATATCTTTATACAGCATTTCATCCGTATGGTATAAGAGCAGCACTTCTTTGTATTTAGACGGCAATTGGTCCATCGCCTTTTGGATTACTTTTTGTGTGGACACTTTTGCAAGGGTTTCTTCAGCCGTTTCAGCAGCCATACTTGTTTTTAAATGGTCTATATAATCTGCCTCTGACAACTTTTGGCGGTTTTTTTTCTTTTGATAGCTTTTCAGGAAGTTATTTCTTAATATTCTGAGCAGCCAAGGCTTGCACTTGGATTTTTCCCTGAGTTGATGGAATTTATTAAATGCCATCAAATAGGTTTCCTGTACAATATCTTCAGCATCAAACACATTCCCACAATATTTGAGCGCAACATTATACAACAGCTTCATGTGCGGGTAGGTCAGTGTTTTAAATTCCTGCCTGGATACACTTTTTTTGAATATCATGTAATCATTTCCTGACTTCGCCTCCTTTCTTTATATTAATCAGGTTATGCGTCAATTCAATTGCAGAATTAATTTTTTAATCAATTAATTATCTTTGATCTTAAGACGGCTTCCAGATTTTATTTATTCCAAACCTAAAAAAATTCTTTTATAGGGCGCTTATTTAGTCAAGCATGCAGTGAATCTTTTAAATATCCCTTTTGCAAATTTTTTCTCATAGATTTCACTTTTAATGATATTCAGTGAGTCATATGGTTTCGTTTTCTTCCTGAAGAGTTTACTTCGATATGTGAGGGATTCGTAACTATCCACCAGTCCAATAAGCTGACCGTATGATGATATTCGATTTAGCCCTTTTGGATAACCACTGCCGTCAAGTCGTTCATGATGCTCTAAAACAACTGTGGGAATGGCAGTGGCAAAATTTGAATTTTCAATTATAGTTTCATGCCCCAACTCCGGGTGAGTAACATATGTTTCAAACTGCTTGTCTGTTAATCGTTTTGGGGTTTCAACGAGTTCCTTTTCAATTTTAGAACAACCAATATCATGAAGCAGGGCCGCCATAGATAAGTGTTGGGTATCGGCTTCTGAGAGTCTATGGAAAAAACAAAATTGCAGGATCAGTGCGGTAACATTCACCGTATGCTCTATCAAGACAGATGAATTCGAACCTAATTGGGTTAGCAACGCCATGGCTGTATGGTCTTTACTATATCGCCCCATAAGGATTTCAATCGTCTCCGGGAGAGAATTCATGCTTTTTTCCTGCCCGGGGGTTAGCGCTTCATTTACTATATTCGTTAATGCCTGGCGAACTTCCTTTAACTTGCCTTCGGAGACTTTTTTGGCAAGATCCATATTTAGTGCTTTTGTAAGTTCAACTGTTGCTTTTTCACGGTCAGAATCAAGAATATACAAATCAGGGTGATTCCCTGAATTCAGACGGTTATCATCCAGATAATCGCCTTTCTTTTTATAGAGGGAATATTCTTTGTTTGCGGTTTTATAGAAAAAGGGTGTGTCTTTGAATAAAGAAATTTGAGATTTCTTTAAGAGAATATAATCTGTCATATCAGGAACAACCTAACTCGTCTAATTCAAATAATTGTTATTTTGTGTATTGAGGTATAATCCAAGTCACAAGGATTTAGAGAGATTGATACTAAAATATAGTCTATTTTGTCAATATATTCATATCCCATTCTCCTTGAAAAGCGCTGGGTAAATAAAATTTCCTTATAAAAAAGCAGACGGTTACGATTCTCTATATCAACTTGCACACTATGGGTGATACATCCTGGTTCTTTCCTGGAGCGATGTACGTGTTCAAGACTCATTTTTTTTACATCCTCCATTCTATCCGGCAATGCTTCAACGCAGCCCCAGACTATAATCATTTGTTGCTCTCCTTTATACCAGACTTTTTATAGAAACCCGGGGCTTGAAAATTATAAGTATACCTTTCAATTCTGGACGCATTGAATTTCAATTAAAAGGTTCTTGAATGAAGTCTTTATTTAGTCAAACATGCAGTGAATCTTTTAAATATCCCTTTTGCAAATTTTTTCTCATAGATTTCATTTTTAATGATATTCAGTGAATCATATGGTTTCGTTTTCTTCCTGAAGAGTTTGCTTCGATAGGTGAGAGACTCGTAACTATCTATAAGCCCGATAAGCTGACCGTATGATGATATCCGATTTAATCCTATTGGGTAACCACTGCCGTCAAGGCGTTCATGGTGTTCCAAAACAACTGTGGAGATGGCCATATCAAAATTTGTGTTTTCGATTATAGTGCTATGCCCCAGCTCAGGATGAGTCTTGTAAATTTCAAACTGTTTGTCTGTTAATCGCTTCGGAGTTTCGATGAGCTTCTTTTCAATTTTGGCACAACCAATGTCGTGAAGCAGTGCTGCCATTGCTAATTGTTGAGTATCAGCTTCTGAGAGCCTGTGAAAAAAACAAAATTGTAGAGCCAAAGCAGTAACATTGACCGTATGTTCTATCAATATGGATGAATTAGAGCCCAATTGGGTTAGCAATGCCATGGCTTCATGGTCTTCACTGAATCGTCCTATGAGGATTTCGATCGTTTCAGGGAGTGTCTCAATATTTTTTTCCTGCCCAGGTGTTAGGGCTTCATTTACTATATTCGCTAATGCTTCACGAACTTCTCTTAGCCTGCCTTCGGATACTTTTTTTGCAAGATCCTTATTTAAAGCTTTTGTAAGTTCAACCATTGCGTTTTCCCTATCAGATGCAAGAATGTACAAATCAGGGTAATTGACAGTACTCAAGCGGCTATCATCCAAATAATCGCCTTTTTTTTTGTATAGGGCATATTCTTTGTTTGCGGTTTTATAGAAAAAGGGTGTGTCTTTAAATAAAGAAATTTGGGATTTCTTTAAGAGAATATAATCTGTCATGGCAGAGAACACCTTAACGCATCTAATTTAAGAGAATTATCATATTGTCTATTGCTGGATATGGCCCAAGTCAAAAAAACATTAAATTTTAGAATACTGGTACTAAAGTAAGGTGTCCTTTGTCAATCATCTTCAGATGAATTGAATTCTGATCATTCAGTTTATGATCATATTTCACCCATGATGGTTTTTTCAAGAGCTTTTCTGGCTTTATTAGCCTTAGAGTCTGGTTTTGCCTTTTTGATATTCCTAATCAGCTGCTTTAAACGCCGACGTTCAAGTCCTGGGTATTCAGTTAACAAAGCCTCCACATCCGCCATATCACCAAGCAGAAGTCTGTCTACCCACAACAGGGAAACCTTCTCTTTTTCTGCTTCAGCAAAAGTTTCATTCTCGGCTTCCAAAAACGCTCGATGGATAATTTCAGGGTCTACATCTCTCATTAAAGCTCCAATAAACTGTCGATGCCTTCGGCCTGCGATATTAGATGTAATGTTTTTACCCTCGATAAGTGCTGTTCGCAGATCTTCTGGAATGCCAATTCGTTTCAGTTGTTGAACTGACAGCTTGCTGAGTTCCAACCCAAGCTGTTGAAGTTTTTCAGCCTCTTTCTTCTTTTCTGTTTTACTTTTATGTTGATTCTCATTTTCCATAGTTGTATTTTTAACCTGTTTGGATAGCATATAGGGTATACGTCAGACTTACACAACGTAAAACTTTATAGCAATGGACTGCTTTCAAATTCTGTATAATATCAGCCTCTTGTTTTTTTGTCTGTCACCGTTTCCGGCTCCAGGTGAACCATGACATCAATTATCTTAGGATTGTCCTGTATCAGTTTGTGTTTGACTTCTTCTGATATGTCATGGCCCTGGATAACTGATAATTGACCATCCACCTCCAGGTGAAGGTCAATATATATGTAGTTTGCCAGTTTCCTGGTCCGAAGTTTGTGTACACCTTTAACATTTTTCACCGCTATAATGCTTTTTTCCAGGCGCTGGATTTTCTTTTTTGAAATGCCTGTATCCAAAAGGTCATTAATGTTCGTGAAAAGGATTTTAATTCCAACCTTGATGATAAACGCGGAGACAATTATAGCTCCGATCTGGTCCAGAAACCAAAGCCTCGGATCTATTAGCGTTGCAGTTACAGCAACGAGGACAGGAATGGATGAGAGGGCATCTGTCCGGTGGTGCCAGGCATTGGCTTTTAATGAAGATGAGTTGGTTTGAATTCCCACTTTGTAGGTTGCCCTGAACATGATTTCTTTAATAACGATTGAAACCAGGGGGCCTATGGTAACAATCGGGCTTAGATTGGAGATCGTATTTTTTCCCATTAGCGCAGTGATGGCTTCATAGGCAATCGCTACTGCGACAAAGATCAGGATCAGCCCGATAATGATGGTGATAAACGATTCAATTTTATGGTGGCCGTATGGGTGTTCCTCATCCGGCGGTGCGGTCCAGTATTTAACACCAAACAAAATGACCAGGTCTGAGGAGGTATCAGAAAAGCTGTGAAGCGCATCCGCCACAACGGCCTGGCTGTTACCGATGACTCCGATAAAAAACTTTACGATGCAGAGCAGGATGTTGGCGACAAGGCCAATCAAGGTGATTCGCTGAATTTGTTTTTTTTTGTTCATTTTTCAAAAAGACTCTTTTGCCTGAATTTAGTTTCAGGAAAGCTGTTTTTTAGATTTTCAAAAACAGTTGCCCAGTCTTTGCAAAAATCCGGTTGCGGGCTGGAAGAATAATCCACTGTGGATGTCCTATTGTCAATAGCCTTTATGCTTAAAGGTTCATTGAAAAGCAGCTCTTTTTCCTGGGCAGTCATTACCGGGAAGCCATAATGGCGATTGCTATGCTTCAGCGGTCCATTGGATTTCATCCGCTGGTCTATAAAATCGAGATGGTTTAAAAGCCTTTTTTGGATAACGTGTCTGGAGGTTTCAATAATATTGTCTTTTGCCGTGAGATTAATATCCTGAAAAGTATTCTCTATTTCATAACCAACGCTGTTACGACCGGAAGCGATGGCTGCTAAAGTGGTGGTTCCTGTTCCTAGATAGGGATCCAAAATCCAATCTCCTTTTACCGAATACATGTTTATTAACCGATAGGCCAGTTCAAAAGGGAAAGCTGCGCTTCGTTTTCGAGTGTCTTTATCATTTAAAGCTTGTAAACTTCCTTTTATGTCGAACCAGACATCTGAAAACCAATGGTTCCGCTCTTCCCAGAAAAAAGAGCTTGATCTTCTGTTTTCTTTGTCCGCTTCCTTTTTAAAGTCCCTTTTTTGCCCTTTTCTTAAAATTAAAATATATTCATGTTCCAATGTAACATAAGCACCGGCAGGCAGCATTCCTGAACCCATAAATTTATTGGGAGCGTTTGTCTGTTTCCGCCACAGAATACATGGGAGAGATGAAAAACCTATTTCCTGAGCACATTTTAGAATTCTTGCATGATTGGTATATAAACAGAAATTGCCGTCAATGGTCCTGGTAGCATCTCCAATATTAATGCAGGCAAAACAGCCTGATTTTAGAACTCTGTAAGCTTCACGCCAAGTATCATCCAGCACCTTATGCATTGATTCAAAAGCCCCAAAACCATCTTTGTTGTTCATTTTTTTTTTTGCCAAAGGGCTTTGTTGAAAAAAAATATCGTCCCACATCTCAATCATAGGGTACGGTGGAGAAGTAACGATTAGATCAACGCTTTCATCAGAAAGGTCTTTCATTTGTCTTGAGTCTGAGAATATGGATTTGTGTTCAGTTTTCATATCAGGCCTTTAATTTACTTAATTTTTAACATTTTTGAAAAGTCATGTAAATTAACCCAGGATGAAATAGGTTATACCGGGTTTTTTTCAATAAGAGGAATAAATTTATTGTTGGCTTTGGGAAAAGCAAACTGATCAACTTCAGACAGGTGTATCCATCTATAATCAATAGGGCCATTTAAGCGGATGCTTCCAGGTTTGCAACTGCAGTAAAACACATCCATTTTGATTTTAAAATGGGTGTAGGCATGATCAATACGGGTCAGGTGCCCTTCAATTTCAACATACAGATTTGTTTCTTCCTTTATCTCTCTTTTGCAGGCATCTTCCGGACTTTCATCTTTTTTGACTTTTCCTCCGGGAAATTCCCATAACCCCCCAAGGAGTCCATCCAGTTTCCTCCTTGTAATCAGCAGCTTTCCATTATTTTTAACAATTCCAACACTGATGTGATGGGTGGGTACTTTTTTTGTTTTTATCCGTTTGGGGTAGTTCTCAACCTGATTGGATGACAGGCTTTTGCAAAATTCTGAGACCGGGCAGGTTAAGCACTTTGCTTTCTTCGGGGTGCAGACCATGGCACCCAGTTCCATAACAGCCTGGTTAAACGTTCCGGGATCTGCCTGGTCCAGAAGTTTTTGTGCCTGCTTTTTAAAAATTTTGTGAGAGGAGGCCTTATTAACAGGATTGGAAAAACAAAACAAACGGGCCAGGACCCTTTTTACATTTCCATCCACAACAGCAAAAGGGTGACCATAGGCAAGACTCTGAACAGCAGATCCGATGTAATCACCAACTCCCGGTAGTTGAATAAAATCTTCAAAATTATCCGGTACAGTGCAGCCATACTTTTCGACAACAATGCCGGCGGCCTTATGAAAATTTCTGGCCCGTGCATAATACCCCAGCCCTTCCCACATTTTCAGGACTTTTCCAAGGTCGGATGAGGCCAGATCATTTATGGTGGGAAATGCGCTAAGAAATTTAAAATAGTAGGGTAATGCTGTTTTAACCTGAGTCTGCTGGAGCATGACCTCTGAAAGCCATATGTAATAAGGATCGTCACTGTCTCTCCAGGGGAGTTTCCTTTGGTTTTGCCCATACCATTTCATTAGATTTTTCTGGAAACGGTGGATCTCTTTGGAAGTTTTAATCATGGGTCCAGACTATAGCATAGTCAAACAAAACCTTGGAAATGAAAATATAAATTCCAATGCCGGGTTCAGCCTTAAAGAAACTTTTGTGCATTAAGTTGCAATCCTTTGTCCGGTAAAATCATCAAAGAAGACGTCCCATGGGCAATAAGGTTTTCTTCTTCATCAAAAACTTCTGCTGTGGCATAACTGATGCTCCGCCCAGGTTTCATACAAGTGCCCTTTGCTGTGAGCAGACCTTTTTGAACCGGCCGCAGATAGTTGAGTTTTAAATCAATATTCACCAGGCCGGATTCCTGGGGGATCCGAAGAAAGCCTGCCCAGAATGTTGCTGTGTCAATCAGGGTGGCGACGACACCTCCATGAACTATACCAAAGGGCTGAAGATGGCAGTTGTCAAGGCGGAGTAAAATGTCAGCCGCATCTATCTCTATGGTGTCTATTTCCATGGCCATATGGCTTGGGTAGGGACTTGTTTTAACGAGCTTTTTGAGTTCTTTAACATATTTCGGGTTGATGAGGGTCATATCTGCTTCCTAAAATTTAATGCCGTTTAAAATCTGTTCTAATATAAAGCTTGTAAAGCAAAAAGAAAAGTGGCATAAATGACAAGTATCATGCTAAATATGCCAGATGCGTAAAAATTACAGGAAAAACTATGGGTACAATTAGTATTTGGGTGGGAAAAAATTCTTTGTTTTCAACAGTTTCAATGCTTCTCGATGCATTTTCCATTGCAGGGTTATGGTACAAACACATGGAAAATGAAGAGCCGGATCAGTTGTTTAAAACTCGTATTGTAACGATAGACGGCAATGCAGTTAAAGGGTTCAGCAATATCCATATCGAACCGGACGGAGCGATTGATGATATAAAACAAACAGATTGTATTGTTATCTGCCCTTCCATCCCCAATGTTACCGCTCCCCCCGAGATTATTGAACCGTTGGGAGAATGGGTGGGAGAACACCGCCGGCAGGGTGCTGAAATATCTTCGGTTTGCACGGGTTCCTTTCTCCTGGCTCAAATGGGTTTATTAGATGGGAAAAAAGCCACGACAAACTGGCAGTATGCAAGGCGTTTTAAACGTTTGTTTCCAGAGGTAAATCTGCAGGTTGAACACATGCTGACCCAGGATGATGGAATAATCTGTACTGGAGCGGCAACTGCTGTAAATTATCTGGCAATGCATCTGATTGAAGAATTCGGAAATCACAAACTGGCTTCGGCCTGTTCAAAAGCCCTGCTTATTGATCCAAGCAAAAATTCGCAGGCGCCTTATAAAATTTGGGTTCCCAGGAAAAATCATGGAGATTCTCAAGTACTCAAAGCCCAGGATCAGATTGAAGAAAAATATTTTTGTATTGAAAGTGTGGATGCCATTGCAAAGGATGTGGGGATCAGTCCAAGGCATTTTAAACGCAGGTTTAAAAATGCCACAGGTGTAATGCCCCTGAAATACCTCCAGCGTGTCCGCATCAATGCGGCCAGGGAAAAGCTGGAATCCACAAAAGACAGTATTGATCAAATCACCTGGGCTGTTGGCTACAAAGATGTCAGTTCGTTTTGCCGTCTGTTTAAACAACACACCAGGATATCTCCAAAGGCTTACAGGGATAAATTTTTTAATCCCCCTGTTATCAATTCCACTGTTTTGGCTTAGTTCAAGACATAGGGACAGAATTAGATGAGACCAAATATAAAATTGATCATATTCCTACTGATGTTGGCTTTTGTGGCCGCTATCGGGGTATTGCATGCCGTCACTCCGGGGCATTTGATTTTATATCATGATACCTACAGGCGCCTGAGCTATTTTCCCATTGCAATTGGGGCTGTTTTTTACGGCCTTAAGGGCGGAATTGCTTTGGCGGTTTTATCATGTCTCAGCTTTGTGCCTCATTTATATACGTTCTGGGCAGAAGGGCCTGAGGCGTACTACAGCGAGTTATCGGAAATCATATTTTATATGGCAGCCGGTGTGGTTATCGGGCTGATTTCCAGCAGGGAAAATCGTTTGAGGGAGCAATACAAATCATTATCCGAAAAACTGGCAGGCTCCTACCGGCGACTACATCATCAGGCTTCTCAACTGGTAGCGGCAGAAAAACAATTGGGCAAAAGTCAGAAACTTTCCATGTTGGGGCATGTGTCGGCCTCCCTGGCACATGAGATTAAAAATCCATTGGCTGCAATAAAAGGGGCTGCAGAAATCCTGGCGGATGAAGTTCCTGAAGATCACCCCAAGCATGAATTTGTTGATATTATGAGGGCTGAAACTTCCAGGCTGAACCAGTCTGTGGAAGAGGTGTTAAAATATTGCAGAGGGCAGCAGCATCAAAATGGCGGCAGCCGTGAAAATATTGAAACCATTATCAATCGGGTGGTGGTATTACTGGAATCTGCTCTCAATGAAAAAGCCATTCAATTGTCTGTAAATGTTGATCCGGAGATTAAAGGGTTTCCAACAGACGAAACTGCCATGAACCAGGTGGTAATGAATGTTGTGATCAATGCCATTGATGCTGTGGATAAAAAAGGAAGGATTCAAATTGAGCTTTCTGCTCATGGAAGTGGCTGCCAAATTAAAATCAGCGATGACGGACATGGCATTGTCCCTGAAAAGACAGACGAAGTATTTCATTCTTTTGTCACTTACAAAGAGGAGGGAACAGGTTTAGGCCTTTCCATTTCAAAACGGATTGTTGAAAGCCTGGGCGGAAAGATAGGGGTTGAAACTTCAGTTTGGGGCGGGGCTTGTTTTTCTATCCAGCTCCCTGAAAATATTTATTCCAGCAGAGAGCGTATTTAATCATGCCTGATACCATTTTATTAATTGACGATGATCCAAGCCTTCGGCGGGTGACGGAATATAATCTTGCAGACAAAGGTTTTTTTGTGACCACTGCCGGATCGGGAAAAGAGGGGCTTAATATGTTTAAGACATCCCTTCCGGATCTTGTTGTCAGTGATGTCAAGCTGGGTGATATGAACGGGCTGGATCTGCTTGAGCAGATAAAAACAATCTCTCCTGATATTCCGGTGATCATCATTACGGCCTTTGGTTCCATTGAAATGGCGGTCCAGGCCATGCACAAAGGCGCCTTTAATTTTATCACCAAACCCTTTGACAGAGATACCCTCGTGTTGTCATGCAAAAAAGCCCTGGAACTTAGAGGGCTTCGCTCAAAAACTAAACTCCTGGCCAATGAAATTAATCGTTTGACCGGAACCAAAGGAATTGTATCGGCAAGTTCAGTTATGAAGGAGCTGCTGGAGACGGCCTCCCGAGCTGCAAATTCTGAGGCCACGGTTTTGATTTCCGGGGAATCCGGTACTGGAAAAGAGGTCTTGGCAAGGCTGATTCATCAAAACAGTCCCCGCGCCAATGGACCTATGGTGGCAGTCAATTGTGCCGCCATTCCGGCAACGCTGATCGAAAGCGAATTGTTTGGCCATGTCAAAGGGTCATTTACCGGAGCCATAAAAGACAGGAAAGGCCATTTTTCAACAGCCTCCGGCGGTACACTTTTCCTGGATGAAATTGGAGAACTGACCACGGATGTCCAGGTGAAACTTCTTAGGGCCATCCAGGAAAAAGAGGTGATGCCTGTCGGCTCTGAAGTTTCTAAAAAAGTGGATATCCGTATTATTGCTGCCACCAACCTGGATTTGAAAGAGCGTATTTCTAAAGGGGAATTCAGGGAAGACCTTTACTACAGACTAAGTGTTATTCCATTGTTTATCCCTCCGCTTCGTGAGAGGATTGAAGATATCCCGGCCCTGGTAAAACATTTCTTGAAGAAACTTGATGCCCCACAGGATGTCTGCTTTTCTCCGGAGGCCCTGAATGTGTTGAAGGTCTACAACTGGCCAGGTAATATTCGGGAGGTTCAAAATGTGGTTGAACGATGTGTGATCCTGAGAAAAGAGAGCGTCATCGGCCCTGAAGAGCTCTCCTTACTTGTCAAGGCAACACCGTCAACTGGTTTGAACCCTTTGATACCGGATGAAGGGATTGCCCTTGAAGATATCGAAAAAAGCTACATCCTTAAAGCCCTTGAGAAAGCAAAACAGAATCGTTCAAAAGCAGCCCGCCTGCTTAAAATCCCCCGTCATGTTCTTTTATACCGTTTAGAGAAGTACGGATTGTAGACTATTCTACATTTTTGTGTTGAATAGTCTACAATTTAAGCGGTTCCCTGAAATTTCATCTTTAAGATATTTAAATTTTTTTTCTAATAAATTTAAATATTTAGGGTTGTTTTTTTGTTTGATTGTCGTTTCTGGCATGCCTTTTGATATATTCCAATGTAAAAAGTTTTATATGATCAATTGTTTTAATGTGGAGATACTATGAAAAAGACAAAAATAATTTTGGCTCTTCTGGGGCTGACATTGATTCTGATTGCCGGAATGGTCACAGCTCAGGAACCACAGCCGTCAATCCTGAACCGGGCAGTGATTAAAATAGACACCCTGTCGTGCGGCGGATGTTTTTCTACCATAAATGCGGGTTTAGAACAGTTGGAAGGCTACTCCGGTATGGGAGCCAATTTGTTTAGAAAATTGATAGCGGTTGATTTCAGCACCCCTTTAACACCGGAGATAATAACGGAAAAATTAAGTGAGGTCGGCTATCCAGGGGAATTGGAGTCTGTTGAAGATATTACCGAAAAAGAATCATTTTCCTATCTTGAGTCCAGACGCTCCAAGTTTGGCAGTGCCGGTGGCGGATGCTGCTCAGGAGGAAGTCTTCCCGGCCTGACCCCGCAGAGCGGTGCTTCGTGCTGCACACTTCCGGGTGTTGTTAATCCGACCCAAAATCTTTAGCCACGAGGAATATCATTATGAAATTCATGAAAATAAAAATCATCAGCATGAATGTTTTGCTTGTAGTGATGCTGGCAGCTTCCAACGCATATGCAATTTTTGGCGGAAAATTTAAGACCCTGAAACCTAAAGAGGGGAAGTTATATATCTCTGTAGATAAAGTCAGCGATGGAAAGGCACACTATTTCAGAGCCAAGGCAGAGGACGGCACTATGGTGGATTTTTTTGTTGTGCAGAGTGGTGAAGGGATTATACGGGCTGCGATTGATTCGTGTGATGTATGCTATCGTTCGGGGAAAGGGTATGTGCAGGAAGGTAATGTCATGATCTGCACCAATTGCGGCAGACGGTTTGCCACAGACAGGATCAATGAAGTCAAAGGCGGGTGCAATCCTGCGCCTTTAAAGCGTGTTGTCCAGGGGAAAAACCTGGTGATTTCAATGGATGATATCAATGCCAATGCCTGGTATTGCGAATATAAAAAATAAAACATTTAAAGGTGTTATAAAATGGTGGCATATGATCCGGAAAAATATCGGGAAAAAAGAGAAAAGGTGCTTGGCATCAAAAAACGAGGCTTGGGCTTTGGCACCATCGCAATGATTATTTCAGTGGTGATCATTTCAGGTTTGAGCGTGGTTACCATACCTCAGTCGATCTCCTATATGAGTACGCGTCATTTGGATGATGCCATATTCAAACTTGAATCCGACCGGAACTGGCCGGAAGAGATAATTGCAGGATTGAACGAAATTGATGGGGTGAAATTCAGTACCAGGGATAAAAACCACTCCCGGCTTGTGGTGACCTACGATCGAAGGGAATCCTCTTTTTCAAGCATCAATGCATTATTTGAAAAACATAACCTGGATGTCACCCTGCTCAATCAAGTGAACCATCGTCAGCACCAGAGCACTTTGAAAAAAGAGGAGGAAGAGAGTGAAACTCCATAATATTTCATTTGGCAACATCAAGCGCAGAAAAGCAAAAATGCTTTTTCTTGTCCTGGGACTTGTGATTGGAATTTCAACAGTTGTTACCTTGCTGTCCATTACAGAAAGCATGACCAAAAATATTGAAGAACGTCTGAACCAGTTTGGGGCCAATATCGTAATGGTGCCAAAAACCCAGAATCTTTCCCTGAATTACGGGGGGATTGATGTGGGGGGAGTAAACTATAAGGTCCGTGAGTTTGACGAAAAAGAGCTTGAAAACATATACACCATCAAAAACAATAAAAACCTGGCCATTGTTGCCCCGAAAGTTCTCGGTCCTGTTAAAATAAAAAATAAAAATGTTCTGCTCATGGGGGTGGTGTTTGAGGATGAACTGGCGCTGAAAACCTGGTGGCAAAAGACTTCAGGCGATTATCCGATCGCATCAGATCAGGTTATGTTGGGCGCACGTGTCGCATCCCTTTTGGGGTTTTCTGTCGGGAATACCATACACATGTCCGAGAAACCATTTACGGTATCTACAGTGCTCAAGCCTACAGGTGGTGCTGAAGATGACGCAGTTATTGCAGAACTTTCTGCAGCACAGCAGATTTTGGGAAAACAGGGCAAACTTTCCATGGTGGAAATCTCTGCCTTTTGTCAGGGCTGTCCTATTTCTGAGATGACCCTTCAGATTGCTGAAAAATTTCCCGACGCAAAAGTTACGGCAATGAAACAGGCCGTCATGTCCAAGATGCAGTCAATCGACATGTTTAAATCCTTCAGCCTTGGGGTATCGGTTATAGTGATTCTCATCGGATCGTTGCTGGTCCTCATCACCATGATGGGTTCGGTTAATGAACGAACAAGAGAAATCGGTATTTTCAGGGCCATTGGATTTCGGCGGGGCCATGTGATGCAGATCATCCTCCTGGAGGCTATGCTGCTTGGCATTATCGGCGGTATACTGGGATTTGGCATCGGCAATGCAATTGCATGGGGTATCATTCCTTTTGTAATGAAGGACGGTGTATTTGCCGGTATCAATGTGAATCTGGGGGCAATTTCTATTTTAATGGCAGTTGCATTAAGCCTTCTGGCAAGCCTCTATCCGGCGTTTAAGGCAAGTAATATGGACCCGAGCGAAGCCCTTCGGGCACTTTAAGAAAAGAAGAGGATTACTATGACACAGGTAGATCACTTTATCGAAATTCATGATTTGAAAAAGACCTATCAGAGCGGAGAAACTCAGGTGGATGCCATTCGGCACATGAATTTTTTCATTGGTGATGAAGAGTTTATAACCATCATGGGCCAGTCCGGTTCCGGGAAAAGCACCCTTCTTTCCATCGTGGGGGCTCTTAATCATCCTTCCAGAGGAAGGGTGATTGTAGACGGTATGGATCTTTACGATTTAAGTGCAGAGCAGCGTGCGGACTTTCGAAGCGAATACATTGGGTTTATTTTTCAGTCTTTTCAGCTTATCCCATATTTGACGGTTCTTGAAAATGTAAAGCTGCCCATGGCAGTGACCGGCTATAAAAAAAAGATCAAAAACCAGATGGCCTTTGAAGTGATCAGGCGGGTCGGGCTGGAGGCCAAAGCGCACCGTCTACCGGACCAGCTTTCAGGTGGGGAGCAGGAACGGGTGGCCATTGCCAGAGCAATTGTAAACAAACCACCAATTATTCTGGCTGATGAACCAACAGGAAACCTGGACTCAAAAACAGCAGGGGAAATCATGGCACTGCTTCAGTCTTTAAATAAAGAGGGCCATACGATTATAGTTGTAACGCACAACTCTGATATGGCTGAATATGCTGACAGGACCATCCGGGTTCAGGATGGGCGTTGTTTTGCTTGAAGATTTTTTAAAAAAGGGATTCGATTTTTTCGTTCAGCTGTGTAATGGAAAATGGTTTTTCAATCATAGCTGAAAAACCGGAGCTCTTGTATCCTTTAAACGCCATATCATCGGTATGTCCAGTAATGAGAAGTCCCTGGATATCCGGGTCGATTTTTTTCAAGGCCTCCATGGTCGGAAGTCCACCCATGCCGTGGTGAATATCAAAATCGAGGAGGGCAATATGGATTTTTTCATTTCTTTTTTGAGCAGCCCGGCATGTTTCAACGGCCTTGTTTCCATTGGAGGCGGAGAGAGTTTCATATCCTAAGCGCTTTAGAAGCTGAGAGATAACATCCAGTATCAGTTCGTCATCATCCATGACCAGGACCCTTTTGGGAGTTTCATGAGAAAGTGTATTTCTTTTTGGTTCCTGAGGGGTTTCAACTGGTTTTTCAATTCCGTTTTCTTTGAAAACCGGAAGGGTAACATGAACAGTGGAGCCTTTTCCAAGGTCGGATTCAACATGAATCAACCCGCCGTGCCTTGAGATCGTGGACCAGGCAATGCTCAGTCCAAGACCCGTGCTTTTGCGACTGTCCATGGGTTTGGTGGTAAAATAGGGATTGAAGATCATGTCAATATGGTCATTGGAGATACCGCATCCGGTATCAGTTATGGATACAATGATCTGGGCATTTTTTAATGCGGCTTCTTCGTAATTTACAGTAACGCTGATATGACCTTTATTTTCAATAGATTCCACAGCATTTTGAATGATACTTCTAAAAGCTGCTTTCAATTGGTTTTGATCTGAATAAAATACGCTTCCAATGGGTTCGCATTCAAAGGCATAAGTAATTTTATCCGGTTCCAGATGGCGCTTTAAAAGGCTTTCTATCATGTTACCTATATCTGTTTTTACCTTTGCCGGACCGCCTCCTTTTGTAAATGTGATCAGTTTTGAGGAGACTCCTTTGGCCTGCATTACACCATTTTCTGCATTTTTTAAAAATTTTTGAGTATCTTCATTGGTGCTGTTGAGTTGGGCAAGATTTATATTGCCGATCACAGTGGACAACGAGTTGTTAAAATCATGGGCAACCCCGCCGGCAAGAGTTGCGATACTTTCGAGTTTTTTGGAAGTTTCTATGGCTTTTTCAAAGTTTCGGAACAGTTTTTCGTTTTCTTTTTTTTCAGTGATATCAATCGCGCTTTCCAACCTTACAATCCGCTTGTCGTACCAGGGAATCGCTTTGTCAACGATGTTGTACCAGCGATGGTTACGCGTGTTTTGGAATTCCCATTCATAGGGTTTTCCCGGGCTTCCATCCGGTTGAAGCAACCGTTTGTTAGTGCAGAAAGAACACGGGCCACTCTGGTCTTTCTGAAGAATCTGCCAGCATTTGGCTCCTTTGGGAAACGGACGATTTTCGTTAAAAACCTGTAAGAATTTTTTATTGGCATAAACCAGATCGTAGGTCTGCATGTCTGCCACATAGGTTATGGCCTCCATGTTATCTAATATATTTTTAAAAAGAGAAAATTCTTTTTCAGTTTTCTGGTGTTTAAAGAAAAGATTTTTTTCAAGATCATATTTTTTTTGTGCCCTACGGGTTATTTCAAACAGTTCTTCATTGTTTTTGATCGGTTTTGCGAGGTATTCGAAAGCATTGTTCTGCTTTAATGCATCAGCTGCACTCTGGACACTGGTATAGCCGGTAAGAAAAATGATTTGTACACAGGGATCAATTTTTTTAAGCTCCTGCATCAACTGGATACCGTCCATTCTATCCATCTGAATGTCGGTGATGACCACCTTGGCCGGTTGTTCTTTGAATAGAGAGATTGCATCATACCCGTTTCCAGCGGTCTGGACACTGAACCCTTTGTTTTTGAATAATATTTCAAAGGAGCTTGTCAAGCGCGGCTCATCATCGACGATGAGAATATGGTTATCCATGTCAGGTATGTTGTCCACAAAAATTCCTTTTTGCCATCCAAATTTTAGAAAAATATTAGGGGTAAGTTATATGGTGCAAACAAAAAAAACAATCGGTAAAAACCCCTAGTTTTAAAAAAAATTTAAAATAGTTTAGCTTTTAAAGACGAAAAAGTGCAAGAAAAGAATAAAAACATGGACGAAAATTTGTCACCCCGCCGGGAAAGACGTATTCTCACAGGCGGGGCGATACAGTTACTGGGCGTCGTTTATGCCGACCTCTTCAAATGTTTTAATATCTGCAAGGATTCGGGTGGACAGATCTAAAAGCTCCATACAGACAGCAGCACCGGTTCCTTCGCCTAATCTGAATTTAAGATCAATCAGTGGTTCAAGACCAAGCCTTTCATGCATGAAAACATGTCCGATTTCTACGGATTTATGACTGGCAAACAGGTAATTTCTTGCTGCCGGTGCAAGCTCACAGGCAATCAGGGCTCCGGCAGTTGAAATCAGCCCGTCGCATATTACAGGAATGCCTTTGGCTGATGCCCCTAAAACAAGGCCGGCCAACGCTCCGATTTCAAGTCCTCCAACTTTGTGCAGCACATCAATTGGGTCCCTGGGATCAGGCTGATGAAGGGCTATTCCCTTTCTGATGACTTCAATCTTGTTTTCAAGGGCCTGGTCATCAATGCCGGTTCCTCTGCCGGTGAGGCGTTGGGCATCAATTCCGGAAAATGCTGAAATGATTGCAGCAGAAGGGGTGGTGTTGCCGATGCCCATATCACCTGTTCCTAAAAGATCCACGGCCTGTTTTTCATTCAGTTCGTTTATAATATCAATGCCGGCTTCAATGGACAGGATGGCTTCTTCCCTTGTCATGGCAGGTTCTTTAGTAAAATTGGCGGTTCCATGCCGAACCTTTTTATGGAAAATGGGCAGGTCCGGTTTAAAATCATGGTTGACGCCAATGTCGGCGGCTTTTACTTTTGCCCCTGCATGGCCGCCGATAACATTGACCGATGCGCCTTGAGCAGCAAAATTATACACCATCTGCGGGGTGACTTCCGAAGGAAAAAGAGAAACGCCTTCTTCTGTCACTCCATGATCGCCCGCACAGGTGATAATCTGTTTGTTGGATAATTGTACGTTAATGGATCCCTTGATGGCAGCAAGCCTTGCGGATATATCTTCCATCACTCCAAGGCTTCCGGCAGGTCTTGCCTGGTTGGCCAGGCGTTCTCTGGCAGCATTAAAGGCATCTTCATCAAGGGCGTTTTTTATGGATGCGATACAGTTATCTAATGTTCTCATAATTTACCTCTTGTCTGTTATGTCATTTTCAAAGATTTCCATTCCTTTTTTCATGGCGCAAAAATCACCACACATTGTACAGGTTTCTTTTTGGGAGGGCATCCGACTTGTCCTTGTCTGGTTGGCAATTTCAGGAAACAGCAGGTATTTGTCCAGATCACTCCAGCGCATATCCCGCCTGGCCATAGCTGCCTGTTTTTCATTTTCTCTCCGATCAGGATATTTTGAAATATCACCGATACGAACGGCAAGCCGTGTAGCCCGGATCCCTTCTCTTACATCATTTACATCGGGCAGGGCCAGGTGTTCTGCAGGGGTAATGTAACAGATCAGGTCTGCCCCAAATCGTGCGGAACTTGCAGCCCCAATAGCAGCAGTGATGTGGTCATACCCTGCACCGGTATCACATGGGATGGGTCCCAGGACATAGTATGGCGAATTCCCCGACATCCGTTTTTCCAACATGATATTTCCTTCAATTTCGTCCAGTGGAACATGTCCCGGCCCTTCCACCATCATCTGGCATCCCATTTCCCGCCCGATTTCAGCCAGTTCGCAATTGATTATCATCTCTGCCATCTGGGCCCGATCATGGCTGTCATGGATGGCTCCTGCTCGGATTCCATTCCCAAGGGAAAGAACAGCATCATATTTTTTCATCAGGGCGCAAACCCGGTCAAATTGTTCGTATAATGGATTTTCCTTCTTATTGATATCCATCCAGGCCACCATGTAGGTTCCGCCTTTGGATGCCAGCCCGCCGTAACGAAATCCCTGCTTTCTGAGCCGTTCAATGGTGTACTGGTTGATCCCGCAATGAATGGCCATGAAACTAAGTCCGTCTTCCAGTTGCTTTTCAATCAGGTCAAAGAGGAATTCCGGGTCCAGCTTGGCAGGGTTTTTATACTTTCGGATGGTTTCTTTAAATGCCTGATATAAAGGAACATTGCCTACGCCAAGGTCAGTATTGGCAAGCACAGTTCGGCGAATGGCATCCAGATCTCCGTCTGCAGACAGCTCCATTAGAGTGTCTGCACCTTCTTCCTGGGCAGCTTGGGCCTTTTCCACCTCTAAGTCAATGCTGCAAATATCAGATGATGTTCCAATGGATGCATTTACTTTGGTTCGAAGTCCGGTGCCGATCCCCACCACTTTCTGGTTGGGGCGGCCCGGGTTGCAGGGGATAACAATTTCTCCCTTTGCCACATGTTCTACAATGAAAGCTTCCGGCAGGCCTTCGTTTTGAGCAACAATTTGCATCTGTCTGGTTATGGTTCCCTGGCGGGCATGTTCGAGTTGTGTAGTCATAGTATCCTCGCTATTTAACCCTTGCAGAACTCAAAAAAGTTTTGCAAGAGCAGGTGTCTTACAAAACCCTTTACCATCGAGTTCTACAGTGATTATTGTCCTGGCTCGTCTTCTGACTTCCGGCATTAAATCTGTTCTAAAAGCCTTCCCGTTTTACCAGTGGCATTAATTTCAAACAGGTGTTTCCGGTTACAGCGGCGGGACCGTTACGGAGTTTCACCGTATTCCGTTTGCCAGGGCAACTTTAAAATGTTGATTCTTTTATACAAAATCAGCACGAATGCGTCAATCGGGATGTTGCAAAATAAAAACTTTTATTTTATGAGTATGATGAATTTCTTAACGTTGCTTACTAAATGAAGCTATAAAAGGAGATGCTCAGATGATCACAAAGTTTATTGATTGGTTTATTGCAGAGGATATTAAAGATAATATTGATGACTACAGAAGGGCCAGCCAGTTAATCTCATTTATCTGGATCAGTGCGGTCTTCTTCCTTCCCAATGTATATAAATGGCACAGTATGGGGGTTGGAAATCTTGCGGTGAGCATGTTTGCTGTTATGTGTGCCATTCTTTTGGGCCCGTTTGTATTTAAATTTACCAAATCATTGACGCTTACAGGATACCTGGTTCTTGCCGCGCTTTCCTGGCATTTTATATATCTGCCTTACCTGACCGGGGGAATTCAATCCTCCGCTTTGTCATGGAATCTTATGATTCCATTGTTTGCAGCCACTTTCTTAGGAATTCGAAGCTGCATCTTCTGGAGTTCGATGATGCTGATTGAAGTAATCGTTTTTTATGTCATGTATAAAACAGGGTTATCTCTGCCGGTTTTAGACCTGGCACCGGTTGATGTCGTAAAGGCGGATTTTGCCAATATCCTTGGCCCGGTTATTGTGGGCGGAATTACTCTTGCTTTTATTGAGCGGGGACGAAATGAACTGTTTAATATTCAGAAAGAATCTATGACGGCCCTCGAAAATACAATGAGCGAAAATGAAGCGCAAAAAAAAGAAGCAGAAAAAATGGCCTCAGATCTTGAAAATATTCTCAGAAAAATCAGGGAAAATTCCAGCATACTGTCTACATCATCCCGGGAGTTGGATACCACAAGCAGTCAGATAGACATTAAGGCTGTGGAATCATCTAAACAAGCCGTTAGTGTTTCTGACCAGGCCGGGTCTGTGAATGAAAATCTTTACCTGATGTCTGATGCGGTTGAAAAAACGGTTGTATCCAATAATAAAGTTGTCAAAAGCACGAGCGATGCGCTTGAAATTATTCAAAGTGCAGTTCAGGCTTCTGATGATACATTGGCATATATCAACCGTCTTGATAAAATAAGCAAAGAGATCAGTCATGTAACAGAGGTGATTTTAGATATTTCAGAACAAACCAATCTCCTTGCCCTGAATGCAACAATTGAGGCGGCCCGGGCGGGAGAATATGGTAAGGGGTTCGCCGTTGTTGCAGGTGAAATCAAGGGACTTGCAAAGCAGACAAGTGATGCAACAGATGAGATAAAAAAACAGATTGATGAAAATATGGATGTGGTGAATAAGGTCATTCAAAATAATACAACCATTACGGATATAATTAAGAAAATAAATGAGCTCCAGACACACATATCAGAGCTTGTAGAAGATCAAAATGAAACCACTCAACAGATTGCATCTAAAATTAATTTGTCAACAGAAGAAAGTTCGAAAATTGCACAGACTTCTTCTGAAATGGTGGATTATGCAGAGCAGACGCATGCAGGTATCACCAGTGTGACAAAATCAGCAAAAATATTATCTAAAATGGCATCAGAACTTGATAAACTATGCGCCTGATATTTTCAGACAGTTGAAAAATAAAAAGTGCCGGTATTTTTAAGTGCCGGCACAAAATTTCTCCCGCCCCGGAATCTGATTTAAACCCGGACAAAAGCAGGCAGTCATCCCCCCGGAAAATACCATTCGTTGAAAAGAAGATCCCCATAACCCGTCTCTGCTTAGAGCTTAAAGGAACAATTACCGCAAATGGGTCTGAGTCATATGCAGTAATTTTACGAATTAAGGAAAATCAGGAAATCCTGGTGAAAACAGGAGATAAAACAGGTTCTGTGAAAATCAGGGAAATTATGAGAGAAAAGGTTGTTTTACTGGTGGACGGCCGGAAAGCTCAGGGACCATTCAGGTCTATATCAGAAGAGAGAACCTGGCCGGTAAAATTAATATATTAATTGAATAATATTTATAAATTTATCGATGCTTTGAATGGCATTAACAGTCGATAGACCCAATTTTAGAGCTATTATAGCCGTTCCTACTGATATAAAACGCTCTTGACAAAAACAAAATTTCCGTCATATTATGTCGAACACAGTTCAAATAACTGACAAACAGGTAACACTGCAAATAAAGCAAACTGGCTCTTAAAGGCTGAAAAAGCCGGCAGAGGAGATTTTGAACGATTTGATAACGACCTGTCTTTTATACAAGCTGATTTCTCTATTGGGAAATCACTGTCACACCCCAAGTAATTATCGCACATGCTGCGAGAAAAATGCATACGTTCGCTCGCAGTATCGTTTCCCCTATTTTTTCCTGAGTTTATTTCCCACAACATATGTACATAAATTTGTGTTTATTCAATACTGGAATATACAAACAGCAATATGCAGCCTGCTGCAGATTACGCAGCAGACTTTGATAATACATTTCAGAAAGGAGGTGCAAACCAAATATTACGCCAAACCGGGCAATAAGTACGTTTCGGGGTTGATGCCCTGAAAAATTGTGGGGCACAATAGCCCATTTTTGACCATCCAAATTTAATGCAAGCCGGAAGAAGGAGGGGACTTAAATGAACAGAAGATTTTTAACAGGTTTAATCGGTATTTTATTTTTCGTAATGGTTGCGGTACCGGCGATGGCTGCGGATACCATTAAAATTGCTTATATTGATCCGTTATCAGGTGCATTTGCCGGTGTTGGTGATGCAGGATACAAACACTTTCAATACAATGCGGAACTGATTAACGCCAAAGGCGGAGTCCTTGGTGGGAAAAAATTTGAAATAGTTCCGTTTGATAATAAAATAAGTGCAAAAGAGAGTTTGATTCAGCTTAAAAGCGCGATTGATCAGGGTATTCAGATTATTACTCAAGGTAATGGCTCCAGTGTTGCCGGTGCATTGATCGGAGCTCTTGATAAGCACAACAAACGTAACCCTGACAACCCGGTAATGTTCCTCAACTATGCTGCAGTTACACCTGCCTTTACCAATGAAAAGTGCAGTTTCTGGCATTTTCGTTTTGATGCGCATGTGGATATGAAAATTGCTGCGATCACTGATTATATTAAAGGCACCACAGACATTAAAAAAGTTTATCTCATCAATCAGGATTACGTTTTCGGACACGCAGTAAGTGCAGCAGCAAAAACCATGCTGGCTGAAAAACGTCCGGATATCGAAATTGTGGGAGACACTTTCACTCCCCTTGGTAAAGTAAAAGACTTTTCTCCCTATATATCCAAGATCCAGGCATCGGGTGCGGATACGGTTATTACCGGTAACTGGGGCGCAGACATGTCCCTGTTGGTAAAAGCTGCAAAGAGCAACGGACTGGGCTCCAGGTTCTTTACTTTTTACGGCAGCGGGCTGGGTGCCCCAAAAGCGATTGCTGAAGCCGGAGTTGACAAGCTTATTTCAGTAACAGAATGGCATATTAACCTGAGCATAGAAGAGAACAACCAAGCTGATGAAGCGTTCTTTTTAGGCTATCAGGAAAAGTACTCTGATGGTGGAGAGGTGCCATATTACTACGGTCGTATCGGAACAACAATGAATATGCTGGCCAAAGCCATTGAAAAAGCAGGAAGTGATAACCCCAAAGCTATTGCCTTTGCACTGGAGAATATGGAATATGAAACTCCCTACGGCAAAGTCCTTATGAGAGGTGAAGATCATCAGCTGATCCAGCCATTGTATCTTTCCATTTATGCCAAAGCCGGTGTAGGAACTGTAAAATACGATGCAGAAAATACCGGTATCGGATTTAAGACAGTCAAAAGGATTGAGGCAGGCAATACAGCTATGCCAACTACCTGTCAGATGAAACGTCCGAAAAAGTAAATCATTCGGTGTAAAAAAAGCAGGGTATCTCCAGCATGAAGCTGCCGGGGATACCCTGTTTGTAACACAGGCAAGTTTTTGATTAATTTTTTACCCGAGGTAATTTTATAATGGTCGAATTTGTTGTTTTTTCTCTATTAAACAGTCTGGTCCTGGGCATGCTTCTATTCATGCTTTCAAGTGGCCTGACCCTGATTTTTTCCATGATGGGTGTGCTAAATTTTGCCCATGCCAGTTTTTATATGCTGGGCGCCTATTTTGGCTACCAGATAACCGCTGCAATCGGTTTTTGGCCCGCCCTGGTAATTTCTCCCCTTTTAGTGGGGATTATAGGTGCGCTGGTGGAACGGTACGGCCTCAGGACGGTTCATAAATACGGTCATGTTGCTGAACTGCTGTTTACCCTGGGCCTGTTTTTTGTCATTGAAGAAGGGGTTAACCTGATATGGGGCCGAAACGCAATGACGTATCCTGTTCCCCCATCATTGGATTTTCCGATGTTTAAACTCTTTTCCAGTGAGGTTCCTGCATTCAGCATGTTTATGCTCCTGATTTCCATGGGTATGTTTATAGGACTTTACCTGGTCTTAACCCGGACACGTATCGGCTTGATCATCCAGGCAGCATTAACCCATCCAGAAGGTGTAAGCGCTCTGGGACACAATGTCCCGGCTGTCTTCATGATGGTGTTTGGCGGAGGGTCTGCACTGGCCGGCCTGGCTGGGGTGATCGGCGGCATTTTTCTGATTACTGAGCCTGCCATGGCCATAACACTTGGTCCGATTGTTTTTGTCGTGATTGTCGTTGGGGGCATGGGATCGTTGACCGGGGCCTTTGTGGCATCATTACTTTTGGCCGCCCTGCAGACGTTTGCCGTGGGCATAGAGTATTCGCTTGTGGATCTGTTCTCTGTGGTCGGCATTTCAGTTGATACCCAGGGACTGCTTAAAGATATCTGGCGGATCCAACTGTCCCATACCGGTCCGATACTGCCATATCTGTTCATGGTTTTGATGCTGATGTTTCGCCCCAAAGGACTTTTGGGAAAACGCGAATCATGATGAAAAAAATAGAGTTAAACACCTAAATCTGAAGGACGTAATCGAAATATGAAATATTTTTTGCGACAATACGGCGTTTGGGTCGGAGCGGCAGTTCTATGTGCCATACTGCCAAAAATTTTCAGTTCCGGCTTTGCTATTTCCCTGCTCAGTCAAATGGGAATCGCCATTATTTTTTCCCTGTCCTATAACATGATGCTGGGACAGGGCGGTATGCTTTCTTTTGGTCATGCCGTCTATTTTGGGACAGGTGGTTTTCTGGCCATGCACGGCATTAATATGATCGGTGGTGGCTCCCTGCCGATTCCGCTTGAACTGTCACCTCTTGTTGGCGGTTTGGGCGGTGTGGTTGTTGGCGTGATTTTCGGATGGCTGTCAACCGAACGATCCGGAACGACCTTTGCTTTGATTTCCATGGGGATCGGGGAGTTGATTGCTGCCAGCGCACTCATGCTGCCGAGCTTTTTCGGTGGTGAAGAGGGGATTTCCACGGACCGGATGGTGGAAAACACGTTAACGCCCTTTGAATTCGGCCAAGGGATAGAAGTCTATTACCTGATTGCCTGCTGGATGA
>JAWSVI010000033.1:0-26552 GCA_033851995.1 Desulfobacteraceae bacterium | reverse complement strand
CGAAAAATATTTGACACTACCCCTGTGAATTCCCTGCTCAACTAGTATCGGGACCGAAACTAAAGACTCCATATAATCATCCGCAAGGACAGACAAAAGATGGCTTTCAATATATTTAGGGTTTCTTTGTGTGTCCATTATACAGAACGACAGCCATTGAATGAATCCGTTAAAAATTTCGATTGTACACTTATATGATGGTTCTAATTCTTTTGGGATATTCTTATTCATTTGCAATTCCAAAAGGAATATGTACTTGAGGGATTTTAATACTATTCAGATGATCCACTTGATCATCGAAAAATAGATGTGGTTTTAATACTTCTAAAATCCTTTTTTTTTCTATTCCACCAAGAAAAAATGCACTATCAACTGATACACCCCATTTTTTTAAAGTATTGATCATTCTCTCATGTGAAGGAGCATTTCGGGTCGTAACTACTGATGTACTTAATATTTTCTTATATTCCAAATCATCTTTTTCCCGTTTTTTTTCAAGGCGCTGAATTAATGAAATTTTATCTAAAAAATTCTTTAATGGCCCAGGATTAAGACTGATTTCTTTTTTTGCTACCTCATGATTATGAAACTCTTGAAGATCATTTGATTCTTTATAAATTTTTTCAGCTTCATCATCGGCTAGTACGGCATCAAAATCGAATGCAAGCCTTAGCTCATCATCATCGTCATCTATATACTCAGATTTAATTACTATTCCTGCTGGATATCCTGCATTGATTGCATTCTTTACATCTTTCTCATTGGCACTAAGAAATATTGTTGCATTAAATGGTTTAATATATTCATAGGGAGATTTTCCTGTGAAAAATCCGGCACGAGTTATGTCTAATTTATGATTTTTGATAGAATTAAAAACTCTCAAACCTGTTTCAGGCGAATTGCGTGACAATAAAATTACCTCAATTGGCTTTTCCTCATATAGCCTGATATTTAGATTGAGAATTCTTTTTGTAAATGGAAATGCGACACCTGGTTCTAAAATATCATTAACGTGTTTTTCTTGATACTTCTTATAAGCCTGCTCTCCTTGTTTTCTATAAATATCATCTGCTTCTCCGAGATCAAATAAAGCGCTAGAAGCCAGTGCCACAACAAATTTTTTTTCTATGGGATACGGCATTGTTATTCCCTTAATTTTAACTTTAAATTAGGTAAATTATTTTTATGCAAATACAACGAATCCGATTCCTATTACTGTAATGCTTATAATGTATCCAAAAAGAACTGTGGTATGTGTCATTCGTTTTTCCCCACCTGCAAAACTTCCAAATTTGTAATTCTCAGAATTTGGTTGGTAGATGAATTGATTTTTCTCATCATATAGACCCCATCTTTTCTCTATTTCAACAACCACTTTTCTGGCTTCTTTTGAACGCATATAATGATTGAACTGACTCAAAAAAGTTAGTAACCCGAAAACGGAAATCATAGAAATGACAAAGAATTTTAAATAGAATTCATTTTGAGGAGTCAAACTAAAATCAACATTGCCATCCTTTGTAATCCTTAAAAATTTTAAGGGTAATATTGCAAAAACGATAAGGGTCGATAAATATCTTATCGCTTTAATCGTTTCCTCCCAATGATGCCTTATATTTACCCATTGTGTGTTGTACAATTGTTTCTGAATCTCAAAAACATCGTCTTCATTAATTTGCATTTCTCACCTCCTGATTTCCTTTAGCATCCACAAAGATGAGTGGAGAACTAGTTGATTTGATAGTCTGAATTGCTTTGGTGTTCTGATTTGGAAAAATTTGTTTGACCTCTTTGATTGATGCAATCTCCGTTGATATTCGGCCAAATTTTTTCACAATGTAAAGTCTATGCTCAGTTATAGGTATAGTCCGCAATTTTTTTGATAATTTAGATATATGGGGAAGATTAAATTTTGTTACCGTTGTGTAAACTTGTACACAAGGAGAATACTCTATGGCCACATTTAGTGATTCAAGTGCATTACTGAATGAACCATTTACCCCAACATAGGTATCATGTACCTTTCGTGGCCCATAGATTGATACGGAAACAATTACTTTCGCTTTATTACGTAATATATTTTTTAGAGTTGCTGGATTTGATCCATTGGTTGATATTAAGACTGAAAAACCATAATCGACTGCACTTTCTATAATTTTATTTATTTCTGGGTGTAAGGTGGGTTCTCCACCAGTAATACATATCCTATTTATGCTTTTAGGTAGCCCTATCAAAATTTGTTCAAATATTTCGAACGGCATGACAAACTTGTCTATAGGGCTTGATTCAGCTATGCAAATTGGGCATGAATAGTTGCATTTTTGGGTGATCTCTATGCAGGCTTCATGAGGATGTTTATACAAATAGTCATTCGCATGTTCTAGGGAAATACCAACAGGTATATATCTCAAGTATTCTGGTCCATAAGAATAAGATCTAAAATCAAATTTAACTGAATCTGATGAGATTATAAACCGATCATTGTAAATATTATATTTTACATACATTGGATTCTCAATAAAGATTTGAGTCCTGATCGAAATTGTAAAACGAGTGTTACTATATCTGTTTAATCCTCAATAGCTCCATTATCAAGCAAAAATATTTTTTAAAACAATTGCATTGCATATACCAATCGAAATTTAGTCAAATATAGCAAATGTTTAATCAGAGACACTTGGCATTAAGAAGTTTAGACTACCGTCATTATGGTCTCAATTTTTAATGGAAAAATGTTTCGATTTGTATCGGTATATTATAGATTTTATGGTACGGATTATGTCTATCATGTCTCGATGAGAGGTACTTCAGCAAAGGCGTTTAATTATTTTTCCAGTGCTTAGAAGAAGGGTGGCCCAAAATTCGATAGTGAGCTTTTTGTAATTCCCCTTTTAGGAATTTATTAAAAATATCCTGAGTTACAAGGAAAGTCTTGGGTGAAATTTTAACCCGGGAATCAAACCCATACACATAGTAGTCTACTCTTTTTTCATTTCTAAATCCGATAAAAGAATATATTTTTTACAAAATTTGAGTGTCAGAAGGCTTATCATCTCCGCTTAACCATTCCAGTTCTATCTCCAGAGATCTTTTTACTCTTTTACCCTTTTCCTCTTCTACTTTAAGTTCCAGAACCATTTGAGCTGGAAATTCAAGGGATATCTCATTAGAATCCTGTTTTAGGATTAGATTTCTTTTTTCTATTTTATCTGCAATGGTGTGCAAAATATTTGCAATTTCACCCGTGGTTTTTTTTTCTTCACTTTTAAACAGTACGGTTTCAATTCCCAAAATGACCTCCTATCTTTTATTTTAGGGTGGCATTATGTTCACTATTATAATTAACAGGACAGGTTTTTCAACCCATTATCTGGTTAGTCTATTTTTTGGATAGCTGTAACAAACAGGTTACAAGTCCTAACAAATTGAATTTTCAGACTGACAATTATTAAAAGTGTATTTTTCAATCCAGACTCAAAAAGGTCCACATACTGTATTTTGTAACACATCTGTCAGGTTTTCGGGTGCGTCACTGATAAAAACATCCTTAAAAAAATGCCCGGTTTATGGCGCACTACCTGAGAAGTTCAAGACCATTTGGAAATAAGACGACATTGCTATTTTTATATTGGGGCTTATTTTTAAAAGGATCCGCGGACAAAAGAAAGGAGATCTTCTATGAAATACAAAGGAATTAACCACCTTGCAATGGTGACTGGGAATATGGACGCGACCATCCGGTTCTGGCGAGATCTTATTGGTATGAGGTTAATAAACGGGTTTGGGAAAGATGGGTTTCGCCATTATTTTTTTGAGATTGATGAAAAGAACACCCTGGCCTTTTTTGAGTGGGAAGGGGCTCAGTCTGTGGAAAAAAAGCATCATGGGGAGCCGTTCAAAGGGCCAATTGTTTTTGACCATATCGCCTTTGGCGTGGAATCAAGTGAAGAAGCCTGGCTGTTAAAGGATAAACTTGAAGCAGGCGGTTTTGAGTGTTCAGATGTCATCGACCATGTATTCATTCATTCCATTTATTCTTTTGATCCCAATGGTATTCCCATTGAATTCTGCTATGAGGTTGAGGGCCATGATATCCGTAAAAATCCTAATTTAAATGATGATAATCCGCCTTTGGCAGCCACGGAAGGTGCAGACCCTCAACCTGGGAAATGGCCTGAAGTTACCCATCCAACACCAAGGGAGAAGCGGTTTATCGTAAAGTAAAAGGAAATATTTATGCCGGACTCCGCAAAAGAAAAAATTCTATCTTTGCTTGCTAAAGAGTGGGAATTGAAAGGCCCTCCAGGAATTCTGGATGTGGGTGATGTAGTTTCCATTCTCTCTTTAGCACCAAGCGATTCAATGGAAACTATAAAAGAACTTTTTCTTTCAGGTCTCGTTGATATGAATACGTTTAAAACAAGTGTCTATTTAACACCTGAAGGGTATGCGCACATCAGCAACTATTTAAAACCATAAAAAGAAAGCAGCCATCCATGATTCTTGGATCTGTTATAAGTATTTTTCTATAAAATTTTGGTTCGATAATCAAGCCCAAACAGAGAGTAGTCCACACCTGTTATTATGCGGAATAATTTAGATGAAATCGAGCCACCAATAGCAAAAGAAGCCAACGCTATTTTGAACGATGGGCTGGGTCAACATAGAATAGACACAGGGCTCGCTTCATCTATTCCATTTGAGACAAAATTTCTTGACTGTACCTCCGACTTAATTTTAGCTCCGTTCCATCTTTTAGAATCACATTATAGTCGCCATGAAACCATGTCTGTAATTCTTTTATAGAATTTATATTCACAATACTGGATCTGTGGATCCGGAAGAATATTTTGGAGTCAAGCTGGTCCTGTAAAGACTGCATAGATCTGCGGATCAAATGGCAGTCATCCTGAGTATGAATTTCAGTATATTTACCTTGCGATTTAATGAACTGTATCTCGACTGTATTAACAATTGTAATCCGTTCATCTTTTTTTATCATAAGCCGGGTAAGGTGATCAGCCCCTTTGTTTTTCTGTTCCATCATCTGATGAATTGCTTCCCTGATTTTTTCCTTTGGAACTGATGAATCAAGAGCCCTGTTAAATGCAACCTGAAACCGTTTAAAGTCAAATGGTTTCAGCAGATAGTCCACGGCATGGACTTCAAAGGCTTGAACAGCATACTCATCGAAAGCGGTAATAAATATGACAGGTGGCATGTTGATCGTATCTAAATTCTTTATGACATCAAACCCATTCATGCCGGGCATCTGTATATCAAGAAAGACCAGGTCCGGTTTCAGAGATTTAATCTTTTCTATCGCCTCTCCGCCGTCCTGTGCTTCTTCAATGACGGCATCGGGGCGTTGTTTTTTAATGAACCGGATGGTTTTATCCCTTGATGGTTTTTCATCGTCTACAACCAGTATATTCAAATTCATCTATCCTCTTGTTTCCTGTGTAAACGGGATTTCGATACGAACCTGCAGGCCGCCGTCAGGCATGTTTTTCATATCAAAAATATGCCTGTTGCCATAGAGCTGAGAAAGCCTGTCCCGGGTAGTTTTAATCCCGATACCGTCTTTTTTTATTTCATGAGGTTCTGTTGATAATCCAGGCCCATTGTCACGGACAATCACCTCTAACTGATCTGATATTTTCCTGGATCGGATGCGGATTTCAGTTATATGATCCGCCTTCTGACCGCTGTGTTTGATGGAATTTTCAACCAGGGGCTGAAGAAGAAGCACCGGAAAAAGAGCTGATTCAGTAGATTTCTCGATCTCCACCTTTACCTGCAATCTTTTTTCAAACCTTGCCTTCATGATTGTCAGATAAAGATTCAGAATTTTTATTTCATGGCCTAAAGGAAGCTCCTGGTGCTCCTGGGTATTCAGCGTCAATCTCAACAGATCACACAGATTAACGATCATCTGATCGGCTTTCTCTATGTTCTCGTACATAAAAGAAGAGATCATGTTCAAAGTGTTAAATAAGAAATGGGGGTTCAACTGCATCTTAAGAGCCTGGAGACGGGCCTGAGACAACTGCTTTTCTATAAGGGAGGTTTGTATCTGGCGCTCCTGGTTTGTCCTTATATATTTAAGAAGTGAAAATATTCCATATATGAACCAGTATAATGGAAATTGTTTTTGAAATTCCATCAGATATCGGTATAAGAGTATTCCTGAGTCATAATCAGGCCAGCCAAATAAAGAGTAAATCAGATTGCGGGTCGCAATCATTAATGAGGTATGGCAAAGTCCATACAGCACAACCATTATCAAATGAAAGCCGATCAGCCTGAAAAAGTGATTTTTTCGTATCGGGTACTTAACAAAGCCCCATAATAAAATTGGTAACAATATTGGAATCATCAGCGCGGCAGTCAATTCATGGACAAGGATGAATCCGTATTGAACGCTACCGCCGCTGATTAACTCTTCTGAAATGTCTATGCCGGAATTGATTATCCAGATAAGAGCACTGAACATCATTACGATGAGCCACGTATACCAGACTTCATTTTTAAATGGGTTCTTAATCATTATTGTTAATTTATGTCAGTTGGTTATTTACCAGGTATTTATCATACCAATAAATTGTTCCGTAACAACCATAAAAAGGTCACTCATTAAAACAAACTTGTTGTTACAGTTTTAGAGAGGTAATGCAAATATTTCGATAGGCAACGGCTCCTAATCCTCCTTGCAGCATAAGCGGTCCCTTTGGTGCTTCTATCTTTTCGAGAGCTCCGCTTGTGGGTCCGTCCCCCATTTTAATATTTTTTTGGATCTCCTCCCCATTGAGCACAATTTTTATAAATTCTGCTGGTGCGATCCGTTTTTTGTCCTTAAAGCGCGGGGCCTTGAATTCGATAACATAAGATTGCCATTCGCCAGGTTTTGTACATGCATTTGTCAAGGGAGCAGACATTCCTACAATGCCACCCATTTCAGTATCTTTCAACTTTCCTTTTCCGAAGCTGTCTTTCACCTGGATTTCGTAGCAGCCCATTACATATATACCGGAATTGGCCTTTTTTGCCACCATTACTTCTAATTCGATCATACAGTCGCCAAATTCATCTTTGGTGTAAATATCAAGACTTCCTTTCTGGGTATTTACAAGTTCCATTGCCGGATTGCTATTAGTCATTGCCACTATTGTTTTAGGATTGCTGGGATTTATTTGCGCTTTGCCAACTTTCCATTTGCTTAAAAAGGCAGGACCTTTGATTTTCCAGGAAGTCAGGTCCTGATTAATCTGGATAATCTTTTTGTGATCAACTGAGTCGGCAGACACACTGAAAACAAGGGTTGAAAAAATCAAAACAATTAAACATGCTGATATTATGATACATTTCATTTGGATTTCTCCTTAAAATTTATGGGTGTACAAAAAGAACCATCAATAAAAAGATGACGGTTGTTAATGCAATGACAAGTTTTGGGTATGGCTTGATCAGATAGCGGCTGAAAAGCCATGCTGTGATCAGGGCCAGTGTTGCTGTCATTGAGTATTTTAAAAACACTGGAATCGACGAGAACCGGGCAAACAACAACTGAATAATAAAGACAAACAGATAATGCGAAAGATACAGATAGTAAGAATTGGCAGCGAGGGTTCTGCTCAATGGTGTCTGCCGGTTAAGGTATCTGGAGGCAGCAGAGATACATAATCCCAAGGCGGAGACAGTTAAAAAATTTAAAAAAAGCCAATGAATCAGACCGTATAGTTTTTCAATATCACCAGACGACATTCGCATAAGGAACAATGAAGCATAAAAACCAATTAATACTAACGAGAAAAGTGTAATCCATGTCATATGATGTCCGGGCAGTATTTTCCTTAAAAAACAGCTTTTTTTATATGTAATGATGCCAAAGATAAAATATGCAGCGTGCAAAAAAATTCTGGAAACCCTGAACTGGATAATATTTCCAAATGTAAACCAGGATTCAGGCTCTGAAACTTGAGGGCAAAGGTAAAACATCAGACCGATCAGGCCTGTTGACCCTAAAAAGGTTATCCCACCGATTCCTATTGCTATCTTTAAAGTGTCAAAAGCGGTTACATGTGCCCTAATTTGAGGGCTTTCTTCAAGAAGGAACCACTCTGTTTTAATCCGGTATGCCAAAGAAAATATGACAAAAAATGCTGCAAGCAGACCGACGAACCACATATAGCGTTGATAGAACAGGTTGTTTTGCATGACCTGATCCATAGCCGGCAAAATACCGATGTCAAATCTGACGGCGTTACCCATCACCTGCAGCCATATATCCAAATAGCCTGATGTCAGCATGAAACCATTCCTTGTATAATGGTATATTAAAGGGAGTATTGGACAGACAAACAGAATACATATCAGCCAAGGCACCATCAGACGCTTAACTTTCCCTTGCAGGAATTGGGGGATGGATTTTCCTTGAATGGAGTAAACAGCAAAAAAGCCTGCAATATAAAATAAGGACGGCATTAAAAAAGCGTCAAAAAAAGCTACTATGCAAGCGACAATAATGCTTGAATTGTCCGTCACCGGCCACCAGTCAGACCAGATGTAAGCCATTCCTGCGTGTTGCAGAACTACTGCGAAAACAAAAAGGGTTCTCAAGTTATCAAAGAAACTGAGTCGTGATTCTTTTGGATGTTGGATGTTTTTTATATCGTTTTGTGCCATTTTTTATCCTCATTTTTAGGTATTGCTTTTGCAACCGACTGAAATTCAACTGTATTAGAAAGGAAAAAATTAAATACTGCCAAAAAAATGTCACGAACGGGAATTGAAAGGGTACGAAAGGAGAGATTATGTGGTTAAATGGAATGAAATATGAAATTACAACTAAAACTCGTCTCAAAAAAGAAACATTAGGACAACGCTTTTTGGGCAATTCTAAAACCAGTAAACATTTTGTGATACTGAGGACTTATGGTATGAAAAATCTCAAGTCTGGACCACAGGCATCCCACGAATAAAAGATCAAGTGCTCCGGATTAGCCAATGATCCAAATCTATCACAATAGTAACGCCAGTATTTGCAGGATCACAACAGGAAAGTAACCAGATGCTCTATTAAGGGATATAATGTTTGTAATTTTAAGGCAATATTAATAATCTTTCACTGCGCCAAACCCTGACTATTCTGATTTTGTCCGTATCCCGACGATAAACTATTCTAAAGGGTGGGCGTATCAATTCTCTTAAGTATTTTAAATCGAACTCAGGGACGATTCTTCCAATGTCAGGTTGTTCTGGAAGAAGCTCTATGTCTTTGAAAATCTTTTGGACAAGTTTTTCTCCAATATGAGGAACACTTTGCTCTTTGTAAAATTCAAGAACATCTTCCAGATCAGAAACAACTGAGAGAGCAAACGAAATTTTTAAATGTTTAGGCATATTATTTAAGGTTCAGTCGTTTTTTCACATCTTCAAGGCTAAGCTCTTTTCCTTCTTCTAAATCAACCATGCCTTTAAGGATACCTTTCATGAAGGACCGTTCCTCAGACTCCGCCTCAAAATCACTAAGTGATTGAACGACTGCGACACCCCGGCCACGATTCGTTAAAACAACTGGGCGGTGACCTTCCTGAACCTGTCGGACAATTCTCCCGGGATTCGCTTTTAGGTCACTTATCGGGACAATATCCTCTGAAAATTTGGCTTTCATTATCCACCTCTTATATTTTAAGGGTCATTAACAGGTTAAACAATAGCACCTTTTAATGGGTTCTTCAATAGTGCTGTTGAGAGGTCTTTGTTTTTTGCAATGTTAATCTCCAAATTTTTAGATTTTTCTCAAAACAGAACCAGTTGATTTTTCAAAGTTTTTCAAACAATGGCAGAAAAAAATTTCAACTTTGTCAAAAATACTGTAATACCGGATCTATCCAATCCATGTGATTCAGCCGTATTGTCCAAAACCTTTCGGGCTGCCAAATTACCACCCTGGAAAATTCTCGAACGAGATGCCGTTGATGAGTTCATTTTTATAACAGAAAACTCAAGAAACAGGTTAATGCTCGAACTGATGGCGAGAGGGGTTATGAGGATCGGTGAGGTTTTAAAATTGAAGCCCCATGATCTGAGGAGGTATGCCGCAACATACGCCAGCCGATCAGGAGTTCCTATTGAAATCGTGTCAAAAATAATTCTCCGCCATTCAAACCTGTCCACTACCCAGCGTTACCTTGGCAAGGTCAATGACACTGAAGCCATGCATTGGATTGAAAATATTTATCGGTAAAATCGAAGGGGATTGGTTGGTCGAATTCCAATCCCCAACAATAGAAACGCCATTGCCCATGTGGTTTTTCGGGTCAATAGAGTTTTTTTATAGACACATTGTTTGGTTCTGATTTCCTACAAAAAAAATACTGAAAACCAGAACCCCACAATCATTTTTTTTTGACCCTAAAAATACCGGTCACCACTACTGAAATTTATGCACTTTCTTCAAACAGAGACATCATTTTTTCTTTCACACCCATAGCCACTTTCACCCGGTCGTGATTATTTTTAAGCCGCTCGCCCAACACTTTTCCTGCGCCTTCTGCCGATGCCATGACATCGACTTGTTTTTTGACATTGGGAATCATTTCCGGCGTAATTTTTACCCCTTCGCCATGCAGCATGGCAGGGATGCCTACCTGACAGGTTTCGCCATAGCCGCAACTATAACAGGATGCTGCACCCTGACCATCGACTTTGGCAACGGTTTCTATAAAATTGTACATGAAAAATTTTTCTATATCATCTGCAGGCGCCTGTCCTGCTGTTCCACCCACACCCACTGCCACTGCCAGTTTCCCCCAGAGCAGATCTGCTGTCTGGTGTCTGAATTGATAGAACCGTTCCATGAATGCATGGGTAAGGGCATTCATGCCCGAGTAATAATTGGGTGCACCGAAAACATAGGCATCTGCCTCAAGAATATCCTGGCGCAATGGCGCAAGATCATCATCAACTTTACAGATATTGTCCTTTACACACCCCAGACAAGCAATGCATCCGTTTACGGTTTTGCCTCTCAATGACACCATTTTGTATTCAATGCCTGTATTTTCCAATACGGTTGTAACCAATGCATGGGTTCCTGATTTGTCTTCTTTTCTCGGACTGCCCGAAATGCCTAAAATTTTCATTGCTCAATTCTCCTCTGGTTTTGGTTTTTTTTAAAATCGCTTACTTAAGATGGTTCGGCTTCTGTTCCTACAATTCGACTCCGATGGTACCATCCCCGTTTTGATATTTTTTCATATTGTATATTCGTGAAATCCTGTTTCGATCTTCATCTGGCAATGAGGTAATATACTTTTTCCAACCTGGACACCAGCTTATGTGCCAGCGCCATAAACGGCCTATAATAGATTTTGGATTGTTGTCATATTTTGCTCTGAATTTGCATTGTTCACAATTGTGCTGTGCCATTTTTTCTCCTTATAAATAGTTTTTTTGAAAGCTGAGTTATTCGTTAAAGAATTTGTATTTCCCTGAATTTATCAAATCTTTCATGATAAAAGTAAACGACTCTGGAGTATGATATTCTGGATAATGACGATACATGGCTACCGTACGATCAATTTCAGCCAATTCCCCCAAATGGGCCACCGCTTCAGATCTGCCTTTTGAAGCATTTTCCTTTTTAACAAAAGACATATCGATCTGGCCGTTTTTCAAGCGTCCACCGGCTTGTTTGTCACACCTGCAGGGATTGCCCTTGTTGACCAGGCCGCAGTTTTTGTGCATGAAATTCTGCAAACTCTTCCTGCCGCGGGAAAGGCGTTTGCGGAACAGTTCAGGAGTGATATCCAATATAAAAGCACCTTCTTTACTGGTTACCCCATATTGTTCACCAAGAATTACTGCTATTCGTACTTCCCTCGTCAGACAAACAAGAGCTCCCTGCATACAACCGAGCCTGGTCTCTTCCAGCAGGACATCCCGCTCCGGTCCTGAAACAGTCAGAGGTTCCACATTTTCAAGCCCGGCAGAAACCGATTCTTCCAGAAGATCGAATGTCAAACCCATGCGTTCGGACCTTTTTTTCCGTACAGTCAGAAGATGATTACAGGCGATTCTGTACACCCAGGAACTGAAAGCGCTTTCTTCACGAAAGTCACTCAAATGTGTTATCACCTTGATCAGAATTTCCTGCATCTCATCTTCTGCATCTTCCTGGTGACCCAGCATCCGCAGCGCCAGCCCGTAAATTTTCTTTTGAATACCGCATACAACCTTTTCGAGTGCATTCAGATTCCCTTTTTTTGCCTGCCTGACGTATTGTTCCAAATTTGAATCCATTTAAACGATCCTTCAGTAAGTGTGTTTTCCTATTTAGACTCATATATTTAAAAAGTGTGACAAAAAAAATAAATAAATCGACATGGAAGGTTAAGGTTACCAACATAGAGAGCATACTTTCCATTATACATGAGAATCTGGATTGCTTATTGAAAGAAGATCTTTATGTTAAAAAACCGGATATGGATATATTATGCACCTTCTTTTTCTTGAAAAAAAGGAGTAATGCAAAAAAATTGAATAATGGTATACTTAGTCGCTATTCAAAATTCCAAATGGAGCAGGACTGGCGAAAGTAGTAAACACCATTAATGGTAAGGCTTTGGGTATTCGATTAAAGGATATCCCGGCCCTTGTCAGCTATTTTATAAAAAAGAAAACAAGGGAGATGAATCTGGCTTTCGATAAAACCAGGACCCGGGGATCGGGTATCTCAATAATAATTCATTCACATAAAAATATTTCGAAAGGGATAGAAAAATGAAAAAATTTGGACTTATCGGCGGATTGTCGTGGCACTCAACTGCTGAGTATTATAGTAAAATTAACAGTCTTGTAAACCTGCATTATTGCGACAATACTAATCCACCGCTTCGGATAATTAATCTAAATCAAAAAGAGATACACGATTTACAACGAAATAACGATTGGAACACTATAGCCAAGATAATCATTGATGCTGCTATCGAACTACAAGATGCTGGTGTGCATTGTATAGCTATATGCGCTAGCACTCCACACAAAATAGCCGATCAAGCACAAGACTCTGTTACGGTACCTATCCTACATATTGCTGACGCAATTGGTTTTACTCTCCGACAAAAAGAAATATATTCTGTAGGGCTGCTTGGCTCTCGTTTTACAATGTCAGAAGATTTCATCAAGGTAAGGTTACTTATGAAAGACAAAATCAAAACAATTGTTCCAAATTTGGATACTCAGGACAAAATTCAACAAATATTATATGAAGAACTTTCTGTTGGGGTGTTTAATAACAAAGCGAGACAATATTTCGTTGAAGAAATTGAGAACATGGTAAATCAAGGCGCTCAAGCCGTAATTCTTGGATGTACCGAATTTCCAATTCTCCTTAAAGATGAATGTTGTTCTATCCCACTGATCGATTCAATAGATAGTCATTGCGATGCTATAACAAAGTACATCCTTAATCTGTCATGAGTAAAATTTCTAAGATGGCGACAACTTCCAAAAGAAAGACTCAGGGAATAGAACCGACAGGCAGTGAGGACTACTTCCATGACAAGCTTCGATTCTAAAAGAAAAAATACTCCAGACTGTCCCTGTAACTCATGTTCATGAAAATAAAACAGTAAACCTGATATTACTTTTGCAATTGAACGCATATTTTTAAAAAATCCCAGCGACAGATAATACCGTACTCGCGAAAAAAACAAGTTTAGATTGTGTTTTTTTTTGTTGTAGTGGTTTGACTGTCTACAATATCAGGGTAAATACAGTTTCATGATAAAAAAATTAAGCAGCAATGTGTTGCGCTCTTGGAAAAAAAAGATGACGGATGCATTAAGATCCTGTGATTACTGTACAACCAGTATGGATGAGCGCAGTGCGTGTTATAAGGCTGTAACCAAAGACAGCGGCCGTCGCTCCAAAACCTGTATTCTGATGTAACAATACAATATTACCAGATCATATGATCGGGTATTACCACATGCCTGGCTCAGAAAAGCTCAAACTGAAATTTTAAAAAATTCCAACAAAAGAGTTATGGGAATTTTATAGTGACCTTTTTATACTCGGCCTTATCCTTGACACTGACATTGAGTTCAAGACTTGAATCTCTCAACCCCAAAGCAAATTTGCTTTTGCCTTTTGCACTTTTAATGTGAGTGATATCCCTTACTGCTTCAAAAACATTAGCGGCTATATCATTTCCGGGGGATGGAAGTTCAGTATCACGATATTCAGCTGTTACAGAAATACCGCTATCACTGGACTGTTTGATAGATATCTTTTTTGCATTGCTATTTACCCCATGGAGTACCGCCAGGGCCAGCCATTTTAAGGCAGCATCCGGATTATTATGACCTTCTTTTAGTGAGGACATCTCTTTTAATGGATCAGTTGTTGAAAAACAATCACACAATTCTTGTATTTTTAAATGTAAATTTCCTGAATCTTTCATTGTGTTGCCTCCTTATACAAAAAGGATTAAAAAAAACCTGTCATAAAAATAAGACGATTTGGAGATTATGCAATAATTGATTGAATTTTTAGAGGATTTTAAATTGAATAATATTTACATTACCCGAAAAAGGATTATTTTTAATATATCATTCAAAATGCTTCTGTCTTAACAATCCCGGAAGCAGCAAGGAGGAAAAATGTATAACAAAGATCAATTATGCGAAAAAATAAGATTCATTCATCCCGATATCGGGGAGTGTGGAATAGATATAAATGTGGAATACAGCTCAGAAAAAAAAGCATGGGTTATAGACCTAAAAAAAGATAATCATCGGTTAAAAACCTATCTTGAACCTGCAGATGCAAATACTTGTATGGATGGGAAACAATGTTTAGGACTTGGATTACAAATATCCCAACTTAAGGATAATATCAACTATATGTAATATTCATTGAAGCAATTTTAAAAGTACAAGATTTTACAGAGGTGTAATATGCCAATTTTAAATCAAAATAATACAAATATCGCTGTGGACCTGGAAGGCTACCTTGAAGATTATGAGTCCTGGACAGAAGAAGCCGCATGTGCGCTGGCAGACCGGGAAGGTGTGTCACAGGAGTGCCCCCTGGGCAAGGATCGCATGAATATTTTAAGATTCATACGAGATTATTACAAAAGATTCGAAGCCTTTCCAATCGTGCGTGCTGTATGCAAAAATGTTGGACAGTCAAAGGATTGCCAGTATCAACAATTTCCCGATCCGATCGTAGCATGGAAAATAGCCGGACTCCCAAAACCGACACCAGAGGTGTTTGCAAAGATCAAACATCATGCTTAATGGTGTAGAAATTTCGATATGAAATAGGAAAATTATTTCAATATAGCGGTTTAAATGAAGATAAAAATCAGGAAATGTTTTAAGCCCCATAGTTGGATGGCAAAAAAGCCGCCCGACTATGGGGTCGGTTATTATTTATTTGGAACAAGTGCATTCGCAATTGGTTCGTTTCATATTGAAGACCGACTCGTGCTCACCTTTGTCAATACACTCAAAATATTCCTGATTGCATTTTATGAAGCATGAATTGTCTATTGTTTCGGCTTTCTTTTCCATGACAACCTCCTGGAAGAACTTATTTTAATTTCTAAATCAAAAAACATTGGTATTTTGATTGATTTTATCCAAGTCTAATCTGATACCGAGAATTTCACCGGCCAAATCATGCCAATCATATAATCTTCCATATTTTAAGCAGTTTTTGTCTTCATCATCCGGAATAAAGGCAGTTTTTATTTCTGAGCCGTCTTGAAATTTCGTACTCCTGAGATTTTCTGCAAACTAAATTTGATTCCCAATTTTTACGTTACGATATGTATTCCCTTCAATATCTTGAACCGTATCATTTAATTTGTTTAACTTTTTGTTTATGTCATTAGCAGATGAATTGGTAGAAATTAACATACAGGCTCCTATATTTAAAATTACGCTTTTCATTACATTTTCCTTATTTCATAAAGACCACTCAAAGCCTGTTTTCTCTTCAGAGGTGGTCCAGAGTTTTGTCGCAACCTCTTTATCCAAAGCATGTGGTTCTAATTCACATTCACCCACCGGACCTGTCCAATAATTTCGTCCTGTAGGGCCATAAAAACCCTTCTGATCCAGGTCTTTTTCGGTGGCACACATAACTTCAGGATAAGCTCCTTTTTCTGCCGATTGAACCAGGGGTGATAGGGTCATCAAAAACCAAATGAACCGCATCATTAAACTACCGCTGGTTTTGATCAGTGATGTGGCGGAAGCACCCGGATGGCAAGCATAAGCTTTTACATCTGTCTTACCTGTTTTTTTCAGTTTGTCTTGTAATTCATAGACTGACATGATTTGTGCTAATTTACTCTGACTATAAACACCATTGGCATCGTAATTCTTATCCCAGTTCATATCATCAAACCGGATAGTTTTAATACCCAAATTATAACCCATACTGCCTACAGTCACGATCCGGCCTTTAGATTTTTCAATTAGTGGGAAGAGCAAACCTTGTAGCAGAAAATGGCCGTAGTGGTTCACGCCAAGCTGGCTTTCAAAGCCATCAACGGTGAACTGCTGTTTGGGCACCTGAACAATGCCGCCATGAAAATTGTTGGCGGAATGAATGTAAACGAAGCGGCTATGGAAGTGGGCTACGTGAGTTCTTCTCAATTCAGCCGAGAGTTCAAACGCATGTATGGGCAGTCTCCCAGACAGTGGAGCCACTCTAAGCAACTATCCGCTGCAATGGTGTGACGGATGACACAATTTTTTGATCAACATAATAGTTAACAATTCTTGCATTAGTCATAAATCAAGAAATTTTTAATGTCCTTCTGATCAAAAAAAGGCTCGACGATTGCAAAACATGTATTAATATAAAATAAGTTGTAACTAACATTATCAAGTAAAGGAAAGACTCATGAGATATTTAGTCGCATTAATAAGCGTCATATTTTTTATTTTACCTGCCTATGCTGACCAAGGAAATTCGATAAAGTATCAAGTTAATGGCCAATCCTATGAAGGTTATTATGTTTCTCCTTCTGAAAATGCACCCTTGGTTTTTTTAATACACGACTGGGATGGTTTGACAGATTACGAAAAGAAGAGAGCCCATATGCTATCGAACTTGGGTTATTCAGTATTCGCGATAGATCTTTTTGGGGAAGGTATCCGACCAACGGAAGTTAAAGATAAACGTCAGCATACAGGAGAACTCTATAAAGACCGCGAGAAAATGAGATCTCTCATGAATGGGGCATTTGAAAAAGCAGAATCTTTGGGTGCAGACACCTCAAATTCGGTAGCTGCGGGATATTGTTTTGGCGGTGCGGCTATTTTGGAATGGGCCCGATCAGGCAAAAACCTTAAAGGATTTGTGACCTTCCACGGAGGACTTAAAACCCCAGAAAACCAAAGTTATAAAAATACGATGGGACATGTTCTTGTTTTTCACGGTTCGGCAGACACAGCCATTACATTGGATCAGTTTGCCAATCTTGCCAAAGAACTTGAATTTGCAAAGGTGCCTCATGAAATGATTACATATAGCGGAGCACCCCATGCGTTTACAGTGTTTGGGTCAGACCGATACCAGGAAAAAGCTGACAAAGCATCCTGGTCCAGGTTTGTGTATTTTTTAAAGGATATATTCAAATAAACCGTTCGAAATGATCAAGCATGGTGTCATCTGTCGCTTTGACTTATTTAAAACGAGCATTCAATAGGCAGTCCTCAATGCCTGGCAGTTTAAATTCCTGAGCTTTTCTTTTGGAAATGGTCGTTGTATTTGAAATTTAATTCATCATGGATGATACCATTTTGTTAAATTTATATTACTTAATGTCTGATCAAAAAGCTATTTTTAAGTAATTGTGTATAATTAAAGAAAACGGGGTATGCTTAAACTGGTAATAGTATCACAGCGTGGCATATATTTTCGTAACTGTTTTTTTTGCTTTACTTATTCTTGACAAAGCCCCCAATTTTATTTAAAAAATTCCGGGTTGAATTTAGCCCATGTGAAGATGGTATGAGTTGCCGGAATTATAATTTTGGCGGTTTAAGAATCAAGGAGTGTTATGAAAATAGATATTGGACCTGTTACCCGCTTGGAGGGTCATCTGAGCATAGAGACCACGGTTGAAGACAACGTGATTACCCATGCCCAAAGCAAAGGGGAAATGTTCAGAGGGTTTGAAAGTTTTCTTAAGGGCAGAGATCCTCTGGATGCCCAGCAGATTACCCAAAGGATATGTGGGGTCTGCCCTTATGCCCATGCCATTGCATCCTCGTATGCCCAGGAAAATGCCTATGGACTCAAGGTACCGCCCAACGGCAGAATACTGCACAACCTGATACAGGGGGCCAACCATCTGTATGACTATCTATTACAGTTCTATCAGCTTTCAGCTCTGGATTTCGTCGATGTTACGGCGATTCTTGAATATCAAGGCACGGATTCAGACCTGACATCCCTAAGGGACTGGGTAACTGCCGAGGTCAATTCCGGAAGCGCTTTTCCGGCAGCCCCTTTTTTACCGAGATTATCCGGAGAATATATTTCAGACCCCCAAGTGAATATTGGTGCTTTAAAGCACTATATGGAAGCCTTGGATGTCCAGAAAAAAGCCAACAAGGCCTCTGCGATTTTCGGCGGTAAGTTTCCCCATGCCACAGCTATTTTTCCCGGTGGATGCACAAGAAAACCCGGTATGGATGATATTGCTTCATACCGTTCCCTAATTGAGGATGTCAAAGATTTTATTCATAAAAAATATATCCCGGATCTTTTAGCAGTGGCCCAAAGTTTTCCAGACTATTGGCAAATCGGTAAAAGCCGGGGCGGTTTTCTTTCATACGGATTGCTGCCCATTGGCCCTGAGGCAGAAAGCAATCGCTTGTTCGCGCCCGGTGTTTTGCTGGACAACAGGATTGAAAAGGTTGATTTTAACGCCATAAAAGAAGATGTGAAATATTCCAAATATTCCTCTGCTTCCGGCCTAAAGGTTAAAGAGGGGAACCTGAAACCGTCTCCCCATAAAAAAGGCGCCTATTCTTGGGTGAAAGCCCCCAGATACCAGGGGAAAATGGTAGAGGTGGGCCCGGCTGCCAGGGTAATGGTTGATTATCTTCAAAACAATAATCCCCAGGTTAAAAAACTGGTGGATACATTCGCCGGTATGGCAGGTATTGAGGCTGGCGATCTGAACTCTGTGCTGGGAAGACATCTATGTCGGGCAATTTCCGGCGTGGTAATTGCTGATTTCCTGCTGGAAGAGACTGAACGGATTAATATCAAAGATCCTTATATGGCCCCATATGACCTTCCCAAATCAGGGGAAGGGTTTGGTGCAACCGAAGCCTCCAGAGGGGCGCTTTTACACTATATCCGGGTTGAAAATTATAAGATTGATAAATATGAATGTGTTGTACCCACTACCTGGAATTGCTCACCTAAAGATGACAGGGATCAGCCGGGCGCCCTTGAGTCGGCTCTGGTAGGCACTAAGGTTGAGAACCCGGCAGAACAGATTGAGGCCAACCGGATTGTACACTCTTTTGATCCATGCCTGGCCTGTGCTGTGCATTAAGCTTTCACTTTTAATAATCAAGGATAGATCCAAAATGAATAGACGTGAATTTTTAAAAATGGCAGCGTGTTTAAGTGCATCTTTTGGTATTTCTAATCTTCCCAAATCGGTTCAAGCTGCTTTGAAAAAAATTGACTATAAAAGTGTTCCCCGGTTGATTTACCTCCAGGGACAGTCATGTACCGGATGTTCTATCTCTTTGCTCCAGGCCGAGTCTCCCGATGCCGTCTCAATGGTTACCCAGTATTCAAAACTTAGTTTTCACGCTGATTTATCTGCCACATCAGGAAAACAGGCATTAGATCTTATTGAAACCTATATCAGCGGCCAGGCCGGAGAATATTTTTTGGCAGTGGAAGGGGCTATTCCCTGGGATATGCCTGAGGCCTGCATGATCGGTCACAAGCCCTTTGCCGACTATTTAACAGCTGCTGTAAAAACCATGAGCGGTGCCGTGGCAGTGGGTACCTGTAGCAGTCATGGCGGGATTCCTGCTGCAGAAGGGAATCTCACCGGCGCGGTCAGCTTAAAAGAATTTTACAAAAGAAAGAAGATGGCCCCGTTGTTGATTGATATTCCGGGATGTCCGGTTCATCCGGACTGGGTATGGAAAACCATTATCCATCTGGTTCAAGTGGGTCTGCCGGAATTGATTGAAGGGCGGCCCAAGCTGTTTTTTGATCGCAAGGTCCATGAATTATGCCCGCGATATCATGATTTCCAGGAGGAAATGTTTGCAGAAAATTTAGGCGACAGCGGATGCCTTTTCAAGCTGGGATGCCTGGGGCCGGATACTTTTGCAGATTGCCCCACACGTTGGTGGAACGGCGGCCAGACCTGGTGCATTGATGTAAATGCCCCCTGTATCGGTTGCGCTTCTTCTCTGTTTGCCACAAAAAAGGATTTTCCATTTTACAGGAACTTTGAAAAGGCCATGTCAGACGCGTTGGAGGAAAAACAATGAAGCAGAATTTTTTTGCCCGGCTCTCGATTACATATAAAATTATTTTTACAGTTGTTTTTGTTCTGTTTGTTGCGCTGGCCGTCTCTTCGGTATTGCTGAACCAATTTGTCGAACAGCAGATGCGGCATACGTACACCGACTCTGTTCAAACCCTGTTTAATTCCTTTGAAGACGGTGTCAAAGGCTCTCTTGAAAGAGGACAGATGAAGAATTTTCAAAAATTGCTCCGCCATCAAAATAATATAAAAGGAGTGATGGAAGCCAATCTGTATGACAAACAGGGTAAAATAGATATGTCTTCCAATGATATTAAAAAAAATATTGTATTATCCCCTGAACTGCTTGAGCAAATCAGCAGGACAACCCAACCGGTTGTTCTGGAAAATAATGCAAGCCTTACAATATATGGCCCCCAACCGGTAGTATCTGATTGCATCCGGTGTCATCCGACCTGGAAAACCGGTGAGATCGGGGGGGTATTGGCTCTTACCTATAATCTTGAACCCCTTAACAAGATTATTGTCCGTCTTAAATATTCCACCACAGCAGGGTCGCTGATCCTTTTATTGATTCTCAGCGGTATTATATTTTTAGTGGTTCAGAAAATGGTTAAAAAACCTATAAACGAAGTGATGGAAGGACTCAAGGATGCTGCTGAAGGAGAAGGGGATTTGACCAAACGCCTGACAGTCAATACCAAAGATGAGTTGGGCCGGCTGTCCAACTGGTTTAATGTTTTTGTTCAAAAACTTCAGGGCACTGTCATTGACATTGCAGACAATTCTCAAAAGCAGAACACTTCTCTTGATGAGCTTTTATCCATTTCAAACCAGATGTCCGAAGGCGCAAAAATGATGACGGATCAGTCCAATTTAGTTGCTGTGGCCGCCAATGACATGAGTAGCAATATGTCATCCACTGCCGCTTCTGCGGAACAATCATCCACCAACCTGAGCATGGTTTCTTCTGCTGCAGAAGAGTTAAGTTCCATGATCGGTGAAATTGTTAAAAATACTGAAAAAACCCGTGACACAAGCAGTCAGGCTGTTTTAAGAACCCAAAAGGCCAAAGCCAATATCGAAGGTTTGAGTCGGTCTGCCCAGGAAATCGGGCAGGTTATAGAAACCATAAATGATATCTCAGAACAGACCAATCTTTTATCATTAAATGCTACTATTGAAGCGGCCAGGGCTGGTGAGGCCGGTAAGGGATTTGCCGTTGTTGCCAATGAGATAAAGGCATTGGCAAATCAGACTGCAGCAGCCACCCAGGAAATTAAACTAAAAATTGAAAGTATCCAAGGATCAACCCAGGAGACGGTTTTAGAAATTGAAGCAATCACGGCAGCCATTACCAATGTAAATGAAATGATTGATACGGTTGGTGTCTCTGTGGAGGAACAATCCATTACCACAAAAGAGATTGCAGACAATGTCAGCCAGGCAGCCCAGGGGATTCAGGCGGTGACCGAAAATGTTTCATCAAGTTCTCAAAAGGCTCAACAAATTGCCCGGGATATTGGGGATGTTCATCAGGCATCCGGTGTGATGAATGACAATAGCCAGAAAATTGATACCAGTGCGGATGAGCTGTCCCGGATGTCAAAAGATTTGAATAGCGCGGTGGATCATTTTAAGGTTTAAGGTACCGGATAGTCTGTGGTGGTAGCTCACCCGAAAAATGTACCCTGTGATTCAAGCAGTCCTCACCTCAATTGACCTAAGTTTGATCTGGCAGGTATTATATGTCGGGTCTCTATTTACTTCAATATTATATTGAAAAGGTATTCTTCCTCTTCAAGAAATTTCAAGGGCACAGCAGATATCTTGTTCAAGATTATCCCATAAAAAATTTTAGCCCGTGTGTTTCTTAAGTGGACCAGGTCATACACACAACTGTATTACCTGAAATCGATTCACAAATAGCATTTCTTTTTTGCCCAAAATCCTACTTTAGCCAGTTCAAGGATTTGTTTGATCAATTATATGAACATCTCGCTGTGGGAAGGGGATTTCAATGTTTTCTTTTATAAATCGTTTGTACACAGCCGTATTGAGATGATGCAGTACTTTCCCTTTTAAAACCGGTTTCTTGACCCAACACAGGAGTTCATGGTCCAAACTTGAATCTGAGAAATTCCTGAATCGTACACGGGGGATTGGGTTTTTACACACGTCTATATTTTGTTTGGCTTCATCCAAAAGGACTTCTTGAACCTTATCAATATCACTTCCATATGCAACCCCGACTTTAACACGGATTCGATACTTTTCATGACGTCCACCTGCTTCATTAATGACTTTAGTGTTGCCCATAATTGAATTGGGTATGGTGACTTCAACATCGTCTCTGGTTAGGATGCGAGTGCTTCGAATGCCGATATTTGTAACATTACCCCTCTCTCCTGATTCAAGAACAATATAATCTCCTAATTTATACGGAGCGTCCGCCATGATAAAGACACCCGAAAACAGGTTTGCTAAAGTGTCTTTAGCTGCAAAAGAAATAGCCAAACCTAATATTCCAGCAGAAGCCATCCAAGCAGTCAAGTCAATGTTCCAAACCAGGAACAAAACATAAAATGACAACCCAATAATCAATATAAAAAATAAGTTATGAAAAAGGGGTAACGTCCTTTCTTGAATCAATTTAAATCGGCTTTCATCCTGACTGAGCAAATCTAAAATCAGTTTTGTAATTTTAACGACAGCAGAGAACCATATTAAAACCCCAATGGTTTTAAGCCCACCCAAAGTAACAAAATAGATACTCTCTTTTAGCCCGATCCGTTCTGTAGCCAGCCCAAGCCCGATAAGAATAATGGTTATAAAAATAGGCCTGTGAACAATATTAAGAATAGTATCATCCAAATCAAAAGTGGTTTTTTCCAACCATCCTCTAATGAATCGAATCACAATTAAATCAAGGATTTTTGCCAGGCCAAAGAACAAAAGGATAATCAGAATTGCCTGGATGTATGGATTTGGGGCAAACTGGGCCAATAGGTCTATTAGATGTTCTTTGTTTATGTCCATTGGTACTCCTGTATCCATTGTTTTTTAGAAATAACGACCATGGTACTTTGTATTTTAAATAGCCAAAAATGCATCATATAAATAACTACGACATTGGAAGTATAGCTTTTTAGATGTCAAGACTCAAGGATTCTAGGGATAGTCTGCGGGAATTGAAATCCTAAAACTCGAGTCCAAAAAAGAGATAGTCCTCATTGCAAGGTTGAGCTCAATTTTTTTGAGAAAGAATCTTTATATATTAGAGTGGAATAGAAAAAATGCAGGGCTATTTCTGAACCCTGCCTTTTAAAAAATTATCTAAAAATATTTTGATTAATATTTTCTTCTGTTAACTCCCACAAGCCCCAAAAGCCCAATACCAAAAAGCGTCATTGTGGCAGGCACTGGAACGGGTGCGGCATCTGCTACTACCCAGGCACCAATATCCGAGGTGGAATTCCCATCAGGGGCAGTCCACTGGGATAGGTTGATACCTGTTATGAAATAAAAATTATCACTGTTAGCAGGTAGTTTTTGAATCTCCATAATATTGTGGGTGCCTGTGCCGCCTATGCTTTCGTATATGCCCATATAGAAATAATAACCAGAAGCGAACCGTGTATGTATAAATGCATCGGTTATCTGGCTGGCTTCAGGGTATGGGGTGGAACCGTATGGATACTGTACCCCAACATTATCTATGAGTGAGTCCATCTCATCCTCTGTTGCCAGGTGCCAGGAAAAACCACCAGTTGTCAGGCCACTGATTTCAGATATCTTCTGGGAATATGTCATCTGGCTAAAATCGTTTAAATTTTGATACCAATACAAGCCAGAGACATCATCATAGACCATACCATTATTGGCAGTAAGGCTCGCAGACACTGTTTGGGTCATTAAAAGTCCTGCGGCAAATAGAATCAGGGTTAGAGGGACCATTTTTCTTATCATTTTCCAATTTCCCTTTCTTGTTTAATTGTTTTGACTAATGAAACTCTACGGAGAGTAAAGCAAAGTTTGTGCCTGTAAAAATAAACAGCGGCAAGGGTTAAACATAATTACTTGATATAAAAAGCGATTTTTATAAGTAAAAAATATTCCTAATACTCAGTTAAATTACAAATGGGAAAAATATGACTAAAAAGTATGTAAAAAAAGTAATAAAATTTCTACACACTTAAGTTGAATGATATGGAATCACAGGGAAACTCTGTGGTCTTTATCCATCGTAAAAACTGGGCTTGGGCGATAGGTAGTCCTCGCTATTTTTTTCCACAAAAATAAAGCCCCTTTTCTCCGAAATTGGCACAATGATAGTTTTTACCTATCATTAAATCCACTTTTTACCTTTATTGTAATTGTTGAATTAAAACTTATATTATCTTTAATTGGTTTTATTTAATAAAGGGAGGAGGTAAAATGATTGAAATAATAACGGCTTTATCAGCATTGACGGTTTTGACTTTCGGATATTTCGTGACCAGAAAATCTAAAACAGAGAATGTTTGCAAGGTTTGGGTGCAAGAAGATCGATCAAGTGACTGGTTATGTGTTGATCGATTAAAGTGATTGTTAATATCGCCATTTATGTTAAGACTCGATTCATTTTTCCTTAGCATAATGTTTTAAAAAATAGTTATATTTTTCATCAAGAATGAATCAGCGACGGATTCAAGGTGATCGGATCTCCTCCAGGATCACTTTATCCCTAACGGTTTCTATGAGTTGATCCAAGATCTTGGCATCCTGGTTGCCTACAGGCCTCCAAGCGTTTTGAAGAACCCAATCTCCCGCATTGTCATAATTTACGTCTGATATCACTATCTCAGTATATTTCAGCCTTGGGTCACCTTTGTGGTATGGCCAAACTTCAAAAGCCCGTAAATTGGATACCTCCAGAGTAAATTGTTCACAAATCCTGGGGACAATGTATTCAACGCAGTTAGTTGTCTGTATTCCTGTGTCGTCGCCTTGGTCTACTAGAAGTATCCAAGTGCCTTGGGCAGTGGCTTCCTGCGCAATAATCAAGTGACAGAACGAATCCATTAGGTTTGGATTTTTCTGTTCTTTTTCAGTCCCGGAACCTTTCCAACTGTAGATAGCCGAATGTGTTATCTTAAAATACATGCTTTTCCTATGGCTTGCAAACACACTAATTATGGCTGATTCTGCGATTTGTATGTTTCAATGTAATTTCGGACCTGACTACCAGGCTGAAAAATTCCAAAATGTCCTTCGCATAGAATATCAGCATCTAATTCTAAAAGCCTTTGCATGGAAGATTGGTAATCATGGATATTTGATAAAAAACTATCATTAAAGGGGCCATGCAGGTCCTGGCCGAATAACACCTTTTTACCCTCTGATTCAATAATGATGGAAATTGAGCCGGGAGTATGACCAGGTGTATGGACGCATTGGAATTTATAATTGCCAAGAGTGAGGATCGTGTCTTTTTCAAATCGTCTATGCAATTTTATGGGCTCGTATACCACTCCATACCAAGAGGCCGCAGTCCTTCCATCATGCCTAGGCTCCTCAATTGGAACGGCATCTAATTCATGGGCATAAAATTTTATTTCCGGTAATGCCTTTTTTAACTCTGCACAAACACCAATATGGTCAATATGACAATGAGTTAAAATGCAATGTTGGATATTTTCAAAGCGCATTCCATGAGAGGATATTTGCTTGATCATATTTAAATTCATACCAGCATCAATCAATACCAGTCCCTGGTCGGACTGCGTGTCAACCAGATATACCGAACATTCATTATCGCCTACATGGTAGATATCTTTTATGATTTGTTTCATTTTTTTATTGCAAACATCTATCTATATTTTTGTCAAAAGTAGAAATACTGATGGGGTATTGCTCCTGTCTTTTTTATTATCAGTCTTTGTCATGCAAGCAATGAAATTATAGTGGATATGACTCACTGAGACAAGGTTAAAATGGTTATCCCATG
>JAWSVI010000065.1:0-1916 GCA_033851995.1 Desulfobacteraceae bacterium | reverse complement strand
TGTGCGCCAGGCATGGCGCGGAGCGCCTGATTGGCGCTATCCGGGGTAACCCGGATGACTTGGAGGTGCAAGTCCTCCACCGGCCCGGCAAGGGGAACGGTTAGCTGAACGGCAAGGGTGCCTGCTGTGAGGCAGGATCTGAAGGAAGCTGTAAGCAAAGCACTGGCCTGACGAACAGGAATCGCATATGAGGCGGTCACACCGGGTAAGAAGGCAATTACCTTTGAAGCCCAATACTTGCACGGAAGGTGTGAACGTATATGCGGCAGGCATAAGTGTGAAGGTCACGCGCCTTACCCTGGGAGGTCTGCCGGTTTGCCTTGTGCTACTGCCGTCGTGAGGCGGTAGGATGAACCGGCAGAAGTCAGCCGAGGGCATAGTAGGTCCACCGACCGGACTGAAGGCCCGAACGTGAACGATATGACAGGAACTTGAATTTCGATGCCAAAGCAGACGCAGTCAAGTAGGGTTGAGATACCCGATCCCATACCGGAGAGTAGCGGACGGAATCCGCAAGGGTACGGTGTTGGTGTGTCAAATGGCACGGCAAGGAAAGAGCACACCTGTCAACAGACCAATAAATTGATGGAAGCAGTGGTCGGGCGAGAAAACATGCTGTATGCCTATGTCAGGGTCATGAGGAATAAAGGAGCCGCAGGCGTAGACGAAATGACAGTCAAAGACCTAAAGCCCTTCCTTCAGGTCCACTGGGCACAAATCAAAGAACAACTTTTAAACGGGACATATAAGCCCCAACCGGTCCTCAGAATAGAGATTCCCAAACCCGGAGGTAAAGGTATGCGTAAGCTTGGCATACCCACTGTTCTGGATCGCTTGGTGCAACAGGCGGTTCTTCAGGTATTAACACCGATATTTGACCCTCACTTCTCAGAATTCAGTTACGGGTTTCGCCCGAACAAAAGTGCCCACCACGCATTGATCCAAGCCAAGGCCCATATGGCAAAAGGCAAACGATGGGTTGTGGACATGGATTTAGAGAAGTTTTTCGACGAAGTCCATCACGACGTGCTGATGAGTCGAGTCGCAAGAAGGATTAAAGATAAACGGATGTTATATCTGATCCGGCAATTTCTCCAGGCAGGAATTATGATCGGCGGGCTGGTCACTCAACCTGTCAAAGGCACACCACAGGGAGGTCCGTTATCTCCACTGTTATCCAATATCTTATTGGATGATTTGGATAAAGAGCTGGAACGAAGGGGACACAGCTTCTGCCGCTATGCAGACGACTGCAACATCTACGTTGGCTCTCGCAGAGCCGGTGAAAGAGTCCTCACCTCCTTGGAGCCATTCATCACAGGTAAGCTCCGTCTCAAAATAAACCGGAGCAAGAGTGCGGTAGACCGTCCCTGGAACAGGAAGTTCCTTGGTTATACCGTAACCTTCCACAAACCACCGCGTCTTAAAGTCGCACCGGCCTCATTGGCTCGATTTAAAGGCAAGCTTAAAGAATCCTTCAGACGAGGCAAGGGCAAGAACCTGAAGAAATTCATCAAGGAAATTAAACCAATACTTACCGGCTGGATAAACTATTTTCGTCTGGCTGAAGTCAAAGGAATATTTGAAGACCTTGACGGCTGGATCAGGCGGCGTCTTCGATGCGTGTTGTGGCGTCAATGGAAGCGCAGGTATACTCGAGTAAAGCGCCTGATGAAATATGGGATCACAGAAACCAGAGCCTGGATATCGGCATCAAATGGCCGAGGGCCTTGGTGGAACTCAGGAGCATCCCATATGAATCAGGCATTTCCAAAGAAGTTCTTTGACAGGCTTGGACTCGTATCGCTGTTGGATACAATTTTAAGGTTTAGGAATCATTCACGAACCGCCGTATACGGAACCGTACGTACGGTGGTGTGAGAGGACGGAGGGCGCGAGCCCTCCTCCTACTCGAT
>JAWSVI010000032.1:0-94469 GCA_033851995.1 Desulfobacteraceae bacterium | reverse complement strand
CGGGTATAGATCATCCTATGTTTCATCTAGGATATGGCGAATGGTTTTGCTTAGCTCTTTTGTCAGAACCGGTTTTGAAAGATAGGCTTGTATGCCTATTTTTTGAGCATATTCCCTGTGGTATTTGGAAGACAGCCCGCTGCACAAAATGATGGGAAGATCCGGTCGGAGTTCAATGAATTTTTCTGCCAGCTGCAGGCCGGTTAACTCCGGCATGTCAGTATCAGAAATCACCAGATCTATTACATCTTTTTGATCCTTGAATTCTACCAAGGCTTCCATGGGGCTGATAAATGATGAAACCTTGTATCCAAGGGATGTTAAAAGCTGCCGATTCATCTTGACAATTGAGGGCTCATCATCAATAAGGAAGATGTGCTCATTACCTCGGGGCAGGGGTTCAGAGGACCGTTCTTCCTGGTCCAGACGCCTTTCAATAGCTGGGAAAAAAAGTTTAAATGATGTGCCATTACCGGGTTCAGTATAAACATCGATAATGCCGCCAAAGCCTGAAACAATGCCGTGGACAACTGAAAGCCCCATCCCGGTGCCAATTCCTCTTTCTTTGGTTGTGAAAAAGGGGTCATACATTTGTTGTATGACATCCCGGGTCATGCCGCAGCCAGTATCGCTGACAATTAGGCGGACATAGGGACCGGGCTCAATGTCTCCTGCAGTTGGAGCATCTTTGCTGTCTATTTCAAGGGTTTCAAGCTCAATCTGGAGAACACCTCCTTTTTCCTGCATGGCATGGCCCGCATTGGTGCAAAGATTCATCAATACTTGGTGGATCTGTATCGGATCCGCCATTATCAGAGGGCTGCCTTTTATATTTTCTTCTATTTCAATATTCAGGGGCAGAGATGCCCTGATCAGGCTAAGAACCTCTTTTGTCAGGTATTTTAGAAGAACCGGCCTGGGCTCTTTTTCGTCCTGCCGGCTGAAAGTTAAGATCTGCTGTACAAGCCCTTTGGCCCGGAGCCCGGCAGACAATACCTGGTTCAGGTTTTTGAATGCTGTGGAGTCCTTTTCTACCAAAGCCATTGTCAGTTCTGTATACCCGATTACGGATGCAAGAATGTTATTAAAGTCGTGTGCAATTCCTCCTGCGAGTGTGCCGATGGATTCCATTTTATAGGCTTGCTGAAGCTGCTGTTCCAGTTTTTTGCGTTTGATCAGATCCAGTCTTAAATTTTCATTGGTTTTCTTGAGATCTTCCTCAGTTTGCTTCCGTTTTAAAATATGCCACATGCCATCCATAATCAACGAAAGCTGCTGCACATCTTCCTGGGCGTATTCTTCGGATTTGTTTCCTACCCCTGCGACAATGACGATTTTTTCATTGTCAAAAACCGGAAGGTTCATGTGGCGTTTGACCGGAACATGGCCTTCGGGATAGCCCCTGCGAAGCGGACTTTTTTTATAGTCATTTGTAATGATTGGTTTGCGTTTTCGCACGGCCTCTCCCCAGAGGCCTGTTTCTGAAACCAGATATTTATCCGGGTAGCTCTGCACGGAGCATTGCGGCATTACATTTTTTGACCAGGCATGTAGGTAGAGCTCTGTTTCATCTTCACTGCATAAATAAATGTAGCCGATTTTGCTGTTCGTCACTCTAACCCCGGCTTCCAGGGCAAAATCAAGAATTTCCTGTCTTGATTTGTTGATCATCTTGGACAGGTCATATAATGCCTTGAACCTTAATTGATCGATTTTTCGCTGTTTTTCCGAAGATCCCATACTTGCTTTCCTTTCACTTAAATAAAGAAATGACAGGTAAAGATTCCAGATCGCCAATGATTATATGCTGAGTAAGAACAATTCGTTTGTATGATATACTATTATCCATATCAAAGAAGGGCCACTTATAAAAGGAATAAGTTGAAAAAAAATGTATTAAACATAAGTCTCTGTTATTCCTCCTTTGATATTCGGAACATTGAGGCATAGAGAACCGGTACAATAATTAGGGTCAACAAGGTTCCAAATATAAGCCCTGAGATAATGGTAATGCTCATCCCGATGTAAAACGGATCACTTAAAAGCGGCAGCATCCCCAATACCGTTGTAATTGTTGCCATCGCTACCGGCCGTAACCTGCTGACGCTGGAATCAACAATCGCTGCAAAAGGTGCTTTGCCTTTGTTGATTTCAAGATCAATCTGATCAAGCAACACAACAGCATTTTTAATCAGCATTCCGGACAGCCCTAAAAATCCCAAAAGGCACATGAACCCAAATGGCTCGCCTGTGAGCAGCAAGCCGGAAGTTACACCGATAATTGAAAGCGGCAGGCAAAGAAAAATAATAAGTGTCTGCCGAAGGGCATTAAAGAGCATTAAAACAACAAACACCATGGCCAGGAAAAATAATGGTATCATTTTAAATAAAGATGCCTGTGCATCACCAGAAGATTCGTATTCTCCGCCCCATTCCATTTCATAGCCGGGTGGAAGCTCAATGGCTTCTATCTGAGATTTTATGCGTTCAAACAAAGCGCTTGCATTGCCATAAAGTGGGTTGCACTGGGCTGTGATCGTCTGTTTTCTGTTAATCCTGTGGATGATTGGATCTTCCCAGTTCAATTCAACTCCGGAAACGACCTGCTTTAACGGCAGGCTCTTGCCGGTTATCGGGCTGAAAATAGTCATGTTGTCAATCTGGCTGATCGAATCTCTGTCCGGTTCAGCAGCTTTTATCTGTATGGGAATCAGATCGTCCTTTTCGCGAAACAATCCCACTGTTTTTCCGGTATAGTTCATTAAGAGCATATTTGCAATATCCGGACGTGTTATACCAAGTCTCCTGGCTTTTGCCTCTTTGACCACGGGGTTTGCAACCATTGTTTTCTGGCGGAAATTATCTTTGATTTCAGTTGCAACCGGATCGCCTGCCATGACGGTTTTTGCCTGAAGTGCAAGGTCTCTGAGGATGTCCGTATCCGGTCCTATGAAACGGGCTTCGATTTTGGTTCCTCCTCCAGGACCAAGCGCGAACTTTTTCATGATAATATCTGCATCAGGGTAATGGCCCGTCAGATACTGTCTTATCTCAGGAAGCATGGAATCAATTTTTTTATGGTCATCCACGGTAACCAGGACCTGTCCGTAGGCTGAATTGGTCATCTCCGGTTCATAGGTCAACAAAAACCGTAAAGCGCCCTGACCAATAAAAGAAGTTGTTGCCGTAACACCAGGATAGTTTTTTAGATAACCGGCAATCTCCCTGATGTCTTTTTTTGTGTGATTGATATGGGTACCTTCCGGCCGCATGTAATCGATCAGAAACTGCGGTCTTCTGGAATTTGGGAAAAAAGAGCTCTCAATAAATGAGAACCCAAAAACAGATGTTATCAGGCAGGCAATAAGAACAACAAGTGTAATGCCTTTTCTTTTCAGACAGGCGCTTAATAATTTTTTGTACGTTTTATAAACAAATCCGTTGTAAATATCTTTGCCATCTGGTTGGTTTTTATAGTGCGTGGCACGGTTTGCGGGTTTGGGTTCCGGTAAAAAAGCTATTCCAAATAAAGGGGTAAGTGTAATGGCCAATATCCAACTTAAGCCCAAAGAGATCGCCATTACAAGAAAGAGACTGCCAAGAAACTCCCCTGTGGAATCATTTGAAGTCCCTATGGCAGCAAAGGCTAAAACTGCAACAAAAGTTGCGCCAAGAAGCGGCCACGCAGTCTGTTTGATGGTTTCAAGTGCGGCCTCTCTTTTTTTCATTCCCATTTGAGTTTTAACCAGTATCCCTTCGGTAACAACAATGGCATTATCCACCAGCATCCCTAAGGCAAGGATGAGTGCACCAAGGGATATAAGCTGAAAGCTGACACCCATGACTTTCATGAAAATAAATGTGCCAAAAATTGTGAGCAGCAAAATTGCACCCATCAAAAGGCCGCTGGACAGTCCCATACTGACACACAACACGATGATTACAATTGCGATAGCTTCAACAAGGTTTATGATAAATGAATTTACAGACTCGGAAACCGTATCCGATTGATATGCAATATATCCGATCTGAATCCCAAGCGGCAGGTTCTGCTGCAGGAGATCCAGTTTTTTCCTTACATCCTTTCCCATTTCAACCACATTGCCGTCGGAAATTGTGGAAATACCGATCCCAATAGCCGGCCTGCCGTTAAAATACATTATATTAGATGCCGGATTTTTAAGTCCGCGCTTGATTTTGAAAATATCTTTTAAATAAATTACATTGTTTTTTTCATCACTTTTTATAAGGAGCTCGCCCAGATCCTGGATGGTTGAAAAAGCTCCTGTGGGGTTCAGGCGGATATAGTTACTGTCAATGGAAACAGCACCTGAATCAACTATCTGGTTCTGGTAGTTCAGAGTGGAAATAACCTGCTGGATTGAAATTCCAAGTTGAGACATCTTGGCTCTCGAAAATTCAAGGGTGATTACTTCGGTTTGATCTCCCCACAATTGAACACCGGCAACGTTTTTGACAAGCAGAAGTTCCCGCCGGAGCATGTCTGCATGTTCTTTTAGCTCTGTAATGGAAAAGCCATCTCCATAAACAGCAAAAAAAACGCCATATTCATCCCCGAAATCATCATTTACATTTGACGGCATGCATCCTGGTGGAAGGTTTCCCTGCATATCCGAAACTTTTCTTCTCAATTCATCCCAGATCTGGGGGATCTGTTCAGATACATATTGGTCCTTTAGATCAACATATATAATGGAGAGCCCTGCTTTAGAGGTGGAACGCACTTTTTTGATCTGTGAAAGCTGCTGGATCGCCTGCTCGATGGGTTCAGTGACTTCCTGTTCGACTTCTTTTGCGCCGGCTCCGGGGTAATATGTGGCAACAACAGCCGTTTTGATGGTAAATGTCGGGAATTCAAGACGGCCGATACTCTGATAGGAGTAAAGACCACCAACAATCAGGATGATTGCCAGGGCATATGATACAATTTTTTTATCCAGTGCAAACTCAGTTATTTTCATTGCTTGTTTCCTTATCCTTCTTCCAGCAGTCTTATTTTTTGATCCTGAATTAAAAATTTGGCGCCGGCTGTGACCAGAAGATCTCCTTCTTTTAATTTTGATTGTATGAAAATTCGGTCGCCCTCTAAATTGCGGGAGTGAATTTTAACCTTTGAAACCGTGTGGGTGTCAGTGTTGATCTTCCATGCGTACAATTGGTTGTCTGCCTCTGAAAATACAGATCCATTGGGTACAAAAAAACCATCTGAGGGTGCCCTGGCCGCAGTATATTCAATTCTTACTGATGCGGTCATCCCAGCCTGGATTTCAATATTTTCAGATGTGTCCAGGGAAACGGTGAGAGGGAAACTCTGGTTTGCGCTGTCAGTTTTGAGACCTATTTCCCTGATGCGGGCACTGAAACTTCGGTTCGGATAGGCATCAAAGGTGCAGATAATGTTTTTGAATGAATGGCGTTTGAGCAGCATTTCTTCAGGGATGGCTGTTTTGACATCAATTGAGGAGCAGTCAAGAATGGTGATTACAGGAGTTCCTGCTGCGATGGTTTCATGTTTTTCAACTAACCGCTTGTTTATAACTCCATCAAAAGGCGCTTTCAAATCGGTGTCGGCCAGAGAGTATTCTGCAGCAGTTATGTTTGCTTTGAGTTGTTTGATTCGGGCTCTGGCTGCTTGAACGTCTTCTTCTCTTGCACCATTTATAGCTTTTGTAAGGTTCTGCACCGCTATATCGTACTGTGCAGTACTGGTTTTGAAATTGGCAATGACCTCATCATGCTGCGCTTTTGTCACAAATTGATTTTGAACCAGTTTATCAAACCGCTCTTTTTGATTTTTGCTTCTGACAAGGTTTGCCCGGTTTGCTTCAAGCTGCGCTTTTAAAGCGTCAATGTCTTCTTTTCTCGCACCGTTTTCCATGGCATTCAATCCTGCCTGCGCCTCCGCAAGCGCTGCTTTGAGTCGGATGAGATTTAGCTTGAAATCTCTTTGGTCAATCTGTGCAATAATTTGCCCTTTTTTTACCCGCTGTCCGGTTTCCACATGGATTTTATGTAGAGGGCCGCTGACTCTAAAGGACAATTTGGTTTCACCAGCTACATCAACCATGCCAGGAAATATCCTGGATTTACCAGGGTTTCTTTTTTCCAGAACCATATATTTGACAGGTCTTGAGTCAGCCTCCGGCATCTTTTTTTTAACCGGCGTGATCTGGGCATTTAGAAACAGCGTGAAAATCATCATTCCCAGTCCGAAAACCCCCAGTAACAGAATTATTTTTTTCTTTAGCGTTAGTTTTTTAAGCATGATGTTTTTTCCTCCATTGGTTCCAGGATCGAATGGGAGATCCACCCGAAATGTTTTAAAGCTGCCGTCAGCCTTTGAGCAAAACTGCTTTTAAGCTGATTATGACAATTTGTATCCCAGTGAAGACAGATGGTTAGATCAGTCGCCAGGGCCTTGTTGGTAAAAAGTTGAATTTTCCCGGGAAGTTTTCTGCCGGTCATTTTTACCCCGTTAAAAAGTTCAATGGCTTTTTGTTTGTCTGCTTCTGAAAATGATCTGATCTGCAGCAGTTCTATTGTATTCATGTGTTCCCCCTTTTTTAAATCCTCTATCTGGCTATTACAAAGAACGTGCCAATATTTTTTTAGTTTATAAATTCGGTGGCTTATGATTTTAACGGAGGGGGTCTGTTAAAATTAACAGTAATTTTCTTCAATATTTGATAGTTTGTGGTTTTTCTGTTATATATGGTAGAATTTGATTTGCGATATAGAAAAAACTGGCACAGAAAAAAGGAGTGGTATGGTTGACGAAAATATATTTTTCAGACAGGCAACCCTGAAATTGTTCAGCAGCCTTGAGATAGAAACCGCATTAAGAAGGTTGATCAAATATATGAACCAGCACCTCCCGGCAGATGGGTTAGTTCTTGGGATATACGATCCTGAAACAAACATCAGCAAATTATCAGCTGCAATTTTCCCAGATGATATGAAACAGCCGCCCAGCATCATTTCCCTTCCATCACATCTTTGGTCCTGGTTTAAAAAAAAATGGGAGGAGGCTCCCACCACTATGCTGATAAATGATCTCAATGACCAGCCTCCGGAAATGGAGAAAGCAATTTCACTGGTGCTGCCGGAAGATACTTCTCACATTCATGTAGACTTGGAACTTGAGAATCAGCGTTTAGGAGTATTTGTGATTTTCGCCAAAGGCAAGCACAGGTACACTGAACAGCATGCAGAATTGGCTACGCTGCTTCATGATCCTCTGGTTTCAGCCATCGGTAATGTGCTTAAACACCAGGAAATACAGCGATTAAGAGACCTGCTGGAAGACGACAATAATTATTTGAGCCAGAGACTGCTGGAACTCACCGGCGATACGATTGTTGGGGCAGATTTTGGTCTTTCTCATGTGATGGAACTTGTCAGACAGGTTTCACCCATGAGCAGTCCGGTGATCCTTATGGGAGAAACAGGGGTGGGAAAAGAGGTCATTGCAAATGCAATCCATAATGCCTCAAGGAGAAAAGGCCGTCCTCTCATAAAGGTGAATTGCGGGGCGATACCGGACAGCCTCATCGACAGCGAACTGTTCGGGCATGAAAAGGGGGCGTTTACCGGGGCAGTTTCCACCAAAAGAGGTCTTTTTGAACGGGCCCATACCGGAACAATTTTTTTGGATGAAATCGGAGAACTACCTTTAGCAGCACAGGTACGGCTCTTAAGAGTCCTTCAGGAAAAAAAGATCGAAAGGGTAGGGGGAACAGAAGAGATTTCAGTTGATGTCCGCGTGGTCAGTGCCACTCACAGGAATCTTGAACTCATGGTAGAAAATGGTGATTTCCGCGAAGACCTCTGGTTTCGGCTTAATGTGTTCCCAATCATTATTCCGCCTTTGCGCCAAAGGCCGGAAGATATACCCGAGCTGATTAACTATTTTATCGAAAAAAAAGCAATGGAACTTAAGGTAAACAGGCCGTTTAAATTTTCTCTGCAGCAGATAAAAGAGTTTCAGAAACATGACTGGCCAGGAAATGTAAGAGAGCTTGAGAACAGGATTGAAAGAGCGATGATCACGGGCTCCCTGGAAAATATTTCAAGGCCGGGCAACAACGGCCGGAGCATGGATAACACAATGGGTAAAAGCAGGGAAGCAGCCCATGATAAAAAAAGTTTTGACCAGGCAGTAACAGAATATATTCAATTTGTTCTGGATCAGACTGAGGGAAGGGTAGAGGGGCGTAATGGTGCGGCACAATGGCTTGAAATGCATCCATCTACTCTCAGGGCAAAAATGAAAAAGCTGGGAATTAAATTCGGGCGGACCGGGAAACAAAATTCTTGAAAATTAGTCAAAACACTGCTATAACCCCGGTGTTGTTTATGCGCGCCTGTAGCTCAGCTGGATAGAGTATCTGACTACGAATCAGGGGGTCGGGCGTTCGAATCGCTCCAGGCGCGCCATAACAATAATATTGCTTTTCATCGTTTGGTGAAAGGCTTTTTTGTTTCATGAAAGGCCATCGTCCACAGTGATCCTCCCCAAGGATTGTACACCTGTTCCCAGTCCGTCATCAATAATTTTTGTGTCCTTTGGTCTATTTTTTCTATGTATTGCCAGTTTCAAAAAAATAATCACTCAGCAGAAATGGAAAAAATAAAAACCGCTCAATCATGGTGTTGAGCCGGACTATTTGAAACTCGAAGCCTCTCGCCAATAACAAATCAAGTAAACATGCCCGATACAGGCTTTTTACGAGCTATTCTACTTTTTTCCGCTTTTGGAGTTGTATCGTCTCTATGAAAATTTATTTTTCACTATATATTTAATCAAAATAATGTATTATATATTGGTATTAATGAGTTTTGGAGGACTTACCATGCAAAGAAATACCAGTGTAACTTTAGGTGACCATTTTTCTGATTTTATCAAATCGAAAATTTCACAAGGGCGTTTTGATAATACAAGTGAAGCGGTCCGTGCAGGCTTGCGGCTTCTGGAAGTTGAAGAAACCAAACTGGAAGCTTTACGTGCAAAACTGGCCGAAGGTGAAGCACAACTTGATAAAGGACAAGGGATTGACGGTCAATCCTTCATGGATAAGCTGATCAGTTGATGTTTATATGACTCAATATATTCTTTCCCCTAATGCGCAAAAAAGTTTGCGCAAAATAAAAGCCTATTCACTTGAACAATTCAGTGAAGAGCAGACCATCACATATTTAAAACTTATTGAGAAAAAGCTGAAAATGATTGCAAAAAATCCAGATATAGGACGTAAGCGTGAAGAAATCAAAAAAGACTATTTAAGCTTTTTGGCCGGGTCACACGTTATTTTTTACCGTGAAGCTAAAAATCATGTTGATATTATAGATATACTCCACCAAAGCATGGAGCCTTACCGGCACTTGTGAAGATATAAGAAAGATTATTCCGTTCTGTCACCCCAGAAACGACTTATTAAGCTAAAATTTTTACTTTTATTGTTGGTGTTGTCAAGGAACAGGCGTGGAAATTAATGGGGGTGATTGGTTTTGAAATTCATACGAGAAAGGACTGGGCATAAATCATGACCTATAAACTGATCACATTCGATGATCATAACTCGATAGCCCAACCGGCATTGGCAAAAGTAAATTTTTCCTTGAATCGATTATAACATATTGCAGAAGCCTCATTGCCCGTGCAATGCGACACGGCGATCATCTCAAGGCGGTATGATTCAAAGGCATCTATTGTTTTTTCAAGTTGATCTTCTGAGTTTAAAAAACCGAGGTGTGTCCCTCCGATTACTGCATAAAATTGTTTGTGCCCTGTCATGTTCTCAAAGTGCATCATAACATTTACAATTCCGGAATGCGCACATCCTGTAAGGATCACAGGACCTTTTCCGGTCTCTATTAAAAGGGATGTGTCATCAAAAAGCGGATCCTCAGAAAAATCTTTTTGGTTTTTGAGTTTCAACCTTTTGTCATTGATTTCAAAATTAGTAACCCTTGAAATTTGTCCTGAAAAAAAGATCCGGTCTGAAATCTTTTGAAAGTCTTTTTGTAATATAAGCTCACAATTTGGATCAGCTTCAAGGATATCTTTTGAAAAAGGAGGACCGATGTACTTGAAAGGCTCGTTTGTATTATTTTCCTGATAAGAGTACTTTGGACCGAAAACATCTGGATGGGCGATAATTTTTGTCTTTCGGGCAAATGGGAGTAGTTGTGAAAGCCCTCCCGTGTGATCATAATGCCCGTGACTGAGGACAATAGTGTCTATTTGGGAAAGATCAATACCGAGTGCCTTGGCATTCGGTTGAAGACCTAATCCTTGACCTGTATCCAAAAGAATTTTCTGGCCATCTTTTTCCACAAGGGCTGAAAAGCCATGCTCGCCAATGATATTTTTTGTTAAACCGGCTCTGTTTTCGCAAAGTATGGTTATTTGGGTTTTTTCCATGTTAACGTTGCCGCCCCTTTTTTTCGTATACGGTCTCCACCAATTCCAGTTCGCTTTTGCCTTCAGCTTTGATCCCCAGATCTTTGACCTCGTCTTCCAGAAAATATGAGTATTCTGAAATCAGGGGATAGCAGTTCTCGTATGAATCAAAATATTCTGTGTCCGAGGCTCCTTCTTTAAAGGAAGTGGCCACATCATCAACCAGTTTAGCGGCCTTGCCAAGACAATATTTCTTAAAAAAATTCCGTTTGGAATGATCCATGATAATTTCCTGAGTTAATGGTCGTGATAGCAGCAATGCTGCATCTCTGTCTCTGTAACTGAAGCAAACTGTATATGTCTGGAGTTCCACCACTCCTGCCTCATGACGGTGTGGTTCTGTTTTTCATGCCCGGTCCATACATCTGATATCTTAAATCCTTGTTTTATCATTCGTTGAGTTATCGTATGGATAAAAGCATCCGTGATGCCTCCATCATTTTTTACACCAGGGCAGCAGGAGATACTGTGGGAGAGGTTTGTTTTAAAGCCTGCAATTAGATGATAAAGATCTATCTCAGGGTCCTTTTTTTCCGTACAATTGTTGTTTTTATCAATTTCAAATTGTGCTCCTTTTTTTTGGGCAAAAATAGATGCGCAGGGCTCAGTTTTAAATGTATAGCCGAATCCTGAAATCAACTTATCAAAAAGAAAAAATGCCAGGTCCCATCCGTGAACACACCGGTCTACTCCACCAGGTTTAACTGCCTGGAATTGTTTATTCTCATTGTTTCTCAGGTAGAGGCCGTCAGTTTGGATATTTTTCCACTGATTTGGCGCTATACATTCCAACTCGACAAAATCTCTACCTGTATGGGTTCGAAAATCCAGATACCCAACAACAAAATAAGTTTCATCCATTTCCTCCTGGCCTTCCAGGGTAGGGGTACCTGTGTCGTCGAAAATCGGGCTATAACGGGCTATAGTCTCTGCACATGAAAAATTATCAAGGGTCGGCTCTTCAATTCCTGGAAAGTATCGAATCAGAAAGCGGCCTTCCACATGTGTTTTTTCAAAGGAGTTAAAATGAAAAGAACTACTGGTATTTATGACTTCTTGGGCGTCCAGAAGAATTAATTGAAAGACCCTGGTCTTTTTTTGGAACCACAAGTTCCATCCTGGAAGACCCTGGGTGTTATTGAAGAAATTGATCTGTGAAAATTCAAAATATTTCCGTGCTCCTTCATCGTGGAAAATATGATGAAAGATCCTATAAAAAATCTCTTCACCCATACGAACAGGATCCACTCTGTTTCTGATAGTCACTATTGGTCACCCTTGTGTTTTGCAACCAGGTATCCAGGCCATCTGTCCATAAAGTGGTCATGGATATTAACCAGGACAATTATCATCAGAAGAAAGGCGCTGGGATTTTCCGATGGGTGGGATACCCCTGGACAGACGCCTAACAGGACTGGGGCCCAGGCATAGTAGCACCAGGCAAAGCCAAGGCCTAAAATGACTGAAGCACATGTACTGATGATACCTTTGAGCCATAATTTCATTCCGGAAAAAATCTGGCCAAAATAGGTGTTCAGGATTATGGCAGGAACCAGGATGAAATTGCCCATGGTGACTGTATGACTGTAACGCCAGCCGAAGTTGGCATCATTCTGTCCCCCGATATAGGCCTCATCCCAGAAATAGTCCATGATATAAAGCTGGACCTTGAAAAAAAGATATCCCAGTATTAACCCGCCTATAAGGACAAACAGAACCCGCCAGGGTTGTTTTTTTACCAAAGTCCAAGGCCTTCCCTCCCAGAGTTGTAAGGTGATGAAAATTATAATTACAGTACAGAAAAGGATGCCAAGTCCGTATTCAGCGCTATTCGTTTGCGCAATCTGTTTCCACCAGGGAGGGACAGCAGTGTAAACCTGTGCAGGATAAAACATGGACCCTATATGGGGATGAAAAAAAATCAGGAAAAGGGGGATGGAAAATATGGCCATGAGTAGCCAGTTGGCAAGTCCCTGGGCCGGCTGGGGGTCGTTGGGCCAGATGTCTTTGCCTATTCCTACTATAAGTACGGTGGTGAGCCATAAAAATGGAACCGAAAGACAGATATATGACCAGGAGGTAGTCTCCCTGGTGGATAGAACATCCTGGCCCAGTTTTCCATAGGTGTTCAGGCTGTTCCAGTTAAAATAAGTTACACCATACTTCCCAATAATAAAAAACAGAAACCCGAAGATGATTATCAGGTACAGCAACAGTGTTATCCCAAAAAATATTCCTCCCTTTTTTAAAGGGTGTGACGAAGCTAAGAAGGTTTTGTTGAAAGGCCAGTAATTAAAAAATTCAACATGCCACATAATGATCAGCAGCATCCATATCAACAGGGAAAATCCCAGCAGGGGAGTATATAGTTTAAAGATTCCATTGTTGGAAAAAAATATCCACCACAAAGTTATGGTGGCGATCCCAAGGATTATTGAATTTAATAAGGCGGAAGTCCACGGGTTCCAACGAGGAACCATCGTTCGTTCTGTTGACCAGCTTTGGCTATCTCCTTGCATTTTCATAAAATCACCTCCAGTTTGAACGCAGGTAAGGCGGGTAAGTGTCTGATCCCTAAACCTTTTTTCCAAGGGATGTGGAGATCAGACGCTTTTGAATAAAGAATATCAGTGACACCTTGTTAAATCAAAATACAACCACGTCTCCATTACCGGTGTATATGTTGGATGTATTGGCCTTGGCTAAAGTCCCGACCTTTTTATAAGAACGGAATTTGTCAGTCCCTTTGACAATGGGAAGTCCTGCTTTGACAGCTTTTTCAGCCCATATCCATCCTGTACAGTGGTTACAAGCTATTTTTTTCATATCATACTGTTGAACCCCGGAAATGATATCATCCATTTTGGGATCCCAATTTTCAAACGGCGAGATATGGAGTCCGCCGTAGCATCCGTACATCTGCTTTCCGTCTTTAAAATTTCGGCGGGCATAATTGATCAGGGTCAGGATTCCGGGATGGCAGCAACCCGTAACTGTAACATATCCTTTATCCTTAACTTTGAAATACATTACATTTTCCCCTCTCACCTGGAGGGTGGCAGGCGCATCAAAAAATACAACAGCAGCACCATCCTCGAGTTTGTACAGTTTATCCGGTTCAGTAACTACAAGTTCACCCGTGTGGGGGGAAGCATTTTTAGGGCAGCCTGGAGTGTCTGAAAAATCAGCGCCTTTCAAAAGCTCAAAGCTTTTTTTCATAGATGTGGATGGAAAATACATTTTGATATCAGGCTGGTGCTTTAAGGTGCTCTCTATCCCGTAATAGTGGTCAATGTGATCATGGGAAATCACCATGGTATCAATTTCCTTAGCTTGGAGCATCTTATCAATACCGCTTTTTTGAAACACATAGTCCATCCAGTCATTGCTCCAGCCACTGTCCAGGAGATATTTAGTCTTTTGGCCGTCCAGGGCTTCAACTTCTATCAGAGCCGCATATCCACCTAAATTTTCTTCATTATATGCAATGTCATACTGGTTGGTGTTGATTCCTCCTGCGGCCTTTATGTCCTTGCCAAGAGTTGCATTATCAAACCAACTGGTTTCCGAGATACATTCGACTTTGATGTTTTTAACCTCTCCAAAATCTTCTTTTTTCCTTTTTGCATGAGCTTTTCGTGCCATGATTCCGATACCGTTGCTCATGGCGATTCCTGCTGAACCCGCTGCCAGGCCTTTTAAAAAACTTCGTCGCTTCATATGAAATCTCCTTTTTTAGGTGAGTGAAACATTACGATTTGATTTGTTCATGTTTTTTGCTCATTTAAAGTTGATAGCTGTTAAAAACATCTGTTTTTAATCTTAGCAAGTTGGGTGCCAGTAGATACACTATAAATAAACTGATTGATTTCAGTGGGTTGTAATTGCTATGTCGTATATATCGTCACTATGGTTGCAATTGTGCGACTATGACGATTCAATAATGCACCATACGATTTATTTCTGGAACATGTGCGAAACAATTTTTCGTATATGAAGGAAGGGGGCAATACTTATAGCTGAAAACAGACGATAAGGAATCTCTCTCACCCATAGCCTGAATATCATTGCTTTTCTGGAACAGCCCTGAACGATTCACTTTATGTTTTTCAAACCAGGTGTTGGCTTGAATTTTGCTTTGTAAATGAATAATCGAATCTAATTTTTTAATGCAGATTAAAAGGAGAAACATGTTAATTAAAGAACCTGAAATCCATTCTGAAGAAACATTGATAATTAAAGGAAAAAATTTTAACCCATCCAATGTTTGTATCATAACAGGAGCTGGTAGCGGAATTGGGAGGGCCGCTGCAATTGCTGCAGCTAAAAATCAGCTCATGGTTGTTGGGCTCGATATTAATGAAGACAATGGAAAAAATACTCAAAAAATGGCCAGAGAGCATGGTGGAGAGATGGTTTTTATAAAAACGGATCTTTGCGACGATGATTCAGTTCAAAACTCAATCAAAGAGGCTTCAAAATTAGGACAGATTAGATACCTGGCGAATATTGCTGGAATTCAACATGTGAACGCCATTGAAGATTTCCCAATGGAGAAATATGACCGAATGCACAGATTGATGCTCAGGGCACCATTATTATTATCAAAGCTATGCATCCCATATATGAGAAAAAATCCGGATCAGGGCGGGGTTATTGCAAACATGTGCTCGATTCATGGCCATGTCTGTACCATGAACAAGTCGGCGTATAATATTACTAAATTTGGACTTAGAGCATTGAGCCAGTCTATTTCAGCTGAAGGAAAAGGCAGGATCAGATCTTTTACGGTTAGCACCGGATTTGTAAAAACACCACTGGCAGAGAAGCAGATCGGCGCCCAAGCTGAACAAAGAGGCATAAGCGAAGAAAGTGTAATTAAAAACGTCATGATGGGAACATCCCGTATTAAGGAGTTGATGACGCCTATAGAGGTGGCCAATTTGATAATTTTTGGTTTTTCTCAACATGCTAAATATCTTGTCGGTGGAGACTTGTTGTTTGATGGTGGTTGTGTACTCACCTATTGAAAAAGAGTTTAGCCCTCTTCCATAAAATAGATATACGGTCATATGCTTGAAACCAATGATGGCAGGCTGCGAGTGCGGGTTCAATCGTCAGAAGTTTATTTTAATATGACTTGATTTCGCCCTTGCTGTTTTGCCAGATAAAGTCCTTCATCTGCCCGGTGTATAAAATCAGTTGCACTCTCTCCAGGTACGTAAGCCGTTACTCCAAAACTGCATGTTATTTTACGATTAATGCTAAAATCATACTGAGATATCATTTCGCAAAGTTTTTTCGCAAAAGTATCACAACATGCCGGAATCTTGGCAAATAGTAATAAGCGATCTTTCAATCACTCAAAAATAAGGCGCTGTTAGAAACAATAAGGGAAGTCTATCAACCGGATAATTTTTCTTGACCTTGAAAACAGTTCCATATGATATAAATCAATAGTTTAACTGGATTTCCAAAATATTCAGGGGGATAAAGCAGATAATGACAAACATCCTATTGAAGAATGGATTGATTGTGGATGGTAGCGGGGCGCCTGCATACCATGGAAGCTTGCTGATGGAAGGACGCAGAATTGGGGGTGTATATGCGAAAGGAGAGGAACTCCCGAAGGCTGAGCAGCTAGTCGATGTAGATGGTTTGGTTATCTCACCGGGTTTCATTGACATGCATTCGCATGCAGATTGGGTGATGCCGGACAGTGCACATGTCCAAATTTTGAAGTGCCTGGTCGAACAGGGGATTACCACGGTTGTTGGTGGAAATTGCGGGATATCTCCTGCACCTGTTGTACCCGAAGGGATTGCTAATCTGGAAGTTTTAAGTGCGATTGCCATGAGCAATCCTCTGGACTACGACTGGCGTTCCACAGGGGATTTTCTGGAGAAAATTGAAAATACCCGGCCATTGCTGAACCTTGCAGAGCAGGTTGGTCATGCCGCTATTCGATATAGTAATGTAAGCACCGAACGGGGAGTAATGACCAACAGCGAATTGGAAAAATGTAAGGATGCCATTCGTCAATCGTTTGAAGAAGGGGCCTGTGGACTAAGTTTTGGGCTGGGATACGATCCGGGCATGTATTCTTCCATGGAAGAATTGGAAGCGTTTTGTGCCGTGGCTGCTGAGTGCGGCAAGCCGGTGACAGTCCATCTCAAGGCCCTGTCACGTATATCTCCCTGTTACCCGGTGACTACACTCCGTGCCCATAATGAGCTTGCCCTGGAAGAGATGCTGGAGATAGCCCGTCGGACAGGTATCCGGCTTCAGCTTTCCCATTTCATTTTTGTTGGACGCAGGAGCTGGCCGACAGCTGAACGATGCATTAAAATGGTGGAGAAAGCCCGGACAGATGGAATTGATGTGATGATTGATGCTTTCCCGTATACCTGTGGGAATACGACTATCCTGGCTCCCTTCCCTTATTGGTTTCTGGAGAATTTGCCGGAATCGTACAACCGGTTGTCTTCAAGGCTTCGATTGAGGGTGGAAATGGAAATCGGCCTTCGACTGGTTGGCTTCAGATATAAAGATTTTCAGGTGATGGATACTGCTGTTCCCGGATGGGAAAAATTGAACGGTTTCCGCATTACTGATGTTGCCGGAATGTGGAACTGCTCACCGTTCATGGCCATGGTGAGACTGGCAGAGAAGAGCAAGGGGGCAGCCCTGATGCTGTTCCATTCATACAGCGGAGAAGATTCGGATGAGAGTGTACTTGAAAGGGTTTTGGCTCATGAGCTCTGTCTGTTTGAAACGGATGTTGTCATAAAAAAAACAGGCTACCCCAATCCCGCAGGTCTGGGGACATTTCCCAGAATACTTGGGCGATACGTCAGGGAGAAGAAATTGCTCAGCTTGGAGAATGCGATAAATCGTATGACGTTGGCAAGTGCAGAACGATTTGGCCTGAAAGGAGTCGGGAAACTGGAAAAAGGATACTCGGCAGATATTGTTCTGTTTAACTCGGATACCATTGCAGACACACCGTCTGACAATGAACAGCCTGCCGGAAAACCAAAAGGTGTAGAAGCAGTATATATCAATGGTTCGCTTGTTGTGGAAAAAGGGAATTATGTGGCCGGTATGCAGCCCGGCCGGGTGTTGAAACCCTGAAAAACAGCGTATAGAAGCTCCTGCATTACCTGCTGCAAAACAAAGAAGTCGAATCCTGTTGACAAAAACCATCTTCTTTCCTATCAGTAATAAGCCGCATCTAATTGTTTCTTAAGTGGGTATGTTGTTTTAGAGAATTGGGTTTTCTTTGAATGCTGGATCAACAAAAAGGGAGAGAAATAATGAATCTGGTAGAACTTGCTGAACAGAATGTGGAAAAATTTGGTGAAATAAGCAAACTTGTTTATGAAGACAGGAAATACACGAATCTGGAGATATTGAAAGAAGCCAACAAGGTTGCACATGGATTAAAAAATATCGGGATAAAACCCGGCGATAAGGTCATTGTAATGTTAATGAATTCCCCTGAGGTTCTGATAACTTATCAGGGGATTTTAAGAGCTCAGGCCATCATTATTCCCACCATTTTCCTCCTTGGACCCAAAGAAGTTGCTCATATAATGAAAAATTCGGACGCCGCAGCTGTTATAACAACCAAAGCCTTTCTTGATAATATTAATTCGGCCAGAGAAGGGATTAAAAGCCTGAAGCATGTTATTATTGTTGAGGATGAAGAGGTCCCAGAGACAATCAGCCTCTCGAAACTTACTAAAGATTGCCCTGAAGAAGCACCGGCAATGGACATTGGTGATGATGACCTGGCCGTCATTCTTTACACCTCCGGCACAACCGGTGTTCCCAAAGGTGTCATGCTTTCCCATAAAAATCTCTACAGTAATGCGGTCAGCAGCTATGAAGTTCGGGATGAGTGGGACCCGGATGATGTTAATTTGTTTGTTCTCCCGCTTTCCCATTCATTTGGCTTAACAGTTATGAACCTGGGTTTTATGCTGTCTAGTATAAATGTTCTAATGCCCTGGTTTGATTTGGAGCAGGCATGCCGTTTGATTGAAAAATATAAGGTTACCGGGTTTGCCGGGGTGCCTGCAATTTTTTCAATTATTCTCAACTCTCCGGATGTTACAGATAAATATGATTTGTCTTCGTTGAATGATTGCGCTAGCGGTTCTGCACCACTACCGGTTGAAGTTATAAAACAATTTGAAGAAAAATTTGACTGCATTATCCTTGAAGGATACGGACTGTCTGAGGCATCGCCCGTTGTAACCTCTCATTACCGGGAGCGGCCGAGAAAACCAGGTTCTATTGGTCAGGCCATTCCAGGTATTAAAATAAAAATTGTTGACGAAAAAGATGAAGAAGTTGAAACAAACGAAGTTGGCGAACTGGTTGTTTTTGGAGATAATATTTCGCCCGGCTATTATAAGCTTCCTGAAAAAACAAAAGAATGTTTTAGAGACGGATGGCTGTATACAGGCGATTTGGCAAAAATGGATGAAGACGGCTATGTTTATATTGTTGATCGGAAAAAAGATTTAATTATACGAGGTGGTTTCAATATTGTTCCCCGTGATGTTGAGGAAGTCCTTTACCAACACCCCTCCATAATTGATGCTGCTGTAATAGGTGTGCCTGATAAAATTTTCGGAGAAGAAATTAAGGTGTATGCAGTCCTCAGGCCTGGGGATGAAATGAGCGGCGATGATGTGATTGAGCATTGTAAAAAGTACCTGGCTGATTATAAATGTCCTAAGCTGGTGCAGTTCCTTAACGAATTGCCGCGAAATGCTATCGGCAAAGTGCTTCGAAAGGAACTGCGTAAGTTATCTGAAAGTTAAAAAAAACAGGGTTTGGCACTACCAATGACGATAACAGCCACGGCAGCATGATCAATAGCTTTGATTTTAAAAAAGAAGTCCTGGTAGTAATATTTAAAGACGAAATATCGTCCAATTGCGGGTGCTGATCATTTCTTGTTTTTAAAGTAGGTGTTTGTTCTGCTCCTTTTTAAATTTCAAATTATCTTTTCCTTGCACTTTCCGCTTCATTTTTGTATCTGTTTCCTCACTTATATTAACTAAATGATATTCAAAAAATATTGAGGATGTAATGAGTGTAAGCGAACGCAGGCAGCGTGAAAAAGAAGCGAGAAGGCTCGAAATCCTTGAAGCCGCCCGGGAAGTATTCTCAAAAAAAGGGTTAAACAGCGCCAAAATGACAGAGATTGCATCCCAGGCAGAACTAAGTATAGGCACGTTGTACCTGTATTTTAAAAGTAAAGAGGACTTGCATACGTCTCTGTCTATTGAAATTTTGAAGCGCCTGGATAGAAAAATTCATGAAGTCGTGGCCCTTGAAATTGGTGTTGAAGAGAAAATAGAAAAGTATCTGCAGACTTTTATTGAGGTATATGAATACGACCCAGATATTTTTATCAATTTGTTTCACCTCCAGTCCGGCGAAACACTGAAAACAATTTCCAAAGAGTTGTTGAGCCAGATTACTAAATATTCGGGGCGGGCTCACAGCGCAATGGTAAACGTGATAAAGCAGGGTATCAGCGAGGGAATTTACATGGATAAAAATCCTGTGGCTCTGGCTGATATTCTCTGGTCATCATATTCTGGTATAGTTCTGTGGGTAGGATCTAAAAATTTTTTAGATTATAAAAAAGACTTTGTTAAATCTACATTGCGAATAGCCTCTAAAATTATTAACAGGGGTTTGAGAAATGAGAGAAGACCTGAATAGACAGCTCGAATTTGAAAGGCTGCTCTTCGAAATTTCATCCAAGTTTGTTAATTTGCCGGCTTCCGATGTGGATAAGGAAATTAACAGTTCTTTAGAGAAAATTGTCAAATTCCTTGATTTTGACCAAAGTGTTTTTGGGGAGTTTAAGGGTGATGACGGGCCTTTAAAAATTGTTCACGGATACACGTCTTATGAATGGCCGGAGCGTAAAGGACTGATTTTAAATTCGATCTCTCCGAATATGGTTAAACAGCTTCGAAAGGGCAAAGTTATCGAAGTGTCCAATTCGCTGGTCGATATTCCGGATGACTGGATCGAAGAAAAAGCGTATTGCGAAAGAGTGGGCTTAAAATCTTGTGTAGGGATTGGTCTTAATGTAGGAGGGTCTGTTCTTGGTGCGATCATCTTTGAGTCATACAGGCATTATAAAAAATGGAACGAGCAGGTTTTACAACATTTAAGATTGCTTGCATTGATTTTTGCCAATGCCCTTGAACGCAAACAGACAGACTTTAAACTAAAAGCAGCCTTTGAAAGAATCCAGGGACTGTCCGACAGGTTAAAAGCTGAAAACAGGTATTTGCGTGAAACCATCAGCACCCAGGGACAATATGAAGATGTAATTGGACGAAGTGAAAGTTTTCAAAGAGTTTTGGGGAAGATAGAGCAGGTAGCAAAAACAAATTCTACCGTCCTATTTCAGGGTGAAACAGGTACCGGGAAAACACTTTTAGCGCAGTTGATTCACAGGCTGAGTCAAAGAAAAAATAAAACTATGGTAAAAGTCAATTGTGCGACTTTACCGGCCAATCTTTTGGAAAGTGAGTTGTTTGGTCATGAAAAAGGGGCTTTCACCGGTGCAATTTCAAAAAAAATAGGGCGTTTTGAGATCGCAAACGGCTCCACACTTTTTCTGGACGAAATTGGAGAACTGCCCCTTGAGTTGCAGGCAAAACTTCTGAAGGTTTTGGATGATGGCGAAATCGAACGCCTTGGAAGTCCGAAAACAATAAGGGTAAAGGTGCGGGTGGTTGCAGCCACCAACCGGAATTTGTCGCATATGGTTCAAAAAGGTGAGTTCAGGCTTGATTTATACTATCGGTTGAATGTGTATCCCATTCATGTTCCCCCACTGCGCGAGCGATTAGAAGATATCCCGGAAATGGTATGGGTGTTTGTCAAAGAATTCTGCAAAACAATGGGGAGAAATATCAGCAGGATTCCTCAAAAAAATTTTGATAACCTGATCGATTATTCATGGCCGGGTAATATCCGGGAATTAAAGAATGTGATTGAAAATGCAATGATATCAAGTCGTGGGGAAACGCTTTGTTTGTCTCCCCCAGAATCATCTTTTCAAGGTAAAGCTGGGGATAAAACCCTGGCCCTGGTTCAGCGCAACCATGTCCTGAAAGTACTAAGGCAGACAAACTGGAAAATAAAAGGACCAGGAGGCGCAGCAAAGATTCTTGATTTAAAACCCTCTACTCTGTATTCCAAAATAAAAAAACTTGAAATTCCTTTAGCTGGAAAACAAATATAACAAACCAGATGAAACGAGACACCATATTTTTAAAGTTGTGTACTTGAAAAAAGACGATATTTCATCTCGCCCCTGCCTGAACAGCTTATTCTAAGTAATCAAATCCTTTGAATACGGTTTGAAGCATAACCTATTTCATGCTTGCTATAGAGCAGATCTGTTTTGAAATGGTCGACATATCGCCCTTTTGGGTTTTATTTCGACCTTTTTGATCGCTCGATCGTTTTGCTTTTGAGTTAACTCACTGAATTTGTAATAAATTTTATTATTTTCTTCGAAGTCGACTTTCTGGCATGTTTATCGCAATTATTAATAAAAATGAGATTTTTTTGAGAAAAAATCAGCAAGGCGTTTTGTTTGGAATATAAAAATTATCATTATTGAAGTGAGGAGAAAGATGAGGACTAAAGAGCAGTATATAGAAGATTTAAAAAAAATGAGGCCAAACGTATACTATAAAGGTGAGGCCATAAACAGGGGACATGATGTGTTAAATGAATCCGTCAATGTCATGGGCGTGACTTTTGAGGCAGCAAAAGATCCGAAGATCATGGATCTGTGCACTGCCAAGTCACATTTGACACAGGAGAGCATCAATCGGTTCTGCCATGTCCATCAATCAAAAGAGGATCTTCATAAAAAACAGGATATGACCCGTGCTTTATGCCGAAAAGTTGGGTATTGCATTGGCCGGTGCATGGGAGTAGATGCAGTTAATGCCGTCAACTCTGTGTCTTATGAAGCAGACCGGATGAATAAAGGGGAAACCCGCTACCATGAAAATTTTTTAAAGTGGCTTGAAAATTTTCAAAAAAATGATTTCGTAGCAGCATGCGCCCAAACGGATGTGAAAGGAGAGCGGATGCTTCGTCCGTCCGAGCAGCCTGATCCGGATCAATATCTGCATGTCGTGGAAAAAAAATCTGATGGAATTATTGTCAGGGGATGCAAGGTTCACATAACTCAGGCTTCTATTGCAGACGAAATCCTTGTAATGCCGACCCGTTCTTTAACAGAAGATGAAAAAGAATATGCTGTTTCTTTTGCCGTGCCTGCAGATCATGAAGGGGTTATACAGGTTATACACCCGCATAATATGCGCAGACGGGAGCACTTTAAACGAGGGTTTGATTTTGGCTGCGTGGATTCTTACGTTATTTTTGACGATGTTTTTGTCCCATGGGAGCGGGTTTTCTTATGTGGTGAGACTCAACACGGAAGTATTTGCGCTCTTTTGTTTGCCTTATTCCATCGGCACAGTTATTCCGGATGCAAGCCGGCAATAGGAGATGTTACGCTTGGAATGGCCGCTTTGGCTGCAGAAGTTAATGGTGTGGAAAAAGCGCCCCATATCAAAGAAAAGTTATCCGAGATTATTAAAATTACCGAGTTGGGTTATGCTGCCGGGTTCACAGCATCGGAACTGGGCAAGCCTGAAGTGAATATCCCGGGAATGGGACCGGTTCCATATGGCCCTGGGGCTTTTATACCTAATTCCATTTACTGCAATGTTGGCAGATGCCTGACTGGGGAATCTGTTTTTCATGAACAGGAAATTCTTTGCGATATTGCAGGCGGTGTGCCATCGACCTTTCCTTTTGAACAGGATCTGGTCAATGAAAAACTCAAACCTTTCATGGAAAAATATTTAAAACGAAATTCAAATATTCCGGTCGAAGATCAGATTAAATTCTGGATGTTCTTAGGTGATATGACAGTTTCTAATATTGCCGGAGGGATGAACTACGGCAGCTATCACGGAGGCGGATCACCTGTGATGGAGCAGATTGCCATAACATCCCAATATGACATTAACCAGCGGAAAAATCTTGTAAAGAAACTGGCAGGAATGAACTCAGGAGATAAAACAGTTTAAAAGGAGAAAAACATGGAAAAAATCTGGATGAAGAATTGGCCCAAAGAGATGCCTCAGAAAGTTGTATTCAGTGAAGGTGAAAAACCGATTTTTGAATATCTGCGGCTCCATGCAGCAAGAACACCGGATAAGATTGCCATTATAAATTACGGCCGTGAGATTACGTATAAAGAACTTGACGAATCTTCCGACGCATTTGCAGCGTACCTTATTGAGATGGGACTGCAAAAAGGCGATCGGGTCGGGTTGTTTCTCGGTAACTGCCCCCAGTATATCATTGCCCACTTCGGCATCCAGAAAATGGGGGGGATCGTATGTCCGTGTTCCCCCCTTTTCAAGGAAATGGAACTTAATTATGAAGTCAATAATGCAGGTATGAAATGCTTGGTAACACTTGATATTTTTATGCCCATCGTTGGGAATGTGTTAAAAGAAATGACCACGCTCAGGTCTGTTGTCACTACTAATTTCAATGACTATCTACCGGATAAGCCCACCCTTCAAATGCTTGACTACATGAAGATTTCAAAACAGTCTATTCCCGGAACTACAGAGTTTACAGATGTAATAGCAGACTATGCAAACGCCCCTCTGCCTGAAGTTGAGATCGATCTTCATGAGGATATTGCATTATTTGAATATACAGGCGGAACATCAGGCCTTCCAAAAGGTGCAATGTTAAGCCATTACGCTCACCTGTATAAGCCGTCTGCTGCAAATATTATTATGGGAATCAACAGCGATAGCAGGGTGTTAACAACTATGCCGTTTTTCAACATAGCCGGTATGCTGTTTCTTGTCGGCCCGGTACTGCAGGGTGCAACAAATATTTTGTTGACCCAGTTTGATCCGCTGTCTGTGTTGCAGGCAATTGACCGGTACAAAGCAACAGAGTGGTACAGTGCGGTTCCCATGAATCTTGCTGTTATGAGCAATCCTGATGCAGATAAATATGACCTGAGCAGTTTGAAGTTAAATATGTGTACTTCGTTTGTTGTGTCTTTAAATGAAGAGATTTCAAAACAGTGGGAAGCATTCACTGATGGATGCCTGCTTCTGGAAGGTGCTTATGGGTTGAGCGAAACCCATACCCTGGATACATTTTGTCCCCGTCAGAAAATCAAGTACGGCACTATGGGGATTCCCAGTTTTGATGAAGAGTTTAAAATAGTTGACCTCGAAGACAATACAAAAGAACTGCCCATTGGTGAGACCGGTGAGATTGTACTCAAAAACCCCGGCTGTATGAAAGGGTATTGGAATAACCCTGAGCAGACAGCAAGTACGTTGATAGACGGGTGGATTTACACCGGGGACGTGGGAAAATTTGATGAAGATGGATACCTGTACTGGCTTGGAAGGCAGAAAGAAATGATAAAAGTTTCCGGCTTTTCGGTATTTCCTGAAGAGGTGGAAGCTTTGGTTAATCAGCATCCGGCTGTTCTGGAAAATGCAGTCATCCCGGTTGAGGATGCTAAAAAGGGTGAGGTGATTAAGACATTTATTATTCTTAAACCTGAATATGAAAATAAAACCAGCCCTGAAGAAATCATTGAGTGGGCGAGAAAAAGCATGTCTTCGCATAAGGTACCAGCCTATGTTGAATTCAGGGATGAACTTCCCAAACAGGGTGTCAAGGTTTTAAGAAGAATACTCCGTGATGAAGAAAGTGCTAAAGGAAAATAGAAGATTTAGGAGATGTTGATTTGGAATCATCTGTAAAAAAACAGGTACGACCGGAGCTGTCGGAATTTTTTGATCGCCTGGCGTTTACCCGGGATGAAAACCGTTCTGAGGTTGTGGAGCGGCGGCATGCGAAAAATCAGCGCACTGCCCGGGAGAACATAGAAGACCTTTTGGATAAGGACAGCTTTATTGAATATGGGGCAATGAACATTGCAGCCCAGCGCGGCCGGAAATCAGTTGAGGAGCTTGTTAAAAACACGCCTGCCGATGGGCTGATAGCAGGCATTGGAACCGTTAATACCCCTCAGTTTGATGAAGAAACGGCCCGGTGCATGGTTTTGTCCTATGATTATACGGTTCTGGCGGGCACACAGGGTTATTTTAACCATAAAAAGATGGACCGGGTCCTGGGCCTGATAAATGAACAGCGCCTTCCCCTGATATTTTTTGCCGAGGGAGGCGGCGGAAGACCCGGGGATACAGACGCAGAAGGGGTTATGATAACCGGACTTGATCTGTCCACATTTGGCTTGTTTGGTGGATTGAGCGGCAAGGTTCCTCTTGTTGGTATTGTTTCGGGATATTGTTTTGCCGGCAATGCGGCTCTGCTGGGCTGCTGTGATGTGATTATAGCGACTAAAGATGCCAACATCGGTATGGGAGGCCCTGTCATGATAGAAGGTGGCGGGCTTGGCACCTTCAGGCCGGAAGAGATAGGTCCGATTGATGTGCAGTCTCAAAATGGCGTTGTGGACATCGTAGTGGAAGACGAAGTCGAGGCAGTTGCTGTTGCTAAACAGTATCTGTCGTATTTCCAGGGTGATACAGGAGGTTGGGAAGCAGATGACCAGATTCTGCTTCGCGATTTGATCCCTGAAAACAGGCGGCGGACATATGAGGTGCGTAAAATTATACATGTCCTGGCAGATAAGGATTCATTTCTTGAACTCAGACCGGGATTTGGCCAGGGAATGGTGACCGGGCTGGTTAGAATCAATGGTAAAGCCTTTGGAATTATGGCCAATAACTGTATGCATATGGGCGGAACCATAGAGGCTGATGATGCTGACAAAGCTGCAAAATTAATGCAGCTTTGCAATGCCCACGGCCTGCCGGTTCTATCCCTTATCGATACTCCGGGATTTATGGTAGGCCCGGAAATCGAGCAGCAGGCTCAAGTCCGTCACGTCTGCCGGATGTTTATCATAGGATCTCATTTAACCGTACCCTATTTCAGTGTGGTACTCAGAAGAGGGTATGGGCTGGGCGCAATGGCAATGGCACGCGGAGGATTCCATGAATCATTTTTTACCGCATCATGGCCCACGGGAGAATTCGGCCCCATGGGGCTTGAGGGGGCGATTAAAGCCGGTTTTAAAAGAGAGCTTGCCGCAATAGCAGACCCTGCTGAGCGTGAGGCCTATTTTAATAAGCTGGTGGCCCAATTATATGAAAGGGGTAAAGCAATAAATATTGCTTCGTATATGGAAATCGATTCGGTCATTGATCCTTCCGATACCCGAAAATGGATTATGCGCGGGCTGAAATCTGCTCAGCCAATAAAGAATCGGGCGCAACCCCAGCCTTTTGTCGACAGTTGGTAATCATAAAGCTGACAGATATTTTAATCTGTCAGCTTTAATTTTTTCTACTAAAGTCATATTTACTTCAGTTGGAAAAATTGGATATAATGCTGTGAAAATCATCGCGAAAAATCCCGGGAGTTATTAAATGCCTATGAATTTGTAGACGAATTTGATGTCTGACAAAATCATTGACGTATTTAAAAAAGTAATTAAAGTTTGGATAGCAGTATAATTAAATCATGATAATAAATGGAAGTATTTTAAAAAAATGAAACGAAAGTACTCAATTGCAATTCTTTTTTTATCTGTTTTTTTTCTTGCTGTATTATTTTCCAACCTCTTGTTCTCGGGAAATGGCAAGGTCTCAGGGGAAATTATAAACGGGTATCGAGTATTGGGTCTTGAAGCGAAAAAAGAAATTCAAATATTTACTGTTTATCGTGGCGATTATATTAAATTCAGGCTCCCCAAAGCCAGTGGAGAAGCAGTTGCTATTTTTCCAACCCTGAAAGAGAAAAAGAATCTCATTGTTGATGTTGATCAGGCTGCTTATTTCAAGATGAAACAGATCGGGGCTCATCCTTTTACAGTGGGAACTATGAAGGGTGAGATCCAGGTAATAGAATACAATCAACCCAGCTATCAGGTCCTCTCTGCTGAAGAAGCAGGCCGGTATATCAAAGAAAACAATCCTTTGATTCTCGATGTAAGAACCCCACGCGAATACGCAAAGGGGCATCTTGAAAATTCTGTTTTAATACCGGTTCAACATCTCCAAAGGAGAATCAATGAACTGGGAAAATATCAAAACAGCCCTGTTTTAATTTATTGTGCAACGGGTAACAGGAGCACTGTGGCCTCAAAAATATTGATTGATGCAGGTTTTACAAAAGTTTTAAACCTCAAAAGAGGCATCGTGGACTGGGCCAAAAAACGGCACCCGGTTGTGAGATAAAATGGTTCAGATAAGAAAAAGGGCAGAGGTTAACCCGCTGCCCTTAAATTAATTATAGCCATCCAGCCTGTTATTCTATTTGCATTTTGCCGGTGTTGGAGAGTCTGCAGCAGATTTGTACAGGTAAGTATAAACATCCAGAAGGTCTTCTTCTGAGAGGCTGTTAAATTCTTCGCTGCATTTAAAAACGTCAAATTTCTTTTTGTCAAAAATCCTTTTCCATTGAGACATTGTTTTATCGGCCGGGCTGATAAAAGGGGTTTTTGACTCAACAGCCCCACGTTCTGCACAGGCTTTATACACATTTCGATAAGTGTATTTCCCCTTTCGTTTGTTTCCGTCAGGACCTTCTGCAAATGCAATGGTGATACCTGAAAAAATAAATATGACCGTAAGAAGTATACTTAATAGTTTTTTATTCATTTTTTTATCTCACTTAAAAGTTAAAATCTCATAGTTAAAGATGCATATGCATCCCATGCTTCATCAACAACCGGGAAGAAAGCATCCATGGAAGTAAGTTCTGAAATTTCCACAGGTGCTCCCATGGGATTGCCACTTCCGGTGTACTTGTAATCAAAGTATTTTCCGCCAAGTTTTAAAAAGAAAGTGTCCGATATGATCGGCTGGATGTAATAGGCTTCGTATACACTTCCCCTGGCTGCAAGCTTGCTTCCCACAATGGAATCTTCAGCACCGGTAAAATTGAACCAGTATTTTGATCCCCAGTTATACTCCAGGCCAAGTTTTGCATTAAATGGCATAGGGAATCTGGCTCCGGCGTAAATGCTGTATCCATGTCGGGATTCAAGCTGTCCTCCTGAGTTTAACAATCCTTGACCCATGAATTTATAGAAAGGATTCTGAGATGTCTGGGATGGATCAGTATGGCTCCATGAAAGAGCCAGAAAGAGATCAATGTCTTTTTCAACCATCGCATCCAGGTTTGATCTGAGCAAAAGGGTTGCAGCATCCCAATCCCCAATATCAGTTGCGGGCTCCATCCGGGTGATGTAGCCACCTGTGTTCTGGGTAAAGTTGTAGGTGCCGGCAGGATTTTCGGTAACAATTAGGGGCATGACGGTCAGGCCGGTAAACCCATCTGTAATATCCCAGGCATGGGCATAGTTTAGAATGGCACTGAAAGATTCATCATCATCGTACAGGGTGGCAATTATACCTGCCATGTGCACATCATCTACATCAGAAGAAGTGTTTTGCAGTGAATAGGAGTTGCCCCACCCACCTTCAAACCCAAGACCATAACAGAATTTAATTGCAGCTCCAGGGATTCCGGTTATCTCTTCAAGACCAAAACTCAGCGAACCGCCGTCAAACTGCCAGTTGATAATGCTGGCAAGAGGAGAACCTGCAACCAGGCTGTTTCTTCCATATTCCAGTGGAGGTCCGTCTGTTGAAGGGCGTCTCCCAAGAGAAAAACTGACAGGAATATCGCCCATATCATTTGAATATAGAAAGTATGCACGTTCCAGGTGAATGGTATCTCCATGGGGAATAGAAGATGTGTTGCCATCCAGAGTCACATCACCAAGGCTGCCGGCATTGGTTTTGACTCCAGTGGAGTCACCCCAGGCTTTATAAGCAGCAAGCCGTCCGTCAAAGCGCAGATTTTTGTTCACTTTTGCTTTCATATTCAGGTTGAATTTGGTAGTCGGGATAAAGTCGTTATCTGCATCATATTTTTGCAAAGGATGCGGGCCTGCTCCACCGATTGAAGCCATATGCTCCGCTTGAGTCCCGCTTCCGGTTCCGTTGGTCATCAATAATGCGCCTGCAAGCGATTGAGGCGCTACACTCATATCTTTATAATGAATAGAATGCCCTTCAGTTCTGATTTCAACACCAAGGGATACTTTGTCTGTTGAAGTGTGGAGTTCTGCTTTGTCAACACGTTCACTTAAATATTCTACTTCTTCTTTTTCTTCTTTGCTCTCTTTTTCAAGGACTTCTATTTTTTTTTGAAGCATTTCCATGGCCTGGGACATTTTTTTGAGCTCATCTTTAAGCATGTCCACATCACCAGCAGCAAGTACTGGCGAACTTATGAAAACCATCAAAAAAAGAAAACTTATGCAAATTTTTTTCATCTTTTATTTTCCTTTTTTATAATATTTAAATTTTAATTTTTCCTTTTAGTCTGCACCTCCTCTTTGGTCTTAATATCAACAAACATGCCATGTGTTAAAAATGGGCAATATATTTTTTTATCCTTCTGGTTTTATTGAGAAAAATATGAAAAATTCAGTTGGTGAAAATCTTATATGTTGCGATTGTTCTGTTGGCGATTGTTAACTGATTGTGAATAAGTTTCACATGTTTCGTGCAGATTTATGCCTTCAAAATGCCATAATTTAAAATTTATAATAATTATTTTCTTGTATTTTATAGTGGTTACATTTAGAATTAACATCTGTTAAGTTGACAGGTGTTAATTCTTTTGCTTTTGTTAGTATTAAATTTTGGATGCATACGAAATGGATTTTTCTAAACACTGGAAAAAAATAATCGACAGGCTTCAAGACGGGATAATAATCGTAGATACAGGCGGAGTGATACAGGAAACGAATCCTTCTGCCGAGAGACTGACAGGCTACAGTCAGGATGAACTGCTGGGCAGCTCCTGCAGAATTTTAAATTGCACCGGGTGTAAAATTATCGGTAGGGGAAAGGGCGTGGAATATTGCAAGCTGTTTTCCGTAGGGCAGTCAAAGGTAAAAAAATGCAGGATTAAAAACAAAAAGAACCTCTCGGTTCATATCCTTAAAAGTGCGTCTGTCCTTGAAGATGAAAATGGAGAAGCGATTGGTGCTGTTGAGGTTTTGACAGACATGACTTCTATAATTAAAAAACAGGAGGAAATTGAATCCCTTAAGACTATTTTTCACTTTAGCGAAGGCTTATCCGGTATTATAGGGAAGACGCCTGTCATGGAGCAGCTTTTTCAATTGATAAAAAGTGTTTCACAATCCGATGCACCTGTTTTGATACAAGGTGAAAGCGGTACGGGAAAAGAACTTGTTGCCTTGTCCATTCATAATAACAGCCCTAGAAAAGACCAACCGTTTATAAAAGTTAACTGTGCTGCTTTGAATGAAAATCTTTTTGAAAGTGAGTTGTTCGGCCATGTAAAAGGGGCATATACCGGGGCTGAAAAAGATCGAATAGGGAGATTTGAAGCTGCTCATGGCGGTACGATTTTTCTCGATGAAATTGGGGAAATTCCAATGTCTATCCAGGTAAAACTTCTTAGAGTTTTAGAGGAAAAAGAAGTGGAGAGGGTTGGAGACCATAATCCGTTTCCGGTAGATGTGCGGATTGTTTCTGCAACAAACAGAAACCTTGAAAAAGAGATCAAAAAAGGGAATTTCAGAAAAGATCTGTTTTTCAGGGTCAATGTCTTTCCGCTCCAATGCCCTCCACTGTCTGAGCGAAAAGAGGATATTCCTCTTATCGTGCAAAATTTCATTGATCAGAATAGTTCTATAACCGGGAAAGAAATCATAGGGGTTTCCCCGGAAGTGATGGATACTTTTATTGCCTACAGTTGGCCTGGAAATGTCCGTGAGCTCAGAAATGCAATAGAATACTCATTCGTTCTCTGCCCCGGAGGGTTGATTGAGGAAATGCATATTCCCCATAAGATCATTGACCCGGGCAAAAATTTTGTAGCAAGAGAGCAAATCAGCCCTCAACTTCAATCAGAGAGAGATGTGCTTTTACATCAGCTTAGAAAAACAAGGGGAAACCAGTCTAAACTTGCCAGGTTACTTGGCATCAGTAGAGTTACGCTCTGGAAGCGGATAAAAAAATATGGTATCCGGATACCGGAAGATATTTAAATAAAGAAACTGAACAAGATAAAGTAATTAAAAATGGAAAAAAAAGAAGATAAAGCATTTGATTTCTGGAATGATCATTCTTTGGAATTTCTTGAGATGGCCATGAAAAGAGACCACCAGGAAAGAGTCCATACTTTTGATGGTGTTGGAAAAAAAACACGTGAGTGTGGTGATACAATTGAATTTTATCTGATGGTGAAAGACGGTGAAATTTTCTCTATCTCCTATGATATTCAGGGGTGCCTGTTTTCCCATGCCTGCGCCAATACACTGATAAAACTTGTTGAAAACCAGACCATTCAAGCGGCGCGTTTGATAAGCCGTGAAAATATCATAGATTATCTGAAAACTCTTCCAAAAGCTGAAGGCCATTGTGCGGACCATGCCATTGCAGCATTTCATCTTGCCTTAAACGATTACGAAAGTCGATTATGAATCTGCCAGGCGTTGATCGTACATGGATCCAACACCATATTCGTTTCGCCGCATAAATTTATCTAAGGCCGGGCCAATGAGCTGCATCTCCTGATTTATTAACTGAACATCCTGGGCAATCTTCATTTCTTTGGTGCAGCCGGTGCTGTAGGTGGAGTCCTTACCAATCCATTCCGGAGGAACTTTTTCCCCCATTATTGAAAAGCTTTGCGCAATATCCTCAGAGGTTTGAAACCGCCAGATATCAATAAAACCGCTTCGTTGAACTATTTCCCACATGTACATCAAATCGTCTGCATCCATGCCTGGTTCATAATAGTTTGAAGGGTTGACAATAAACAGGTCGGTTGACCGTTTGTGCAGGTAGTCAATAAATGTAGACATGATTTTTTTTGCAACATCAATTTTACCGGGAATAGAACCAATAATCCCACTGTAGAACATCACAGTCATTCCCCTTTTTTTAGCCCTTTTCATCTCCTGGATGATCTTATCGGCTTTTTCTTCCAACTGGTGATGGGAGAATTTGATAAACTCCGGGTGTCTTTCTTTACAGGTGATATTTAATACCTTTTTTTCGAGAGTGATATTAATAATATTCTGTGTAAATCTAAAATGTGAGTCAATTAATATGCCTTTTTGGGTGGCACCTCTTGAAATAACGCAGTCCACTTCTTTGAAGATTCTTGAAAATGTAGTTGAGGCCAGTAGTAGATTTAAATCCTCTCTTGTTCCATCTGAAAAGACATAGATATTTTTATCATGTTTTAAAAGCTGCACCAGATTATTTTTGCTGATGGTTTTTTCATGGATAAAATGGGCATTTTCAAGCTCTTTTGAAAGGATTGGATCCGTCCGGGTGTCTGCAAGGCAGACTTTTGTGAAAAAAGGAGATTCTTTTACAACAAAGATTACGGCATGGCCCAGTTCTGCAAGAAATTTTGCAATGGTCAGATCAACCACAACTTCTCCTGATTCATCTGCTATCCATAGAATTTTTTGTTTTTTTGACTGAATCAAAGATAAAAGGGGATCCATTCCATTCCCTTTGATTGGTGTGTTAAACATCTGTTTGATTGCCTCTGCAGAAGGCGTTTTCAGTTTTTTGTTCAGCCACAGATGTTTTTGTGCGATGATTGTCAAAAGCCGTTTAAATTCAATTGCTTTTATTTCTTCTCTAAGTTCAGACAATGACAGGTCTTTGATGTGTTTCAGGGAATCATCAATCTGGTTAAGGACTGTTTTAAATGGTTCAGAAATTAGAAATTTTTTAATTTTACGATTAGCTGCTCGTTTATTATCGGAATACGGATTTTCAATGTGGGTTCTGCTTAAAAAGATTTTATAGAGCCTTTTCTCTAGTCTTGAAGGGATCAGAAGGCCTGTGTTCGTTTCATCTTCATATTTTATTTTGACCAGGGTTTTTAAAAAATTCCGGTCATATTCAGCGTCAATAAGCTCATCAATCATGTTCAGAATTCTATCCAGTATCAGTTTATACTGTTTTTTCAGGTAAGGAGGATACTTGCGTGACATGATGGCATTAAACATTTTGTCGGAACATGGATAATAGCGCTCATTATTTTCAGGATATACCATGAATTGAATCTGTTCCTCAGAGGCAACTTTTGCAGGATACGCAAACGGATCAATATGGTTTTTGAGAAAGAAAGCGGTAAACCAGGCAGCAAACTCTGGGTTTTCATGCGAGTTGACAGATGATTTTTTTTCTTTTGGCATAGGATCTCCTTTTTTGAGTAGGGCGTATGGTATCATTTCATAAGATATTTTGCAATTTGAGAGTCCGTATCAGTCCTTGCTTGACACCAAGGTAAACAGCATTCTATTAACATGGAATGGATACAAGAGAGGCATTAAAAATTTTAAATCTGAAACACGGTGTTTCGCTTGAAGATGCAAAGAGCGCTTATCGGGAACTGGCTAAAAAATTTCATCCGGACTTAGCTGGTGATGACCCAGGGCTGCAGGAAAATGCCGAGGCAAGAATGAAAGATATTAACCTTGCATTTCGACTGATAGTCCCTGAACTTAAAAGCAGCAAGGAAAAAGATGAATTAAAGTCTCAATTTAAAAAACAAGAGACGGCTCAAGCAGAAGTTTCATCTGAAGACACCAAAGCATCCAAGAACGAGGTAAAATCGGAATTTTCATGGTTTGCCATATTTGAGGACTTTGGCCATTTTTTGAAAAAAAAGCGTGTTCCCAAAAGTGTAAAAAGAAATCTTCGCACAAAAAAGAAGGCTCCGAATAAAGTCGGAAGAAGAAATAGTACAAAGAACTTTAAAGAGGTGTTTAACCAGGTTCATCCTGAAGGCAGTTTCAAAAACAGGAAGAAAAAGTCTCATGCCTCAAAGCGCCCCCATGTATCTTCTTCAGCCTACAGCAGTTATAAAAAATATATGGATTTAAAAAGAAAAATGAAAAAACATAAAACCGCAAGATCACAGGATATGAGCGTGGGGAGGGTTCAAAGAATTCAACCGGTAACGCCTGTAGAAGGTGTGAGAAAATAAGAGAAATCTGTTGGTCAAAAATCTATCTGAACAAGGGAATCCCCTGTTTTAAGTTCGATCAGTCGGGCACTGTTTTCATCTATGATACCATAGGTATAAACTGAGTTTCTTGGATGTGTGACAGAACCCGGATTCATATAAATAACGCCATTCTTTTTTTCCAGGGAACACAGATGGGTGTGGCCCTGTATAACAATATCGACAGGACTTGATGTGTTTATTCGCTGGTGACCATGATGCAGATAAATGGATTTGTTAAAAAGGCTGAAGCGTTTGTTTTCTTCATAACCAGGTGAAAATCCGGGAGAGTCACAGTTTCCATATACATAATGAAGCGGATGGGCAAATGTTTTAAGATCTTTTTTTATGGCCTCTGGTTGGAAATCCGGATTTGAGTAACTGCCGTACCTGGTGTCAAACAAATCTCCTGCAACGGCAAGCGCATCTTTTTTATTTAGAATGGATTTTATGGTGAGCCAGCCCGTATAATTGCCATGAATATCTGCGGTTACAATGAGTTTTTTCATAGAATTTTTTTATTTTCCCTTGTTTAAAAAAATAAAATTTCATAGTATCGAGACCAAATCAATAGAATTTTTATGAATGGCATGGATTTTAAATTAATTGACAGAATACTGGCCCTCGGAAACCTGATCGGACATGCCAGGTTGGCTTATATCGAAGCGAATAATGATCTGAATGTATCCTCTTGGAACAAAGGTGCAACAGGTCTGTTTGGCCATACAGAAGACGAAGCAATGGGCCGGCGTTTGAATGAGCTGATTCCTTTGTCAGAAACGGATCTTTCCAATTGTTCTCAAACCATCCGGTTTAGCTGTTCCCATAAAACCTACGCTAACAATCAAATTGAGTGTGAGCTGTTTTATGCCCCAATCATGAACACCAAAGGGGAAAGATTGGGGGTTGCCGTCCTGGCAAGAGAGGTTACTGACCCACCTCAATCAGATTTTACCGTACCCCATCCCAAAGATGTTTTTGATTTTGCCCCTATTGGTTTTTTCCATGTGAACAACCAGGGGGAAATTATTTTATCAAACCCTGAATATGCATGGATGACAGGATACGAATCTGCAGAAGGAGTCGTGGAGCAGGTATCGGATTTTCCAGCCCAGGCATTTTTTGATAAAGAAAAAGCAGATGAATTTATGTTTGCGATCCATGAGGCAGGCGAGGTTATCCGTTTCCGATGCCGGCTCAGGAGAAAAGACAATTCTTTTGTCTGGGCACTGTGTTATGCCAAAACAACCCCGGATGAATCCGGAAGGGCAGATGGTTTTAACGGTTTTGCCATAGATATAAGTGAAACTGTGCGGGTAGAGCAGGAACTGAAACGGGTCAATGAAAAACTCAAGCTGCTGTCTGTGATAGACGGGTTAACCCAGATTCCAAACCGCAGAAAATTTGATGAGTATCTCAGCTCAGAATGGAAACGTCATTTTAGAGACAAGGACAAAATTTCCCTGATTTTATCAGATATTGATTATTTTAAATTATATAATGACAATTATGGCCATCAGGAAGGGGACAGTTGTCTGATCAAAGTTGCCCGGTCTATTGATGACTCCACCAATCGTTCATCAGATTTGGCTGCCAGGTATGGTGGTGAGGAGTTTGCCGTGATACTGCCTTATACAGATGAGGACGGGGCAATGGCCGTTGCAGAAGAGATCCGGACAAATGTAAAAAATCTTGAAATTCCCCATGAGAAGTCTAAAGTGAACGAACATGTTACCCTGAGTTTAGGGGTTGCGACTGCTATTCCCGGGAAGCACAATTCAGTAGAGGGTCTTCTTGCTTTGGCGGATGAAGCGCTTTATGACGCAAAAGAAAAGGGCCGGAATCAAAGTTGTCAGAGAATTGACAAGTAAACACCTGTTTACTTTAACGCCTTAATCCTGTCCAATACCGGTGGGTGGGAATAATTCAAAAATACATAAAACGGATGAGGGGTTAGATTAGACAAATTGTGGGCACAAAGTTTTTTTAAGGCGCTCACAAGCGGTTTGCTGTTGTTTAACGTATCAGATGCAAATCGATCCGCTTCGTATTCATCCTTTCTTGAAGATGCCTGAAAAAAAATGGATAAAAAGAAATCAATAGGAGAATATAACATGCCAAAGAAGATCAAACCTGCGTATATGGATACTTCTTCCATGAAAAAAGCGTGAAACAGGCCTCCATGAGATATGAATATGGACAGCAGGTAGAAGATAATCCCCAATTGCAGGATTCCTAAAATAAGCCGTTTTATGATGTGTTTCTTTTTAAAGTGACCCATTTCATGTGCAAGGACAGACACCAGTTCTTCGGTGGTTTGTTCATCAATCAGGGTGTCAAACAGTACAATTCGTTTGTTTTTACCAAATCCTGTGAAAAAAGCATTGGATTTGCTGCTTCGTTTGGAGCCATCCATTACAAAAATATTGGAAAGGGAAAAATTAATTGAATCGGCATATTCAAAGATTGCTTTTTTAAGTTCTCCCTCTTCAAGAGGTGTGAATTTATTGAAAAGAGGCATGATCCAGGTTGGTACAATATATTGAACCACCAAAAGGAAAATGGTACTGGCTGCCCAGCACATGGCCCAGGCGTAATGGCCCCCGCTTTCAAGCAAAAATAAAATTAACGCCAGCAAAAGGCCACCAAGAGTGGATGAAAGAACAATAGATTTAACCAGATCTGTGATAAACAATTTCGGCGTCATTTTATTAAACCCGAATTTTTCTTCGATCACAAATGTAGAGTAAATGCTGAAAGGCAACGAAATGAGTAATTTAAAAAATAAAAGAATGCCTATGAAAATAAGCCCGGAAATGATGGGCGAAAAATTAAAAGATCGAACAAAGGTGTCTGTATACTGAAATCCTCTGGAAAACCAAAAAATTAAAATAACAGCCAGGTCAACACTGGAAGTAATAAACCCGAAACGAGTGGTGGTTTTCAGATAATTTTGGGAATCCGTATATTTCCGGGAATCGTAATGACCTTTGAATTCTGAAGGTAATGGCTTATTCAGATTTTTAAGGTTTAAAAAATCCGCCAGGTTTGCAATAAAATAACTACCCGCCAGAGTGGCGAGAATTATAAAGGTGATCAACTGCTCTGATAGATGCATTTATGGCAAAGAGATGTTAAGAATTGATTTGTTCTCTTAATTTTCCAGAACACTTAAACGTAACAACTCGTCTGGCCGGGAGAGTCATTTCCTGGTCTGTCGCCGGGTTTCTGCCTTTCCTGGCTTTTTTCTCATTCACACAGAATTTTCCAAACCCGCTGATCATGATATCTTCACCACTTGCAATGGTTTCTTTTATGATTTCAAGAAATTCTTCCATGATTTCATAGGTGGTGGTTCTTGACAGTTTAAGGTCGTCTTGTATTTTTTCTGCAATAAGTGTTTTTGTTAATGCCATTAATTAACTCCTGAAGCAAAATTAGGCTGCTTTTGTATATACGTTAAAAACCTTGCTAAAATACTTTTTCCACCAGCGTTTGTCAAGAGACTAACCCTGGGATTTTTAATAAAATCAAAATAGATCTGTCAACCCGCGCCACAGGTTAACAGTAAAGTAAAGTAAAGTCAGAGTTGAGTGAGTGCCAGTTTAAGAGGCAGCAGTGTTTTCCAGGTATAAATTAGGATTGTTTAATTTAAGATTGTTTGGTACTTTACCTGGATATATCGAAATTTGAAAATTGGAGAATCTCATGATAACTGCACTGACTGCCCTGGATGGAAGATACGCAAGACTGACTGGAGAAATGGCACAAATTTTTTCTGAGTATGGTCTTATAAAGCACAGGGTATTTGTTGAAATCGAATGGCTTAAGTTTATTTTAACGGATTTGAAACTGGCTGACTTTGATGTGGCAAACCTTTCAAAATTGGATGCTGTTGCAAATAATTTTGATGTGGATGATGCAAAAAAAATAAAAGATATTGAAAAGAAAACAAATCATGATGTGAAAGCAGTTGAATATTTTATAAAAGATGAGCTTGAGGCATCCGGGCTTTCGGATATAAAAGAGTGGGTTCATTTTGCCTGTACTTCTGATGACATCAATAATACGTCTTACGCCCTGATGTTAAAAAAAGGTAAACAGCTTGCAGTTGAGCTTTTGAACGAGTTAGTCTCAGCAATAGAGCAAAAAGCCATTGAGTACAAATCAATACCCATGATGTCCAGAACTCATGGCCAGCCGGCAACACCTACAACTGTCGGCAAAGAGTTTGTCAATTTCGCGTGGCGACTGTCACAGGAAGCACAAATTATTGATCAGGCAGAAGTCCAGGGTAAATTAAATGGGGCAACCGGCAGTTTTAACGCCCATCAGTTCGTGTATCCCGAAATCGACTGGATTGACGCATCAAAAAGATTTATATCTGGTAATTTAGAGTTGTCTCCTATTATTTTTACAACACAGGTTAACCCCAATCATTCAATCGCATTTGTTCTCCATGCCATGATCCGTGCTGCTGCGACTATGATTGATTTTGACAGGGATATGTGGGGATATATTTCTTTGGCCTATTTTAAACAACGGGTAAAAAAGGGAGAAACCGGATCCTCCACAATGCCTCATAAGGTCAACCCGATTGATTTTGAAAACAGTGAAGGGAATATGGGGATTGCCATATCAATGATGGAGCATCTGTGTGTAAAACTTCAAAAATCCCGATTCCAAAGAGACCTGAGTGACAGCACGGTTCTTAGAAGTCTGGGGGCGGCATTTGGATACTTTGCCATTGGTGTGAAAAATGCGCTGAAAGGACTCTCAAAACTTGATTTGAATAGCGAGATGCTCCAAAAGGATTTGGATGATAACCAGGAGCTGCTGGCGGAACCACTTCAAACAGCTATGCGGGTATTTGGAGAAGAAAATCCTTATGAAAGGCTGAAAGATCTCACCAGGGGCCAGAAAATTCAGAAATCGGATCTGGAAAGATTTGTAGATAATCTGGAGAAAGTTCCCCAGGATTTTAAGGAGCGAATGAAAAAATTAACTCCCCAGACATATATCGGGCTTGCCCAGGAACTGGTAGACACTTATTTTAAGGAAAAATAGAGGGCATATTTCTATGGATCAGTCTTTTTCAAAAGAGAATACAGAAGACCTCCTGGTTTTTGCCGATGAAGACGAAGATCGGGCGGGTATTGAAATGAGTGTCGGTTCTGCCGGTCTTTTACCTTGGAAAATATTGATTGTGGACGATGAAGAAGATGTCCATGAGATTACAAGAATTACCTTAAGGGGATTCAGTTTTGAGGACAGGGGACTTGAACTGATCAGTGCATATTCTGAGCAGGATGTGAAAAATTTATTGAATAGTGATACTGATATTGCTTTGGTTCTTCTTGATGTGGTTATGGAGAGAGAAGATTCCGGACTGCGGTTGGTTGAATACATCAGAAATGAACTTAACAATTCTTCAATAAGAATTGTTTTGAGAACCGGACAACCGGGAAAAGCACCGGAACAGGAAGTGATCACAAAATATGATATCAATGACTACAAAACCAAACCTGATTTAACAGCCCAGAAATTATTTACAATGATCACTGCGTGTTTAAGGGCTTACGGGAGCCTGAAAACAATCGAGCAGAACACCATTGGCCTAGAGAACATTATCCAGGCCGCATCCCGTGTATTTAAACATCTCTCCTTTGCCGAAATCGGTGCGCATGTACTGGAAAACATGCTTAAAATTTTGGACCTGAGTTCAGGTACAGGAAACCTGGAGTCTGCTTATTTTATTGGCATGCCGGGTGCTGAAGCAAAATTAATGGCAGGGATTGGTCAAATGGAAGAAAAGCAGGGGGGTGTTGTTGATGATGCCATGCCCCAAAGTATTCCCCTGGCTTACAAAAAATATAAAGAAACAGGTGGCGAATATATTAAGGGGGATGATTACGTCGGAGTGTTTCGAACCCGCGAAGGTTTTTCCAGTATTTTATATCTCAGCGGGTGGAATACACTTACCGAAACTCAGAAAAATCTGCTTCGAATCTATATCAACAATATTGCCATTGGTTTTGAAAACATATCTCTTACCCGCGAGATTATCAACACCCAGAAAGAAGTCATATTTACTTTGGGAGAAATCGTGGAAACGCGTTCCCAGGAGACTGCCAATCATGTAGCCAGAGTCGCAGAAGTCTGCTATCTCCTGGCCCTGAAATATGACATGGATAAAGAAACATGCGAGCTTTTGAGGCTGGCGTCACCCATGCATGATGTGGGGAAAATAGGTATTCCTGAAGTGATTTTGAATAAGCCGGGGAAATTAACAGACAAAGAATTTGATGTCATAAAAGAACATGCAAGAATCGGTTATGATATTTTAAGAAAATCGAATCGTTCTATCATGAAAGCGGCTTCTATTATCGCGCTGCAGCATCATGAGCGTTGGGACGGCAATGGCTATCCTCAGGGGCTTCCCGGTGAGAAAATTCATATTTATGGCCGGATTGCTGCGATTGCCGATGTGTTTGATGCGTTAAGCCATAAACGGTGTTATAAAGATGCCTGGGAAATGGATCGAATCATTGAATTGTTTCGTAATGAATCCGGTAAACATTTTGATGCAAGGCTTGTAAACCTTCTTATTGAAAATATTGATGAATTTGAAGATATCAATAATCGGTTTCCAGAATAACCCTCATCTGCTATTATAGTATCTATACGAAAAAAATATAATTTTGTTATTCGCCCAACCCTGATTTATGGGGTTGGATTTATGAACCCTGTTTATGAGTTTTGGTCTGAGAATCCTGTTGTGTATAATCGCTGCGTCTGAAATGATCTGCTTTTTCGTATCAGCGGCATTTATTCTGAAATTTTATTCAACTATTTTATCCAATTAAGGAGCAAATAAAGATGATTGTAGGGATTCTAAAAGAGATAAAGCCCCAGGAAAATCGCGTGTGTATGACTCCGGCGGGTGTGGATATGCTTAGAGCACATGGACATACAATTCTTGTTGAAAAAAATGCCGGTATGGGTTCCGGTTTTGAAAATCAACATTATTCAGATGCCGGTGCTGCAATTTTGGATACTCCTGAGCAGGTTTTTGATGAAGCACAGATGGTGATGCATGTAAAGGAACCCCAGCCAGTCGAATTTGATCTTATCAAAAAAGATCAGCTTGTTTTTACCTATCTTCATCTGGCAGCGGATAAATCCCTTACACAGGCTTTGCTCAAGACCGGTTCCATTGGTATTGCTTATGAAACTATTGAGGATAAAAATGGAAGGCTTCCGCTCCTTGCACCCATGAGCGAAGTTGCAGGAAGGCTGGCTGTTCAGCAGGGCGCAAAATACCTTGAAAAGACTTTTGGAGGCAGTGGTGTGCTTTTAGGTGGTGTCACCGGAACTCCAGCCGCAAATGTCCTGGTTATGGGAGGAGGCGTTGTTGGAATTCATGCTGCCCAGGTGGCCTGCGGCATGGGGGCGAATGTTACGATTTTAGATATGAATATTGATCGGCTTCGGTATCTGTCGGAAATCATGCCAGCCAATTGCAGCCCTTTAATGTCCTCACCTGCCTTGGTCAGAAAACTTGTAAAAGGAGCTGACCTTGTAATCGGAGCTGTTCTTATTGCCGGCGCAAAAGCTCCCAAGTTGATTACAAAAGAGATGCTTCCCACAATGAAAAAAGGATCAGTGATGGTGGATGTTGCCATAGACCAGGGCGGGTGCTTTGAAACTTCAAAGCCGACCACTCATGGTGATCCTATCTATGAAGTCGATGGGGTCATTCATTATTGTGTTACCAATATGCCCGGAGCCGTTCCCCTGACATCAGCACTGGCATTGACAAATTCAACTTTGCCGTATGTGTTGAAAATCGCAGATAATGGCTGGAAAAATGTATGTAAAATGGATGAGGGGTTTGCTAAAGGGGTAAATTATGTCGGGGATAAGATTGTCTGCAGGCCTGTGGCAGATGCTTTTGGGCTGAAGTTTACACCTCTTGATACGTTTTTATAGGTGTTTTTTTAGGCTGAAAGCCGTTTAGATACCAGGGAGCGGACTTGTATTCCAACTGACTTAACCCCTTTGTTTCAAGGGAGTCAATTGCAAGTTGAAGGGTGTGATAATCCAGTTCAACGTCATCCCATCCAAGGTATTTTAAGCGTTTGATAGCCTGTGAATGGGACATATCCGGGTTTATGAGGCATGCATTGGCAAGGCTTCTTATGAACCCGGGGATTAAAGACGCTTCAATCCCGCTTTCAATAAGCCTGCGAATCAATTTTTGGTCAACTATGCTTGCCATTTATCGTATCCATTTTTATTTTTTTTTAGGTATAATTTAGGTCATCCGGTTTACAGCGCTATCTCCCACAATAAAAATTATTCTATTGATAATCATCCCCTGAGTCAAATCAAGTTAAACAGAATTTATGATTTTTAAGTGGATAGGATGCTCCCCTAAAGTGTGCTTCTGGGGAATTATATGCAGCCATTTGAAAAAATTTACTCTGATTTTCTCTTGTTTTTATCTATTTGCTTTTATTTTAACTGTTCACAGCCGCTTTAACCTTATGGGCAAAGGATATAGGCGATTTAAAAAATCTTTCACTGTTATAAATTTTTTTTTGATGATATTGTTACATAAGAACATGAAATTTTTGGGGAACACATGATGCCGGAAGAAATGTCGATAGAGGATGGCCACCTGCTTTTAAAGCTTGCCAGGGAAAATATATTGCGCCAGTTCGGGGAGCAAAAAGAGAGCCTTTCTGAATTGGAAAAGAAGATAAAAAACCCGGTCATTAAACGAAACAGGGGAACATTTGTCAGTCTTCATAAACAAAAAGGTGAGCTTCGTGGGTGTATTGGAAATATTGAACCGGTTAAATCTTTGCTTGAAGGGGTAAAAGATAATGCCAGGCATGCGGCATTTCGTGATACAAGATTCAGGCCGCTGGCCTATGAAGAATTGGAGGAAACGCTGATTGAAATCAGTATTTTAACCCGGCCTGCGGAACTTGAATATAGTGATTCAGATGATTTGATACGCAAATTAAAACCCGGTGTCGACGGGGTAATTATAGAAAAACATAATAACCGGGCTACGTTTTTACCCCAGGTTTGGGATCAGTTAAAAGATCCGCACGCATTTTTAGGCCACTTGTGCACAAAGGCAGGACTGCCGTCAGATGAATGGAAAAAAGGTTCGCTAAAGGTTTCTTTATATCAAGTGCAATCATTTGAGGAAAAGATGATTTCATCCGAAGACGTTTAAAATAATTTATAAAATAATGAAAAGGCAGGAAAAATATGGCAATTGATCAGGGTTTGCTCCAGGTTATATTATCGATTGATGATCCTGATAATCTGGAACAACTTTTTAAAGATATTTTTACACCCTCAGAGTTGGACGATCTTTCTTTAAGGTGGAAACTCCTTCAGGACCTGCATAATGGAATGACCCAGAGGAAAATAGCAAAAAAATACGGAATCAGTCTGTGTAAAATTACCAGGGGATCAAAGCTGCTTAAAGACAAGGACTCTTTTGTACGAAAGATTTTTAATTCTTAATTCAAAAAGCTATCGGAGCTTTTCAAGAAATCAGTTCCAAAGCAAGCTCAGACCATAATTCAAGATTTAATTCTGCCAGGCTGTTAGTTCCAACCCATTGGAAATTAAACAATTCCTCTCCGGGAATAAATTTTTCCGGGTGATCGGTCAGTATCCTGAAGACAGCTCCCAGATGAACTTTTCCAACATCCGTGATATCTTCACTGATGATTCCGACAAAATCAGGCAGTTCGTTTTGTGGGCGCAGTTCTAATTCTTCTTCCAGTTCCCTGTGCATACCGCTCATCAGGATTTGTTTGAAATTATCTGTATTGTGTTTAAGGTCTACCGGGTTGATATGCCCCCCAATACCAATGGATTGGAGATCATGAAGCCTTTTTTCACTGCCGTTCCTGCTGTATACAGCCGTCTTTTTCCGATCTGAAGTCTGTAGCAGGATATAGGGTATGATCTGTTTTAGAGACGGATCATTTTCCGCTTTTGGCCTGTCGATGAATGCAAAACCAGCGTGGGTGCATTGTTGAATAAATTTATCAAAATTTTCTTCAATGACACTTCTTTGCTGGACCCAGGGTTTGGGCAGATGATCTTTTTGTATGCACAGAACCTGTTCGGTATTATTCACAAGGAGATCCTTAAGGGGAAAAAGTGGAGCGGGAAACGGGATTTGAACCCGCGACTTCGACCTTGGCAAGGTCGCACTCTACCACTGAGTTATTCCCGCTCGTCAAAAAAACTCGTTTTTTCTACTTCAAAGCAATCATTTTGTCAAGAAAAGATTTTGTTAAGTCTATAAGGAAGTCACCTGTCCTTGCCAGGCAATACTGGTTATGATAGAGATTTAAGATCTGAATCGGTTTGCAGGGCTATAAAAACAACACAGGACAAAAGGGAAATTTCTGAACAGGACCATGGAAATTAAAAATGCAGCAGTGACTGGAGGCGGTGGTTTTTTAGGCAAAGCCATTGTGAAAAAACTATTGGAAAAAGATCTTGATGTTACCTCATTTTCAAGACGTTTTTATCCGGAACTGGAACGAATGGGGGTAAAACAGATTCAGGGGGATCTTGCAGACAGACAGTCGGTTGCAGGCGCTTTAAAAAACATGGATGTGGTCTTTCATGTGGCGGCTAAACCTCCTTTTTGGGGCAGTTATGAAGCATATTACCAGGCCAATGTTGCAGGGACACAAAATGTGATTGATGCCTGCAAAGAAAACCAGGTATCGCAGTTAGTATATACCGGCTCTCCCAGTGCTGTTTTTGATGATACAGACATGGAGAATGTGGATGAAAGCGTGCCGTATCCTGAAAAATATCTGGCTCCGTATCCGCAGACAAAAGCCATGGGTGAAAAACTGGTTAGAAAAGCTTCTGAACACGGCCTTTTAACTATTTCTATAAGACCGCACCTGATCTGGGGACCGGAAGATAATCATTTTCTACCCAAACTTATTAAACGGGCAAAATCCCTAAAACAGGTGGGAAGAAAAGATGATCTGGTGGATACTGTTTATGTTGATAATGCTGCAGATGCACACATCCTGGCATCTGAGGCTCTGACTAAAAATCCATCCCTGTCCGGCAATGTTTATTTTATCAGCCAGGATGATCCAGTTTCAAAATGGGATATTGCAAATGCATTTTTGGATATAGCAGGTCTCCCTCCAATCAAAGGCCATGTGTCCGGGCGAACTGCATATATTGCAGGTGCTTTTTTTGAATGGATTTACAAATTCTTTGGAATTGAAAAAGAGCCGCCCATGACACGGTTTGCAGCCAAAGAGCTGGCTACATCCCATTGGTTTGATATTTCCAGGGCTAAAAAAGATTTAGGGTATTCTCCTGAAATATCAACTGAAGAAGGCCTTAAACGGTTAAAACAATGGTTTGCATTAAAAGGATAAGCAAAAGAATATGAATCAAAGAAAAGAGATGATTTCCCTCTGGTTCAAAAAGTTTATCAAGGTTATTGTGTTTGCCGTAAAAGAGTTCAGGGCAGACCGATGTGATTTGCGCGCATCATCTTTAACCCTGTTTACACTTCTTTCCATTGTCCCGGTGATGGCAATGGCTTTTGGAATTGCAAAGGGGTTTGGATTTAAAGAATTTTTAGAGAGCAGGGTGCTTGAGCTGTTTGCCGGACAGGAAGAAGTGATTCAGAATGTTCTGTCTTTTTCCACCAACCTGCTTGAAAAGACAAAAGGCGGCCTGATGGCTGTTCTTGGTGTTATTTTATTGTTTTATTCCCTCATTAAGTTGATCGGCCACATTGAAAATGCGTTCAATAAAATCTGGTGGGTAGATGATGACCGGCCTCTTATTCGGAAATTCACAGATTATATCGCCATATCAATCACTGCTGGGATACTGGTCATTTTTTCCAGCAGCGCCAATATTTTTATCACCGCTTTTTTATCTAAGTTTTTTACTTATATAAAGCTTCCTGGAAATTTGGAAAATCTGATTTCCCTTGGGTTTAATATTTTCGCTTTTTTACCGATCTGGATCTTATTTATTTTTTTCTACATTTTCATACCCAATAAAAAGGTCGATATCAAAGCGGTTTTTGCTGGAGGAATGATTGCCGGAACTATTTTTCAACTGGCACAGATGACGTATCTTAAATTCCAGGTGGGAGTTTCAAGTTACAATGCAATTTACGGAAGTTTTGCTGCGCTGCCGCTTTTTTTGATTTGGCTGCAGGCGTCATGGGCCATCTTTTTATTCGGCGCAGAAATTGCTTTTTCCTGGGAAAATATCAAAGCCCTGGAAACCCAGGATATTGACTATGAAAAACTCAGTATCAGGCTTAAAAAGCTGATTGTACTCAGGATAGTACATTTGTGTGTAAAACGCTTTGCAGGAGGCAAAGATCCTGCATCAGATATAGAGATTTCCGCTGAGATCAAAATTCCATTAAAAATAGTAAAGGTGCTTCTATCCCAGCTTATCAAATGTAAAATTCTTCTTGAGGTCAACGGGCCTGATCATCCTGGCTATACTCCTGCAATGGATATTGAGTGCCTGAGTATACTGGATGTGCTCAAAGCCTTTGAAAAAAGAGGTGATGATATTATTACAGTTGGAGGGACAATAGAGTTTGAAGCCCTGGAAGAAAGCCTTGAAGCATTTGAAGCATCATGCATGAATTCTTCCGGACAGAGAAACCTGAAAGATATTTGACTTTTAACCTTCAGTGGTGATATTGAAAAATTCTTTGATCTCTTCTTCTTTTCGTCTAAGCTGATCAATTGTTAACTTCAGGATGGCCGGGTTCACTCCGATTTTCTGTGGAGAATTTTTTACTGTAACCGGAACAGGATTTCCACTGTGGCCGATGCCAGCCTTTTGAGTTAGATAATCTGCCAGGTTGATGATAAGAGACTGGTGCTTGAACTTTACCGGTGCAGACTCTGGGTTGTGATGGAAGCGGCAGGGCAGCATAATGGACTGGGGGAAATTCCAGCGTTTCATCAGCAATGCAGATAAAATGGCATGATCCAGCTTGAACACTGCGTTTTCAGCGAAATACAATGGTTTTTTCTTTTCCATGGCAAGCTGGCGAACTTTTCTGTATTCATCTCTGAAATGCACGCTGAAAATAACTTTTCCCATATCATGTAAAAGCCCGGGGATAAATATTTTATTGGCAATCGCCGGATTGGTTCTTTTGGCCAGTTCCTTTGAAACCGTAGCTACACCAATGCCATGTATCCACAGGGCTTTCATGTCAAGGCTTAATCCGGATTTGTCCGTAAACGTAGATAAAATTCCCATACCCAGAGCAATACCGATGATTTCATCAAACCCGATGACGGTAATGGCTCTTTTAATGGTTTCTACTTTTGTTTTCTGGGCGTAATAAATAGAGTTTGAAAGTTTTAGCAGTTTGTTGGTCATACCCTGGTCGTAGGATATGATCTCTGCCAATTCTTCCGTTGTGGTCTTTGGGTCGGAAGCGACACTTATAATTCTATCTACAACAACAGGAAGAGTAGGAAGATCGCTCTCTTTTTTCTGGATCATCTTAAGAATTTCAGCTTTAATATCCATTTATTCCTTTGCCCATGTATTAAAAGATACTTTATGATACTGCAAAGAATCTTTTGGGTGAGATTGTTTTACTTCATCAGGGTATCCTACTGCAATAATTGATTCAATCATTATCTTATCGGGTATTTTGAGAAGTTCTTTAACAAAAGCATCCGCAGTTTTGGAAGGCGTATGCTCTCTTTTTCGGATTTGGATCCAGCAGCTTCCAAGCCCTAAATCATGCGCTCCAAGATGGATAAAAGCAGAGGCAATAGAAGCATCTTCAACCCAGACATCGGTTTTGGACGCATCTGCACACACCACAATAGCCAGCGGTGCATGTTTTAAAAAGCTGGAACCATGTTGTTTTGCTAAAGAAAGCTGTTGTATGATGGGTGGCTCATTGATGACTATAAATTGCCATGGGTTGAAACCCCTTGAAGAAGGTGCCCGTAAAGCAATTTCAACGAGAGAGTCGATTTTTTCCTTCTCAACGGGCTTTTTTTTAAATTTCCGGATACTTCTTCTGCTTTTAACCAGTTCTAAAAACATCAGCAGTCCAATTTATATTGGTAAAAATGAGTCTATAGTAGCAAAAACGGCTCTAAATAAGTACAATCTCGTCTAAATTAATGGAAGCGGGTAATATTAATATTGCCCTGAAGTCTCATCTCATCTATTTTTTTTCTTAACAACCGTTTGAATTTATTGCGCGTTACCGGCCACAAAAGGAGCAGGCCAAGTCCATCCGTAAGCAGGCCCGGAGTAATCAGTACCGCACCAGCCACAAAAATGATGGCTGCGTCCAGTAATTCTTCTGCGGGCATGAGTCCCTGCTGCAGGTTGGCTCTTAATTTCATCATGGTGTTCATGCCTTCCATCCGGGCGAGCCATGCGCCTGCAAATCCTGTGAAGATAACCAGTAATACGGTATTAAATCCTCCAATAACGGTTCCGGCCTTGATTAACAGATAAAGCTCAATCACAGGGATGAGCGTGAAACATAAAAAAAGTTTAAAAAGCATTTTTGATCCTTCGTTGTTTGAATAACATGAAATATAATGGATGCCAAAGCTGATTTTGTCAAGGGAACAGGGTGTGATTTTATGTGAGCCCATCCGGAAGATTCCAAATATCTTGATTATATTTCCTTTGAACGGAATGGCTGATAATTTCTAAAAATTTAGTTCTGGAGATTTCTTTTGCCCCCATACTTAAAAGATGGTCTGTGGTTACCTGACAGTCAATTAAGTCAAAATTGTGGTTTTCCAGATGTTTAGACAAAGCAACCAGGGCGACTTTAGAGGCGTTATTTTCAAAAGAGAACATGGATTCTCCAAAAAAAGTGCCGCCAATGCAGACTCCGTACAGGCCACCAACAAGGCGATCTTTATTCCAGGTTTCAACAGAATGGGCATATCCATGTTGATGGAGTTCAACATAGGCTTCAATCATGTCCTCCACCAGCCATGTGCCGTCCTCTTTACCATTTCTTGGCTTTGCACAGGACAGGATGGTTTGTTCAAATGCTGTGTTCACCCTGATACTGAATTGATTTTTTTTGATGGTTTTTTTCAGGCTTTTGGAAATATTAATATTTTGGGGAAACAGGACCAGTCTCGGATCAGGGGACCACCATAGAATCGGTTCATTTTGTGAGAACCATGGAAAAATGCCATTTTTATAGGCAAGAATCAGTCGTTTTGAGGTTAAGTCCCCACCTACGCATAAAAGACCATCGGATCTTGCAAGCCAGGGCGGGGGGAAGTCTATTCTTTCTGATAACCTGAAAAGGGGCATTCAGCTCTTAAATGTAAAGTTTAGCGAATTGTTCCGAAGTCCTATGGAAACTTTCCCGCCTTTTTCCAGTTTGCCAAAAAGGATCTCATCTGTAAGTTTATCTTTAATATTGGTTTGGATAAATCTGGCCAATGGCCTTGCTCCAAATTTGGGATCATATCCTTCGCCTGCAAGATATGAGCGGACTTTGGCTGAGTAGCTCAGGAAAACTTCTTTTTCCTTAAGCATCGTTTTCAGCTCTTTCATATTTTTGTCCACAATCATTTCCATAACTTTTGGAGACAGATGGTTGAACGCCACAACATTATCAAGGCGGTTCCTGAATTCAGGACTGAAGGTTTTTTCGATTGCTTTCAGGCCCTTGGAATCAGTGTTGGATGTCTGGGAGCCAAATCCAATGCTGTTTGAACTCATTTCCCTGGCACCTGCATTAGACGTCATGATAATAATTACATTTCTAAAATCCGCTGCCTTACCGTTATTATCTGTAAGGGTTGCATAGTCCATGACCTGCAGCAGGATATTGAAAAGGTCCATATGGGCTTTTTCAATTTCATCCAGGAGCAGAACCGAATGGGGATGCTTTCTTATGCTGTCAGTCAAAATTCCGCCCTGATCAAATCCCACATATCCCGGAGGGGCTCCGATCAGTCTTGAAACAGCATGCTTTTCCATATATTCACTCATGTCAAATCTGATAAATTCAATTCCTAAATGAAATGCAAGCTGTTTGGCAACTTCTGTTTTCCCTACACCTGTAGGGCCGGTGAACAGGAAGGACCCAATAGGACGGTCCGGTGCAGCAAGGCCTGCCCGTGAGCGTTTAATGGATGTCGTCAAAGTGGTAATTGCATCATCCTGGCCAAAAATAACTTTAAAGAGCCGTTTAGGCAGGGATTCAAGATTTGCTTTATCCGTAGAAGTCACACTGGTGACTGGAACTTTTGCAATTTTAGCTACAATATTTTCAATATCTTTTATGCTGACATTTTTTCGTTTTTGTTTGCCTTTTAAACGAAGATAAGCACCTGTTTCATCAATAACATCAATGGCTTTATCCGGCAGAAACCGGTCATTGATATATTTATCAGACAGATAAGCTGCTGCTTCTATGGTCTTCGCAGGGTATGAAAGCCCATGGTGTTTTTCATAATATGGTTTGAGTCCGTCTAAAATCTGGGTGGCCTCTTCAAGGGTCGGCTCTGATACTTCTATTTTTTCAAATCGTCTTGAAAACGCACGGTCCTTTTCAAAATGGTTTTTATACTCTTCGTAGGTAGTTGTACCAATACACTTGATATCACCTGAGGAGAGTGCCGGTTTAAGGATGTTGGATGCATCCATGGAACCGCTCGTGGTTGCACCAGCTCCCACAACCGTGTGGATTTCGTCTATTATGAGCAGTGCATTTTCTTTGGATTCCAGGGATTGAATAACGTCTTTCAATCGCTTTTCAAAATCACCCCTGTATTTTGTTCCGGCAAGCAAGGTGCCCATATCCAGGGAAAACAGTTCACAGTTTTCAAGAAGGTCCGGGACATCCTTATCGTTGATCTTAATAGCCAGCCCTTCAGCAATGGCGGTTTTCCCAACGCCGGGATCACCCACGAGAATCGGATTGTTTTTTCTTCTGCGGCAGAGGATCTGCATGAGGCGATCTGTTTCATCCGATCTGCCGATAAGCGGGTCAATTTTATCATCCTGAGCTTTTTTCAACAGGTCGGTTGTAAATATCTCCAAGGGATCTTTTTTCTTTTTGCGTTTTGTTTTTAAATCAGAGTGCTTTAAAAGCTTCTGAGACGGGTCTGGAGATGGATCAGGCTTTTTTTCAAATTCAGCAGTATGGGAGATATATTTTAAGACATCCAGACGCGTAATGCCTTCTGATTCTAAATAGAAGGCCGCATGGGAATCTTTTTCCTGAAAAATGGAGGCCAGGATATCACCCAGATTCACCTCGGTCTTTTCAGCAGACCTCGCATGGTTAATGGCCCGCTGAATCATTCTCTGGAATCCGATGGTCTGCTGGAGAACGTACTCGTCCTTTGTATCTATTCTGGTGAGCTTTTCATCAAAAAATTTTTCCAGCTCTTCTTTTATCTGATCAGGGCTTCCGCCACATTTTTCAATGGTCTGAGCACCTGTCTCATGGTTAAGGATTGCATAAAGAACGTGTTCAACACATACATACTCATGCCTTCTTTTTTTTGCCTCACGTACGGCAAAGCCGAGCGCTGTACTTAGTTCTTTGCTTATCATACCTTACTCCTTTTCCAATGTGCTTTTTAAAGGAAATCCTTTATTGCTCGCCAGATTGTGCACAGTTTCAACTTTAGTTTCTGCAATTTGTCTGGGATAGATGCCGCACATTCCTTGTCCTTTATTATGTATATTAAGCATTATTTGCGTTGCTTTTTCAAGTGATTTTCCAAAAACGGTAATAAGAATTTCAACCACAAATTCCATAGTCGTATAATCGTCATTATGGAGGATGACTTTATACATGGGTGGATGATTGCTTTTCGATTTTGAAGAAATATCCTCTTTTGTTTTAGAGTCAGTCGATGCCATAAGTCCCCATCTCCTAACTCATACAACATTTTTTATATTTTTTACCACTGCCGCAGGGGCAGGGATCATTCCGTTTAACTTTCTGTGACGATCTTTTCACAGGTTTCTTTATGGAAGATCCGTCAGAATGAGAAAAGGTCAAGTCCTGTTCATCATTTTTTTTCATTTCTTCCACCTGGGAAGAAGTGGATATCTGGATTTTAAACAGGATATCCACCACCTCTTCTTTGACACGCTCCATTAATCCCTGGAACATATCAAAGCCCTCTTTTCTGTATATTCTTAAAGGATCCTGCTGTGCATACCCCCTAAGCCCGATACCTTCTTTAAGGTGATCCATGGACAAAAGGTGTTCTTTCCAACGTGTATCAACTGTCTGCAGGATTATATGCCTTTCAATCTGACGAATAATATCATCGCCTATAGCAGCCTCTCTCTGGTCGTAAATTTCTTTCAGTATATTAAAAAGATGATCACAAAACTGCTGCTCGTCAAGATTATCCTGGACAACTGTTTTTAAATCAGGGGCAAAATTGAACAACTGCTTTATCCGGTTGTCAAGTCCTTCCAGGTCCCATTGTTTTATCGGTGTCTTTTCGATGGCAAATTCTTCAACAATATCGTAGACCTTGTCTTCCACCATTTCAAGTACAAAGGGTTTTAGATTATCTTCAAGCAGGATTTTTCTGCGCTGCTTGTATATCACTTCCCTTTGCTGGTTCATGACATCATCGTATTCAAGCAGCTGTTTTCTGATTTCAAAATTATGTCCTTCAACCTTGGATTGGGCATTCTCTATGGCTTTGCTGATGAAAGAGTGCTCAATATGTTCACCTTCCTCAATCCCCAGTTTGTCCATGACCATGTGAATCCGGTCTCCGCCGAAAATCCTCAAAAGGTCATCTTCCAGAGACAGGTAGAATTTAGAAGAACCCGGGTCTCCCTGCCTTCCGGATCGTCCCCGAAGCTGATTGTCGATCCTTCGGGATTCATGCCTTGATGTGCCAAGGATATGAAGTCCGCCAAGTTCTTTGACGCCTTCTCCCAAAACAATATCCGTACCACGTCCTGCCATGTTGGTGGAAATGGTCACAGCGCCTTTCTGGCCCGCATTGGCAACAATTTCTGCTTCTGCTTTGTGGTGTTTTGCATTCAGGACAGTGTGCTTCACACCTTTTTTCTTGAGTTTCTTGCTCAAATCTTCGGATACATCTATTGAGATCGTACCAACAAGAACAGGTTGGCCTTTTTTATTCAACTTAATGATGTCCTTTATAGCGGCATCATATTTTTCTTTTTGGGTTTTATAAATCAGATCAGGAAAATCTATACGAACCATTTCCCTGTGGGTGGGAATTACCAGGACATTGAGGTCGTATATTTTTTTGAATTCAGGTGCTTCGGTTTCAGCAGTACCGGTCATCCCGGAAAGCTTGTTATACATCCTGAAATAGTTCTGAAAGGTAATGGATGCCAGGGTCTGATTTTCATTTTCAATCTTGACGTTTTCTTTGGCCTCTAATGCCTGATGAAGGCCTTCGCTGTAGCGGCGGCCTGTCATGAGGCGGCCGGTAAATTCATCAACAATGACCACCTGGTTGTTTTTAACAATATAGTCGGTGTCTTTTTTAAAAAGGGTATGGGCTTTAAGTGCCTGGTTTAAATGGTGCAGGATTTCAATATTTGAGGGGTCATACAGGTTGTCAACCTGAAGGAGCTTTTCTCCTTTGGCAATACCTTCTTCAGTGAGAGAGACGCTTTTGGATTCTTCGTCCAGGGTGTAATCGGTATCTTTTTTAAATGCAGGAATGATGACATTGACTTGAGTATAAAAATGGGTGGATTTTTCTCCCGGTCCTGAAATGATCAGGGGGGTTCTGGCCTCATCTATGAGAATGGAGTCTACCTCATCCACAATGGCAAAATTTAATTCTCGCTGTGCCAGGGAGTTGGTATCGAATTTCATGTTATCTCTTAAATAATCAAATCCAAACTCATTATTGGTTCCGTAGGTAATATCCGAGTCATAGGCTGTTTTTCTTTCCTGGTCGCTAATGTCATGGACAATGGCCCCTACGCTAAGTCCCAGAAAGTTATATATCTCAGCCATCCAGTCCGCATCCCTTTTTGCCAGGTAGTCATTCACCGTAACAATATGAACCCCTTTCCCGGACAGGGCATTCAGATATGCAGGAAGGGTAGACATCAGTGTTTTTCCCTCACCGGTTTTCATTTCTGCAATACATCCCTGGTGAAGCGCAATTCCTCCGATTAGCTGAACATCAAAATGACGCATACTCAGAGTTCGAACAGAGGCTTCTCTTACAAGGGCAAATGCTTCTGGCAAAATATCATCAAGGGCTTCTCCTTTAGAAACTCTTTCTTTAAATTCGGCTGTCTTTTCAGCCATCTGCTCATCGGATAATTTTTGCATTTCATCTTCAAGATGGTTTATTTCATCAACAGTCGGCTGTAATTTTTTCAGTATGCGGTCGTTGTTTGATCCAAAAATCTTCGTAATAAAATTGAATACCATGGGATAGTTTACCTATATTAAATTGTAACCGGTTAGCATTACCATAAAACATATAAGCATTAATTGGCTAAAATAAAACAAAAAATTGAAATAATTTTTTGTCAGGAGAAAAAACAAAAACAGATAAGATGGAGAAGGGCTAATTTAATATATATTTCAATGGGTTGACTGGTGTTCCATTGATGCGGACTTCATAATGGACATGGGGACCAGTACTTCTTCCGGTATTACCGAGCAAGGCGATAACATCTCCTCGTTTGACTTCCTGCCCTGATTTGACCAGGAGTTTTTTCAGGTGCCCGTATTTGGTAATCCGGCCAAAACCATGATCAATTACCACAAGGTTTCCTATATACATCTTGCCAGAGGCGTAAGATACCCTGCCGTTTGCAGTAGCGATGATTTTAGTTCCAGGTTTGTTGGCAATATCCAGCCCGGAATGAAATTCCTTTCGGCCGGTAAAGGGAGATGTCCTGTATCCGAATTTTGAAGTTATCCAGCCGTCCACTGGTCTGATAGAGGGTGTGGAAGCCAGAAGGTTCCTCTTTTTTTCAAGCAGTTTGATCAGTTTTTCAAAATCAAGTGCCTGCTTTTTAGCTGCAAGATTGGTCTGGTTAACCTGCTGGTGCATTTCTCTCATCAGGTTGTTGTGCTTTTGCTCTAAAGGAATATCCGGATCAAGTTCATCTTTAGGAATTGCACCGATACCAATCAGGCCGCTTGAATCGGATGTCTGTTTAATATCAGCAATCAACCTTACCTTATCTTCGAATTTGGAGAGATTGCTCACCTGTTTTTTCAATACTTCAATCTCACCGGCAAATGTTTGAATTTGATTTCGCTGGCTTTGAATTTCATCTTGTTGAACAGTGATGGCCTGGTTGAGTTCGGTATTGTTAAATGAGATTGCCTTCAGGCGCAGATAATCGTAACCAATGAAGGAGGCTCCGGAAAGCGTAGAAATACAAATAAGGATAAGAATACCTAAAACACCTTTTGGAATGGAGAATTCTTTAATGTCGGAAGTGGTGCCTGCATGAAACCATATTTTTATTCTTTTTCTCATTACAATCCTTCTTAGTTAGATATTTTTTATATGTCAAGCACAATATTCATTATAAAGGGGCTGTAACTGCATCTAATCCCTTATTTTCATTAATATCGAACATGATATTCATGTTTTGGACAGCTTGTCCCGCTGCTCCTTTCAAAAGGTTGTCAATCGCTGATATCACTACGATTTGGCGGGTTTTTTCATCAAAATGAAAACCAATGTCGCAGCAGTTGGTACCCCGAACATGAGAAATAGACGGGTACATATTTTTTTTAAGTAATCTGATGAAAAATTCATCTTTATACCAGGACTCATACACTTCCCTGATATCTTTCTCACTTGCATTGCCCTTGGCCCTGACATAGATCGTGGAGAGCATACCGCGTGTCAGGGGCAGAAGGTGGGGGGTAAATGTAATGTCCACTTTCTGGGGGGAATGCGCACTTAAAATTTCGTTAATTTCAGGTGTGTGCCGATGATTTCCTACTTTATATGCATTAAACGATTCGTTTGCTTCGCAAAAATGTGTGCTCAGCGATAAAGATCGTCCTGCGCCGCTGACCCCGGATTTTGAATCCGATATAATACCTTCCGACTGGATCAAGCCCTCTTTTAAGAGTGGGATCAGTGCAAGTAAAATCGTGGTTGGGTAGCATCCCGGGTTGCCTATAAGATTGGATGTCTTGATTTTCTCCCTGTAGATTTCGCACAGTCCATATACGCTCTTTTCCAACAGGTGTTTTGAAGTATGCGTTTGATATGTGGCTTCATAGGCGGCTGCATCGGTAAACCGGTAATCTGCAGAAAGGTCAATTACCTTGATGTTATTATCTAAAAAAAGAGGCGCATACGCCATGGAAACTTTATGGGGCAGGGCTAAAAAGATAACATCAATCTTTTTGGAGACAGCAGAAATATCGAGTTCTTCGCATACCAGATTTTCAAAGCCCCTCATGGAAGGGAAAATGTCGGTCAGGGATTGTCCCTTGTAACTGTTGGAGGTTACAGCACATAATCTGGCCTCCGGGTGGTTGGAAATCAGCTTTACCAGTTCAACCCCTGTATATCCGGATGCTCCTGCAATGCCTACGTTAATCATTATATATCAATCCTTGCAATTATTGAAAAAATTAAAGTTTTTGTGCTTTAACAAACAGTGTGATTCTTTTCAAGCCTAATTTTCAGGATCAATCCTGAAACATGGTTTAGCCGGGAATATATTCAACCAGCGTGTGGTTTTCTCCATCTAATTTATTGTCAATTATATTAGATATCATTTCCCAGTCGCCTTTTGCAAGGCCTGCCCCGATTTTGGGGTAGGCAATTTTAAGGCCGGTAAAATCATCTTTTATCCGGGCAAAAACTTCCTTTACGGCATCATATTCCACCAGCACGCCATGCCCGGAAAAATCGTATTGTGTGTAGGCATTCACAATAATAAGGGTATGTCCTTTGATTTTAACGGTTGCAGATGAATATGTTCCCAGTTTTTTCCTGTTGCCGATCAGAGTCTCCTGGTCTGCTTCAAATGCCTGAGGAAAAAGAGTTTTGATCTGTTTTGCTATTCCGGCACCCATTGTGCAAAAGCAGTTACAGCCATGAACGATGACATCAAAATTGCCATTCATAGCCAGTTGAATCAAATCACCTTTTTGTACATTCATTTTGGTTATATCCTCCAATTTACCTTCAATTAATGCAAAAAATGTTCCTGAAACCGGCGAAAATCTGGTTAAATTTAGTATTTGAGAGATAAACTATTTGAATAAAACAAAAAAAGTATAATCTGGATAAATAAAAACGTTGCTAAAAGAGTTTGTCTGCGTCAAAAAAAAGTGCAAAATGTCAAGGTTGGAAGACAAAATAAACAGCTTTTTAAAAATTTATAGTGATATTTAGCTAATTTGGCTATTTCCCGTCAGCCGGGGTGAGTTGCGTACAGGTGAATTTTGCATGGTAAAAGAAATGTAACAGGATTAAAAAAAGTTTTGAAATTAATGGAAAATTGTTTATGAGTCAGGCATGTGTATGTTCGCAAAATCTTTCAGAGAACCAGTGAATGCCATTTCTCATATGGCTGGTGCCCTGGCATCTGTTGCCGGGTTGACCCTCATGGTTGTATTTGCTGCTATTCGGTCCGATGCCTGGCATGTGGTGTCATTTTCCATCTTCGGGGCAACACTGATCTTGATGTATACCTCAAGCTTTTTGTATCATGCATTAAAGATATCTCAAAAAGCATTGCTGGTTTTTCGGAAAATTGACCATATCATGATTTTTATGGTCATTGCCGGATCATACACTCCCATCTGTCTGGTTCCATTGAGGGGTCCGTGGGGGTGGAGTATTTTTGGTACGGTATGGGGGATTGCATTTATCGGGATTTTCTTGAAACTTTTCGCCATGAATGTCCCTCGCTGGATATCCACTGTGATCTATCTGGTCATGGGATGGCTTTGTGTTGTAGCCGTATACCCCCTGGTAAAAACGCTTGAGCCGTTGTGCCTGTTCTGGCTGGCTCTTGGGGGGCTGTTCTACAGTATCGGAGCCCTCATCTATGTATTGAAAAAACCAGATCCTTTTCCAGGAATTTTCGGATTTCACGAAATATGGCACTTGTTTGTTCTTTTGGGAAGTGCATCTCATTTCTGGCTGGCATTTAAATATCTCATGTATATTCATCCATAATTATAAATAGTCCAATAAATTCCACTGGTTGACTTGCCATATGTTTTCGTCTACTATGAGTGCTGAATAAAAGACAGATTCTATTTTATCAATTTAAAAATTTGTAAACTTTACCAAAAAGCGAAATAGCTCTTTTGAAGCTAGTAACCCGTTAAAAAGCTTGAAATATGCTAAGTATGAACTGACAAAAACTTCATTAAATTCAATTACAGATCAGGGGGAATTATGGGATGGGAAAAACTAACCATAGGGAAAAAAATTGCTGTGGGCTTCAGTGTTGTGATTGTTCTTTTAATCGTCTTGGGTGGGTTGAGTTTTTTTGGAGTAGGCAATATCGTCAAAAATGCTGATGAAGTTATCGACGGCAATAAACTGGATGGAAATCTTGCTCAGAAAGAAGTGGATCACCTTAACTGGGCCAATAAAGTAAATTCCCTTCTCACAGATGAAAAAATTACCCGGTTAGATGTAGAAACCGATGATCATAAGTGTGGTTTTGGGAAATGGTTATACGGAGAAGAAAGGAAACAGGCAGAGAATCTTGTCCCTCAACTCTCTCCGCTTTTTAAGCAAATAGAGGCGCCGCATTTACATCTTCACAAATCTGCAACAGCTATTGAAAAAGTCTTTAAACAGCCCCATGGTGACTTGGCCCATATTCTTTCAGAGCGCTTGACAGACCATTATAACTGGGCTGGAAAACTTGGAAGAGAACTTGCTGCAGAGGCCGGGGGACTGTATTCTTATCAGGGACAGCTTAAAAATGCTGTAGATCTGGCTGTCTCTATTATTGCAGGTATTGACAAAAAAGGATTTTATAATATTAAAATCAGCAAAGACCAGGGCTACCAGAATGTTAAACTTCTTCGCTACGGACCTGAAAATAAGGATTATTTTTTTATCATAGATGAAAATTCCGAGATGGTAATGCATCCCTTTAAGCCAGATCTTGAAGGGCAGGATCTCAGTAAACTAAAAGATCCGGGTGGTAAGCTTTTTTTTGCAGAAATGGTTAAGGTCTGTAAAGAAAAAGGAGAGGGATTTGTAACCTATCAATGGCCGCTTCCGGGCAGTGATGAACTGGCTCCCAAAATTTCATATGTCAGAATGTATAAACCCTGGGGATGGATTGTCGGTACAGGTGTTTATCTTGATCACACCAACCATGCTTTGTTAAAACGGGCTGATAATTTTGCAGCGCAAAAACCATTCAGTTCCGGGATCCAGTTAGACCCAGGTCAGTGCGCTTTCGGGCGCTTTCTTGCGGATTCAAAAACCAAAACGCTGGCCTCTGATTTTAGTGAGTTTAAATCATTCGTCGATGCGGTACAAGGACCTCATGAGCGGCTGCATAAAAGTGCTGCTGAGATTGAAGAATATGTAAATCAATTAAAGATGCATAAAGCCATACAAATATTTAATGAAGATACACAGAAGGCTTTGGAAGAGGTGAAAACTCATTTTGAAAAAGTTATTTCAGTTGAAAAAGATTTTCAAAAAGGTCTGGATGATGCCAATCGTGTTTATGCCGAAATGACAGCTCCCAACCTTGTTGCCGTTCAAGGTCTGCTTAAAAAGATACGAATGACCACCAAGGAACATGTGATGACTGACCAGGCAATGCTGCAAGCCGCCACCGGAACAAAAAGAAGTGTGGCAATTGTTTCTGTTGTGGCCATTATTGCCGGCATTTTTCTGGCATTTATAATCGCTAGAGGAATTATCAGCGTGTTGAGCAGGATAACGGATGGATTGGGGGAGGGGGCAAACCAGGTTGCTTCTGCAGCAGGCCAGGTTTCTTCATCCAGTCAGTCCATGGCAGAAGGCGCATCAGAACAGGCGGCTTCTATTGAAGAAACGTCCTCTTCTATGGAAGAGATGTCGTCCATGACAAAAAATAATGCGCAAAATGCAGGGCATGCAGACTCTCTGATGAGAGAAGCCAATCAAATTGTTCAGGGTGCCAATGAATCCATGACCCGCCTGACTCAATCCATGGAGGATATTTCCAAAGCCAGCGAGGAGACTTCAAAAATTATTAAAACCATTGATGAAATTGCATTCCAGACAAATCTCCTTGCCCTTAACGCTGCTGTAGAGGCCGCACGGGCAGGGGAGGCTGGTGCTGGTTTTGCGGTTGTGGCTGATGAAGTAAGAAACCTTGCCATGCGTGCTGCCGATGCCGCCAAAGACACGGCACATCTTATTCAAGAGACTGTGGAAAAAGTACAGGATGGTTCTAATATTGTATCTACAACTAATGAGGCGTTTTTAAAAGTGTCTGAAACAGCCTCAAAAGTAGGCAGCCTGGTGTCGGAAATATCCCAGGCATCCGGCGAGCAGTCAGAAGGTATAGAGCAGGTCAATAATGCCATTACGGAAATGGACAAAATTGTTCAGCAGAATGCAGCCAATGCCGAGGAATCAGCATCCGCATCTGAAGAACTGAATGCCCAGGCCGAGCAGCTTAGAGACTATGTCAAAGAACTGGTATCGCTTGTTTCAGGTGAGAAAGGGGTCGGTGCGTCTTCAGGCCGTAAGAGAAAAAAGTCTGCACTCCCGGAGTCTGCACATAAGCCCCATAGCAGGAAAGACAGCCGGCTTGATTACGAACAAAAAGAAGTGAGGCCGGACCAGGTGATTCCATTTGATGAAGATGAATTCAAAGACTTTTAAGGTTGGCCTGGTTTAGAGCATGAAAAAAAAACATATCGGATCTGGTTTTTTTTTGCGGCGTGCTTATTGTTTTGACATGGAACCGTTAAAAAGAGCTGATATCAAGATCCGGCACGTTAAAAAAGTTACTGATTTCAAGTATCTCAATCTTTTCTTAATTGATTACACTGATCGGGAAAAATGTGAAAAGCAATGGATTTTTGCATCTCGTTCAGATCACCAGAATCCGCTTCAGGAAAAAAGTTCAACTCCAAATGCAGTGGTCATTGTACCGTATCATGTGAGCGAAAAAAAACTGGTATTGATAAAAGAATATAGAGTTGCGCTTGGGGGGTACCAGTACGGATTTCCAGCAGGACTTGTTGATAAAGGGGAAACCGTAGGCGTCTCTGCGCAAAGAGAGCTTTTTGAAGAAACCGGGCTTAAAATAACCAAAACACTTAAAAAAAGCCCAGGGGTTTATTCGTCATCCGGTATGACGGATGAATCTGTCAGCATGTATTTTGCCGAATGCAGCGGTGAGGCGTCCAATATACATAATGAAGCTTCCGAGGATATTGAAATTATATTGGTTTCACAACAGGAAGCCAAAGATCTTCTGCAGGATGATACCCTAAAATTTGATGTGAAAACCTGGATAGTTTTAAATCATTTTGCATCTTCAGGGAGCATTTAAATGTTTTCAAATTTTTTATATTTTCTTGTCGCACTTATTATATACACTACATCAGAACTTTTTCAGAGTGATCAAATCGTTGCAGGTCACGGTTTTTTATATACGTTTCTAATCTATACTGTTTTTGCATTGATTTGCAGGCTGGCATTTGGTCGGCTTGAAAGAAAAGTAAGCGTTTTTACCATGGAGCGCATTGATCATCTGGTTAATGCGTATATCTCGAGATTATCTTTTCTTGCCCTGGTTGTTTTCTCCATTGTGCTATATCAGTTTAAACTTAACCTGGTGCTTTCAGATATCGAGTTTTTAAAGCTGATGCCAACTTTAAAAGCGATGGTCTTTATCGGGCTGTTTTTAATTTCCTTGATCGTGGTATGGAATGAAGCTTTCACGGTTCAAAAACGGTTTTTCGGAAGCAGGGTATCTAAAAGAGATTATATCAGCTCCAATGTGTCATTTTCTCTTCCCGCCCTGCTCCCGTGGTTCACCATATCCATTGTTGCTGATATTTTAGGGCTGCTCCCATGGGCACCATTGAAAAATATTCTGGATACGCCTGCTGGAGAGATCGGATTTATTGCGTTGTTTATTGTCTCCATTATTATTTTTGGTCCTCTACTTATTAAAAAACTCTGGAAATGCCGTCCCCTGGAACCAGGATCTTCAAGAGAAAAAATTGAAAGGATCTGCAAAGCAGCAGGCCTTGAATATGCAGATATCCTTCGCTGGGAACTGTTCGGCGGAACCATGGTCACTGCAGGGGTTATGGGACTGGTGGCCCGGTTCAGATATATCCTGGTTACTCCGGCGCTCTTAAATTCACTGGAAGATGATGAGCTTGCGGCTGTCATGTTCCATGAAATAGGGCATGTCCAAAAACACCATATGCTGTTTTATCTGTTTTTTTTGATTGGATTCAGCGCATGCAATTTTATTTTGTTTGAGCCGGTCATGCAACTGATGCAGATTGCTGAACCGGTATACAGCCTGTTTGAATTTTTTGGGATTGACTGGGGAACAGGGTATTCTCTTCTAATCATTGCAGCACTGGTCGGAGGAATTGTTTTCTATTTCAGGTTTGTGTTCGGCTTGTTTATGAGAAATTTTGAGCGACAGGCCGATCTTCATGTCTATAAGTTTATCCCGGATGCAAGACCCTTGATATCAACGTTTTACAAGATTGCATCTTTTTCCCGTCAAGCCATAGATAAACCCAACTGGCACCATTTCAGCATCGGGTCACGGATTCGATTCTTGGAAAAATGCCAGGCAAATCCAGATCTGATCAATGCTCACCATAAAAAAGTAAAAAAAATGATTGGCGGGTATTTTGCTGTCATTTTAGTGGTTCTTGGATTGGGATATTCAGTTAGCTATGGATTTGCCAGGCCGGCATTTGAAACTTTTATTGCAGAAAAGATGTTGTTCATGCAGATGGATATTGAACCGGATAATGCAGATCTTTATGCGCTTGTCGGTGATTACTATTACAATAAAAAGAACTATAAAAAAGCAATTGATTCTTACGAAAATGTTTTACGGGTTGATCCGGAAAATGTTCATGCCCTTAATAATCTATCCTGGTTGTTTGCCACCTGTCCTGAGGAGTCGTTTCGGAATAAGGAAAAGGCCCTTGAAAATGCAGAAAAAGCACTGGATTATAAATGGGAAGCCTTTGTTCTGGACACCTATGCAGAAGCCTTGTTTGCAAATAATGACATTGAAAAGGCTGTTGAAATAGCCAGGGAAGCTTTGCGGGTTTCTAAAACAAAGAAAGCGTATTATCAGGGTCAGGTTGTCAGATTTCAAAAATACCTGTCACAAAAAAATACGTAACCCCAGTTTTAGAAATTGCAGTAAAAGATATGTTTATGACCGGAGTTTAAATTCCAATAGGAAGAAAAGCCATCCCCGCCATACGAACCACTTCTTTTATAGTCCGTCCTGTCCGGGTTGAAATGATTTTGGCCATGGTGTCCTGAAGGGATATGAGTTTGCCGAAAGTTCGTTCATAGCTTAAATTCGGGTGGTTGTCGTTCAAACTGTTGGTGAGCAGAAAAACAGTACCATCGCCATTGTGCCTGTTATTCAGACGCCAGACAAAAATCTCAATATTCCGGGCACTGTTATAGAGGTTCTGGCCATCTAAATAGTCGAGCATGAATAACTCGCATTTATTATTGTAGGATGCGTGAATCATTGTGTACAGTCCATACATCATGGCAAAAACACGATCTCCTTCAAAATCAGGTTCAAATCCCAATAAAATGGCATCGGTCCCTTTTTTGTAATTAAGTTCCTGGTGTCTATTCAGTGACGGACAGGTAAAGATCTGGTTAATGCGCATATCTACACTCTGGCCCTGGGCTTTTTTGAGTTCAGAAGGGTTTTTTTTATACAGTTTGCGTGTCAGGGTTTTTAAAAGAGCTGTCGCCTCCTCTAAATGCACATCGGAAACGATATCAATATTTGTTTTGGCCAGATTTTTAACATTGAAATCAGAAGATGAGACACATCCGTGGAGTGGAAAAAAAAATAGAATTAAAAAAAGAGAGAAGCCGGTTCTGAGATTCTTTTTAAAAAAAGTGAAGAAAATGATGGTTTCCTTTTATATGACACACCCCTGAAACAGGCTTAAAAAGGTTTCAGGGGTGTGTAAATATCAAACAGTCTCGCGGGTTTTAAATTCTTCAATTCCTTTGTGCATGGTCTTAACAGCAAGTTGGATGCAGTGGTGTTTTTTTTCCGGGATGTTTTCTAGAACCTTGAATACATCTCCGTCATTCACGGACAATGCTTCATCAAGGGTCTTTCCTTTTACCAGGTCAACTGCAGCCATTGCAGCAGAGATTGCCCCTGCGCAGCCGGTAATTTCATAACGGACATCATCGATAGTCGTTCCATTATCAATTTTCAAGTAGACTTTCATAATATCACCGCATGACCCGACTTTTTCAGAGATCTGGTCTGCATCGATGATATGCCCCATATATTTTTTTTCAATATAATAATTGATAGCCGGCTCAGCATATCCTGCATCTGACAGCATTTTCCGCTCTGCTTCAGATGGTGAATTGTTCATAACCACTGTTAATTCCTTCATTACACCCTGATCAATAAAGAATATTTTACCGGGCATGATAATAAAATATCCTACTGTTAAATCAAAAATATGCATTTAAATTAATTAATTTCTTTTTGATGTCAAGCAAAATGGGCAAAAGTAAATTTTTTTATGCATGCGATCTGACTGTTTTTTTTGATAGAATTCCGTTAGAATCCGCCAATTATAAAAGTACCAGTTGAAAACCCTTGAATTGGTAAAATGAATGCTATAAACATATACCTATGTATTCAAGCACACCACTGCAATATTTAAATGATATTTCCGCCTGGGTGTCATGCGTCCAGGATCTCGACCATTTGACGGGCCTGATTGTGGATACGGCTGCCAGAATGATGCAGGCAAGGGCCAGTTCTCTTCTGCTGTTGGATGAAGATGGAGAAACGCTGCGGTTTGAGGTGGCGACTGGCCCAAAAAGCAAAGAGGTTAAACAGCATGAGTTGAAAGTGGGGCAAGGTATCGCCGGATACGTAGCCAAAACAGGAGAGCCGCTTCTGGTGGAAGATGTCGGAAAAGATCCCCGCTGGTACAAACCCATCAGTAAGAATATTGAGTTTGAAACACAATCCATTGCCTGTGCGCCTGTAAAGCTTCATTCACAGACTATCGGCGTTTTGCAGGTGATTGATAAAAAGGGCGGAATTTCTTTTGATGAAGATGATTTGAATGTTTTAAGTGTCTTTGCCAATGTCTGCGCAGAAGCCATCAGCCATGCAAAAAAGGTGGAAAGTTCTAATCGCAGGAATCTGGAACTTATAGATCTGGCTGCAGAAAAATATAAAATTGTGGGCAAAAGCCGGGAAGTAAAAAAAGCGGTATCAGACGGGCTTAAAGTTGCCAATACAAAGGCCAGTGTCCTGATTCTGGGAGAAAGCGGCACCGGAAAAGAGCTGATGGCCCGGATGATCCACATGCAGAGTTCAAGAAAAGATTTTCCTCTGGTGATCATAAACTGTGGTGCATTGACAGAAACGCTTCTTGAAGATGAACTTTTCGGTCATGAAAAAGGGGCGTTTACAGGGGCAGCCGGTGTTAAAAAAGGAAAATTTGAGCTGGCAGATAAAGGCACCATCTTTTTGGATGAAATCGGAGAGATGAGCCTGAATATGCAGACAAGGCTTTTAAGGGTACTCCAGGAAGGTGTTTACTGCCGGATTGGGGGAAATCAGGATATCAGCGTTGATGTCCGGGTGATTTCGGCAACGAACCGTGAAATTGAAGAAGAAGTAGCGAATAAAAAGTTCCGGGAGGATCTCTACTATCGCCTGAATGTTGTAAAAATCAAGATGCCACCGTTAAGAAAGCGTAAAAATGATGTTCTGCTGCTTGCCGATCATTTTCTTGAGAGTTTTAAGGCAGAACAGGCAAGAGCCGAACTTGAGTTTTCCCCGTTAACGGTTCAGATACTTCAATCCCATGAATGGCCTGGAAACATACGGGAACTTAAAAACGCCATAGAAAGGGCGGTGATCATGTGTGAAGGACCGCTTATTTTTCCGGAAGACCTTCCATTTGCCTCCTCTGAAAAAGAACATATCCAGGTGCAGACCAGGGATTTAAAGCAGGCAATACTTGATTTTAAAAAAGAGCTTGTTATCCGAACGCTTGCCTCGGTAGATGGCAATCGGACCCATGCAGCTAAAATACTTAAAATTCAGAGAACCTACTTATCCCGCTTGATCTCGGAATTGGATATTAAAGGGATTTAAATTAAGCTTTAAAAACAGTATAATATATGTTACCTGTTTGCCGGATAAAAGATAATAATTTAGGATAGAATGATCTCATGGAAAATGACAAAAAAGCACCTGGCCCATCAGCCCCGCCCGCAATGAATCCTTACGTTTTTACCGTTCTGTTGATCGGCTTTGGCTTATGGTGTTTCTGGGATGGTTTTATCACCAGTGATCCTGAGATGGCAGAACATGCAACTTTTAACAAAGTCATGAGTGTCGGCCTTTTATCCTGGGGTGTATATGATTTTTTTAAAATAAGAAAGAGACAAAAAAACAGCAAACAATCTGAAGATTAATGAGTTGTTCTCGCCTGTAATTGAGGAAAACCTCAGTCGATAATTTTCTTCTAATAAATTGAAATTATTAAAAATTTATTTCATAATCATGTTTTTGGGTTGATTAATCTGAAAAATACTGATAGATTTCCTCACTTAAAATTTTGGATAAAAAAGTTTAATGAATACAGATATAGAAAATATAGATAAAACTCTTTTAAAGGAAATCGGCAAACGCCGGACTTTTGCCATTATCAGTCACCCGGATGCCGGTAAAACCACCTTGACTGAAAAACTGCTTTTGTTTGGCGGTGCCATCCAGCAGGCCGGGGCTGTCAAATCCAGAAAAATAGCCAGGGCAGCCACCAGTGATTTTTTATCTATCGAGCAGGAGAGGGGAATCAGTGTATCTTCTTCCGTCATGAAGTTCAATTACAAGGATTATGAAATTAATCTTCTGGATACTCCAGGACATAAGGACTTTTCTGAAGATACCTACCGGGTGCTCACTGCTGTAGACTGTGCGGTCATGATCATTGACAATGCAAAGGGGGTTGAACCCCAGACCCAGAAACTTATGGAAGTCTGCAGGATGCGCAACACCCCGATTATTACGTTTATTAACAAGTTGGACAGGGAAGGGCTTGATCCGCTTGATATTTTTGAAGACATCGAAGATAAGCTCCAGATCGAATGCGCACCTTTAACATGGCCTCTGGGTATGGGCAAAAGGTTTAAAGGGGTGTATAATCTTGAAAAAAAAGAACTGGGAATTTTTTCCCCGGGGTATATGCCAAAAGACGGGGACGGGGTTGTGATCAGTGACCTTTCCGATTCAAGGCTTAATGAACTTATTGGAGAAACTGAAGCAGAACAGCTTCGCGAAGATGTAGAACTGATTGTCGGCGCATCCGACCCGTTCGAACTTGACCTGTATTTAAACGGAACACAGACTCCTGTATTTTTTGGTTCGGCTATTAACAACTTCGGTGTACGGGAAATGCTGGATGCATTTGTGAAAATTGCTCCCCAACCCGGGATTCGACCTGCTGCAAGCCGGGATGTTGACCCCCGGGAAAATAATTTTTCCGGGTTTACATTTAAAATTCAGGCCAACATGGATCCTGAACACAGGGACCGGATTGCATTTTTCAGAATCTGTTCAGGCAAGTTCACCAAGGGAATGAAGGTCAAGCATCACAGACTTGGTAAAGATATCAAAATAGCCAATGCGACTATTTTTATGGCCCAGGAAAGAAACAATGTGGAAGAAGCTTATCCCGGTGATATTATTGGAATACACAACCATGGCACTATCAAGATAGGAGATACGTTTACCACAAAAGAACCATTGAAATTTTTGGGGATTCCCAACTTTGCCCCTGAACATTTCAGGCGGGTTGTGCTAAAAGATCCTTTGAAGGCAAAATCACTTCAAAAAGGACTTCTCCAGCTTTCAGAAGAAGGTACGATTCAGGTATTTAAACCTATGATGGGCAACATGTATATCATCGGCGCGGTGGGGGTTCTTCAGTTTGATGTGACCATGGCGCGACTGAAGGCAGAATATAATGTCAACGCAGTGTATGAACCCATTGACCTGTCGGTTGCCAGATGGGTCACATGTGAAGATGAAAAAATGTTAAAAGAATTTAAAAACAAAAATGAAGCCAATCTCACGATGGATTCAGAAGGCTGGCTGACTTTTTTAACCACCAGCGAATATCAGCTGGGATTTACCATGGAAGAATGGCCTCAGGTAGAATTTCACAAAACCCGTGAACATAATTGATTGGGAACATAATTAACTGAGACTTTAAACGATTAACTCAAATAAGATAAAGGAAAAGAAAAATGACAGACAAGCGAATCTTTAATTTCAATGCCGGTCCTGCTGCACTGCCGATTAAGGTACTAGAAGAAATACAATCTTCTTTTCTGAATTTTGATAATTCCGGTATGTCCATTACCGAAGTCAGCCATAGGTCCCCCTATTTTGATAATGTGATTAATGATGCCGTGGAAAGAACCAAAAGGTTGTTAAAACTGGATGACAAATACCATGTGCTTTTTATTCAGGGCGGGGCTTCCATGCAGTTTGCCATGGCGCCTATGAATTTTCTTTCCGAAGGTGATACAGCTGATTTTGTCAACACAGGGACATGGTCAACAAAAGCCATAAACGAGGCTGGTATTCTTAAAAAGAGTCATACAGTTGTAGCATCTTCCGAGGATAAAGATTTTTCATACATACCAAAAGATATTAAGTTTTCAGCAGGTGCCAAATATGTCCATCTGACATCCAACAACACCATCAAAGGAACTCAATACCAGGAATTTCCTGATACAAACGGTGTTCCCATCGTATGTGATATGTCTTCTGATATTTTCTCCCGTCCCCTGGATATGGATAAATTCGGCATGATTTATGCCGGTGCCCAGAAAAATATCGGGCCTTCCGGAACCTGTATGGTCATCCTCCGCCAGGATATGCTGGATATGTGTAATACAGATCTGCCTTCCATGCTGAAATATAAAACTTATGCAGATAAAAATTCCATGTATAACACACCGCCGTGTTTTGGAATTTACACCATAGACCTGGTACTCAAATGGATCGAAGAAGAAATGGGATCTCTTGAAAAAATGGAAGAGTACAACATTCAAAAAGCCGATGTGCTTTATGATTTTATCGATGCCAGTGATTTTTACAGAACCACTGCGGAAAAATACTCCAGATCCTTAATGAATGTAACTTTCAGACTCCCAAGTGAGGATTTGGAAGCACAATTTGTCAGTGAAGCAACCCAAAACGGCCTTGGTGGCCTTAAAGGACACCGGTCTGTCGGCGGATGCAGGGCTTCTATTTATAATGCAGCAACAATGGAAGGTATGAAAGCGCTCGTTGAGTTCATGAAAGCATTTGAAAAGGAGAATAAATAATGAAAGTACTTGTCAGCGATAAAATGGGTGATGCCGGACTTGAGATTTTCCAGAATACTGAAGGCATTGAACTGGATGTGAAAACCGGCCTTGAACCGGAAGCGCTTAAAGAGATTATCGGGCAGTATGATGCCCTTGCCATTAGAAGTGCTACAAAAGTCACAAAGGACATTCTTGATTCTGCAACCAACCTGAAGGTTATTGCAAGGGCAGGTATTGGTCTTGATAATGTTGATATTGATGAAGCCACCAAACATGGTGTTGCCGTTATGAATACCCCTGGCGGAAATACCGTTACTACTGCGGAACACGCCATTGCCATGATGATGTCCCTGACCAGAAATATTCCCCGCGCCACTGCGTCCATGAAAGCGGCCAAATGGGAGAAGAAACTTCTTCAGGGTAGAGAAATCTGCAACAAGGTGTTTGGTGTTATCGGATTTGGAAATATCGGTTCCATAGCAGCCGGTCTTGCAAAAGGCCTTAAAATGAAAGTCATTGTGTATGATCCCAATATTTCCCAGGAACATATTGAAAAAGCAGGGTTCGACTATGTGACATTGGATGAATTATATGCCCAGGCTGATTACATCACAATTCATGTTCCCAAACTGGATGCAACCATTGATCTTCTGGATGCAGAAGCGTTCGGAAAGATGAAAGATGGTGTTATGGTTGTTAACTGTGCCAGGGGCGGAATTATAAATGAAGATGCACTCTACGAAGCTATAAAATCAGGAAAAGTCGCCGGGGCCGCCCTGGACGTATTTGCAACAGAACCTCCGGGATCCCATCCACTTCTGGAACTTGACCAAGTGATTGCAACTCCTCATTTAGGTGCGTCTACCGCGGAAGCCCAGACCAATGTTTCTGTGGCCGCAGCAAACCAGATCATTGCTTACCTGTTGCATGACACAGTAATGAATGCAGTAAATGTTCCTTCTGTTACCGGAGAAGTTTTAAAACAGCTTAAACCCTTTATTTACCTGTCCGGCAAAATGGGTAAAATGATAGCCCAGATTTCAAAAGGCGGCGTAAAGGAAGTGAACATCGAGTACATTGGGCAATTTCCTGATCTGGACCTTAAACCTGTCAGTGTTTCTGCCATTAAAGACCTCCTGGCCCAGTTTGTCCAGCATGAGGTGAATTCTGTTAATGCCATTTCCTTTGCCAATGAAATGGGAATAAAAATATCAGAATCCACCTCAAAAGAAGCAGGGAATTTTCTTAATCTTCTTCGCATTACCATGGTGACGGATGAAGAGACCAATGTCCTGGAGGGAACTATTTTTGGTAAAGATGATGCCAGGATTGTAAGGATCAACAAATTTCGCCTGGAAGTTATCCCGGAAGGATACCTGAGCCTGATTCATAATGTGGACAGGCCCGGCTCCATCGGTTCCATGGGCGTTACCCTGGGTAAGCATGAAATCAATATCGCCCGGATGATGGTTGGGCGCGAAGATGATGGAGAAAGAAATATTATTTTTCTGAGAACTGATACACCTGTTCCTGCAGAAGTTGTCAAGGAAATAGAAGGTTTGGACCTGGTTGTCAGTATGGCAACCTTTGAACTTTAGCTATGGCAGATCCAAAAAGAAGAATACCTTTTAATTACACATCTGCTGATGACGACCAGATCATCCGGCATCTTTTTGGATCTGAACTAAAAGCCTCTCTTCAGGGGCTTGAAGATAAGATTGATACAGGCAGATCCTCCAGGCACCTTTACCGGTTAATGGGGGATCTGTTTATTATTCAGAGAAATCCTTTCCTTTTCCAGGAGCTGGTTGAACACCCGCGTGTGAGACAGCGCCTGTATTCCGAATTTGAAAATGACCTGAATGCCATTGAAGTCCATAATGGCAGTGGAGAAAGTATCCTGCAGGTTTTAGATCCGTGCAGAAAAGCCTTAAAAGACCTTAAACTGAAAATTCAAACCAGCCGGAATGACCAGCACAGGATTTTAAAACATCTGGCACCGGTTGTGGGTAAAGATAATATCTATTTTGATCCTTTTAACCTTACGGCCCATGCAACCGATGCCACCGACTGGCGACAGCAGATCCCGGTAGCGGTTCTTCGACCGGAAAAAGTATCTCATGTCACCCGGCTCATAAAAAAAGTTGAAAGTCTGGGTTTTCATATTATTCCAAGGGGCGCAGGAACGGGGTTAACAGGCGGAGCAACGCCTTTAAGTTCCACCTGCATTATGGTCAACACTGAAAAGCTTAACCGGATATCTCCTATTGAAATTGAGGCGGACGAAAACGGGGAATCTTTTGCATCCATAGGTCTTGAAGCAGGTGTTATCACCCAGGATGCAATGGAATATGCAAAGGCCCGGGGATATGTTTTTGCGACTGACCCCACAAGTTCATGGGCATGCACCATCGGTGGAAATCTGGCTGAAAACGCCGGCGGGAAAACAGCCGTTTTATATGGTACAGCCATAGACAATGTACTGGCCTATGATATTGCCATGCCGGACGGGATATCCTATACCGTTAAAAGAAGACATCACCCCAAAAGAAAAACCCTGCCGGATGATGTTGCCGTATTTGACATTTTTCATGAAAACGGCTCTAAAATAAAGACCATTGAAATAGAAGGCACCCAGCTTCGTAAAAAAGGCCTTGGTAAGGATGTCACCAATAAAACCCTGAACGGGCTGTTCGGTATTCAAAAAGAAGGGTGTGACGGGATTATTACCGCAGCACGTTTTATCCTGTATCCTGAGTTCAGCTTTAAGAAAACTGCCTGCATAGAATTTTTCGGAAATGATATGAGCCAGGCCGGGCAGGTTATTGCCGATATCTGTGCGTCTTTTTCAAAGGGACTGCCCAATCTGATGGCCCTTGAACATTTTGATGAAGAATATATCAAAGCCATCAAGTACAAAACAAAAACCAGTATTGGAACACGACTCATAGCAGTGCTCCTTGTTGATATGGTGGCAAACCAGAAAGAGGATCTTGCACAGGGCGTAAACCGGCTTGAAGATATCTTGGACTCCTATGACAAAACAGGCTTCAGTGTGGCTGTGGATGAAAAAGAAGCCCAGCGATTCTGGCAGGACAGGAAGCGCCTGGGAGCCATTGCCGCACACACCAATTCATTCAAGCTGAACGAAGACATCGTATTGCCAATAAATGCTTTGGCAGAGTTTGCCCGGTACGTAGATCAGTACAATATTGAAGAAAAAAAATACAACCAGACGCAGGCAATTTTCAATATTATTGAATATCTGGATACTGCAATTCCTTTATCTGATCCTGAGCTGTTGAAAAAAAGGGTGGGGCAGGCAAAGGATCTGGCCTACCAGACAAGGAAAAAACTTGAAATCGCATCGCGGGATGCCATTGAAGCCGGGATTCATTCTAAAAATTTCTACAGCCAGGTGATGGAAAGTCTTCGCGGGTATACCCTGGTTTCGGAAAATGTCAAAAAGGTATTTGAAGAGACAACAGCCAGGCAGATTGTAATTGCCACACATATGCATGCCGGGGACGGCAACGTGCACGTGAATATTCCTGTTTTATCCAATGACCGGGAAATGATGAAACGGGCCAATATAACTGCCGATAAAATAATGGAAAAGGCATCTGAACTGGGCGGAGTGGTTTCCGGAGAGCATGGCATAGGAATTACGAAATTCAAACATCTGGACCCGGTACGAATCAGTGAATTCAATGAATATCGAAAACAGGTAGACCCCAAGGGAATAATGAATCCCAACAAGTTGAGCGAGGCGGATATCATTGAAAAAGTGTTCACCCCGTCCTTTGTACTTCTTGGTCTTGAATCAAGAATACTGAAACATGGGGCTTTGTTTGACCTTGGACAAAAAATAACACAATGTGTCCGGTGCGGCCGGTGTAAACCTCAGTGCCCGGTTTTTTTACCGGAAAAAAATATGTTTTTCCATCCCAGGAATAAGAATTTGTCCATTGCGGCTTTGATTGAAGCGCTGCTTTATATCAGCCAGCGTACCCAGTCCACAGGTTTTCATGTTTTAAAAAATATTGAACAGATTGCAGACCACTGCACCATCTGCCATAAATGTTTCATCAAATGCCCTGTGAATATCGATTCCGGACTGATTTCAATTAAAGAGAGGGATATTCTTCAGGATATGGGGTTTAAACGCTCTGCAGTATCCACGCGTTTGACCCTTAAATACCTTTCCAGTAAAAACCGGGTATTCAACCCCTTGATGCGAACTGCTCTTTTAGATATTGGCGCTCGTATGCAGCGAGCTTCGGTAAAAGCAGTTTCAGCATTTAAAAATTTTCGGAAGTCTGATCAGGCCAAAGGGGTCCTATCGCTTTTTCAGTCTCCTGTGAGCATACCACACTCAACCACGCTAAGGGCAATCCTGCCGGGTACGGATAATAACCAGACAGTGGTCCTCAATCCTCAAAAAAAGGTAAACGGGACTGTTTTTTATTTTCCGGGCTGTGGAAGTGAAAGGGTCTTTTCGAAAATATCAATGGCTTCAATCCTTCTGCTGCTTGAAGCGGGTATCCGGGTTCTGCTTCCGCCGCCTTTCATGTGCTGTGCATACCCCCTTCTGGTTAACGGGAAAAAGCAAAATTATGAAAAGACAGCGCTTGAAAATATTATAATTTTAAGCCAGATACGCGATATGTTCCAGGAAATATCTTTTGATGCCTGCATTGTCAGTTGCGGTACCTGTATGGAATCATTGAACCATATCGAAGCCGGGGCAATTTTTGATGCACCAGTTAAAGATATTTGTGAATTTGTTTTAAAAAAGGAGCCGGATATTCAATTGAGTGAAAATTACCTGTATCATGCTCCCTGTCATGATTCGTTAAATGATTCGGCCCTTAATGTTTTAAAACCGCACAGCATAAATGCCACGGTTAAAAGCATATCATCGTGTTGCTCGGAAGCTGGAACCATGGCCTTATCCCGTCCTGATATTACTCATAATATGCTGGCCAGAAAGAACGCAGCCATTAAAAAGGAAGCCAGTCGCGATAAGATTAAGATGTTGACCAACTGTCCATCCTGTATCCAGGGTCTTGGCCGCCACGCAGATTTGAACATAACGCCTGTGCATCTTGCCCAGGAGTTGGCCCGGATAAAAGCAGGGGATGATTGGGAGAAGAAATTAAAAACCCTTTTAAGTGATGTTGAGATCATTAATTTTTGATATGAACCTGGTATTATTGGAAGAAAAAGATTTCATAAAAAAAGGGAATGCTGTTATTTTTGGCAGGCGCTTTGAGCATTTGATGAAGGTGAATAAGGTTGCAGTTGGTGACACATTAAATTGCGGCCTTTTAAATGGTAAAACAGGAAAAGGAGAGGTCATAAAAATAACAGACCAATCCCTTGAAATGGAAGCGAGCCTGGAAAATGAACCACCTTCCCCTTTGCCGATGACTCTTGTTCTGGCGCTCCCCAGGCCTAAAATGCTTCGACGGATTGTTCAGCATGTCACAACACTTGGAGTGAAACATATTTATTTAATTAACTCCTGGCGGGTGGAAAAAAGTTTTTGGCAAAGCCCGCATCTTGAGGATGAATCTTTGCGCCAGCAGATGGTTCTGGGGCTTGAGCAAAGTGGGGATACGCATCTGCCTGTCATTCATCAGCGGCGGTTTTTTACGCCATTTGTAAATGAAGAACTTCCCTTGATTTCAAAAGATGCGATTTGTATTACAGCACACCCTAAGGCCGATAAAGAATGCCCGCACGGGATAAATGAAAAATGTGTTCTGGCTATCGGCCCGGAAGGCGGATTTATTGATATTGAAATAAAAACTTTAAAAGATAATGGATTTTTGCCATATCATATTGGAAAAAGAATTTTAAAAGTTGAAACAGCCGTAACCTATCTTATTTCACGGTTGTTTTTATAAGAATGGAAAAAAATATGACGGATAAAAAGAAAATAGATAAAGAACGGCAGATGTCCTGGGACAGCCTGCCCCCAGCGATAAAAGAGACCCTGACCCAGGAGGAAAAAGAGCTTTTCCTCTATGGTGAAGAATGGCCGGAATCCCTTTTTGAAAAGTTGGAAGAATTTATTGTAAAAGAGTAAAAGTTTCAAAAATTCAGCATGAAAAATAAAAAAGCAGAGAAAAAATAGAATTGACAGTAAAAAGTATAACCCTTAAATTCAGTTGATAGATCAATTTTTCAAAAAAAAGGCGAATATCATGGCCGGAACTCCTAAAAAGAAGCTGGATTTCGAAAAATATGCCAAGTATGCTCAGATTCTGGAAAAAACCAGGTGGGCCAGTGAATTCTCCTGGGATGATATTCGTAAAATTTGTCAATATATCCACCCGGTGAGTGCGAAAAAAGGGGCTGCTGTTTTTAAAGAAGGTCAGAAAGAGGAAAGCCTTGGCATCATCGTAAAAGGGTCCATTAATATTTTTAAGCAGGGTGATGATGAGCACAAAAAAGTCGCTACACTGAAAAATTCCCAAACCTTTGGCGAGATGGCACTGCTGGACGGAGAACCTCGTTCTGCAACCGGTATTGCTGGAGAAGAAACCATCATTTTTTTTCTTTCAAAAAAAAGCCTGCTTGAAATTGCAGAAGACCACCCAAAATTAGGATTTCAGGTTTTGTGGAAAATTTCAAAATTAATCAGCCAGCACTTGAGAAAGACAACCGGTCAGCTGGTGGATTATATGGAGAAATAGAGAACTATCCTTCAGATATGTCGATATTAAGTATCGAGGCATGTTTCGTGATTTTATTCCAGGATACTTTTAAAAGATCAACGCATTTTGAGGCTGGGACATCAAGGGGCTTTTTATAAGTTGTTGAGATCCCCATTATTTCTTTACCCACATTTTCTCCGGCGTCTGAAAATTCAATGGCACAAAGCTCATTGGAAAAAGAGCAGATATAGCGCAAAAGATCTTGATTGGCCAACTCCTGGCGGGTGCAGTTAAAGTCAGAAACCGGTTTCATAGCATAAATTACAGAGGGGGGCAGATGCCATTTTGAGGCAATAAAGCGCCCCAGCTCACTGTAAGAAACACCAATAACCTCTTTTGAGGCCTTTTCTCGTGAGATTCCTTTTTCGTCTTTTACAACTTCAATATTGATATAAACTTCAGGAGAAAACAGGGTTACCAGGTATTCTCCAAAGTCATATAGCATGGCACTGATCTGGATGGCTTCAGCATCACCAATGTTTAGTTCTTTGGCTACCTGATGCGCCATGAGACTTCTTTGCATGGCCTTTAATGTTTTTTTCTTGAGGATGGAAACATCGGCAATATCCTGCATCATTTCATAGATTTTAAGGCTGGCCGCAGCCAGCTTGATTTCTTCTGTTCCAAGAATGATCATGGCCTCGGATATGGTTTTGATTCCTTTTTTATGGGAAAACTGTCCGTAAAAAGAGGAGTTGACCAGCTTTAAAAGTTTTGAAGTCAGGGCCATGTTCCTTAAAATTACATCGGCAATGTCACTGGCAGAAGAATATTTTAAGTTCAGGATTTTGTTAACATCGCTAATTTGTGAGGAAAAAGACATAAAGGAGTCGTTTTTCCAGAATTTTTTTAAAATATCCTTAACAAAGGTTTTATAATCAATTTTTTGAGGAAGTGATGATTCTGAGTCTGATCTTTCACCTTCTGATACCCGGTTAAATTGTGATAAATTAATTGTGTCCAGTTCTATGCCTGCATGAGGACTTGGCAGATCCATTCTTTTTGCTCCAAATGATTAAAACAAAGCTTGAAAAACCTTTTAATTAAGAAATATAATGCACAGAATATAGTCTTATTTTGAATATTTTTCAATGGGTTTGTACCCGCAAGGAATCCGGGAATCAGCACAACAAAAAACATATTAGAAAATCTACAAAATCAAATAGAGAAAAACAGGTACAATTTTTCTCATTATAATATTGTCCGTATGCGGGAGGCCATCCGATATTTCACACCTGAAAAGCTGGAGATATTTATAAAAATTCCGTTTCTGATCCATATCAATTCACCAGGGTATCCAGGCTTTGTAGACTCTAAAACACCTGCCCACGGGATATGGCATTTTGAAGAGTCCGGTTTTTTCAAAGAAGCTCAAAAAACTAAAATTTTCCCTAAATCCATTATTGAGACAATCAATGTGAAACAGTCGTTTGTAAATGGATTTTATCATATCGGCAGCCTTGGAACCTTTACTCAGTCAGGTGGCTCTGATTTTGATTTTTGGGTGATTATAGATAAGAAAAAGTTTTCAAAAGAACGGTATGAAAATCTTGAAAAGAAACTGGACGGTATTTTAAAGCACTGCAGAGAGGAATACAGCCAGGAAGTCAGCTTTTTTATTATGGATCAAAAAGAGATCCGTCAAAACTTTTATGCGTCCTATGAGGGAGAAGAGGCATTAAGTGCCCCTAAGATATTTTTAAAAGAGGAATTCTACCGTACTTTTTTGATGATTGCAGGCAAAATTCCTCTCTGGGCAGTCCTGCCGGAAAAAATTATTGATGCACAACTGAATATGGAAGGTATTACTTCCCAGGCCCTTGCCATGTATGATGATTTGATTGACCTTGGCACCATTGACAGGCTGCCGGAGGAAGATGTTTTAAAAGGGCTTTTATGGCATATCTGTAAATCACAGGAAGATCCGGTCAAAGCCCTTATTAAATCAACGATGGTGTTCAGTTATGGGTTTGGTAAAAAAATATCAAAGCAACTTTTATGTGAAAAAATCAAACAGGACTATCCAAATGCAGGAATAGATGATTACGGTACTGATCCATATAAATCATTGTTTGACAGAATCCTGGAATTTCATGAACTTGAAGAGCCTAAAACAGTGAACCTGATAAAAAATGCAATTTTTTTCAGGTTATGCGGATACCCGGATATCAAAATGCCGGAAAATAAAACACCAAAGCTTTCCCTGCTCCGTAAATATATCAGCAACTGGAAATTAAATAAAAATCAAGTGGCAAAACTTCTTGCTTACAATACCTGGTCTGAGTCAGAAAAACTGCTTTTGGAGCAGACAATAATCAATCGCCTCGCCCAGATGTACAATCATGCATTAAAGAGTATGGCAGACATTAATGCCGTATTTGAGAATCCGGATGAGAAAACAAACTGGACTATTTTAAGGAATAAAACCAAACACCGCCTTAAAAAATCACCAGATAAGATACCGGAATGTTCAACCTTTATCCGGCGGCAGAATATTTCAAATCTGGATATCATTGAAACCCCTAATTTATGGAAGCTCAATATTCAGACCCATGATGGCCAGAATATGAAAACGGCATACAAACATATTCATTTCTTAGGGCTTTTGGGATGGATTTTCGAAAACGGGCTTTACAACAGACAGACGTCGACCATTACGATTCATTCAGACCTTTGGCTTTATGAGTCCCTGGACAAACCAGTGAATATTGACAGCCTGTATATGTCATTAGCCCCGCTAAAGCCATTGTCTGATACCAGCTATGCGCGGTCGGCACTCTGGTTAAAAATGGTAGTGGTTTTATTTTATGATACACAGGTTCAAAAAGATGACCTTGTGAAAGCGGAGTTCATGGTTCTAAACACATGGGGAGAGCTGTATTTTGAGGCTGTGGACTTTGAGCCGGGGAAACATAAAGAAGCCTGTTGCAGGGTTCTTGCAAAAAAAATGAGTAAGTACCGGCAGGATAATTTGCGAGTGCATATTTATCAGTTTTCAAATGCCCATGATCCAGATATTGTCTATCTCTTGAAAAAAGCATATAATGACGAAACAAATCCGGGCGAAAAGCAGATGCCCATAAAGAAAAAACCATATCTAGATAAATTATAGGTGAGCAGACTATGGATAAGCAGATCCTGATTGTTGATGATGACAGAAACCATTTGGACCAGTTGAATAAAACCATCAGGGCGCTGGGATATGACAAGGTGCTTAGTGCTGACGGAGCGGACAATGCCTGGGTTGTCATGAAAAATAAAAAAATAGACTGTATTATCTGTGCCTATGAGATGAAAGAAATGACCGGCCTGGCACTGCTCAAAATTGTCCGGCGGGAAGATGCTTCGGCACATATCCCCTTTTTTTTAACGGATAATGCATTTACCAAAATAAAAGTGATCAAGGCAGGCCAGAACGGAGTGACCGGCCTTTTTGTGATCCCCTGTGATGAAAAGGTGCTGGATAAAAAAATCAAGGCAGCGGTGGATCATGTTGAAGAACCTGTTGTTAAAGATGCGAAAGAAGCTTTTGAGAGAGGCTTGCAGCTCATTGAAAATAAAGAGTATGACAAAGCCGTTGAAGTGTTCACGGCCCTGGTTAATCAGAAAGAAAATCCTGAATATTACTTTAATATCGGCTATATCAAGACGGCCCAGGGTAAACATCCGGAAGCGATTGAAGCCTTTTCCATGGCCACCCGGCTGGATCGGCTTTTTGCAAAGGCCTATGAGGAGATGGGCAGGGTGTTCAAGTTAATGGGTGAACTTGAAAAAGCCCAGGAGCATATGCAGCTTGCAGCAGAAGTTTATATGGATACCGACAAAATTGGCGCAGCAGAAGATATCCTTACCGAGATTTTAGAAGAGGGCACAGATTCTCTAAATGTTTTCAACACACTCGGGGTATTGTACCGTAAAAAAGGCGACACCCAGATGGCGCTTAAACAGTATAAAAAAGCATTAAAAGTCCATCCTGATGAGCCCTATATCTATTACAATATCGGAAGATTATATCTTGATTTAAAAGACAATACCCAGGCTAAAAAATATTTTGCAGATGCCCTTGAAAAAGATCCGGATTTTGATGAAGCCAAACAAGTGATCAAAGCCATTGATTTAGGCATCGTATAGCAGCCTGTTCCTGATTATTCTCCGGCATCCTGTTTTTTTTGCTCAAGCCTCTCCCAGCGTTCATAGAGATGGTGAACCTGCTCCTGGCTGTTTTTTAAAAGTGAGCAATAGTGCTTCATTTTATCTGCATCCCTTACAATATCAGGATCCTGAATTCTTTGAGACAGGTCTTCAACCTCGGATTCGGCATCAAGGATTTTTTCTTCAATATGCTCCAGTTCATATTTGTCTTTAAAGGAAAATGAGACAGTGGTTTTCGGTTTTTCTTTTTTCGGTTTAGAAATTTTTGATGTTTTTACCGCTTTTTTTTCATTCCGGTGGGCCATGATCTGTTTGAAATCTTTGAAAAAGCGGACCTCTTTCTCCTGTTCAAGATACAAGATCCTGTGGCACACCCGGTCCATGAGGTATCGATCATGGGACACGATGATAACTGCACCGCTGAATTGGCGGATGCTTCTTTCCAGAACTTCAAGGGATAAAATATCCAGGTCGTTTGTGGGCTCATCCAAAAGCAACAGGTCACATGGGCTCAGCATGATATTGGCAAGAATGATCCTTGCCTGCTCCCCACCGGAAAGGGCTTTGACCGGCATATCCAGCTGGTCCGGCATAAAAAGAAAACGCTTGGCCCAGGTCACAATGTGAATGGATCGGCCCTTATAATTAACGCTGTCTCCACCGGCAGGATTTAAGGCGCTTTTAAGGGTAGCCTCAGGATCAAGACTGGAACGCTTCTGGTCAAATACAGCAATCTTAAGATTTTCCGCCCATACAATTTTGCCCTCGTCCGGCTGGATTTTTTTTTCAAGGATAGATAAAAAAGTGGATTTACCGCTGCCGTTTTCCCCTGCAATCCCAAGACAGAACCCCGGGCCAAGTTCAAATGTGACATCAGAAAAAAGGGTATGGCCGTCCATTGTTTTTTTCAGGTTGCGTGCCCTGAGCAGTTTTTTTGTCTGGCGGCCTGTGGCATGAAAATCTATATCCACCAATGCGGTTTCTTTGTTTCTCTGTTTGACAGCCTGGAGTTCATTTCGAAGCTTCCCAGCCTGTTCAATCCGGTATTTGGCTTTGGTGCTTCGTGCTTTGGCACCTTGTTTAAGCCATTCATCTTCCCTCCGCATTTTGCTGGATAGAGAGGCCTGTTTTTTTTGCTGTGCAGATAAAAAATTATCCCGCTGTTTTTTAAAGCTTGTATAGCCGCCTTGAATTTTAAAGTATCCGGAAGGATAATATTTTCCTATTTCCATGACATTCAGGCATACATTTTCAAGAAAAGCCCGGTCATGGGTCACCACGATAAAAGAAAAAGCCGCTGTTTTTAATATGGTTTCGAGCCACAAAATTCCGTTGATATCCAGATGGTTGGTGGGTTCATCCAGGAACAGGACATCCGGGCGGCAACATAAGGCCCTGGTTATGGCCAGCCGTTTTTTCCAGCCTCCTGACAGTTGGCTGACAAGCTGAGACGGATCTTTAAACCCGCCTTTCCCCATTGAACTCTGGACAATGGCATGCTGTTCCTTATCATCAAAGGGGAGATCATTTGTACTCTCATACAAGACCTGTTCTATGGTTTTATCAGGATCAAAACGGTCTTCCTGCTCCAGGTAAATAAATCTTAAATTAGACTGACAGGTCAACTCCCCTGTATCCGGATGTGAAATCCCGGCAGCCAGTTTTAAGAAACTGGATTTCCCCGAACCATTCATCCCTATCAGTCCAACCTGTTCATTGGCTTTGAAATCTATGGACAGGCCAGAGAACAGGGTGTCATCTCCATAGGTTTTCGAAATATCTTTACAACTGAAAATTAAACTCATGATTCATTTTTATTGGCGGTGTTGTTTATCTGTCGATACACGCGCACCATTTTAATAATAAAACTGACTGCCAGTGTCAGACTGATTAATAAAACAAAACTGGCCGCAAAAAAGGTCATGATAAAGCTGAAAGGGTCTTTCAATGAATAGGCCCCTGTCATCAGGTCTATGCCGAAAAGAAAAAAGAATGCAGACACCAGCATTCCAAGTATCTGGAAGATCCACCACGTGTATTTCATAAAATTCCTTTTTTGTGCCGGTATTATTTTCATGACCGGCTTCCAGTGAGCTATCTGTCTAAAAAAAACAGGGCAAGTCTATCCTTTTGTTTTTTAAAAATCAAATTCAATTGTTGTGGTATCCTCGTCTTTATTAAAATTTGGTGTTACAGTGATTTTGTTTTTCAAGTTTAGACTGATAATGTATAACTTTAAACAAGGTTTGGATTCTTACTATCAACTATAAAAAAAATATAATCAATCAGATTGCATATCTATGGAATTGTTAAAAGAAAACTTATCGCCATTTTGGCCCACAATTTTAGATTCTTCTCCAGACGGGGTTCTTTTAGTTAGCGATCAGGGAGAAATACTCTTTTCTAATACAGCTGCCAACGTTATATTCAGTACGACCATCACAAAAGAAGATATCGTGGGCAGGCATATAGCAGAAATCAGGCCGGATGCCTGGGCGGATTTAAAAGAGCTGCTGAAGACAGGCCGCCCACAACTGAAAAAGAAGATTAAACTTGCGGATATTACAATTATTGTCAATCGCTGCCCGATTAAAAAGGGGGGAGAGACAATCGGTGCTCTTTTGATTTTTCAGGATATTTCTGAATATGAGACGATCATTTCTGAACTTAAAGGCTATAACAGACTCTATAGAGAACTTGAAACGGTTTTTGAGTCCTCTTTTGACGGCCTCTACATAACAGATGGTAATGCCAATACAATCCGGGTGAATACCGCATATGAAAAAATAACCGGTCTTTCTAAAAAAGATTTAATTGGTCGGAATATGCACAACCTGGTGGAAGAAAAAATATTTGATCATTCAGTAACACTGGAAGTACTTGAGAAAAAAGAACCCATCACAATTATGCAGAAAGTATTAGGTGACAAGCAGTTAATTGTAACCGGCACGCCTGTTTTTGATGAGGAGGGTGAAATTCTATTTGTTGTTACAAACGTACGCGATATTACCCAACTTAACCGTCTACGCTCACAATTAGAAGAAAGCAGACGGATTAATTCAAGTTTTTATCAAACCCTTCAAGAACATGATGGCATAGAGCACGCCCTTGAAAAACTGGTGATTAAAAGTCAGTCAATGGTTCAGGTGGTTAAGAAGGCCATTAAAGTTGCAAAAGCAGAAACTTCTATCCTTTTATTAGGGGAGTCCGGTGTTGGAAAAAGCATGCTGGCTGGGATCATTCATAAAATGGGCTCCCGGAAAGAGGGCCCGTTCATAAAAATTAACTGTGGGGCAATTCCCAATTCATTGATGGAAAGCGAGTTGTTCGGTTATGAAAAAGGCTCTTTTACTGGTGCCTTGCATACAGGTAAAGCAGGGCTCATTGAAATTGCCCACCAGGGGACTGTATTCCTGGACGAAGTAGGGGAATTAAAACCAGACATGCAGGTTAAGCTTCTTGAAGTGATTGAAAATAAGACATTTCAAAAGATCGGATCTCAAAAAGCTACAAAAATTGATGTCAATATTATCGCCGCAACAAATAGGGATTTGAAAACAATGATCAGGGATGGTGATTTTAGAGAAGACCTTTATTACAGGCTGAATGTGATTCCTATATCAATCCCGCCTTTGAGAGAGAGAAAGGAAGATATCCTTCCCCTGGCGATCAATGTCCTTGAAAAATGCAACAAGCAAAAAAAGCTTAAAAAAAGCTTTTCAACTGAAACCTTGGATCAATTGGGAAAACATGATTTTCCGGGAAATGTACGGGAGCTGGTAAACATTGTCGAGCGTATGATCATCATGAGTGATGGCGATCAAATCGTTGTTGAAGACCTGCCGGGTTCAATCAGGGAAATTAAAGCCGGCAGCAATGATTTCCAGATTCCACAGGGCTCTCTTAAAGAGATACTCGCGGATGTTGAGGCCCGTATAATCCAAGAAACACTATCAAGGTGCCATACAATTTCCCAGGCATCTAAAGAACTGAATTTACACCCTACAACCCTGTGGCGTAAAATGACGAAATATAAAATCAAAGGACATCCTGCACAATTGCAATAGATTGCAATTCTGCAATATTTCTGCAAGTCATTGTCAAATAAGCATATTGAACGAACCAAGGTCCTCACTGAATCTGATCATATTGCAATTCTGCAATATGATTTTCCTGTTGAAAGAAAAGTAAAAATCTAAATTGTTAATTATTTCAATATATTACTGATTGTTTTGCCGTTTGGCATGATTTTCGCTATGTTTCAAACAAAAGAGCCTAAAAAGATTTCAACTTAGCACTACATTAAAAATGGAAATGAGTAGTGATGACAGGAGCAAAATAATGAATGCTATAAAAATGTTTCAAACAACGCCAAGAATAATTAATGGTGCCGGAGCACTGGCAAATACAATTGATGAAATCAACCGTCTGAAATGTGAAAATATCATGATCATTACTGATAAAGGGCTTGTTGAAGCCGGTATCGTTGACAGGCTGGAAATGTTGCTCAAAAAATCAAATGTCAAGTTTTCACGATTAGACGAAGTTGAGCCGGATCCCAGTCTTGAAACAGCGGTTGAAGCTGCCAAAAGAATCAAATCCACCAAAGTTGATCTTGTCATTGGCATCGGCGGTGGCTCTCCAATTGATATCGCCAAAATTTCTTCAATCCTGGCAACAAATGACGATGATATTGCATCCTATGTTGGAATTGATCTGATTCCTAATCCCGGTTTGAAAACAATTATCATACCGACAACTGCAGGGACCGGAAGTGAAGTGACCCCAATTGTCATTTTATCGGATCAGGTTGAAAAATTGAAAAAAGGCATTGTCAGTCCATATCTGTTTCCAGATATTGCCATCCTTGACCCGGAACTTTGTGTGGGACTGCCTCCACATGTCACTGCTGCAACTGGTATGGATGCTTTCATACATGCAGTGGAAGCGTATACATCCAACAATGCCAATGGTTTTACCGACTTGCTGGCATCCGAAGCTATCCGCCTCATTAAAGATAATATCCGAACGGCTTTTTCAAATGGAACCAATATCGAAGCCAGGGCCGCGATGCTCGAAGGAAGCCTTCTTGCCGGAATGGCGTTTGCAAATGCAGGGGTGACTGCCGTTCATGCATTCGCATATCCGATTGGAGCAGAATTTCATATACCCCACGGTGTTGCAAACAGTATTATGCTGGTTCCGGTGATGGAGTTCAATATGTTAGGGAATCTGGAAAAATTTGCAAACCTTGCAGATATATTAGGGGAAAACACCCAAAACCTGAATCTTAAAGCATCTGCACAACTGGCAGTAAATGCCATGAAGGAACTTAAAGAAGATCTCCAGATTCCCAATCATCTGGCTGCGTACGGTATCAAAGATTCAGACATTCCCATGTTGGCCCGAGGGGTGATGAAAGTAACCCGCCTGCTCGCAAATAATCCAAGAACTATGACAGTTAAGGATGCAGAAGATATTTACCGGAAAGTCCTCTAACCGAAATTCTTTACAAAACAACAAACAGGAGATTTTTAAAATATGTTTGGCTTTTACAATCTTTTGCTTCGAATAAATGTCTCACAGGAATCATTTGAAATAACACCTATTCAAGATTCTGTGCTTGAAAATAAGTTGGGTGGAAAAGGTTTGGCAACACATCTTCTGCTTGAAAACAATCCTCCTGGGGTTGACCCCTTAAGCCCTGACAATCATTTGATTTTTACAACCGGGCCAATGGCAGGGACATCTGTATGGGGATCATGTCGCTATGGGGTATATACCAAATCTCCGCAAACCGGATTTTATTCCGAATCCTATTCCGGCGGTACGGTTGGCGAACATATAACCGCAACCGGCATGGATGCCATAATGATTCATGGGGCGGCAGACAGGCCAGTCTGGATAGAAATATCAGAAGCCAGTGTGATTTTTCATCCGGCCGATGATCTCGCAGGGCTGGACACCATGGAGACTGAGGATAAAATTAAAGATTGGATACAGCAAAACCGTTCCGGTAAAAATAAATGCGGCGTTATAACCATCGGGCCTGCCGGAGAAAATCTTGTCAGTTTCGCTGTTATTGAAAATGATTACTGGAGAAGCGCTGGCCGGACTGGCGTGGGTGCGGTCATGGGTTCTAAAAATATAAAGGCCATTGCATTCAGAGGGCAATCAAAAAAAGAAACGGCACACCCGGCCATTGTGAAGGAATTTGCAAAAAAACTGGCAATAAAATCAAAAGATGATGCAGGAGTTGCAGCCTACAAAACAATGGGAACCCCTATGCTCGTAGATATTATGCACGGTGTAAAAGGGTTCCCTTCCGAGTATTGGAAAAAAGGAAGCGTTCCTCACCAGGACAAGATAAATGCGACAGCACTTCATGAACGTTGTGAAGTAAAACCCAGATCTTGTTTAAAATGTTTCATGGCCTGCGGAAGGCTTTCCACGGTGAAAGAAGGAAAACACAAAGGATTGACGCTTGAAGGCCCTGAATATGAAACCATATATTCATTTGGAGGGCTTTGTGGAATAGATAATATTGAAGATATCATTTATCTCAATGATCTATGTGACCGGCTTGGTATGGATACAATTACAGCAGGGAATCTGTCGGCTTTTACCATTGAGGCTGTCCATCAAGGTAAAGTGGAATATCAAATAGAATACGGGAAAACCGAACAAATTTCCAACCTTCTCAAAGATATCTCTGCAAGACATGGGATCGGTGACACACTTGCCAAAGGGATTATTGCAACAGCTAAGAAATGGAATATGGAAGACCAGGCAATACATGTTAAGGGTCTGGAGCCTGCAGGATACGACCCGAGAATATTACCGGGTATGGGGTTGGCTTATGGGTCTTCACCACGTGGGGCCTGCCACCTGAGAGCAACATTCTACAAACCTGAACTTTCCGGCCTGGTTGAACCCGATAAAATTGAAGGTAAAGCAGAGGTGTTTACAGAATGGGAAGATCGACTGACTCTTTTTGATACGTTTATTCTTTGCCGCTTTTACAGAGACCTTTATCAATGGGATGAGCTTTCAACTATGATTAAAGGTGTAACCGGTCTGGAACTTGATACAGATGGGATGCGGAAAATTGCAGCAAGGGTCTCTGATGATATCAGGCGTTTCAACCTGAGAGAAGGCCTTGTACCTGAAGATGATCACTTGCCTAAACGATTTTACAAAGAAGCACTTCCTGAAACTGATCGGATTATTTCAAAAGAGACTATGAATACGCTTTTAAAGGATTATTACAAAGCAAGAGGATGGGATGAAAACGGAGTACCAAAATAAGTTACTTTTAATTAAAACGGAGGAAAGCATGGGAAAAGAAAGGTGTCTTAAGAAATTATTCATTGGATTGGCAATCTGTGTGGTGATGTGCTGGCAAATACTTCCTGCTGTAGCATCAGACGCTCCTGACAAAATCAAAATAGGCGTTATTTTGCCGCTAAGTGGTCCTGTCAGCTGGGCGGGTGCTTCTTTAAAAGCAGGTGCCGATCTTGCTGCGGAACAGGCCAATGCGAATGGCGGAATTTTTATGAAGGAATTTAATAAGAAGATACCCATTGAGGTTCTTTATGAAGACAACCAGTCCAAGCCTGCCATCGGGGTTGCAGTTGCTGAAAAACTCATCACCAAAGACAAGGTTCATTATCTTGTAGGAAGTGCATTTCACAGTTCTGTCACCATCGCTGTTATGGAATTGGCACCGAAATATAATCTGCCGATTCAAAGCTGGATGCCGGTAAGTGAAGAGATTTCAAATAAAATTAAAAGCAATCCTGAAAAGTATTGGAATTTCTGGAAGGGAGATTTTGCAAGCAGCGCATACGGCAAAACAATCCATGCGACATACAAAGAACTTGAAAACAAGAAATTGATATCCCCTAAAAACAAAAAAATTGCATTTGTAGTGGAAGACACTGATTTCGGTAGATCAAACGCAGATGTATCCCTTGCATTGATGAAAAAAGAAGGGTGGAAAAAAGCGGCCTATGAGGTTGTTCCCGTTGGCCATAATGACTTTTACCCCCAGTTGACTAAGCTCAGGGTTTCACGGCCTGATATCGTAGTCTCATGTTTTACTGCTTTAAACTCAGGTGTTTCTTTTGTAAAACAGTTTAGAGAATCAGGTTTGAGTGCCTCTCATATGGCTATTTTTTATCCGCTCTACCCACAATTGGTACAGCAGGCAGGAGAGGCAGCCGAGAACCTTCTCTGGACACCACTTCTCCTGAACCCGGATAAAATTAAAAACCAGGCAACGTTTCGAGATAATTTTAACAAAAAATACGGTAAACCGATCAATAACCAGAATGCTGCAGGTTATGACGGCATGGTTGGAGCGATTGCAGCATTCGAGCTCGCCGGTTCAACAGATCCTGAAAAAGTTGTAGATGCTATATCCAAATCAGATTACCAGGGGGTGCTGGGCCGTTACAAATATGACCTGGAACGGCATGAAATAATGGACGGCGTTGATTATATCCCAATCCCGACGGCACAGATTTTAGATGGCAAAAGCACCATTGTATGGCCAAAAGGTCTGGCAGACAGGGATTATATAAAAGAGCCCTGGATAAAATAGTCACATCACGAGTTTATTGGAGAATCTCATGACCGATCATTATGTTACAGCAAAGACAGCGGCCAATTCCGAACCTCTTTTAGACGTAAGCGGTTTATCGAAAAGTTTCGGTGGATTGAGGGCGATTAATGCGGTTGATATGTCTGTTTTTGAAGGCGAAATTGTGGGTCTGATCGGCCCTAATGGAGCAGGTAAAACGACTATGTTTAACCTTATAGCAGGATTTCTTACCCCGGAAAACGGGCAGGTGACTTTCCAGGGGAAGAATATCACTGGTTTTAAAAGCCATAAAATTTGCCGAGGAGGCATTGCCAGAACATTTCAAATTCCCAGGCCGTTTCAGAATCTTAGCGTTTTGGAAAATATGATGGTGGGAACCGGATTTGGTGCGGGATTCTTCAATAAACATAAAGCATTTGAAAAAATAAACGAAATTTTAGACCTTGCCGGATTATCAGATAAAATTTTTCAGACAGCGGAATCTCTTAATCTGGTTGAAAGAAAAAAATTAGAAATAGCGCGAGCGCTGTCCACTGATCCAAAATTGATTTTGCTGGACGAAGTCATTGGCGGTCTTAACCCAACAGAAGTTTTAGAGATGATTGAATTGATAAAAAAACTTCGAAATATGGGTTTGAGTATTTTATTAATTGAGCATGTGATGAAAGTCATTATGACGCTTTCAGACAGGGTGGTTGTATTGCATTACGGCAAAAAACTCTGTGAAGGAAACCCAGGCGAGGTGGTAAATGACCCCAATGTTATCGAAGCCTATTTAGGGAGTGGTGCAAATGCTTAAAGTTGAAAATCTGGATGTTTATTATGGCGAAGCACAGGCCCTCTGGGGGCTAAATCTTTCGGTTTCCTCCGGTGATATCTGTACGCTGGTGGGGGCCAACGGCGGCGGAAAAACCACACTTTTAAAAACCCTTTGCGGCCTGTTGAGTGTTCAAAGAGGATCTATTGTCTTAGACGGAGAAGATTTATTGAACTTCAAGCCGGAGGATCGTGTTTCTCTAGGGCTTTCCATGTCTCCGGAAGGGCGAAAAATATTTTCAAACATGACGGTAGAGGAAAATCTCCTGATTGGTGCGTATAACAAAAATGCCTGGAAAAAAAGAGCTGATTTGCTGGAAAAAATATTTGAGCAGTTTCCGCGTTTAAAAGAAAGGCGAGGGCAGATGGCCGGAACTCTCAGTGGGGGAGAAAGACAAATGCTGGCAATTGGAAGGGCATTGATGTCGGAACCCAAAATGCTGCTCCTTGATGAACCCTCTTTGGGGCTTGCGCCAAAGACGGTGGAGCAAGTCATGGAATTGATTCAATCCATCAATGAGTCCGGTGTGACCATTCTCCTGGTTGAACAAAATGTGAATGTAGCGCTGAAGATTGCTCAATACGGATATGTTATCGAAAGCGGCAGGATCGCAATGCACGATGCTGCCGAGGTACTTATGGCCAATGATCATGTAAGGGAGGCATATTTGGGATTATGATTCATTATTCAATTTTATTCGAGCAATTGATCAACGGTCTGGTTCTGGGATCAATGTATGCCCTGGTAGCCAGTGGTTTGACTCTTATCTGGGGCACGATGAAAATGCTCAATTTTTCCCATGGAGAACTTTTTATGCTGGGAGGGTTTGGTATTTATATCGGTGTGGTATCCTTTCATCTTCCGGTCTGGCTTGCACTTTCCCTGGTGATGGTATTTATTTTTATCATAGCAGCACTTATTGAAAAAGCATTTATCAGTCCGTTACTCAAGAGGCCTGATTGGGATGTCAGCGCTGTTGTTGTGACATTGGGTATTGGCATTTTTATTCAAAATTTAGCGTTTAAAATATGGGGAGGCGATTATCGAAACGTCCCATATGTAGTAGAAGGCACGCTTAGCTTTCTGGGTATGCGCTTTGCCTGGCATCGGATCTATATACTTGTCATGACTGTAATTGTTCTGGTTGGGTTCTGGCAGTTTATGAAGCGCACAAGATTTGGCATGGCCATGCGGGCAACTTCTTTTGACTCCGACACAGCCATGCTGATGGGAATAGCTCCCAGACGTATCTTCACAATAACCTTTGGGCTCAGTGCCTGTCTGGCGGCTTTGGCCGGTTCAGCGCTGGCGCCTATTTTTTCCGTCAATCCATGGATGGGGGTTGTTCCTTTAATCAAGGGTTTTATCGTGGTGATATTAGGTGGTCTTGGAAGTTTTTCAGGTGCGATTCTCGGCGGATTCATTATTGGGCTGTCCGAAACTTTTTCAGTATTGTTTCTTCCTTCAGGGTGGAAAGATATAATCTCTTTTGTCCTGCTAATTGTAATTTTAGTGATCAGGCCCCAGGGCCTTTTAGGTAAAAAAGAATGGTAAAAAAAATACATGATTTAAAGCAATGGCAGAAATCCCTTCGTGTGGTAGATCCATGGTCAATGGGAGTTATGTTTTTGATTTTAGCCCTACTGCCCATTTTTATCAGCAACGAATATTATCTGAACATCCTTACGATTTGTTTGATTTATGCCACTTTGGCGAGCACTTGGAATCTTTTGGTCGGGTATACGGGTATTCTCAGTTTCGGGCATCAGGCGTTTTATGGACTGGGCGCTTATTTTTCAGCATTAATAACCATTAAGCTTCAGTTGTCGCCTTGGCTGGGGCTTCTGGCCGGCGGATGTTTTGCCGGGTTGTTAAGCCTCTTGATAGGAATCCCATGCCTTCGACTGCGCATTGCACCTTATATCGCCATTGCCACGCTTGCTTTTTCGGAGATCATGCTGGTAATTTGCCGGAACTGGGTCTCTTTAACTAGAGGCGAAATGGGGCTTTGGGGTATTCCCACTTTTGAGAATTTTTCGGTTTTAGGCTTGTTTGATGTGCAGTTCTCAGGTGGTGCAAAAATTTCATACTATTATGTTATGCTGGCAATTTTTATAATCACCCTGCTTGTTATTTATTTTCAGCTCAGCTCAAAAATTGGAACCGCATTAAAATCAATTCGGGAAGATCAGGATGCAGCAGCCAGTTTGGGGGTTGATATCACCCGATATAAGCTGACAGCGTTTATCACGAGTTCATTTTTTGCCGGTGTCACTGGCAGTTTCTATGCACATTATCTTTCAATCTTAGAACCAGGCGCAGTATTTGGTGTGGCTGAAATGGTAGAAGTGGTTGCCATTACTCTTGTTGGCGGTATCGGTACTTTTTTAGGCCCGACCGTGGGAGCATTTACGCTTATTATCGGCCTTGAAACCCTTCGGATGGTAGCGGATTACAGGATGATAATCTACGGTGCTACGCTGGTACTTTTAATTTTGTTGATGCCCAATGGGTTGCTCCATGGTATGACCAATCTTGTACTGAAAGCCAAGCATTTTTTTAACTCAAGAAAGTATACTGGTGAAAATAAGGTATAGCAAACTCATGACAAGGAGAAAAATATGCCTGCGGTAAAAGTAAACGGAATTAACGTATACTATGAAATTCACGGGCGAGGAGAACCCCTGGTAATGATCATGGGACTCAGACGGAATATTGAATGGTGGTACCGTCAAATTCAAACCCTGTCCAGGCATTTTAAAGTCATCGTGCTTGATAATAGAGGAGCCGGGCGATCGGATAAACCAGAAATGGACTACTCGATCCGTCTGTTTGCTGACGATACTGCTGCCTTAATGGATGAACTATGTGTCATTCAGGCCCATGTTCTGGGGTTTTCCATGGGGGGATATATCGCTCAGGAGCTGGCCATAAATTATCCGGGAAAAGTGATAGATCTTGCCTTGGTCAGTACGAGCTGTGGAGGAGAAAAGGCTGTTTTGATGAGCGAGGACAGGATGAAGACATTTACAGCCAACGAAGGACTTACACCGGAAGAAATTCTCCAAAAAGATATGGATATATATTTTTCTGACGGTTATATTGAAAATAATCCAGAAGAAATACAAAATTTTACTGAAATTTCCATGCGGTACTATCAGCCTGCCCATGCTTTTCAAAGACAGTTCACAGCCTGTCTGAACCATGATACCACTGATCGAATTGGTAATATTTCATTACCCGTATTCATCATGACCGGCGACGATGACCCCCTGGTGCCACCAAAGAATTCTTATATTTTAAAAGAGTTTTTACCTAATGCAGAATTTTCTGTTTTTCACAAAGGACGCCATTGTTTCCTTATTGAATATTCAGAACAGTTTAATAAAGAGGTTATTTCTTTTTTTGAGTCTTAAGCCGCTCTTTGATCAAGTATTTTACTTTTCCTTAGGTATATTTATGTCGACAAGAACATAATAACTTCTCGTATAAATCTTTCCAAAAAAAATATCTATTCTTTCTTCTAAAAAAATAATTTTAATAATTGTGTTTCTACAGCGTTTGTTAAAATCCAGGTTACAGTTAGTTCATTGTTGATTTGTCGTTTATTATAATTATAATGCCTTTAGTATAAGATTCATAATAGAGAAGATCCAAATAAGGAGTTTTACTTTGAAAAACTATCGCGAGGAATTATGGTTTGAAGTACCCACCCGGCGGGCCTTTATCAATATTACCCCTCAAGTTGATGCCTGCATTCGAAAAAGCGGGATAAAAGAAGGCCTTGTTCTGGTCAATGCCA
>JAWSVI010000064.1:0-1623 GCA_033851995.1 Desulfobacteraceae bacterium | reverse complement strand
AGTCTATTACCTGATTGCCTGCTGGATGATTCTGTGCACGGCGTTGATGTTCCTGTTGACCAAAACGCCTTTGGGCCGTTTGGCAAACGCTGTTCGGGACAACCCTGAACGGTCAGCTTTTATCGGGTACAATACCCGTACGGTCAGGACCATACAGTTTACCCTTGCTTCCTTTTTTGCCGGGATTGCAGGTGGTCTTTTTGCCATAAACTATGAAATCATCACCGCAGAAATGATCGGTGCCGTTCCTTCGGCCAATGTGCTGATGATGACCTATATTGGCGGAATCGGTAACTTTTTCGGGCCTATCCTGGGAGCGGTTCTGGTGACATTCATGCAGATCTCCCTGTCCGGAATCACCCATGCCTGGCTGCTTTATTTCGGGCTTCTGTTTGTAGGGATGGTCCTGTGGGCGCCCATGGGGCTGGCAGGCATTATCATGAGCCATGAACCGATTTGGAAAGCAGGACTTATGAAACGTCTTTTACCTTCTTACGGAATTCTTGCCGTGCCAACCACTATTTTGTTCCTGGGTGTGATGACATTAATAGAAATTAATTATCATCTCTCCTTGAGTATCCACCCGGAAGATCCCATGAGTCTTTTCGGCATCTCTTTCCGGGCCCAGTCTCCAGTAGCCTGGATCATATCTGTGATTTTGATTGTCGTCGGATTTTTCTTTTTTCTAAAAGCGCAGAAAACGGTCAAAAACAGCTGGAATGATGTACTGCAAACCATAAAGACCGGGGGAATAAAATAATGACAGCAGCGGCACTCAATCTAAAAGATGTACACAAAAGCTTTGGTGAAAGTCATATTATACGGGGGCTTAACCTGGAAGTTGAAAAGGGAGAACGGCATGCCATCATCGGCCCCAACGGGGCAGGCAAGTCAACCATGTTCAACCTGATCAGCGGGTTTTACCAGGTCACTTCCGGAAGGATCGAGCTTAACGGAAAAAATATCACCAACAAGGTCCCGTTTAAAGTTAACCGAAGAGGCCTGAGCCGGAGTTTTCAGATCACCAATATTTTTCCGAAGATGTCTGTTTTTGAAAATATTCGCTGCGGGCTTCTCTGGCCAATGGGCTACAAATATTCGTTCTGGCATATGTGTGACCGATTGAAGAAAGTGAATAAAAAGGCAGAACAGATACTGGAAAAAATCAACATGACCGACCGCAGGGACCTGCCGGCCGGGCTCCTGGCCTACGCTGACCAAAGGGCACTTGAAATCGGTATTACCATTGCAGGAGACACGGATGTCGTCCTCCTGGACGAACCCACTGCCGGGATGAGTTTAAATGAAACAGAAAAGGCTGTTGAGCTGATCCGCAATGTTACGGAAGGCAAAACACTGGTTGTGGTAGAACATGATATGAGCGTGGTTTTTGATCTTGCAGACCGCATTTCTGTTCTTGTTTACGGAAAGATTGTAGCCACGGATCTGCCGGATAATATACGTCAAAATGCTGAAGTTCAGGAAGCCTACCTGGGTAAGGAGATCGCATAAATGCTAAAAGTAAAAGACCTGCATGCCTACTACGGCAACAGCCATATTATACAGGGTGTTGATTTGAAAATTGAAAAAGGAGAGATCGTAAGACTCCTGGGGAGAAATGGT
>JAWSVI010000031.1:0-52847 GCA_033851995.1 Desulfobacteraceae bacterium | reverse complement strand
TGAGGCCGTACCGTTCCACCAGCGCACCTATAATCCCCACTAAAAGAGGAGAAATTACCAGGGCTGGCCAAAAACCGATTGCAGCGGTTATCTGGTAGCCAAAATAGGCGCCCAGCATATAAAAACTGGCATGGGCAAAGTTAAGCACGCCCATCATGGAAAAAATCAAAGTCAGGCCACTTGAAAGCATGAATAAAAGCATGCCCAGGACCAGACTGTTTAATAGAGAAAAAACAACAAATTCGACCATTGTAAAATTACCTCGGGTAAAAAAATCAGTTAAAAAGTTGTCTGTGTTACAAACAGGGTATCCCCGGCAGCTTCATGCTGGAAATACCCTGCTTTTTTTACACCGAATGATTTACTTTTTCGGACGTTTCATCTGACAGGTAGTTGGCATAGCCGTTGCACCTGCTTCGATTCGTTTGATAGTTTTAAAACCGATGCCGGTATTTTCTGCATCATATTTTACAGTTCCTACACCGGCTTTAGCATAAACAGAGAGATACAATGGCTGGATCAGCTGATGATCTTCACCTCTCATAAGGACTTTGCCGTAGGGAGTTTCATATTCCATATTCTCCAGTGCAAATGCAATAGATTTGGGATTATCACTTCCTGCTTTTTCAATGGCTTTGGCCAGCATGTTAAGTGCAGTTCTGTAACGACCGTAGTAGTAAGGCACATTCCCATTGTTGGAATATTTTTCCTGGTATCCCAGGAAGAACTCTTCATCTGCTTTGTTGTTTTCTTCCACACTCAGGTTGATATGCCATTCTGTTACTGAAATGAGCTTGTCAACCCCGGCCTCTGCAATTGCTTTTGGAGCACCCAGGCCGCTGCCGTAGAAAGTAAAGAACCTGGCGCCCAGTCCGTTGTTCTTTGCAGCTTTAACCAACAGGGACATGTCTGCACCCCAGTTACCGGTAATAACCGTATCCGCACCCGATGCCTGGATTTTGGCTGTATAAGGAGAAAAATCTTTTACTTTACCAAGAGGAGTAAAGGTGTCACCCACAATCTTAACGTCCGGGCATTTTTCTGCGAGCATGGTTTTTGCTGCAGCACTTACAGAATGACCAAACACATAGTCCTGATTGATAAGATACACTTTTTTAATATCTTTATTGCCTTTGATGTAATCAGTGATTGCAGCAATTTTCATATCCACATGGGCATCAAACCTGAAATGCCAGAAACTGCACTTCTCATTGGTAAACGCCGGGGTAACCGCGCCACCATTCAAATAGATGACCGGGTTGTCAGGGTTACGTTTGTTATGCTTGTTAAGGGCACCAATCAATGCACCCGCAACACTGGATCCATTACCCTGCAAAACAATCTGAATACCCTGATCAATTGCGCTTTTAAGCTGAATCAAACTCTCTTTTGCACTTATTTTATTATCAAACGGGACGATTTCAAGTTTTTTCCCACCAAGGACTCCGCCTTTGGCGTTAATCAGTTCCGCGCTATATTGATAGTGCTTGTACCCGGCATCACCAACACCGGCAAATGCACCTGATAACGGATCAATATACGCAATTTTTATGGTATCCGCAGCCATTGCCGGTACCGCAACCATTACGAAAAATAAAATACCGATTAAACCTGTTAAAAATCTTCTGTTCATTTAAGTTCTCTCCTTCTTTTCCAACTGTTTGTTTTCATAATCAAATTAATGATTCGGTTTCAAACTAACAAAATTAAGTGCTTGATGATGTTACAAAATGAAAAGACAATTTATAGAGGCCAGCTTCAAACGTAGGAGTTTAATCATCCTCAACAATCTCAAACATCTGACTATATAAATAATCGGATCAAAGAAAAAATTGAATCGGTGCCAGGCTTTAAAATGAGTAAGGGGAATGACCAAGTTGTTGTAGGTGGATCACCTACAGGTTTTTGTGGTGTTAAATAGAAGAGGCGGGAGCTTTAAAAAGTCCTGTTTCAACCCAGATCACAGCGTATCGAACCAGTTCTCCACCGTGTTTTAAACCTAATTTTTCTTTAACCCGTTCCCGATAGGTACCGACTGTTTTAATACTGATGGTCAATTGAATAGCGACTTCTTTTGATGACAGCCCCTTGCCAATGAGCTGGAAAATTTCAAGTTCTCTGTCTGTCAGGCGTTTTAGAGGAGATTCATGAACCATATCCGGCTGATTTTGAAATTTGTTCAAAATATTGCTCATGATATTAGGGCTGACATAAATATTACCGGATATAATCTGCCGTATCGCGGTTATAACGGATTCAGACGCCTCCTGCTTCATGATATATCCTTTTGCGCCTGCCAGAATACATCTCTCGGCATGTAAAGATTCATCGTGCATGGATAATACCAGTGAAAAAACGTCCTTGTGATAATGATGAATATCTTTAACCAATTCGATGCCGTTACTTTCTTTTAAGGAAAGATCCACTATAACAAGATGCGGCATTTCTTTTTCAATAAGTGCCCGTGCTCCTGCAACATCTTCTGCCTCACCAACAACAGTTAAATCTTTTTCATTATTAATCATCTCTTTCATTCCCATTCTAAAAATGGGGTGATCTTCAACAATGATGACTTTAATCAAGTTTGCCATATATAAATCCTAACGAAAGTCAGTTGCCTTCCTTTTCAAATTTAATCAAAACGAGGGTACCACCGCTTTCTGAATCTTTTGAAATATCCAGGAAAGCGCCGATCCTTGCAGCCCTGTATTTCATGATTTTCAAACCCATACCCAGGGTTGCCTTTTGGGTTGAAATCCCTATGCCGTTGTCTTTTATCGTAAAAAAGATTGTTTCATCATTCTCCCATAATTTGATTTGTATTTGTGTTGCCCCTGCATGCTTTGCTACATTATGAACGGCTTCATGTACAATATAATATAAATGAACTACCAGAGAACTGTCCTTAAAAGGCATGGAGATATTGAAGGTTAATTCACATGAAATTTTAAAAACATCCCTGACATAGGCTGCAAGCTCCTCAAGTGATATGTCAAATCCATGTTCAGACAGATTGACCGGGAATAATCCTTTTGAAAGTTGTCGGGTCTTATCAACGCTGTCCAGGAGCAGAGTGCGAATTTTATCTACGCTTTGAGCCTCATGAATATCTTTTTTTTCAAGCCTTTGTCTTAACATTTTTATCAGCACATCAATACCGATCAGGTGGGGGCACAGGTCATCATGAAGTGTCATGGCAATTTTCTGCCGTTCTTTTTCGCTGACATTTAATATCTGTGCCTCAAGTTGTCTGGATTCTGTTATATCTTCCAGGGCAGCCAGTATGCATTGCTCTCCCCAGACATTTACTATTTCTGCAGATATCACACCAATCCTTTTTTCACCTGTTGCAGTTAAAAATTTAAACTCAAGGGATTCAAGATGTTTTTTGGAGCCTGCATTTTTTACTAATTTTATACCGTCCGATGTATTCTGGAAAAATCTGATGTTTGTCAGTTCTTTACCGATCAACTCTAAAAGGCTGTGCCCTGTAATCTTAAGAAAGCTGTCGTTGACGTTTATAATTCTTATTCCATTTATGGCGGCGATGAACATGCCGCCGGGGCTGTTCCTGAAGGCCTTTGAGAACAATTCTTCAGAAAGCTTTAATGCTTTTTCCGCTTTTTTACGTTTGGTGACATCTCTTAAAACCCCGCTAAATCCAACGGGGTTTCCATGAGAATCGTAAAGCAGTGACACCGATGTCTCAATAGAACATTTTGATCCGTTATGTTTTATGAATTCAAGATCTGATATCTGCACAGCGATTCCCGAATTTTTTACTTTATTAAACAACGCTGTCAGTTTTTTTGAATTCTCCTGGTTCATGTAATCGTAGATTTTGTTATCCAAAAATGACTTTTCTATAACGCCGATTGTTTTTCCCATAGAACGGTTAATGAAAATAAACCGGCCGGAAAAACTGACTTCAAAATATCCTTCTTCCATCCTTTCAAGAATTGTACGATATTTTGCTTCACTTATCTTTAATGCATTTTCTGTTTTTTCGTGTTGATTAATTTCTGATTTCAAGCTGGTACTGTATTTTTCAAGCATATTCATGAAATCATTAAAATAGCCGGCAAGCTGGCCTATTTCATCTGAAGATTTCAGCGGCATTCGAGTGGTAAAATTACCGGCGGACGCGACTGTCAGGCGGTTCATGAAACCTCTTAAAGACCTTATAAGAGTGTTGTTTATCCAGAAAGAGGTTAAAATTGTTAAAACAACAATCAAGAATATGGTGATTATAATAATTTGTCTGATGGTGTTAAGGGGAGCATAAATTTCATCAAGATAGATAACAGAAGCAACAATCCAGTCATATTCGGGAATATAGTTAAAAATCACCATCTTTTTACGCACATTTTTATCCTGAAGGTTCTTCCACGAAAATAATATCTTTCCATTTTTTAATTGACAGATCTCTTTGACAAAATAATTTCCATTTTTGTCTTTTGAACGATAATGATTTCCGGACAAGAACGGATGGACAATCATGTTACCCTTACTGTCAACGATAAAGGCATACCCTGTTTTTCCAAAACGCAAGCGAAGTATGTTATCTTTAAAATCAGAAATTCTAATCAGTTCACTGAATTCTTCGCGATAGGATGAAGCAGAGATAATCCATCCCCAAGGCTCGAAATAGGACATATACATTGCTTTTGGCCTTTTGTGGTCTTCGTCGGGGTTCTTCCAGTCGTATTCAAGATACCCCTCTTTCATCCGCATCATTTTTTTTACGAAATCATGATCTATAAAATTTTTCCCGGAAACCCCAGGGTTGGGGTGATCTATATTATTTCCACCCGTGGTGCTGATAAAAACATATCCGGTCTTTCCAATTGTCTGGCTAAGAATTATTTTCCGTGACAGTTCTTTTGCCGCATCCTCGCTGATTAAACCCCTCTCATAATCAGAATAAAAGCGCTGAATAATTTCTTTGTTCTTTTCTGCAACAGCCTGAAGGTGGGTTTTTATTGAGGTACTGGCAGCTGTTCTAAACATATTAAGGATAGTGGTCGTTGAATTGGTAAGCTCTTGTTCAATACTGGCCTCAATGCTTGACTGGACCGTATAATAAATCACAATGCCCCCTGCCAGGGTCGATAAAATAAAAATCAGCGCATAGCCACCCAGCAGCTTGAAACGAATACTTAAATTTTTTAAAGACAAAATCATACTCTATAAGTTAGCAATAAATTTTACAGCGAATGTCACAAATCGTTATGATGAATAAATAGAAAATAATTTTATCTTGGTGAATTGATAAAACGCAGGTTATCAGGTATGGCACCAGAGAGATTGATATTTTTGGATATGGTCTCTGCAAGCCTTTTGATAAATGTCATTTTGTCTTCAGGCGGATAGACAGGTGTAAGTTTACCCTTGATACCGGCAAGTTCTCCCGCCAGTTGAACGGCATCGTCCAGGTTTCCAAGACGGTCAATGAGTTTAAGTTCCAGGGCTTTTTGTCCGGTATATACCCGGCCGTCAGCAAGTGATGCCATGCGGTGAAGATTTATATTCCTGGCTTTTGCCGCATCACTGACAAACTGAAGGTGCAGCTCATCCACAAGGTCCTGAAAAATGGCTTTTTCCGACTCTTTTAATTCCCTTAAAGGATTTCCCATATCTTTGAATTCACCGCTTTTGATCACCACAGGTGAAATGCCGATCTTTTTTGCGATCTCCATGATATTAGCATATTCCATAATCACACCAATACTACCGGTTAATGTTCCGGGATTGGCCACGATCTTATTTGTGGCTGATGCAATATAGTATCCGCCGGAGGCGGCCACAGAACCCATAGAGGTGATAATCTTTTTATCTGCTTTTATCTTATTAATTTCACGGTATATTTCCTGGGATGGCCCAATACCCCCCCCGGGTGAGTCAATGCGCAAAATAATAGCTTTAATGGAATCATTTTCATGGAATCTTCTGATATCATGAATAATCTTTTTTGATGACAGGATCATGCCGTTGATTTCCACCACCCCGATATTGCCTTTGGAGTTAGCGTACTGATGGGCATACTGAGACCCCACAATTTTTGTTCCGGCCAGTGCAAGTAAAATAAAACCAAGGATAACTAGGGTAACACATGATGAAATCATCATGAAAAAAAACAAGATCGGGTGTCTTCTGGCAAACATGTTTATTCCTGAAAATTAAAAAATTGTATTAAAACAAAGGGGCCGGCTTACCTGTAAAAGGTGAACCAGCCCCTGAATATAACTATTTTACACTTAGAAACGATGTAATGTCTGGATTATTCTTCTTCTGTATCCTCAGCATCTGTTTTTTCAGTGTCATCAGTTTCTTCCTCTTGAACTTTATTTGCTTCGATCTGCTCCTGGATGTTGCTTCTCAGGATTTCTCCGAAAGAAGAAGTAGCAGGTTTCATATTTTTGGCAAAATCTTCAAGATATTTATCATCATCGTCTTCTTCAAGGCGCTTGATGGAAAGTCCGATTCTTCTTTCATCAGAGTTGATGTTCATTACTTTAGCAGTAATGGTTTCACCTATCTGATAGTGTTCTTTCGGGCTCTTGATGTTTTCTTTGCTGATTTCTGAAACATGGACAAGACCTTCGATACCTTCTTCCAGTTCAACAAATACGCCGAAGTCTGTCAGGTTTGTGATAACACCTGAAATCTCTTTACCAACTTCGTAGCGCTGTGCAACAGATTCCCAGGGATCTGCCTGAGTCTGTTTGATACCAAGAGAGAATCTTTCATTGGCTTTGTCAATATCAAGGACAACAGCCTGGATGGTATCATTTTTCTTGTAAACTTCAGACGGATGTTTGATGCGTTTGGTCCAGGAGATATCAGAGATATGAACCAGTCCGTCAATATCATCATCAATTCCGATGAACAGACCAAATTCGGTAATATTTTTGATTTTACCTTCAATGATCGTGCCCACAGGATATTTCTGAGAAATAACTTCCCAGGGATTGTCAACAGTCTGTTTGATACCCAGAGAAATTCTTCTGTTATCCGGTTTAAGATCAAGAACAACCGCTTCGATCTCTTCACCTACGGTAACCATCTGGGATGGGTGGCGGATCTTTCTGGTCCAGGACATTTCTGATACATGGATAAGACCTTCAACACCTTCTTCCAGCTCGATAAATGCACCGTAATCAGTCAGGCTGACAACCTTACCGGTGATCTTGGATTCCACGGGATATTTATCAACAGCAGTTGTCCAGGGATCAGGAGTCAGCTGTTTCATGCCAAGAGATACTCTTTCTTTTTCAATGTCAAAAGACAGGATCTTAACGTTGATTTTATCGCCGACAGTAAAGAGTTCAGACGGATGTTTTACCCTGCCCCAGGAAATGTCAGTAATATGCAGGAGACCGTCTACGCCGCCAAGGTCAACAAACACACCGTATTCGGTAATGTTTTTGACGATACCTTCCATGACCTTGCCTTCTTCAATAGCTTCAAGCGTTGTGCTTCTAAGGGAATCACGTTCTGCTTCAAGAAGTACTCGTCTGGAAAGGACGATGTTATTTCTTTTCTTGTTGTATTTAAGAATTTTAAATTCATAGGTCTGGTTGACCATCTCATCCATATTGCGGATGGGGCGAAGATCTGCCTGAGATCCGGGAAGGAAACCCAGAAGACCGATATCAACAGAGAAACCACCTTTAACACGGCTGGTAATAACGCCTTCGATTGTTCCATCGTCATCGTAAATTTCTTTGATGGCATCCCATACTTTGACTTTTTTAGCTTTTTCATGAGACAGAAGAACCGTTTCCTCTTCTTCATCCCATACTTCGATCATGACTTCAAATTCATCGCCGACATTGACATTTATATTGCCTTCTTCGTCCATGAATTCCCGAATAGAGATCTGCCCTTCAGATTTGTACCCAACATCGACAAGAACCATATCTCTGGCAACAGAGATTACGGTCCCGGTAACAACCTGGCCCTCTTCGAATTTTTTAAGACTGGACTCATAAATGCCCAGAAGCTCTTCCATTGTTTCTTCGCCTGTAATTTCAGGCATAGCAGTTTCTTCGTTCTCTAAGGTTTCAGTAGTCATTTTTTGATTTTCGTTTTCTTCAGAATTATTGTTCATTAATATTATTCCCCCTAATCGTATTTTTATACCTGTCTGCTGGGATTCTACAAAACAGTGGTCTATAGGACGCAGACAGACAAGTACAATTTGCCTTTATAACAAACAAAGTTGGATAAATCAATAGAATTGTTAAGTGTTTCAGGCTTTTTTAATAATTTTTATCATCATATCCACCACCTGTTCAATGGTTAACAAGGAAGAGTCAATTTTGACTGCATCGTCTGCAGCTTTTAGCGGTGCTGATTCACGGCTGGAGTCGTTTTGGTCGCGTTTGGCCATCTGCTGTTGAACCCGTTCGATATCTTCACTGTCCTCCGGCATTTCATCGTAACGTCTTTTTGCACGAATCCTTATGTCTGCAAACAGGAAAAATTTAAATGGTGCTTCAGGGAAAACAACCGTCCCCATGTCCCGTCCTTCAAAAACTGCATCATTTTTAGCGGCGATATTTTTCTGAATTTCCAGGAGTGCAGCACGAACCTGGGGACGTGCAGATGAAGAGGATGCCAGCATTGAAATTTCAGGCGTCCGGATAAAACCGGAAATATCTTTTCCATGGGAAGTCAGAATGAGATTATTATTTTCCATGACAAAATTCAGGTCAAGGCCTTTCAGGAAACTTTCCAGGACAGTGTCGTTTTGCCAGTCTATTTTTTGTTGTGAGATTTCGTATGCCACTCCCCTGTAAAGGGCACCGGTATCAACATATACACAATTGAGTTCCATGGCCAGCCGTTTGGCAACCGTGGTTTTCCCTGCGCCAGCCGGTCCGTCTATAGTTATGATCTGTTTTTCCATTCTATATTTTTTGACCTTTATATATTGAGTACCTGTTTTAACGCTTTAATAAAAGCAGAATTTTCTTTTGTGGTTCCGGTATTCACCCTTAAAAATGTATCAAATCCGTAAGATTTCATGGAACGAACAATAACACCTGTGTGCAGCATGTTTTCAAATATTTGAGTGGCATCTTTTTTTACATTCAGCATTAAAAAATTGGACTGTGTGGGCAGACACTCTATGCCCATAGCATTAAGTTCCGCATATATGTAATCCAGGCCGTCATGTGTTGCCTTTACACTTTTTTGAAGGAAAGCATCATCATCTATTGCAGCCGTGGCAGCTGCCTGTGCAAGCCCGTTAACGTTAAACGGCTGCCTGATCCGGTTCAATATCTGGGCGATTTCTTCATCCATAATACCGTAGCCAACCCTGAACCCGGCAAGGCCATAGGCTTTTGAAAATGTTCTCAGCGTTACCACCCGAGGATCTTTCAAAGGGTTTTTCAATGAATTATAGACTGTATCATCACGTACAAATTCAATATACGCCTCATCCACTATAATCAACACATCTTCTGGCACCTGATTTGAAAATGCCTCAAATTCATCATAGGTAATGACGGCACCTGTTGGATTAAAGGGGTTGGTGATAAAAATCATTTTTGTTTTTGAAGTGATTTTGCCAATCAGGCCATCCAGATTGGTGGTAAAATCATTCAACGGGACCATAACCGGAACGCCTTTAGCAGTTTTGACACTGATTTCATACATTAAAAAAGAGGGCAGCGGCATCAGGGCTTCATCACCGGGGTTTAAATATCCATGTGCCAGAAGCGCGATAATATCATCAGAACCGTTTCCAATTACAAGGCTTGCAGGTTCTACGCCAAATCTGTCTGATAATTTGCGGCACAAATCAAAAGCCACCGGTTCAGGATACCGGTTCATGCCGGTAAGCGCATCTGCAACAGCATCATGTACTTTTGGAGAAAATCCCAATGCATTCTCATTAGACGCAAGCTTGACCACGTGATCGATATTGTATTCGCGTTGAAACTCTTTTAACGGTTTACCTGCCTCATACGGCTTTATACCTGCGACCTGGGTACTGGGTTTGAACTTCATGCTGCTGATATCTCCTCTAATTGAAAACAATAATATTTAGTTAGGATTTGAAATTTTGTCAATGGTTATGATAGTTAGAAACTTTAAATTAACATTCACTTGAGAGATTTTATGAAAGAGCCTGTCCGTTTCGGTCTTGAAAACCTCATTGCAGATCCTCCCGCATACTTGAAAGGGAAAAAATTAGGTCTGCTGTGCAACCCTGCATCCATCGATTCTAAATTCAATCACGCATTCCAATCTGTCCATAAACATTTTCCAGGCCAGTTAAAGGCGTTGTTTTCTCCACAGCACGGTTTTTATGCAGAAAAGCAGGACAATATGATCGAATCAGATCATTTTACCGAACCTGAATTAAACCTGCCGGTTTACAGCCTTTATGGAGAAACCCGCATTCCCACAGAAAAGATGTTTGAAAACATTGATGTGCTTCTGGTGGATATACAGGATGTCGGCACCCGTGTTTACACATTTATTTATACCATCTCATACTGTCTTGAGGTGTCTGCTGCCACCGGCAGACAGGTTGTTATTCTTGACCGCCCCAACCCCATTGGCGGCCTTCAGGTGGAAGGCAATATTCTTGAAAACGAATACACTTCTTTTGTCGGGCGGTTTCCCATTCCCATGCGGCATGGGTTGACCATTGGGGAAATCTGTCGGTTTTTCAACCAGGAATTTAATATAGGATGCGATTTGAGAGTTATCCCCATGACCGGCTGGAAAAGAAAAATGTACTGGGAACAAACCGGACGTGTCTGGATTCCACCCTCCCCTAACGTTCCAACCGTATTGTCCTGCATGGTCTATCCCGGCCAGGTAATTTTAGAAGGCACCAACATTTCAGAAGGCCGGGGCACCACCCTGCCCTTTGAACAGTTCGGCGCTCCTTTTATGGACAGCAAAGCCATACGTGCAGATGTTCAGCCAAAAATACAGGGCGCACATTTAAGAGTTGTCAATTTTGAACCCACATCCGGCAAATGGAGTGGGCAGGTCTGCAGAGGATTTCATATCCATGTGACCGAGCCAGATATTTTTCAGCCGTATATAACCTCTCTTTTACTTGTGCAGGCCATTATCAAACATCATGGCAAAACGTTTGAATTTAAACAACCGCCGTATGAATATGAATTTGAAAAACTGCCCATGGATCTGATTCTCGGAAGCAAGAACCTGAGAAAGGATGTGGCTTCAGGAGAAGACCTTCTCGATATATCGAAAGGCTGGGAGAAAGATATCAATACATTTATTTCAACTTCAGGAAAATTTCATCTTTATGACTGATTCAAATAAAAAAGAAGACTGGAAACGCATGAGCTTTAAGGGCAACAAGGTCTGGGCTGCAACGAATGCAGCCGGAGAATTTGATGTTCAAAATGGAAGCGTACGGATTAAATACAACCTGAAACAGGATTATGAATACCGGGTTAAGCCTGAAAACCTCAGGCCGGAATCAGACGCTGTGCCTTCAAAGAAGAAAACTGGTGCCTCGAAAAAAGGAGACAAGCCCCGGAAGACTTCAAAAAAGAAGACGCCACAAAGCGGGACCCAGACATCTTCTGCCCAGGAAACTACACAGGCAGATGTCCCGGAGAACTGCATCAAAATTTATACGGATGGCGCATCGTCCGGTAATCCCGGTCCTGCAGGCATTGGTGTACTTCTGCTTTATGGAGACAAACAAAAGGAAATCTCACAATATATCGGCAACGGCACCAATAATATTGCTGAACTGACCGCGATCAAAGTTGCGTTGGAAGAGCTGAAACGCAATGACCTGCCTGTTCGGATCTTTTCAGATTCAAGTTATTCTATCGGACTTTTGACAAAGGGGTGGAAACCCAAAAAAAATCAGGAACTCGTATTTGACATCAAAGTGTTAATGAAGGAATTCAAAGATCTTAAATTTATAAAGGTTAAAGGGCATGCTGGAATCAAGGAAAATGAGATTGCCGATTTTCTGGCAACTTCGGCCATAAAAAAAGGCCTGTAAAAACAGGCCGTTTTTTCATGTTTTATTGAACCGAAACAGATTATTCGGCTGCGTCTTCTTTCTCAGGTGCAGCGTCTGCCGGTGCATCAATACCTTCTTCATTCTTCCAGGAATCTTTCAGCTCGTCAAAGCCAAGATACAGGGCAAGTCCACCACCCAGAAGAAGGACAGGAGGAATAACTCCTGCCAGAAGCTGTAAAAATTCACCCAGCCAAACTGCCAAACCTACAACACCTAAGAGTACAGCTATTGCACCGCCAATTAATGTTTTCATAAGAAGGACCTCCTAAAATTTAGCTTAAAATAATTTATTCATTTACAATTAAACAACCTTGAGAATTGTCAATATAGGATGGAAGAAAATATCACACCCCTTTGACTTTTTCAAGGTTAATTTAGGATTGCCATTGTGCCAAACCTTTGGTACTTAAAGGGGAGTTCGCTTCTTAGGCATAAAATCCTCAAAAGGAAAAAATATGAAAATATTTCAATCGCTTAACAACCTTATAGCCCAGACAAGGTTAAAGCTTCGCTCCATGACTGACTTCATGCTGGGAAACACTTATGACCACTTTTTATGCGCTTATCCCGGGAACTCCGGTTTTTTTATTCCAAAGCTTATCCGGCGACTGGTCAACAAACTCAACTTTGATGACCACAATATTGAAAAAATTAAAAATATCAACCCGGATACTATCATTGTATATGCCAGCAAAAACAAGCGCATGCTTGATTTTTTATACTTTCACACAAAGCTAAAAGCCCTGAATCTGCCCTACCCTCAGATTGGTTTTGATTACCGCTTCTTTTTCCTGCTGCCGGTCAAACAGCTCATACAGATATTCATTTCCCACATGGATCACTTTTTTCATCATTTTCACTTTAAAGATGCATATACTTCAGGTTTTGCAATAAAAGAGCTGATAAACGGCAAGACCGGTTTTGTTTCCATGATTGAAGAGGATGATTTTTATAAGCGGTTTATTAAATCCACCCCTGACCCATTGTATTTATTGATTGAACTTCAGAATAGAATCGACAAGTCCATCGTTATTATTCCTGAAGATATTGTATATGTTCAAAAGCCCATGCGGACAGATCCTTCTCTGGCTGAAATAATTTTTGGAACCCATGAGAAACCAGGATTAATCAAACGGCTTTTAAATGTTATTCGCCACCCTGAAAAAATTCGAGTGGAACTTGCACGCCCGCTGGATCTTAAAGAATTTTTAAGCCGCCCGGAAATCAAACAATTGGATTCTGAATTCCAGGCCCATCGTTTAAGAAGCTACCTGGTTGATACGCTAAACCGTCAGAGAAAAAGCATCACCGGACCGATTTTAAAATCCAGGCAGGAGATGACAGAAGATATACTGACCCGAAAATCTTTGCGCGAGTTCCTGGCAGACTATGCCCAGGAAAACAATATTTCTTTGAGTAAAACCCATAAAAAAGCGGCCGGTTACATAAAAGAAATTGCAGCCAATTATAATCTCCGGGTTATAATCCTTTTCAAAATGGTGCTGGACTGGGCGTTTAAAAATATTTTCGAAGAACTGGTGCTGAACCAAAAAGAGATCAACCGGATGCGTGAAAAATCTACTGAAGCGCCACTTGTTCTTGTCCCTTGCCACAAAAGCCATCTGGACTATCTACTGCTGCCCTATGTCATGTATATCAACAATATGCCTGCCCCGCATATTGCAGCAGGTAAAAACCTGTCCTTCTGGCCCCTTGGCCCGATATTCAGGAGAGGTGGTGCTTTTTTCCTGCGCCGCACGTTTAAAGGCGTCCCGTTGTATGCCAAAATTTTTGCCGGATACCTGGAAAAATTATTATATGAAGGTTTCAATATAAAAATCTATATTGAGGGCGGCCGGAGCCGGACAGGAAAACTTCTTGCTCCCAAACCCGGTGGAATAGCCATGCTGATCAATGCGTATGCCAGCGGCGCATGTGATGATCTTTTCTTTGTCCCCATATTTATCGGGTATGACCGTGTTCTGGAAGAAGATGCCTACCTTAAAGAGGTCAGCGGCGGCAAAAAGAGTCCTGAAAACCTTAAAGGGGTAATTGGTGCCAGAAAGTTCTTAAAGAAAAAATATGGCAAAGTCTATATGCATTTTGACGAGCCCATATCCATCAAAGATTATCTCAGGCAAAACTCAATTGAGATAACCAAGCTTACGGAAATCGAAAGAATTCAGTTTTCAAAACGGTTCGGGTATAAGCTGATCAACTCCATCAATGCAAATTCTGTTGTCACACCTCATGGTATTATTGCCAGTGCCGTATTGAACTGCTCCATGAACTCTTTTAATAAAAAACTGGTAATCGAACTGGTCAACACCTACATGAGCATGCTGGCTTTTTGTAATGCTGAGCTTTCAGATACCCTGCTTATTGATCCGGACAACACCCTTAATGCGGTTATGCAAAAGTTCATAAAGCGAAATTTTATAGAACTTGCAGATGAAGATGAAGATGAGATTACGGATGAAACCGTTTTTATCGTCAAAGCCAATAAACGTGCTGTCCTGGATTATTACAAGAACTCAGTTATTTTCTTTTTTGCAAACTTTGCATACACTGCCGTGGCCATACTGGAAACAGACCGGTTCCAGTTTACCTCTTCTGATCTTGCAAGGCGGTATAAATTCTTGGAAAAACTGTTTATGGATGAATTTTTCTTTGATGAAGAAACCACCAGTGAGGAAGAGATTTCCAAATGCCTGAAAGGATTTGTCAACGAGGGCATTATTGTACCGGACGCCAAAGAAGCTGACCTTTACCATGTTACATCAAAAGGCCTTAGAAAGCTAAAATGGTTTGCAGCTTTTATGCACCCGTTCCTGGAGTCTTATAAGACTACGCTGCTTTACTTTGAAAAATATCCTGCAGGCAAACATGAAGGTAAAGACCGGGTGAAAAAGATTCATTCCATTGGATCAAAAATGTATAAAACCAAATTGATCACTTTAAAAGAATCTTTATCCCAGATCACTTATAAAAATGCGGCCGGATATTTTACTAAAAACGGTGTAACCGGATCTGAGGACACCATTGAAATTGATTACTACAAGAAAATTCTTGATCGGTTGATCCTGCTTGTATCATCCTGAATACCATGAAAGCATTGATACTTGCAGCAGGCTTGGGAACGAGGCTTTTACCTTACACTCAAAAAATTCCCAAGCCCTTATTCTCCCTGTTATCAAAGCCGGTGCTGGCGCATGCCATCCTTCAGCTAAAAAATGCAGGATGCACCCAGATTATCATCAACACCCATCATCTGCACCGGCAGATTGAGACATTTGTTGAACAAAACGATTTTGGAATTGATATCCGCCTGTTGCATGAGCCGGATATCCTTGAGACTGGCGGTGCCATTGCCAATGCCAGGGAATTTCTTAAAAACTCGCCCTTTTTTGTTGTCAACGCCGATGTATTTTCAACAATTGATCTTAATCTTTTAAATAAAATGCATCAAAAATCAGGGTGTTCTGCATCTCTTGTGCTTCACGATGATATCCGTTTTAACAAGGTGGGTATTGATGACAAAGGGTTTATTACAAACTTTAATTCTGAAATAAATGGCCTTGCCTTTACAGGAATACAAGTGCTCTCCCCTGAAATTTATGAACATCTCCCGCTAAAAAAGAAATTTTCCAGTATCGAGGTATACAAATCACTTTGCTCCAAAAAACAGGTTCAGGGTGTGGTGCACAAAAACATATTCTGGTCGGATATTGGAACTGTTGATGATTACCAAAAGACTTCTATTCTGCTGTTGTGTGCCAAATCATTCGGCATTGAGTACAATAACATCAATACCATTGATATCGAGCCTCTTTCAGGAGACGGGTCAGATCGGATCTGGTTCAGGGCGCGGTATAAAAATGAAACCCGGGTCATCTCGGATCATGGCATCTGCCTGCCTGGAAGTGAAAATTTTCTTCAAATAAACGCATTTATAAAAATTGGAGACCACCTTCTTAAAAAAGGTTTAAATGTTCCTCGTATTCTGGATTATGATACGCTTTCCGGCATGGTTATTTTAGAAGACCTTGGGGATATTCATCTTGAAGCCTTAATTAAGAAGCCTGTTAAAAAAACAGGTAAAGTGTCAGGCAAAGCGCCCAATTTCAATAATAAAACAGATGATGACGGCATCAGAAAATTATATGAAAATGCAATAGACCATCTCATTGAATTTTGTATTGCAGGAGCAGATGGATTTGATAAAAAATGGACCTGCCAGACTGAGACATACTCAAAAGAACTGATTCTTGATAAAGAGTGCCGCTATTTCATGGATGCATTTGTCAGGGATTATTTAAATCTTGACCAGACATTTGATGCATTTTCAGATGAATTTGAAGAAATTGCAGACCAGGCCCTGGCTCATGGGTTTAATGGTTTGATGCACAGGGATATGCAGTCTAGAAATATTATGGCAAAAGAAAATCAACTTTTTTTCATAGATTTTCAATCCGCCCGGATCGGCCCCATGCAATATGATCTTGCATCTTTACTGATAGATCCGTATGTTAAATTAAACAGGGAATTGAAAGCAGATCTTCTGCAGTATGCCATGGAAAAACTTAAGCTGGGTCCGGTACAATGCAAAATGTTCGTACACAGCTTCAATTTCTGCTGTTTAACAAGAAATCTTCAGTTTTTAGGGGCATTCAGTTTTTTAACCCTGAAGAAAAACAAACCATATTTCAAACAATACATACCAGAGGCTGTGAACTCTCTGGCTGATATTATTCAAACATTAGACAACCCAGGACTGCCAAAACTGCAGAAATTGGTTCAAACCATTACAGGAGCAATAAAAAATGGAAAAAATTAATATCATGGTCAATGGCCTTCCCGGCAATATAGCAAAAGTCATGGCCCGTTTTGCCATCCAGGATGATCGCTTTTCTGCCATTCCTTTTTCTTTAACCGGACAGGAAATACCAGAAGACAATGTTAGTATTGATGGCATTGACTTTAAACTGGTAAAACCGGATGTGAGGGATGAAAAAATAAAACAGATCCAGACAGATTACCCGTTTTTTGTTTCAATAGACTACACCCACCCGACTGCGGTAAATGCCAATGCCGAGTTTTATACACAAAACAAAATACCTTTTGTAATGGGCACTACGGGAGGCGATCGTCAAGCACTTGAAGATGTCGTTAAAAAAGGCAGCCTGCCTGCTGTTATCGCGCCCAATATGATGAAACAGATCATAGGATTTCAGGCCATGATGGAATATGCTGCAGACACTTTTCCAGGGCTTTTCAAAGGATATGAGCTTAAGGTTATCGAGAGCCATCAAAAAGGGAAGGCTGATACTTCCGGCACAGCCAAAGCAGTTGTGGCGTCATTTAATAAACTCGGGGTCGATTTTGATGTCAATGATATTGAAATGGTCAGAGATCCTGAAGTTCAGGAAAAAGAATGGGGTATCCCCAAAGAGCATATTGGCGGCCATGGATGGCATACGTATACCCTGACAGCTCCAGACGGAAATAACCTTTTTGAATTCAAACATAATATTAACGGTCGCGACATCTATGTTCCCGGGACTTTTGATGCGGTGCTGTATCTTGTTGAAAAAATCAGGAACAATGAGACGCAACGTCTTTTTACCATGATAGATGTGTTAAGCAGGAACTAATACCTTGAGTCTTTACTTTAAAATTGTCCTGATCATATTCGGACTGGCATACCTGATCAGCCCGGTAGATATCATACCCGATCTTCTTTTGCCTTACATTGGCTGGTTGGATGACGGTGCTGTAATTGCAGCTCTTATTTACATGATCCGAACCGGAAAGCTGCCAAATTTTATTTTCAAAGGACAAGGTAAAACCAATTCGTTTAACGGGCCCAATGCAAATGCCTACCAAGGTAAGGAATCAAAGACAGCCAGTACATCAGGAGATCAAAGAACTAAGCCGTCCAAAACCCCATATGAAATTCTGGGCATTTCTCAAGGAGCTTCAAAAAAGCAGATCCAGGCTGCATATAAGGAAGCCATTAAAAAATACCATCCGGACAAACTCTCCCACCTTGGTGAAGAGTTTTCCAACCTTGCGAATGAGAAATTCCTGGAAATCCAGGATGCGTATGACACCTTGATAAAATCGTTATAAAATTTTAAAAAAGCTGCGCTCTATATCAAGGCTGCGATACTTTTCCCGTAATCCTGAGCAGCATCTATTCCTCCTTCTGCCCAGCTTGCCTTGAGCATCAATGGACCTTTGACCATTTTCATCTTGAAGATATGATCCATGGTATCAAATATCCGTATTGTGGCTTCACCGCTCCAACCATATGCGCCAAATGAACCGCCGGGCTTACCATTGAGCTCCGCTCTTTCAGCAATAAACAGCATCTGTTTCATTGATGTCACCATCTCTGCATGATAGGTGGGAGATCCAAATGCATAGGCATCAAATCCTTTTAAATCGTCTTCAGATTTAATGTTGCCAGCTTTTTTAATAGAAGGCTCATGCCCTGCCTGCCGAACCCCCTCTGCGATTAATTCTGCTATGCCTTTAGTTTCATTTGCCCTGGATGCATATACTATCAACACTGTTCCCATTTTTCCTCCTTTGCTCAAATTTGAGTACATTAACTGTCGTAATATTTAAAGATTATAAATTAAAAATTTTGAAATTGACATAAATCAATGTTAAACTCCGTTATCTTCACTATACCGATCTTTATGGATAGTGGACGCTCGGCTGATTTCATCTCTTTATGCGATTTGCTGAAAGTTTTCAATGACCAGGATGCAATAAAATAAAAATATTAACCAATAAACAGGATATGTGATTATGACAGAATCAGGATCGATTAAAATCCTGCTGGCATATGATGGATCAGAACTTGCTTTGGATTCCGTTCGATATATCGGAGAAGCTTTCCCCTCTGACAGAACCGAAGTGGTTATTTTCTATGTGGAAACCAAGATACCAAGATCCTTCTGGCGGATGGAAAAAGAACTTGATTTCAGATTCCAGAGCCCGCAAATCAGGGCTGCTATGGCTGAAAGAAAAAAAAAAGTGAATCTTGCCATGGAGAAAGCAAAACAAGTCCTGCTGGATTCAGGAATGCCATCAAATGCAATTCATATCCGGATTCACATCAAAAATCAGAGTATTGTCCGGGATATTATTGAGGAATCCCATCAGGGATATGATGCCCTGGTGATCGGACGAAAAGGACACAGCAGAATAAAAGATTTTCTCATGGATACCCTGCCCATGAAATTATTAGGAAAAGTTAAGCATATCCCCCTGATTGTTGTAGGAAAGAACCCGAATTACAAGAAGATTCTTATCGCTTTTGATGGAACCAGGGAAATCATAAAAGCGGTAAAAGCCTTGAGCAGCCTGATCAAAACAAGCGGGTGCAAATTAAAATTGTGCCATTCACAGCATCACAAAGGCCTGTTTGAAAAAACCGAAAATAAGAGGTCTGTTGATAAATCTCCAGAAATGTTTAATCTGCCAATGGATTATTTTCTGGAAGCCGGCTTTTCCAGCGATCAGGTTGCATTTGAAATCATGGCCAGTGAAAAAAATCCCACCCATGGCATTCTCAATAAGGCGCGCTATGGCAACTATGGTACCATTATCATAGGAAGGCGGGGGCTTGCGCCATGGAAAAAATTGTTATTCAACAGAGTTGGAAATAAAATTTTCAAAAACGCTGACAATCACGTTGTCTGGATAGTCCAATGATCGGACTATGATTATAAGTATGATGAAAAATAAAAGCAAACAATGTCAGTTTTAGGTGAGCAAAAAATTTATGGGTTTGTTCAAATTAAAAGGATTTCCCGGGACCGGTAATTTTCGGCACGGCATTCATCCTCCGTACAATAAACACTTGAGTGACGAATCAAAGGTTGAAGTAATGGATACACCTGAAACCGTCACTTTACCCCTGCTTCAGCATTTGGGAGTGCCATGTAAGCAAATTGTCAAATCCGGGCAAATGGTCCGGTATGGAGAAATGGTCGGAAAAGGTGAAGCCTTTGTTTCTGCCTCGCTTCATTCCCCTGTAGCAGGAAAAATCAAAAAAAACACAGTGGTGACCATGCCCAATGGAATGCATCTTCCTGCTTTGTCTATCCAGACACAGGGAGAACAAATCTCTCCACAAAAACTCTGGGATGAGATACGCTCAAAACACTGGCCAAGGGATTGTATTTCCATCTATGATCCTTTCACTATTGTTAAGGTTATTCACGATTCCGGCATTGTCGGATTAGGGGGAGCAGCATTTCCCACCCATGTGAAGGTGACGCCCAGTGACACCCGGATGATCGACACGCTTATGGTCAACGGCTGTGAATGCGAACCCTATCTCACCTGTGATTACAGGTTGATGAAAGAGGCACCACGTGCGATTGTTGCCGGTGCCCTCTTAACAGCCCGTGCGGTATCGGCAAGGGAGATTGTCATCTGTGTGGAAGACAACAAGCCTGATGCTGTGAAGAGCTTGAAACAGGCAACTGAACAGACCGTTATAAAAATAGCGGTACTAAAGACAAAATATCCACAAGGCAGTGAAAAACAATTAATAAAATCAGTGATCGGCCTTGAGATTCCGTTAGGCGGCCTGCCGTCGGATGTAGGTGTTGCCATGAGTAATGTTGGGACAATGGCAACAGTGGCCAGGGGAATTATTAAGGAATCGCCTCTGACTCACAGAGTAATCAGCGTTTCAGGTAGAGGAATAAAGTATCCTAAAAATCTTTTTGTACCCATTGGAATTTCAATTGCTCAGGTAATCGATTTTTGCGGAGGATTTACAAAGGATGCAGCAAGGGTGATTGCCGGCGGCCCCATGATGGGGTTTTCATTTTCAGATTTTAACACACCGGTAACCAAGGGAACCTCCGGGATAAATGTCCTGACCCATGATGAAATCAAAAGCGATCAGGAAACCGCCTGCATCAGATGCGGGCGGTGCGTTGATGCTTGTCCCATGAACCTTGTACCTACCAGATTAGCCCTTGCAGCCAGATACAATAACCCATCCATTGCCAGGCAATATCACATTCACGCCTGTTTTGAATGCGGCTGCTGTTCTTATGTCTGCCCTGCAAAAATTAACCTGGTACAGCTGATTCGAACAGGAAAAAAACTGGCAGCAGCAAGCTAAACCATAAATAATAAGGACCCAAAATATAAGGATATAATGCGTGCCGGATTCTAATAAAATATTGGACACAAGCCTCAAATCTGGATTACCTGATGTAAAGGATAATCCAGAGATCCATGTTGCACCTTCTCCGCATATACGAGAGATAAAAGTCAACACACAAAAGATGATGATTGATGTCCTGATTGCACTCACACCTGTTGTTATTGTTTCTGTTTACCTGTTTCGCATCTATGCTGTAAAACAACTTTTCATATGCACTGCATCCTGTCTTACAGCAGAATATATATTTGTCCGGATGCGGAACAGACCCCTGACCCTTAAAGATTGTTCCGCCGGAGTCACCGGTATTATCCTTGCCCTTTCTCTGCCGGGATCAGCACCCTGGTTTGTAGGGGTGATCGCCAGTTTTGTTGCCATGGGAATCGGCAAAATTATTTTTGGCGGCCTTGGGATGAATATTTTCAATCCAGCCATGGTGGGGCGTGCCTTTGTCATGATTGCTTTTGCCGGCCTGATGGGGGCAGGATCCTACGAAAACATAACTGGCCTGGTAGATGCTGTATCCGGGGCGACCCCGCTGAGTGCACTGAAATTCAGCAACACACCGGCACTAATTTCACATCTTTTCTGGGGCAATACAAATGGATCTATTGGAGAAACAAGTTCTGCAGCCTGCCTTATAGGCGGATTGTTTCTTGTTTTCAGGAAAACAGCCTCCTGGCAGATTCCCGTGAGCATATTGTTAACCGTTCTGGTTCTTGCCGGTATCACAGATCTGGCAGGAACCGGTTCTGGTTTGTTCCTTATGCATCAGCTTTTCGGAGGATCACTCATGTTTGGTGCGTTTTTCATTGCAACTGATCCTGTGACATCCCCATTGACTTCAAAAGGGAAATTAATTTTCGGCTTTGGTACTGGCCTGTTAATAATAATCATCAGACTTTTTTCAGGATATCCCGAAGGTGTTATGTTTGCTGTTCTTATGATGAATGCCGTGACCCCCCTTATTAACCGCTGGACCAATCCTCAGCCCATGGGAGAGGCCTGATATGAAATTTCTTAGAAACAGCAACCTTGCCCAGGCATGGCTGGTGCTGGTGCTTGCCACTTTTTTCGGCACTGCTCTTGCCGGTATCCAAGTAAAATTAAGTCCAGTGATTGAAGCAAACAAGATAAGAGAAACAATGGAAAAAATTCCCAATCTTGTTTTAGACGCTTCACAGGCCTCAGCAATAAAAACACAGGATTTAATTATCCAATCCAGGGTGATAGAGGTTGAAAAAAACGGGATCACTAAATTTTACCCGGTCTACGATGTACAGCTAAAGGACGGTACCCTGGCAGGTCACGTGGCCAAAGCCAAGGGCCAAGGCTATGCGGACAAAATCGAAGTCCTTCTGGGTCTTGATGCAAAGGGAAGCACCATCACCGGGCTGTTTATCCTCGATCAAAAAGAAACCCCCGGGCTTGGCAATCGGATATTAGAAAAACCCTGGCGAGACCAGTTCGTAGATAAATCATCGGATGCTGCTCTTGTTGTTGTTAAATCAGGAACCGGACAAGACAATGAGATTGACGGCATCTCAGGGGCAACCATTTCGTCAAGAAGTGTTACCAACATTGTTAACACCACCATTGCAGATATCAAACCCCAGCTGCTTCCTGCCTCTAAAAATGAAAACACGAAAAAATTGAATGGAAAAATTAAGGAAATCGAATAATGGCAGATTCACCAACAGCATTTGAACGATTTGTCCAGGGCATATTACCGGAAAATCCAGTGTACCGACAACTCCTTGGGCTGTGCCCTACCCTGGCGGTTACCAACGGTATGAAGCCAGCCCTGACCATGGCATGTTCAGTCGCCTTTGTGCTCCTCTGCGCCAATATTGTCATCAGCCTGATCAGGAACCTTTTAAAACCCCATCTTCGAATTGTTGTGTTTACCCTGACCATTGCCACCTTTGTGACCATAGCAGACCGATTTCTCGCAGCTTATCTGTTCCAGATGAGCAAAACCCTGGGCCCCTATATTCCTTTAATTATAGTAAATTGCCTTATAATCTGCCGCTGTGAAGTCTGCGCTTCTAAGCAGTCTGTATTCACGGCAGCATCAGATGCCATTGGGCAGTCCATTGGTTTTGGCCTGGCCCTGTCAAGCATTGCAGCGGTAAGAGAAATCCTTGGGACGGGTATGTTCTTCGGCATACGGATTTTACCTGAGGCCTGGCCCGACTGGGTTATTATGGTCTTGCCTCCTGGGGCATTTCTCACATTGGGCCTGCTTTTAGGGCTGGTCAACTGGTTGGGGTCGATTAAGTCGAGGAGGGCTTCATGATATATCTTCTGGATCTTATGCTCATCGCCTTGACCGCAGCCTTGATTAATAATTTTGTGCTCTATTATTTTGTGGGTATCTGCCCTTTTGTGGGCGTATCAAGAAAAGTAGAAATGGCTTTCGGTATGGGATTGGCTGTTACCTTTGTTATCAGTATTGCTGCTTTTATCAGCTGGAGTATCACAACAATGGTGCTGATACCCGGAGCTCCTTTGTCGTCTTTTATCGCCGGTTTTTTCCTGCCGGAAGAGTCGGCTGCAGCCATAGATCTTACAATCTTAAGTTATATTGTTTATATCTTTGCTATTGCTTCATCCGTTCAGTTTGTAGAGATGTATGTTAGAAAATTTTTTCCTCAGCTTTACAGTTCCTTTGGGGTTTTTCTCCCCCTTATTACAACCAACTGCGCCATTTTATTTGCCTGTCTTACCATCATGAGCCATGTGGTGGGTGTTGAAAACCCACAGGATGCATGGGATCTTGGAAGGGCCATTACACTGGCATTTTTCGGAGGTATAGGATTTACCATCGCCATTGTGATTATGTCGGGTATCCGGGAGGAACTTGAGCTTTGTGACATTCCTGAACCTTTCCAGGATGCGGCAATTACCCTTATCATCGGCGGTATTCTGGCTATCGCATTTATGGGATTCACCGGGGTTGACTCAGGTATCAGGGAGGCGCTTATACCATGATTACAACTACCCTTGCCATAGCTGCCGGAACCATGCTGGTTATGGCAGTGGTTCTATCCTTTATTCTGGGCTGGGCAAATAAAAAATTTAAAGTGGAAATAGATCCAAAAATCGAAGCCGTAATTGACATCCTTCCCGGTGTAAATTGCGGGGGCTGTGGTTATCTGGGTTGCAGTGATTATGCGGTTGCTATTGTGACAGACAATGATCCTGTTAATAAATGTACTGTTGGTGGAGAGGCTTGCGCAAGAGGCTTAGCCGATATCATGGGGGTTGAGGTCGGTGAAATGGTAAAACTCTTTGCTGTTGTTAACTGCGGAGCCCACACCAGTGACCGCCTTAAAACACATGAATACCGCGGAGAAAAACGATGCGCCTCGGCCCATCTGGTAGCAGGTGTTCAGGGGTGCACCTTTGGGTGTCTTGGATTTGGAGACTGTGTCAGGGCCTGCCATTATGACGCCATGCATATTGTTGACGGCCTTGCCACTGTTGATTTTAACAACTGTATTGGTTGTGGCGCCTGTTCAAAGGTCTGCCCCAGATCGATCATCACCATAACAGGGTTTATGGCAGACAAAATTCCCACAGTGACCTGTTCCAATAAGGACAAGGCAAAAGATGCAAAAGCCGTGTGCAAAACAGCCTGTGTTGGATGTAAAGCCTGCACTAAACTCTCGGATCTGTTTAGTATCACCAACAACCTGTCAACATATGACCATGCTGCCTATACAGAAGAGCACTATGAAACGGCACTGAAGGCAATTGAAAAGTGTCCGACCAACTGCATCCATTTCATTGGCAAATCGCTTGGGAAGTAAATTATCCTAAAAAAAATCACAAAAAAACAGATCTTTAAAACCGACTAAATCGTGCTTAATGTTATGGAATAGTTAATTTTGACGATAGATGATCTGAAGACGGTAAAGGATGTGACACTATGAAATGGATACACCTGATCCTGGCTATTGTTTTAGTTTTCGCCCCTCATGCAGTATCGGCAAAACAAACTGATCTTTACGGTTCATGGGTAAAAGAGATGAAAGAATCACCCAGAGGGCCTTTCCTGCGTATCCGCTGGTTTTGCAATGACGGGAGCATTCTGGAACCAAAAGAATATGCCTGTGTTGACCACGGTGGCGGGGTCCAGCATGGTGAGTGGACAGACAAAACCAAAACTATCCGAAGCAACGGGTATTTCATTGCCAACATTTTTGCAGATATTCAATCGGATGTGTTTATAAAAAATCCTGATTACAGGAATATTCTCAAGCAGATGATCCTGGAACAGTTTCTCATCCAGGCAGATGACGGATGGATATTCAGAAAAGCCCGTTATTACAGGGGCGCGTTGCAGGTAGAAGGAGAGTCTCAAGGAGGCGAAGCACTTTTAAAAGCCCTGCTCGAACATCCGGACATGGGGGCAAACGATTTTCTTCTTATGCGTGAAGCGGCAAGACTGCTGCCACATTTCCATAAAAATGCTCCTACCAGCCAGATGCGTCAACTGGCCCTGACCATTTCAGAGACTGACAAAAATTTTGAATACCTTCGCATTAAAACACATGTAAAGCCTGAGGCAAATGATGCACACCTTGTCAGACAATATGCCCAAAAAAAAGGACTGCCGGAACTTGAACCTGCGTATAACAGACTTGCGGATCTCATTGATGACGTATTTCAGGCAGGAGATATCACTCGCCATCTTTTCACCCTGGCCGACCAGGTTGCTGACTCTGTTTTTGCTGAACACCTTAGAAAAACAGCAACAACACTTTCAGTTCAGACCGATCCCCCAACAAGGTTCAATATCTCAGCCAAGCTTACCCTTGAGCTTCGTGACCAGTTTTACAAAACAAGCCAACCAGAAGAAAGGCTGGCTCTTATAGATACCGGAATTCTTATAGAAGATGAACTGTTTCGTCTGGGTGCAAAGCTTTTGGATATATCTGGCAAGGCCTCTGTTGGAAAATCCCTTGAATGGCTCAAACAGTGTACTGATGTCCTTTATGGAACCGGCCTGATATCCTCCCGCCAGCATAAAGCTTTGAAATTGAAATTTAGCACCAAAAGAATCCAGGATATAGATCTAAGCACCCTTCATTCAAATTTAATGTATGCATCAAGGGCTTCTGACTGGACAGAACGAAGCCTTCAATTTCATTTTTCAATGGCTGTAAAAAAACTTGAATCCATAGAACCAATTGCAGGCAGGTATGTCCATGACCGGCTGCATTCAAGCCTGATGCTGATATATTCCCAGGTGCTGGATCGCCTGATTGGTGACAGCAGCCGTCTGCTAGGAATTTCTCATTCTATCTGGGGAAAAAAGCAAACGAATGGGATAAATGGACTCAACCCAGGTCTGACACGGGGAATATTACAGTATCCTGATCCAGGAACGGATCTTGAAACATTTCCTGCAAACAGTATTCTTGTGCTTCCGGCCACCACATCGGACCTGCCGCCTGTAGCAGGCATCATAACGGCAGGAAGGGGAAACATTCTTTCCCATGTACAATTGCTGGCAAGAAACCTTGGCATCCCCAATGTTGCTGTGGCAGACAGGCTGCTGCCTGAAATGAAATTATATAACGGTAAAGAAGTTGTATTGGCTGTCAGTCCGAAAGGCATGGTAAAAATTGAAGAGTACCATGCCGAATGGGAAACTATGCTTACCAGAAAAAAAAAACAAAAGCGCCGGGTTCTTATGGCTGATACGGATAAACTGGATCTGAATACAAAAACATTCATAACGCTCAAAGATCTTCGGGCAAAAGATTCAGGCCGGATCGCCGGGCCAAAAGCAGCCAACCTGGGTGAGCTGAAATATCATTTTCCTGAAGCAGTTACAAATGGCGTCGTAATTCCATTCGGCATGTTCAAATATTTTCTGGAACAGCCGTTTTCTGTGTCGGGACCATCCATGTTTGAGTGGATGAAAAACAGATACACCGTCATCCAGGCACTGAGAGAGAAGCCGGATGAACAAAATGCCGTCATCAATGATACGCTTAAACGAATCCGCGAGTGGATACTGAAAACCGACCCCGGCAAAAAATTCAAAACAGATCTTAAACAGATGCTGGAGAATACGCTGGGGCCGGACGAAAGTTATGGCGTTTTTGTGCGAAGCGATACCAATGTTGAAGACCTGCCGGGGTTTACAGGCGCCGGGCTTAATTTAACAGTCCCCCACGTGGTGGGATTTGAAAACATTTTTCAGGCCATTAAACGCGTCTGGGCATCACCGTTTACTGAACGCTCTTTCGGATGGCGCCATACTTTTCTGGAGAACCCTGAACACGTATACGCCTCTGTACTGTTGATGAAAACTGTTCCGGTTGAAAAATCAGGGGTGATGGTAACTAAAAATTTACAGACCGGTGAATCCGGCTGGTTAACTATTGCAGTGAATGAGGGTGTTGGAGGCGCTGTCTCGGGTCAGACAGCAGAAGAACTAAGTGTCTTTATGGAGAACGCTTCTGTGACGCTCCTCGCCCAGGCTACTGAACCATTGAAACGGGTGGTGCTGAGAAAAGGTGGTATGGCCAAAATTGATGCCAGTGGCAGCAATGAGGTTCTATCCCTTAAAAATATCGAAAAATTGATTGTTTTTGCAAGGCACCTGCCGGGCAAATTTCCTGCCCTCAAAGATGACCAAGGCAGAGAAGTGCCTGCAGATGTTGAGTTCGGATTTTTGAATGATCAGCTGGTGTTGTTCCAAATCCGCCCTTTTCTGGATGATTATAAATCCCAGAATAATCAATACCTGAATGAAATGGATACCCCGCTGAAACGAGTAAAGATGATCCGGGTAAACCTTGACAGAATCCCAGAACAGGAGAAGATATGAAATATCTATCTTTTTGTTTTATTTTTTTCCTAACCTTAGTATCCGCTGGGTCTCTTATCGGGTATCCATTAGACGGTATAGACTTTACCGGCATAAAACGTTTGGAAGGTATTCGCCTGGCTCAGCAGGGAGTCATCCGAGGACCTAAACGGGTCAATGGAGCAAAACTGCCGCTTGAAAAAATTGATTTACGCCTTACTGGTTTTGGACCAATCGATATCCCCCAGGCTGACCCTGAACTGTCCGCTGGTATTCGGAAAATTCTGGGTGAAGATGCAAAAGCCTATTCTGTTGCATTGCTGGATATCTCTAATGGGAGTGCTCCCCGTTTTGGTGTGGTAAATCCTTCCTATAAGGCAAATGCCGGAAGCGTTGGAAAATTAGCTGTTGTGCTGGGTATTTTTCAGGCGCTTGCAGACATATCTCCTGAGGATGAACAAAAACGGATTGATATCCTCCGTAATACAATGATCACTGCAGATGAATTTATTTTATCCGATCACCACAAGGTACCCTTCTGGAACATAGGGGATAATGCGGTTAAATACCGGCCTATAAAAAAAGGAGATATTGCCAGCCTCTGGACCTACCTGGACTGGATGATGTCTGCCAGCTCCAATGCTGCAGCTGCAATGGTGCAAAAAGAAATGATGCTTATGAATGAATTCGGCAGTTCCTATCCTCCGCCAGACAGTGTATCGGATCATTTTTTTAAAACCCGGACAAAAAAAGAACTAAAGGAACTGTTTGCCAAAAGCATGCAGAAGCCCTTTGTGCAAAACGGACTGAATCTGGATGCCTTCCGCCAAGGCTCATTCTTTACCTGGAATGGAAAAAAAAAGGTGGCGGGAACCACCAGCTATGCCACATCAAAAGAGTTAATTCATTACCTTTTAAAACTTGAACAGGGTCTGTTGGTGGATACTTTTTCGAGTCGGGAAATCAAACGACTGATGTACATGACAGGTAAGCGGATTCGCTATGCATCCTCACCTGCGCTTTACAGTTCTGCGGTATATTTTAAATCCGGCTCTTTGTACAAATGCCGACCGGAACCGGAATTTAAATGCCGAAAATACCAGGGTAATGTTCTTAACCAGCTTTGCTCGGTTGCCATTATAGAACATCCGGCTTCTGAGCCATCCATGCATTATTTTGTAGCAGTCATGTCCAATGTGCTCAAAAAAAATTCTGCTGTTGCTCACCAGACTCTGGCAACCAGACTGCACCGGTTGCTTGAAAATGATTTTGAAAAAAAGTTAAAAAAAAATAAAGGAAACGATCTTGTCAAAGAATAAATTGAACGCTGAAAGTGATTTTGAATGCAATGGGAAATATATTGCACTGCGAAGGCTTGGTGTCCGATCTTCCTTTTTGTTTATGAATTTTTTTTTGATTATCACCGCATATTACCAGCTAAAACCAGCCAGCAGATCTTTATTCCTTGAAGCAATGGGTGCAAAGCAGTTACCCTATGTATGGATTTTAACGGCTGTGGCCACGATAATTTTTATCAGCTTTTATAACCGAATCGTCAAACAATACAGTCGGATTAATGTGGTTATGGGAACCTGCCTGATGATAAGCCTTGCACTTATTTTATTCCGGTTTCTACTCAGCACACCTGGCCCTTTGGTGGCTGTAGGGTTTTATGTGTTCGTCGATATTGTCGGTGTAGTAATGGTTGAACAATTCTGGAGTCTGGCCAACGCGATTTACAGCACTCGGGAAGGCAAATCCTGGTATGGATTCGTTGGGACCGGCGGGCTTGTCGGAGGTGTGGCTGGGGGAAGTATTTCCGCCCTATTGATAAGCAAGACATCTCTTCAGACTCCAGACCTGTTAATCAGTGCATCTGCTACTATCCTTATTATCTTTTCATTAACCTGGGCCATGGGCCGTTTCGGGATGTACTGTGAATCCAACTCAATAAACCCGATGAAACCAGGCAACGGCAGCCGGCTTAAAAACCTTTTATCAAATCATTACCTTTTGCTTATTGGCAGCATTCTTTTGATAGCACAGTTGATATCACCTTTGATTGAATACCAATTTTTAAACACCATTGAAGAAAGTTTTCCAAATAGAGAGGATCGAACAGCTTATCTGTCTGCTTTTTTCAGTGTGATGAGCCTGATTTCCATTGGCATCAACCTTGGGCTTACACCAATCATTCACAAAGTGTTTGGAACTATTGCCGGCCTTTTGGCGCAACCTTTTATGATCTCAGCCAGTTCAATGTTTTTTATGGCCATGCCTTCTGATTTGAGCATAAGTATTGCGAAAATCAGTGACAGGGGGCTATCTTATTCCATTAACAGGGCATCAAAAGAACTGTTGTACGTGCCTATTGATCCGGTATTGATCTATCAGGCCAAAGCGTGGCTGGATATGCTAGGATACAGGCTGTTTAAAGTTTTAGGGTCGTTTATCATCCTTCTGTTAACTCAGTGGCTGCCCGTATCTATTGAATTGGTATATTTAAGCTGGGTTTCCATTTTTTTCTGCGGGATCTGGATATTTTGTATCATGGCATTGAGATTAGAGTATCAATCCATGGCGGCCAATGAAAGCCTTTAGGCCTGTTCACAACAATCTCCTCTTGGAATTTCTATTGTTTTTTTCGTTGCGCATATGCTTGCATGACATCATCTACGATTCGAATTCCTTTTATGGCCTTCCTTCCCCCTTCAGGATGATGTTCTATATAAACAACAATATAAGTAAACTCATCATGAACCACCACACCACTATCAGCATGGTAATCACGCCAGGTGCCTGATTTCCTATAAATTTCAACATTTTCTCTACCATCAAGCCCCTTAACGAATTTGTGGTTTATAGCAGGCTTACTGAATATTTTAGCTATTAAAGGCCTGTGTTTAAGATCAATAACAGAACCGGTAATTATACCGTAATAAAAGCGGGCAACCTGCATGGCTGTAGCGCCATGTGATATGTTGTTCAACGGATCACCTATCCGGACAGAGCCTTTGCCATACTCCTTTCCAACCCATAATCCTCCACCATAATCAGGGTCATAGAGTTTTCCATATCGCTCATCTTGTAATATCTGCCCAAGCTGTTTAATTCCTATTAATCTCAATAGCTCTGTTGCATAGTGATTGGAGGAGTTGCGAATCATACCCACTAGTTGATTTTCCATTTTAGAATCTAGTGTAATTAATCCCTGATCAATTTGTGCAAAGACACCTACCACGATGGCTATTTTAGGCAGGCTGGCAGCATAATACATAACATTTGGTTTATACCATGCAACCTTTGGATTCATAAGGTCTGTAATATCAGCCACGACAGCTCCCATCTGCCTGTTGTGAACACCTTTAGCAGATGGCGGCACGCTGTTGCGCATGGCCTTGTTCAGCATTGTTTGTAATACTGGGTTGTGGCAGTCTCGAAGTTCAGGATATAGTGTGTCTGCATTAGCAGGAACTGCCAGTATCAAAAAATAAATATAAATAAAAAGTGTAGCAATTTTCAAAATGTCCCCCTTTTAGAGTTACAATACAATCGTATCTCTTGTGTCCGGTCTGGTGGGCAAAGTAATTTGAAATATACCTCAAAAATAATCACAAATAGAATATTATCAATTTTATATGGAATTAAAAATAAAGCCGGTTCAAAGCAGGTACTTGACAGGACATGAAAGATTACATCCTCCTGGTGCCCCGTCACAGATGATTCATTGACAAGGTCGGGGTTTGTCATTAATATAAACTTTTACCCGAATCTGTTGAATAGGACTGTAAATAAAGAGCCTGTAAGAAGCAGAGTTGAATTGTTTATCGTAATAGAATAAGGCAAACCAAATGAAGAAAGAAAAATGCACCCAAGATTCCCTTATTACCATATCCAGAATACTGTTGCCTGAAGATGCGAATCCAGCCGGGATTGTTCATGGCGGGGTTGTTATGAAAGAAATTGATAATGCTGCCGGCGTAGTTGCGGTTCGTCATACAAGAAAAGTTTGTGTTACCGCATCCATTGACCGGATGGATTTTCATAAGCCTGCATTTATCGGCAACCTTTTAACGGTGAAAGCCGGTTTAAACATGACCGGCCGGACATCCATGGAAATCGGTGCGCGTGTCGAAGCTGAGGATTTACTGAGCGGTGTCAAAACGCATATTGCATCCGCCTATTTAACCTTTGTTGCAATAGGAGAGGACATGCGGCCAGTTAAAATTACGCAGTTAAAACCAGAATCAAAAGAAGACATCCGGCGTAACAATGAAGCACAGGCCAGACGTGAACTCCGGCTGAGTGAGAAACAAAAGGAAAAAGAATGCCAGCTGGATTCAACAAAATGCTGATATTCAGGCTTTTAGATACTATTTGCCGAATACAGGGTGGGACTTTTTGACTGGTGCAAGTGAAATTCTTGTCCTGGTTCTTTTGATTTCCGGTATTTTGATCCTGCCTAGATTTTTCAAGAATGAGCCGGTAAAGAAGGGTTCTACCTTCTCCCCTGCCAATAAGATCAAAAATCTATCCATTAAGGCCCGTGCAGCAATTTTCCTTACCATAGCATACCCTGTCTGCATCGCGCTGATTTTAAGGCCATGGGAATCAAATTCAAACTGGTTTCTAATAACCGGGATTGCACCTGTTGTAATTGCCTGGTCTGTTAAATGGATTTTAGGAGGCCCTAAAACAAAATAACATTACTTTAAAAAAATAGAGTTAAAAAGTAATGAATAAAAAAAATATTATTATTTTACTTGACGTATTCTTTTCCGTGTTTAGTTTTGTTTCAAATGGACAGCAAACCAAATAAACAAACCTTAACAGGAGGAGAAACCATGAGACTTGTAAGATACAACCCATTTAACACACCGACCTTTTTTGGAAATTCTTTTAACAACCTTTTTAACGACTCTTTTTTTAAAACTGCATCAGATGAATCCTGGTACCCCGCAGTTGATATTTTAAATGAAAAAGATCATGTAGCCCTTAGCGTAGAACTTCCCGGGATTGAAAAAGAAGACATCTCCATCAACATTGAGAATAATGTCCTGACTATCACCGGAGAACGCAAATACGAAAATGAAGAGAACAAAGACAACTACTGCAGAAAAGAAAGACGTTACGGCAGTTTCAAGCGCTCTTTCAGTTTATCTGATGATATCCTGAGCGATGATGTACAGGCAGATTTTAAAAACGGTGTTTTGAAAGTCACCCTGAAAAAAGATACATCCAAAGAGGAAGTAAAACAGATCACCATCAACTAAACCAATTGATCACCTTCGTTAAAAGCCCGGTTCTGGAATTATCCAGAACCGGGCTTTTTTAACTTTTAGAGTATTGGCACAGATTTACTCTATTTTATCCGATTCCTGTCTGAATTCTAACTGATTGTTATGTAGGCTCACCATAAAAAAGATCATATATTTCCGTGTTTGCCTGTGTATCAGAACAGGACTGGTTCAGCCGGTATTCCAAACGGGTATGGCGCTTAAATGATTTTACTGTGGAGATAGCCATTCCCAAAGCTCTCTTGGTGCCAACCAGCACCACCAGTTTTTTCCCTCTCGTTACTGCGGTATAAATAAGATTTCTCTGCAATAAAACATAATGCTGGGTAGCCACTGGAATCACAACCACTGGATATTCAGACCCCTGAGATTTATGAATGGATACAGCATATGCATGTACGATTTCATCCATGGATGAAAAATCATATTCAACCTGCCTGCCGTCAAAATCCAGCATCACTTTCTGGTCTGTAAAATCAATTTTTTCTATACAGCCGATATCTCCATTATAGGTATGCTTATCATAATTGTTTTTAATCTGCATGATCTTGTCTGACACTCGAAATTCCCTGTTCCCACGATTAAAAACAATGCCTTTGGGATTTAAAACTCTCTGTAATTCGATGTTGAGGTTTGCAGCACCTATGATGCCCCTGTGCATGGGCGTTAAAACCTGGATATCATTGAGCGGATGATGGCCGAAACGTTTGGGAATTCGAGTTTTAACCAGATCTATAATGGTCGACAAAATATCTTCGGGCTCTTCTTTCTGGATAAAATAAAAATTAGAAGATTTATTTTCCTTAGGCATTATGGGGAATTCACCGCTGTTAATCCTGTGCGCATTCACCACAATAAGACTCTTTTGAGCCTGGCGAAAAATAGTATCCAGCTTAACCGTGTGAAAACATTTTGAAGAGATCAGGTCATTTAAAACATTTCCCGGCCCTACTGAAGGCAGCTGATAGACATCACCCACAAGGATCAGAGTGGCCCCTTTTGGGATTGCCTTTAAAAGATGATGCATCAGCACCGTATCAATCATTGAGGCCTCATCAATAATCAGCGCATCACATTTAAGGGGATTTTTATCATTTTTCTTGAACCCGAAAATCTGCATGGAATAATCGAGCATCCTGTGAATAGTCTGGGCCCTCTCCCAGGTAGCTTCGCTCATGCGTTTGGCTGCCCTGCCCGTAGGCGCGGCAAGTTTTATTTTTGCACCGGCAGCTTTTAATATTTTAATAATGGCATTTATAATGGTCGTTTTCCCGGTTCCAGGCCCCCCGGTAATGATCATTATTTTTTGATCAAGCGATCGCCTAATGGCTTCTTCCTGTTTTGGAGCAAACTGAATTTTTATCTGGCCATTCACCCATTCAACGGCCTTATCAACATCAATTTTCCTTATGGTTTTGGGAAAGGTTTTCAACGTAGAAAGACGCCTGGAAATAGAAGTTTCGCAGACATGAAACTGTTTTAAAAACACCAGTTTATTATTTTCTTTAAACCCATCCGTATCAGCATTAATATCTTCAATGACAATCCGATCTGCCTGAAAAGAGTCGGCAATGGCCTGAACAACCAGATCCCTTTCAACTTCCAGCATTTCTTCAACCTTTGTACAAAGTTCAAGATAGGGAAAGCACACATGCCCTTCATCTGCAAGCTGGTTTAGAACATATTCAAGTCCGGCTTCAATTCGCTGGGGAGCTTTTTTACCTATGCCTAACTTTTCAGCAATATTATCGGCTGTTAAAAATCCAATACCAAAGATATCTCTTGCCAGCCGGTAGGGATTTTCTTTAACAATGGCAATGGCGTCCTGGCCATAATTTTTAAAAATCTTTGCAGCATAGGCAGTGCTCACCCCATGGGACTGCAAAAAAAGCATGACAGAGCGAACCTCTTTTTGCTCCTCCCATGCCTCTTTAATCATTTCAATCCGCTTTTTGCCAATACCTTCGACCTTTGCCAGCTCATGAATATTTTTTTCAATGATATCCAGGGAATTAATGCCAAATTTTTTGACAATACGTTTGGCCATAACCGGACCAATGCCTTTAATCAATCCAGAGCCCAGATATTTTTGGATGCCACCCTGGGTGGCCGGGACAAGGGTTTTATATTGATTGACCTGAAACTGGTCCCCGAATTTTGGATGGGTAATCCATTTACCCTCAAGTTCGACAAATTCACCCGGCACAGGATTGACCATATTGCCCACAATGGTGACCAGTTTTTTTTCGCCTTTTACCTTGAGACGGCAGACACAAAAAGCAGTTTCCTCACTGCTGAATGTTACCCGTTCTATGTGTCCTTTCAGGTGTGCCATGATTAAGTTTGTGTAAAATTATATTTCAAATAAGAAAAGCGCATTCCAGGAGCCTTATATCATATAGCCCTGGAATGCGCTTTATTCAAGTGTAAAACTTGGTATATTCAATCCCTATTATATCTTTACTTCAGGATTTAATGATGCGATTCTCCGCTGTCGTTCATGGTGTCATAGGCTGACTTTAAAATGACATACGTCATTCCGGCACCCAGGATAGAAATGGCATACCAGAATCCACCGAAAAATATTGCATGCCCGATGTCCCATGCCCATTCAAAACAAAATGGTAACATAATGATTCTCCTTTAAAAAAAAAGGGGTTATTCTGCTTCTGCAGCCGGCTCAACCGGGTAGTTAAGTTCATTTTCCTGCGGGAATACCGGGAGATACCGATATGCCAGGGCAATAAAAATAATTCCGTATGCAACCGGCAGAACCGTAGTTGCGACTTCCTGCCAGCTTGGGATATACAATGCCCAGGTATCAAAACTCATTACTGGAACTGCCATGATCTGAAGAACCATAACCCATCTGTTCAAACATACACCGATCACGCCAAGGATGAGAGCAACCAGGCGGAGTGTCGGGTTTTCACGGGTGGATTTCATGATCAGGATAAGTCCTGGAAGAACCCCACAAACAAGAATTTCAGCAATTAGAATCCAGTAACCGTAAAAACTGTTATTGGTGTAAAAATGGCTGAGTTCAAATCCAAGACTTGGTACGGTCACATTGGCCCAGTAAATGGTATCAATTATTTTGGCTATGATGTAAGTGGTGATCATCCAGCCGGAAATTTTGGCCAATAGATGAACGGTTTTATCACTCACCAGTTTTTTACCGGTTATTATTTCTGTAATTTTTGTAACCAGCAGGGTGAAGCAGGGACCAAATGCCGCAGCAGACCATGTAAACAAAAAGAATGTCCAGGGCCAGATCAAAAGGCCTTCACGAACTGCAAACGGGCGTCCGAACATAACACCGGCAACCCCGCCCAGAGATCCCTGATGGAAAAAGGACAGGAAAGCACCGGTTGCAGCAAAAACCGCCATAACACCATGCATATTATGTGCAAGATGATGAAAGAACGGCACTTTATTGGCTTGTCTGTTTTCCAGGACATTGGGGATAAACTCAATGACCAGCACTGCAAAATAGCAGGACAGACAAAATGCCACTTCCGTCAGCATGGAATGCACATTGGCGTGCCAGAATATGAACCAACCGCGAAGGGGTTGTCCAATATCAATGGCAAGAATCAGCAATGCTGAACTATAGCAGATAACGCCTATAATAACGGCAAAGTTTATAATATTTTTCAGTTCGTCAACTTTAAAAATGTATTTGAGTAACCCTGTAAAAAAGGCACCGCCGCCTACTGCAATGACCGCCAGGTCAGCCCAGATCCAAAGGGCAAAACCGTAGTAGTCGTTCATGTTTGTCTGGTTCAAACCTTTCCACCAGATAAGAAGCATGGCAATAACGCCCCAGAGTACAACGCCTCCGACAATGGCTATTCCAAAATAGAACTTTGGCATAGAACATCGTTTTGCGCCTTCAGGTATTAATGCAGAATCCATATTTATTCACTCCTAAAATAGGTTTTGGATGTCTTAACCATGGGTTGATTCTGTAGCTCCATGGTGGTTTTTAATCTTATCCCATTCACCGTCACGATAGTTGTCACCAGCTTTTCTTACCCATTCTCTTTCAGAAAGGTAATATACTTTGGGGTTGGTTCCAAGTCGTTCCAGAAGTCTGAATACTTTGGGGTTTCTGGATTTACCAACAACATCGTGATTTTTCGGATCCGGATGGGGATCGGGTTTTACAATCTGAGTCACCTGGTGTTCTGGATTATTAAGATCTCCAAAAACGATAGCACCGGCAGGGCAGGCTGTGGTACAGGCCGTCTGATATTCATTTTCTTCAATATCATCACGCTCTTCAAAATATGCCTTTTCCCTTGCAAGCTGATACCGGTGATAGCAGAAGCTGCATTTTTCAACAACGCCTCTCATTCTCGGCTGTACATTCGGGCTCAGGTAGTTTTCCATGCCTTCCGGCCATTCGGGATCCCACCAGTTAAAATATCTTGCATGGTAAGGGCAGGCCCCCATGCAATATCTGCATCCAAAACATCGTGTATAAATCTGGCTCACGATTCCTGTGTCATAGCCGTAATCCGTTGCCGTTGCCGGGCAGACAGACACGCATGGCGAATGGCCATGATCGCCCTTACCACCGCAGTGCTGGCAGGGTCTGGGCATATAAACTATTTCAGTATCAGGAAAGGATTTACCATTGGTTAATTTATAAACACGCATCCAGGTGATACTATCCTTTTTATTGGATTCATCCTCCTTAAACGGAACGTTATTTTCAGACATGCACGAAACCATGCAGGAACCGCAGCCTGTGCATTTGTCCAGATCAATAACCATTCCGAACTTATGTGCTTTATTATTTTCCTGTTTCATTAAGAACCTCTTTAGCAATTTATCCTTGAATGTTAGGCCTTGGTAATTTTTGCTTTAATTCCAAAGGCAGCATCCAGTCCTGAACCGGATTCAAGTACCGGGCCGATTAAGTCATTTACATTTACACCTTTGTTTGACACGTATTTGTTATCAAACGTATGACCTAAACCTTCAACCATTCCGATTACACCCGGCATAATACCTTCATTCAGATTAATCAGAACTTTAGCAGATCCCATGGGGGTTGTCAGTGTAGCCTTGCTGCAGTCTTTCAGACCCTTGGCGGTTAGGGGATTCATTTCAACAACAATGTCTTTTCCCTTCAAAACCGTGTCAGCCAATGTTTTTACTGCAAACGGGGACGCTGCTGCTGCACCGCTGACCAACCGCATATTGTCGATGGGTATCAGTGTCAGATCAAAGTCACCCTGAGCCTGGATAGTTTCCGGACTTCCGGCCAAAAAGCCTATATTTACAGCTTGAGATCCTGTAGGAACGCCTTCTGAGATTACGGCATATCCGTCTTCAGAAAGGGAATCCCAGATACCTGCTGTAACGGCTTCCAGGCACTCTTCATAGCTTTCCCATTCAAAGTTGCCTGCAACCGCTTCATCAAGCGCCTTGGCAATCATGATAACTGCATCACCAGGATCTTTCGTATCAAATATAGGAGAAATCACTGGTTTGGTCAGGCCCACAACCGTTTTTGAAAGACCAGCCATACTGGGTACATCCTCAAGCCGTTCTATAAAAGTATGACTTGGCAGGATAATGTCTGCTTCCATTGCAGTTTCATCAAGAAAGGATGAAAAACTGACAACAAACGGAACTTTTGCCATGGCCTGTTTAACACGTTTGGTATCCCGCAGTGAGTAACAGGGGTTGGCATTGTAAACCAGGAGCGCTTCCACTGCAGGGTTGGAAGATGCATTGATTTTTTCAATAAGCTGATCCACGTAACGGCCGAGTCTGGCTTTTGAAGTTCCGGCCTCTGCAACACTGTCCTTTGTCACTTCAGGAAATTCCAGGTACTCAGTCTTATTCTGGACAAACACACCGCCTTTTTTATTGATGTTGCCCACCAGAATATTCAAAGTCTGAACTGCAGCCATCTCTTTAAGGCTCTGTGCTCCATCGCCCCTGCCCTTTCCAAACACGGCGACCGGCATTTTAGCTTTGGCAAAAGCTTTAGCAAGCTTCATGATATCCGCTTCTTTTACACCGGTAATCTGTGCAGTTTTTGCTGCGGAGTAATCTTTTGCAAGCATGGCCGCCAGCTTGTTAAAGCCGCCTGTAATCCTTGATGTTGCCATACTGTCAAACATGTTGCCTTTCAAAATCGCAGCGCACAGTCCCAGAGCAAGGTCAGCCTCGGTACCTGGTTTGACCGGAATCCATTTGTCGGCATTTGCTGCGGTATTGGAAAGCCTGGGTTCAATCTGGTAAAGTTTTGCATGCCGCTCTTTTCGTGTGGCGTTGGCTTTAAAGCAAGCCACGGGAGATCCCCAGCCTTCAATAACGCCGGCACCAAAGCTTAAAACAAAATCTGAATTTTCAAGATCAAATGCGATGGTTTTACCTTCACCATGAATGGCAGCAGCCGTGATTTCAAGATAAGACTCAAGGCTTGGCATGGTGTAAAAATTAGGGGAACCAAATGCTGCAAGCAATCGCTGGAACAAACCAGATACAGACCCTTGATCCTTATCTGTGATACAGGCCAGTTTCTCTGTTGCACCGCTTTTTCTTACATCGCCGAGTTTTCCTGCAACCAATGCAATCGCATCTTCCCAGGAAATCTCTTCAAATTTATCTCCATTTTTTTTCAGCGGAGTTTTGATTCGTGCAGGATCATACAGGTATTGGAGGCCTGCAATTCCATGAAGGCATGCGCCGCCGTCATTAACAGGATAATCTGCAAGTCCTTCGATTTTAATCGGTCTGTCATCAATCTTCCGGACGCTGATACCACAGGCGCCGGGACAAAGTGAGCAGACTGAATTTTCATAAATTATTTCGCCATCTAAGGGATCATGGTCAAGTGCCCATGGCCACAGTTTAGTAGTCTGTGTCAGGATTGAAGAATCGTCCATCAGCTTTAATCCTACAGGAGAAACTGCTATACCGGCAACTGCACCAATTCCCAATCCCAAGAAGCTTCTTCTATCAACTTTCATAAATTATTCCTCTATAAAGTTTTTGAATTCTTGTGTGTTAGGTGTCCTTACTTGTGGCACTGGAAACAATAGCCCTGATGGCCAGTTTCTTTTTTGTGACACTCTGCGCAGTCATCCATTTTCATCCGATCCCAGGAATGTTTCTTAATCCCGAAGATGTTCTTACCCCAGATATCACGGCTGTACCCTGTAAGCCTGTTCTCTTCGTAAGGTCTTGAAGAGGTGGACTCAGCGATAGGGCCATGACATGTTTTACAGTCATTTCCAGCCTTTATGGTGTGTGCGGCATGGGAGAAAAAGACACAGTCCGGTTGTCTGGAATAAACCAGCCAGGGGACTTCTTTTTCATTTGCAACATACTCTTCTGCAAAAATAGCTTCATCTTCTGTTTCACCCAGAGGTTCATCTGTGTGGCAGTCAAGACAAGTGGCTAATTTGGGGATTCCGGTGAAAGTACCGTCGTCCCTGTAAGAGTGGCATGCGTCACAGTCACCGGCTTCACTGACGTGAAGCTCGTGATCAAAATTAAAAGGTTGCTCTTTTTTAGAATAGAGCAATTTGGGAAACAGCAGCGTACCGGATAAGAAGCATACAACAAATGCAACAATAAAAAAGATGACACCGAGCCCGAGCCCTTTATCATCTTTTGTTTCTCCGGAAGCGCATTCCCCTGCACTTTCCGTGGAACCATTTTCAGTTTTGTTTTCTAGTTCGCTCATGAAAACTCCATCAATTTAAAATGTTGATGATACGTTAACCATTTTGTCCAGGTATAATACCCGGATATTTCATTTGCAGACAGCAATCTTATACTGTCCTGCAATACCGTCCAAAATTTGCGTTAATCTATATAGATCTTGATTTCTTGTCAAGAAAAATTGAGAAAACACAAGCGATGAAACAAAGATGGTTAACCGTAACTATGGAGCCCGCTGAGCAGGTAATTAACCCCGAAATAAGTGAACAGGACCGCTATAAAACCGATAATAGAAACCCAGGCAAGATTATTGCCGTGCCACCCGCGCATCATCCTTAAATGCATGAAGATGGCATAAATCATCCAGGTGATCAGCGACCAGGTTTCTTTGGGGTCCCAGGACCAGTATTTACCCCAGGCGGAGTTGGCCCAGACAGAACCTGTTATGATGCCGATGGTTAGAAATAAAAAACCGAAAACCACCATCTGGTAGGTCAGCTCATCAATGAGCTCCCAGGATGGAAGTTTGGCAAATATGGAAGGAGATGCAGGGTCTTTGGGTTTAATAAAATACATGATGCTGAAGCCGAAAGCCACTGCAAAACCGGCATACCCTAAAAAACAGGTAATTACGTGTGCAATAAGCCAGTTGCTTTTCAGGGCCGGGATCAGTGGAGATATTTTGGTGCTGATGCTTGGATCAAAAGAAGCGTAGGCAATGGCAAGAAACACGAGTGGAGAGACAAAAACTCCGATAATGCTTTCTTTATATTTAAATTCGACAAAAATATAAAGCACAGCCACGGTCCAGGAAAAGAACACCAGGGATTCGTACATATTGGCAAAAGGTGCATGGCCGTACCCCATCTGGTAAGATTCAATCCATCTTAAAATAATCCCTGCGGTATTGTCGACAAACCCGATAATGAGGGTATAGAACCCGATTTTAGCAAGCGCCTGTTTTTTAAATGCAAATGAAGCAATATAAAAAGTGGATGCCAGCGCATAAATGAAAGTTGTTGAAGATAATGCCAAAGAACTTGTCATAAGAATTATTTTCCCTCTATTTTTTTAACAATCGTATTGAGTTTAAGTTTCAACCCCTGGGCATTCCGGTTGGTGGTTCCGGAAAGACTTATGCGAGCTGCTTTATCCCTATCTTTTTCAATCTCTATAAAAAAGGATTGGTGGGCCATAAAAAAAGTAATCCAGCAACCTATAATCATTAATATAAATCCAATATAAACGTACCACACTCCAGGGTCGCGTGTTATCTGCAGTCCGGTGAAATATTTTTGTTCGACCTCTTTTACAGCGACTGCAAATTTTCCTTTACGCATTTTATCAAATGTTGGAAACCTAAGGGGAAGTCCAACCATTATTTCTTTTCCATCATTATCTTTTATTGTGCCGACAAACGCCTGCCCAAGATTATTCCCCTTAAAATCAAAATGGGGCTCATATTCCTGAAGCATGAATGAACTTTGGCCGTCGGCAAGTTGTACTTTCTCACCCAGTTTCATGTTGTGGGTTTCCACCTTGCCTGTGGAACGTTCCATAACTTCAATAACTATGGATTCCGGCGATGAGGATCTGGACTGTCCGTATGAGGATTGAAAAATATTAATGCCCTTATATCGAAGTGGATGGTTTACCAGGATATCTTTGGTAAAGCTTTCCTGGCCGTTCTCGATAATGGTCAAGCTGGATTTAAATTCATCAGGTGCACCGGTATCATAAAACTTTACATCAAAATCATTGCAGCGGATGGAAAAACCCAACTTAATCGGCACTCTTTCTTTTGATAGAAATGCCCGGTCTGAGGTTGCACCCTCATCAAGGTTTAAACTTGCCTTGAATCCAAAGAGTGCACCAATCAGAGCACCAATCAGGAGAAAAATAATGCTGACATGCACCACATACACACCGATCCTTGTCCAGCGACCTTTTTCAGCGTAAAGCACTACCCCGGAATCTGTTTCTTCCTTGATTATTTTCCCGGCACTTTTTCCCAAAACTGCTTCACAGTCTTTCACAAGCGCTGAAATCTCTTTATTTCCGGAAAATGTAATTTTATTTTTTAATTTCCTGAACCGGTCTGCATTAAAGCTGACCTTTTTGGGAAAAATAATTTTCCAGGTAACGGAAAGCCTGTCAATTGAACATACAACAATATTGATACACAAAATAATAAGCAGGCTGAGAAACCACCAGGCCTGGTACATGTCATCGATTGAAAGTATTCGGATCAGGTTATACCCCCCCTGTCCGTACAGTTTAAGGTATTGCTGCGGTGCCCCGTTCTGAAGGATTACCGTACCAATAACCGATGTGGCAGCAAGAAGTATAAGTGTGTATACAGTTAATTTCACAGAGCAGAAAAACTGCCAGATAAGTTCCGGGATCGTTTGTTTTTTTTTCAAAATTTAATTGTCTTTCTTTAAAATTTGTTTAAGGTCATGGATACAGGCTTCAAGGCATCCGGTCAAACCTGAATTGTGGGAAACTGTATGGCTTATGGCTTTTTTAATAATCTCCATTTTCCCTGTTATAATGACTTTTTCCTTTGCCCGTGTTACTCCGGTGTACAATAGCTGCCGCGTCACCACTGGTGACAATTTGTCCGGCAAAAGGATTAGAACTGTTTTAAATTCAGAACCCTGGCTTTTATGGATGGTAATTGCAAAGGCCGGCTTGTGGCCCGGGAGATCTGCAACCCGATATTTTATTATTTTGCCATCCTGATTTTTTATGTATGCCGCCGCAGCTCCTTTACCCTCGCTGATTATACAGGTATCCCCGTTAAACAGCCCTTTTTGATAATCATTTACTTCAATCATGACCACCCGTTTAAAATGGTCTCCCTGTATATCAGAATTTGTCTTTGAGCGCAAAATATTTTCACAAAGATGATTAATTTGTAATGTACCGTATCTCCCTGAATTATGGGCACATAATACTTTAAATCTCTCCAATTCCTCCAGGGCGTGATCTATGGTTTGAGCCTCATAAAAAGAGTGATATCCCTTCTCTATTTGATGAGCGATCTGTTTTTCAAGATCTTCTTCTCCTGATTCTTCAAATACAATATCTGAAAACCGGCTGGAGCTTAAAATCTGTTCAACACGATCCTCATTATTTTCATTGATCGCTTTAGACAGGTTCTCTATTCCACTTTTTCCCTTTGATCTGAAATTATATTTAAGCACAAAGGTGTGAGAGGCCAATGCCGCAGATGAACAGATATCAGCAAAGACAGAACCTGCCTGGACCGAAGCCAGTTGATGACGATCTCCTAAAAGAATCACCCGGGCACTGAAAGGAATGGATTCTAACAGCCTGGTAAGCAATATGATATCAATCATTGAGGCTTCATCTATTATCACGGCATCTGCCACAAGCGGATTGTCTTTATTATGGTAAAAACCAAGCCTGTCCTGCCTTGGTTTTAATACAGAGTGAATGGTGCTGCCCTGCTCCATTTTAGATGCGGCTTTTCCAGTCGGGGCAACGCTGATGATTTTGGGGTCGTCTTTGCCTGATTTTTTAAAAAGGGAAAAAAGAATCTGCCTGATCCGGCTTGTCACATAAGTTTTTCCGGTTCCAGGCCCGCCGGAAATGATCGTAAAATGGTTTAAAAGTGAATGCCGGACAGCATTTTCCTGATCAAAAGTATTTGGATCGTTTGAACAAAAAGCGTCTTTTAAACAAATTTCTATCTGCTTAGCGTCTTCCCAAAAAGGGGTAAGGAGACTTCTTTTGGCTATGCTTTCAGCAAGACGGACTTGAAAATCATAATACTTGGCCAGGAACAAACGATTTTCTTTGTCCAGCACCAGGGGCATGTCAGGGAAACCAGACACCATTTTGGAGCTGTTCAAGGCCTTGATCCAATTGTTTTTATCCGGGAATGTTAACTTTTCTTCACCGGTTTCACCAATTGGCTGTGTGGTATTGGCCACTTTTGGAATATCAACACAGATATGTCCATGGGACAATGCCCTTGAGACCAATGCACAGGAAGTCAGAATAACAGGATCATCCTCTTTGAAGAGATCACCCATTGTCCTGGCAAAATGGTAGTCCAGGTTAGAGAAAAACCGAAGTTCAAATAATTGAGCAAGATCAAATGCAATGTTTGGGATCATTTTCTTTCCAGCAGAAAAGTTACTCTTAAAATTTAGCCGAAAAGAAATAATACAGATTCAATCGAAATTATGCAAACCTTGAGATTTGTAATTTTCTTCTGTCTACGCCTTTGCGTCTATCACCCTTAAAGGACAGGTTAACAATGACACCGTCTCTAATACTGCTTCTTCTGTCAGTTCGTTGTCTACGCCGGTCTCTTTTCAGTCTTCTGCTTACAGTTTTCCGTCTTTCCGAAAAACCGCTGATCTTACGCGGAAAATCAATCGTTTCATTCCGTACTGGTATAATTTTGTAGTCAAAAGTCATGGTCATCTATCTGTTATTGTTCATCATATTTCTCTTGCCTGTAAATGAACATCGTCAGCAGATAAAAATAACTTTAATTTTTTACTTTTCTATCCTCAATATATTGATTGATTCTCAGGAAGGGAACAAAGAGTGAATCAAGGTTAAGAATATGGTCTATCAGCCATTCCCGAAGTTCATGTATGGTTTCATATGTAAGGTTGGCAATGTCTTCAGACAGCTCGCGACGCAAGGAAATGAATCGTTTAGTAAACTGGCGATGAGTTTTAGAATGAGAGGCAAAATCCGGATACTTTTTCTGTCTCAGATATTTTTCTTCGATGCTGAAATACAACCGGCTGTGCTCATTGAGTGAATTGATCAAGTTGATACACTCTTTTGCATCACTATTTGCTTTTTTCATATCAATGAGTTTATTGAACAACTCAAACATTTTTTTCTGGTGTGTATCAATCTCTTCTATATCGACACTGTATTTTGGGTCCCAGTCAATTTTCTCAATATCATCCATTTTTATTATCTCCTTTAATTTTCCTTTCAAAAAACATGGTTCCCAAAATAACAATGGAAACAATAACGGCAACAACAACAGCAAAAATAATTCCATTACTGCCAAATTTCGGATAAATAATGAAAGGAACAACGTATAAATACAAAATCGTGTGAAAAAGCCCTATCCCGATAAAGCGAAATACCATTTTTTTCTTCATTCAATCATCTCAAGTAATCTGGCGTGAATATTATCAAACCCTCCATTTGACATGATTAAAACAAGATCTTTCTGCTTTAAATATGGCACTAAAAAATGGATGACCTCATCACTGTTTTCGAAATGATATGCCTCAATTGCCTTTTTTTCAAGGTCTGCCACCAGGCCTTTTGTTGAAAATTTTTCCTCCAGGGGTATGTTTTTTTTCACCTGGGGGCGGCAGATGCACACAACATCAGCATCAACAAAGGCATCCGGGTACTGCTCCTGGAAAAACTTTCTCATGCTGGTGTTGGTTCTGGGCTCAAAAACAGCGATGACACGTCCATCCGTGTAAAACGGTTTAACAGCAGATATGGTTTCTTTTACGGCTGTTGGATGATGGGCAAAATCATCCATTATTGTAATGCCTTTTTTGACCCCCCGAATTTCCTGGCGTCGTTTAATACCGGAAAAACTTCTCAGCGCTTTTGCAATATCTTCATCCCTGATGCCGATCCGCTTAGCTGCAGCAGTACAGGCCAGGCAATTGAGTATATTATGCCTGCCAACCATGTGTGTGTCGATGGAGATATCTGCTTTAGGGCCATTAATATCAAACCGGGTTATATTTCCTTCCTGGGTGTGGTTTGAAAAAGACCATTGTGCATCAGGCCCGTATGTTTCAACATCTGCCCGGCATCCTGCCAGCACATCTTTTAAATTTTTATTTTCGTTATAAGCAATAAAATGGCTGGTTTCCTGATTTTGTAATACAAAATCTTTAAAAACGCCTTTAATATGATCAATACCTGTAAAAATATCGGCATGATCAAATTCAATTCCGGTCATTATGGCAATTTCAGGTGGATAATGCATGAATTTTGGACCTTTATCAAAAAAAGCCGTATCATACTCGTCTCCCTCAATAACCATATATTCCCCACTTCCAATCCTGAAGCTGGATTGAAAATCCTTAACAATTCCCCCAATAATAAACGAAGGGTCCATCCCGGCTGTAAAAAGAATATGGGACATGATCGAAGATGTGGTGGTTTTGCCATGGGTCCCGGTAATCAGGATAATTTTTTTATCCTTTGCAATAAACCGGTTAACCGCTTCTGGCATGGATAGAAAGGGTATCTTTTTTTCCATCACTGCTTTGGCTTCAACATTATCTTTGGTTACGGCATTGCCGATAATCACCAGATCAGGATCACCATTCAAATTCAAAGGATCATACCCTTCAAATAATTCAATACCGTTCTCCCGCAAAAAATCACTCATTGGCGGGTAAACGTTGTGGTCAGAACCGGAGACCTTATAGCCCGTTTCCTTTAGAAGACAGGCCAGTGTCCCCATGCCGGTTCCGCAGGCAGCAATCAGATGTATTTTTTGAGTCATGGTATCCTATAAGTCAGCCATTGCCTGACCGGCAACTTCGATGGAACGTTCAATATCGGCTTCTGAATGGGCCAGTGATACAAAACAGGCTTCAAACTGAGACGGAGCAAGATACACACCTTTTTTGAGCATTAACCTATAAAATTTAGCAAACCGGTCCAGATCACATTTTTTTGCATCATCAAAATTATGCACATCTTCATCAATAAAAAAGAATCCTGCCATTGAACCAACATTTCCTGTCTGGAGACTGATTCCATTTTTACCTGCTTCAGCTTTGAAACCATCCATCAGTTTTTTGGCTTTTGCGCCAAGTGTTTCATAAACCCCTTTTTCCTGAAGCTTCGTCAACGTTGCGATCCCGGCAGCCATTGCCAGAGGATTGCCGGAAAGTGTACCCGCCTGATAAATATTGCCGACAGGTGCAATGTGATCCATGATCTCTTTGCTGCCGCCGTAAGCACCGACCGGGAGTCCGCCGCCGATCACCTTTCCAAAGCAGGACAGATCCGGAGTAATATTAAACAAATCCTGTGCAGACCCTCTTGCCACTCGGAACCCGGTCATGACTTCATCAAATATCAACAGTGCCCCATATTTAGATGTCTGCTCACGAAGGGTTTCCAGAAAACCTTCAATCGGTTTCACCATACCCATATTCCCTGCAACCGGTTCAAGTATCACACCTGCGATCTTATCCCCTTTTTCAGCCATGAGCTTAACAAACCCATCAATGTCATTATATTTTAACGATAAAGTATGAGAAATAGCTGCTTCAGGGACTCCGGGACTGCCTGGGATACCAAGCGTTGCAACACCAGAGCCTGCTGCAACCAGCAGCATATCAGCATGGCCATGATAGCAGCCGTCAAATTTAACAATCAAATCCCTGCCCGTATAACCGCGCGCCAGTCGTATGGCACTCATAGTGGCTTCAGTGCCGGAGTTTACCATTCGAACCTTTTCGACAGAAGGAACCATATCCACGACAAGACTGGCCAGCTGTGTTTCAAGGCGTGTGGGTGCACCAAAACTGGTCCCGGTTTCCAGAACACCTTTTAAGGCATCAATCACCTCTTTGGGCCGATGCCCTAAAATAAGCGGCCCCCAGGACAGCACATAATCTATATATTCATTTCCATCTGCATCATAAATTTTGCATCCATCACCTTTTTCAATAAAAACAGGCTGTCCTCCTACAGAGCCACAGGCCCTTACCGGCGAATTCACTCCACCAGGGATCAGCCCCTGGGCCTGGTTAAACAGGCTTTCTGATTTTGATGTAGACATATCATTTCCTTTTGCAAATATATAAGTATCAATTTTTCATGCTTAAACGGGTCATATTATCAAACCACCAATTAAAGGGTCAACCGCTTTTTCAATGACCTGAAAAACAAAAAGATATTGACATTTTGGGGTTTCGCTGTTAGATTCACGGCGTTATTTTATGGGCCGTTAGCTCAACTGGTAGAGCAACTGACTCTTAATCAGTAGGTCCCGGGTTCGACTCCCTGACGGCCCACCATAAAACACAAAGAGGTTCTTGGATAAATCTGAGAACCTTTTTTGCTTTTGAGCGCCTTTTTTTAAAGGCTTCTTAGGCTCTATAGGTTTCCATATAGCATATCAATTCACTAAGTGACACCTTGTATTCAATACGGTTCTTATAGGCAATCTAAAGCCAACTGATGTATTTTTTGATGTATTTTTTTTACGAGTTTAATACAGAAGTTGACCCTATGTTGACCCCAAATATTGACCTTAAAGGACTGATTATCAAGAGGTTCAGTTCGTATGAGTGTAAATTTATGGTGTCCAAAATGTAAAAAAACTTACAAGCTCTCCACTAAAAAATGTAATTGTGGTAACAACCTGAATACCAATAGACGCTTTAAAGTAAGATTAAAACTACCTTCTGGCCGCTGGAAGTCAAAGACAGTCGACACCCTTGACCTTGCAAAGAAAGTCGAAGCCAAGTTCAAGATTGAAGTTGTAGAACAGGATGTCTTTAATATCCATAAAGCTCCTTTGATGGAATCAGCTTGGGACAAGTATATCTCATGGGCCAAACTGAATAAAAAGTCATGGAAGGATGACAGGTCTCTGTGGGAACATCACATAAGTGAATATCTCAAAGGTCTCAAAATGGATATGATTGCCCCCCATCATATTCAGACCATCATTAATTCCATGTATACCAAAAAAAAAGAAAATGGCAAGCCATACCAACCTGCCACCATTAAGCACATACTGGTACTTATAAAGCATATTTTTAACTGGTCTACCAAACAAGGGTACTATCATGGTAACAATCCCTGTAATGCTATAGAGCCACCAAAATTTGACAATAGGGTCACTAATCCTCTAAACAGTGATGGTCTTCGGTCATTGATGTCTGTCCTGGACACATGGCCCAATGAAAGAGCCATTCTGATGATTAAATTTGCCTTATATACGGGTAAAAGACGCGGTGAAATACTCAAGCTCACATGGGGCAACATCGACTTTAAAAACAGCTTATTGACCTTATAGGCAGCCAACACGAAGTCAAAGAAGACTCAGACCATTCCCCTCAACAGTCTCTCGATGGCTGTTCTTAATCGTTGCTATAACTTAAAGATATCAGAATATGTCTTCCCATCCAGTACAGGTAATTACTTTAAAAGTTTTGACCGTGCATGGAAACGTATCAGGATAAAAGCAGGCATCCCCACAACCCGTTTCCACGACCTGAGACACACCTTTGCATCCTATCTGGCATCAAGTGGCAAGGTGGACATATACACGCTTAAAGAGCTATTAGGACACTCTACTATCGAGATGACCCAGAGGTATGCCCATCTGATCAATGGCGCTCTCAGGAAGGCTGTAGAGGCCGCTGATGAGGTGTTCTGAACTTAATTTATATCTTCATAGAACCCGACTGTTGCTAAAAGTTTATCTGCATGTTTATAGATATCTGCAAGACTATCAAGAGGAATACGGGTCTCTTGTTTATTGTTTTCAATGACACCAATATACTTCTGTGCAGTGTTGAAGTGTAACCTACAGAGAGGTTTGCGATTGTTATCATCAAGAAGAATACCGAAATATGACTTTGTATCACGGTGAACAATTCTATCTGGCGCAACCTTCTGGACCAGAATGGCACGAACAATTTGAAATCCTTCAAGTTCTTCTTCTGTGGTAACTATACCATCTGGTTTGCTTTCTGGCATATCATCATCGTCATTAGCATCAGCTACCTTATCGTCCTCTTTTTCCAGAGCAGAACGGAGTCTATCACTAACTCTCTCGCTAATAAACTGGTGGAATGCTTTCTGAACAAACTTAGTAAACTGTTCTTTAGCAGTTGCAGTAAATCGGGCACCTGGATTAGCTATATTAAAGAAGAACTTAGTGAAATTTTCATCAGGGTTCTCAAACTGGACATTCATTACCTTTTTTATTTCGGATGTATATTTAAGCTCATTGGCCGTACTCAACATCCGGTCTAAATCGAAGTTCTCTTTTCCAAGTTTACGGACCTCATCCAATAGATTGTCTCTAATGTTCTGCATGTTGAGTTCAAGGAAAGGCTTGGCGTCCATCTTATTGGATGCTTCAAGGTCCGAAAAGAACTTGTAATTGACCCCATTTGTGAGTATCGCGATACGCGCATTAGTCACGGTGAAATATCTATATAACTGGCTTGTATTGGCATCAGATAGGTTGCTATTTGCTTTCTTACACTCAATTAGGATAATTACTTCATCATCCTGCATAATAGCGTAATCAACCTTCTCTCCCTTCTTGGTGCCGACATCGGCTGTGAACTCTGGTACGACCTCTTGTGGATTGAAGACATCATATCCCAACGCTGATATAAAAGGCATAATCAGTGCATTCTTGGTTGCTTCTTCTGTATCTAAATGGTCGATAAGAGATGGTATCTTTTCAGACAATGCGGTAATTTTTTCGTTGAAACTCATGATAGCCTCCTGTGCTTAAAATACGAAGTTGAAATATGAAAACAGGAACAGTGATCCTCCCCAAGGATTGTACACTTGGGGTTAAGCCACTATAATGAAAAATTATGGAGGCAAAAATGAACAAAAGAAGAAAGTACGATCGAGATTTCAAACGAAATGCTGTTTTGCTGTGTTCTGAACCTGGGCGAACTGTTACAGAGGTTGCTGAAAATTTAGGGATTGCCAAGGATATGCTGTATCGCTGGCGTCGTGAATACCACCTGTCAAATGGGAAACTCGCATTTCCCGGGCATGGTATCGAAGCGTTGACAGAAGAACAAAAGCGAATTCGAGAACTTGAAAAAAAGCTTCGAGAAACTGAAATGGAGCGAGATATATTAAAAAAAGCCATGGCCATCTTCAGCAGAGCACCGAAATGAGATATCAATTTATAGAAAACAACCGCTCTGAATTTACGGTGAAGAAGATGTGCCAGATGCTCAAAATATCTGTGAGCGGTTATCAACATTGGAAGACAAAAGAACCTTCTGCCCAGCAACTCCAAAGAGAGCGTTTGAAACAACGCATCTTTGAATTGTACTTAGAACACAATGGAATGGCAGGTAGTCCAATGATCACAGCTGATCTGGATGATGAGCCTGAATTCCATGGCACCAGCAAAAACACAGTTGCCCGTTTAATGTGGGAAATGAAATTGAAATGTAAAACAGTTAAAAAATTTGTTGCGACAACAGATTCTAAGCATAATGAACCAGTTGCGCCTAATTTATTAAACAGAGAATTCAATGTAAAAGTACCGAATACAGTATGGGTTAGCGACATAACGTATTTAAAAGTCGGTCGCAGCTGGCATTATTTGACCGTGTTTATCGATTTGTTTTCCAGATCCGTAGTCGGTTGGGATTTAAGTGGTTCTCTTGAGCGACATTCATTGATAAACGCATTTAATAAGGCGGTCATGCGCCGCAGACCAGATAAAGGATTGATGGTTCACAGTGACCGTGGTGTCCAATATGCCAGTAAAGATTTTAAAAACAGACTCAAAGGTCATGGCTTTATTCAAAGTATGAGTCGTAAAGGGGATTGCTGGGACAACGCTGTTGCGGAATCCTTTTTCCATACAATTAAAACACAATTAATTCATCACGTTCGATTTAAAACAATTGAAGAAGCAGAAAGAATTCTCTTTAAATATATTGAAATGTATTATAACCAGAGACGAAAGCACTCGGCCAATGGCTGGAAAACGGTAGTGTCAAATATTTTTCG
>JAWSVI010000030.1:0-23381 GCA_033851995.1 Desulfobacteraceae bacterium | reverse complement strand
CCATGAAAGATGAGGTTGTGGAGGTTGAAGTCGGGGCCATGATTTTGTCTCCGGGATTTAAACCCTTTGATCCTTCTGAATTTGATAATTATCAATATGCCAACCATCCCAATGTGATGACAGCCATGGAGTTTGAACGGCTGTTGTCAGCATCCGGCCCCACAGAAGGTCATCTGGTAAGGCTCTCGGACCATAAAGAACCCAAAAAAATTGCATGGTTCCAGTGTGTGGGCTCCAGAGACATGAACAAATGCGACAATAAATATTGTTCATCTGTCTGCTGTATGTATGCCCTTAAGGAAGCGGTGATTGCAAAAGAGCATGCAGGGGACGATCTGGACTGTACCATATTCTATATGGATATGAGAACCCACGGTAAAGATTTTGAACAATCGCTAAATTCAGCAGTTGATCAAGGTGTTCGCCTGGTGAGGTCCCGAATTCACAGTGTTGAACCGATTACGGGTTCTGATGAACTCAATATCCGCTATGTAACTGAAGACGGTAATGTGGCAAATGAAATTTTTGATATTATCGTACTTTCCGTTGGCCTTGAGATTACACCCAAAGTCATGGAGCTTGCAGACAAGATCGGGATTGAGCTGACTGACGGGAATTTTGCCGACACTGACAGCTTTGCTCCTGTAGAAACCAGCAGAAAAGGTTTTTTTGTATGCGGTGCCTTCCAGGGCCCCAAGGATATTCCGCAAAGTGTTGTGGACTCCAGTGCAGCAGCCGGTGAAGCAAGTGCTTTGCTCAGTGATGCAAGAAACACACTTACCCTGAAGCCTGAACCGGTTCCTGAAATCAATATTCAGGGGGACCGTCCCAGAATCGGAGTGTTTATCTGTAAATGCGGGTCAAACATCAATGGGGTTGTTAATGTTCCTGATGTCAGTGCATATGCAGCCAGTCTGCCCTGTGTGGAATACGCCTGCGACAATTTATATACCTGTTCCCAGGATACACAGGATAGCATGACCCAGATCATCAAGGCCAATAACCTGAACCGGATCGTGGTGGCCGCCTGTACGCCGAAAACCCATGAACCTTTGTTCCAGGAAACCCTTATGAACGCAGGCCTGAACAAATATTTGTTTGAAATGACCAATATCAGGAATCATGCGTCCTGGGTCCATAAGGATGCTCCGGATCTTGCCACTCAAAAAGCAAAAGACCTGGTGCGCATGTCTGTTGCCAAAGTGGCATTAATGGAGCCTCTTAAAGAAGGAACGCTTACCATCAATCCTGCTGCTATGGTTGTGGGAGGTGGCCTTTCAGGTATGGCAGCGGCCAAAAACCTTGCAGAGCAGGGATACCAGGTCCATGTTGTCGAACGGCAGCCAAGACTTGGCGGTCAGGCAAACAACCTTTACCAGACATTCAAAGGAGAAGACATTCAACAGGAAGTATCTTCCCTGGCCCAGGCAATAGAAGAAAATGAAAACATCCAGGTCCACCTGAACACCACCCTTGAAAACGTGGAAGGATTTGTGGGCAGTTTTAAATCAGATTTAAAGTGCGAGAGCAAAACATCCACTATTGAACATGGTGTAGCGGTTATCGCCACTGGCGCACTCCCTCTCGAACCTAGTGAATATTCATATGGACAGGACAACAGGATCATTACAAGTCTTGAACTGGATCAAAAATTTATTGCTGACGATCCTGGGCTCAAAACAATGGAATCTGCTGTCTTTATACAGTGTGTAGGCTCAAGAGAGCCGGATCGCCCATATTGTTCCAGAGTTTGCTGCACGCACTCCATAGATAATGCCCTGGAATTAAAAAAGGCCAACCCGGATATGCATATCTATATTCTTTACAGGGATATCAGAACCTATGGTGAAAGAGAATACATTTACCAGGAAGCCCGGGAAAAAGGAATCATATTTATTCGTTATTCTGTGGACAACAAACCAAAAATTCGCTTGAAAGATGATCAGGTTTCAGTCCAGGTGACAGACCATATTCTGAACCGCCCCATTGAAATCAGAACTGATCTTGTAACCCTTGCCACAGCCATTGTACCCAATAAAGATGAACGCCTTGCCAATTTCTTTAAAGTACCTTTAAACGAAGACGGCTTTTTTGTTGAACGTCATGCCAAACTCGGACCGTCAGAATTTGCAACAGACGGAGTTTTCCTTTGCGGTCTGGCACATTATCCCAAACCCATTGACGAAGCAATTGCCCACGGACAGGCAGCCGCCTCCCGGGCAGTGACACTTATTGCAAGAAAACAGATCCATACCAGCGGTAATGTAGCCTATGTAAACCCTGTGATATGCAGTTCCTGTGGTGTATGTATCTCTATTTGTCCATATTCTGCTCCATCTTTTGAGACAGAAGGTAAAAACCAGGGAAAAGCTTCCATTAACTCTGTTCTATGTAAAGGCTGCGGATTGTGCATGGCATCCTGCCGGTCAGGCGCAATTCATCTCAATGGATTTGATTTTAATCAACTGTTCTCACAAATTACTGCAATAAATTAAAAGATATAGAGGAGACACATATAATGGCTGAAAAACAAATAAAAATTGTTGCATTTCTGTGCAACTGGTGCAGTTACGGTGCGGCTGATCTGGCCGGTGTAAGCCGTATGCAATACTCAACAGATATCCGTGTCATCCGGGTGCCGTGCAGTGGAAGAATTGATGCCAAACTCATTCTTTCGGCCTTCAGGGAAGGCGCAGACGGCGTATGGGTATCCGGATGTCATCCGGGAGAATGTCATTACCTGGAAGGCAACTATTATGCACGGCGTAAATTTATCCTCATGGGTAATCTCATGGAGCATATGGGTATAGATAAAGACAGGCTGCACTTCTCATGGATTTCTTCTGCAGAAGCAACCAAATTTGCAAAGGTTGCCCAGGAAGTTGCAGACACTATTGTACCAATGGGGCCCAGTGACAGATTTGTGAAAAGAGCCGTTTAAGGGAGAATATAAATGAACATGATAACCAGAAACATACAAAAACATGCAGCATCCCTGCTCAAAGCTGAAACCGTTGATGTCTTCATCGGTTTCAAGGCAGGGTCTTTTCCAATGTCTGCAGCTCCTGTTATTATCAAAAACCCTGAACAGGCTCAGGCACTTATCTGGGACAGCAACTGCAGGCTCAACCTGGCCAATTATCTGACCAATCGGACAGATAAAATTGGTATTGTTGCCAAAGGCTGTGATTCCAGAAGTATTGTCAACCACATTATAGAAAACAAAATCACCAGAGATCAACTTCATATTATTGGTGTTCCCTGCAGCGGCATGGTGGATAAAACAAAAATTGCATCTGAATTCACTGATGAAATTACTGAATTAAGAGAGCAGGAAGATTCTCTTGTCATAAAAGCAGGATCTGAAACCAGAATACTTGCTAAGGGTGAGTTCCTGAGATCGAACTGTTTATCCTGCACACACAGGAATCCTGTATTATATGATCAGCTTGCTGCCGATCTTGTTACAGAACCTGTTATTGAAAATCAGTTTGCCGATGTTGATAAGATAGAAAGCTTAAGCCGGGATGAAAAATGGCTGTATTTTGATGACCTTATACAAAATTGCATCAGATGCTATGCCTGCAGGAATTCCTGTCCACTATGCTTTTGCCCAACTTGTTTCGTAGATGAATCAAATCCTCAGTGGGTAGGTAAAGGGATCGACTCGACAGATGTACGGACATTCCATTTTTTAAGGGCATATCATTGTGCCGGCAGGTGTACCGATTGCGGAGCATGTGTGGAAGCCTGCCCCATGGACATTAATGTCAGGGATTTTACAAGAAAATTAAATAAAGATGTACTTGATATGTATGGTTGGGAAGCCGGTCTTGATATTAAAAAAAGACCGCCTTTAGACACCTTTAACCCGAATGATCCTGATGAATACATTAAATAGACATACAATAAGGCAACCCTTGAGGATATCAGCATGGAAATTATAAAAATTAAAAAAACAGCCTGGCCTGGCGGAATAGATAAAGCAAGAGAGACTTATCATCTTTTCGGCCCGGTTAAAGATAAGAGCTGCCATATATTCAGGCCGCTTGAAAATAATATTTACCCTGACATGGAATATACCAGTTCCACTCTTTCTCCAAAATCAGTCCTTTTCCCGCAGACCCAGAAAATTCTTGAGACATCTGTTGATGAATCCGAAAAAAATCATCATATCTTAACACCGGTAAAACAAGATAACACCCCCAAAGCGGTTATCGGTATCAGGCCCTGTGATGCAAAAGCAATGCAGCTTGTAAAGCTTAATTTTGACACCAAAGACTACCGCGATCCATACTGGTGTGATGCCTATGAATCAAGCACGTTTATAGGGCTTGCTGCAAACACGCCTTCCATCTTCGACTTTTCAACTTCAGCCGGATCAGGTCCCTTTGAAGAGGATGGCCTGGATGTTCTTCTTGTGGATTGCAAAGATCATTATCTTGCCAAAGTTATCACGGAAAAAGGGAAATCCTTTCTTAACACAACGGGATTTAATGAATCAACAGATCAGAATAAAGCCGATCAAATCATAAAAGATTTGAAAACCTGTGCAGAAGGAATCATTAATTCAAGTATCAGAACAGAAAACCTTAAAGAAAAAACAGTACTTGACCTGTATAACGCCCCTTTCTGGGAAGACCTTGCATTTTCATGCATCAGCTGTGGCACATGCGCCTATGTATGCCCAACCTGCTGGTGTTTTGATATTCAGGATGAAACCAGAGGCTCCCTTGTTACGAGAATCAGAAACTGGGACACCTGCATGCCGCCGCTTTTCACACAACATGCCTCCGGGCATAATCCCAGGGGAGAGAAAACCCAGCGGGTCAGACAGCGATTCATGCATAAACTCAAATACTTTGAAGATAAATATGATCAGGGCATCATGTGTATCGGCTGTGGAAGGTGTGTGGAAAAATGTCCTGTAAACATCGACATTCGTGACATCTGCAATTTGATGAATGCATATGAACCTGAAAAAGAATCAGCAGTTTCGAAATTAAGGGAAAAATAAAATGAAAAATCCTTATACCCCCTACCCTGTAAAAATTGATGAGATTGAAATCGCAACAGAAGACAAGTCACTTAAGACATTTAAATTTATTTTTCTTAACAAAGAAGATGAAAAAAAATTTTCATATCAGGCCGGCCAATTTGCCGAATTATCCATTCCGGGTGTGGGTGAAATCCCTATCGGGATCGCATCTTCTCCGGTTGAAAAAGGATTTGTAAAATTTACTGTTTTTAAAACAGGCGTTGTAACCTCCCATCTCCACAAAATGAAAACCGGTGATATCATGGGGATTCGAGGGCCATTGGGAAACGCTTTTCCCTGGGACAATCTTCAAGGAAAAAATCTTGTCATCATCGGTGGTGGGTTTGCCTTTACGACCTTGCGCTCATCCATTGTGTTCATGCTGGACCCGGCCAACCGCTCAAAATTCGGTAATGTTGATGTGGTATACGGCGCCAGATCACCTGGGATGCTTCTTTACCGGGAGGAACTCTTTGACTGGGAAAAAAGAGCGGATATAAATATGAATATCACTGTTGACAGCACTGATAATCCGGAGTGGAAATACAATACAGGTTTTGTTCCGACCATCGTGGAAAAAAAAATCCCGAAAGCAGATAAAAATACCTGTGCAATTGTCTGCGGACCGCCCATCATGATCAAATTCACTCAACCGGCACTTAAAAGTTTAGGTTATCATGACGATCAGATTATCATGTCCCTGGAAAACAGGATGAAGTGCGGGATCGGTATGTGCGGCCGGTGTAATATCGGAAAAGAACTGGTTTGCAAAGACGGTCCTGTCTTTACGCTGGAAGAACTCAAGCAAACCCCTGGAGAATTTTAAACGCAAAAAGAATCAATCCGGGTGTCTGTCAAACAGAGACCCGGATTGCCCTGTTAGATTACCGATATCTATGGAAAGCATGAGCCGGATTAGTATTATCAATTTGCCAGAAATCCTAATTTTTTATATTAAATTAAAATTGTATAATTTTAATTTCACAGGAATAACCATGACATACCTTCTTTCCATAAAACAATGAGTGCCTGAACTAAGCACTGCCCGGGCTTGGCAGATGCAGAGGTGCAATGGGAAAACGGTAGTCTCCTTTCAATAAAAATTTTCCGGCAGACCTTCGATTTTTCTTTTGTGCCCCAAAAACAGGTTTAGATTTTAAATTCAACACCAAAATCAAAGGAGAATCAACTGCATGATAAATGTCACTAAAACCGCCCAGGAAATGGTGCAGGCATATTTTGAAGATAACCCCCCACAGCCGGTACGCATATTCATTACCAGCGGATGCGGCGGTTCACAACTGGCCATGGCACTGGATGAAATAAAACCAACAGACACGATTTTCACCCATGGTGGCATCGAATATATTATGGAAACCGATCTTTTGGAACAAGCATCTCCAGTTGAAGTAGAATATATGGGAACAGGGTTCAAGATAAGTTCTCAACTCGAACTGGGCGGCGGTTGTTCCTCCTGCGGCACAAATGGATCATGCTGCGGATAGGAATCAGGCAAAAGTAATGATAGATCAAATTCATATCCATGCTAAAGTGGAAAAAGATATTGAACAGATGGAATCTCTCGATAATGCCCCGGCCATTGCAGCGATGCGTGCCCGGAGTATTATCCGGGATTTGACAGACGGTGCAAAGCCATCCATGGCCGGGCGTCTGACCAGTTCAAAGGATGCCCGGATTAAAAATCTGTATAAGTTCAACCTTGGTAAAGGTTATCGACTGATCACCATAAAAGAAAAAAAGATATTATTTATCATGTTTATCGGCGATCATGACCAATGCGACAGATGGCTTCATTCTCATAGCAAAAGAGCGCCCCACAGGAAACCTTTGCCTCTGAATATCTACGAGGTAAATCACTCCAGGAAAGATGACACACTGGTGTTAGCCCAACAGGAAAATGGAACTAATGTTCCCGAAGTTTTAAAAAACATCTCTCAAAAAGAACTCCAAAAAATTTTCTGTGGACTGGTCAATAGTCATTAATTTTTCATTAGTATTAACTTAGATGTTTTAGTAAAATGATTTCAGTACGACTTTTTCACTTTATTGAGCATCTATAAACAGCCTGTGATTTTCATTCGCAATCCCGATGTATAGCTGCCTAACTTCAAAGTCTCAACCTGCCGGATCGCAGTCATATAGCGCTGTGCTCTAAAAATTGTGCCCACTGGATCATGGCAGATCTGGCGATCTGGATGGCAGGGCATGTCAGTATTCCCATTTTCCCGGTTCTGACGGCTGACATCGTCCAGTATCTGATTGAACATTCAGGGTCAAAACTTCTTTTTGTGGGTAAGCTTGATCCTGTCTGGGGTGAGATGAAAAAAGGGGTCCCTTCGGATCTGCCCACAATTGCCTTTCCGTTTGCGCCTGAAAACAATCATGAGCAATGGGATGATTTTGATGCAATGCTTAAAAGCGCCAAAGGTATCGCTATAAACAACAGCACTATTCCTGAAGACCGTATGCTGTCTTATCTTCCGTTAGCTCATGTTTTTGAACGCTGGATTAGTGAATCGGTTTCTTTTTACATTGGGTTCCATATTTTTTTTGCTGAGAGCCTGGATCTGCTTGAGGGATATGCCATGACTGAAAATTTTGGCTATTCCCACTGCACCAAATCAGGAGAGGTTCGCCCGGGTTATGTGGGACCGCCCTACCCTGATGTTCAGCACAGGCTAAGCAAAGACGGAGAAACCACCGGCATTGAAAATGAAGCGAAATGTCATTGAAAAAACTTATGGGGAGTTCGCAGAAAGGTGGTTCGAGAAGAAAAAGCCAGTTGTATGTTAATTTGTATTAACCAAGACCATATCTGACAGTAGTTGTAAGATTTATCATATTCAACTTATGTATAAGTGTTCCTGGTGGGCAAAAGGGTCAACCACAATATGTAGTATTCCAATCTAAATGAGAATCCAGAGCTTATACCATCAATGATCGCTTTCTTGTCTATACAAATTCACCTCATTTTGTTTGAATTAATTATTTCAAAAAGTAGTTGATAATGGGATTGTTAGACCAAATAATTTTGAAATAATAATGCAAAGCCAAGGAATGCAAAAAAGCCTAAAATATCGGTAACTGTTGTAAGTATTATACTCGAACTCTGCGCAGGGTCTATTCCAATTTTTTTCATGATTAGTGGAATCGAAGCTCCGGATAATCCAGCACAAATTAAATTGAAAAACATTCCTAAGCCAATAACAAGACCGAGAAATGGATTACCATTCCAGAGCCATGCAACACCAGCAGTCACGACTCCAATAATCAAACCATTAATCGCCCCAAGCCCGCCTTCTTTAAAAATAAGCTGGCGGACTTTACCTTTTGGGATCTCTCTCATCACAATTCCGCGCATGACGACTGCAAGTGACTGAGCCCCGGCATTTCCGCCTTGACCTGCAACAACAGGTAGAAATACTGCTAAAATAGTAATTTTGGCAATCACATCTTCAAAAAGGGCAACAACAGCCGCGGCCATAAATGCTGTTACGAGATTTATATGAAGCCAGAACAGTCTTTTTTTAAGAGAAAAAAAGATACTTGAAAAGGGTTTTTCTTCACCGCTTACACCAAACATTTTTTGAATGTCTTGGGCAGACTCTTGCTGGACACCTTTAATCAATCTTTCTGCTTTAATGACACCAATAATATGGTTTTCAGAATCGACAACCGGTGCTGCAAAATATTTTCGTTTTGCCAGTTCATTTGCAGCGTCCTGAATATCAATGAAGCAATGTATGGAAAACACATCTTCCTGCATGATTGACCCAACACTTTGCTTTGATTCGGCAATCATCAGATCTCTCATGTTTAACACGCCGATCAAATGCTTTTCATCGTCTACAACATAAGCGTAAGAAACCGCCAGATGCTTTTTAGATAATGAACGAATTTTTCTGATGGCATCTTTTGCGGTCACATTTTTATCAAAGGACAGATAATCAGTAGAGACTACTCTGCCAACACTTCCTTCCGGGTATTCCAAGAGCTCACTGATCTGTTTTTCAATAGCACCTTTAATATATTGCCTCAGCCGGTCTCTTGACTCTGTTGAAAGATGCATAAGAACAGAGGTCAAAAACTGTGGATCAAGTAAAGAAAGTGTTTGTGACAAAAAATCATCATGTAATTTTTCGATAAGAATAGCAGCATAACCTATCTGAAGATTTCTTAAAACTCTGGCAGCCATATTGGGGTTTAATCCTTCAAGGACTTCAACGGCATCATTTTCTTCCAAACTCTCGATAATATTCGATGCAGAAACAGCATCATGTTCAATGAATTTTTCAATTAAGTTTTTATAAGATTTCGAATCAGTCATTTTGAAATCCTTACGGTGAACAAATTTTTAAAAAATATATCATACGCTATTTTAATTGATCGCTATCTTCACTTTCCGAAATTGAATTTTCAATTTCATCCTTTTTGATTTGATCAGTCTTTGAAAGTCCTTTGATTGAACGTATGTGAAGGTCTCTTTGCGGAAAGGAGATTTCAATTTTTCGCTCTTTGAAAAGTTTGTCTATTTTGAATCTAATGTCGGTTTCCACTATGAGCATATTATCTATGTCTGTCCAAACACGCAGTTGGAAAATTAAAGCGCTGTCCCCAAAATCCCTGAAAACCACATCTGGTTTGGGGTTGCGTAATACCTTTTTCGTATTTTTAGCAATTTCAAGAAGCGTTTCCCTTGTGAGATCTATGTCAGAGCCATAAGCCACTCCAACAGCAATGTTTCGACGTATACGCTTATCTTTAAAACTCCAGTTGGTCACCTGGTTGCTTATTAAATCCGCATTTGGAATTATCAAAGAAGCATTATCATATGTCTGGACAACTGTTGATCGGACATTTATTTTTTTTACCTGTGCCCACTTCCCATTCATCTCAATATCATCTCCAACTTGAATCGGTCGTTCAAATAGAAGAATGATCCCTGAGATAAAATTGTTAAAAATATTTTGAAGCCCGAACCCGAGTCCGATTCCTAAGGCGCCAAAAGCAACAGCCAGTGATGCTGTGTTTAAGCCAAACACATGGAGTGATAATAGAATACCGAAAAGCCAGATACCATAAATCGTAATCGTTGTGATAGAATCCTGGAGCCCTATGGCCATACCACTCCGGCTTAGGAATTTGGCCTGAAACAGCCATTTCCACATCCGGGTCATTGCATATGTCATTAAGATAACAAGAGCAGAATAAATGAAGCCTAAAAAACTGAATTTCATGCTGCCGATGTTCAATGGGCTGGCCAGAACAGTATAAAATTTTCCTAAAACAGTTTGTTGATTTCCCCAAGCCAGCAGAATAACCACCATAAGCGAAACAAACCAAAGCAGTTGTCCTGCGCGAATCATCAACCATTGAACAGGGTAATTGTCATATAGGAATTCATCTCTTTCAGTGTTGCTTTTATCCTTATAGTATTGATCCCATTCTTTAATCAGGTTAAGAAAGATTGTCCACCAGAAGATAATCACAACGGTTTTTGCCCAGGATATGAGCCAATGTATAGAAAGAGAACCATATCCAATCATATCAAAAATAATGGCAGCAGAACTGATTAGAACCAACAGGTATTTACTTGCTAAACCAATCAAAAACGTTCTTTGATCCTGATGTCCTTTTTGAAAATCTTTAATTTTAATACCCTTCCATGTTAACAGGCTCCAAACCAGTATCCATAAGGCACCTGTTACACGAAAGAGAACCAGCAGATCTGAATCTCGCCCAAGACCGTAAAATATTGGTAGAGAAATGAGGATGAAAATAGAAATAGTACGACAAAGCTTTTTATAAAATCGAGAAGTCTCCTTTCCGATGATTTCGGCAACAGCGTCTCCAAATACTTGGTTTATCCAATTGACGGCAAGAAAGGTAAAAATTAAAAGGCTAATCATTTGAAGTGTTGGTGCCACCAAATACATGGTTTTCAATCGACTGTATAGAAATAGAATCAGTGCAACACCGCCAGGTATTATGGACAAGGTTAAAAGCCTGGTAGTTATTTTATGCCAATTCCCCAGGCGCTCCACATAATCAAGGTTCTGTATTGCAGACAATGATGTCTTCGCTCTTAACAGAACGAATAAAGCCCCAAATAGAAACAATGCAAAAGAGATTGCTATAAAACCTGCGCTCTGCCATAATTTTTGTACTCCCGTTATCCAGAATTTAGGTACTGCGACAGATTTTATTTTCTGGAATAATAAAACAATATCCTCCTTAAGCGCTTTAAACGCATCAAATCGGAATATTTCTTTGTTTCGTTCAAAAAGATTTTTTGTTTTGAGCTGTTCAATGGCGTTTGCAAACTGTGTCTCTAATGTTGTAAATGCCTGTTGTGTTTCTGATAAATTTTTTAGCCTTTTTTTGTACAATTCGTCCAATTGGGACATATAGGTTTCTTTTTGGCTGATTACTTTAGCCAGTTGCTTGGCAGTATCTTCAAACTCCTTTGTAATAGTGTCTTTGTTACTTTTAATATTAAGTTTCGATAGTTCTACAATCTGCTTTTCAACGAGTTGTTTTTGCTGTTCAAGATTTTTACGTTCAAGTGTTAAAGTCTCATTTGCTGGAGAAGTTTCATCAATCATTTTCTGGATTTCTAACAGAGACGACTTAATTTCAGACCGTGTCTTCTGAAAAATTGATATCTCCACACCAGCAGATAACAATAGATTCCCATATGTGGATAATTGGAGTTGATACCCATTTAAAGCTGCAGCCAGGTAGATTTTTTCACGGTCTCTTCTATCAAGGCGCTCTTTATAATTAAGAATGTTTTTTTCTTCGGCTTTTAAGGATTCTTTCAAGGTTCTTCCCAGATCATTGATAATGCCCTGACCGTTGGTGGAATTTGATTGAGCAAAAGCATATGGTGATAGACCGACAACAATTATTGCAAAACTAAATAAAAAATAGAGTTCAAATAGTTGTCTTTGTAGTTGTTTCATATTAAAATCCGATTTATAAATATCTGAGTAATGTTTCCATCCAAGCATTAAATATATCAAAACGATTGATTTCTAAATTACAGTTACATTGTTTGACTAATCGTATTGAAAACTCCAATTGGAGAAGTGTACATCATAAATAACTATTTAATTTTTTACAACAAAAGCATATATTATTCCATACGGAGCAGTAATAAATCTTTTAGATTGGAAATCACCATGCAAAATGAATTTGACAAAATCCTTAATAAAATGAATGTCAATGAGGATAGAGCAGACGCTGAAGAAAAAGCGATCGAATTATATAAAACAGGCAAGAATGCCCTGGAATATTTGATCGACCAGGGTCTGAAAATCAAAACCAAAACGATGGATCATAAAGCTAAAACACTATTAAGATCTGTAATTTTTACAATTTCGGTCTTTTATACTAAAAACAAATCTATTGTTGAAAAATCAGCTCGATACAGTGACATTGTCAATCTTTTGATCGATTTGTATTTCCTCGGGTTTCAATCTGCTCATAAGCTTCTTTCTAAAATGAATTTTTCGGATTTTGAAATTTATCGAAAGAAGCTCTCTGATCTACCAACAGTGGAAAAACATAAACAGGATAAAGAGATTTCTATGCATGAGGCATTTGAAGAAATCCGTATGAGTAAAAATTACACTGGCTCAAAAGGATTTAAAAAAGATCACTACTCCCTGGGTCATGATGAAAAACGTGCATATGAGCTTTATAGAGTCGGCAAGAAACTATTCTCATTAAGAACGCACAGGAAAATATAAATTAGAGACTGGTGTCGATATTCGGTTTTAGCTGGGGAACTTTCATCTCAACTGACTTATTTACAGCATTGTGGTTTGCCTTTTGTAATTTTATTCAGGCGCTTAATACACCTTAGTTGCAGACCCTTTTAGTAGACATACTTTCTACTATGAATTTAATATTGAAGATATCCTGTCCATCGAGGAACAACTAAGTATAACAAACATAGAAGTAGCACTCAGATCTTTGTGTTATTGTTACTTCCATGACCAAACATATCGTTAAAATACTGAAATTATATTATATTTATGCTATATTCCATCCATTAAAATCAAGTTTCTGGAGGATTCATGACATATAAAAAAATAAAACTCCGGTGGGCTGACAGAGACTTTGTATCACGCAACACGTTAAAATTTAACCTTACACCGCAATCCTGCGGGGAGTTTCATTTTAGGATTGGATAATTGAAGGCGGACCCCAAAAGTACCGCTGGCAGCATCTACAACCTGGTCGACAATCACCACCTTGGCTTTGTACTGTCCACCGACGGGTTGCTCTATTATAACTTGTGCAAACTGTCCTTTTTTAATGGCACCGTAAAATTCAAAAGGGACAACAACTTCAACGTTTAATGGATCAATTCTGGCAACGGTCAAAAAGGGATCTTCCCCGACATATTCACCTGCAGCACCAGAGCGCTCAAATACAAATCCGTCAGTTGTACTCAGAATAGTTCGTAATTTGAGACGCTCCTGGGCTTCCTGCAGCTCTAAACGGGCCAGCTGAATTTCCGTTTCAATCTCATCCTTTTCCTTGATCGAAATCAGTTTTCGAATATACATCTCTTCATTTCGTTCTGCTTTGCGCACCCCGAAATCGACCCGTGCCCGTGCAAGGTTCACAGCCGCCAGTTCAACCCCGGATTTGAGCGTTGCAAGGACTTGACCTTTACGTACGAAATCCCCACGTTCAACCCTGACTTGTTCAATTATCCCGGGTGACTGACTGCTGAATTCTACCATCTCATTCGGTTCGATCAGGCCATCAAAACTTGGCAGTTCAGCGGCAGATACCTGTACGCCTAAAAAAACAAATAACAGCACTATTTTTCTGAATTTCACTATAATCTCCTTTATTCCAGCTTACCAGAGAATGATAAAAGCGTTCCTTGTTGTTGATCCTGGCGGAATAATTCTTTCCTGACTTGCGCATGATATTTTTCCACATTCAGCTGTGCCGAACGGATCGTCCGGCCTGCCATCATCTGGGGTACTTTTGAACTAATCTTTTTGAACTGCTTTAACAGTTTTGCTGCGATACCATTGAACCGGCCTTCCAATATCGGATCCTCAAGGGACAATATCGCCTGGCAACTGCCGGGATCACCCTGACGGCCGCAGCGGCCGGCCAGCTGTCTGTCGATTCGGCCTGCTTCATGGCGTTCTGTTGCGATCACATGCAGCCCGCCAATTTCTGCAACACCGTCCCCTAAAACAATATCCGTCCCCCTGCCGGCCATATTGGTCGCTATGGTTATCATTTTGCACAGACCGGCCTTGCTGACAATCCTGGCTTCTTCCGAGTCCTGTTTGGCGTTGAGTACCTGATGGGACAATCCTTCCTGTTGAACTAATGAAGACAGATGCTCTGAGGCTGCAACGGACCGGGTACCAACCAGAACGGGGCGTCCGATGCTGTTCATTTGCTTAATCGCATCAACGACTGACTGCCATTTTTCATCCTGTGTCCATAAAATTTTATCGGCTAAAAATTTGCGGATGACCGGTTTATGGGTGGGCACTTTTATGGTCGTCAAGTTGTAGACAGACCATAATTCAACTGCAACTTCTTTGGCTGTTCCTGTCATCCCGGAAAGCTGCAGATAGCGGCGAAAAAAACGCTGATAGCTGATTTTGGCCAGGGTTTCACGACGCTGTGTCAGTTCACAACCCTCTTTCAGTTCGATCAACTGGTGCAGGCCCTGTTCCCATGACCGGTCTTCCATGATCCGGCCGGTAAATTCATCAATGATCTGGACCTTGCCCTCCTTCACCAGGTACTGCTCATCAGGATGGAAAAAATGAATCGCAGTAAGGGCCTGGTGAACCGTCGACTCCCGACGGACCAATCCGCTCCATAGCGGACCGAGTTGGGCAGCAGCTGTTTCAATTTGTTTTCTGCCATGATTGGTCAAACGTACCTGACGCTGAGCAGCATCGAGCAGATAATCCACCCCTTTTTCCAAAGATCCGGCTAAATCAAGAGCCTGCTGGAAAAATTGTTTTTCTTCGTCACCGCCTTCAGACCCTGAAATAATCAAAGGTGTTCGAGCCTCATCAATCAGGATACTGTCAGCCTCATCAATAATGGCAAAATGCAGTCCGCGCAGCAGCAGGCTTTTACTGCGCTGATGGTGGGAATGCAGATATTCATTTTGCAGTAAAAGCGGCTCTAACCGGTTGCCAAGAGTCAGGCAGTCGCGCAGGTAATCAAAGACCAGTTCCTTGTTGGTTGCATAGGTGATATCCGCCAAATACGCCTGACGACGTTCAGATGGTGACTGCCCATGAACGATATGAGCGACCCGCAGACCAAGCGCACGATACAAAGGTCCTATTGTTTCAGCGTCTCTGGCCGTAAGATAATCGTTTACGCTTATCACATGGACCGGTATCCCTGCCAGGGCAGCGGTCGCTGCCGACAATGTCGCTGTAAGGGTCTTGCCTTCACCAGTTTCCATTTCCGCCACTTTTCCCTGAAGCATAACCAGACCACCGGTAAGCTGGCTGGCATAGTGCCGCATCCCTAATGTACGGACACTCATTTCACGAATCAGGGAAAAAGATTTTACCAGCAGTTTATCGGTTAAACCCTCGGATAAAAATTGCTCACGAAGTTTGGCAAGCTGCTGTCGCAGCTGCTGTTCATCCAGATCTTGTAAAAATGATTCCGACATTTCGATCTGTTTAACCAGACGCCGGGTTTTGCCTTTCCCGGAAAAAATTTGTTTGATCCTGCCGTAAAACTGGTGAGCTAAATGCTCCAACGTCTTTTTTATTAGTAGATCCGGTTTTTCAGCCCTTATATCATGGGTTGCCGGCGGAATTGCACCAACGGTATCTTTATTTAAAAACGTCATCACTATATGGCAAACCTGCTTAAAAACAGCCGTCGGATGTCCCGGTACCAGCGCCAGACAATTGGTTCGGGAGAGTGTTCAAAACGGACATAAACCCTTTCTTGGATCTTATCTGTCATCCCCGCTGCCAACTCAATTTCAAATTGAAACAGGTGTTCAAGTACAAGCTGCTTATCCGGTTCCCTTGGATCTATGGCAAATCGGCCTCCGCCTTCTAAACTTAAGGCAAGGCTCGGCAGTACCCTGCTTGCGGCTGGAATTTCTCTGATGATATTTGCGCGAAGTACTTTGGGAATCTGTTCGGCAAGCCGGACTTCAACCTTGCTGGTGTCGGAACGGACACGTTCAACTTCTGCCTGAGGCACCAGGACCCGGACACGGATTTTCTGCTGATCAATAATATAGCCCAGTGAAGTGCCTCGGCGGACAAAACGACCAGGCAGGTTCTCTGCTTGAGGTAATACTAAAACACCCGCTGTACTGCTCTTCAAAGACAAGGCCTGCTGTTGCTCAAGTGCTCTGGCCAGGGCAGCTTTGATACGCGCCAGTTCTTCCTTAAGCAGATCGGATTCAGTTCGATCTTTATGTAAAATCTGTTTATAACGGGACCGATACTCTTCTAACTGTGCCTGATAAATCCGGATCTGTGCTTCAAGATGCGGGTTTATCAGCTGGAGCAAAACCGTATCCTTGGCAACCTGTTCCCCGTCATTGATTAGAATCGTTTTGATAAAACCATCCACGCCTGCATAAACATGCGACTCCTCCGGTGCCAGTGTGACACCTTCACAGCCGGTGTATAATGGTACAGGATAGAGGCTGAGTGCTGAAATAAGCAAAACCAGCGGCAATACAATAACCAGCAGAAGCCGAATTCTTCTTCTCTTCATCCTTGCATCCTTAAAGAGGAAATTTATTATCCTGAACATCGGTGTAATCAATAATCCAAAACCGGCCCAGACGGCAAGGAAAACTCCGATAAAAAAGAATTTTCCTGCGACAAACAGAATGATTCGAGCGGATATAAATATACGATAGAGAAAGGAGGCTATCCCATAAACAAACAGCCAGACCGGTTCTCCGGCAGCAGAAGCAGGTGACTCGACATCTTCAACCGCCAGCAGATACCGCTGACACAGATACCCGATATACTGATTGCTCCGCTGGCTGAGATTTGGTATTTCCAGAAAATCGGACAGCACATAATAGGCATCAAAACGAAGGAGCGGATTTCCGTTAAACAGCAGTGTCGAAATACCGGCGATCAGCATTATATTATATGCAACCGCACTGATGGGACCGGGTTCAACATTCAACCAGGTGATTAAGGCCAAGGCCGCAATAAAGATTTCGACCAGTATACCTGCGGCCCCGACTAACATTCGGCTTTTTTTATTTTGAAATGAAATGGCAGAAGTGGCATCCACATAGGGAATCGGCATAAAAACCAGCAGCATGATTCCCATTTCGTGAACTTCTCCGCCCCACTTTTTTACGAAGTAAGCATGTCCAAACTCGTGCAGCAATTTCAGCAATGGATAGATCAGACTGACCAGGAGCAGATTTTCCATGGACAACAGCTGATCCGAAAAATTCATTACCAGATCTGACCAGTGAACAAAGGCCAGCACCACTGCTGCGCATACAACGACTAACCAGATAAGGGCAGTTGCTGAACTAAGGAAAGGCCGGACAAACGGTATGGTTGCAGTCAAAAAACGATCCGGATCAATCAGTGGGAACCTTATCGACATTGGGGATCGCAGGGTTGCCAGCAAACGGCTTTTTTGACTGATACGCTGCCGCTGCTGCAAATCATCAAAGTTGGGCATGGCATTGGTCTGTAACAGGTCAGAACGGAACAACTGCGACAACAGCTGGATTACTTCATCCTGGGTCGGCATATGATCGCCGAGCCTGGTACAGGCGGTTTCCCATATTTGCCCCAGCGTCCGCCACCCATTCATCAGTCCGATCAGCTGATAGGCTTCAGGAGAAAAACGGTGGTGTCGGCCGGTAAACCGGTCCTGAATAACATACCAGTCGTCACCGCGGTAATTGTGCCGATGGATCTGTACATGGCTTCGCAACCGCGGTTTAAGGGGTGCGACCCGGTACCATGACTGGCTGAAGAGAGATTCGTTCATATTCGATTTTCAGCCTTACGGCAGCCAGTTCCATATCCAGAGTCTGAACCATTCAATTAGATCCCGGGTCCAGATAGAGATTAACTTTCGCTGATCGACAAATATTTTTCCGACTCCTTCCATGCCTGGCCGCAGACTTTCATCCACTACAAGAAGGTCAGCCTCAACCCTGAAATAATTGCGTCCCTCTTCAGCTTTGGTGATGGGCGTTATTTTGATGACAGTAAATCTGTACTGCTTTTGCGGCTGAGATGACAGGATCAATGTGCCTTTCTGATTTTCCTGCACATCGGCTATCCTTTTTTCATCAACCTTTAAGATGACCCTGTAGGCGTCAAGTGGTGTGACTTCAAACAGAACCTCACCTTTTTCAACTGCGCTGCCAAGCCGCTGACTTAGATCGCCACTGACCAGCAGTCCGGAAAAGGGTGCGGTTAAACGGCTCCGGGCCAGTTCTGCTTTAATTAAATTAAGTTCTGCCTTATTTTGATCCATCTGGGCTTTAATAATATTTACCTGGGCCCGGTCATGTTTGGCAGATGCCTCCTGGTACTGCCGGTGCAGCTGACGATGCCGGCTGTTTTTAGCCAGTATTTCCAGTCGTAAGTCACGATCATCCAGCAGACAGAGCAGTTGACCCTCTTCAACCAGATCGCCGGCACGTGCCGGTGCCTGATCAATATAACCGTTATGCGGAACGACCACAGCCCTGCGGACAGAACCTTCCAGGGAAACATCTGCCGTCACACGATAATCGCCCTTTGCCATGCTGAAAAACACAACCACCCCGATGATCAGTAAAGCGATTAATTTTCGACCAAGATACCGTGGCCCGAACAGCCGGTACAACTGCTGCTTAAAAGAGGAGATTATTTTTCTTGGCAGGGGCTGGTCATTTAAATACTGACATTCCAGTGCAGGACCAACCAGGGCGCCCACCGTTCGGAAAAACTCAATATCACGTTCAGAAAAAGGCTTATCCGCCGAGCGTTCACAGGTCAGAGTGCCGTAATACCGGCCCTGGCCATAAAGCGGAAGGCTGATGATTGATGCCATCATCTGCTGTCTGGACAATGCTTCATGTTCACGGCTGATCAAAACATCCTTGTTTAATGCCGGATATGTTATTTCCCGGCGTTGCAGAACGGCTTCTTCCATAACCCGTTCAATGGCCCGAGTCAGGTTCATCTTTTTACTTATTTCAGCGCTGTGGGACACCGCCTGAAGCTTGATTTTACGGCCTTGCATAAAACCGATACTGACACGTTCACATTCGCCTGCATCAGCAAGCTCAGTGGTAAAGGCAATTGCGGCGGCTGCAAAAGTCTCCTGCCCAAGCGCCACTGCAAGCAGATCCACAGCGGTTTTCAACCGTTTTAAAATCACCTGATCCATGTCTGACTGCTTGCGCCGTACCAGTACTTCCAGCCAGGAAACGCCCCATTGTAACTGTTCCATGGCGGTTTGAAGCGACCGTTTCCCGGACGCAGAAACCTCCATGGCTACAACAGCTCGCAGTTCATCATCAATGAACAGAGGATATGCGATGGCACAGGTTTTGGATTCCGGCAGTTCGACAAGCAGGCCGCACCGCTCATCTATAACTCTTTCAATAATATCAGTTAGGCGCTTGTGTTCAGTTCCACCTTGCGGCCACACTGCTGCCGGTGCAAACGGTTGTTCAGAAGATCCAATCACAAGCAGGCTTTGCAGGACACTCGATACCAAACCGCTTTGCAGGGACAGCCACCCCTGATAATATTCCTGTTCACTTTCGGCAGCGGTAAATTCAGACCAGATTTCATGGGTACTTGGAACGGAATTTTCAAGTGGGGCGTTGTCAACAATACTCATAGCAGCTCTCTTCTTTTTCTCTTTGCAGATACTTTAAATTGACGCTTAACATATTGTGCCAGCAGTTTATACATTCTTTCCGGGGGGCGCCGATCAAAAAAGTGATGGACAACACCATGGGTCATTACATGCACCAGGATTCCGGTATTCACCTCCTCAACGGCAAGATAAATGCTGTTTTTTTCAGGAGAAAAAAACGCTTTGGCAGCGATTGATCTTTTATACTGAGCATGAAAGATCCGCTCTACCGCCTGCCGGTTTGGCAGCAGATTAATTGTCAAATCACTGCCTGACAGATGCATATCAAGAATTTCCTGAACCCGGCCGTAAATCAGATCAAGCTTATTGCTTAATTCCTCCTCTACTGAAAGTCGTTTTCGCAGTTTACCTAAAGTGTTGGACACCCCTAACTGTATCCGGTTGTTTAACTGCAGCAACAGATCTTTTTCCTGGTAGCTCACGTGCAGCAACCGCGTTCTAAGCTCTGCGGCCGGAGAAATCCGGGGCAGCATTAAAACGACGATACCAACAGCAAAGAGTAACTTATATTTCAAGCTATACCTCTTTTTTAATCTTATATCGGCTTATAATTTCAATGATTTCTGCTAATCCCTGCTCTGCCTGTTCTATATCTTTGTGCTTCAAACGGCCGGCTAATGATTCCGACAGATGCTGCAATGCCTGTAAGTCAGCGGAGTACAAACGGTTGAAATGATTGATCTCCACGGCCAATGACTTGCCAACATCTCTTTTACGCAGTCGGATATGCTGGCTCAGATCTCTTTGATTCATTATTTTAAACACAGATTCAAACCGATACAAAGGCCCGGCAAATATGTGGCTGACAAACAGCATCACCACAGAAATGATGCCGCCCCCAAGCAGAATAAACAGCCAGTTTGCCGTCAGCAGCTCTTTGATTAATACCTCAGGTGTTGCCCCGACCCTGAACGTTTGGTCGGTATAAGAAATCGTCATGTGATCCGTAGAAACAAGACTGAAAATGACCGTAAAAAATCCAACACCAATAATGCTTAAAAGAAAAACCGCCAGGATCATCCTGCCCTGCAGTTCCTTATTGATAAAGTAATTGCGCCGTTTATGGTGTTGTGTCATCGGTCATCCCCTTTGGATAAGCGTTTCTCAGGATAATGAACAACCGCCTTGCCCCGAATGTTTTGTATCCAGTCTTCGAACTGCAGTTGCTGCTGCAGATAAAAAAGTTTATTATGGAGCTGTTTTTCGGAGGGGGTTGATGCATGCTGCAGACTGGAAGGTTCAACCGCTTCAATCCTGATACGGATAAACTGATCACCATCCGCAAAAGGGCTGGACAGTTCTTTTGGTTTTAACTTTAACAGACGGATCTGAAGGGACTCTGACAGGGCAGTAAAATTGTCTGAAAATTTATGCGGTTTACCGTCCCTTTCATTTATGGCCTGCCGTAGGGTTGGGTATTGAAAAAGCGTCAAATGATAATGTGATGACCGCGCTTTCCTGAAACCGGCAATGTCTTTTGAGATAAGCGCCGTCTTTTGCTCAGTGCGCTGACGGTCAAGCAGGGTTTTCACCAGTGCTTGTTCAAAGAAATCCCTGACCAAACGTTTAAACTGGTCTTCATCGGCTATTCCTCTGGCAATGGCTTCGTGAATCAGGGCTTCGCGAAGGACAAGATCTTCAATGAATTCCTCCTGGTCCCGATAGTGCTGGGTCTGCTGCTGCCAGGCTTTTTCTAATTCAGAAAATGGAATAACTCGCTCATTGACCACCAGGGCATTTTTATCCGGCTGCTGCTTTGAATCCTTCGAGTTGATGCCCCACATCAAACAAGAGAACAGTATAATAATGGCTACAATGCCGTAGATATATTTCATTATGCCTCTCTTCTTGTTGAACCCGGCCTGTTCACCGATTTAAAGATGAAAAGATCTTAAAACTAAAACGTCAATATATCAAGTAGGGTTGTGTATTAAATAGAAGGCCCGGCACTTGTTAAAGTGCCGGGCTTTCTTATCTTTGCCAATCGTGTGATCTGTTTTTTTAAGCTTCTATTTCAGATTTTATCTTCGGGAGACCAACATTTAAATAACCTTTTGATTTTCCCGAATCAGAACCTGTTTGTTTGGTTTTGCTCAACCGGCCCTCCTGCCAGCGCCAGCAGCTATTCTCTTGTTTCAGCCGGTCAAATTTAAGGGTGGTCTCTTTTTCAGAATTTTTACGCCGCATCGAGGCAAACGTCCAGCTGCCAAAGCCTGCAGCTGCCGCCTTCAAGGTTTCTCCCAGATCTTCCGAACTAGTTTGGGTCTGATCAATGGGTTCGCCGTCAGTGTCAGGTTCCGTTTCGATTTCTGAATCCTGGCCCGGATTTGCATCAGCAGGCGGCTGCCCATGGGTATTACCTGCAGGCGGCTCTTCATTCACATTGGGTTCAGTGTCTTCGGGCTGTTGTTCATTGAATTGCCCGGTCGGCACCTCTTCATCAGTCTCTTCTGTTTCGGTCTCTCCTATTTCAGTCTCCGGCGGCGTGTATGCATACCCCAGATTTTTGGCCGCAATAGAAAAATCAGATCCATGATGCGTTTGCCGATCATCAGATGCGAGTTCCGGACGTTGAGCCTCAATCAATTGCTGCAGTTGTGCCGGCTGAAGAACACTGCCAAGCTGTGTCAGTGATGGTGCTAATGCAAGCGGATTGTACAACCCGAACTGATTATTGGCGATCAGGTCGAGATCCCCCTGGGCAAGCCTTACCACCGATACGGCCTGGCCGTCTTCAATGATTAAACGGGCATATTCACCTACCATCAGATCCTCTTCAAAATTCCCGAAAAAGGTATCATCACCATGGCCGCCGAACATGGCATCAGATCCGGTGCCGCCGTTAAGCAGGTCATCACCGCCGATAAAGCGATGTTCATCAATCGTTTCAACAACCCGCAGGGTGCCGTTTACATAATTTGCCCGGCCGGCATCCCCGACAATATAGTCGTTGCCGCCGTCACCAAAAAGCTCGTCCGCATCTGCCCCGCCAATAATCAAATCACTGCCGTCACCACCGTGAGCCTCATCGGCACAACCAACATTGGGGTCACCACTGGTTACCGCTTCGGGCTGACCGTTCTTGTAATCGACAGTCCCGTTATCACCGATAATGATGTCATCACCATCGTCGCCATGGATTTCATCGTTACAATATCCGGCAATGATCAAATCTTTGCCTGTACCGCCGCGTAGGACATCATCACCGCCAATCTCGGGGGCTTCGCTGGCAGCCCTGAGGATCTGTCCGTCAACATAATCAACACTTCCGTTATCACCAATGATAATGTCATCATCTGAATTCCCATGGGCTTCATCGTTGCCAGCACCGGCAATAATCAAATCTACTCCGTCGTCACCGGTTATCACATCATCACCTCCGATCTCGGGATCACTGCTGGTAACT
>JAWSVI010000063.1:0-1589 GCA_033851995.1 Desulfobacteraceae bacterium | reverse complement strand
AGCCAAAAAGTACAACACTCAATACCAAAAGATGATACGCCGTCTTTTGGACGAGTATGCCACACATCAGGCCTAACGAAAATCGATCTATAACATGTCGTTGCAGATAATATGAGAAGGCTGGTCCCACCATCCTGGAGGTGTGATACAATCACCCTCAATGTTTAACGCAGTCACCTAAGGTGCTGCAAAATAAGGAGGAACCAGCCATGAAAGATCATATCACAATTGGAATGGATTTAGGAGACAAGTTTCATATCGTAGCAGTATTCGATCAAGAGGGTAACGAAATAGAGATCAAAAAGGTCATGAATACAAAGAAAAGTGTCAGTAAATTCTTTAAACGATATCCATCCTCCAAAGTAGCCATGGAAGCCGGAACCCACTCTCCATGGATCAGCCGCTTGCTTAATGATATGGGGCTGACTGTATATGTAGGAAATCCTCGTAAATTACGAGTCATATGGGACAGTACCGATAAATCCGATGCCCGTGATGCCAGAATATTAGGCATGGTCTGTCGAGTCGAACCCAGACTTTTGCATCCACTGCGTCACCGTGGGCAACAAGCGCAAGCTGACCTGGCAACGATCAAATCCCGTGATACACTTGTTAAGAGTCGAACCCAGTTGATCAACCACGCCCGAGGTTTGGTTAAGGCAAATGGAGATCGGTTCCCAAAGTGCAGTTCAGCCGCTTTTGCCAATCGCTGCAGAACTCTGGTTCCATTGGAACTTCAATCCGCACTGAGCCCTGTATTCGATACCCTGCATCACTTAAACGAACAGATAAGAAATTTAGATCGTCAAATTGAACAACTCAGTATAGAGCGCTATCCGGAAACTCAATGTTTACGCCAGATCCCTGGTATTGGTCCCCTCACAGCACTCAGTTTTGTACTGACCATTGAAGATCCGAAAAGGTTCTCTAAAAGCAGACAGGTTGGAGCTTTTTTAGGATTAACCCCGAGAAAGGATCAATCCGGAGACACAGATAAACAGCTGCGGATTACCAAGGCTGGAAATACCTATTTAAGAAAACTACTGGTGGGAAGTGCCCAATACATATTAGGGCCATTTGGACCGGAGAGCAACTTGCGACAGCATGGAATCTTGATTGGTGCTCGCGGGGGTAAAAATGCTAAAAAAAGAGCAGCCGTTGCCGTAGCTCGCAAGCTATCTGTATTGATGCATCGACTGTGGGTGACAGGTGAAACATACCAATCGTTTTATGGGTTGGACAAAAAGGCCGCTTAAAAACATTTTTAATGAAAGATGACATTGAATGATCCAGGTTTCCAACGTCTCATCCAGGGGACTGCGACGGTCCGCTTGCAACAGTCAGTTGCCACTGACAATAAAAGATTGCGTGTTGCAGCTTGCAGCCCCTGCCTACGGATATTAATATGCACCGGGGCAAATGGCAGCCCCACCAAAGAGTGCGGATGGAAGCCTGACGGTAGTGAGACCTGCCTGGGTCATTGGACGGATAATTAGTGAACTAATTTATAACTTGACTTAAGCCTTCTCATGGAAGCGCACCGCTTGGGGCGTAGCCCCAGTGCCCTCGGCTACGCTCGGAAGCCCCTG
>JAWSVI010000062.1:0-8667 GCA_033851995.1 Desulfobacteraceae bacterium | reverse complement strand
GCAGTGTTCGTTGTGCCCATTCTCAGGGCCTGTCTTCCACTCCCGCTAAGCAGCGAGACAACTTTGGAAGCCTAACCCATAACACAGAATTTTGAAAACTCCCTTTATCGTTCCCATAGCAAATAACCTTCGTTTAAATGGTCTATAAATGATTACAAATTATTTCTCTAATTACCTTTTTAATTTGTTTCAGATGAAATCAATTATAAAATTTTGAATATTTGGTAGAAGTTAAATAATAGTCATTATAGTTCTTTAATTGTTAAAAGAAGTTCAACAAATTCTGGATTCCCTGATATTTCTATATTCCAAGGGCCATGAATATTCTTCTTTTTAAGTAACGGCATGCCCTTTTTTATTGGAAAAAGTATATATTCCGACAACAAAACATCCCATTCTTCGTTTGTATAATTTATATATTCATAAATCAAAGGTTGTGCACCAGGTTGGACAACCTTTATTTTTGGATCTTTTGGTCTTTTCCAATTTCTAATAATGAGCTTTGCAAATACAATTTCCGCCTCATTTTCCATTTGTATAAATGAAGTTGTGTTCTTAAAATCAATATTCTTTGTAATCGTTTTTTTTGTAATTGTTGTTTCTTTTTTTGTATACCACATCCATGAAGATGCCATATCGCAGAACCCCTTATTTCCTGGAAAATAACCCACATCCAAATTTTCCACTAATGGTGAAGTTCCTGGTTTAACGGAGGAGCAACTGTCCTTTCGTTCAACAACTATAGAATTACCTTTCCCATCCTTATGCTCAAAAATTTCAAATTTCACACCAGGTGGAAGATTCCATCGAAATGATGACATTTTATCATGTAATTTATCATCTAAAATGTATACATGATTATCTTTGTATGAGGTAAGGTTTCTTATGGTTCTCTTTTTCCCCTTAAAGTTTGTATGTTCATAGAGAATCACCGTATTTTCAGGAATTGGGCCAAGCCATTTCCATGAGGACATACAATCCTTGAAATTATTGTTTTTCGTGTCCTTATCTTTGCCTTTACCAGTCATATTAAAATATCGGCCTTCGCCATCATTATGTTCTGTAAGAACAACTTCTATTCCTTTTGGAAGATTCCATTTCATAGATGAAACTTCATCATGTAGTTTGGTTCCTTTAATACTGTATCTTTTATTCTCCTTATAGTTTTTAGTAATATCTGAAAAGGTCCTACTCTTTCCTCTATAATGATCATGTTTATATATAATAAAGCTATTATTAGAAATTAGACCTTCCCATTTCCATGCGGACATACAATCCTTAAAATTGTTATTTTTAGTATTTTTATCCTGTCCTGTACCAGTCATAGTAAAAAATCTACCACTGCCATCGTTATGTTCGGTTAGGGTCACTTTTATTCCCTTTTGGAAATTCCATTTCATAGATGAAACTTCATCATGGAGTTTGGTTCCTTTAATGCTATATATTTTATTTTCTGAATAATTTTTAGTAATGTCGGAAAAGGTCCTTTTTTTTCCTTTATGGTGGTCATGCTCATATATAATGAAGCTGTTTTTTGATAAGGCTTTTGCTACATCTGTGTTTAAGAGACAAGAAAAGAAACAAACCACTACTAAACAGAAATAAAAGCTATTTTTAACTCTTAAAGGATAATTCATTTTCTTTCTATTCATAAACATTTTTTTCTCCTATGTGTGCAGTAAAAAATTTACATCAAATAAACTTTAACCGTACTACAAAATCGAGGCCATCGTGAGATTACTTCGCTTTGAGATATAGAGAATTTACAATGACAATGTTCAGATATCCCTACCTTTTATACAGCGATACAGCGGATTGTTTATATTATGTCAAATTTAACAACTAAGTATTCTATTTTGGCCAGAACAATTCACTGTAACAGGGCTGTCCGAACATTTTACACATTCGCCGTTATCCCAACAAAAATATTTCCATCCTCCTCCACAACACATTTGACAATAACAAATACCATCTACTGTTTTTCGGCGAATGTGGCCGTCGGTGCACCTTGTGGATACTGCATCAGGATCAGGGTCCTTTTTCATAGTTATTCCCATCGTTGCTTTTTCGTTACTTTCTTTTGACATTCCAACATCTTCAATCTGATTTTTACCCATTTTATTATCTCCTGTATTATCTATATTTTTTAGGAAAGAGTTCAAAAGGAATTGATAGAATTTAAACTGTAGAAATCAGTTTCAGATGGAATAATAGATGGTTATCAAATCATAACGGCGTTTGCAATAAGATAATTGGCATTATCCTTAATAGGACTCCAATAAATTTATGTGTAAAATCGTGTGTAAAAAATATTAATAAAGATAGATGAAGACGATTACAGACAATCACAAACTGCTTGAATTTATAAATAATTTCTAAATATGCATTGGGCCCTTTCCGTTCTCTCACTCCGGAAACGGTTACCGGTAAAATTTATAGGCGTTGACTACTACTTTTTTGAACTTGATTTTCGGGTTAAAAGTCCCCTGTGGACTTTCCCTGTCACTCCAAAGCTTTTCATAATTATCGAGCGATCCGTTGAAAAGAATCATCATGATTTGTAAAATAATTGATTGAGGCCTCTTTCCAGGCAAAACGATAATATTTTTATTAAAGGAGAACATCATGAGAATATCAAAAGCAATTGACACTTTTCTCGACTACCAACAAATAAATTCAAAACAAAACACGGTCAGAAATTATTATTTTTTTTATCCCGCTTCAAAAAAGAATATGGCTGTTTAGAAATATCAAAAATCACATCGGATAATATTATGGTTTTTTTGACCAAGGTTACTGATGGCCAAAAGCAATCAACAAAAAAACTTAAATTTTCTTTACTCAGATCATTTTTCAATTTTTTCAAAGAATCATTTGATTCAACTTTGGTAAACCCTTGTGAATCTGCACTATTGCGAAAAACATTTAAAAGGGCCAAAGGGAAGTCATGGACAATTCTCGATAGGGATGTTGTTGATGAAATTATTTTCAAGACAGATAATTCCAGAAACCGTTTGCTGCTTGAATTAATGGCAAGAGGTGGTATGCGTGTTGGAGAGGTCTTAAAATTAAAAGTCAAAAATGTGTATGGCAGAAAGCTGGTTTTAGCAGATCCGAAAAGCGGAAATCAGACCGAGATTGTCTTTATCCCCAAAAAAGTAGCGGATCGTTTACGTATATATATCGAGTCATTGAATATAGGAGATGACAACGATGTGTTTCCAATCGGATACACCAGAGCCCGTGAAATTGTCCAAAATGCGGGGAAAAAGATAAATGTGCATTTGAATCCTCATGATTTAAGACGACATGCCGCCACATATGCAAGTAGATCCGGGGTTCCAATTGAGATCGTTTCAAAAATCATTCTCAGACATGCGAATCTCTCTACCACCCAAAGATATCTTGGGAAAGTCAGTGATACAGAAGCTATTCACTGGATCGATAATCTCTACGGATAAAATGCAAGGGGGATTGGTTAGAGCCGATCCCCCGATTTAAGAGAGAAGAATATCTTTTGCCTATCCTTAATGACAAAAATATTATCAAGACTACAAAAAGTAAGGTTCGCTCTCAATTTTTAAAGGCACTTGGGAACAGCTTGAAGAAGTGATCTCCTTTCATGACAAAGCTTTGATGCCGGAATTATAGACAATATAATCGCTTGTGGGGGTATGAATTTTCCAGCTAAGAACAGAAAACTTTTTACAAGAACGCTAAGGGAATATTTGATATCAAAAAAAATGATAGTGCGGATCACCATGAATTGTATCATAACCCTTAATTCTTACCCTTTTTAGCTTTCTTATCTTTGCGTTTTTCTTTTAAAGTTTTTTCTGATTTTTTCTTAACATTTTTTTGAGTATCTCTTCCTTTAGCCATGAATTTCCCCTTGGGTTGTTGATGTTGTGGCCTATTTAAAAAAATAATTAAGCCATTAAAAATAAAAGTCTATGATGTAAAACTTCCACTGCCTTCCTATTATTGAAACCTGAGCATCTTCTATTGCGTTCCTATCTAATCACCTTTTAGTTAATGAGTGATACTCAGGTTGCTAATATCCAGCAGTATATAATTGTCAAAATAACGGTATAAACGATGAGGGCATAAAACCATTTACCGGAAAATTTTGGTGTTCGAAGTGGTGACAGGTTTAGCCCGGCCAAGGTGATGAATATTATATACAATATAATTGAAAAAACAGCAGGAGCAAAAAAAGATTCAAACAGAAAAATAAAAGCGAAAACAATGACATTGTTGTCCAACGCAAGCCCTTTGTAGGTCGTGCTGTCAACAAGACCGAAAAGATTGAAATAGCTCAAACGGATCGCACTTGTGGCAACAATAATAAAAGCGCCTGGTAAAAACCAGCCACTGAAATTTCCATAGCTTAAAAGAAAAACAGCCGGACAGATTCCAAAGCTTACCATATCAATCAATGAATCCAACTGGGCTCCAAATTCTTTTTGCTCGTCTGTTCTGCCCGCAATTTTTCTGGCAATTATACCGTCACCCCAGTCAAAAAGGACTGCCCATATCATTCCGATAACAGCTGCAGGATAGTTTTCTAATACTGAGAAATAGACTCCCAGCAGCGCAGATAAAAGCCCTGCAAGAGAACAGAGATTGGGAAGGTCTTTAGCAAACCATAGCATTCCGGTCTGGTGTGACGGTTTTGATTGTGATCTGTTCATCTGTTCCTCTCTATTGATTATTGACACCCAGAATCAAACCCATTGCTTGAAAAAGGTTTGTGTTTTCTTTGTTAGTGCGGGCGGCGATGCGGATATATCGGTCTGCCTCTGGCATAGTTTTACCCTGACAGTGCTTGATGTACATATTATGTTCAATAAATAATCGTTTGGTCAGTTCCGGTGCACTGGGGCCGTTATCCGGTAACCGGCAAAAAATATAATTGGCTTCGGGTTTATAGACGGTGAGTTCTGAAATAGTCGTTAAATCACCATAAAGTTTATCCCGATCCATTTTGACTCGATTGCAGCTTTTGATGAAGGCGTCCCGATACTCTGGCAAAATTCTTAAAAATTCTTCAGCAAAACCATTAATGTTCCAGATATGGATACCTTGACGGATCGCATTTTTGAAATTGGAGTTTTCTGTCAAAAGATAGCCAATCCGAAGACCGCAGATACCGTAAGCTTTACTCATACTTTTGAAAATGGCAATATTGGGATATATTCCAATTTGATCTTCCATGGATGCCTGGTCTGGATCCTGTACAAAATCAACAAAGGATTCATCAATAATCAAAAGACAGTCATGACCGACCAATTTCTTTGCCAGACGTATCAGATCAGATTTTGGAACAGCCATGGCAGTTGGATTGTTCGGTGTGACAACAACTGCAATATCTGCATGGGTTTCGATAATGCGGGCAGCGAATTTGTCAACGTCCAGTTCAAAAGAGGGGTACTCAAGGGGGAATTCTACAGCAGACCCTGCCGGAGCAGCATTTACATATTCATTAAACGAAGGCACTGGTACTATTATTCTTTTGGCAATGGTTCCTGAGACAATCTTTATCAATTCGGCTGCACCATTGCCTACAACGATGTGTTCAGGCGCCTGATTGATCAGTTTGCCTACCAGAGAAGCTAAAACATCCTGTGCAACCGGGTAGTTCAGGACAAGATCATGGACTTTATTTTTAAAACAGGTAAAAACCTCTTCAGGTGGGAAGTAAAGGTTATACAAATACGCATGATCAATAAAATCATGGCGATAGTACCCACCATGCTGGCCTGAAATGTATTCATACTTTTCAATTTGGTTTTTATATTCATCATCAGGCATAAAAACTTTCCTTTAACTCGGGTTTTAGAACAGGTATGGTCTGCTTTTTTAAGTCGTTTGATTTTAAAGCATATAAAGGAGGAGGGTTGCCAGTTTTTACAGGGAATAATTTTTCAGCAGAGGCAAGGTCTTCTATCGTGTCTACTTCATACCAGGGCTTATGGTCAAAATGAACCGCTTTAAAAGACAAAGATTTTTCAGCCACCATTTGTTGAAATACGGCTTCATAATAATCATTTACTCTGCCAGCCAGAATATACTGGTTCAGTTTTTCGATAACCCGGTACCACGATGAAACCGAAAGACTGTAAATATTAACGGTCTTATATTGGATCTCATTAAATTTGTTTTTTGCATCGCTATGGAATGCATCAACTTTGTCTGATGGATTGAGCGTAACAGTTGAGCCGTTCAACCACGGCTTCATTCGTGCAATGGCTATCCGGTTGGGATAAAGCATTTCTGCTAATAAAGACGGATCAAAAACAAGATCGCTTTCAATAAGCATAAATGGTTCATTGATAATTTCCCGGGCCATCCATAGTGAGTATATATTATTGGTTGTTTTGTATAACGGACTGAAAACATACTCAATTTTCAGGTTTCCGGCCCGGGTTTTCAAGAAATTTCGGATACAATCCTCCAGATGGCCGGTAACCACAACCAGGCGATTAAATCCATGCTGATTCAAGCTTTTGATCAGCCGTTCCAATATGGATGTTTCATTAACAAGGGTAAGACATTTGGGTGATTTTTGTGTCAGCGGGAACAGGCGGCTTCCTGTGCCGGCGGCAAGGAGCAAGGCTGTTTTAATGCGTTTGGGGGGATAGGGATTTATATTAAGTCTCATAGACCTCCTCATATTGAAGAGTTTTGGTATTCAAAAAATGACACTCTTTTATACGAGGAAACATTTTTTGCACAGTAGACAAATTGTTCAGAAAAAAATAATGGCTTCTAACTTAGGGGAAAACCAACTTTTCATTTCAGAGATATACACCTTAAGGCGGAAACATTTGTACGTTATTTTTAACAGTACAACTATGGTTATGGTATAATAATACAGTTAAAAGTCAAGGTAAATATCATTTATCTGTTTGGCTGGCATTTTTTTTGCTTCTTTAAAACACATGTATGGTCCGAAGGCACGGTGGATTTATTCAAAATCAAATCACCCATTAATTCCAACTATGTAAAATATGGTTTGACCCGGTGCATTGACATCAATATAGTGATAAGAGGCATACTGCTTTTGAGATTTGATATCCTTTATTGTCAACAAGGAGCCACATGAATGTTTTACACTTTTCAGATCTTCATTTCGGGCCTCGCCACTGGGAAGGAAATGATAAGGCACTGCTAAAAAAGATCAATTCATTTGATACAGATATCGTAATCAATACCGGCGACAATACAACTGACGGCCTGGAAGATGAATATGCCAAGGCAGGCCGTTTTTTAAAAGGCATTAACTGTAAAAATGTTATCTCGATCATTGGTAACCACGATAAAAGGAATATGCGATCACATGAATTATTTCGTAAATACATTTTCAACCCCGAGATCATCTATATTCCGGAAATGAAAAAAACCAATAAAAAACATCTGTTTTTAAACCGGGAGATAACCCGGGTGAGTGACAACTTTACCGATATCAATTTCATCAAACCTATTCGAATAGATAAGAGAATTGTTTTGATCATCAGTATCGATTCCAATGAGCTCTATAGAGATGAAGGATATGTCGAAATAGAGGTTTTGAATGCAGTTTCAAAAAAAATTAAATTGATTGAGTATGACGTACCACTTTTGCTGATCCACCATTCTCTTTTGGGTACAGATGAATGTCCTTTAAAAAATTCATCGTCTATTATTGATTTTGTACATCAGCATAAAATCGAAAATGTTTTTTGTGGGCATACCCATGAACTTGAAATTATGCGAACCACTGACCTATACAACGGAAATTCGTTTACCCAGTTCATGTGTGGTTCGATATCCTCTATCAATCATGCTAACGATGACAACATGTTTCTGCATTATGAGAATTTAGGCGATGATAATATGCATTTGCGCCTGGTAAGGATTTTTTTGAAAAACGACAAAATGACATTCAAAGAAGAGATGATTTTTTAAAAATAAAGCCCCTGAACGGTATACCGTCCAGAGGCTTTATTTTTTAAGTCAATTAAGATGACTTTTTTTTAAAACAAATAAAATGGTTAACTAAACCACGGTTACATTTGCAGCAGCAGGACCTTTTTGGCCTTCTTCAATGTCGAATGTAACACTATCCCCTTCATTGAGGGATTTAAAACCGGTAGTATTAATGCCTGAATGATGTACAAACACATCTTTTCCACCGTCTTGTTGTTCGATAAATCCAAAACCTTTTGAGTCGTTAAACCATTTTACGATACCATTAGCCATATTGGCAATCTCCTAAAAAAAAATAAAAAATACAAGTTTCTAACTATGGGGGGTAAAACCGCTTTTATTGTCGGGAATATACACCTTGGGAGGGAAACTTACGTGTTAATACAACATAACACAATTTAATAAGATTATAGATATGTCGCTCGGAAGTCAAGCATTAAATATTATTATTTAAAAATAATAGATAAACCTTTCGAGTTTTGCTCTCATTTATCTAATTACCTATGACCCTCAAATTTCTTGATATTCATTGAATAGTAACTGTTACAAAAGAAGGGCTAAAACCTATTCTGAGAAGGAAGAAATAAAGAACAAGGTGGTAGCCAATTTTTCAGATTTTCAAAAGATGATCAATGTTTTTGATGTGCTATGACCTACCGATAAAATATATTAATAGGTAGTGTCAAATATTTTTCG
>JAWSVI010000029.1:0-35459 GCA_033851995.1 Desulfobacteraceae bacterium | reverse complement strand
GAAAAATATTATACGTTATCCTGGTATTATTGATAATCTGGACACCTAATGGCAGTTTCCACAAGGATAATAATACATAACCGCAGCCTACCAGATTTTGAGATGCGATAATCATGCTATTAGAAGGTGGAATCCCATGCTAACTAACTACGTTGTCTCGTTTTTGTGCTTTCTTAAGTAGCCGGGTATCAATTATTAAACTTGAGAAACTTGATTGGGATCAAAGATTGGTATGGATAGTTCTTGGAGTACAGATTTGAAGCCTTTATCTGAAGTCACTAATGTTAAATCTTCATGATTTTTGTTTCTAAAATCAATTACACTTCCAGCTATCATAGCATCATGTGAACCAAAATTATATTTATCTGAATACTGGTAAAGAATTGATTTAGCAAATGATACAGTATGCTCATTGATTTCAATCATAGTCGTTTTGATTGTTCCTCTACCAGACTCTATATCAGAGAGGAGTTTAAGCATGCCCCTATAAATTTTTGGCTTCAATTTTTTTCTACCACGAGTTACCCATAAATTTTCACATTTTTTTTCAGATCCATTTAAAAAAATCTGCCGATCACATTTTTGTCTTTGAGGTTGAATACCTCTCCTGTATTTGCCCAAAACAGAATGTATTTCCATTGATGTTATTTCAGAAATATAGAAGTGGATATTATCTGAAAATAAACTCATTAAATTTTGGTATCTTATATCGATAGGACGTTTGAAAAGTAGCGCGTAACAATTAGTATCAAGCAAGTAATGAGAGTTATGCATCTTTGATATCATCTTTGCTAAAGGTATTTTCTGGTAATGAATTCAACAAATCTTCTTGCTCATCTTCTGAAAAAGGATCCAGTTTTTTCTTTACAGCTTCTACTGTATCCCAAAGGTCTGCTTCGGGTCCTTTATTGACATATGCTTCAATTCCTAAATTAATCAATTTTTTCATTACGGGCGGATCTTGATAATTAGTATAGATTAAGACTTCAACATAAGGATCAATTCCTCTGATTTTTTCAAGCACCTCATCCCCCGACATCTTCGGCAATTTTAAATCTAATATTACTAAATCAAACTTACCTTTTTCAAACGTCTCTAATGCTGAGGCACCATCCTTGTGCCATTCGACGTTAATATCTTCAGTTTCCAATGCTTTCTTTAGCATCTCGCCAGTTTTCGGTTCATCCTCAATTAATAAAACCATATTATCCATTTATATCTCCTCATTTATTTTTGCTTTTTTGGGTAAAACTACAGTGAATTTAGCTCCATTTTTATATTTATGATCTAATTCAATTTTACCTCCATGCATTTTTAGCAGGTTCCAGATAATAAAAAGCCCGAGACCTTCACCCTTTCCAGGTTCTTTTGTTGTATAAAATGGGTCAAATATTTTTGACCTCAATTTCATTTCAATTCCCGCTCCAGTGTCCATGACAGTCAGTTTAACTTTTTTATCATCTTCTTCCAAATTAATTGAGATCTTTTTCTCTTTTGTTTTCCCCAAAGCCAGTGAATCAATCGAATCAATAGAGTTCAAAATTAAATTATTAATTATTTGATCAAAGTGTACTGGGTCACCAATTAAATGGATTGGTTTAGTTGGCTTAAATTCTAATTTAATATCTGAACTTTTGAACCTATTATCGAGTGCGTTAATGCGATCTGAGATTCTGTCTGCAATATTGAAATCTTGAATAATATTTCTACTTGATGTGAGTGGTGCAAGTCGTTTTACAAGATCGCCCATCCTGCTAGTTTCGACTAATATTGAATCAAATAAACTGAACAATATTTTCATGTCAACAGAGTTATTTTTCTCAAATAATTTATAATAAAATTGTATTGTATACCTTATGTTCGTTATCGGTTGACCAAGTTCATGAGAAATGCCTGTCGTTAAATCGCTTATAGCTGCTAATCTCTCATGATGTTCAACCTTAGAATAAAGCTCTTTAATTTTTGAACTTATTTCCTCTTCACTTTCTTTTACAACCTCCCCATATTTTTTATATTCTTTCCCACTACCTGATAATGAATTAGCAATTCTATCATCGACCCTTTTGACATCCTCTAACATACCGAAACTAATATAAAAATTTTTGACAGTTTTCTGTATGGGAATACTTTTAAGTCCGTTTTGTTCTATTCGATGTAGACTTTCTGTTAGTGACTCTATATCATTAAAAAATTCATAATAATAAACCAATTCATATAGAATATTGAAGTCACTTCTAGCTTTAGTAATACTTTGATGTGTTTCTAAAATTTTGGTTGCAATAGAATAATCTTGGATTTTTCTACAAATTCTAAAAATTGTACGAATTAGAATCGGGTCTTGTCGAATATCTATTAGATCGATCCCAATTCTCAATGCTTCATCATATTTATTAAAACGCTCATATACAGCTACGCAATAGGAATCAGTGCTAAATGTATTCTCTGTTCTGCTACGATCAAGGACAAAGCTATTTAAAATTAAAAAAAGTTCGATAGGATTATTTTGTTCCATGGTTTTTAACTTATTAACGATAATCGAAAATTTTTCATTGGTTTCAAATGCTTTAATAAGTTTCAGGCCTGCCTCGCTGAAAGCAATATCTGAAATGTCGTTTGCAACAAGAGATTCTAACCATTTGCTTAATTGAGGATGAAGTTTTCCAACTGCAATTAATTCTATTAAATTCGAAACGATTTGTTTGAGTTGTGTACCACTTAAGGACCTTTTAAGCCGATTATAGCGCCTCGCAAAGTCGACGAATAGTTTCCTTGATGGATTAATCCTCTCCAAGAAGGTTAAGTATGCTTTAGCAGCATCTTCATATTTATTTTTTAATAAATAAAGGTCCCCTAATATTTTGGGATAAAAATATGTAGATTCATATTGTTCTGTTGCTTTTAAGCAGAGATCTATCGCCTCGGATACTTTTCCATCATATCTTAGAGTTGCTATATTTGATTGGAGATTAGAATGAATATCATTGTTTTGATTCACTGGTATACTCCTACTAAGGTTCCCGGCGCATTTATTTTTGTTTGTTAATATCTACAGAATTCAATACCAGTATTCCGGAACCGTGTAAAGGGGGGGGGCAGGGGCCAAGGTTCTTTGAGCTTTCGAGAGTCATGAATACTTTGCATCATCCTGGCTTCAAATCTTATCGGAAAACGGTTTTGATTTGTATCGGTATCTTGAAAATTCCGAAGAGTAGACTATGTCTATAACTCCGGTGTTTGAACCGTATCGATTTTTCAAATTCTTAAAATCATGATTGCTTGCAGAAGTCTTAACATCCCCAAATTAAAATATTCTAACGTAAGGCCAAAATTAAATCTGTAAATTCCGGAGTGGTTTTGGAGTAGTATTTGTGGTTGGCTTGGTTGAAAAAAGCCTATTATATTGAAATGTTATGGCGGAAGTGCATGGGAATCGAACCCACCCGGGACGGTTCTAGCGCCCCACATCGGATTTGAAGTCCGAGGGCCCCACCAGTGAGCCGCGCACTTCCTTTTGCTTTTCAAGCGGTGCTGGCTTAGGTGTCAGTACCAGATATATATCATAACCTAAATGTGAATACTACCTTAATCCATACTTTGTATTTAAAAAGTTATTTGACAATTTTTCTGTGTTTTATATACTGAATCTATCCACAACTCTATTCTGTTCAGTACATATATCACGCTCATTTCAGATCGCCGTCATTATTCTTTATTAATTTTTTTAATTTACAGGAGGTATGTCATGGGTGAAAGCGTTTACAAGGTTATCGATCTTGTCGGTTCAAGTGAGAAATCCTGGGAGGATGCGGCCAATGCAGCAATTCAAAAAGCATCTAAATCTCTGCGGGATTTAAGAATTGCTGAGGTGAAAAAATTCGATATCAAAATCGAAGCCGGCAAGCCAACGCAGTACAGGACCAATTTAAGGGTGTCCTTTAAATACGAAGATTAAGACGCAAGAGATTAAAAGTCTCAAATTGCCAGTAACGGGGGAGTCGACAATCGGCTCCCCCGTTACTGTTTTAGTATGGTATTTACCAATTAGTTATGGAATTTGTGAAGGAAATTTAGTATATATGTCACTTTGATTTTCAATATGCTTTTGACCTTTGAAAGGAATACCTAATGATCAATTCAAGCAGGCTGGGCTGGCGTTTTGAATCCCTTGTTAAAATTGATTCACAATCCAGGCAGGAGAAAGATGTTGCTGAAGAACTGGAGCGGATTTTAACCGATATGGGCGCAGAGCTCTCCTATGATAATGCAAAAGACAAGGTCAATGGCAACTGTTCTAATATGGTGGCCAAATTCAAAGGTAGCGTGGATGTTGAACCTGTTTTTTTGTCCGGGCATATGGATACGGTAGAACCTGGGAACGGAATAAAGGTTCTATTTGAAAACGGTATTTATAAAAGTGATGGGACAACAATCCTGGGCGCAGATGATAAATCTGCTATTGCCATCATTCTTGAGGTCATGGAAGTGATTCTTGAAAATAATCTGGATTATCCACCGGTGGAACTTGTTTTCACTGTGTGTGAAGAGTTGGGTTTAATGGGGGCCAAGAACCTGGATTATTCATTAATGGATTCAAAATTTGGGTATATCCTCGATTCAACTGATACAAAAGGCATTGTAACGCGGGCTCCAGCTGCAAATAAAATCACCATAAAAGTTCATGGAAAATCAGCTCATGCGGGTGCTGCGCCGGAAAACGGGGTGAATGCTATTCTGGTTACATCCAAGGCGATTGCCGGCCTGAATCTTGGCCGGATTGACGAGGAGACGACATGCAACCTGGGGACAATAAAAGGCGGTATGGCAACCAATATCGTACCGGAGTTTGTAGAAATCCAGGGGGAAGCCAGGAGCCATGATCCAGCTAAGCTGGAAACCGTGACAAACAAAATTGTAAATGCATTTTACGAGGCTGCCAAAAGCTTTGAGGGTGGTTCAGGGTTTCCAAAGGTGGACGCCATTGTTGAAAACGACTTTCCTCATACCAATATCCCGGAAGATCACCGGGTTATAAAATTAGCCAGGCAGGCGGCCAAAAATCTTGGGATAAGTATGGAAAGCAAAACAATCGGGGGAGGGGCTGACGCCAATATTTTTTTTGGCAAAGGAATTGTTGCCGGAGTTTTGGGAACAGGCATGACAGATGTTCATACGTTAAATGAATCCATTGCCCTCAGTGATATGCTAAATTCTGCAAACCTGGTGCTGGAAATTTTACGGATACATGCGCAGGGGGGCGCGGTTCTTAAATGATTGCATATTTTGATATATTTTCCGGTATCAGCGGAGACATGACCCTGGGAGCTTTGGTTGATCTCGGCGTGCCGATCAAGTGGCTTCAAAAAGAACTTATAAAGATGTTGGCTGGTTTTGAATTAAAAACAGAGATTGTTTTCAAACACCACTTAAAAGCCATTGATTTAACTGTTGAAATCGATGGGGAGGATAAATCTTCCAGGAATTATACTGATATAAAGGATCTTATTCAAAAAAGTCCTCTTTCTGACAATGTAAAAGAAAACAGTCTTAAGGCCTTTGAAAAAATTGCCCGGGCTGAGGCTAATATACATGGCAAAGATATTGATCATGTCCATTTCCATGAGATTGGCGGCATTGATTCCATTGTGGATATTGTGGGATCATTTTTGGGGATTGAGTATTTAGGGATAAAGGAAGTTTATGCATCAGATATCCCTTTAGGTTCCGGGTTTGTAACCTGCTCCCATGGCAGGATTCCGGTTCCGGTTCCAGCCACCATAGCTATTTTAAAAGATGTGCCGGTTTGTGCATCAGATGCAAAAACAGAGATCGTGACGCCTACGGGCGCAGCAATTATAACCACTTTGACAGATTCTTTTGGCCAGATGCCTGCGATGATGGTTCAACAGGTGGGATATGGTGCTGGTAAAAGAGATACCGGTGGAGCTCTTCCCAACCTTTTGCGCATAGTTACAGGAGAAAAGAGCCAAAAATCCGATCTGGAAAATAGTACCATTCAAAAAGAACGGATTTGCGTGGTTAAGACCAACGTGGATGATATGAGCCCGGAGGTGTCCGGATTTTTAATGGAGACCCTGCTTGAGAACAATGCGCTGGATGTCTGTTATATTCCGGTGGGGATGAAAAAAAACAGGCCCGGTATCCAAATTGAAGTGATTTGCCAGAAAGCAGATATGGATGACATGATAAGGATCATTCTTACACAGAGCACATCCATCGGTGTTCGGTGGCACGAATGCGAAAGGGCCTTTTTGTTGCGGGAACCAGCAAAAGCTGCGACCCGTTTTGGTGATCTGGAAGTCAAAAAGATAACCAATCCGGACGGATCAGAAAGGTTTGTCCCTGAGTACGAAATTGTAAGGGCTGTGGCAAAAGAAAAACAGATGCCGCTTAAAGATATTTATAACCAGATTTTGAGTGATGCCAACCCCCTTGACAGGAGTTGATGCAGAATATAGAACTGCTAAATGAAAACAAGTGAAAAGCTCATACTGTTTTGTGCCACCGGGGGGTTTGTGGGTAAAATTCCCTTTGCACCCGGTACGTTCGGCACGCTTTCCGGCATCCCTTTTGTGTTGATTTTGATGGTGATACCTCCTGTTTTTTTCGGGGTATACCTGATCGGGTTAATACTGTTTGCTGTTTATATTGCCGATCAGGCAGAAAAAATTATAAAAAAAAAAGACCCCGGCTGTATTGTAATAGATGAAATTGCAGGATATGCCGTAACCATGTCTTTGGTGCCGGTTCAGATGACCACACTGGTGGCCGGGTTTTTTATTTTCAGGTTTTTTGATATTTTAAAGCCCATGCCGGCAAGATATTTTGAAAACAATTTTCCCGGCGGGGCTTCAATCGTGTTGGATGATATTATGGCGGGCGTTTTATCTGCACTCGTGCTATGGATGATATATTTATCGGGTATAATTTAGGAGACTGGGATGGAAAAATCGTCAGACAAGGAAAAAGCTGTAAAAACTGCAATGAGCCAGATTGAGCGTCAGTTTGGCAAAGGGTCAATCATGAAGCTGGGCGGAAGAGAAATCGAAGCTGTCCCGGTGATACGTACGGGTTCTCTTGCTCTGGATAAAGCACTGGGTGTTGGCGGGTATCCCAGGGGCAGGGTGATAGAAATCTATGGCCCGGAATCTTCAGGCAAAACCACCCTGGCACTTCATGCAGTTGCCCAGGCTCAGGAAGGCGGAGGAATAGCTGCTTTTATTGATGCAGAACATGCCCTGGATGTTGGATATGCAAAAAAACTGGGTGTGGATTGCGATGAACTTTTAGTCTCCCAGCCCGACACGGGTGAGCAGGCCTTGGAGATTGCGGATATGCTGGTTCGAAGCGGCGGTATTGATATCATGGTTGTGGATTCTGTGGCGGCCCTGGTTCCCCGTTCGGAGATTGAAGGAGACATGGGAGATTCCCATATGGGACTCCAGGCAAGGCTGATGTCCCAGGCATTAAGAAAGCTTACCGCCACCATCGGAAAAACAAATACCACGATAATTTTTATTAACCAGATACGTATGAAAATAGGGGTGGTTTACGGTAACCCTGAAACAACCACTGGTGGTAATGCATTGAAATTTTATTCTTCCATGCGCCTTGAAATCCGTCGGTCATCTCCAATAAAAGAAGGCCAGGAAATTATCGGAAACCGGACCAAGGTCAAGGTCGTGAAGAATAAACTGGCACCTCCATTTAAGAATGTTGAATTTGACCTGATGTATGGTGAGGGGATCTCCCGGACAGGGGATCTTCTGGATATGGGAGTGGAGCTGAACATTGTTGATAAGAGCGGGTCATGGTATTCATATGACGGTGAAAGAATCGGTCAGGGAAGAGAGAATGTAAAACTCTTCTTAATAGACAACCCGGATATATTTGAAAAAATCGAAAACGCGGTTCGGACTGAGCTGGGGATTGCATCTCCCGGTGCAGACAAAGAGGCTGCAGGGGCTCAGGCGTAACGAATCAGCGAAGTTAGGAGTTTAAAATGACAGGCAATGATGCCCGAAAAATTTTCTTAGAGTATTTTAAAAAACACAACCATCAACAGGTCAGATCATCATCACTGGTTCCCCAGGATGATCCCACGCTATTGTTTGTTAATGCCGGGATGGTACAGTTTAAACGTGTATTCACAGGCGATGAGAAACGGGAGTATACGATGGCCGTGACCTCCCAGAAGTGCGTCCGGGCAGGCGGGAAACACAATGATCTGGAAAATGTCGGCTACACCGCGCGGCATCATACTTTTTTTGAAATGCTGGGCAATTTTTCTTTTGGTGAATATTTCAAGGAGAAAGCCATAGAGTTCGGGTGGGATTTGCTGACCAATGGGTATGGATTCGACAAAGACAAACTGTGGGTATCAGTTTATCTTGAAGATGATGAAGCCTATGATATCTGGAAAGACCAGGTGGGTGTCCCTGAGGAAAGGATTGTCCGCCTTGGGGAAGAAGATAATTTCTGGTCTATGGGGGATACCGGTCCATGCGGGCCGTGCAGTGAGATCCATATTGACCGGGGAAAAGAGTTTGGCTGCGAAGACGGCAACTGTGCTGTCGGATGTGATTGTGATCGTTGGTTGGAATTGTGGAACCTTGTGTTTATGCAGTTTGAAAAAGATGAAGCCGGAAACATGACCCCGCTTCCCAAACCCAGTATTGATACCGGGCTGGGGCTTGAGCGGGTAATCTCTGTGCTTCAGGATGTTCCAACCAATTATGATACGGATCTTTTTATCCCTATCATGGATAAAGTGGGCGAGCTTTCCGGAAAAAAACGCAATGAATCCGATCTGGTTGAGGTTGCCATGAAGGTCATTGCCGATCATTCAAGAGCATCTGCCTTCCTTATTTGTGACGGCGTTCTACCTTCTAATGAAGGGCGTGGATATGTTCTTCGCAGGATTATGCGCCGGGCCATCCGGTATGGAAGAAGTATCGGGCTGACCAAACCGTTTTTACATGAAACCGTCCAGACGGTATTTCAAATAATGGATGAAGCCTACCCGGAACTTAAAGACTCATCTGCCTTTATTTTGAATGTAGTAAAAAATGAGGAAGAAAAGTTTCTTGAAACCCTTGATACCGGGATGAAACTCCTTGAAGCTACCATTGCTGATGTTAAAGCCGACGCATCGGGCGAGAATCAAACTTCGATAATTCCCGGCAATGTGATCTTTAAACTTTATGATACCTTTGGTTTTCCCGTGGATATTATTGCTGATCATGTCAAAGAGATGAATATTGATCTGGATATGGACGGATTCAATGCTGCCATGGAAGAACAGAAAGCCAGATCAAGGTCTACCAAAAAATTTACAGGGGTGGGCCAGGCATACAAAGCCCTGACCTCTGAAGGGGTAAAAACCGAATTTATCGGATATGATGCGGTTGAGTGCACATCCAATGCTTTGATCCTTGTAAAAGGTGATAAAGAAGTTCAAACCGCCCAAAAAGGGGATGAGATTGAAATTGTCACTGAATCAACTGTATTTTATGCAGAATCCGGCGGGCAGGCCGGTGATGCAGGCACCATTGGAAATGAAAACGGAGTCATTCGGGTTTTGGACACGGTAAAAGATCCAAGCGGTCTTTTTATTCATAAAGGGGTTGTGGAAACCGGGCAGGCCCAAAAAGGCGAGACATTTACCCTGAAGGTCGATGCCGTAAAACGGCAGAATACGGCTCTGAACCATACCGCTACTCATATCCTGCATTCTGCTTTGCGAAAAGTGCTGGGTGATCATGTGAAACAGTCAGGTTCCCTGGTTACCGAGAGTAGGCTCCGGTTTGACTTTACTCATTTTTCATCCATTTCAAGTGAAGAGATCCAGTCCATTGAAAATGAAGTAAACGAAAAAATTCGTGAAAACCATTCGGTTGAAACCCATGAGATGGATATGGACGAAGCTGTCAAATCAGGCGCAACCGCTTTGTTTGAAGAAAAATATGGTGATGTGGTCCGCGTGGTGTCTCAGGGAGATTTCTCCCAGGAGCTTTGCGGGGGGACCCATACGAAACGATCCGGTGATATCGGAGTGTTCAAGATTTTATCTGAAGGTGGAATCGCATCCGGCGTGAGACGAATCGAAGCGGCCACCGGACAAAGTGCCCTGGATGTTATCCATAAAGAACAGGGTTTGATTGAATCGACTGCCGGCCTGCTTAAAGGCGCTAAAGAAGAGTTGGTTTCAAAGGTGGAAACTCTTTTAAAAGATAAAAAGAATCTTGAAAAAGAGTTGGAATCCATTAAAGCCAAAATGGCTTCAAAATCAGTTGAGAATCTTGAAGACGATATCAAAGAAGTCAACGGGGTTAAGGTGGTTGCCAAACGGGTAAATATAGAAAACCCATCTCAACTCAGGGATCTGGCAGACAAATTCAAAAACAAAATCGGTTCAGGTGTGGTGCTTCTGGGAGCTGAATCCAATGGCAAAGCATTGCTGATAGCTGTCGTAACAAATGATCTGACCAAAGATTATAAAGCGGGTGATATCGTGAAAAACGCTGCAAAAATTGTCGGCGGAGGCGGGGGCGGACGTCCTGATATGGCCCAGGCCGGCGGCACAAAACCTGAGCAACTTGATAAGGCATTGGAATCTGTATTTCAGTCCTTATCTTAATAATTTGATCTATCGTGCACCGGGCGCTCATGTCCGGCGCACATCCATTCTGTTATATTTGCTTTAAAAACTGTTTTAACCTTTTTTCTGGTTATTGTGTTTGCCTTTTACATGATTCTAACGAATACACGCATTTTTTAAAAAGGCGGGATATATGAAATTACAGAATATCACTTATTCCATCCCATGGAATCTTTTTCTGATCACCTTGGGGGGCATCATCATCAGTATCGGGCTTAAGGCCATTGTTATTCCGAATGGGATGATAACAGGAGGGTTCTCCGGCGCTGGAATTTTGCTTTTTTATTACACGGGAATTTTAACACCCGGAACTTGGTACATGCTGCTGAATATTCCCGTGTTTATTCTGGGATGGATCTTTATAAGCAAGCGGTTTTTGATGTACAGCATTTACGGGGCCGTTGTCATAACTGTTGGCATTGATCTAATCCCGTTTGAAATTCCTGTTAAAGATTTGATGCTGGCAACACTTGCCGGCGGAACGGTAGTTGGTGCAGGTGCGGGTATTGTATTCAGGTCACTTGGGTCATCCGGGGGAAATGATATAATTTCAGTGTTTTTGAATCAGAAGTTTGCCATTCGAATTGGAACATATACTTTTGTTTTCAATTTTGTACTTTTCCTTTTCAGTTTTGGAGTGTTGAAGACGGAACTGATAATGTATTCCATGACCATGAGCTATATCACCTCCCAGGTGATTGAGTATTTTATTACACTGTTTAACCAGAGGAAAATGGTTTTCATTATTTCAGATAAACCCAGACTGATTGCTGATGAAATATCAGATAAACTCAGAAGGGGAGTCACTTTCATAAAAGGTGAAGGATACTATACCGGAAAAGAAAAAGATATTATCCTGACGGTGGTTAATACATTTCAGATTAAGAGGATAGAAGAAATAGCATTCATTATTGACCCTGAAGCATTTTTAATTACTGAGAATACATTTAATGTTCTTGGGAAAGGTTTTTCTCAACGGAAAATTTATTGACGATTTTCATTAAAGAAAAGCCGGACTCAAATTATAGCAAGTATTTTTGACTTAATCTTTTGACAGATTTTTCAGAAAACGTTAAACTATTGCTTCATTTCAACGGTAGAAATTAGAAGGCATTGGTTCGATCTTAAATTGTATTGCCTTTTATGCAAAGAAGCACATAAATTGTAGAAACTATAAGTATCGAAAATTCAAGTTTTCAAGGATACCAACATGATTTATTCTACTCAGCCTGTAAAACAGATTGCTTATTCTACTGATGCAAGGGATTTTGGCCAGGTGGCTGCAAGTGTGCCCTGTCAGGAGGCCTGTCCGGCCAAAACCAATATCCCCGGGTACATTCGCTGTATTCATGACAAGCGATACGGTCGTGCCTATGAGGTAAACCGCATCGCAAATATTCTTCCCGGTGTTCTGGGCCGGATCTGTTCAAGACCCTGCGAAGAAGCTTGTCGGCATGGAGAACCCGGAAATGGAACCAGTGTGGGGATTTGCCATCTCAAGCGATCTTGTGCGGATTTAAAACCCGCGTCTCATCGAATTGTTGAGGGTCTTTACAGTCCTACAGATAAAAAAGTGGCTGTGATAGGCGCCGGGTTTACAGCAGTGGATTGTGCCAGATCCGCCATCCGTCTTGGTGCGGAAGATGTGAGTTTGAATATCCGGAAAACAGAAGAGTACATGCGCATTGATGAGGGAGAAAAGCATGAAGCTCAGTTTGAAGGCATTCGGACATTCAGTCTGATTCAGCCCTTTAAAATAATCGGGGATGGCAAAAAGGTGACGGCCATTGAATTTGTACGTACCCGCATGGAAAAAACAGACACACCGCCGTTCAGAGTATCTGTTCCCATAGAAGGTTCAAATTTTACAGTTAAGGTGGACTCTGTCATAGCCGCATTGGGCCAGGCCCCTGATATGGATTCAGTATCCCGTGATTTGAGCGGACTTAAAAGAAATGAAAGTCAGGCTACAGTAAGTAGGATGGATTCAGTTTTTGCAGCCGGGGATTTTGTAACAGGCTCAACAGATGTTATTTCAGCAATTGCAGGGGGCAGGGCATGTGCCCGGACAATTGATGAGTTCCTGCTCGGGGAAAAGCGCCGTCAGAAAGTGGTCCGGCTTGAGGATTACAAGACCACAGACCGGCCAAGAACCTATGATTTTATAAACCGGGTGGATATGAACACCATTGAAATGGATCAGCGTATTAAAAAGGCTACCAATGAGGTGGAAACCGGGTATGAGGATGACCAGGCTTTTGAGGAATCCAAGCGCTGTTATTTATGTAATTTAAAATATGAGATTGACCCGTTTGTCTGTATTTATTGTTCAGCATGTATTGATGTGGCACCCAAAGACTGCATAAAAATGATAAAAAACATACCACTCAATCCGGACGGGACCTATGGTGATTTTGAAGAGACAAGCGACTGGAATCAGGTTGCGTCCATCACCATAGATAATGCAAGCTGTATCCGCTGTGGGCAATGTCTGGCAGTCTGTCCCATGGATTGTATCAGTGTAACCAAAACCGAACTCATTGAAATCAATATTTAGCAAACAGGAGGAATGATGCCGTCATCAGATCACTATGTCATAATTGGAAACGGACCAGCCGGGAATCATGCCGCTGCTGCTTTGAGAAAGAAAGATACAGATGCCAGGATCACCATTATCTCGGATGAGTGTACGCCGTATTATTATAAACCCAGGCTCACCGGTTTTATAACCGGTGAAATTGATAAGGATGAGCTCCTGGTTAAAGCCCTGGAATCTTATGGAAAAGAAGGTATCCGGGTTCGTCTTGGCCAGGCCGTGGAAGCCATTGATACTGATAACAAAAAGCTTTTGTTAAAGCACCGGGAAGGTGTTGAGTATTCAAAGCTCATTATTGCCTCGGGAAGCTCTTCAAGGCTCCTGCCTTCCATGAAACCATATCAGGATGCACTGAAGTTTGTCACCTGCTACGATGAGGTCATGGAATATAAAGATAAGATTAAAAATGCCAGGGAGTTTTTTATTTTTGGCGGTGATTTTGTGGGGTTTAAGTTTTTAAGGATGCTCAATGCCATGGGCAAGAAAGTCAGTATCCTGATTTATCCCCATGCATTCTGGCCGTATAATCTTTCTGACGACATGCTGGATCAAATTACCCAGAGCCTTTCAAGTACCCAAGTGGATATTATTGTCAAAGATGACATTAAACGCATTGACGGAAGGGATGGTGCATACCGGATAGAAACGCAAAAAGGGGTGGAAAAAATTGTTGATATGGTTTTTTCCTTCAATGGTCTAACTCCGAACATTGATTTTGCAAAAGGCTCAGGCATTGATATCGATCATGGTATTCTGGTGGATGAATATTTGAAAACCAACATTGAAGATATTTATGCCTGCGGGTCCTGTGCCCAGGTATATAATCCAAAGGTGAAATCGTATACAGCTTCCCTTGGATGGCCCAACGCAGTGGCTCAAGGAGAGGTAGCAGCACTTAACCTCCTGGGTGATAACAAAGTGGTCACATCTGCAGGTCGGAAATATTTTGACCTGGAAGGGGTCAAAATCAAAACCACTTGGTGGAAGGATATTGATGATGAGCCTCAAATATAATGTTCAAGGATAGTGATCCATGAAAGATATTAATATTGTAATAGAAATTTGCGGTAGTGCAGGGGAGGGAACTATTTCTGCTGGAGAAATCTTAAGCCGGTTCATGAGCTCCCAGGGGTTTGAGATTATGTCGTTTGATTCCTATCCGGCAGAGATCAGGGGGTTTGGAAAATGTGTTGCTCACACCCGGATCAGCTCAAACCCGATCTATTCACCGGGAAAGCAGGCTGATGTCCTGATCTCTTTAAATGACAAGCATTCCATCTCACAACTTTTTGCACTCAAGGATGAGGGCATTTTGATTTATGACAATGAACCGCCCAAAGCCCATGAAGAGAATAAGAGCGTTGCCGGGTGGGTAAAGCCCGGTATGGCAAAAAGAAACAGATCGTAATTGATTCCAATGTGAACTCTTTTCTGGAAGGGTTTAGCTGGGCAAAAGAAAATCTCAAAAAAGTAGATTCCTTTTCCTTTAAAGGAGTCAAAATCCCCAATCAAACGGAAAAGTTAATTATAAACGGCAACCAGTTGGTAGCACAAGCCGCTTTGGATGCAGATTTGAAGTTTTATGCCGGATATCCCATTACCCCGGCTACAAAGATTATGGAAATTCTGAGTAAAGAACTGCCCAAATACGGCGGGACTCTGCTGCAGACTGAGGACGAAATTGCAGCCATTGGTGCAGTTATCGGTGCTGGATTTGGCGGGATAAGGGCCATCCACAGGGATCCCAACCAAAACAGAGCAAAGTGATTTTAATGCGGCAGTGTTCAGCGGTACAGGCGATTGTCCAAGGGTTGTACTGGCCCCTACAGACACAAAGTCCTGCTATGAAGCAACTTTCCTGGCATTGTACTTTGCCGAAAAATATCAAACTCTTGTCGTCATTCTGCTTGATTTCTTTTTATCCAACAGCATTAAAAATATTGATGTGCCTGAAAAGCCGGACGAAAAATATCTAAATGCCAATATTGCCCCCACACAAGAGGAACTCAAAGATTATAAGCGTTATAAGATTACGGAAACTGGTATTTCGCCAAGAACCATTCCAGGTACACCGGGTGGCGTCTTTTTTGCTACTGGTCTTGAACATGATGAAAACGGAAGGCCAAATTACACGGATGCTGGTCACCTGGCCATGACCCAAAAACGGTTTAATAAATATAATCAAGTTCTTACAGAAGCTCCCCTGCCAGAGATAGCAGATAGTGGCAAAAAGGAATATGATATTGGCGTGGTCTCCTGGGGATCCTCCGCAGGAGCTGCCCATGAGGCAGTCATGACAGCTCAAAGAGAAGGAATGAATGCTGCTTCTTTCAGCTCCATGATGCTCTCACCTTTTCCAGAAAAAGCATTGGCAGAATTTGGTGCCAAATGTAAACAAATCCTGATTCCTGAGTTGAATTTTTCCGGACAGTTTGCCAATTTTGCTTCACAGGTTTTAAAAAGGCCTGTGGAAAAACTTAACTTTATCAGTAGCCGCCCCATGGCATCAGAGGACATTCTTGAAAAAATGAGGGAAATGTAATGGAACAGATCAGACCTGAATATTTGAACGAGAAAATAAAAACCGTTAAAAACGATGAATTTTTAAAATATCGGTCAGGCGATCTTCCAACCTGGTGTCCCGGGTGCGGGTATTTCGGTATTATTGATGCCTGGTATAAGGCCTGCCGGGAGCTGGAACTCAAGCATGAAGAGATCGTTACGGTCAGCGGTATCGGATGTTCCGGTCGGACGCCCATTTTTTTGAACTCCTACGGGTTTCATACCCTTCATGGCAGATCCATTCCTGTGGCATCCGGGCTTAAACTTGCCAGGGAGGACTTGACTGTTTTTTCAGTTGCAGGGGATGGTGATGCACTGGGGATAGGCGGCGGACATCTGCCCCACGTGGCCAGGGGATATGCCGGGGACCCCAAAGGTTTAACCCATATTATTAAAGAGGGGATTCTCCATAAAGGATTTAGTTTTATCCAGATCCTGACACCTTGTGTTACCTTTGACAAGGAGAACAAAACCTGGAAAAATTTAAAGGAAAATGTTCATACCTTGACTCCTGAAACACATGAAAATAGTATGGATGCCGCAATGAGAATTGCACAGGATGATCCTTACGGGGTGGGCATTATATTTCAGGATAAGGCCCGACCCCATTATCAGGATATTCTAAAGAATCTGAATAAAGAGACTTGATTCCTTTAGAGTTTGTTACTTTTTTAAAATTGAATCAATATTTTCCAGTGAAAAAGGCTCGGAAATCTTGCTGTCTTTACTACCGGCAGGGGCTAACAGCCTTTTTAACGGAGTGTGTCCCGACCCACTGAAAGCGGTGGTTTCATTATTCCCAAAACCAATCTGATAGCTTGGTCTGACGCCTTTGCCCGTTGTGCTGAAGCACACAGATGCCTCTTGATCTTCCGACATGTTTGCCTTTACCTTTTTCAAAAAGGCATCAGAGAGCTGGGATACGCGTTCTTCATCCCAGACTATAGGGGGGGTGTCTGGTGTTTTCCTCTTTTTAGCTTTTTTAGGTTTTAATTTGGCAATGGCAATTGAAAGTGCATTAATTTTGATGCTCAGATTTTTTACAGAGCGTTCCTGTATCTCGCCCTCACTTTGAGGGGCCAGTTTTTCAAGCTTTGTATTAACTTTTTTGTAAAACTCTTTTGAACCTTCCAGATCCTTTTCAACGATTAAGGTATTAATGTGGTCATATATTCTGTTGATTTCCTGCCTGGATTCTCGAAATTTATCAGGATCCATTCATCCTCCTTCTCTAAAAATTAATGCTTTCTTAAACCACTTAGCAGGTGAAAAATTCCAAAGAGTTTCAATCAAACGCCAAAAATAGTGATCAAAGATTTCTATATACTCAATCATCTGGAATTATTAAGCTATTTATCCAGATAAAACGTATTAAGGTTACACTGAGTAACAAAAGAATACAAGGGGGTTGTGATTGCTTGAACTTGATGAGAAGATGAAAAGCCTTGCCATTGAATGATATGAGCAAAAATTATTTTTTTTGAGCAAGCCAGATTATATGTTTTGAGCCTTTTTGAGATTTCCGGGCTCGAACATGGATGGTTTGAACCATGAATGTGCATTGGGTAAGACGGTTTGTGAATTTTGAATCCGGGTTGCAGGACCAGACAGCCAGTATCCCTCTTTGCTTCAGGGCTTTATGGGCTTTTTTAAGTCCTGCCTGTGAATAGAGCTGATCATTTTCTTTCTGGGTGAGCCCTTCCGGACCGTTATCAACATCCAGCAAAATAGCATCCCAGCAGTCAGTGCTTTTGGAGATTATATCAGCAACGTCTTCTATCTCGACAGTAACCCTGTGATCATGCAAAGGATTTTGAGCCAGATGCCCCAAATGGGTCTGATTCCATTCAACAATGGCGGGGATCAACTCTGATACAATAATACGGGTTTCAGGCGTTGATACTTCAAGCGCTGCTGCCAGTGTATAGCCCATGCCAAGTCCCCCAATAAGAATCCGGGCGTTGGGTTTGTTAATGCGCTTTATGGCAAGCCGCGCAAGCTCTTCTTCGGAGCCGTGCTGCCTGCTGTTCATCAATTCTATACCGCTGGTCCTGATGGAAAACTCATCACCCCGCTTTTGCAGGGAAATGAGTTCATTACTTTCAGGAACCTTGGCCTGATCTATTTTTTCCCAAGGGATCATGGATGAAATTTATTTCCTCTTAAGGCGTTGTATTGTTGCCTTGATATAAACCATTTAGCTGATAAAGGCAAAGCAGATTCTATCCCCCTGGTTGGATCTGATCCGTATTTAGATCAAGCAGGTTTGATCGATTTGAAAAACCTGCATCATTATGGAATGGTCTATCATGCTGACGCCCTGAGCCAGAGCATCCACCATGTCTGTATCTGACCATCCGAGTTCCTTGAGATTTGTGATATCATCATCTGTTATGGAAGCAGGGGCTTTGATGGATTTCATTACAAATTCAAGCATGGCCTTCTCATTTTTTTCCAGAAGGGAGGCAGAAGGGTCTTTTTCCATTTTTGCAATCACCTCATCGTCAAGGCCAATCTTTTTTAAGGTTGCCTTGTTAAAATCTGTACAAAAGCTGTAGTCCAAATGGTGGGCAACCAGATACCTGATATGTGCCAGCAGGGCAAAACTTAGATTGGGATGGGTTGAAAGATACTGGATCCTTTTTAACTGGCTTTCAAACAGTGTTGGGCTGGCACTCATCATTTCCAAGGGTTTAGGGATCATTCCTATGTTTTTCATGAACATATCATAAGCTTCCTTGACAACGCCCTGGGCATCTTCTGGTGAAACAGTTTTAATTCTTGCCATTTTGGACTCCTTTTTTTACGGATTTTAAGAAAATACAAAAAAAGTAGGCTTTACTTGGAAAATAGTAAAAAATATTATATAAGTAAAATTAATTATAATTATTATATCAATAAGAATGGTTAATTGAACAATGAGTCAAATAGAAGTTAAACATCTGAAAATGATTTCATCCATTGCACGAACCGGCAATATGACAAAGTCAGCACAGAATTTGTTTATTACCCAATCCGCCCTCAGTCAGCAGCTTAAAGATATTGAAAGCAAATTGAGTGCAGATTTGTTTTACAGAACCCGTAAAAAAATGATTTTAACACCTATTGGTAAAAAAGTATTGAAAACAGCTGACAAGGTGATTGAACAGCTTGAAGACACAGAACTTGAAATCGCAAAGATCGTTTCAGGTGAAAGCGGTGAACTGAAGGTGGGCACGCAATGTATATTTTGTTATAAATGGCTGCCAAAGGTGCTTGCCGTTTTTCAGGAAAAATATCCTAATATTGAGTTTGAAATCGGCAGATCCATAGCATTTGAAGAGGAACTTGAATCCAAGCAGTTTGACTTGGTAATAACAGCAGGCCAACAAATCAAAGACCATTTTAAAAGCTATATGCTGTTTGAGGATCAAATGGTCTGTATTGTATCAAACAGCCATCCGCTTAGTGCTTTGCCCTACGTAAAATGGGAAGATTTTGGGGGAGAGTGTTTGATTTCCCATTCGGATAAGCAGTCCAACAGGTTTTATAAGGGAATTTTAAAACCTATTGGGGTCGAACTCAGGCGTTTCATGACGATTGAACAGCCCCAGGCCATCATCGAAATGGTCTCAGCAGGATTTGGGATCAGTATGTTTCCAAAATGGGCTCTGAAAAATGTTATGGAATCGTCTAATATAAAAGCATTGTCTATCACGGGTCATGGAATTCCTGTTACCTGGAGCGCCACTGTTTTAAAGGCACAGGATGTGATGGGGTATCAAAAAGAGTTTATCAATATAGTCAGCAAAATGAATCTGACGAATACGCCTCTCGAACTCAGGAGTTAATACTCCACCTCAAATGAAATCACTGCCTGTGGGCAGGCATCTATCCCGTAAGGGCATTGTACAGAATGGAAAATGTAAAAACAGCAGGAGGAACATATTGATATGAATGAAAATATCAAAGAGATTCAAGAGCGTATAGCAGCGTTGGAGACCCTGATTGACGAAACCAAAAAGCGTCTGCCGGCCCATTCTACAAAACCGCCGGTCATGATGGACCTCCTGGACTATGAGGATGAATATGACGCATTGCTCAAAAAGTTGAACGCTTTAAAAGATATAGAGAATGGGTGACAGCCTGTGGATAATTTAAAATTATTTGATGAAGCATTACCTGGTCTTATATTTGATCTGAAACGGTGTGATATAGCCTCAAAAGCAGAAATTCTTGGGATTCAAAAACGCGGGGATTTGTTTGTCTTTGATTTTTTTAATGAACAAATAGCATTTGACGGAAATGACTTTTTTTCTACAACAGAAACCGAGCTGACTCCTGCACTTAAAACTTTGTTTTGCCAATATATTCTGATGTGCCCTGAAAACAAAATTCAAGGAGACGGGAAGCTGGTTACATTCAGGGAGTTTTCAGATTCAGGCCCTTTGTTTGCAAGATTCGCCGCCAATACCGGGAAAATTATACAGACCAGTTTCGCAGGAAAAAGGGATGCGCTTTCACGCCGGTGCCTCAAACTCGGAGGCAATCCCCTTGACAATGCCTCTTATGACATCAGTTTTCGATTCAGGGCGCTTCCAAGAATCCCCGTAATACTGAATTTTAATGATTCTGATGAACTCATGCCTGCAAGTGCCGGGTTTTTATACCATGAAACAGCAAGCATTTATCTTAACCTTCAAAGCCTGAGTATTACCTGTACGTATCTGACCGGTCTTTTGATTCAAAATAGTTAGTCCTGAATTGAAATCAGCATTCGAAACTTGTTTTTCGAACAACCTTTATATAATTCTTATGGACATAAATCCTTTTAGGTTCTAAAAGTAGGTATTACAATATTCAACATCTTTATCAGACACAGGGGGATATGAGCGGATATGAACACTGTTGATTTTTCCTGGGCTCAGGTTTTTATCAATCTTGCAGGCGGACTTGCGTTTTTCCTGTATGGTATGGACAAGATGAGTATCGGTATGAAACGCACGGCAGGCAATAAAATGCGTTCCATCCTTGCATCCCTGACTAAAAATCGAATTGTCGCGCTGGTGGTGGGTGCATTTGTTACAATGGTGATTCAATCCAGCAGTGCCACCACTGTAATGCTGGTCAGTTTTGTTCAGGCCGGACTTCTCAACCTTACCCAGTCCATGGGGGTTATCCTGGGGGCAGATATCGGAACGACGATTACAGCCCAGATGATTGCATTTAAACTCACTGATTATGCCCTTGCAATGGTCGCTGTCGGATTTGCCATGAAATTGCTGGGAAAGTCTGAAAACATAAAATCAATCGGCGATATTATTCTGGGTTTTGGAATATTGTTTTTCGGCATGAAGTTGATGAGTGATGCCATGAAACCACTGAGAACTTATCCTGCATTTATTGATTTAATGAAAGATCTGGAAAATCCGTTTATGGGGATTCTTTTTGGTGCAGGCTTCACTGCTCTAGTTCAGTCCAGCAGCGCCACAACCGGCGTTCTTATTGTTCTTGCCCAGCAGGGCCTGATATCGCTTGAGGCTGGAATCCCTGTGATTTTTGGAGCCAATATCGGAACATGTGTTACGGCAGCCCTCGCCGGGATTGGTGCTACGAGGGAGGCCAAACGGGTGGCCCTTGCACATGTCATGTTTAAAATAGCAGGGGTTTGCCTGTTTATTTTCTGGATACCCCAGTTTGCACAAGGCATACAATGGCTGGCGGAAAAAATGGGTTCCGGAACAGCCCGGCAGCTTGCCAATGCGCATACCATATTTAATGTGAGCCTGGGGTTGGTTTTTCTGCCGTTTATCGGGTTGTTCTCCAAAGTGATCTATTTGATTCTTCCGGAAAAAGAAGTACCCAAAAGCCCGGAAATTGTTACCCATTACATTGAAGATTCCATGCTGGCTACCCCACCTTTGGCCATTGATTTAGCCAGGGCGGAGATGTCCCGGATGGCCAAATTATTGGGCCGGATGCTCAATGCCATTATCATTCCGTTTTTATCTGATGAAAAACATCTTTCAAACCAGGTGGATAAAGATGAAGATGCTGAGCTTCTCATAAGGGAAATTCCAAAATATGATGAGTTTTTGCCGGGTTTAACCCTTCTGGAGGGCCTGGATTTCAGGGAAGAAAAAATAGATTTCCTTCAGGAAAAGATCAGCGAATACCTGACGAGTATTGCCCAGGGCAATATTACTGATGAGCAGGCCACAGAAGTATTCGGGATGGTCTCCATTGTAAAGGATATGGAAAGCATTGGCGATATTATTCACCGTAACATGATTCCATTAATCAATAAAAAAAAGAAACTGCACTATGATTTCAGCATAGAAGGAAAAGAGGAACTGCTTATTTATCACGGCAAAGTTACCAAGCAGATTCGTTTTTTGAAAGAAGCATTTAAGGAAATTGACCCCAAACTTGCCTACAAAATAATGAAAAAAGAGCGTAAATATCTCGATCTGGAATCCAAATACCGTGCAAGGCATCTAAAACGGATTGTTTTGAAGAAAGAGGAATCCATGGAAACCACAGAGATTCACATGGAGTTAATGGATCTGATGAAACAGATTGTTCTATATTCTGCTAATATCGCACAGACCTATATCGGCACAACTCCTGAAAAAGGGGTTGAGCATGCCTCGCTTCCCGAAAAAGAAGGATAAAAAAACCCTGGCAGAGTTTCCCCGGCCAGGGCAGTTTTTATAATTAATAACGGATATGTTTTTTATTCAATTTTAAATTTGCCAACCGTTCCATTGAGCTGGGTGGCAAGGCCTGCTAACTGTTCAGCATTTTCATTTACCTGTGAACTGCTTTCAGACATGTTGCCTGCGGCCTGGGTCACCTCTGATATTTCTTTTGCAATATCAGTTGCCACACTATGGCTTTCTCCAACATTCATATTCACCTCCTCTATACCCTGGGAGGCCTGGGCAACATTTCCGGCAATCTCTTTAGTAGTGGCAGACTGTTCCTCGACTGCTGCCGCGATTTGAGAAACAATGTCATCTACCTCACTGACAACTTTTGTAATATTACCAATCTGCTCCACCGTTACCTGGGTTGAAGACTGAATTGATCCGACCTGGCGTTTGATTTCACCGGTTGCAGACGCAGTCTGCTGGGCCAGTTCCTTGATCTCATTTGCAACAACGGCAAAGCCTTTGCCTGCTTCACCAGCACGTGCAGCCTCAATGGTTGCATTTAAAGCCAAAAGGTTTACCTGTTCTGAAATACCTGTGATGGTCTCCACCACTTTTCCGATTTCCTGGGCAGCCACTCCAAGTTCATCCACCTGGGTTGATGCTTCTTCTGAATTGGTTACGGCACTGTTGGTAACGCCTCTTGCTTTTTCTGCACTCTGGGCGATTTCAGATATGGTGACGCTCATCTCTTCTGTGGCCGAAGCAACCATGTTTACATTGGAAGAGGCCTCTTCCATTGTGGTGGCAACCCTTCCCATGTTGGTGCTCATTTCTTCAGAAGCAGATGCAACTGAATGGGCTCTTTCCGTCGTATCGCCAGCACCTTTGGAAAGGTCTGCAGAAATATCATACAGGGTGCTGCTGGACTGTTTAAGCTGCCCGGCATTGTCTGACACTTCTTTGATAATATCCTGCATCCGGGCGATAAAAACATTAAACCATTTTGCTAGGTCACCGACTTCATCTTTGCTGACAGCTTCCAGGCGTTTGGTTAAGTCTCCTTCTCCTTCAGCTGCATCTTTCAATCCTTCCACAACACCGTTGATGGGCTTTACGACAGAAAGGCAGATGAAGTATATGATTAAGGCAGCAATAATAACGGATATCAGGGTGACAAGAAGGTTGGTTCTGCCCAGTTTTTTTGCAGGGGCCAGCACTTCTGATTCATGTATGGTGACTGCAACTTTCCAGGGCTTTGAGCCAAGGGTTTGAAAGGCCGCCCATTTTTTTTCTCCTTCATGGACATAGTCATACTGCCCTTCTGTCTGGCCTTTGTAATTGCCGAAATCCGGGCTTTTGCTTAAATCATATGCCAACTCCATCTGACGGACAGGGTGGGCAATAATAAGCCCTGTGGTTTTATAAAGATATGCGTATCCGGTTTTGCCAACTTTAATTGAGTCAATGAACATCTTATCGATGGTTCTAATTTCTATAATACTGACAATAACACCCGGTGATTTGTCTCCATCTTGCAGCCTGGCTGCCAGAATTAGTTCAGGTGTTCCGGAGACCGGGTTCTTTTGGAGCTGATAGGTTGATTCTTCCCCTTCTATAATGGATTTGAAATAGGGTGTATCAGTTACATCCAATGATCCAATAATTTGTGTGTCTGCCGCAGAAGTGATAGCACCAGCCTCATTGACAAGAAAAATATTCTGGTAATAGCCGTATCCTTCTTTGAGTTTGGCAAGTTGCATATTGGCGCCTTTGGCAGCCGCTTTACCCATAAAAGAATCCTGTACTGCCTCAAGATAAATTTTTTGCTGGGCCCAGTTTTCAATATCCAAAGCTCTGTCTTTGGTCCACCCATCCAGCATCTTTGCTGTGAGGTTGGCAGTTTTCTTTAAATCAGTCACCAGCGTATCGGTAAGTGTGTTTTTGGATGATACAAAGGAGATCACTGATGAAATACCCATACCGATTAAAATTAAAAGGACGGTGGGTATTAAAAATTTATTTCTCAACTTAAGCCTGTTCCATATATTTAGCATACTAGTTTTCTCCTGTTGTCTTCCTTTTCTATTTCAAATTTTTTTACCAAGCATAAATATTAAAATTTATACAAGATCATAAAGGGGGTTGAACGAGCTAAACGCTGCCACGGTTTTTGAGGCAGCGCTTAGCTTAACTTTTAGATTTAAGTGTTTCAAAATATTTTATTCATAAACTTTTTCAGCAGAGGACAGAATATCATAAGGGATTTCAACTTTATACTTCTGTGCGGTTTTTATGTTAACAACCAGTTTGCCTTTTTTACTCTGAACATATTTGATATCAGATGGAGGCGTGCCGGCCAGTATCTTTTTTGCAATCTCTCCAGCATTGCTACCGATTGCTTTCTCTGAGGTGACAATGGAATAAAGTGCTCCTGCCGCCACATCCGGTTCAGATGATGCAATTACAGGTACTTTAGAATTGGCAACAGTCCAGGAAGATACATCTGCGCGCCCCAGTGTTTTGTCTCCATCTGTAATTCTGCTGGTATCTGCAAGATATATAAAATCTTCAGAAAAAGTATTAACAGTCTGTTTCCACTCATCAAAGGTGTTGACCAGATACATCTCTTTATATCGAACACCGGTTCCAGCTTCAAGTTTATCTGCAAGTGCGAACAGGTATTTTCTCACGCCTTCCATGGAATTACTGTGCTTGCTGATCAGGGCAACGGTTTTTACGCCAAGAAGTTTATTGGCAAGTCCCCAGATATCTCCAGCATACGATCGGCGAGTAACACCAGAAATATTTGGTTTTGGCAGTCCTGTGAAAGTTTTTATGTTTCCAAAAACATAGGCAAAGACAACAGGGGTATCATCAATTTTCAACCCCACATGCCTGAGACAGTCATCACTTAATGTGATAACCAAATCTGTTTTAGCAGCCTTGATCTTGGCAATGTATTCAGCACCGGCCGCTTCTTTTTGGGCGGCATCTTTGATTCCTGAAAGGCCAGTCCAATAATAGTCTATTTCATTTCCAGTGCCCTGAAAGCTTTCCTTGATGCCATCAAACACCATGGTATAGCCAGCTTCTTGCCCCAGTTCCTCATTAGCCACTCCACAGACCACGGCGACTTTTTTAGCAAAAGCGGTATTTGCAAAAACACCTAATGTCAAAACACAGACAAGTAAACATGTGATTTTAAATCGGCTCATTTATTTCCCTCTTTTTTTTTGTAAGTTGTTATAGGTAAACATTTATTAAGGTTTGACGCTAATGATGAATAATAAATTGAAGCCCATTTATTGTCAACAAAATCGTGCAAAAAGAGTTATAAAAATAACCAAAGTGTTGAAAAAAGTTCATAAAATCGTGACAAATGAAAGAATTGCAAAGAGTTCTTTAAATATTGTATAAATTTTTTTCAAACGAGAATAAGCGCTGCTCCTGCTTTAGGTGCAGCGCTTGTTCTACATACTATTCATAAACTTTTTCAGCAGAAGACAGAATATCATAGGGAATTTCTATTTTATACTGTTGTGCGGTTTTCATATTTACAACCAGCTTACCTTTTTTACTTTGAACATATTTGATCTCTGAAGGAGCTGTACCGGCCAGTATTTTTTTTGCAATCTCTGCAGCATTTATGCCTATGGCACGTTCTGAAGTTACGATTGCAAACATTGCACCAGCAGCAACATCACGCTCAGTTGCTGCAATGACCGGCTTTGAAGAATTTGCAACAGTCCAGGAAGTTGTCTCTTCTCTTGTTAAGGTCTTGTCTCCTTTTTTGATACGGCTTGTATCAGCAAGGTAAATGAAATCTTCAGGAAATGCTTTAACGGATTTTTCCCAATCTTCAAAGGTGTTTATTAGATACATCTCTTTGTACCGGACGCCAGAGGCTGCTTCCAGTTTGTCCGCGCCTGCGAATAAATATTTTCGTACATTTTGCATGGAAACACTGTCTTTACTCATTAAAGCAACGGTTTTTACACCAAGCAGCTTGTTTGCAAGCGCCCAGATGTCAGCTGCGTAGGACCGACGGGTAACTCCTGTAACATTTGCTTTCGGTAGTCCAAAAGAGGCTGGCTTTCCAAAAATATATGCAAATACAACCGGTATATTGTCGAACTTCATGCCAACATATTTTAAACAGTCATCATTTATAGTAATGACAAGATCGGGGTTGCTGGCTTTTGCTCTGGCAACTGCAGCCATGCCTGCTTCTTCTTTTTCTCCCTTTTTTTCGAGGGCGATATACTGAAACTCCAACGTGGTGCCTTCGCTGCTAAAAACTTCTTTTATTCCATCATGGATGAGATTATATCCTATGTCTGTTACATTTTTTTCAGCTACTCCGGAAATAATTACTACTTTTTTAGCAAAAGCAGTATTAGCAAAAAAACCAAATGCCAAAATACAGATGACCAAACATGCAATTTTGAATCTGTTCATTTAATTTCACCTTTCTTTAGAGAGTTGTTGTAACTACTTCTTAATTAAAAATTACTATAATTGACGAATTATGGTAAACTAAAGAGAAGTTATTGTCAATGGAATTGTGGAAAAAAACTCATAAAATTACAAATATTGTGGAAAAAAACTCATATATTATATAGAAAAAGTTATAAAATTAGAATAAATAAAAGATTTTTAAATGACTTTAAAGATTCCCATAGAACTTTTTCTCAAGTGCTTTTACTTTTTTCATCCTTTGGGGAGATAAAAAATGGCAGTAAAGTGAGTCATTCATGGAAATGCTTTTTTGGAGAAGCCGGTTTTCGAGCAGGGATAAAACCTCAATTGATACATCACAGGATGGATAGCCTTTATCATCAATTAAAATGTCGTCGTCGAGCCGGATTTTAACAATATTATTGATATCAACCAGTTTTAGTCTGCCCTCCGGGGTCAATACCAGATTACCGATTCCGGCAAGATCCGGAATAAATCCAGTGCTTTTAATCATTTGGCGTATTTTTTTCACAAAAAGAGCCACACTTTTGTGTGCGGCGTCTGTTTTTTTTAAACAGGATCTTCTATCCGGGGAGTTTGATTTGTAAATATTATTTAAATAATTGTGGTCAAAAATTCTCCAGGGGTCCAGTATATCGCCTTCAATATATTCCTGGAGGCCGCATAAGACAATCTGGCTGGTTCCTGTCCCGGTATAATCCACAATGAACTCTTCGGATGTGGCGATCATTTCCGCACCAAGCGAATCGATAAGCAAATTGTATTTTTCAATTTCCTTGAAAATTGAATCCACATTTTCAAAGCGATGCCGTAGAATCCTGAACATTTTTTTTGGTTTGGCCCTTGGGAAAACCCGGATACCGTCAATAAGCACACCCCTGGTTTCTTTTACTACATCCGTTTTCAGAAGTACTTCAAATATGTGGGAGCGCAAGCCAAAGCGATAATATTTTCTGAAAATATACCTGCCCGAGTTTTGGATAAAATTCAGGTTTAAAACTTCTTCTCCGGATAAATGGGCCTGATCCCTTATGTCTATAGCTTGAATCATTGCTGATTTTTACAGTTTATCCAAAATATTTTCAAGCCTGGTTGGGATAAAAGAAGAAATTGCTTTACGGATGATGCCTTATTCATTAAAATACTACGCTATATCTAACAACGAAAAGGTTGAAATTTGGAAAAGAAATCTAAAAAACCTGCATATTTTATTCAAATAGTTGTCATACTGGCCGTATTTTTCTTTGTATTGTTTAATCTGGTGTTTAAACTGGTGATTGATTTACGATCGCAGGCAGAAAAGAAAAGGGCACTGGAGCTAGAAAAAGAAAAGGTAAAACAAGAATTTATAGCAAAAATTGATGGTCAATACGATCAGCTTAAAAAATTATATGACGCAAAAGAATACGAAAAAGCCATTGAAATCATAAAGCTGTTCAATAAATTCGAGAAATCCGAGTATAAAGATCTCCCGGAAATGAAAAAGGCGATCCGGATGTTTTATTTAAAGAAAAAAATGGAGTTTATCCCAAAAATACAACTCAGCGAGTATATGGAACTGTCTAAGGACATTGATATAGAAGAAGATGATACAACAGAAGTTTTCATCCGGACCCCGAGATACGGGCAGTATTTTTATTCTTCGGACCTGCCGCTTACACTGGAGGCAGTGGCGCTTTCTGTGGCAGGAGATTTTTCTGATCAGATTGTCTGGACCAGCAGTCTTGACGGGGATCTGGGAAAAGGCCAGATCATCCGCGTGACGCCTTCTGTAGGGGAACATGAAATTACTGCAACCGGGACCAATGGCATCACTACCGGTACAATGTCCATTCGGATTTTTATTGAAAAAGATCCGGATTTTTTAAAAAATTATCGTCAAGATTAATCTTAAAAGAGAAAACACTATGGAGGAATCTAAGACCGGGTGGGCCCGGGATGTTTTTGAGAAGATATCTTCCAATATAGAAAAGGTGATAAAAGGTCAGTCCGCCTGTATCCGACACATCCTTGCAGGGTTTGCAGGTGGTGGACATATTCTTTTAAACGACAACCCGGGAACGGGGAAAACTACACTTGCCAAGGCTCTTGCTAAAAGCATAGATGCTGATTTCAAGCGCATTCAATTCACACCGGACCTTTTGCCTTCTGATATCTTAGGGGTGTCTGTATTTGATCCGTCTCAAAAAGTTTTTAAGCTTCATAAAGGCCCTGTTTTTACCCATATACTTCTGGCAGACGAAATCAACCGCGCCTCTCCCAGGACCCAGTCTGCCCTTCTTGAATCTATGGCAGAAGGGCAGGTGAGCATTGACGGCAACCTGCTGGACCTCAAGGAGTTGTTTTTCGTAATTGCGACGTCCAATCCTGTTGAATCAAGAGGGACATATCCTTTGCCTGAGGCACAGATGGACCGGTTCGCCATGCAGCTTGAACTGGGATATGTTTCAAAGGAAGATGAAGTGTCGGTGTTGACGGCCCAGAAGCAGGAGCATCCAATCAACAGCATCTTGCCATGTGTGAGCCGCGAAGAGTTCATAAAATTAAAAACAATAGTCAACCAGGTGTATATTTCAGAGCCGCTCAAGGAATATATTGTTGAGATTGTAAGTGCAACAAGAACACATCCAGGTGTTATGCTGGGCGCAAGCCCCAGGGCTTCCATTTCTCTGACACGGATTGCCTGTGCGCTTGCCTTATACGATAATCATACCTTTGTCACTCCGGATCATATTCAGGAAATTGCCGTCTCCGTGATTGCGCACAGGCTGGTGCTGGATCCAAAATCAAAGTTTTCCGGCCATACTGCCCGGTTCGTGGTAGAGGATATTTTAAAGTCCATTCCGGTTCCTAAATAGATTTATCATGCTGGCCAGGTTTTTATATAAATCCTATGCCGTTTTTTACCGCTTCAGCCAATGGCGCGAGCACCACATTTCGCCAACAGGTATTTTGGTATTGTCTGCGCTTTTTTTCTCGTTTTTTTTGGGGATCAACATTTTTAAGACAAATCTTTACCAGGTCACGGCACTGAGTGGATGTTTTTTGATGGTTTCCTTTATCCTCAACCTGGTCCCTTTTAAACTCAAAGTATCCACATTCCGCCATTTACCCGACCAGGTAATGGCCGGAGAAAAGGCTGTCTATGAAATAGAAATTATCAACCAGTCAGGTGTTGATCAAAAGGGCCTTTTTCTTTATGAAAATTTTTTTGATCCCCGTCCCTCGTTTGAAGCTTTTTTGAAAAAAAAAGAGCCGTTTGAAGAGCGGCGAAATGCCTGGGATAGAAAAAGCCTTTATTACAGGTGGCTGTGGCTGCTTTATAAAAATAAAAACACTTTTTCAAAACCGGTAAAACTTCCTGACCTGCCTGCTGGTGAAAGCATTCGGATACCCCTGGAAGTTTCCCCCCATTTTAGGGGTTATGTTCATTTTTCAGGTATCACCTTTGCCCGCCCTGACGCCTTTGGTCTTTTTAAAAGGCTGGTCCATATTCGTCAGCCCGGAAAATTACTGGTATTGCCCAAGCCGATTCGGGTTGATCTTCCGGATCTTGTTTCCAGGCGTCAATACCACGCCGGGGGGATACAGCTTGCCTCGTCCATTGGAAATTCTGATGAATTCATGGGGCTTCGTAACTACCGGCCTGGAGATCCCCTGCGAAATATTCACTGGAAAAGTTTTGCCAAAACCAACGAACTGGTCATCAGAGAGTTTGAAGATGAATTCTTTCAGCGCCACGCATTAATCCTGGATACGGATGCAGATGCTGAAAATGAATTCCTTTTTGACGCAGCAGTGGGTATCGCATCCTATTGTATAACCACTTTAAGAACACGGGATTCTGTTCTGGATTTAATGTTTGCAGGAGAGATGCTGTATTCATTTTCCTCCGGAAGAGGACTGGGCCATACCCGGCAAATGCTTGAAATTATCGCCTGCGTGGAGCCTTGTGGAGATAAAGAAATTTCAGATATGGTTCCAGTTCTAAAAGAGAACATCCAGCAGTTTTCCGGTGTGATCTGTGTGTTTTTAAACTGGAAAGCAGGCCATAAAAAAATATTCGATTTGTTTGAGCAGGCAGGCGTACAATTTTATATAATTGTTCTTGCGAAAGATAAAAACAAAATAACAGAAAAAATCCGGTCCCATACAAAATCCATGGACTGGATTCATGTGATTGAACACAGCCATGAAGAAAAGGAGGGAGCAGACAAATGAAAGCCCCTCGTTTCTTTTTAGGATGCATGATGGTGTTCTGGGGATGGCAGCATGAGTTGCTATTGATAAGCATCTGCCTTGGACTCATTCTTGAGTCAAGTTATTTCCATGCATTCAGACTTGAGTTTAAAGCATCTGACTTTAATAAATTTGTTGATGTCAGTATCGTTTTTCTGGCTGGAACAATTGTGATTGCATTGTCCACTGACGCGCAAAAAGCCATGTATATTTTGATGAAATGGATTCCTGTGATTTTCTTTCCAATAATGATGTCCCAGCAATTGAGCACTCAGGGTAAGATAGATGTTCAGGCATTTTTCCTTGCTGGAAGAAAGCGGCTCAATATGCAGGTAAGTGAACTTAAAAAAATCGATATATCTTATATATATGCCCTGGTCTGCCTTTTAAGTTCGGGCATGACAAAACAACATGAACAACAATTTTTTATCGGGGTTTCTTTATTCTTTATGTGGGCATTGTGGCACACACGGCCTGTTCGTTTTAAAGTTTACATATGGGGTCTGTGTATTCTGGCTGTCTTTTTTTCAGGTTATTTCAGTCATAAGGGAATCCTTGAAGCCCGTACAAAGATCAGCCGCTGGATGATGGCTTATTGGATGGATTATTATAGTGCAGACCCGTTTAAAACATCTACTGCACTGGGGGATATCGGAGAACTGAAACTTTCGGATCGTATTGTTTTAAGGGTGTCTGTCCCGGGGGATGCTGTTAAGCAGCCATTTTTACTTCAAAATGCTACTTACAATGCTTTTTTAGGATCTAACTGGTATTCACGCTCTGTTTTTGAGCCTGTTAAATCTAAAAAAGAGGATACGTTCTGGCAGATTCAGCCGCCTGTCAAGCAACTGCCTGGTAAACAATTAAAGGAAATGACGATTTATTCACGTCTTTTCAAGAACAAGGCAGTATTATATCTTCCTGCGGGTGTAACCAGTATCGCCCAGATGAAGGTGGGGGCTTGTGAGAAAAATACCATGCAGTCCGTTCGGATCGAAGATGGGCCATCTCTGATAAAGACAGTTGTAAAATACACAGGCGGTCTTTCATATGATCCGGAACCCGGACAGCGGGATCTGTTGATCAATAAGAAAGAGTTGGACGGTCTTTTGAAAATTGTTGAATTACTGGAGCTTGAAAACAAGCCTCCAAAAGAGGTTCTGAAAGTGCTGAAATCCTATTTTTCAACTCAATATACATATTCTCTGGATCTGGAGGGCAGGGGAGAATACGCAACCCCGGTGCAGAATTTCTTGTATCATACAAAAGCCGGGCACTGCGAGTTGTTTGCTACTTCAACCGCTCTAATTTTAAGGGCGGTAAATATCCCTTCCCGTTATACAACCGGTTTTATTGTTCATGAGTATTCAAAACTGGAGAACCGCTTGCTGGTTAGGCAGCGGGATGCCCATGCGTGGGTGAAAGTTTTTATTGACGGCAAATGGGAAAATTTTGATACCACGCCGGCGATATCGCTTCAGGCTGATATGGAAAGATCCGATCCGTCTTTGTTTTTAGATGCCTTGTCTTTTATAGGGTTTAAGTTCTCTCAGCTCAGGCATGAGACAGGGGCAAAATTGATGGAAGAATACGGGTTCTGGCTGGTGCTTCCACTTGCGGTTATTTTGTTTTTCAGATTAAAGAAGGCCAACACCATCAAAAGGGCAAAACAAAAAGATGAGTCAATAAAAAAAGAGGTGCTGGATTCTCACCAGGCACTGTTTTACCGGATTGAAAAAATACTTTTGAAAAAGGGGTATCCTAAATATCCCCATGAAACCTATTTTATCTGGTTCAACAGGATTTCATATTGTTTTAAGGACCCTGCGGTTAAGGCCAGGTTTTTGTCTGTAATCTCCCAATATCATAAATGGCGTTTCAGCAGGTCAGGACTTAAAGGAAGCGAAAAGGATCGATTCGATTCAGACATAAATTACATCATTGAAAAAATCAGTGCATTTTCCTGAGCCAGGAAAAAATTTCTGATTAAATATCATTTACATGGTGATATTTCGCCATATGAAGCGTCTTTTTATAATACTACCCTGAATTACCCTTCCGACAAAACCCTTATGAATAAAGCAAATAGGAGTTTTTTTAAAAAAAAATAACGGTTTGCACGGTTTTTGCTCTTATAATATTCAAACGAAATAACCCAGGCAAGACAACGGAGAGACGATATGAAAAAGACAACCAAACAAACCAAAATTTTTCAGGGATGCATTTTAGTAATTATTCTTGTTGCTCTCAGTTCAAACACCTGGGCCCAGGCCACAGAAATTAAAGGGGAGAAAGCCACAAATGATTCAAACCACTCAATTATTTATGATGGTATCGCAGCCGCAAGCGCTGACACTGGCCTGTTCAAATCTTTTACAGCACTTGAAACAAACGCTGCCTCTCAGGTTGAAAATGATCTTAAACCTGAGCTGGGCGAAAAATTAAAACAAATCACCCACATGTTATTTCAGTATGTTGTTGTTGATGAAAGCCCTGCAGGAAATGAGCAGATTGCCTCGGTAGATCAGGACACTTCCAATGTGACTGTTCCGAGTGAGGAAATTGGTTTTGGGCTTGCCCTGACAAGCAATTATATCAACAATCAATTGCTGGACGGCAGAATGCAGCTTGAATTTCATGCAAACCCTATGGGCGGAGGCGGCGCCATCTTCCTGAAGAAAACATTTTAAAAAAGCAGTTATTAGATTACACTAAAACAAACTCACATCTTTCCTTCAACAAAATTCTTATCTCTTCCTTTTAAATTTAGGTCGATTTTCTGGGCACACCCACGATTCAGTTTTATGCCTGAGAAACATTGTTAATCTAAATCTTAAATTGAGCAACCATTTCATTTAAATTATTTGCCAGGTTTGATAGCTCTGCTGCACTTTTACTCACACTCTGACTACCCTCACTAATATCATTAGCAGCACGACTCACTTGCGTTATGTCCCGAGACACTTCTCCTGCAACGGATGAGGTTTGATTCACACGCTCACTGACATCTTGAACACCTGTTGCCGCCTGGCTTACATTGTTTGAAATTTCCTGTGTAGTGGCAGACTGCTCTTCGATAGCCGTTGCCACGGTAGTCACTATGTCATTTATTTCATCAATAATATTTACGATGGATTCGATTGCTTTAACAGATTCTGTTGTTGTCGTTTGCACGCCTGAAATTTTTTCATTAATTTCACTGGTGGCATCGGCTGTCTGTTGTGCAAGTGCTTTTATTTCTCCGGCAACAACTGCAAACCCCTTTCCGGCCTCACCTGCCCTAGCCGCCTCAATTGTTGCGTTTAAGGCAAGAAGATTTGTCTGTTCAGAAATATCGGAAATGGTTTCAGTTACTTTGCTGATATCTGACGCAGATTTGCCAAGCTTATCTACCTTTTCCGAGACTTCCTGGGCAGTTTTAACTGCCAAAGAAGTTGTATCACTCCCTTTTGCTGTATTGCTGGCGATTTCATTAATTGTAGCTGACATCTCTTCAGAAGCAGAAACAATCATTTGAATATTTACAGTTGTTTGTTCCGTAGCTGCGGCGACACTGTTCATATTCGTGCTCATTTGTTCGGCGGCTGAAGTAACACTGTTCGATGTCTCTGCGGTCTGTTTTGAATGGGTGTTAATCTGTTCAGAAGCAGATGAAAGCTCTGTAGAAGAAGCGGTAAGTGTTTGAATGCCTGTTGAAACATCCTTGAATATTGTCTGTAAGCTCCTGGACATTGAATCCAAAGCCTTCAGCAATATTCCTATTTCATCTTTTTGACCAGTTTCAAGGCGCTGGGTCAAATCCCCTTTAGCAAGCGCATCAGCGAAAAGAACTGCAGAGTTAATGGGCTTTTTTATGAGGAACGAAATCGTAATTCCAAAAAAAATACTGATACAAATGCCGATTATTAATAAAACACCTATAGCTGTTCGGGATTTCTTTCCATTGGAAATAACTTCCTCAGAAACATCTTGAACCATTTCAATGCCCATTTTCAGCAGGACATCAATACTGCTCTCAAACGTATAAATATTTTCCTTGAACGGCTTCATCAGCCCGTTCCCTTTCTGGGGTGTCATGGTCTCATCTGAAAACACGACCTTGGTCAGCCCCAGGAAACCTGTAACATATTTTCCGTATGCGGTTTTGGCATCCGCAACAGCTTTTTGGCTGTCGTCAGAAAGATGAGGGTCTCCTTTGATTGTCGTGCCAAGTTCATCAATCAATGCCTGAGTTTTTTCGGAGACCGCCAGGAATTTTTTAATATATCCT
>JAWSVI010000061.1:0-1255 GCA_033851995.1 Desulfobacteraceae bacterium | reverse complement strand
ACACCTGAGGTTAAGCCACTATAATGCAAAATTATGGAGGCAAAAATGAACAAAAGAAGAAAGTACGATCGAGATTTTAAACGAAATGCCGTTTTGTTGTGTTCTGAACCTGGACGAACTGTTACGGAGGTTGCTGAAAATTTAGGAATTGCCAAGGATATGTTGTATCGCTGGCGTCGTGAATATCACCTGTCAAATGGAAAGCTGGCATTTCCAGGACATGGTATCGAAGCGTTGACCGAGGAACAAAAGCGAATTCGAGAACTTGAAAAAAAGCTTCGAGAAACTGAAATGGAGCGAGATATATTAAAAAAAGCCATGGCCATCTTCAGCAGAGCACCGAAATGAGATATCTATTTATAGAAAACCACCGCTCTGAATTTACGGTGAAGAAGATGTGCCAGATGCTCAACATATCTGTGAGCGGTTATCAACATTGGAAGACAAAGGAACCGTCTGCTCAGCAAATCCAAAGAGAGCGATTGAAACAACGTATTTTTGAATTGTATTTAGAGCACAATGGAATGGCAGGTAGCCCGATGATCACAGCTGATCTGGACGATGAACCCGAATTCCAAGGCACCAGCAAAAATACAGTTGCCCGTTTGATGCGTGAGATGAAATTAAAATGTAAAACAGTTAAAAAGTTTGTTGCAACAACCGACTCTAAGCACGATGAACCTGTTGCTCCTAATTTATTAAACAGAAAATTCAACGTAAAAACACCGAATACAGTTTGGGTAAGTGACATAACGTATTTAAAGGTCGGCTGCAGCTGGCATTACCTAACCGTGTTCATTGATTTGTTCTCCAGATCCGTAGTGGGCTGGGATTTAAGCACTTCTCTGGAACGACATTCATTGATCAAGGCATTTAACAAAGCAGTCATGCGCCGCAGACCAGATAAAGGATTGATGATTCACAGTGATCGTGGTGTCCAATATGCCAGTAAGGAATTTAAAAAAAGACTCAAAAATCATGGCTTTATTCAAAGTATGAGTCGTAAAGGGGATTGCTGGGACAACGCTGTTGCAGAATCATTTTTCCATACAATTAAAACACAATTAATTCATCATGTTCGATTTAAAACATATGAAGAAGCTGAAGGAATTCTCTTTAAATATATTGAAATGTATTATAACCAGAGACGAAAGCATTCGGCCAATGGCTGGAAAACGCCTGCTCACTGTGAGCAGGCATGGTACAACCTGAAAAATGTGGCTTAACCCGGACTACAGTTTTTTGGGGAGGTGCA
>JAWSVI010000060.1:0-1532 GCA_033851995.1 Desulfobacteraceae bacterium | reverse complement strand
CTCAACTTTCGGGTTTAAAAATTACTGCCTAACTTTCGTTTTTCTACCAAGCCAGCACATTGTAAAGCTGTTTCCATAATAGCATCGAAAAAGGCTGTTGCTGTTTTCTCACAATAGCTGCCAAGAGTTTTCAAGCGGTTGCCCGCAAGTGTCATTATTCTGTAGAGCGCCTCAATAAAAGAAATATCAGAGACTTCTTCACAGCAGGCATAAAATAATTCTCCAAAGGTCCGGTCATCCGTTTCGATCCGATTTTGGTAGGCCAAAAACATGTATCGCATGAAAACAATAGTGGTGTGGGCTACCAGGGCGTCGTAGTCGCGGCATTGCATTTCCTTTGCCAGCTTGAGATGTTGTTTGGCCATTTTGAAAAACACCTCTATATCCCAGCGTTTGCCGTAAATTCGAACAATGTCTTCATTTGACAGATCAAGGTCCGTGGAAATCAATGCCAGCCAGTCTTTTTTGCGCCTGTCCCGTACAAAAACAAGTTTGACCGGCAGTCCACTCTTTAACGTTACAACGGCGCTTGCCAGGATCTTCGCCCGACCACGGCGTTTTTTCAATTTCCGATAGATTGCTTTCAAGTCCATTGGGTGCCCGTTATATCCATAATTAATTTTCGATGTCTTTTTCACCATGCCGATAACATCAATATGCTTGCTCAACGCAGTAACTGTTGCAGGCATCGTAAACCAACTGTCCATTAACAGATATTTGGCCTGGACCCCAGCCGCCAATATCCGTTTGACCATGGCTTCCAGATTGTCCGGTGCTTTGATTGTTGCTTCCTGCCGTCGTTGCCAGGCACTGCATCTTTTATCCATGGATTTCCGGTTTTCACAAAGCCGCTTTTTAGCATCCGACGAAGATAACAGTGAAAAATCCAGCGGCAGGCAGCTGACACCATCAGACCAACAAAGAGTGAGCATCCGAAAGCCCTTAATCAAACGGCCATTGCTATGATCCCATACCCTGGAAAGCAGTTCGACCGACTTGGATCGAGAACGGTCATAAGGACTGTCATCCACTATCAAAACAGATTCACGGGTTTCATCTGTCAATCGGTTAAAAAAATGATAAAGCTTCATGCCTACGCCCAACAGCAGTCGTCTCCAGTTGGACCTGCTCCCTTTAAGAACTTCATATGCAGCATCTTTACCGAATGATACATTGTCATTGGTCACAATGCCTCTGAAAAAATTCTTTTCCAGAAACGGAAGTATAAAAATTGCCATAATCAAGGAGCGCACACTATGTCCATGTCGTTTCTTAATGCCACATCGATGTAGGAATGTGGCAATGTTAAATTGGTTGAAAAAATCATCAATTTTACCCAAAATCTGAATGTCAGCTTGTGTTTCAGTATCAATCTTGCTATGTATCATTTGAGCCCTTACTGTTTGATATTATTGTGTTTTTTGTCGAATTCAATATATATCAAACAGCGGGGCTCTTCAAGCTTTTTGTATTATAATTTCAACATGTTATCCTTGTTTTCGGGTTAATCTCAATGAATCCCGAAAGTTGAG
>JAWSVI010000028.1:0-110840 GCA_033851995.1 Desulfobacteraceae bacterium | reverse complement strand
AGGTACCATTCATACGTTTGTTTGATGCCTTCATCCAGAGATATTTTTGCCTTCCATCCCATATGATTTAAACAGGTGACGTCCATGCACTTTCGCATGGTTCCGTACGGTTTGCTTGTATCAAAAACCAGTTCCCCGGAATAAGAAACTTTGTCTTTAATCATTAAAGCAAGCTCCTTTATGGTACAGTCAGTACCAGTCCCAAGATTAACAAAACAGGGTTTCGGATAATTCAAAAGCTGTTTGTCCATCTCTTCATTATTCATATTCATTACATAAATGCAGCCGTCAGCCATATCGTCCACATGAAGGAATTCGCGCCTGGGCGAACCCGTTCCCCATATTTCCACCTTGGATGATTCTGAAAGTTTGGCTTCATGAAATTTTCGGATCAGTGCAGGCAAGACATGGGATGTCTCCAAATCGAAATTATCATTTGGGCCATAAAGATTTGTCGGCATGACAGCCGCGAAACGGGTTCCGTACTCCCGGTTATAGGACTCACACATTTTTATCCCTGCAATTTTTGCAATGGCATAGGGTTCATTGGTCGGCTCCAGGAGGCCGGTTAGTAAATGCTCTTCTTTCATGGGTTGGGGTGCATTTTTTGGATAAATACATGATGAGCCGAGAAACAACAGCCTTTCTGCCCCATATTTGTAAGCCGCGTGGATGACATTATTCTGGATAGATAAATTATCGTAAATGAACTGGGCCGGGTATGTATTGTTAGCGTTAATCCCCCCAACTTTTGCGGCTGCAAGAAATACGTATTCCGGCTTTTCTTCTTTAAAAAACCGTTGAACTGAATTTTGATTTTTTAGATCAAGCGGGATCTGTTTAACCAGTGATTTGTCCAAATTCGGCAATTTGCGCCTGTGAGTGCTGCCAATTATATTGGTGTGTCCTTTTACAATGAGGTTTCTGGCAATGGCACTCCCCACCATTCCAGTAATACCGGCAATAAAAATTTTAGCAGTTTTATTCATTGTAATTGAACACCTGAAATCCGGCACGTTGGCAAAGTTCGTCTCTTTTGGCATCTTCAAGGTCTGCAAGAGTCATTTCTTTAACCAGTTCATCAAATGCTATTTCCGGTACCCAGCCAAGATTTTTCTTTGCTTTTGCAGGGTTCCCTAAAAGGGTCTCAACTTCGGTTGGACGAAAATATCTTGAATCTACTGCTACAATTGTTTTGCCATTGGCAGCATTAACGCCTTTCTCATCAATTCCTTTTCCTTCCCATTTAATCGCAATACCCAATTGTTTCGCACTTGCATCTACAAAGTCTCTGACTGAATGCTGCTCCCCGGTTGCAATAACATAATCTTCCGGAGTATCCTGCTGGAGCATCAGCCATTGCATCTTTACATAGTCTTTAGCATGGCCCCAATCCCTGAGTGCATCCAGATTCCCAAGATAAAGACAATCCTGCATACCCAAATGAATGCGTGCTAATGCCCTGGTGATTTTTCTTGTGACAAATGTCTCTCCGCGAAGCGGCGATTCATGATTAAAAAGAATGCCATTACAGGCGAAAATATTATAGGCTTCCCTGTAGTTTACGGTAATCCAGTAGGCATACAGTTTTGCACATGCGTACGGTGAGCGTGGATAAAACGGAGTAGTTTCTGTTTGAGGAACTTCCTGAACTTTACCGTACAATTCAGAAGTGGAGGCCTGATAGAAACGCGTTTTATTTTCCAACCCCAGAAGACGAATTCCCTCAAGCAGCCTCATTGTCCCTAGTGCATCGGTATCAGCAGTATATTCGGGTGATTCAAACGAGACCTGCACATGGCTCTGTGCAGCTAGATTATACACTTCGTCAGGTGTAACCTCCTGAAGGATACGAATCAAGTTGGTCGCATCGGTGAGATCTCCGTAATGCAGCACCATTTTCCGTTCATGTTCATGGGGGTCCTGATATAAATGGTCGATCCGGTCTGTATTAAAAAGAGAGGCACGCCTTTTTATTCCATGAACTTCGTAGCCTTTAGAAAGTAGGAATTCTGCAAGGTACGCCCCATCCTGTCCGGTTATGCCCGTTATTAAAGCTTTTTTCATAAGTAAAATATTCTCTAAATTAAATTTTCGTAAGGTATTGCCCAAAAGAATGGCAATTTGGTTGGCACAGGTAAGCGAAATTGAGGATAGCTCCGCCCTTTCGGTTACATGGGGCAACCGATTGAGGTTTTTTGAACTTAAACCATTTCACGCTTAAAATTGCAAGCAATTAATAACCCGGTAGGATGTAGTATAATTAAATGAGGATCTGAATGCGGTCACATGAGTTCTGTGTTAGATTTTCTGAAGGATATTTGCATTCTGATTTTATTTGAGATAGACTCCACTGACGCTGACTAAGAGATGTTGATAAAGGATACTGTGAAATGGCGGTTTTTGAATATAAAGCCCTTAATGCAAAAGGGAAAAAAGTTAACGGTATTATTGATGCAGAAAGCACATCTGCTGCAAAAAAAAAGCTGCGCCAACAGCACTTTTTTCCTACCTCCTTAAACAAGATAGAATCCCATTCAGGAGATAAAGGAAAGGCTGCTAAATCCATTTTTAAGGATATTAACCTGTTCTCAAGCGTGAGTTCTGCAGAACTTTCCATGATTACCCGCCAGCTTTCTACTCTTTTATCGGCTGGTTTCCCGCTGGTAAAAGCAGTTGGAACCCTTGTACCACAGAGCAGGTCCAAACTCATGGAAAAGGTACTTTCGCGGGTAAAGGATGCCATTGAAGAGGGTAGCAGCTTTGCCAATGCCCTTGCTTTGTATCCCAATGTTTTCTCCCCGATTTTTATTAATATGGTTAATGCCGGAGAATCCTCCGGAACTCTGGAAATTGTACTTGAGCGTCTGGCAGACTTTAACGAAAACAAGGAGGATTCCAAAAAGAAAATTCAGGCCGCCCTTGCCTACCCCATTTTGATGTCTGTTATGGGCCTGCTGGTACTTATCATCCTCTTAACTTATGTTGTTCCCGGCATTGTTAATATTTTTACTGATATGAATCAGACACTTCCGCTGCCAACCACCATACTGATATCTGTCAGCTCATTTTTCAAGTCATTCTGGTGGGCTGTACTCATGATCCCTTTTGTGCTTTTTTTTATTGTTTACCTCATACGAAAAACAGACAGGGGCGCCTATGCGATTGACAAGATACTCATCTCTTTTCCCGTATTAGGGCCGTTGCTGAAAAAAATGATCGCTGCACGTTTTACAAGAACTCTTGGTTCACTTCTTGAGAACGGGGTACCCATGCTGACAGCTTTAAATATTTCTAAAAGCATAACCGGGAATATCGTTTTTTCGCAATTGATTGGCAAAGCATGCGATACGGTTGAGCAGGGAGGAGAACTTGGCGAAGTCCTGACGGTGAATACTGTTTTCCCAAGCCTTGCCGCCCAGATGATTAAAATTGGCGAAACCAGCGGGGAAATAGAAAAAATGCTTCAAAAAACAGCAGATCTCTTTGAGAAAGAAGTACAGACAGCAATTACTGCCGCATCCTCCCTGATTGAACCTTTAATTATTCTTGTAATGGGGGTTGTCGCCGGGGGAATTATCCTGGCAATCTGTCTGCCGATATTTGAAATCAATCAGCTTATACAATAAATTAAAACGGAAAATTAAGTGTGATTTCCAGGCCGCCACCCTTTTGGAGATCCCATTTTGAAAGAAGATAAAACTCTCTATCCAGAAATTTATGCACTTGTGCCCTGTTAAATTTATGTGCAGATGAGATGGCACCATATATATTTGCTGAATAGAACCCGGTTTCCACAAAGCCAATCACACCGGCAAGCGCTTCATTGTCATTGTCCCATGCCTGGTATGCCGCAATCATAAGGCTGGCATTAAGTAAAAAAGTAACCAGGGCATCTTTATACCGCTCGCAATATAAAAACCCACCACCAGGAATCACAGCAAACATACCTGCTAATGAAGGGTTCTTTTTATCCGCCTGTTCAGCCTTTATAATTAGATCAATATGATTTTCCACCTGAAAATTTTTTGTATTTTTAATTGAAATTTTATCAAGATAGCTGCGCGCAAGTTCTAGGGATTCTGCCTTACCTTTTTTAGCCTCTGTAAGATGAATCATGGCAAGATTATAATATATCTGGTCTTTTATGTCCGGGTCATCGCTGAGCTTTAGATAGTTTTGAAGGACTAACTGTGCATAGCCAGTGTTGCCCATTAGAATAAATGCCTGGCTCTGAAAAAAAACTGATTTTCGAGTAAGTTCATCATCTTCATCTTTAATAATGATGTCATTAAAAGCACGTGCTGCTTCATGGTAATCTTTTAAATAAAAACGACTCAGTGCGATATTAAAAACAGCCGTATTCACTAATTTGCTTTCTGGGAAAAAATGTACAAATCGTTTAAACTCTACAATGGCAGTATCATAATCTTTAGCTGTAAAAAGTTTATAGGCATATTCATATTGCATATCATGGGAAATCACCAGTGTATTTTGATTAGCAGACACCAGTCCATTTATATTTAGAATAAATAAACAGACAATAGAGAGTAACCATTTATAGTTCATGGCGTTTGTTCTTTTTGAAACCACCAGAAGTCATTGGCCTCCACAGGGTCATGGATGTAGCTCTGGCTGCCAATAAACTTCATGGGAGCCACTTTTGCTTCATCCCTTCCACAGCGCACCAGCCTGTCCAAGGCCATGATCCAACCCATAAGAGGGCCGTGTTTTTCAAATGCCTGAGATGCATAGGCAGAGCAGGAAGGGTGCATGGGGCAGCGATTTCCATCCACAGCAGAAATATGTTCCTGATAAAATTTTATAGCCGGATTTTCACTGCAAAAAGCAGAAGTTGAAAAAAAGCATAAAGCAACAGGGGATAATATAATCAGGAACGAAAAAAAACAAAATCCTTTCTTACTCCTGGGTGACACGAAGAACCTCCCCAATGGATGTGATTCCTTTTAGCACTTTTGACATACCATCCTGTCGAAGGGTCAGCATACCAGCCGTTAAAGATGCCTCTCTGATTTGATTGGCATCAGAGGTTTCAAGAACCAGGCTTTTTAGTTTTTCATCCATCAGCATGATTTCAAAGATAGCCTCCCTTCCAGAATACCCAGTGTTAAAACACTTTGAGCATCCTTTGGGGCGAAAAACTGAGTGTCCGATAAATTTTTCTCCGTAACCATTCAAAGATTTTACGTGAGAGGCTTCTATGGTAAATTCTTCTTTGCAGTCATTGCACAAGACCCTGACAAGGCGCTGGGCAACCACAGCATTGACGGAAGATGAAATCAAGTATGGTTCAACACCCAGATCCACCAGGCGTGTGATGGCCCCGGCTGAGTCATTGGTATGCAGGGTTGAAAATACAAGATGCCCGGTTAAGGCGGACTGAATAGCAATTTCAGCTGTTTCAAGGTCCCTTATTTCCCCGATAAGAACAACATCCGGGTCCTGACGGACAATGGATCTCAACCCCTTGGCAAAGGTCACGCCAATTTTGGCATTTACCTGTATCTGCCCGATCCCTTTGAGGTTATATTCAACCGGATCTTCTATGGTAATAATATTTTTATCCGGGGAATTAATATCAGATAATGCTGCGTATAATGTGGTTGTTTTTCCACTGCCTGTGGGGCCTGTAACAAGGACAATACCGTTATTCTGCCGGATAATCCTGTTGAGCTGTTTGAAATTATCCTCAGACATTCCAAATTCTGAAAATTCCAGAAAATAGCCGGATTTATTTAACAGGCGCATGACAAGTCGCTCGCCATATGAAGTCGGCACCGTAGAAATACGAATATCGATTTCCTGGTCACCCAGCTTAACCTGTGCACGCCCATCCTGGGGAACCCTTTTTTCTGCGATATTCATTTTTGCCATTACTTTTATACGGGAAATAAGGGATGCCTGAACCCCTTTAGGCGGCGTAAGCATTTCATACAAAATCCCATCAATCCTGTACCTGACCATAAGCTCATCCTGGAAAGGTTCAATATGGATATCGCTTGCCCCGGCCTTTACAGCCTGGGAAATCATGTGATTCACGAGTCTGATAACAGGCGCATCGCTGGTATCATCCAGCAGGTCTGCTGTCTGTTCATCGTCTATAATCGTAAATCCGTTATCCTCCATATCTTCAACAAGCTGTTGTGCACTCTCACCGGATCTATCGTACAATGTGTTGATTGTATTGATAATCTGGTTCCTGGGTGCAAGACAGATAATACAGGCATCAAGGTCTAAACGGGCAATAACATCATCTACCGGAGATAACTCAGATGGGTCAAGGATTGCAATCATAGGAGTTTTGTTTTCTCTTATGATTGGAACCATGCACATTTGTTTTAAAAATTTGCGGGAAATTTGGCCGATCCAGTCGTCTTTAATTCCTTCAAGGGGAAGAGTAAGGGCAAATGGCATATCATATACCAGGCTCAGTGCTTCAAGAATCTCATTTTCTAAAACGAGTTTTGAGTCAAGCGCAGCCTGCATTAAATTAGTACGGTCCGCTTCAAAAGACAACCTGATCTTTTCACACTGCTCTTTTGTTAATGCAGTTTTTTCCTCTAATATGTCAAAAAAAGTATTGATCATTTTTCAGAACTCACAAATTTATTGTTCTTCCTTGTTGCCGGGCAGATCTTGACTATCTTCAATCTGATCCCCGCCGATTTTTCTATCAGGGTTAAGTGTGTTGTATAACATCACTTCCCCACGTTTAACCGCTTCTATTTCTTTGGCCTTTTTTTGATAAAGTTTATTTATTTCAAGAGGATTTTTTACCACTTTGGGTGTTAAGAACACATAAAGATTGGTTTTATCTTCTCCCTCAGAAACTGTTTTAAACGCCCAGCCAAGCCCGGGAACATCTCCAAGACACGGCATTTTATATTCTGATTTTGTAATACTCTCATCAATGAGGCCGCCGATAACCACACTGCTTGAATCTTCCACGATGATGGTGGTTTCGATTTGGCGTTTTAAAGTCGTGGGTCTGTCATCACTTACCAAAGTAGCGGCTGAATCCAAGCGGGTCAATTCCTGGTAAACATTTAGACGAACCAGTCTGTCCTTGCTGATCTGAGGCGTAATTTTAAGGGTGGTTCCAACATCCTTGTACTCAAAAGAGCTATAAGTGTCAGTCCCGGATTCTGCTGCAGACCGGGTTTGGAACGGAACATTTTTACCAACAATAATAGTGGCTTCCTCATTTTCAGTTGTAAGGATCTGTGGTGTAGCAAGGATGTGAACATCTTTATCGTTTTGATACGCCTGGACCACTGCTGATATGTCTGGAAATTCAATGCCTCCAATATTAAAGCTTTTGCCTAAAACTCCTACAGAGAATCCACTGGGCAGTGTGCCGGAACCCGTTAAGGAATCAAGGTTGCTATAAGAGCTACCCCCAAAACCGGTAACAACACCCTTACCGTCGTCTCCGACTCCTGCTTTCCATTCAGTGCCGATATTCAGGCCTTTATTAACGTTGACTTCCATAATAAGGCACTCAATATAGACCATAGCTCTGGGAATATCGAGTTTATTAATGACCTCTTCTAAAACCGGATAATCTTCCTTGTCTGCCATAATAATCAGAGAATTAGTGGACTTGTCTGCCATGATTTTGACTTTAGTGGACAGAAGCGGTGCCTTTTTCTGACCGGTTGTCTTTTTGCCGTTATCTGACGTTGGGATCTCCAACAAAACTTTTACCAGGTTTTCAGCTGAAGCATGCTCCAAATAATACACCCGGATTTTTTCTTCTCCTTTAGGAACTTCCTGGTCAAGCAGTTCAATTAATTGACGGACTTTCTGAGTTTCCCCTTTGCTTGCAAGTAAAATTATTGCATTGGTCCTTTCGTCTGCGACCAGTTTAACATTTAGCTGGGTACTGCGTTTTCCTGTTTTACCTTGAGCCCTGGCCGAGAATATGGTGGAAAGACTTGTAACAAGTTTATTTGCATCTGCAAATTTAACCGGGATAACGGATATCTTTTTCCCCACACTTTGTCTGTCAATCACTTCAACAATCTTGAGCAGCCTGTCTATACTGGATAGAGAAGCCGTAACGATCAGCATATTGGTATCCTGATAGGAAAGAAGAACACTGCCCTTAGGAACCAGAGGGGTAAAAAGGGTTTTAAGTTCGTTGGACCTGGCATATTCAAGGGGAATCAGGCGCGTGACCAGCTTGTCATCAATGGCCCAGGATTCGCCCGGCCCGGTTGCAATCTTTGTATCAAGATTGTCAGCTTTGGCTTTAGGTGTTGGAATAATTTTTGTTATCCGGCCGGATTCAACCGTAGAGAATCCATTGATTTCAAGAACAGATTCAAAGACCTTGTAAGCATCCTTTGCAGAAATTTTTGTAGGAGAAATAATGGTGACATTACCCTTAACCCGGCTGTCCACAACAAAATTTTTATTCGTAAGCTTACTGATAAACTTTATAAATACATTGATATCCACATTATTAAAATCAATGGATACAAATTTTGAATCTTTTTTCCCCTGGTCGGCAACACTCACTGCAACCCCGGCAGCAGAAAAAAATAACAGCACTGCACAAACCATATAAGCAAGAAACATTATACCTTGTCTTTTATTTTGCGATGACATTCTTACTAATCTCCTCAATTTTTTTCCTCTATAACTGCTGTGCCCGAATCCGGTTCGCCATCCATCTGATATACCAGCTCCTCTATTTTTCCTCTCCTAAGCAAGGTTACTCTTGCCTGCTCTGAATTTACAATTTCACTAAACATGTCGACAGCGTCTTCCGGTGATGAAATAGGTGTCCCGTTGACCTCTTTTACAATATCCCCGTTTCTCAACCCGACTTCACGAAAAACTGAATTGGGGCGTATCCCATATACCATCAATCCGTCCGGCTCACCTTCTGAATAGTGTGGGCGAAATTTAATTTGCCTCATCAAATCGCCTGCATTTTCCACCATCTTTTCAAAACTCGGCATGGCTGAGGGTTGAATGGAAGGAGCTGGGGGGGTAAATTTTTGCCTTTTGGTTACACTTTTATTTTTTGTTTCCATCTCAAGCACCTGGTCTTTTCCCTGAAAGGTTAAAACCACTTTATGACGGAGGATTTCTTTGAGTTTGGCCTCTTGAATGGTATCTCCTACCAGATAAAGAGACTGTTGCCTTGCTTTTTTATCTTCAATTACCGCATATTTTTCATTCTGTCCTGTTACTGTGCCCCAAAGAACAAGCTGCAAATGGGTGGGTTCAAGCTTTTCCGGTATAATTTCATCTTGTTTTTCCGTTTTATCGGCCTTGTGTTCCAGTTCTACATTAAACAAATTCCGTTTGGAAATAAGTTGGTTTTGAACCTTATCTGAAGTTGATTTCTTATTTACAGGCCTTTGTTTCGCAAGGCTTTTTTGCTGATATTTTGCCGCAGCAATAGTCCCGGTTTCCGGAATTGCCTTTTTATAAACAATATCCACGCTAAAATAAGCCGTCAATACAACAAACAAGCAGTTTATAATGGTAAATACTGATTTCATAACTTGATTCTCGGCTGTTCAAGGGTTCCTTTTATAGAAAAACGAACACCGTCTTTTTTAGCATTTTTAGCAGCGGCCCTGATAAATGCAGAGTTTATAATCGTTGCCAGGTAAGGTGAGTCAGGGAGGATTGCACCAGTCAGGGAAAGTCGACTTTTCGATGTTGGACTTGCAAGAAGAATTTTTCCTTTTAAATTAACATTAATTATCGAACCTTTTGCATTTAACTGCGTTATGTTCAGATTGTTCCCTTTTTTTGTAAAATCAATCTTAACATTGGAAAAATCAACGTTTGAAATCTTTAAACGATTAAGTAAAGAGTTCTTAAGATCTGCAGAAACATCATTGATCAACAAGCTGCCTTTCCCTTGAGCATTTTTAGCATTTGAATTGGAAAATGAATAATCCCCGTTTAAATTACAATCTAATATAATCCGGGCCATTCTCGTATTATAGGGAAATCGTTCAATTTCAACCCCTGACATTTGGATATCGATATTTTTATATACAACCGGACTGGTATTCTCAAACAGGACACTGCCTTTGATATTGCCTTTTGAAATTGCAGAGCTAAATTTTACCTGCCTGCTTTCTCCAAATAAAAGGTCAGGGGTAATTAAAATTTTTAGAAAGTCGGGTTTTATTTCCTGTTTCCCTCCTATGATAAATTTTGAATTCACCAGTTCCAGGGAAAAAGGAAGCGCAGGTTTAATCCGTTCAACATTTGCTTGAACTTTAGCACCAGAAGAGTTCAACATCCAGTTCAATTGATTGGCAAGCTTTTCCTGGGGAAATAAAACAAATGCAAAAACACAAATTGCGGCAAAGAACAGAAGAAGATATGGCAGGATCATTTTCAGTTTCATCTTATGCCCCTTCCTTTTGCATAAGCGTTTGAGTTTCAAGAACTGCATCAAGCATGGTTTTGTTTTTTCCGGCTTTTGTAAGGGACAAAGATATTATGGATACCCCATTCTGAGATGATTCTATCCGGTATAAAAAATCTACAAGCTGCTTTAAATAAACCTCTTTTAATTTCACTTTAACAGTGGCTTCTAAATATTTTGACACTTCATTCTTTTTGGTAAAGGGTTTCATATATTCGACATTTTCTTTCACACCGCTTTGCTGGGCCTGCAGATCTATAAAGGAAAATAAAGAAAAATTCTTGCTTCGGGATGCCATAAATTGAGTCTGGGAATCAGACAAACGGGAGACAGAACGGTACTGAAGCGATAACGCCTTGATTTGTTCAAGGCCTGCCTGCTTTTCAACCAGGGCACGGTTTAATGTTTGTCTTTTCTCAAATACCGGAGCAATCCCCAATGTGTAAATAAAAAAGAGCACCAGAAAAACAGCTCCGGCTATTAAAATATTTTTTTCTCGTTTTGATATTTCCAAAATGCCCATCCAATTACAAATCAATAATAAATTTAAAATTGACCTTATTTTCTCTTTTATCGCTTGCTGCACTGCTGATATCTACTTTTTTAAATAACTTCGAGGATTCCAGTTTGCTTTTAATTTTATCGACATTATTAAAGTTGTTTGTTGAGCCTGAAAGAACCAGTCTCCCCTGGCTGAAAAGAAATCTGGAAATATCCATATCCACTGAAGAGTCAATTTGTTTGGAAATCTCTCCCATGAGGTTGACCACTTTTACATCTCCAGGATGAGTGCGCGTATCTGTTCCATTTGTGGAACCAGCTTTCTTAACCGCTGCCTTAACATTTGCCTGCATTTCAAGGTAGGGGTCCTGGACCTTTTTAATATTTGGGAAGGTCTGTCTGAATATTGTTACAGCTTCCTGATCCACTGCTGCAACTTTTTTAGAAAGTGTTGAATTATCAAAGCCGACACTGATAAACATCATTAAAACAGCGCAGACTAAGAGAGCAGCGCTCGCAGCGATGTTTCCCAAATAAGTTTGCACAAAAGTACTGGCCCTGTATTGACCTTTACAAAAATTAAAGAGCCGTTTATGGCTTTTATCCGGTGATATTGAACAGATAAACGCTTCCGGATCAATAATTTCATCTTTTGAGCCTGATTTTTGCCGGGAACCAAGTGTCTTTTCAATTGCACTATAGATAGCTCCAGTTTCTATTTCAGGGTCATCAGAGCTGAGAACATATTCGAACTCTTTTTTAATGTCACTTCTATGAGAATACCCCAAAAGTGTCTGGCGGATAGTTTTTGCAAGTTCACCAGGAGCAAGCGTGCCTTTGGGAATTGAACGAACCCTGCACGGGAGGCTGTCTGCGAAAATAGCGAGGGTCACCTGATTTTCTGAGATATGAACAAACACAACATCCGGGTACTCGTTTTGAAATTTTAAAAATTCTACAGCAACAGCGTATCCAGTCGGCGTAACCGCCAGAAGCTTAATGTTATGTTGTTTAAGTGTTGTAAAAAACTGGTCCACCAGGCTGCTTTCTATCGAAGCACTCAGAATCTCAGAGCCGTCATCTTTGTGATGGACAATTTTAAAATCGCTGATATAAGCTTCATCTGAGAGAGGCAGCAGCGTTTCAAGTTCAAAAGGAAGGACCTGTTTGATTTTTTTTTCAGATCTGAAAGGCAGTTGAAGTGTTCTAAAAGAGATAAAGGACTCTGAAACAAATATAATAGCTGAGGAACATTGAGACAGATCCATCTGTTGAGAAACAAACCCCATACCTGTTTCAAAAAAATCTGCCTCAGATTCTGTTTGGTGCAGAGTTTCATATACAGCAACACACTCATCTTTAATCATCGTCTGGGAATGTCCAGGCTCGATAATTTTTGCTTTTATACGCCTGGCATCAACTTCAAGATGTAAAAAGACCGCAGCCATCTAATATTTCCTTTCCATCCGAATGATCCGGCATGTCCAGCTGCCGGTCTCTTTTTCCTGCTCTCTTTTCAAGAAGGCAACCATTTTAACTTTTACCTTATTTTCAGTCGCAACGGCATCCACCCTGAAAAAAGAACTGGCGTAATCAATCGTCCGTTCAAACTCGACAAGCTCAGTGTCTGAAAGATCTATAACCCTTTTATACCACCCTTTGTCAAGAGAGTTTGTAAATTCAAGGCCCTGTTCACCTTTTTGAGCCCTGAAATCTGCCAGATCCTGTGCTAAATCCTCCAAACCTTCAGGAAGCAATGCAGATAACACATTAACAGGTGCTGTATTGATATTAATTCTTCCTGAATACCTATATTTCCCTTCCTGTGGGGCTTCATTATCCAGGCCAAACACAGTCAGAAAATCTTCAGGGCTGATAAGCTGATCTTCCCCCTCTTCAAAGCCCGGAATATCTGAGCCTAACATATCTTTGGAAATTCCTTTAATTAAAAAAAGTTCCTGAACTTTGGTAAGCGGTCCGTTGGCGCACTCATAAGGTGGATCAAGCCCCATATAATAATCAGACTCAGCACCGGAAATACCGCTTACTGCATCATCATCAAGAGAATCCATCCAGTCTTTCAGACAATTAATAACAGGTGCTGTGTCTGTTTGATCATCATCCAACATCGTTGTTTGAATCAATTTCTCCCATATACGCATCTGGTCAGTATTGATCTGGTTGCCTGGAAAATCTTTTAAAAAAGCATTCACCTGAATTTTAGATTTCTCATCTGTGATCTTCAGGGTCAATGCACCTGAATTATATCCCAGTGTTGAAACTGCCTGTGCCAGCCATTCATCATCTGCCCATTCTTCCTGTATAGAATCCACATCATTTTTCTGTGCATCCTCTGCAAGGATCAGGCATGCCAGATTAATTCCGGAAAGCGCTTTCTGTTCAGCATAAAACTGATCCTTAGCAAGCTGTCCTACCGTTACTGCACCCAGTGTCATTTTTCTCAATTGCAGCGCTGCAACCATCAGTACAACAACAATGGTAAGTGTTACAACGAGTGCTGCCCCTTTTTCATTGTGCATTAATTTATTTAGCTGGTTGTTCAACTGTTTACTCAATTGGGTTTCTTCCTGCCTGAAGGTTTACTGCAATCGTATGTGTATTAGACGTTTCGTCACTTCCTGTAAGGATCTTGAACTCTATACTTTTGGGGTATGAATAACCAAAATCAGTATCATCTGAATCCCAGTTTGTATGTTCGTCCCCATTATTATCAATATAGGTAATTTCAAATCCTTTAACATTGGTACACAATACCGGATCAAAACAGCGCTTTATTTCTTCGGGATAGGGTGCTGCAGAATCTGAACGGTAAAGATCAAGACCTTCATCTGAATTTTCTTTAACATAATAAACAACCCGTGCTGCTCCCGGCCTGTCCACCGCATTGATATTTGTATGCGCAAACGTAGCGAGCATGAGTGTTGAAACTGTTTTGTGATTGATATTTTCCAGCTCTCCTACCATCCGATAGGGATCTGGATCTGAGTTGAATTCAGGCGTACGGTATCTGGGGGGCTGGACAATATAAATAGATAACAGGTCTTGTCGAATCCGGTTAAATACAATGCTCATTTTTTGGGAATCACGAAGTTCGTCTTTCACCGTTTGTGTAGAAACCATAAATGCCTTAAAGGAGGAGAACAGCAGGACAACCACTATGGAAAATACCGTAATGGCTATCAGAACCTCGATCAGGGTAAATCCATTTTTATTCATCAATCTGTTTCCAAAATCAGCCGCCAGCAGGTTAAAACAAAAGACCTGTCATCAGCCTGATTTGTAATTTCCAAATCAATCTTTTTTAATCTCTCGGAATTTTCAGAAGAAAAATAATCCAGTGCGTCAAAATCTCCGTTAGATATTTCACAAGTCCAGGTTATACCGGGAAAACTTTCCCCAAAATCGCCCTGATCTTTTGAAAAGCCGTCCGGGTCTGCACTGATTCTGGCAATAAGCTGATTTGCAAGGGTCGGGGCAAGTTGGTTGAATTTATTAGCCGTAGCCAATGTTACTGATCCGGTCTGCATCCTGAAAAGCGACACGAAAATCAGGGCAATAATCGAGATGCTGATCATGACCTCCAGGAGTGTAAAGGCTTTATTAGATGCAGTCTTCAAAATTAATATGCTTGTTTAAAATACTGGTTTGTGGAAGAAACGGTTCAATTTTAAGGGTTAAATTACGCTCATCTTCAATCATATGTATTAGAACAAAATCAGAATACCCCTGTTTTCTGAACCGAATATGGTATTCATCAAGATTCTGTTTTTTTTGACCCGCATATTGGACATCTAAAATCTGAGTCTCACTTGAGATTTGTGTGGCTTTTTCTTTTGACTCCTGAGCAGCCTCTTTTTCCATATTTTCATGAGTAATCCAGATTTTAGCGCTGATTTTATCTATATGAAGCAGGAAATCTGCATTTTGTTCAATGGCTCTTTTCTTTAAATTTTCGACCAGCCTTGCGATATCGCCAGCCTGGCCTTCATTATCATTAAACAGTTGTATGTCTTTGAACAGTGGAAAAGAAAACAATAGTACAATCGAAAAGATGCTGATAACAACAATCAGTTCGATAAAAGTAAAACCTGGTATTTGTCTAAAATTATTCAAGCTCCCAACTGTTTATATCTTTGTTTTTACCTTCGCCGCCAGGAACACCATCCGCACCATAGCTTATGAGGTCATAATCATCATGTACACCAGGTGACAGGTATAAATAGTCTCTTCCCCATGGGTCCTTGGGGATATTGGCTTTGGCAAGATATCCCTTATCTTTCCATTTGGCTGGGATCGGATCTGTAGAAGGTTTTTCAATCAATGCGCTGATACCTTGTTCAGTAGTAGGATAAAATCCATTATCGAGCTTATATAGGCTTAATGCCGTTTCAAGGGATGCGATATCCACTTTTGCTTTAACGGATTTTGCATCATCGGTCCTGCCCATGAAACGGGGAGCGATATAAGTGGCCAGAATACCCAAAATTACCACGACAACCATAAGTTCAAGAAAAGAAAATCCAGTTTGATTCTTTAATAACGCACTCTTTTTTTTATCAGTTAAATTCATATGTTAATCCATCCTGTTAATAGAAATATTTCCTTATTGAACCAGAATTTTTTAGAGTCTTACCATTATTTGTTTTTGAAGTAAAGCCATGTAATGCTAAAGTTTGATTAGTATATAAACGCTTATTCTACAAGGGTTTTCATGCTTTTTATTTTCAAGCATTCTTTCAGAAAGGCAGCTAAGTTTACACTTAAAATACAAAGTATGGATTTTAATTCCATTGCAGGGGTGATATGATACCTCCTTTTTAAGCTGTAAGATAAGTAAAATAAAACAATAAAGGAACATTATATATGAATCAAGCCAGCCCTCCTACCGGATTTCATCATGTAGGAAACTGTATCCGTCCACCCAGTGAGTATAATGCAATCCTCCTTCAGGCAACGCTTGGCTGCTCCCATTCAAAATGTACTTTCTGCGGAGCATATAAGGATAAAAAGTTTGCAATCAAGGAACGAAAATACCTGGAAAGCGATCTGGAATTTGCTGCCGCGTATTGTAAACATCAGGATCGAGTATTTGTCATGGACGGTGATGCCCTCATCATGCCCATGAAACACTGGAAATGGCTTCTGGGACAAATAAAAGAAAAACTGCCCTGGGTTAACCGTGTCACCTGCTATGCCAATTTAAAATCCATCATGCTAAAAACGGATGAAGAGCTGACATGGCTCCATGAAAATGGACTTAAAGCAGTCTTTTTAGGTCTGGAATCAGGCCATCCCCAGGTCAGAAAGGATATTAAAAAAGGCGGCACTCCTGAAGAACTTGTTCATCATTGCAGGCGCTTGAGAAAAACAGGTATCCGCCTGGTTACTATTGTCCTTTTAGGACTCGGCCAGACAGAATTGAGCCTTGATCATGCAAGGGAAACCGGACGGGTTCTTAGTCAAATTGATCCGGAGGCGGTCAGTGCATTAAGTTTGATCCCTCTGCCAAATACCCCTATTGGGGAAGCCGTTGCCAATGGAAATTTTGATATTCCCGATGCCATGGGCATGATCGTTGAACTCAGAGAACTTGCTGCGCATACGAATTTATCACGGGGTGCTTTTCGCTCAGTTCATGCCAGTAATTATCTATCTATTGACGCAAGATTCCCCCAGGATAAGCCTGAAGTTATGGCGGTACTGGATAAAGCAGTTGCAGGCCAGGTAAATTTAAAACCTGAATGGATGCGGGGCCTTTAGGCCATGAAGGACTCCTCTGCCGGTATCCTTTTTACACTTTCCGTATCCGTAGGTGTGGCCATGATCGGCCTTGGGATCATCTGGCCGCTGATACCGGTATATGCTGTTCAAATGGGGGCCGGAGGCTTCCTGGTTGGGATGATCATTGCCAGCTTTAACATCTCACGAACCATATTCAGTCCTTTTAGCGGCCGCATATCTGATAAATTCGGACGCAAAAATTTTATTGCACTTGGACTGTTTCTTTATTCTGTTATTTCGATTCTTTATGTTTTGCCTTCCCAGGCAACTACACTTGTTTTTGTTCGTTTTTTTCACGGTATGGCTGCACTTCTTGTCGTGCCAATTGCAATGGCTCTGGCTGCCGACATTGCCCCTAAACAGGAGTTGGGTAAATATATGGGTACCCTGAACATGGCGGTTATGCTGGGCCTGGGTATCGGCCCGGTTCTCGGGGGCACCATCCAGGAATATTTCGGCATAAATGCAGCATTTTACATCATGGGCGCCCTGGCCCTTTTTACCTGTATTCTTGTACTTATTTTCATTCCGCAGGATAAAACCGCTAAAGGCACGAACAGTAAACAACACATCTCCAGTTTTTGGAAAATTATCACCCACCGGACGGTTTTGGGAATCTTTTTTATGCGTTTTTTTGCCGCCTCCGGACAGGGTGCCGTGTATACCTTCCTGCCAATACTTGCTCTTGATTTGAACCTGAACGGAACCCAGGTCGGAATTATCCTTGGAGCCAATATCTTTTTAATCGCATTTTTACAGCGTTTTTTCGGCAGGATAGCAGACAGGATTAATCCTAAATACCTCATCATATCAGGCACATTTGCATCAGGCCTTGCGGTCATGGGCATGCCTTTTGTCAAAGGTTTTGCTCTGATACTTATACTTAATATCTTTATGGGGGCTGCCAATGGAATTTCTCTGCCCGGTGGCCTGGTCATTACTGGTCAGTTGGGGCGCACCATGGGCATGGCCTCCCTTATGAGCATCACCGATGCGGCCTGGAGCCTTGGAATGATCCTCTCCCCTATCCTTTCGGGAATTATTCTTGACCTTTTTGGGGTATCCCAGGTGTTTATCTGCGGCAGTATACTCATCTTGATCGGAAGTGTTGTGGTAGCACTTGTTTTATGGGATTACCAGCCTGAAATAAACGGTTAAAAAAAATTTAACCAACCCGATTTAATCGAGCCAGGAAATTCTTGGCGCATTTCTGGTTGGCATTCTGGAATATTTAAATTTAGGATATCCAACCATCATTACCCCAAAATTTGTCATATTCTCTGGTAATTTTAATGCTTCTCTCAGCGGCTCCCACTGAAGAATGGCCATATTGAAATACCCGTTCCAACAAGTGCCAAGCCCCATAGTCGGAGCGGCAAGATCAAAAAACGTCATGGCTATTTTGGAGGCGGCATCTGCAAATGGATCCTGTGCTCCGCCATTTGTTAAAACCAAAGCACTGCAACTTCTAGAGACCACATCCACACCAAAATCCCAGGCGGCAACAATCATGTCAAAATGCAACATCTTTCCCATTTCCGGCTGTTCTTTAAGTGTGTGCTTCATCCAGTCGATTACAATGACACTGTATTCTTTTACTTTGTCCTGCCCGTAAATAACCTGCCAGTGGACCGGTTGAGTATTATGTCCTGAAGGTGCATGAGAGGAGATCTCAATCAATCTGTTCAATTTATCTTTTTCAACAGGTTTGTCTTTATAATTCCGTATAGAACGCCTGTATCGTAAAAACTGCTCCATTTGTGCTTCAGTAAGCATCAGGGACTTCTCAACTTCCAGGCAGTCCTCGGGAGAAATATTTCTATGGGACAAAGCGCCGTGAGGACAGACGGCTACGCAATGGCCGCATTTAATACATATGCTTTCGGCGTGTCCGGCCGGTTTGGGAACCAGGTCGGCATTTGAAAAATCTATAATTGCCATGGGACAAGCCGAAGCACAGATTCCATCTTTTTTGCATTTATCCTCATCTATAGTGAATAATGACTCCATAAAATCTTCCTTTATGTATGGGTTGAATTGAATCCTGTCATACTTTGGTTCAGGTACCATACCTGATATTTAGTATAATTTTCAATAACAAAATAAATGGTATTTACTTCCTTGTAAGGTGTGTGCTAAGGTTTTTTTTACCAAAATTTTGCTATGGTAATTTTAAAGGTCTCAAAACCCTGTACTGCCTGATAAAACAGGCTTTTACATAAATTAAATTAATTGTTTCTTGTTAATGGAGTTCACGTTTTGACCCAAACAAATTTGAACGATCTAATTGACCCTGATCTCACCCCTTCTCCCCTGATCGAAGGACTCATCTTCCCGGAAGGCCCAAGGTGGCACAACAATAAATTTTATTTTTCAGATATGAATGATGGAAAGGTGATCTGCAGCGATCTTGAAGGCAAGACCCAAACGATAATTAATATGCCCGGGCCCTGCTCCGGGATTGGGTGGAGGCCGGATGGACTTTTGTTGATTGTCTCCATGCTCGACAGATGCCTGATGTCATGGGATGGTGAAAATCTGGAAACTGTAAGTGAACTGCATAATATGGCCTCATATCATTGCAATGATATGGTGGTTGACACCCAGGGACGCGCGTATATAGGCAATTTTGGATTCGATCTGAATACAGGAGAAAAACCAAAACCAGCCGAGCTGATTATGGTCGAGCCCGACGGCAATGCGCAAATCGTAGCTGATAATCTCATGTTCCCCAATGGAACAGTGATTACCCCTGATGAAAAGACTTTGATCGTGGCACAGACATATGGCGCATGCCTGACCTCCTTTGACATTAAAGAGGGCGGAACCCTTGGCAGCCCTCAGACATGGGCTGACATCCCGGGTTTATACCCAGACGGAATATGCCTGGATGAAAAAGGCGGGATATGGGTCGCCTGCCCGGCAACTGCCAAAGTATACCGGGTGGAAAAAGGCGGCAACATCACCCATGTTATCCCGGTAAAAACAAATGCCTACGCCTGCATGCTTGGCGGCCCTGATAAACAGGACCTTTTTATTGCCACATCTGGCAACACATATAGAAGCGGAAAAATAGAGGTTGTCCGAGTGGACTTCCCAGGTGCCGGCCTGCCTTAGGGTTTTAAGGCTGCATTGTAAAATATATTTTAACCATTTGTTTAAAAGAGGTAAGTGATGTCAACACAGGTAATGACGCTGGAAGAAATGCAAGCAAAAATCGGAACTGAATTAGGCACGACTGACTGGTTTACAATGGACCAGGAAAGAATCAACCAGTTTGCAGACTGTACCAATGACCACCAGTGGATCCATGTAGATATAGAGGCTGCTGCAAAAGGACCATTTGGTGCTCCAATCGCACATGGGTATCTTACTGTTTCTTTGATTTCCCATTTCGCTGAAGGGCATATGCCGCTTCCCGAAGGAGCTGTGATGGCCGTTAATTACGGCATGAATAAATTGCGTCTGCTCAACCCGGTAACCGTGGGTTCCCAAATCCGTGACAGGATCGAGCTTTTAAGTATTGAAGATAAAGGCAATGGAAGAATTCTTGCCTGTGCTGCTCATACCATTGAGATTAAGGGACAGGAAAAACCAGCTCTTTACGCAGAAGCTCTGGTTATGTTTTTCACTGCATAAGCGCTTTTGATCGTATACAGGTTTATTTTTATATTTACGTTATAACCCATATTTAAAAAAGGAGACCAACGGGATGGAAGAAAGAATCTGGCATCAACACTATGACTACAATGTTCTTACTGAATACCGACACCCCCGGTTCCCGGCTCAGGAAATCCTGAATATACCGGCAAACGCGACCCCTGACAAGCCAGCTGTGAACTATTTTGGCAATGAAATCACTTTTTATGAAATGAAACAAAAAGTGATAACGATGGCCACGGTTTTTGAAGAGTTGGGAGTTAAAAAGGGAGACCGGGTCGGACTTCATCTTCCCAATATACCCGAGTATGTCATTGGCTATTATGCAGCCCTTTCAGTGGGCGCTATTGTGGTCAATTTCAACCCCCTATACACGGCTGAAGAACTGACACAGTTAATCCAACTGACCAAAATCAATACATTTATTACATTTGATACAGGTGTTGCCACAATAAATGAAGTCCGCCAGAACGTTGAAATTCCACATGTTATGGCCGTTTCAATATTTGACTCCATGGGAGGAGATATCAGCACACCAGAGGCAATGGGCCTTGATGGTGACTGGCTGCATTTTCACACACTGCTCAACTCCTGCGAAAAGCCCAGACGCCCAAGGGTAGAGATTGAACCCAGTGATCCGGCATTGATCCAGTTCACAGGCGGCACAACAGGAATTCCCAAAGGTGCGGTTCTGACGCATGCCAACATTGTGAGCACTTCATTTTCTGTCGTACATTGGGGGGAAGCCAACAACAAGAACACCTCTGTTGATAAAATGTCCTGTATGTGCGCCCTGCCGTTTTTCCATGTTTATGGCAATATCGTTTGTATGAACTGGTCCATGCTTAATTGTGCAACCATGTATCTGGTTCCTAAATTTGACCTTGAACCCTTCATGGACCTTTTAGCCGGCATTGATCACATTTCTTTTTTTCCTGCAGTACCAACAATGATAAATGCAGTCGTCAATCATCCCAGGGCTGCTGAACTCCAGCTGGATAAAAAAATAGGCCTGATGAACTCGGGCGGCGCACCCATCCCTTCCGATTTAATTGAACAATCTAAAGACCTTGGCCTTAAGGCCAGTGAAGGATGGGGCATGAGTGAAACCACATCCGTTGGCCTTGGCAATCCAGTATTGGGTCTTAAAAAGGTCGGCTCCATTGGTATCCCTTTTCCTGGTATGGATGTCAAACTGGTGGATGTTGAAGACGGTAAAACAGAAGTTGCCCAGGGCCAGCCGGGCGAACTGCTCATTAAGGGCCCCTTTGTCATGAAAGAGTACTGGGAAAACCCGGAAAAAACTGCAGACGAGTTAGTAGACGGGTGGCTGCATACCGGTGATGTAGCAAAAATGGATGAAGACGGATACTTCTACATTGTAGACCGGAAAAAAGATATGATCATTGCCGGTGGATACAATATCTATCCAAGAGATATTGATGAAATCCTTTTCCAACATCCTAAAGTAACAGAAGCCATTGCCGTGGGCGTTAAAGATGATTACCGCGGAGAAACCGTCAAAGCCTATGTTGTTTTAAACCCTGGTGAAACGGCAACTGAGCAGGAAATCATAGATTTTTGCAAAGAAAAACTGGCGGTATACAAAGTCCCCAAAATAGTGGAATTCAGGGATGAGCTTCCCAAATCTGCAGTAGGTAAAATTTTAAGAAAAATTTTGCGGGACGAAGAGGAAGCCAAAGCAAAAAAATAAACCTGTAATTATAAAATAAGAAGGGCCGGTAATAAACTATTTTTTACCGGCCCTTTTTTATCCTGTTTAAATATAACGTGGTTATATCTGCTTATTCTTTTACAGGTGCAATCCTGACAATACGATCATTTTCAGTCAAACGGATGGCATCTTCCGGGCAAAAGTGTGCACATGCCCCGCAACCAATACAACGGGTTTCGTCAACAACAGAAACTTCATCATCTGTCAGTGAAATAGCATCTGAATGGCAGTAGTCCGCACAAATACCGCAGCCAACGCAGGCATCAGGATCAACCTCTGCAAGAAAATTTGCTACATTTACAATGGGTGCGATCTGGTTGACAACTGAGTTGCCGCAACAGCACTTACAGCAGTTGCACACGGATGTCTCATCTTTAGTCACATCAAACTTGGGATGGTAGACTTTATGGACCAGACCGTCTTCTTCGGCCTTCAGCAAGATATCAAGAGCTTCTTTTTTATCGATCATCCGCATAAAACCCTGTTCAGAAGTAAACCGGGCAGATTTACCGAATGTAAAACAGCATTCGCGAAGATCTGTCTGCTTGCAGGATTCATCCATAATGTCTTTATGCTGCCTGCAAAAACAAAACCCCACAGCGATTTCATCAAATTTCTCAATCAGGTCTTCGACATTCTTAGTCGGCAAAAATTTTTCTTCTGCTTCAATGGATTTATTGATTTGAACGACAGTTGAATTACCCGTGGGTTTGTTGTCTCTTATTGGCACGGTCCTGTCAACAGCCGGAAACTGGCCCATAATGCTGACAACCGTATCATACGCACCCTGCACTTCTTTTTTTTGTTCTTTAAACAGTTGGGTAAACAATTGACCAAGTTCTTTGTTCTCCTCAGTATATTCAAGCTTTTTCATAAACAAATACTCGAAAATTCCCACATTGATAAGAGGGAGCAATCGATAGACCATCAAGCCGCTGCTGCTGGGCTGATTGAAAATCACCCCTTTTTTGGCGAGTTTATTTGTCATTTCAACAATTTCGTCTTCGTTTAACCCGGAAGTCTCTTTCAACTGATCAAGGGTCTGTGATTTTTTCTCTTTGAAAAACAGGATAAAATCAACTTCGTCAACACTGACCACCCGTTTGATAATTTCCACCAGGGTGTCGGTCACAGGCAGGGGTGTTCCGCCCGCCTGTACAATGATTTCGCAAACTTCTCTGTATGTCTGGTCTACGCTCATGTAGTCTCCATTTATTAGATTGGTTAAATATTTCTACCGGCTTCAAATCCGTTATGAACGGCATCAAAAGCAAGTCTGATCTCTTTTGCATCACCAGTAATTGTATGAGGAATACCGAGTTTTTCAATTTCAGTCTGCAGCGCATTTTCCGGAACAGAACCTGTAGCAAGCACAATAGTATCAGCAGGAATTTCTTCGGTTTGGCCTTCATATTCTACCAACACACCATTATCAGTAATCTCAATAACTTTGGTGCCGGTTCTGGACACAACATTATAACGGGCCATATCACCCATCATCACCCAGCGGGTGGATTTACCAATATCCGTACCCACCTTGTCCAACATCTCAAGCATAATAACTTCTTTAGAGCCCTTTACAGCAAGTTGTTTTAAATCTTCAACGTCTTCCACCTCATTAATCAAGAGGAATTTCACAGCCTCAGGGCTCAATGTACCTTTTTCAGCAAGAAACAGTGCAGTCTCAACTCCGACAGCACCTCCGCCTACCACGACACATCTTTTTCCGGTAGACACCTTATTTAATAGAACATCCCATGCCTGAACCACGTTGGAACGATCTTTTCCGGGAATAGGCAGCGTCATCGGACGAGCACCGGTTGCCAGTACAATATGCGCCGGCTTTTCTTTTTCTATCAAAGCAGAATCCACGGCTGTATCGTATATCACTTTAATTCCGTTCACACTGAGTTGAGTAGCCAGATCTTTGGCCAATTCCGAAAATTCTTCCCTTCCCGGAGGGGCGGCTGCAAGGTGAAGTTGTCCCCCCGCATGGCTGTCTTTTTCATATAAAACGACATCATGACCCCGCTCTTTTGCTGCAAGGGCAGCACTCATGCCGGCAGGGCCTCCTCCGATGACCATAACCTTTTTAGGGGTATCGGATTTTTCAATCACAGTATCTTTTTCTCGACCTGCCTTTGGATTGCACAGGCACTGTACATTCTTACCCTGAAACAGGTGATCAAAACACCCCTGTGCGCAGGCAATACAGTGAACAATTTCGTTTTCCTTGCCCGCTTTAATCTTATTAGGAAGATAAGGGTCTGCAATCAATGGCCGCCCCATGGCTACCATATCGCAGAGCCCGTCTTCAATCATTTCGCGGGCTGTGGCTGGATCATTTATTCTGTGGCTTGATATAACCGGCACATCAACCAGATCTTTAATCCCTTTAGACAAATAACCAAAAACGCCTCTTGGGACAAATGTAACGATCTGGGGGATGCGAGCCTCATGCCATCCAACGTTTATATTAAGCGCATCACTGCCGGCCTTGACCAGTTCCTGTGCAAACACCTGCAAATCTTTACGACCTACTCCGCCCTGCATCAAGTCATTACCGTTAATACGGGTAATAACCGGATAATCAGGTCCTGCAGCTGCCCGGATAGCTTTGATAATTTCAATGCCAAACCTCATCCTGTTTTCAAAACTTCCGCCCCAATCATCAGTACGTTGATTGGTAACAGGAGACAGGAAAGAGGAAATCAAATATCCAGTACCTGCAAGGATTTCGACTGCATCATACCCGGCTTTCTGGACTCTTAAGGCAGCCATGGCAAATGAATCTATTACTTCAAAGACTTCATCATGGGTGAGTTCCCGCGGCGTTTCGCGAGTCATTCGAGAAGGGATAGCAGAGGCGGACACTGCTGATTCACCACCGATTGTCATGGAGTGGGAATTTTTGCCCGCATGGTTGATCTGAACAGCTGACCTGGCCCCATTCTCCTTGATGGCATCTGCCAGTTTCTTTAACCCCGGAATATGTTCGTCTTTGTGTGCTCCTATATTTGTTGGACCGGCAGCTAATTTATCCACCGTGGCAAACCCCACAACAATCATTCCGGCTCCACCCCTTGCTCGTTCTGCATAAAAATCAATCAGGGGTTGGGTAATTTCGTAATTCTCTGCCATATTCATGTGCATGGCAGGCAAAAAAATTCTATTTTTTATTTCAAGCTGGTTTATCTTTATCGGGCTGATAATAGGATCGTCCATACTTCTTCTGACCTCCTTATAAATGATACTTCCCCTTGTGTTACACCTCCTATAGCATTACGCCTCACCAAATATTAGGCATCGCCTGGGACCTGGAAAAAACTTTCTTCAAATTCAGGTTTATCTTTGTAATAACGCATAAATCCACCTGCATGAAGATGGGCATTATCAAAAATAGAAGGGTCTGCGTTAACACCTGCCTTTTCTAACGCTTCTTTTATATTTTCCAGTTTAGAAGGACACCCCTTTACAGGGATCATTTCATTAATATCCGGGTTGTCTTTATGGGCTTTAACCATACATTTACCAACAAGAATTGTTTTCTTCTTTCCTTTTGTCGGCTGCATGGCTTTACCGGTAAGTATTTCAATATCGTCAAAGGCTTCACCTTTCCAGGCGGAAAGTAATGCTCCGATGATGATACCATTGGTGTGAGAACAATACGTGCACATGGTGAGATCATATTTCCGATAAGAGACTCCTGACATGCCGAATTTCATCATGGGTTCTGGCAGCCAGTTTCCCTTTTCATCCTGGGCATAGGGGAAATCGTATTCATGACGGCAGGCAACATCTTCTACTGCCTCTCCCTTTACCTCAATGTCGGACAAATCCGTAGGACGTTTCTGCCAATTGGCAGCATGCAAAAGATGCGGCACATCTTCAACAGGCCATCCAAGTACATTTGAACCTACCATATCCCCAGATAATACATCCCTGGAAGCAATAAGAATATCTTTTCTATGGGCACGGCCCCCAAGAGCAGGCCCTCTTTCATTCGTATAGATACCATCAATAATGGTAAACATAGGCGGCATGTTATTGGCCAGTTTTGATACCATATAATGAAGATCTTTTACCGGATCAGGCGAATGACATTTTTTACGGGACGGAATATTGATCAGCCCTTTTAAGTTTTTAATCCCCATACTGACAATGGTCTGGGTATGGGCTTTAAGAACAGGAATATTCACCAGAAAATCAGCATTAAGGGCAACTTCACTGAAACTCAGGGATAGTTCTTCATCAATCTGAACACTCTTAAAAGGCTGGTCAAATACATTTATAGCTTTTACACCGTATTTTTTTTTGAGATTCCCATATCCAAGATTTTCAAAGGCATGTTTCGGGGTTTCAACATCTTTTGGATCAGAAGTGACAATTCCTTCTATAATGGTAATATCATTGATACCCTGCTCTTTTAAAAGAACAACCATATCTTCAACAACACGTGATGTGGTGATCACTCCCCATTTGGGGAATAACACGTCTTTTGTCCACATTACGATATTGGGTTTGATAACGACTTTTGAGGTGGGAGAAAGTTTAGGAAGACCGCCAGCCAGTTCAACAGCCTGACGGACGGAATCTAAAGGAGTTTGATATTTTACAATTGAAACGCAGTTTTTGGACATCGGTTCCTCCGGCTTTTTTAATTAATGCGCTTTAAAAAATGATTTCAAATCAGTGCCCGGCAGTTTAGCACCGGGCACTGAAGTTTTCAAGCCGATAAAACAACCGGCTGTCTAAATTCCGCCGTATTCAGAATCTTCCATAGCGATAGCTGCATCGCTGCCTTCTTCGATGGCAGCTAATTTTCCCATAGTGACTGAAAGCTCAGTCTGGATAAAAAAGCGGGCTGTTTTTATTTCGCCATTGTAAAATGCCTCATCTTTTTTCTTGCATTTTCCATTCAGCTTGATGGAAGCAGTCGTCGCTCTCCAAAGGTTCATCCATCCCACTATCACATCACCCATGGCAGTCAGGAACGGCCATGAATGCGCAAAAGCAACTTTCACCTCTGCGGACATAGCTTTTTTACCAAGGATCATTGCTACTTTACCAAGATACCCGGCTGCTTTTTCAACTTTTTCTGCCAAAGGAACAAGGGCTTCAATTTCTTTAGCCTGGTTGACGGTATTAAGGATTTCGCCGATAAATTTTGCAAAAGCCGCACCTTTCATCGCACCTACTTTTCTCCCAAGAAGGTCCATGGCCTGAATTCCACTGGTTCCCTCGTAAATAGAGGCAATACGGCAGTCACGCGCGTACTGTTCAGCCAGATAATCCCTGGTGTATCCGGCACCACCCAGCACCTGCATGGACTGGATGCAGATCTCGTGGCCTTTAACAGCAAGGTAATCTTTTATAACCGGCAGCATCAGTTCAAACACTGCTTCATCGACTTTGGCATCTTCTTTGTCCGGATAAAGTTTTACGTCTTCGCCGAGCTTGGTTGCATAATGGAAAAAACTTCTCATACCACCGATATAGGATTTCATCCACAAAAGGTTTCTTCTGACATCCGGATGGTTGATAATCGTTACAGGATCTGCATCTCGTTTTGCATGATCCATAATATCCCTGCTCTGCACCCTTTCCCTGGCATAATTGAGGGCCAGAAGATAGGCAGCAGAGGCATAGGAAAGGCCTTTAAGACCGGAACCAAGACGGGCACCGTTCATCATGCCGAACATGATCTCCATGCCTTGTCTTTCTTCACCAAGAAGAAATCCGGTACATTTGCCTTTAGAGCCCATGGTCATGGTGCAGGTCGCAGACCCGTGAATGCCGTGTTTTTCTTCAATACCGGTACACAGGATGTCGTTTCGATCGCCAAGAGATCCATCTTCATTTACAAAATATTTGGGGACAATAAAGATAGAAATACCTTTGGTGCCGGCAGGATCACCTTCAACCCTGGCCAATACCGGATGGATAATATTATCCACCAGATCGTACTCACCATTGGTAATGAAAATTTTACTTCCTGTAATGGTGTAAGTACCGTCATCATTTTTGGTTGCAGTCGTAGTCAGTGCTCCAACATCTGATCCGGCATCAGATTCAGTAAGCAGCATGGTTCCGCCCCAGTCTGCCGAGGTCAGTTTCGGGATATACATATCTTTTTGTTCCTGGGTGCCATACAGTTGGATCATTGCTGCAGTTCCGGCCCCCATGAAAGCATAGTTCATGCAGGACCAGTTGCCTGCCATAAACATTTCTCCTACCATCGCACCAATATTCTGAGGCGCGCCCTGCCCACCCATCTCCGGTGGAATTCTAAGATTCTGCCACTCACCTTCTTTGATCAACTCAAAAGGACGCTTATAGCTGTCAGGAGTTTTAACTTCATAGTCTTTTCCAAGCTCCACACCAATTTCATCGCCGTCTTTCATGGTAGGGAGTAGTTCTTTGATAGCAAGTGTACGGGCTTCTTTCAGGATCATATCACAGGTTTTTTTGTTAAATTCCTGATACCGTTCATGTTTAAGTGTATTTTCCTGCAGTTCAAGTTGTTCCCAGAGTACGAAATCGACATCCCGTCTATCCGTTAATTGTTGCGCCATGGTAATAGATCTCCTTAAATAAATAATTTTTTATAAAATTCATCAATATTAATCATTAAAATGAGTTGCCTGTACATCAACTGTCGGTTGATCTTCACTAGTCAAGCGGCTTTTGAGAGCAATGCATTTTGGCAGTTCATATGCATAAAAATACTTGAGGGTGTACATTTTGCCTTCATAAAACTGCTCATCTTTTTTCTTAACCTTACCAGCAAGGGCTTTTTGCGCTGCAATACCCTGCAGAAGCCATTGCCAGGCAATAACGACATTTCCAAAGTATTCAAGATAAAGTGTTGCATCCGCCAGGAACGGTTCTGCTCCTTTTTTGACTGCAACACCGGCCAGATAAGCGGTTGTCTCTTTTAAACGTTCAACCTCAACTGCAAGTTCAGATGCAAATGGTTTTAAAACGTCATTGTTTTCTGCATCACTAATAGCAGATGCAAACTCCTGAACAACCAGCTCAAACCCTTTTCCATTCTGCATCATTACCTTACGCCCAAGAAGGTCCATTCCCTGAATACCAGTGGTGCCTTCATGGATAGGATGAATCCTGCAATCACGATACAGCTGCTCTAAAGAATAATCATCACAATAACCGGAACCTCCAAGGACCTGGAGTCCCTGAGATATGGATAAAATACCCATCTCTGACGGGTAAGATTTCATGATCGGTGTCAACACTTCCAGAAGCATATGATATTTTGTCTTATCATCACCCTCTGAAACGTTCATCAAGTCAATGTATTTTGTGCACTGTGCCAACAGACTCACAGAACCTTCACTGATCGAACGCTGAAAAAGCATGATTCGTTTGATATCGGCATGTTCGATAATGGAGACCATGGGTTTGGACATGTCTTTGTCTCCCAGTTTTCTTCCCTGCTTCCTGGTTTTTGCATAATCCAAGGAAGCATAATAGGCCGCCGAAGTCAGCGCAGTGGCACTGAGACCAACTCCTACACGCGCTTCATTCATCATCTGGAACATATACATGAGCCCTTTATTTTCCTCACCCACGAGCCAGCCATGACAGTCATTGGAATCTCCCATGCTGAGCTGTGCAATCGGACATCCGCGATACCCAAGTTTATGGTATACGCCGGAACAGGCCAGATCATTCGGAACAAGTTCATCGTCTTTACCGAATCTTAATTTGGGTACAACAAAAAGGGAGATGCCTTTAGCGCCGGCAGGTGCACCTTCAATACGGCAGATCATTAAATGAATAACATTATCAACTGCATCATGGTCTCCTGCAGAGATAAATGTTTTTTGCCCTTTGATCAGGTAGTGCCCTTCATCTGTCGGGGTAGCCATCGTGGTCAGATCTCCGAGAGATGATCCGGCTTCCGGTTCAGTCAGGGCCATGGTGCCCTGCCATTTTCCCGAAATCATGTTAGGGATATAAAGATCTTGGAGGGTTTTACTCCCAAAGGAATCAATCAAATGAGCAGCACCTGAAGTGAGGCCAATGTAGCAGGCAGCACTCATATTCGCAGTCTGAAAGATATAATCACACATACGGGAAATCATATGCGGCAGACCTTCACCGCCTTTTTCAACGGGCCACTGGCTTGTTATCCAGCCACCTTCAGCAAATTCATCAAGAATTCCCCGCATGGAAGGATGAACTTTAACCTGCCCATCAACAAGCTCCGGCTGCTCCCGGTCCATATCTTCAAATACTGGAAGCAGAAGGTCTTTACTCAGCTTAATCGCGGCTTTAATAACCATATCATACATTTTACGGTTCTGGTCCGCAAAATATTCATATTCGTTTAAACTTTCAGCATCAAACACTTCATATAACAAAAACTTCAAATTTCGTTCACTGACAAATTTACTGGCCACTTAAACCTCCTTATACTGTACTCAAAATTATAATACTGCCCTGCTTATTTGACGGTGACATTTCTTTATTCACCTGTGGAGGGCCTTAAAATTCCCAATAACAATCAGTTTTAAATTAGCAAATAATATGCCACTCACCCAGTCTATCTGTTATTTGGTTTAAAACCCTGTAGACATGGAAGTATTGTAAAACAAAAGACATGCTGGTATTTTTTTTCATTTGATTTTTGTTCAAATATCAACAATTTTATTGACTATTCATAATTTGAAGACTATCAAATAAAGATTGTAAGGATATTTTAATCCAGGAGGGCACATGAAGTCTTCGAAAAATGTTTTAGACACCAACAATTTGGAACAGCAAATTCTTGCACTTGCATCCATGTTTGATTCTCGTTTTTCCATTGACTGGGTGCAGGATCTTTCCAAGGCCAAAGCCACATTTATTCTGCAGACATTTGAGACTGCTGCTGAGAAAGAGATATTGAAAAAAGGGGAACTTGGAATTTTTTCATTCAGGGAACTAAAAACCAGGGACAGCCTGCGGCAATCCATACCTCCGCGTCAGCGCCAGGACCTGCACCGGCAGATTGCTGAATTGATGATTAACGAAGCAACGGATAATGAACAGGCCGTATTTGCTGCAGCCGGCCATCTCCTTCATGTTCCCAACAATCTGGACGGTTGCAGAATATTGACTGATGCAGGAGACCGGTATCGACAGAAGGGAATGTCTAAAGAAGCCTTGAAGTGCTATGACAAAGTTATTGTTGACCTGGAAAATAAAAAGGGGGTAGTTGAAAAAGGCTTGTATGTTAAAGCCATCATCGGTCACTCAAAAGACCGGCTCTCCATAAGCACACCTGAAATTGCAAAAACCTCCCTTGCCCTCCTGAAAAAAGGACTTTCCAAAGCGGAAAACCTCAAAGACAAATCTCTTCAATGCATTGTTTTGCTCCATATGGCCTCTTTGGAATATGAACTTATTCATTACCGCACTGCCCAGAAATATTATTTTAAAGGCCGGCAGATGGCCCGAGAACTAAATGATCCGGCCGTCGAAAAAACTCTGGATGCATGCAGCCTGGTTCATTATTGCTACTCCGGGTTATTTTTGGAAGCCGTAAAAAAATACGAGTCCATTGAATCTGTTTTTTCGCGGAAAAATGCAGACTACCGCCTGTCTCTGAAAATGGGAATTATCTTAGGCGTCAGCTATGCCTATATCGGACAGATCCCACAATCCTTAGGCATGCTGAATCAGCTTCGCGATAATGCGCTGGAACTCAATGATGACGATGCCCTGGCAAGAGCCTCCATTTATATCGGCTTTGCCCTGATCATGAAAAACGACCTGGAAAATGGCGCCATTCAAATTTTTGAGACATTAAAAAGTTCAAAAAAAATAGATAAACTGACCAGAAGTTTTGCCCTTTTGCTGCAGGCCCACATTTACTATGAAAAAAATGAGTTTCAAAAATCTCATGATTTTTTAAAAAAAGCAGTTAAAAACAGACAGCAATACTCATATACAGGGCATGGGCAACTGTTTGAATTCTGTCTTGCAATGGAGAAAAAGACCTATCCTGAAATCCAGGGGCTTTCTCTTGAAGATGAAATAAAGACATCTATTAACATCGGCAATATCTACAAACAGGGAATAGCCTATCGATATCTTGCCTGGGTACAGGAACAAAAAAAACAGCCTGAAAAAAATATTCTCAACAGCCTGAAAACGTCTTTAAGCCTGCTCAAAAAATCAGGGGGACAGCTTGAAACAGCAAAAACTCACGAGGCCCTGGCCCGTTTTTACATTGGGAAAAAGGACAAACCAAAGGCGCGCAGACATGTGGAAAACGCTGCAAAAATTTTACAGAAAAGTGGAAAACGACGGGTTTCACAAGACTTAAGCCCTCTGCTTAAAGATTTTCATATCAAAGAAGATTTAATGGAAGAAATTCTCAGTTTCGGGCCCCAGATAGTCGAAATTCGGGACATAAAAAAAGTTGCGCAGCGGATCCTGTCCACTGTCATTAAAATCACACAGGCCGAACGCGGTGGAATTTTCCTGTACCTTGGAGAATCAAGTTCATCGCCAATCAACCTTCTTGCTTCCAAAAACCTTTCCACGGAAGATATGGAAAAACCAGGGTTCAAGCTTTCCACACAAATGATTCTGGAATCTGCTAAAACCGGCAAAGAAAAACTGGATATTCTCAATTCTGAAAGTTCAACGGGAAATCAGAATGATGAGGCTATAAAATCACGCATCTGTGTTCCTTTGCTCAGAAGGGGAAAAACCATTGGAGTGCTCTACCATGACAACCGTTTGTTCCAGAGCACCTTTAAAAAACAGGACCTGAAAATACTGTCATATTTTGCATCTCTTGCTGCCATAGCCCTGGACAATGCCCAGGCCTATGAAAAAATCAACACCCTTAACCAGCGCCTTTCTGAAGAGAAAAACTATCTAGAAGAGCAGCAGCTCGAACACCTGCATTTTGAAGATTTTGTTGCAGCCAGCAAAAAAATCAAAAAGGTTTTAACCCTGGTGGAACGGGTAGCAGATACCGAGGCAACTGTTTTAATCCTGGGTGAGACAGGCGTTGGAAAAGAAATGGTTGCACGTGCAATTCATCAGCAAAGCAGACGCAAAAACAAACCTTTTATCCGGGTTAACTGCAGTGCATTCCCCGAAACACTTATCGCATCAGAGTTGTTCGGGCATGAAAAAGGCTCCTTTACCGGGGCCTCAAAAAGGAGAGTGGGCCGATTTGAGTTGGCAGACACAGGAACACTTTTTCTGGATGAAATCGGAGATATTTCTATGGATATCCAGGTACGGCTTTTACGAGTTCTTCAGACGAAAAGGTTTGAACGTGTCGGAGGAAGTGAAAGCATTCATTCCGATTTCAGGTTGCTGACAGCGACCAACCGGAATCTTGAAAAAGCGGTTTCGGATGGAAGGTTTCGACAGGATTTATATTATAGGCTCAATGTTTTTCCCATTTATGTCCCGCCGTTAAGAGAGCGAACAGATGATATTACCCCTCTGGCAATTCATTTTCTAAAAAAACATTCAGATAAAATGAACAAATCATTCAAAGGCATACCGGAAAAAGAGATGGACAAACTCACTGGTTATCATTGGCCTGGCAATGTCCGGGAGTTGGAAAACGTTATTGAACGAGGCGTCATTTTAAACACCAATGAACTTTTCAGCATTCCGGAGTTGAGCCTGGAAGAAACCGAAGAGTCCATCAGCGGACAATTCACTTTAAAAGAGATGGAACGGCGGTTCATCCTTGATACCCTTCAAAGGACCAAGTGGAAAATTTACGGACCTGGCGGGGCTGCAAGACTTCTTGGTTTAAATCACAGTACATTGTATTCAAGGATGAAGAAGCTGGGCATTCAGACACCTAAAAAGGACAATAAAAAACAAGTCCAATAGAAAAATCCGGTTTGAAAAAACGTACTTTTTCAAACCGGATTTATAGTTCAATCAGCTGAATTAGGCCGGTCTTTAAAACCAGTCGTCATTCGATTGACTCTTTTACTGAAGCAACGGCATCATGTATCCGAAAATGCTCATGCCGCTGTCATGTTCTTTGGGATTGGACATATCAGAAATTTTGTCAAAATTATCTCGAATTTCTTCTACTTCAATAGGACGTTTGGCATCGCCGATGCAAACCCCGTCACCTGACACGATAGCTGTTTTTGCATACCAACCGGCACCCATTGCAAAGGTTTGCCCGGTAAGCTGATTTTCTTCTGAACAGAGATACAGGGTCATGGGTTCATTGAACTGAGGGTTCATTTTTTCTTCGTATTCAGGCGGGAAAAGATCAGCTGTCATTCTGGACCAGGCTGTCGGTGCAATGGTGTTCACCTTAATATCATATTTGGAAACTTCAAGTTTCAAAGTGTTCATAATTCCCACCAAACCAAGCTTTGCCGCTCCGTAGTTGGTCTGTCCAAAATTTCCATACAGGCCGGATGTGGACGCGGTAAAAACAATTCTTCCGTAATTGTTTTCTTTCATAACTTTGATAGCAGGCTGGGTCACACAGAAGGCACCTTTAAGATGGACACCAATAACAAGGTCCCAATCGGCTTCAGTCATTTTCATGAAAGATTTATCCCTTAAAATCCCTGCATTGTTAATCAGAATATCTACTTTTCCATAGGCATCCATTGCAGTTTTTACAATATTTTCTCCACCAGCCATGGTGGAAACGGAATCATAATTGGCAACAGCCTGACCGCCGTCGGCAACAATCTGCTCAACAACTTTATCTGCTGCAGATGTATCCTGTCCTTCTCCGTCACGGGAAACGCCCAGATCGTTTACAACAACCTTGGCACCTCTTTTTGCCAATTCAAGGGCATACGCCCTTCCAATACCCTGCCCTGCGCCAGTAACAATTGCAACACGTCCGTCATAATTAATTTTACTCATGTTTCTCTCCATTATATTAATATTAACAAATCAAAAATTATTTTTTGCCCATCATAAATACTCAATCACGTAATTAATGTATCTGATTTTAAAATTCTGGGTTTCAAAATTCTGCATCAAGTATCATAACAACTAAGATAGTATATCAAGTATCATGCCAAGGTTTAAAAAAAAATCACCCTTTGGTGACAGTGGTTTCAACACTTATAGTAAATTTTATCAAAAATGGTTTGTTGAAATATAAACAATTTTGTTGAGAAACAAAAAAACCCGCGATCTGTTTTTGATGAACAAATCGCGGGTTAAACACAATGCGTTTTAAATAAGAATCAAGCTTTAGTCTTAAAAAGCATTATCTTCAATATCAAGTATTTCACGCCCATCCCTGAGGCATGTTTCAATGGTTGCCAGCGTATGCGGCAGTGTCACATCTGTAAAATATGTTGCCTGGTATACTTTACCCCTGTAATAATCATTTTTCTTGCCTTTTTTAAGCGCCTTGGAATTGGCCACGACAGCCATGTCTAGCAAACGCCAGACCACGGTTAATTCACCAAAGGCCCACAAAGCCGGGTAGGTATAAGAAGCCCATTGCAGAGGATCTTCCTTTTGCCTTTTCTGCATTCCGTCTGCCAGTTCCCAAAGTTTTGCAGCAACCGCCTGAAATGATTTAATTGAAATTCCAAGCTCAGGATGATCAGAATTTTTTTCGCAGAATTCATCCACTTTGGATTTATAGGCCTTGAAAGGGGCTCCGTTTTTCATGCTCATTTTACGACCTAACAGGTCTGTTGCCTGGATACCATTGGTTCCTTCGTAAAGGGACATGATTTTTGAATCCCTGAGATATTGTTCAAGAGGAAAATCCTTGCAAAAACCATAACCCCCAAGGCATTGAATAGCGGTTTCACAAACCCTGAATCCAAGATCGGAACAATAGGCTTTAATGATGGGCGTCATAAAATCGGTCAAATCAGAATACAGCTCTTTATAGGTGCCATCCGGCATTTCAAGGGCCAGGTCAGACCAAAGTGCTCCAGAATAGATCATAGACCGCATACCGTCTACGGCTGCCTTCATCCATAAAAGTTTTCGCCGGACATCCGGGTGGTCTATGATCGGCACATTACCTTCTTTACGCTTGGCAATGTCCCTGCCCTGTAAACGTTCCCGTGTATATTCAAGCGCATTTCTATAAGCGGTGCTGGCAATGGTCATGCCGCTCACACCCGTATTAATTCTTGCAGAGTTCATCATCTGGAACATGTGGGCAAGGCCCATATTTTCTTTACCGCAAAGGTAACCAATACAATCGTTGTTATTTCCAAAATTCAATACTGAAGTTGGTGAAGCATGGAGCCCAAGTTTCTTTTCTATGGAACTGCAATATACATCGTTAGATGCACCCGCACTACCATCTTCATTCACCCGCATTTTTGGAACAACGAATAAGGATATTCCGCGAACACCTTCGGGCGCACCTTCAGTTCGTGCCAGGACCAGATGAATGATATTATCGGTCAGGTCATGTTCTCCCCATGAGATAAAAACCTTTGTTCCGACTATTTTATAATGATCACCTTCCGGATACGCAGTGGTTGTAATATCCGCAAGATTGGAACCGCAGTCTGCCTCTGTCAGGCACATGGTACCCGCCCATTTGCCGGTATACATTTTTTCAAGGTAAATATCTTTAAGTTCTTTTGTTCCAAAACTTTCGATAAGATGGCCCGCGCCATGGGTAAGGCTGGGTGCCATATTAAAGGCCTGGCAGGCCCCATACATCACATCATTTACAACAATACGTGACATATGGGGAAACCCCTGCCCGCCATATGTCTCGCTTCGGGCAGCAGCCGTCCAGCCGTCTTCACCATATTGTTTGAACGCTTTTTTAAATTCATCCGGGCAAAGTACATCCCCATTATCCCATTTCACCCCTTGTTTCTCCCCGATTTCATTTAAGGGATCAACAACGCCTTTGGCAAAGTTCAAGGCTTCGGTAATTAGAAGATCAAGGGTTTTTTCATTGAGATCTTTATAGCGGTCAAGTTCACACAGACGGCCGTAGTTAAGCTGTTCTTTGAGTATAAAAAAGAGATCTTTCTGGTTTATTTTAAACTGTCCCATACTGCTTTATCACTCCTTTGTATCTTATATTTTATAGAAATTTTCTGGACTTTTTCTATTTATTATATGCTCCTGGCTTTCACCAACTCATTGGAAATAATTGTTTTCTGGGTGCGTTTTGTTCCATCAAAAACATCTGCCATCTTTGCATCACGATAAAACCGTTCAACTTCATATTCCTGCATATAACCGTATCCGCCAAACATCTGAATCGCTTCATCACAAACTTCAAATGCCGCCTGGGTGGCATACAGTTTTGCCATTGCACTGGCCTTTTTTCCTGCACGCTTAACATTTTCAAACTGCCATGCCGCCTGGTAGGTCAACAGTTTTGCAGCTTCGATTTTGGTGGCCATCTCCGCAAGTTTTTGGCGTGTAATTTGAAAATCCACAATTTTCTGGCCAAACTGTTCCCTCTGCTTCACGTGTGTGAGCGCCCTGTCATATGCCCCTTGTGCGATTCCCAATGCCTGGGCCGCGATGTTGATGCGGTGCTCATTCATGAATTCATCAACCTGGGCAATGCCTTTGTTTTCTTTTCCGATTAAATTAGCAGCAGGAACAGTTACCTGGTTAAATTCAATCTGAGAAATGTGCATAAGACGCCTGCCAAGTTTTGCCCCCACCGGTTTAATGCGTATGCCTTCACGATCTGCTTCAACCAGAATGGTGCTTAAGCTTTTGTCAGCTGACGCTTCATTTTGATCTGTACGGCAAAGGACAATATAAAACCCTGCAAACGGCCCGGCATTCATGGCAAAAGTTTTAGTGCCGTTAATGATGTAGTTATCACCTTCTTTAACAGCAGTCGTTTGTGACTGGTTTATATCATTACCCAGTCCGGGCTCTGTAAATGCGGTTGAAGAGAGGACTTCACCTTCAGCAATCTTTGGCAGCCATGCAGCTTTTTGATCATCACTGCCGTATCGAAGAATCATTTCTGCTCCATACCCGACCATTGAAAGACAGGACCCCACGGATGAATCTCCACGGCAGAGATTCTGGGTAACCAGAACATTTTCAAAAACTCCAAGGCCCTGACCGGAATATTCTTCTGGATAATGCATTCCAATCAATCCTATTTCGCTTGCTTTTTTCCAGATATTTTCAGGGAAAGAATAGGATTCTACAATATCTTCAAGAATTTCTTTTTTAAATTCACCTTTAATGAAATCATTAACTGCTTTTTGAATTTGTTTATGTGTCTTATCTAATTGTAAAAAAGTCAAAACAACTCTCCTAAATCGAAGGCTATTATTTTCTCATTAATTCTCTTGAAATGATGGTTCGCTGGATCTCGCTTGTACCTTCGTATATTCTATAAAGTCTTACATCTCTAAGAAGAATCTCAATTTGATTTCCAGTCATGCAGCCGTCTTCTTCAAACATGTCCACTGCACTGTCAGCAATTTTACTGGCCATTTCCGTACAAAACACCTTAACCATTGAGGCTTTATCCGTTACATTTTCCCCCTGGTCCTTGAGCTGTGCTGTATGGTAAAGCATGTTTCTGGCAGCATAAATCTGTGTTGCCATATCTGCGAGCACAAAATGGGCGGCCTGCATCTGTGATTTGGATTTTCCAGCCGCCATTTTTTTTCGGACATAATCCACACTCAAATCCATTATCTTTTCTGATGCCCCAAGTGCACATGCACCAATGGTCAAGCGCCCCTTATCCAGAACCCGCATGGCTGTTTTAAAGCCCTGGCCTACCATTTCCATACCACCAATCACATTTTCCTTTGGGACTTGACAGTCTTTAAATACAAGCTCATGGGTAAATGATCCTTTAAAGCCCATTTTTAAATCTGCCGGGCCGATGGAAAAACCAGGCATTCCTTTTTCCACAACAAAAGCCGTCACCCCGCCTCGTGTGCCCTTTTTTTCATCTGTAACAGCAACCGTCGTAAAAACATGCGCAGTGTCAGCATTGGTTATAAAAATTTTATTGCCGTTCAGTATCCAATTATCACCATCAAGTACCGCAGAAGTTGTAATACTGCCGGCATCAGAGCCTGCATTGGGTTCGGTCAGTGCAAAAGCAGCCGTCCATTCACCGGTTGCAATTCTAGATAAATACTGTTTTTTCTGCTCCTCAGTACCATCGTATAAAATACCCATGGAACCAATTCCATTGCTGGTACCGATACGGGAGCGGTAACAGGCATTGGTTTTTGTAATTTCTTCAATCAACAGAATTTCTTCAAGAGTGGACAGTCCCAAGCCGCCGAAATCCTTAGGAATGGGCATACCAAAAAGCCCAAGGTCCCGGATTTTATCAACAATTTCTTCCGGAATTTTATTTTCTTTTTCAACTTGCAGGGAAATAGGGTCAAGCGTATTTTTAACCAGTTCACTAAGACTGGTGTGCAGGGCTTTGAACTCTGATGAAACATTTAAATCCATATAATAACCTCGCTTTAAATCAGTAATTGTGCCGTCAACAGCGCTGAATTTATCATTTTGGTGAGAAATGTGAGGGTGTTGTATCGCTTAAGTTTTCCAGCGCAGCGTATCAGGCACAACCACCTTTCCGAATTTTAAAATTTCCGCTATGCAAAATTGAATTTTGCATATTTGATATGCTATCTTTCCTTGCATACCTTGTCAAGTGTTTTATGAGCTAAATTCAGCTTTTCAAATTAACACGGTTAACATTTTTATCAACCAGCGGTGACTGAGGTCAACTCAGCTTCAACCCCTTCCTGCCGGATCACCATAACAGCGCCTGCAGCAACCAGCGTAATCCCAATATAGGTCCAGATTACCGGTATCTGCCCCCAGAACAACCACCCCCAACCACCTGCAAACACAACACCAAAAAAACTGATCGGGGAAATAACACTGGGTTTGGCGTAACGAAAAGCCATGGTATAGCAGCTCATGGCAAGATGAAGGCAGAGCCCGCTTCCAAATAACATAGCCCAAACGTGTATTGGTGCAGGTCCCAATGATTTCAATGCAGGTAAAAGACTGGCCAGAACCGCGATAAGGTAATAATAAAAAACCACAGTTGTATTGCTTTCCGTATACACCAGCAGACGGGTGGCAACCATTGTCATTCCAACCAGAATAGCAGAGATAAACGCTGAGAAATGCCAGAAACTGATACTTCCGGGAATGGGGCGTAAAATCACCATCACACCGATAAAACCAAAAATCAACGGTCGCCAGCGCCTGTGTGGTATTTTAATTCCAAGCCAGACCTGAATAATAACAGGCACGCATAAAGGAGAGGCATTTCTAAGAAGCGTTGCCTCCACCAACTGGATATGAGAAAGAGAAAAATAAAATGCGTACAATGCCGCAACTCCGCTGACGCCGCGAAGCAGATGAAGCCTCCAGCGTTCTGTTACAAGTCCTTTGCTCCCCCTTTTAAACATAATGGGACTGATCAAAATCAATCCGGTAATATATTGACCGCAGACAATAACATGGATCGCCAGATAGGAAGAAAGGTAGCGGGAACCTGCGGCAGCAAGACTTGCGAACAAAGCTGTCATCAACATGATGACAATCCCTTTAATTACATTGTTTTCCATGAGTAAAACTGATCAATCAGTTTCGCTGCCGCTGCGATAACGAAACACGCCTTGCGCAGAGGCCAGCAGATTATCTTTCGAGTCATAAACTTTTGCACTGCTGTAATAGATTTTATTCCCTTTTGCAGTTACTTTGCCTATGGCTTTTAAACGATTTGTTTTGGCCTGGCCTAAAAAATTAATATTCAAGGACAGAGTCAACGCCAGGCGGAGCCTGGTTTCATCTTCATTATACACTCCTGGAAAAGCCGTTGCCGCATCCAGCATTGTGGCGATAAATCCACCATGAGGCAAACCCGAAGTATTGAAGTGCTCCGGCTTTACATCTGCAGTGATAACAACATAACCTTCATGCCATTGTTCTACTTTAAACCCAAGGTGTTTGTTAAACGGCGGCGGCGGTCTTTTTGACCAGAGTATATCATCCTTAGATCCATCCCCGTTTTTAGTTTGGTTTTTCGTCATCGATTCACTCTTCCCTGCTTTAATTTTTTATTTTTTGCCTTGCAGCAATTGATTCTTCGGATAAGAGTAGTTTTTCAAAATATTTGCACTCAAGCGTTATTCGATCACTGATTTCTTCCCTCAAGCCCTGCTTCATCAAACGCTTGGTTAACAAAATTGATTCCACAGGTTTTTGAGCGAGCTCTTGAGCCGCATTAGAGGCTGTTTCCAACAATTGGTCTTTTTGAATGGATCGAGTGACAACTCCGACCTCAATGGCCCTTTCGGTATCAAAAAAAGCACCAAGCATCAGCAGTTCTGCTGCCTGCCGATAGCCTGCATTCAAAGGCAGCAATATAGTAGAGGCACCTTCAGGAAGAACACCTAAATTAACAAAAGGCAGCCTGAACCTGGTATCTGGTGCTGCATAAACGAGGTCACAATGCATAAGAAGCGTTACACCTATCCCAATAGCAAACCCGGACACAGATGCCACAAGAGGTTTTTCAAATTCATGCAATACGTTTAAAAGCAGTTCAGCTCCTGATTTTTGTCCTGGCTCACGGTTGTCGAAATCTTTTAAATCGTTTCCAGCAGAAAAAGCATCAATAGTCCCATAGATTAAAACTGATTTAATCCGGGTATCATTTTTGGCATCAAGCAGAGACTGGCATAATGTATGATACATTTTTTTGGTCAGCGCATTTTTCTTTTCCGGTCTGTTAATCCCCAGCCGGAGGACGCCTTTTTTTATTTCGACAATTATATGACTGGATTCATTTATAAGATTGGATTCATTCATCCGCTTTTACTCCGGTTTTTTGTATATCCTCGAAATAGCTGGAGCCCGGCTGCTTGTTTGCAGCCGGGCTCATAGTATAATTTAAATTTTTAAAATAGCCTATAATAATATTTATGTTATCAGGCCTGTTCAGCTGCCCACTGTGTAAGGGTCTTGTTCTCCTTAACCAGTTTTTCAAGCAGTGCTGCAGGCTGCCAGTATTCCTCTCCATGTCGTTCACGGAAACGGCAGATAGTATCGTATACTTTTTTAAGACCAACCGTCTCCGCGTAGTGCATTGGCCCGCCAATATAAGAAGGAAAACCATACCCGTATACATACACGACATCTATATCACTGGGGCGCTGAGCAATGCCTTCTTCAAGAATTTTAATTCCCTCATTAACCAAGGCAAACGTGGTCCTGTTCAGAATTTCTTCATCCTCTATAGTTCCCCGATTTACGTCAAGATCTTTTGCCACCTGTTCAACGACTTCCATGACTTTAGGATCGTTCATACGTTTTCTGGTTTCAGAATCATAGCGGTAATATCCGGCACCGGTTTTCTGGCCCAGGCGTCCCATTTCCACAAGCGTGTCCGCTATTTTATAGGTTTTAGGGTTTCCTTTTTGCTCATCTGTCAGGCCTTCACGTGCTTTGTACCCGATATCAAGACCCGCCAGGTCTCCTACGGCAAATGGGCCCATGGCCATACCAAAGCGTTGCATGACAGTGTCTACCTGTTCTGGAGTACCTCCTTCTATCAGGCAAAGCTGTGCTTCTCTTGCATAGGGTCTGAGCATTCTGTTTCCTATAAATCCGTAACACACCCTTGAAAGGGCCGGAACTTTTTTAATTTTCTTGGCAAGCGCCATGGAAGTTGCCAGAACTTCATCAGAAGTTTTATCAGCCCGAACCACTTCAAGAAGCCTCATAACATTTGCAGGACTGAAAAAATGCAGCCCAATCACATCTTCCGGGCGGCTGGTTGCTTCGGCAATCAGGTTTACATCCTGATAGGAAGTGTTAGTGGCAAGAATCGCCCCTTTTTTACAGACTTCATCAAGTTTGGTAAAAATTTTCTTTTTAAGATCTAAATTCTCGAAAACGGCTTCAATAACCAGGTCAACATCACCAAGGTCTTCGTAATCCAAAGTGCCTTTAATCAAGCCCTGGCGTTCAAAAGCCGCTTTTTCAGAAAGTTTGCCTTTTTTAACGGTAATCCCATAGTTTTTGGCAACTATTTCCAGGCCACGCTGAAGTGCTTCATCATTGATTTCCAAAATTTTAACAGGAATACCTGCATTGGCAAAATTCATTGCAATGCCCCCACCCATGGTTCCTCCACCGATAATACCAACTGATTTAATATCTTTTAAAGGTGTGTCTTTAGCAAGCCCATTAACTTTAGCAGACATTCTTTCTGCAAAAAACATGTGTCTTAAAGCAGCCGACTGGGTGGATTCTTTTAATTCCATAAATAGTTCGCGCTCTTTTGCAAGCCCTTTGTCCATTGGGAGATTGACCGCTGCCTCGACACAGGAGATAATATTCTGAGGTGCCAGGAGTCCTCTAAATCTCTTTTTAGCCATGGCACGGTACTTATCAAAAAAATCCGCAGGGATAGAGGATGGGTCAATGGTAATATCCCGGACCCTTCTCATTTCGGCGTTTTCTGCAACCAGTTCATTCGCGAATGCAATTGCATTTCCGGCAAGATCATCTTCAAATATCCTATCCACCAGGCCCAGTTCAAGGGCTTTACCTGTTGGGATGGGATTGCCGGAAGTGATAAGATTCAGTGCCGCTTCAACACCAATCAGGCGAGGGGTCCGTTGGGTTCCGCCTCCACCAGGCAGAAGCCCGAGTTTTACTTCAGGCAGTCCAACCATTCCGGAAGAGAGGGCACATCGATATTGGCACGCAAGGGCCGTTTCCAGGCCGCCGCCAAGTGCTGTACCATGCATTGCTGCAATCACAGGTTTGGACGAGGCTTCGATTGCATTCAATACATCAGGAAGATGGGGTTCCATTGGAGGCTTACTGAATTCTGTGATATCTGCACCTGCAATAAAGGTCCTGCCTTCACAAATGATAACCACAGCTTTAGATTCATCAGTCTGAGCAGTTTCAATTGACTCTTTTATTCCTGCTCTTACGGCCTGAGACAATGCATTGACCGGGGGATAATTTACGGCAATCACCCCGATTCCATCCTTAACTTCATATTTAACAACTGACATAAGCTCTCCTTTTGTATAATTCAGATTTTATATATGTTCCAGGTTTTACATACGTTCCCGATTTTACATACGTTCGATAACAGCCGCAACGCCCTGCCCGATTCCAATACACATGGTTGCCAATGCATAACGACCACCAGTTCTCTCGAGCTGTCTCAGAGCTGTCATGACAATTCTCCCCCCGCTTGCACCTAAGGGGTGGCCGACAGTGACGGCTCCGCCATTGGGGTTAACACGCGGGTCATCATAGTCTATTCCCAGTTGTTTCAGGCACCCCAATGCTTGAGTGGCAAAGGCTTCATTAAATTCCATTACATCCATATCGTCCAAGGTAAGGCCTGCACGCTCTAATGCTTTTTTAGTGGAAGGAACAGGGCCAAGTCCCATCACCCTGGGTGGTACACCTGCAGTTGCACCGGCAAGGATGCGGGCTCGGGGTTTAATACCGGCCTTTTCCCCGGCTTTTTCATTACCGATGATAAGCGCACAGGCGCCGTCATTAATGCCGGAAGCGTTACCGGCAGTCACCACTCCTCCTTTGAATAAAGATCTTAATTTTTGAAGTCCCTCAATAGTTGTTCCCGGCCGGGGATGTTCATCCGCATCAACCATGATAGGCGGTTTTTTTCTTCCCTGCGGGACTTCAATCGGAATTATTTCATCTTTAAAAAAACCATCTTTTCTGGCTGCTTCATACTTGGTTTGGGAGGCCAATGCAAAAATATCGCTTTCTTCCCGTGTAATTCCGAGATCAGCCGCTATATTATCTGCAGTTTCAGGCATTGAATCTTTGCCGAACAGTTCTTCGATTCTGGGATTGGTAAACCTGGCACCCATTGTAGAATCCGCCAGTTCCTGGTTTCTTGCAAAAGGTGTGTTTGCTTTTGAGATAATAAGTGGTGCCCTGCTCATGGATTCGACACCACCTGCAATAAAAAGATCTCCTTCGTCACATTTGGCACACCGAGCCGCATCATTCACGGCAGCAAGGCTTGATCCGCACAGACGATTGACTGTTATCCCACCTGTTTCAATGGGCAGCCCGGACAAAAGTCCGGCAAAACGTGCCACATTCCGGCTGTCTTCCCCAGCCTGGTTCGAGTTCCCGGCAATAACATCTTCATACATGGTTTTATCAAAACCGTTTCTTTCCACAAGGGTTGTTATAACATGGGCCAGAAGTTCATCAGGACGTACTGGGGAAAGCACCCCGCCATGACGGCCAAACGCGGTTCGACCCACATCGTAAATATATGCATTAGACATGATTTGCTCCTTTCAATTGAATCTATTGGTCTGAGAAGTGTAGCGTCATTTTTTTCTTTAATTTCCACTGGATTATATTCTGCTATGCAAAATTATATTTTGCACGATTACATCATAGTCAAAAACACCTGTCAAGAATAAAAGACCCCGGCTATGGAGAAAATAAGGGCGAAACCCAGGCGGAAAATTCCGCAAAGTGAAACCCTTTTTCATTTTTGTTGCTTGAATTTTGAATTAAAGATCGATATAATTCGTTCACCATATACTGTTATCGAAAAAAAAGTAAAGGATTAATAAATGGCCATTAAACTTGATTCAAACAATATTGAACTTCAGATGGGGCTCGACAACCTGTCAGGAGAAAAAGCACAAAAAGACCGTCAGTTTGTTACCGCTCTTGCGCGTGGTCTTGAGGTGCTTCGCTGTTTCAAGTCTGATGAACCTTTATTGGGGAACCAGGAAATCGCAGAAAAAACAGGACTGCCAAAACCGACAGTTTCCAGGCTGGCCTTTACACTTACTTCTCTTGGCTATCTGAAATATTCAAAGAATCTTCGAAAATACCAGTTAGGTACTTCAGTCTTGTCATTTGGCTACGGTCTTTTAACAAATATGGAAATTCTTCAGATTGCCAGACCTTTTTTTCAGGAACTTGCAGATTATGCCCAGGCTGCAGTCGGGCTTTGTGCTCAGGACCGGCTTAATATGGTATACCTGGAAAATATTTATCCCAATACAAATGCGGTTGTATTAAGGCACAGGGTTGGGGACCAGATCCCTTTAGCGACTACTTCTGTGGGCCGAGCTTATCTGTGCGCCATTGATGAAAAGGACAGAAATTATCTCATCGAACAGATCCGGCTTAGAAATGAAAAAAAATGGCCTGAAATTAAGCAGGGTATTGACCAGGCTCTTGAGGATTATGAAAACCACGGATATTGTCTTTCTTTAGGTGATTACAGCAAAGGCGTTCATGGTATAGCTGTTCCGGTCAAAACGCCTGCAAGTGCATCAAATATAATGACCATCAGCTGCGGTGCTGCAGCCTTTCAGCTTAGCCGTAATATTATCGAAACTGACATTGGCCCGAGGCTTGTTCACATGGGACTCCAGATCGAATCCCAGATTTGCCACAACTAATAAAAAGTCTTTTCAGTATTAAAAGGGGCATTCATGGAAGGTCAAATTCCAAATTTTGAACTGGATCAAAATGCTCCACAGATTTCTGAAGCTTCGAAAAACATGCTCAGATCTCATATGGATCAGGCCAAAGAAAATTTTTCATCAGCCCTGGATCACCATGGACTCAGCATTGGAACCCTTTCTTCTGCAATGGCAGGTTTTATCCAAAACATTCTTGAATTGCCCCAGGGCAGCGCCTGTAAAAAATCATGTTCATACTGCTGCCATTTAAGGGTGGGGGTTTCCATACCGGAAGCAATTGTTATCTTTGAACAAATAAAAGCAAATGCTACAGAAGAAGGCTTTGAATTTCTAAAACAGCGGGTTATGGGCACTGCTCAAAAAGGAGACACTTTAAAAGAACAATGGTGGCTTAAATCAAATACGCCCTGCCCTTTTTTAGATACTCAGGGGCAAAGCCTCTGCCTGATATACGATCTTCGACCCTTTTCGTGCCGGGCGTATCATTCCACAGATATGGATGCCTGCTTGAATGGATTTGAAAAAAAAGAGACCGTTCAAATTCCATGTTTCACTTTATACAGGGCGTTCACTGATATGTATTCAAGCATTTTTATTAAATCCATGATGGAAATAGGACTGTTTTCTTACCAGGTGGGTTTTGTTTCAGCGCTTAATATCCTGTTTGAGGCACAAGGGCCGGAAACTACCATTAAAAATTCAGAACGCAACCGTTCAACTCCCGACTCTTTAGTTTCAAAACCTTTGGCTCCAAACCCTTTAATTGAGGACTGGTTTAAAGGAAACGATGTATTTAAAAGGGCTAAATTAAAATGAATTTTGATTTTTTTACACCTTCCCGTTTATTTTTTGGCCCAGGCAAAATAGACCTGCTCCCGGAAATCATACAAACTTTTGGAAAAACAATTCTTTTAATCACCGGCGGTAAATCCTTTCGAAATTCCATTCAATATAAAAATTTAACGGATGCGCTTGGAAAAAACAATATTTCGCTGTTTTCAGAAGCCATAAAAAAAGAGCCGTCTCCTGAGGATATCGATACAATTGTTGCCTCCCAACATCACCAGAAAATTAATGTAGTGGTTGCCATTGGGGGCGGCAGTGTTTTGGATGCCGGCAAAGCGATTTCTGCCATGCTGACCAAAAAACAACCCGTCATCAAATATCTTGAAGGCGTTGGAGACACTGTTCATGACGGAAATAAAATTCCATTTATAGCCGTGCCCACTACCGCTGGAACTGGAAGCGAAGCAACCAAAAATGCAGTGATCAGTCAAGTCGGCCCCCAGGGCTTTAAAAAATCGCTTCGACATGACAATTTTGTCCCGGATATGGCGATCATTGATCCTGAGCTTATGGTGAACTGCCCGCCAGACATTACCTCAGCCTGTGGCATGGATGCTTTAACTCAATTGCTCGAATCTCTTGTATCAACTAAAGCCACTCCCCTTACGGATGCCCTGGCATTCAGTGCACTGAACGTTCTGAAAGACTCTTTGATCCGGGTTAACACCAACCCTCAGAATATTCAGCTTCGGTCCAACATCAGCTATGCAGCCTATATTTCCGGCCTAACACTGGCCAATGCCGGACTCGGTGCAGTCCACGGGTTTGCTTCAGTTATCGGAGGAGGGTTTGACATTCCCCATGGTGTGGTATGCGGTATTCTTACGGGTCCGGTTACCAGAATAAACATAGAGCGCCTGATTGAAACGGATGCTGAACACCATGCACTAAAAAAATATGGAAAAGCTGCCGCCCTTTTAGACCCTGAATATCAATTCAAGAACCCCGTTGAAAGCGCCATGCATCTGGCTGACCTGCTTGAAAAATGGGCTGAACGTATCAATATGCCAAGCTTAAAGACTTACGGTATTCAAAAAAAAGATATTAAACACATATGTGAAAAAACCGGCATTAAAAACAACCCATGCCGGCTCAGCTCTACAATTTTGGAAAAAATTCTTAGTATTAGTTTATAACACCCAATTTTATCATTAGATCTCAAGGCTGATAGCGTTTTGTTTGCATACTTTACTGCAAGACATACAGGAAATACATTCCATGTCATTGGGTGACTCATTGAAATGAACCCCCATAGGACAAACTTCATGGCAGGCCTTACAATGATTACACCTGTTCTGATCAAGGCTGAGTTTTACCAGTTTAACTCGGCTGAACAGCGCATAAAAAGCACCAAGCGGACAGGCGGTCCTGCAAAATGGTCGACTTGCAGATATCGACCAGACAATAAATAAAACAAGAATAAACATCTTCAATGCAAAAACCCAATCTAAATTCATGCGAAGGGCCGGCTGCAAAATTATCATTGGGATTCCTGCTTCCAATGTACCGGTTGGACAAAAATACTTGCAGAACCAGGGCTCTCCTGTTCCAAATTCATCAATCGCAAAAAGGGGTAACAGAATTACCATAAAAATTAAAAAACCGTATTTTAAATACCTCAAGAACGGCCAGATATTAAATTTGGGGGAAGGAATTTTGTGTAGCAGTTCCTGAAAAAGACCAAAGGGGCAAATCCACCCACACACCATTCGGCCTGCAAATCCGCCGATAATTCCCATAGTGCCAACCACATAAAAACCAATATAAAACTGTCCGGTTTCAATGGACAGTCGAACCCCGGCCAGAAGCTGTTGCAGCGCTCCTATTGGGCAGTAGGTAGTTGCTGCAGGACACGAATAACAATTAAGGCCGGGAGAACAAACAACCTTTAACGGCCCTTTGTATATGGCTTTAGTAGCAGGGAAATTCCAATAGCCATTGGTTATAAAAAAGAAAATAACCTGAACCCATTTGCGTAAAACATTCACAGGCTATCCGATACCAATACAGGACAAACAAATTTGTGTTGCTTGATTCAGAACGCGTGATGGTTCATCTATGCTGATACCAATCACTCCAAGGATAATAAAAAATATAATTATTACAAATGGAAGGACCCTGAGTTTTTTTTGCTGATGTTTTTTTTCAGGCATATTTTTATTGATTGATATATTTCATTATCAGTTGTACATAATCCGGCGCATCCCATTGAGCAGCACCTATAACTTTTTCACGAATTATGCCTTGTTTATCAACTATATAGGTTTCCGGCAATCCTGTTAGAAGATAATCTGACCCAACTATATTCTGAGCATCATCAAGTATAGGGATAGTAATCCCTTTTTGTTTAGCCACATGATCTGCCTGGTAGGGCAGATCCTTACTCAGAACAGCAAGCATTTTAAAATTTTCTTCAGGTATCCTTGTGTAAAGATTTTGCATTGATGGCAACTCTTTTAAACAAGGAGGGCACCAGGTTGCCCAGAAATTGATAAAAACAACTTGTCCTTTAAGCTCAGAAAGAGACCAGATTTTCCCCTGTCTGTCAGTCAAAGAAAAATCCGGGGCTGTATCGCCTACTTTCAAAGCAGCCTGTTCCTTGCTGCAAGCGGAAAAGAACAGAGAAAAACAAAAAACAACCATTAAAATGAGTAGTTTTTTCATACTTGTTTAATTCCTTTAAAATTTGAAACTGAAAGCCGAATACCTTGATATGCGAATGATAAAAAAAATATTAATTATCAATTCTAATACTGAGTATTAATTTCTGATTGAATCAAATCGTACAATTGCTTGCGGCCAAAGGTTGCAAGCGGTTTTCCATTAACGAAATATCCAGGTGTTTTACGCACATTAAGCGTTTTAGCATCAGCAAGATCCTGCTTAATTATTTTATCAATTAACGGGTCTTTCATATCTTTTTTTAATTTATCGATATTGAGTCCTGCGTTTGCCAGAATCGGCCAGATTTTTTCAGGCAGAGCCTTATGGTGACGGGTCCAATATGGTTGAGAATTAAACATGACATCCAAAGTTTCCCAATACTTTCCTTGTTTTTTTGCCGCTTCTAAAATCTTAACAAAGTAATCTGCTCCTTCATGAAAAGGTGCATATCGAAGAACGAGCTTTATTTGGCCGGGATTGGCATCCATTATTTGTTTGACAAGCGGGGAAAAAGCAGCGCACGTCTCACAGGCTGGATCCATAAATTCAACAAGAAAAACCTTTGCCTCTTTACTGCCAAGTGTTGCGGAATGATCCCGTATAAAAGTGGATGCGTTGTTTTGAGCCAGAAAATCATATTTTTGAGTTTGTTGATTTTTATAATATAAACTGGTGGCCGCGAATATACCGATCAATACAAGGCATGTGCCTGCAAATATTTTATATTTCATTTAAGATATCCTCCGTTTTAAAAGAATTAACAAAATTATAATTGCTGAGAACGAAATCAGCGAAAGCATTGGGATTGTTAAAAACCCAAATAAATCTATATACTTTTCTGTACACGATATTCCCTTACTGCAAGGTTGCAGCTCTTGAGGGATAATTCCTGAGTAGAGCAAATTGTGGTAAAAAGCAGTGAGCCAGCCCGCAATTGCCAGGGGTAAAGAATAGGGTATGACTCGCTTGTCAAAGGGGAAAAGCCCTGTAGCTAAAATGATAACCATAGGAAAAAGGCATATTCTCTGGTACCAGCATAAGACACAGGGGGCAAAGTCCATAATATGGCTGAAAAACAGGCTTCCTAAGGTTGAGACACTCACCAAAACCCAGGTCAGAAAAAGGATAGCCCAGTTTTTATCAAAATCTTGATTTGTTTGTGACATTTGAAAATCTTTTTTTATTCTATTTTTGTTTAAACTTAAATTATTTACCAGGATAGATTAATCCTGGTAAATATTCCTCAATACGACAGGAAGGTTACACTCCTTGCCAACCGCCAATTAGAGAAATTAACTCTCCAAGATAAAATTTAAATCAATTGTGTATAACTTTTGAAATACATGTAAAAAAGGGTGGGTTAACACAAAAAAGATTGGGTAAAAATATAAATGGAATTAGGTTTGGGAATTCTGTTTTGGCAGGAATGATCAAAAAGTTTTTTGGCTTTATGATTCGTGAAAATTATTTTGTTTTCATGACTCCAGACTATTTTGAGTTTTTCCGGATATTGTCCTGAAATTAAAATTTTTTTTTCCTCTTTACATTGCTGCTCTTCACAGCAAACGCCATCCCTGCAATCGGTCATGGATCTTAATGAAAGAATGTGAGCTGAAACTATTGATATTTGGTTTATAGAAAATGATAACTTTTTTTGATGGCAAACATCTGGAATAAGAGTTTGACATTCGGTATGATTTGAAATCATCCCGAACAGGATAACCCATGATAAAATAACGGATTTAAGGATATTATTAGTTCTTTTTGTCATCACATGGTCTGGTGCTTTTCAAAACAATTGATTTCGTGATTACTTGAGCGTTTTTTTAATCTCACTCAATTATAATCACAGCTCAATTATTCTATTTAATATAAAGTCGTTTAAAATAACTTTAAAAGTATCGTGTTGTCAATGTGTGCATATTACAATTTGGTAATCTTAAAATCACAGTTGAGGTGATCTGATTGGTTAGATTCCATTGATTTAAATTTATAGTTGGAAGCCTTTTCAAGTATTGCTTATATAAAAATTAAGCATCAAACCAGTGAGTCGTTTTTTTGCAGAATCCAACCAACATCAGCATGACCGGCACTTCAATTAGAACACCGACTACTGTTGCAAGAGCGGCTCCGGAAGAAAGGCCAAACAGCATAACAGCCGTTGCGATGGCGACTTCAAAATGATTAGACGCGCCTATCATGGCTGCTGGAGCTGCATCTTCATATCTTAGGTTAAAAAATCTTGCGGCAGCATATCCAAGGGTAAAGATCAGTATTGTCTGTATGAATAAAGGAATGGCAATCCACAGAATAGTTAATGGATTTGAAGTGATTACTTCTCCTTTAAAACTGAATAGCAGGACAAGCGTCAGAAGAAGTGCACTGATAGTAACAGGTGTTAAAACCCCAAGAAATTTTTCTTTAAACCAGGCTTCCCCTTTTGCTGCAATGATCCATTTTCTTGAGAAAAAACCTGCCACAAGCGGCAGGGCGACATAGATCCCTACAGACAGGGCCAGTGCCTGCCAGGGTATGGGAAGCTTGCCGACCCCCAAAAGAAAACCACCCAGAACACCATATAGAACCAGCATGGTTAAGGAATTGAGGGCGACCATGACCAAAGTTAACCCATCGTTTCCACGAGAGAGATAACCCCAGACAAGGACCATTGCCGTACAAGGTGCAATACCCAAAAGGATACACCCTGCAAAATAACTTCTCCACAAGGGAATCTGAAGCATTTTGATACCGTCTTGAAGAACAACAACGCCTGCTCCATGTGTTGCGCCTAAGGGCAAATCAAGTCCAAATGGCATTTTAACAAGATCCATTGCTTCGGCTCCGATAAAAGATTTTAACAGGAAACCCAGGAAAAATATGGAAATCGCATACATGGTGAAAGGTTTAATACACCAGTTGATAAACAGGGTTAAAAATACAGGTTTGCCACTTTTGCCTGCTTTGATGACAGAAGCAAAATCAATTTTAACCATAATAGGATACATCATGAAAAACAGGCAGACCGCAATCGGGATAGACACAACAGGAGCTCCGTTCACATTGATGGACATGCTGTCCAGTGCCTTGGCAAGACCCGGGGCGATCTTTCCCAATAAAATCCCCCCGACAATGCACAGCCCGACCCATACAGTCAAATATCGTTCAAAAACACTGGTCATCTTACGTTCATTGCCTGAGTCCGAACTCATTTTCTTTTTTCTCCTTCTAATGCAAATTCCACGGCAATTTGGCTGCGGTATGCGTTACCCGTGAAAAGAAATAATATTTTGAATTTTACTTTCATTATAAGCCTATTTTTGCTTTACGAGTTGGAACAGCGCGAGCCTTCTCTTTGTTTCTGGCTCAATTCCTCACAAGGAATACGCAGGATAGCATTCAATGCTTTCAAGTCATTTTCAACTTGCTTTGACCCTTTAACTGTTTCACCTACCCAGTCGAAAAAAGGTATTAAAGCTTTATTCTTTTTGTTTAAGCGAAAATATATCCATCGCCCCTGCTTGCGGTTCTTTAAAACACCGGCGCTTACCATCAGACCCAGGTGTTTTGAAGCAGTTGCGCCAGCAACGTTTAAAAACTCTGTTATCTGGCAGGCGCACAACTCACTGTGAGCCAAAAGGGCACTGAAGATCCTGAGCCTGTTCTTGTCAGATATCGATTTGATAATCGAAAGTGTTTTATCCATAATTAGTATATAATTTTATAATTAGCTAAATGTCTAATTAATATCCAATAATTCAATTTCAGTCAAGAAAAATAAACTCTATGATTGCGGATGTTTATTCTTAATCACTGCTTATCTGTTGTCATTTTTTTATCTAAACCGGTTGACAATCAGCCACTATGACTATATATTCCAATTTAACGATTTATAAAAAGGTTTTTTAATTGCGATCAGTCACTCAGATAAAAAAGAAATTTACTTTTCTGGCAGTATTTGAATTAAAAAATCAGCAAGGAGTGTGTTAAAAAAAGTAATGAAAACATTTATAAAAGTCATGAAAGCCTTATCAGATCCTAATCGGGTCAAGATGATGAAAATGCTTCAACAAAAACCCATGTGTGTCTGTGAAATAAAAGAAGCACTTGGGATAGCACAATCCACTGCCAGCAAGCATTTGAAACTGCTTGAAGATGCTGAGCTTGTAAGAAGCTTCAAAGACGGTCTCTGGGTGAACTATTCTTTATCAGACGGCAGTGGATCTCCGTTTGCCGCCAACATGATAGGGAACTTAAAGCACTGGTTGGATAATGAAAGGGAAATTCAAGCGCTTAACAAGATACTTCCTGGAATTGATCGTCACAACATTGTTGGGAAATAAGTAAAATCCAAAAAAATTTAAACAATCAAATCGCCAAGTGGCCACATGTAAGAAAGAAGGATTTATGAATTCAAATACTGTTCAAACCGATTCAGTCGGGAAAAAAGCATATTCAATCCTGGGATTAAATATTTTGATGGGGACCGCGGGAGTTGTACTGTGGTGGATGATCTATCGACAACTGCCGGCATTATCAAAATGGCTTACCTATAATCTGCTGCCAATTGAGCAAGGTTCCCATCTGGGTGATTCCATCGAGTTTTTCCTCTATGATACGCCAAAAGTTATGATGCTGCTGTTTCTGGTAGTTTTCGGAGTGGGTATTGTTCGAAGTTTTTTTACTCCGGAAAAAACACGTGCATTTCTTTCCGGTAAAAGTGAATTTGCAGGCAATGTATTTGCAGCGTTGCTTGGCATCGTCACCCCCTTCTGCTCCTGCTCAGCAGTGCCACTGTTTATCGGTTTTGTAACTGCAGGCGTCCCTCTGGGTGTGACTTTTTCTTTCTTAATTGCAGCCCCCATGGTTAATGAAATCGCCCTCGGTCTTTTATATGGCCTTCTGGGGTGGAAAGTAGCTGCCATTTATATGGGAACCGGTCTTTTCATTGCCATATCTGCCGGATGGGCAATTGGGCGCTTAAAATTAGAAAATCACATTGAGGACTGGGTAACACAGGCCAATATGGCTGCTGTTGAAATGGAAGAGGAAAAATTGACATGGAATGACCGGATCATCTATGGATGGGATGCAGTAAAAGAGATTATCGGCAGGGTTTGGATCTATGTCATACTTGGTATTGCCGTAGGGGCAGGTATTCACGGTTTCGTACCGGAAGGTGTTATGGCTTCCATCATGGGCAAAGGCTCCTGGTGGTCCGTTCCGGTGTCGGTTATAATCGGTGTTCCCATGTATTCCAATGCCGCAGGGGTGATTCCAGTTGTTGAGGCGCTGTTGGGCAAAGGGGCTGCTTTGGGATCTGTTCTGGCATTCATGATGAGTGTCATTGCCTTGTCTTTGCCTGAAATGGTGATATTGCGAAAGGTTTTAAAACCCAGACTGATAGCCGTGTTTGTAGGTGTTGTTGCATGCGGCATTCTGTTTGTCGGTTATCTGTTTAATATGATTTTATAAATAATTCAGGCAGTATTCGCCTGTTGGAGGAAATTTTAAATGGAAATTAAAGTATTAGGACCAGGATGTGCTAAATGCAACAAAACTGAAAAACTGGTCCAGGAAGTGATTAAAGAAACAGGTGTGGATGCTACCGTTGAAAAAGTAACTGATATGATGCAGATCGCTTCATATGGTGTCTTTGGCACACCTTCAGTCATTGTGGACGGCGAAGTGAAATGTACAGGGAAAGTGCCTAAAAAACCTGCTATTGAGTCCTGGTTGAAACAATAATTTTTTAAGGCAAGCTTATTTTAGAAAGACCAGAAAAGGAATCCGCCATGTTCAGAGATCATAACAAGTCTATTCTTCTCGCTATCATTTTCGTTTTTTTTCTTGCACCATTTGTGTCGGCACAAGATTTTTCCAAGGTTCCGGAAAAAGGAAAAATCACCATGGTTGACCTTGGAGCAAAAAAATGCATCCCCTGCAAGATGATGGCACCGATACTTGTCAAGCTTGAAAAAGCATATGAGGGAAAAGCAGATATCGTCTTTATCGATGTATGGGAGAATCGCCAGCAGGCACCCAAGTTCAAAATCAAAGCCATTCCAACACAAATCTTTTTTAATAAAAAAGGTGAAGAAGTTTACCGGCATGTAGGATTCCTTGATGAAAAATCCATTGTTGATCAGTTCACTAAAATGGGTGTGGAAAAGCCGAATTTGAAAAACAAAGGATAAATTAATGCTGGATTCGATATTCTTAACTGTCAACCAATGGATGACCGGTGGTATTGCCATTGCTGCTGCCGGATGTTTTTTCTGGGGGGTTATCAGTGTGTTGTTCAGTCCCTGCCACCTGGCATCCATCCCTCTAATAGTTGGATATGTGGGCGGACAGGAAAAAATGCTCCAGCCGAGACAGGCAGGCATATATTCTATCCTTTTCACAACAGGGCTTTTTATAACCATTGCATTGATCGGCATCATTTGCGCCCTGCTTGGAAGAATGTTGGGAGACGTAGGAAATTACTGGCAGATCCTGATTGGCATCATCCTGATCTGGGTTGCACTTGGCATGCTTGGCGTTGAGAAATGCTCCATGTCCGGCAGCCTTTTGTATCGGTTAAACCTTAAAGGAAAATTTGGCGCATTTGCACTGGGTCTTGCCTATGGTGTGTTATCCGGTTCATGCACCTTTGGATTTATTGCCCCAATCCTTGCCATCATCACGGTCCAGGAAAAGGTGGTCACAGGTGTCATACTCATTACCCTTTTTGCCCTTGGCCATTGTCTTCCCATCGTCATTGCAGGAAGCTCCACTGCGGCAGTGAAGAAACTACTTGAAAACAGTACATGGAACGGGGCCGGGATGTGGTTTAGAAAATTTGCAGGGACAACCATTGCTATCCTGGGAGGATATTTTATTGTGACCCCTTTTCTAAATTGATCATGCATTAACAAAACCCGGAGGTCTGGTTTATGCCTTTAAAAGATGACAGCCCTGAGATATTCAACTCAAAAAATTGCTGCATGGATGAAAAATGAATTTTCCCTTGGAGGGGATGGCTTTTGAATAATAAGCGAAAAACCGTAATGAATATTGGCCGGATTTGTTTTGTCACCATTATTTTTTTATCATGGTTACCATGTCTGGTGTCTGCCGGTGAAATTGAATCAGTTTTGATTATTTCCATTGATGCGCTTCATCCTGATGCACTGGGGGAAAGGTCATCAAAAACAATTCATTCGGTAATGAAGACCGGGGTTTTTACCCTCAAGGGTCAAAGCACTTCTCCTCCATTGACTTTATTGAGCCATGCAGCCATGTTCTCCGGTATTGATCCCAATGAGGGTGGTCGTCGAGACAATTCATGGGAACCTGGACAAAAACGGATCAGCCATAAAACGATTTTCAATGACGCAAAATCTAAAGGTTTTTCCACTGGATTTTTCTATTCAAAAGAAAAACTTGGGTTTTTGCTTTCAGATGCTGTTGATCAACACCGATTAGATCCTGATTTCTCAATTGAGAATGCTATGGTCTTTTTCAAAAAGCCGGACCGCAAAAAATTTTGTTTTCTTCATGTCAGCGGGTTAGACAGAACAGGTCCGGTTGAAGGCTGGCTGTCCAAAGGTTACATGGAAGAGCTGTTTTTCATTGATGAGAGTCTCTCTTCTCTGGTTGAGTTGATTACATCAAAAAAGGGTTATCTTCTCATTATTACAAGTGACCATGCAGGCCATGGAACGATTCATGGCAGTGACCATCCAGATGATTCAAAACTTCCTTTCGTGATGATTTCAGATGTCGCTGACCTGAAACAATACCATGAAATGGATTATCATGTCACAGACCTCAAACCCATGTTAAAAGGTATCCTTGATTTATAAAATAAAGCGCTGTAAATAAAACCATCATCCAAACAGGCCTGTACTTCCCTGTGTCGAAAGTGAACTTTCGATTCCCAGTGCTGCCCCGAGCACGTGGGTATACAAAACAGGTCTTACCCCGAAGGTATCAATGGTTGAATCATAGCCTGGTATTTCATATTGAATCTGGCAATGGGTGCATGCGCTGCAGATATAGTCAGCACCTGCCTCTGATGCAGATTTGAATTTACTTTTTAAAATTTTCAAGGAAAGGGCCCTATTTGTATCCGCAACCGGATTGCCGCAGCACTCTGTACTTTTAGGCCATTCCACAGTCTGTATACCGGTCACCTGGACCAGCTCCTCAAAAATTTTGGGTGTATAAGGATGGTCGAAACGGGTGATAGAAAAAGGCCGGAGCGCATGACAGCCATACTGAACAACAAGTTTCTTTCCTTCTATTGGATTTGTAATTTCTTTTTTAAGTTCACCAACGCCAACATCGTGATAAAGAAAGGATAAAAGATGCTTTACTTTTGTCTTCCCTGCCCAGGATAAGTTTTCTGAATCAAGAAGGTGATCAATATCATCTTTAAGTTCAAGATTTTGATGATACCGGTGAATGGCATGCTTAAACTGCCCAAAGCAGCACTTACACGGGGTAATAATATCCAGGTCATGCTGTTGTGCAACGGCTAAATTTTTAATTGCGCAATACATAGACGTCAGGAAATCGTCATTTCCGGCCGGATATCCACAGCAGTGAAACGGCAGTTTAACAAGCTCTATACCAAGCCTCAACATAAGTGCTTCGAACGATGCGCCGTAATCCTTCATATAAAAAGGAATTTTACAGCCAGGGAAATATGCAAGTCTCATGTTTCTATCTGCCTCATTCCTTTTAAATAGTCTTTTTTCATGGTTTCAACTTTTTTATATCCTGAATTCCTCAACTCTAACAGGATATCAGTCACGGGTATCTTCTGGGGACATACTTCCTGGCAGGAGTAACAAGTCAGGCAGGTGTGAACCATTCGTGTACCTTCTGCAACATGCCGCTGACCGAGACGAAGAAGATTCATAACCTGCTGTGGTGTATAATCATTTTTCACACTGTCATATTCAACCACCGGGCAGACATTGGTGCAAATCGTACATTGCACACAGGCTTCAAACGCATCAGACTGATCAGCCAGTCCTGAAGATACCGGTTTTTTTTCTTTTCTTTTAAGGCTGACCGGAGCTTTAGCAGCCCATTCAAGCAGAGGAATGGTATTTACAACATTGCTATTGGATAAATATCCTTCTTCACACAGGGTATCCCCCAGAACGCTCCAAAGTGTCTGAAGATCAATTCCTGAGGGGCAGATATCGGTACAATTATAACAGCCCGTACATATTTCATTTCCTTTTTGCAGCAACCATGGATTGATGCCGGCATCCCCCCCGATTAAACCTTTCACAGATTCTATTTTCGAGTGAGGCAGGACAAATAAATTTCCGGTTGTCTGAAAATGAGGATATACACTGCACACCTCTGAGCAGTAACCGCAATTTGTACAGGCATATAATCCGGCAGCACTGACAACTGCTTTTTTTTGTCCATGCAGCACGCTGTCTTGTTTTTTAACAAGGCCTGCAACTGGAATCAGGATGATGTGAAATAAACGCGAAAACGGCAGACAGGCAAGCAAGCACAAACATAAAATATAGTGAATGGCATAAAGAAAAGAATCTGCCCGATGCCTGTTTAAAAAATCCCCGGCATAATAGATCAGCTTTGCTGCCTGAAATGATAGAAATGCAGACTTTGTATCAGAATGGCAGGAAAGGCAGTATTCCTCGTTCAGAAAACTACCGTTTTCCAGGCTCGAAGATGTTACCTCCGGCAATTGGGGAAAGTACACCTTAAAATTATGATTCCAATATAATTTTAAATCAGCCAGTCCGCTTTCTTCATCAACATCTGAATACTCTTCCACCATATCCATGAAAACCGGTTCCGAGATAATCTTTGAAGCTTCAAGCAAAAAGCCTGAACTGATGACAAGCAGGATAAGAATAATCGAAAAGTAACCTTTGTATTTTAGTGGTGTATCTTTATTGATTCTTATTTTCAGACGCCTTCTAAGCAAAAAGGCAATACAGCCAAGCCCCACAAAAACCCCGTTTAGATTTCTTAAAAACTGGTAAGGATCAATGGTCGGCTCATAATAATCAAAGAACAAATCAGATGTGAGATCATGAAGGCCATGAACCAATAGCAGGTACAAAAATCCAACAAACAGTCCAAAGTGAATCAGCCAGCGTATTTTACCTGCTTTAAAAAGCCTTACCTGAACCAGCGTATTCAAAAAGCCTGGTATTATGGTCATTAATTCCGATCGCAGGCGACTGGCTTTTGGATGCTTTAAAAAAGATGAGGTCCGTTTAAATCGCCATATTTGGAATACAAGGCCGATCAGGCAGATAAAAATACTGACATATAAAAGGGCTTCAAACATCATCCCCTCCCGACCCAGAGTTAAAATGATCAACTGCGGTTAAAGCTGAAACAATGGATACCCCGGCACCTGATTTCAGCCGTGCCCAGTCGTTATGTGACAGGATGGAACCTGCAGCATACAAGTTCTCAAATAGCGGAATGTTGTTGCGGTTCAGGGGCCGAAAAATATTGTCGGTTAAAATTCCAGCCTGATTTATGCCATGCCCCTTTGCCTGAAAAAGATTAGCATCATACCAGAGATTTCTTTTATCCGGCTGATCCACCGGGATGTTAAATACGGTTTCCTGAATCAGCCCTCGTTCTGCCCGCAGTCCTCCTCCCGGGAAACGCCCTGTGGCAAGAATTACGCCCCTGGCTTTCACCCGGATCTTGAAATTCTGACATACTGCATCCAGAATCAATCTGTTTTTTTGAATGGTATTGTGTTTAACCGTCGCATTATTCAACACGGTAATATTACGTTTTGACAATTGTTTTTCAAAAGTGTTTTTAAGTCTCAAGCCAGGTATGGACGGCGGCAGCCCTGGAATTTCAAAACAATCCATTCCTGTTATTGATTCTAATTGTTTTAGAATAGAAGATGTATTATGAATCCCGCATACAGCAGGCAGGCCCATCATAGTTTTGGTTGGGGCAAACATTTGAACCTGCTCTGCAACATAATCTAAAAAAGAGGGATCTTCAAATTTTGCTGCAAGACGCGTTACATTAAAATCGCCTGTCAGTTCCGGCACTTTAATGGTTACGGTATCTACCTGGTGTCCCATTTTTTTTAAATTGCCTGCAATCTGTAGAGCGCTATACCCTTTGAGCCCTTCAAAATCAACCAGAAGCACTTGTTTTTGATCTGTGAACAGTTCATTGGATTTTGCCATGCTCCTGGGAACAAGAAAGCTGGGCTTAAATGTACCTGCTGCCGTCAGCACCTGAAAGTTTTGATTGAGTTTGAAAGCATAATCAAGACCACCATCATATAAAAATTGATAGACAAAATGAAAAGCTTCAACAATTTTATTTTCACTGACTTTAGCATAGGGATGGTTGGTAATCTCTTTTTTTAAAAGCGCCATTCCATCTTCAGGATTTTTAAGGCGGGTGACAGGGTCAACAGGATAAACGCCAAGAAAATCCAACAATCCGCTGGCAAGATAAAATCCTGATGAACTTCCTGTTTGAACAGTTTTAAGCCCAAGACCTGAAGCTCGCGCAGCAGCAGCCATTCCCGCAAACCCGGAGCCGATGACCAAAAGGTCGCAATCCATATGATTGTTGTGACTATTCATCATCATATATTGCCCATGCCTTCTGAATCATCCATCTCAAGGCCAAACACGCCGCAATGTATCATTTCTTTTATAGAGGACTGAACAATGGCCTGATCCCATAAAAGAGAACGCTCGCCTTTCCACCGTTCATTTAAAAACTTTTTCAAATCCCTGACACTGTTATCATGGGTGATCTGGCCCGAGCTGTACATGTAGGACAAAATCCTCATACTGCAAAAAGTTCCCTGGCAGGGCCCTTTACCAACCCGGCTCCTTAATGCAATAGCGGACAAATCCGGCATACCCTTGCCTTTTTTAATGGAAGTAATAATGGTGTCCACTGCTGAAGCCGGAACCATTTCACATTCGCAAAGCACAGGGTCATGCAGACTGCCCTCCCCCATTGCATTGCCTATAAACAGACCTGGTTCGGACCATTCACCACTGCGGGTAGAAGGCAGCGGCGTCTCTTTGGTTTTGCATTTAACCTCAAGGTGATGCTTTTGACAGACAATGTTACTGGTTTTTTCCGCCATCAGGCGGTAAGTGGATAATTTCCCCCCGGTGATCGTTATAAAATTATCAACACCATCCTTCTCATGGTCAATCAAGGTAAATCCACGGCTGACCTCGCGGTCATCGCCTTCACCAATACTGACAAGCGGCCGGACACCGGAATACGCCCGAACATAACGGCATGTTTTCAACAATGGTATCATCTGCTCGCCCTGGCCTATAATATGATCGACTTCATCAATAGTTGGAAAAATATTGTCCGGGGAATCTATACGGACCGAAGTCGTTCCCAGTATGGAGACAACCCCTCCCGGAACAAGGATATCTCCGTCCGTGGCTTTTCTTAACCGGTTGATTACCCGGCGGGTGATCCGTTTGCTCGTAACGAGCAGGGTCCCTTTGGAAAATACAATATTAACAGACACGTTTGCCATAGAAGCTATATATCCTGCCCATGCACCAGAGGCATTCACATAAGTATCTGCTTTGATGAAAAAAGATTCACCATTAATCTGATTACGAATTTTCGCACGTACTATTTTATTTTTATCAAGCTCAAATGCCTCAAGCATACAAAAACTCAAATACAGGGCACCCATTGACATGGCATTATTCATATTTTCAATGGACAGCTTGAAAGGATTAATAGAGGCATCATTAACTTGATAAACCGCAATGGTTTGATCTGATAATGCAGGCTCTAAAATTCTGGCGTCTTTAACCGAAAGTCGTTTATGCGGAATTGAGGCCCTGTCACACATTACTGGAAAATCGGCAATATAATTTTCATCATCTCCACGGACTGCAACAAACAACCCTCCTGTTTCCTCAATACAGTGTCCGGCATTTTTTTTTAAAATATTGATTTCGCTGTTGCACTCGATGGCTGCTTCAGGATCAGAGCTGATATAGCGTGCACCGCTGTGAAGCAGGCCGTGATTACCACCGGAAGCACCTGCATTCAAATCCTGTTTCTCCGTGAGAATCACATTAAGTCCTCTCATGGAAAGATCTCTGGCTATGCCGGTCCCGGTAACACCGCCGCCAATCACAAGCACTTGGGTTTCAAAGGTTTTTTTCATATTATAGGTGCCAAAAGCCTGCCCACCTGTCGTTTTATTCTGAACAGCGGGCGTTTGGGCCTGATTTACATAAATTTATGTTCGAAAAATTACATACCACGCGCAAAATATAAACTCAAGTGAAAATAACGAATATTAAATGAAAGTTTAATGTTAAAAATATTAGCATATTTCAATAAATTTAAAAAGTAGCCCACAAAATAGCTTTATCTTTGTGAATTCTTTACTTTAATGTTTAAAATCTCACATTTACCTGATATGGTACCACTTATATCAAAAAAAACAATAGCGACGATCCACTTTTAACCGGGAGATAACACTATGAAAAAGTACGTTGGCGCCATTGACCTTGGAACCACCAGCAACAGATTTATTTTGTTTGACAAGCAGGGGAACATTTTCGAATCCGCACAGAAAGAACACAAACAGATTTTCCCACAGCCGGGGTGGGTTGAACACAACCCCATTGAAATTTGGAAAAACACGTGTTCAGTTATAGAAACAGCTATGACAAAAGCAAAAATAACAGCCGAACAAATTGATTCCATTGGTATTACAAATCAAAGAGAAACCTGTGTCATCTGGGATAAAAACACCGGAGAACCCTGTTATAACGCAGTGGTATGGCAATGCACCCGTTCTGACGATATCTGCAAAACCTTGATTAACGATTATGGCCAGGATTTTTTCCGCAAAAAAACAGGTCTTCCGGTAGCCAGTTATTTTTCCGGCCCCAAAACCACATGGATTCTTGAAAATGTATCACAGGCAAAAACAGCTAAGAATTCCGGCAATATAATGTTTGGCACCATTGAAAGCTGGATTGTATGGTGGCTGACCGGAGGCCCGGATGGCGGTTCACATGTAACAGATGTATCCAACGCCAGCCGTACAATGCTCATGAATATCCATACAATGCAGTGGGACGAAGAACTTCTAAGTGCACATGGAATCCCTTCATCCATGCTTCCTCAGATAAAACCTTCAATTGATTCTCAAACCTGGGGATCTACCTTGGAAAGCGGGCCGTTTAAAGGTAAAATTCCAGTTTGTGCAGCACTTGGGGATCAGCAGTCTGCACTTTTCGGGCAGACGTGTTTCTCTAAAGGTGAGGCAAAAAACACATATGGCACAGGATGTTTTCTCCTACTGAACACAGGCAATGCGGCTGTTGAGTCTAATCACGGGCTGCTCACAACGGTGGCATATCAAATCAATGATCAAAAAACAGTATACTGCCTGGAAGGCTCCATCGCGATTGCCGGCGCACTTGTTCAGTGGATGCGCGACAACCTGGGGCTTATTGAGAAAGCAGAAGATATAGAAGCCCTTGCTAAAAGTGTTGAAGATAATGGAGATGTCTATTTTGTGCCTGCTTTTTCCGGCCTGTATGCACCATATTGGCGGTCTGATGCCAGGGGAATTATTGCCGGCCTTACCCGCTTTGCAGACAAAGGCCATCTGGCCCGAGCTGTTCTTGAAGCCTGCGCTTACCAGACCAAAGATATAGCAAAGGCCATGAATAAAGATTCGGGAGTGGTTTTAAAACACCTGAAAGTGGACGGGGGCATGGTGCTAAATGAGCTTTTAATGCAGTTCCAGGCAGATATTTTAAACGTTCCCATTATCAGGCCAAAAGTAATTGAAACCACGGCCCTTGGAGCCGCATATGCCGCAGGCCTTGCAACTGGTTTCTGGAGCTCTACAGATGAGCTTAAAGCCAATTGGGCAGAGGACAAACAATGGCAGCCTGATATGGACCGAAAAAAACGAGACCACCTGTATGCAAACTGGGCCAAAGCAATTGAAAAATCCTATGGCTGGAAATAATCTTTCAGATTTGCTATTGAAAAAAGCTTATTAGCAATTTTTTGATATGAGCTGTGAAAACCAACAGGGCAATAAAGCAATTATGACAACCAAAAGAAAGGCCATTAATAATCGACATGAGGAAATCATTTCTTTGATCAAAACCAGCGGGTTTGTGACGGTTGAAGAAATGGCAAAATTATTCAATGTTACCCCGCAGACAATTCGTCGTGATATCAACTTTCTTGACCAGCAAGGATATGTATCCCGATACCATGGGGGCGCAGGGCTTGCGCTCAGCACTGAAAATGTGGATTACCGGCACAGAAAAGAACTGCTTTTAGATGAAAAAAAGAAGATCGCCAAGGCAGTTGCCGAAATGATAGAAGATAACACCTCTTTATTTATTAATATCGGTACCACAACAGAATATGTTGCAAATGAGCTGACCCAGCACCGCAAGCTGAGAATCATTACCAATAATCTCAATGTAGCAGCCATCACGAGCAAAAAAGAAGATTTTGAAGTGATCGTTACCGGTGGTATTGTCAGAAGCCGTGATTGCGGAATTACAGGAGAGGCTGCCGTTAAATTTATCCGTCAATTTAAAGTTGATATCGGTGTTATTGGTATCAGCGGAATTGACCTGGATGGCACCCTTTTAGATTTTGATTTTAGAGAAGTTCACGTAGCCCGGACCATCATGGAGAATTCAAGAAAAGTTTTTCTGGTTACCGACCATTCCAAGTTTGGCAGAAATGCCATGGTAAAACTTGGGAATATCACTGAAATTGACACATTGATTACGGACCAGGAACCGCCTGAGGGACTTATGGAAATTATCACAGCCAATGATATCAATCTGGTGGTTGTGTAAAAGGGTATCTACAGTGGAATTTGCCGCAGATACCCTTTTCAGATTAAAAAATTAATACCCTTTTTTTATTTGGCACGTCCTTCTTTCCATGCCTGAATAAGCTTATCATAATTCAATGTTTCACCCTGTGGTTTCTCATTGGCAAGTTTAGCCTTGGGTGAGCCAGGCTTGTTGAGCCAGTAGGATTCGTCTCTTTCCTTGTTCAATTTCGGACCTTTGTCCCCCTGGATACCCGCACGTTCGATCCTCATGAGAATCTTGTCCTGTTCCTTGGCAAGATTATCCATGGCTGTAGAAACAGTTACTTCGCCGGCAACTGCTTCCCCAATATTCTGCCACCATAACTGGGCCAGTTTCGGATAATCCGGCACATTGGTTCCTGTAGGCGTCCAGGCAACCCTGGCAGGACTTCTGTAAAATTCTACAAGACCGCCAAGTTTGGGGGCACGCTTGGTAAAAGACTCATGGTTGATATCGCTGTCCCTGATTGGCGTCAGGCCGACATGAGCTTTTTTGAGAGAAACGGTTTTAGACACGCAGAACTGAGCAAACAGCCATGCTGCTTTTCTTCTGTCAACTGGTGTACTTTTCATCAGTGTCCATGAACCGCAGTCCTGATATCCTAGCTTCTGGCCCTCTTCCCAGTATGGTCCATGTGGAGATGGTGCCATTCTCCATTTAGGCGTACCATCATCGTTGACCACTGGAGTGCCGACTTTGACCATATCTGCTGTAAATGCGGTGTACCAGAAGATCTGCTGGGCCACATTGCCTTTTGCAAGACTTGGCAGAGACTGATAAAAATCCATTCCAAGGGCTCCCGGAGGCGCATATTTTCTCAACCAGGTCATGTATTTGGTCAATGCATATTTGGCTGCAGGCCCATTGGCTGCACCGCCTCTGGAAACAGAAGAACCCACCGGACGATTATTTTCATCCACGCGGATACCCCACTCATCTACAGGCTTTCCATTAGGAAACCCTTTGTCCCCAGCACCTGCCATGGAGAGCCATGCATCGGTAAAACGCCAGCCTAAATCAGGGGCTTTTTTACCATAATCCATATGGCCGTATATGGCTTTGCCATCAATTTCCCCGACAGTTTCGCTGAAAAATTCTGCAATATCTTCGTAGGCAGACCAGTTAACAGGAACACCCAGCTCATAGCCATACATCTCTTTGAATTTCTTTTTGAAATCTGCACGGTTGAACCAGTCATAACGGAACCAGTAAAGGTTTGCAAATTGCTGATCCGGAAGCTGATAAAGTTTGCCGTCAGGACCTGTGGTAAAAGATTTACCCATAAAATCATCTACATCCAGGGTGGGGCTTGTAACGCTTTTGCCCTCTCCTGCCATCCAGTCGGTGAGATTTACCACATGCCCATAACGGGAATGGGTTCCAATCAGGTCAGAGTCATTTACATAGGCATCAAATACATTCTTACCTGACTGCATCTGAACCTGGAGTTTTTCAATGACATCCCCTTCCTGGATTAAATCATGCACCACTTCAATCCCTGTGATTTCTTTAAATGCTTTTGTAAGAACTTTGGATTCATACTCATGGGTTGGGATAGTTTCAGATACAACTTTAATTTGCATCCCTTTGAATGGTGCAGCTGCTTTCATGAACCATTCCATTTCCTTGATCTGCTGACTTTCTGACAATGTAGACGGTTGAAATTCCGTTTTTATCCATTTTTTAGCAGCATTAATGTCAGCGCTAACCGGCATAGCTGCAATTAAAAACAGGGCTGCCATGCCCAATGCCAGAATCGACATTCTGGAACCATTTACTAACAATTTTCTTGCCATATTGATCCCTCCGTAGCCTTCTGTGTTTTTAGAACCCCATATTGCAGGGAGTGAAGGCATGAACCTGCAATATTGTTTAAAGCGCTATTTTTCATCCCCATCGCATTACAACCACCATCCACACCAGTGCTATACCAAACCCATACCACAAGGTAAGGTCGCTTAACCCGACCCAGGCAAGGTGAATATAGGCACTTCCCAGAAGACCAATAAAAAGACGATCGCCCCGGGTAGTGGAAAGGGGAATAAACCCTCTTCTTTCAATCGTTGGCGAAACTACCTGCCAGACGGTCATACCGATCAGGATACTGACAATTGAAATAAAGAAAGTTGCAGTGGGAACGGTCCAGGCCATCCATTCTAAATTCATAATTACTCCTTAAATCAAACACGGCCCATGGCAAATCCCTTTGCCAGGTTATTTCTTACAAACCAGATTACCAATGCACCTGGAACGATCGTAAGGATTCCGGCGGCAGCCAGAAGTCCCCAATCAAGACCTGATGCACTTACAGTGCGAGTCATGGTTGCCGCAATAGGTTTCGCATTGGTTGTGGTCAATGTCCGGGCCAGCAGCAGTTCCACCCATGAAAACATAAAGCAGAAAAAAGCGGTTACTCCGATTCCGGATCGTATCAGGGGTAAAAATATTGTTAAAAAGAAACGAGGAAACCGGTATCCGTCTATAAAAGCGGTTTCATCTATCTCGCGCGGCACAGCAGACATAAATCCCTCAAGAATCCACACTGCAAGCGGAACATTGAAAAGACAATGGGCAAGCGCCACAGCAATATGAGTATCAATCAGACCAAAGGTTGAATACAATTGAAAAAAAGGCAGAAGAAATACAGCAGCCGGTGCCATGCGGTTGGTTAAAAGCCAGAAAAAAATATGCTTATCACCGATGAAATTGTATCTGGAAAAAGCGTAGGCTGCCGGCAAAGCTGTCACAAGTGAGATTACCATATTCATGGATACATAAATAATAGAATTGATATATCCGTTGTACCAGGAAGAGTCTGTAAAAATTTTTATATAATTTCCAAAAGTGATATTTTTGGGGTACAGGGAAAACGATCCAAGAATATCTGCATTGGTCTGCAGGGACATATTCAGCATCCAGTATATAGGAAGCATTAGCAGCAGCAGGTAAAAAATAAAGAAAACCGTTCTTTTTTTCATGAAGCTTCTCCTTTCCCTGCATTTTGCAGCACCTGGTAGAACAACCAGCTAAACAGAAGTATGATTAAAAAGTAAACAAGAGAAAATGCTGCAGCAGGACCAAGGTCAAACTGACCAACCGCTATTTTCACAAGATAAATGGACAAAAATGTGGTGGCATTCCCAGGCCCACCCCCGGTCAGTACAAACGGCTCTGCATAAATCAGAAAACTGTCCATGAAACGCAGAAGTAAAGCAATCGTAAGGACGCCTCTCATTTTAGGAAGTTGGATGTACCAAAACGTCGCCCAGGTGGATGCACCGTCAATTTTTGCAGCCTGAAAATAGGCTTCCGGTATGGCACGGAGACCGGCATATGCCAGCAGTGCCACCAGGGGTGTCCAGTGCCAGACCTCCATGAGCATCAAGGTGACCCATGCATCCATGGTGCTCGCAGTATGGTCAAATGTCACACCCAAACCGTTGATTGCTGCACCAAACAGCCCGATATCCGGCCGGGTGAAAATTATCCATATGGTACCGATAACGTTCCATGGAATCAGCAGTGGGAGTGCAATGAGTACCAGGCTGATGGAAGCACCCCACCCTTTTTTGGGCATCATCAGAGCAATAAGGATACCCAGCGGCATTTCAATGAGAAGTACCAGGCCTGAAAATAAAAACTGCCGCCATAAGGCTTCATGCAGCCTTGTATCCGAAAGAACCTCCTTGAACCATTCTGTCCCGACAAACACCCGCTGCCCAGGCCCGAAAATATCCTGAAGAGAATAGTTGACCACTGTCATAAGCGGGATGATAGCACTGAAGGCTACCAGCACAAAAACAGGCAGCACAAGGAACCATGCTTTATTATCTTTCCATTTATCCATATGGGGTATACTCCATTCCTAAACACTTGGTTAAGGGCTTAACAGCCGATCTTCATGAAACAGGCGGATCCAGTCCTGGGGAAATTTCAACCATGCCTTTTCTCCCGGGACGGGCAAATCTTCAGGCAAACGCGCCCTGACAAGCTGATCAGCAATTTTAGCAGTAACAATTTTATAATTTCCCTGATCCTCAATTGAATTGACATCTACTGGGATACTGTCTTCAATCTCCTTGTCATATACTTCAAGATACAAGGGCCGGATTCCAAGCTCCAGTTTTCCTGATACACTGTTTCCGAGCTGTGCTGTTCTTTCATCCAGGGGTATTCGGGAACCATTTACAATTGCCGCATGGCCATCCATAGAACAGGGTATAAAATTCATACCCGGGCTGCCGATAAAATAGCCAACAAACTTATGGGATGGATTTTCAAATAGTTCTTGCGGGGTGCCGATTTGGACAATGGCGCCTTCGTACATAACGATAACTTTATCTGCAAATGTCAAGGCTTCTACCTGGTCATGGGTAACGTATAACAGTGTAAGTTTTAATTGTTCATGAACTTCTTTGAGTTTGCACCGAAGCTGCCATTTCAAATGGGGATCTATCACCGTAAGAGGTTCATCAAATAGGATGGCTGCTACATCACTTCTTACCAGGCCCCTGCCCAGTGAGATTTTTTGCTTGGCATCGGCGCTGAGACGTGCAGCCTTTTTCTTAAGGCTGTCTGTCAAATCGAGGATATCGGCAACTTCAAGAACCCTTTTGTTAATATCCGATTTATTAAACCCCCTGTTTTTTAAAGGAAAAGCAAGATTTTCAAAAACAGTCATGGTGTCATAGAGAACCGGGAACTGAAACACCTGTGCGATATTGCGCTTTTCCGGCGGCAGAGAAGTTACATCCTTATCATCGTAAAGTACTCTGCCTTTGCTGGGCGTCAGCAAGCCGGAGATGATATTGAGCAATGTTGTTTTCCCGCAGCCGGATGGCCCAAGCAATGCATAAGCTCCCCCGTCATCCCAGATGTTATCAATCAGCCTGAGCGCATAATCCGATTCATTTTCAGGATTTGCAATGTAGCTGTGGGCAACATTATCCAAAGTGATTTTTGCCATTTATCTCTCCTGTAATCTTTAACTATCAGCCAGGGTTTCGCCCGGTGCCAGAATCAACGCGCCATCCGTAGAAAAAACAAATAAATTGCCCGGATCCATAAATATATCAATTTTTGAGTCGATTTTACGCGAATAAACACCCACCTCCTGAACCACGAGTTTATTTCCTTCATAGTCCAGATGAATAAAGGTTTCAGATCCGTTAATTTCTGCCAGTTCAACCCTTGCATCCAGGGCTATATCGTTGGTATTTTGAGCATTCAGATAAAGATGATTGGAACGAAGTCCGACAATGTACTCACCTGAAGGCAAAGACGTAAGATGGTTCGTAAGATTGAAAGTAACATTATCTCCAAGCGTCAGTTTCCCGTCAAAAACCTTACAATCCAGAAGGTTAATGGGAGGATCACTGAATACCTGGGCAACTTTTACAGTAGCAGGCCGGTGATAAACTTCTGACGTCACCCCGGTCTGTATAATCCTCCCTTCATCCAATACTGCAATATTTCCACCAAGCTTGAGAGCCTCCCCGGGTTCGGTTGTCGTGTAAACGACAATGGCTTCACGCTGCCTGAAAATTTCCTGCAATTCAATCTGCAGCTCTTCCCTGAGTTTGTAATCCAGATTAACCAGGGGTTCGTCCAGCAAAAGTAGATTTGAATCCTTTACAAGCGCCCTGGCAATTGCGCAGCGCTGCTGCTGCCCACCTGATAATTCCGTTGGTATTCTGTCAAGCATATTTTCAAGGTGAAGCATGGCTGCCACTTCTTTGACTTTTTTATCAATCCTGTTTTTTTCCATGCCTGAGATTCTTAATGCGGATGCGATATTTTCGTAAATTGTAAAAGAAGGATAGTTAATGAACTGCTGGTAAACCATCGAGATATTACGTTTTCTGACAGACATACCTGTAACATCTTCGTTATTAACTATAATTTTACCTTTGTCCGGCCGGTCCAGGCCTGCCATAATTCTTAATAAAGAGGTCTTCCCGGCCAATGTCCGCCCAAGAAAGATATTTGTTGAGCCGGGTTCGAAATCCAGATTGATGTCCGTTAAATAAATTTCCTCGTCCACTGTCAGACTAATATCTTGGATTGCAATACTCATTTTGATCTCCGAGTTAACATAGCATTTACGAAAGTATATGTTCGAAAAACCACATAACATGTATTAAAAGCATCCGCAAGTGAAAAAAACGAATGCATATCGAATATTTTTAAACATTTGTAGACGCACCTGTAACTCCTGCTTTAAAGCAGCCTTACAAAAACGCCTGCATAGTCTTCAAGCGAACTGTACAGTCCGCGATATTTTTAAAATAAATTGGTGGTTAAATAATTAATTTAAAGTAAACAAAAATTATACATAAGTCACTAGAAAAAATTTATATTGAACAAAGCAAAAACATAGGTTCTCAGTAATTCATTTTACCGGGGATCACCCCCCGGACCCCGCCTCTTGGATTGGGAGTATCACCTTCACGCCTGGGGATAAGATGGAAATGACAATGAAACACGGTCTGCCCTGCTGAGGCACCGACATTCACCCCTACATTATATCCGGTTACCAAATTATCCTTTTTGGAAATCTCGTTTTTAAGAATACTCAGCAAGGAATATGTATCCATCAGTTCGTCAGATGTCATTTGAAATAAATCCCGGCAATGCCTTTTCGGAATAATCAGCATGTGACCCGGGCTAACTGGAAATTGATCCTTTATGGCAACAACTGAATTAAACTCTTTAACAATTTTATTTTTGATATTTTCATAACAAAAAAGGCAGCTTGATTCACCTTCATCAAGATCTGCCTTCTTTTTTCCTAAAACGGGTTCCATTTTAGTGTCATCTTTTAAAAAATTTATAATTATGGTTTGCACACTCCACAGGGCTTATATCCTTCATTGATTGCATCATCCCTGCTGCTAAAGGACTCCGTACATTTTTTCCCTTTTGAAAACTTGCAGTCTGTTGTGTGAAAAACCCTGGATTCTGTATTCCCAACAAGCTCAAGGGCCGGCTCAGGTTCTGGCTCAGGTTCTGGCTCAGGTTCTGGCTCAGGTTCTGGCTCAGGTTCTGGCTCAGGCTCAGGTTCTGGCTCAGGTTCTGGCTCAGGTTCTGGCTCAGGCTCAGGTTCTGGCTCAGGCTCAGGCTCAGGCTCAGGTTCTGGTTCTGGTTCTGGTTCTGGTTCTGGTTCAGGCACATCAACAATGTCTTCTGTATCAGGTTCGTCTTCTTTGTCAGACTTCAAACTGTCAATATTTAGATAAATCGCCAATGCGCCGCCAAGAATAAACAGTATCGGCATGCTGCCTGCCAACACTTTTAAAAAAGACGTGAAAAAGACTGAAAAACTAAAAACACCAAGTAAAACCGAGATTGCCCCGCCAATAAATTTTTTCATGAAAAAACGCTCCCCTGTTTGAATACAAAACCTTTGTTTACTGCTGATAATTCCATTTGTATAATTTCATTTGCCCCTTTAGAGACATGAGATGATTTTGCTAACTTCATTTAGCCTTTATCCTGTTTATACCCGATACATGCTCCTGTATAATGCTTTTACTGCTTATTGTCCATAAAATTCATCAGTTAACGAAAAAAAGAAACCTTGATTTACATCCTTTTTTGCGATTAGGTATAATTTTATACTTTCATAATACATTTTCATAAGTACTTTAAAAACAGACTCTGTTCTGCAAAGTCACTTTTCGCATGTTTTTTGTCATTTTTGACACTTTTGATTTTTGTTTATACCGACTATGGTAATCCAGACCATAAATTTAAGTGATCCAAATCAAATTTAGAAAACAAAAATATATTTAAGGAGGGGAGATGGGAGAATGGCATAAAACAGGATGTGTATTGTGTGCCCAGAATTGCGGGCTTAAAATACTGGTCGAAAATGACAAAATGGTAAAAGTCCTGCCGGACAAAGACAACCCCAAAAGTGAAGGGTATGCATGCCGCAAAGGACTGAATGTCATCTACCACCAATACCCGGAAGACAGGATCACCCAGCCTTTGAAAAAGGTGAACGGACGCTTCGAACCGATTTCCTGGGATCAGGCAGTAAGCGAAATAGCAGAGAAAATGAAATCCACTGTTGATGAATTTGGCCCAAAATCACTTGCCTACATGGGAGGAAGCGCCCAGGGCGGCCATATGGAAGCAGGTTTTGGGTTAACCCTTTTACGTGCCTTGGGCTCTCAGTATTATTATTCTTCCGGCGGGCAGGAATTCTCGGGCCATTGGTGGGTTACCGGACGTTTTTTCGGAAAACAGTATAATATCGCTATTCCAGATGAACATAATACTCAGATGCTTGTGGCCTGGGGATGGAATGGTATGGAAAGCCACCAGATGCCGCAAGCCCCGAAAGTTCTGAAAAGTTTTTCAAAAGATCCTGAACGGATCCTGGTATCAGTAGATCCCAGGAAAAGCGAAACTGCTTCCATAGCAAATATCCATCTTGCCATCCGTCCGGGGACGGACTCCCTGCTGATGAAAGCCATGATATCAATCATACTTGATCAAGGTTGGGAAGCGGCTGATTACCTAAAAGAAAATGTAAAAGATTTTGATCTTATCCGGCCCTGGTTTAATAATTTCGATTCAAAAGCAGCTGTAAAAGTGTGTGAACTTGATTATGAAGCTGTTTTTGAACTTTGCCGCCTGATGACTACAAAAAAATGGTGTGTTCACCCGGATTTAGGCATCTATATGGGGCGCAACAGCGTTCTTAACTCCTATTTACTTCATGTCCTTGGTACGGTATGCGGTATTTTCTGCTCTTCTGGAGGGAATGTAATCCCGGCAATGGTTATGCCCATGGGGTTCCATGCAGATGAACGCAACCCCAAAATCTGGAAAACTCTGGCTACAAACATGCCGCCTGCTGCTGCGGGTTCTTTTCCTCCTTCGGTTATGCCAGAAGAGATTTTATCTGATCATCCGGAAAGACTTCGGGCAGTTTATGTCAGCGCCTGCAATCCGCTTCGCGCCTACCCGGATACAACTGCTTACGAAAAGGCATTTGAGCATCTTGACCTATTGGTGGTCAATGATATTGTCATGAGTGAGACTGCACGGCTTGCCCATTATGTTTTACCTTGCCGGACCTTTTATGAATCCTGGGATACCACATTTTTCCCAGGAACTTACCCGGAAATTTTCATGCAGCTTAGAAGGCCGATTGTTTCTCCCCCGGGAGAATGCCTTGAGGCATCTCAAATCCATACCATGATTGCTGATAAACTTGGGATAATTCCGGATATTCCGGATTCGCTTTATGATGCAGCTAAAAAAGACCGTATGACGTTTGGTGCTGAATTGATGACATGGGCAGGCAAAGAACCTGCTGCCATGAAAATGGTACCGTTTGTTCTTGCCAAAACCATTGGGACAGAATGGGACAGCGCTGCTAAAGCTTCTTTGTGGGGCTTATTGATGACTGCACCCAAAGCCTTTCGTAAAAATGCACAGAGGGCTGGTTTTGAACCGGAATTTGACATGGGAGAAAAAATATTCCAGGCACTCCTGGACCAGCCCCAGGGTCTACTGGTTGGAAAGGCCGACACTGAGAACCTTATGGCACCGGTTAAAACACCTTCCAATAAAATTGAAACTCACATACCTGAACTTGAAGAACAGGCTTCAACCCTGAACCCTGTTGATGAAGCCAGAGATCTTGAAATGCCTGGCGAATACCCGCTAATTCTTAACGCAGGACGCCATACCCGGTTTAATATCAACACCCTGATGCGGAATCCTGAATGGAATAAAGGCAAACGCGCCTGTACCATCTCAATCAGCCCTGAAGATGCAGAAAAAACTGGACTTACTGATGGTCAGCAGGCCAAAGTGACAACCCAGGCCGGAAGTGAAACCGGAGAAGTCCAGATCAGCACCCAGGTGCGTCAGGGAACGGTTCTTATCCCGCATGGTTTTGGCTTAAACTATAATGGTAAAGTGTTTGGTATTAATGTGAACAGGTTAACTAAAAATACAAATAGAGATTTAGTTGGAACACCGGTTCACAGATTTGTCCCCTGCAGGATCGAAGCTGCCTGATTACAAATGAATTCCTGGCCTTGAAAAGTTAAGATTCTCTATTCACTGAATCTTATCTTTTCAAGGCCCCTGCCTCTCACCTAAAAAATCGTCCCAGCCCTTGTATACTTTTAGAACAATTTTTTAGTTTGACAATCAAATCAAATGCTTTATAGTTTGATTGTCAAACATAATTAAAGGAGTTGTTTTGAAAAATACGGTACTTAATAAGTTAAGCGATTCTATTATAGAATTTTACGAAAAGCTGTATTCATGGGAACATGCCATTGCCAAAAATACAGGTCTCTCTCCCCAGCAAAACCACACCATCGAAATTGTTGGCAGTAATGGCCCGATCCGTATGAAACCATTGTCTGAAAAGCTTAGTGTTACCATGGGAACACTAACCGTCATGATCGACCGATTAGAAAAGAGCGGACATGTCTGTCGCCAGAAAGATCCGGAAGATGGCAGGGGCTTTAATATCCTGCTGACGGCTAAAGGAAAAACCATTCACAAGGAACACCACGCCTATCATCTCAATCTTGCAGAGGATATCACAAGCTGCCTTAGTCAGGAAGAAGCCTCTGGTTTATTAAATTCGTTAGCTAAAATTAACAGGAAAATCTAATATTATGAGTACCAATTGCAATTCAATTAAACCCGTACCCCAATCAAAGAGAAATGAGAAAGTAACTTTAATTGTCGTTATTATAACTCTGCTGACGATGTTTGTTGAAATTATTGCCGGGGTTATCAGTGGATCAATGGCACTTTTATCTGATGGAATTCATATGGGGACCCATGCGCTTGCGTTGTTCATTACTCTGGCAGCGTATATATTTGCACGAATGCATATCAACAACCCCAAATATAGTTTTGGGACAGGTAAAGTAGGTGTACTTGGCGGATATACCAATGCCATTCTTCTGCTACTTGCAGGGGCTGCCATGGCTTTTGAATCGATAGAACGGCTGTTTAATCCAGTGGATATTCTTTTTAATGAAGCCATCATAGTTGCCGTGATAGGCCTTATCGTTAATATTATATCTGCTTTTATTCTGGGACATGGAAACTCGGGGCATGCTCATGACCACCACGGCCACAATCATCATGCGCACGAGCATGGTGAACACGAACATAAGAGTCATAATCATTCCGAGCATCAACATGATGACCACAACCTTAAGGCTGCTTATCTTCATGTCATTACCGATGCCATGACATCTGTTCTGGCTATTTTTGCATTGCTTGTTGCGAAATATTTCGGTTTTACATGGGCAGACCCAATTGTCGGTATCCTTGGAGCAATCGTAGTTGGGAAATGGGCCATAGGACTTCTGAAGCAAACCAGCGGCGTGCTTCTGGACAAGGGTGATTATTCAGATGAAATTCAATCTATCAGGGCCCATATCGAATCTGATTCAACACATGTTGAGGATATCCATTTGTGGAAAATTTCCGAAAATAAACGCTCATTAATTCTCAGTATCATTTCAACCGATGATAAAAACCCCAGTTACTATCATGAACTGGTGAGTAAAATAGGAAAATATGAACATGTAACGGTTGAAGTGAATGCGAAATTGTAAAAAGACAGATAATTATGTTATTGTAAATTCTTCAACACAACACTGCAAAGAAAGGACAGTCATGGACAAATATCAACTTGATTTTGAAAAAACTGCTGCGCTATTGAACAAATACAATATTTTCCCGGAAGGCAGACAGGTTTATGATATTGAAGCGGCACTCAGCTATGTTGATGAAATTGGATATCCTGTCGTAGTGAAGCCTGTTTCAAAAAAAATTATCCATAAATCCGATGAAGGTGCTGTGTTTTTAAATCTTAAAGACAGGGCTCAAGTTGAAGCTGCCGGCCTGACCCTTGAAAAAAAAATAAACGGTTTCTCAAAAAAGGACAAAGAGGGGCTTCTGGTACAAAAAATGGCTGAAAAGGGGTTCGAGCTACTTGTAGGTGCCAGACAGGATGCAGGATTTGGATCGGTCACCATGATTGGTATCGGGGGTATTTATGTAGAATTATATTCAGATGCTGCCATGGGCATTGGAGTGCTGTCCAAAAAGGATGTTGAGCAGATGCTTGCAAATACTAAGGCCGGGAAGGTGCTTGAGGGATTTCGGGGACAGAAGTATGACAGGAACAGCATTATAAAACTGGTCATCAACGTGTCTAAACTTATGGCCGAAAACCCGCAAATCTGCGAACTGGATCTTAACCCGGTAATTGTCTATGAAGAGGGATATGCAATTGTGGATGCCCGCCTGATTCATGATCCTGGCAATGTCACTCCCCTGGCCGAAGATATCAGGCCCTGGAAACAAAAAAGCGTTGATGCTATCTTCAATGCCGGATCAGTTGCCGTTATCGGGGCGTCCCGTCCAGGGACCCAGGGCGGGGTCATTCTTAAAAACTGTATGGGCATCGAAAAACTATACCCGGTCCATCCTAAGTTAAAAACCATACACGGACTCAAATGCTATCCATCACTAATGGATCTTCCAGAAGTCCCGGATGTCTGCGTTTTTGCCGTCAGTTCTGAAAGAACTGTCAGCATCTTTGAAGAGTTCTGCAAAATTGGCGGTAAAGGGGCCATTATCTTCAGTGACGGGTTTGCCGAAATGGGACGCCATGATCTTGAAAAAGAGCTCGTCCGCCTGAGTGAAACTTATAAAGTTGCATTTATAGGCCCAAACTGTATGGGGGTAATCGATAATTTTTCCGGGCTGAATACCAATTATATCCCGGTACAGAGATCTGTTCCTGCCGCTCACCCCAACTGTGTTGGGGTGATATCCCAGAGTGGAGGTATCGGTCTTGAACTTCTTGAGATGTTTGGCGCGGACAATCAAAACCTGGGCAAATGGGTTTCCATTGGAAATGCTGCAAGCTCCGGAGTACCTGAATTTTTAGCCCACATGGGCAATGATCCAAAAATTAAATTAATCGCCATATACCTGGAAGGTGTTGCAGACGGACTTAAACTCATGAAAGTTGGAAAAGCTGTTGCCAAAAAGAAACCGGTCCTGATTATCAAAGGCGGAACGGGCGGAGGCGCTGAGGCAGCCCTTTCTCATACGGCATCACTTGCTGGCAGCCATGAAGCCTTTAAATCCTGCTGCGATCAGGCAGGCTTCTACCTTGTGGAGGAATTAACAGAAGACCCGAAAATAATGGTAAATGTGCTTTCCATTCTCACCAGCCAGCCAAGGACAGGAGGCACCCGGATCGCTGTGATCAGTGTAGGAGGCGGTGCGGGAATTTTACTTGCAGACCAGGTTACCGAAGAAGGCATGACCCTGGCGCAATTTGCCCCTGAAACAAAAAAACGGATGCAGGATCTTATCGAAAAAGGCCTCAAACCGGACCAGAAATCCATTAAAGACAAAATTTTGAAAAACGTAGGCAACAACCCGATTGACCTGTTCGGCAACTGTGACGATGACAGGCTTCTGGAATCCATCAGAATTATAGACCAAGATCCCAATACCGATGTCATCATTGCCGCCATTTATCTTCAGGTCCCCCTGCTCTCGGAATATCTTCCGGAAAGGCTGATAGAGTTAAAGCAGGAGTTAACCAAACCCCTGATCATATCTCCAAGAGGCTTTTCAGCATATGTGGATCGCTGCAGGTCCTATATGTCTGAAAAAAAACTCCATACCTACACCGTTCCAATGATGAAACCATTGCGAATTGCCCTTAACATCTGGAAAAAATATGACACATCCTTTCTTGAATAAAAGGACCCGGCATAAAAAGAACAGGCATACAGAAATACACACAAACGAATTGTAATGGTGATTATGCCGGGATGGCTATCCCCTTGTAGTTAAAACTGACAAGTTTGAGCGGGCTGTTATATCTGGTATCAAGGTCTACAATTTTAAATCCGCTTTCTTTGATAAGTTCAGAGATATTTCTGTTTAAATGGCAACCGCCGCTAATTTTTGTCCAGGGCTGATTAAGCCTGTTCTGCCATTTAAAAATATGTTCATCCGGAGATTTGCCGTGTTCACAAAAAATTAGCTTTCCGCTGGGTTTTAAGACCCTGTTCATTTCTTTTAAAGCCTTTGAAACATCTGGGATAGAACACAGGGTATATGTCACCACGACTGTATCCAGAAAATCACTCTCCAAAGGAATCTCTTCTCCTGTCACTCCTATAAAATCCACTTCAAAAGGTGCATCAATAAATTTTTTCTCTGCAATATTCCTGAGTTTTGCTATCGGTTCCAATCCCAGCACCTGCTCTATTTTGGAAGGATCGTAAAAAGGCAGATTAAGGCCGGAGCCCATACCAACTTCTAAAGTTCTTCCCTCTGCCAGGGGCATTAATTCACTGCGTATCTGGCTGATATCATTCTGAGAACAGATATAATTGATCAGTTTCGGCAAAATATAAGTGTTGTAGAAATCCATTATTCAAATATAAGCAGAATTTTGAAAATAGCAATTACAGATCCCGGCGGTCAGTCTTAATTGATCCTCACCGCTTTAAATCCGCTTTTTTTCTGTATCCAATTTTCGAATACTTTATAGAGCTAAACTCTAATACAGAAAACTAACTAATAATACAGAAAAATGTAGTATTTCAATCTAAATAAGAAAACCGAGCTTTGATACCATAAGTAAACACGATAAAATTGCTTGATTTTTATTGTTAAAATGAAAAATTTACTCCTTTCAAAATTTTAAGTTTACTTCACACCAATAGGCGTCTAATTATTAGACGCCTATTGATTAAAAATTAATCAATCTCATTCATATCTCACCACATTGAAATTATAATATCCTATAATATCGGAGCCTTAAGCCTATGGCACGGTAGTTGAATTATGAAGAGTCAAGGTGTCTGTTTTTATTAGGAATTTAAAAAGGAGATTTAACATGATCAAATTTACAGTCAAAAAACTCGTCGTTTTCGTAACCATTCTTTCTATCACTGGATTTTCAGTATATGCGTTCGCTCATGGAGGTGGATCTCCTATGGGGGGCGGTTATGGAATGATGAATGGGTACCACATGAATGGCGGAGGGCATATGTGGAACAGCCTTTCAGTGGAAGATCAGAAAAAAATGCAGGATCAAATGAACGATTTCTTTTCTTCAACTCAGGGCTTTAGAGATCAGTATTATCAGAAAAAAGCTGAACTTCATCAAGAGTACTCTAAGACTGAGAAAGACCAGACCAAAATTGATTCATTAGAAAAAGAGCTTTTCGATCTGTCCTCAAAATTTGAAAAGAAGCGATTTGATCATATGTCCGGTATGCGAAAACTGTTTGCAGACAACCCTTCCAACTTCAGATATGGCATGGGCGGAGGATACGGAGGTTGCTTCTAAATTACTATAATTTTAGTGCCGGGATATTACTTGGTATCCCGGCATGACAGCTTCAGGAGGTTGCGAAATGACAACAAAAAAAATGAAAATAATAAAAACAAAAGTAAAGCTCCGTTTTTAAAACGATTGTGGGAAACCTATATCAAGCGCCTCAATAAAGTCACTGATGGAAAACCGCAATGCTGTAAATAACTGATTAAAAATATATTTGTCTATACATTCAATTAACTAAATTGCCAATAGTTTGGATCGCATCATGAAACCAAAAAATCTACAACAACGCATAGCACTTTTTGTTCTAATACCAGTTTTTTTCATATTAGCTGGGATGGGATGGGCAAGTTTTCTGTATGCACGCAATGCCATTATTAAACAGTGGAGTGAAACTGCTACCTCAAAACTTCAGAAAGCTTCTCACTTGTTTGATATGCGTTTAATGCGGGCAAAAGATCTTTTAAGGATGTTTAAGGACAATGAAGAACAGAGCCTTATCGTGCAGCAGTTTATATTAAAAGAGCTGGAACAATTGGATGGTGTTGTTGAGGTTAATCATGATTTCCCGCAAGTGTCTCCTATGGAGAGCCAACATGAGAAAATGCATCAAAAAAGATCCGTACGGATGCATGTAAAAAAAATTAGTACATTTGATCTGTCCTTACCAAAATATAATTCGGCGCTTGATGGAAAAACAGTATCATTGACCACCAGCCTGATTAACCGATCTGGTGAAAAAATAGGGCAGATTGAAGTCGTCTTATCATTTCAAGACTTGATTGATGAAATTAGCAAAGAAAACTGGTGGAAAAGTAACAAAACCTTTTTAATTGATAATGAGGGGAATATCCTTGCAAGCAATCAGCAAACCTTCCATGGCAAAACGGACAATCAATTCAGTAAATTTGAACTATCAAGTCCATTAGCTCAAAAGACTCTCAACGCAATTAAGCAAGAATCATTTGGGACGGTTTTCGGAAGCGGGCACCCGCCAAAAGAGATCAGCGGTTATTATCACTTAAAAGAGGCCCCCTGGAGTCTTGTTTTGATTTCTCCAGGCAGAGAAATATTACAATCCATTTTAAAATTCAGGACTTTTTATTTTGTTACTGGGCTAATAGCCATCTTGAGCGTTGTGCTTTTCATTCGAATGTCTATATCGGGAACGACGAATGCGATAAAAAAGGTATCAGAGGCAGCCCGTGAACTTGCAGATGGCCATTTTACGGGACCTCTGCCCGTATTATCCAAGGATGAAGTAGGAATACTTACTTTCAACTTTAATAGAATGACAAAACAATTAAAAGAACGGATAGATCTCAAAACAGCACTGAATTTAGCAAAAGAAGTTCAACAAAGTTTATTGCCACCGACAAATATAACTTTCAAAAATTTAGAAATCAGTGGACGGTCCGTATATTGCGATGAAACCGGAGGAGATTTTTTTGACATTATTGAGTTCCCCAATGAACCTGAAAAAATCTGTGTGGCTGTTGGAGATGTTGTCGGGCATGGTGTGGGAGCCGCTCTTTTAATGGCTACGACAAGGGCCTTGCTCAGAGGCCGGATCATTCAAGGAGGTTCTTTATCTCAGGTCATTAATGATGTGAACCGATTATTATGCCTTGATTCACAGGCATCCGGTAGTTTCGTAACTCTATTCGTACTTTTAGTAGATACCAATAAAAAAGAAATCCGTTGGATAAGAGCGGGACATGACCCTGCCATTGCTTATCATCCTGATAGAGATAGTTTTAAAGAGCTTTTTGGGAATGGACTTGCTTTAGGCGTCGATGAGGATTTTTGGTACGAGGAAAATATCTATTCAGATATACAACAAGGCACCCAAATTTTAATAGGCACTGATGGTGCATGGGAAGCAGAAAACAATTTAAAAGAACGCTTCGGAAAAAAGAGGATAGAAATTATTTTGCAAGAAACGGCTGACTCCTCATCTGAAAAAGTAGTGAACAAAATTATTAATGAAATAGAAATGTTTCGATCCAAAGCCAAACAAGATGACGATATCACGCTGTTATCAATAAAATTTTTGTGACCAATTGCAAATACCAGTCAGACCCAGCGATTGGAAGAAAAATGATAAAAATGGCAAAACATTTTTAATATCTCCAACATTTACATAGGAGGATATTGTTTTGAAATTATCAAAAGAATCAAAAATATTTACTATTGTTACAATAACCATTGCGGTTTCATTGTTCCATTTAACAGTATCGCAGGGACAAATGAGTGCACACATGATTCACAGAGAACTATTTCTTATTCCTATTGTATTGTCATGTTTCTGGTTTGGTCTGAAATCGGGTTTAATCACAACAGGTATCATTTGTCTGATATATATATCTAAAGCCTTTCTGGGTGCTCACTCTGAAATGCTTTTTGCACCGACCGTTTTTCAAGTTTTTTCTTTCTTGTTGATTTCAGTAATTTTAGGAACCTTAGTAAACAACAATGAAAAAGTTCATGAAGAAAATATTCGAAAAAAAGAACTGGCAGCCCTTGGAAATGCAGCTCTTAATCTTGGCAATGATGTTCAGGATGTATTAGAAACACTGAAAAGATCTTTTTACAAAATGAATATTGACCTGTCTGGGAATGATGAAATCGAAGAAGGTTTTATCAGGCTTAGTAACCTTGTTAAAATCCTTACGTCATTTGTTTCGACCCAAAATATCAGTGATATCAATTTTGACATTAATTCCTTGATCGAGAATCAACTCCAAAAGCTGACTGAAAAGATCACTCAAGCAGGCGTTGAGGTTAAGACGCAACTTGATGAACATGCCTGCCTTTCCAAAGTATCCAAGGAGTCTGTTAATAAGTTAATAAAGGATTTAATAATTAACGCTATAGAGGCATCATCCCGTGGCGGGAAAATTTATGTTCGGACGAGCCACAGGCCGACGTATAATATTTTGGAAGTGGAAGACGAAGGAAGTGGAATAAAAAAGGAGCATTTAAAAAAAATGTTTCGACCATTTTTCACAACCAAAGATGGCAGTCATGGTCTTTCTCTGGCCTCAAATTATAAATTCATTAAAGGCAGCGGCGGTTTAATGGAGGTATCTTCTGTCTTTGGTAAAGGTGCTTTGTTTAAAGTTAAAATCCCAATCGAAGATAAGTCCAAACCAATTAATACAATGACCCAAGTTTCAGATTGGAACAGTGAGCGGGACTAAGATCGGTGTCTAATAATTAGACACCCATAGAGATTGTTAGCACATAAAACAAGCCTTAAAGACAATAAACCCTGAATTATTAATTGGTTAGGAAACAAGACAGTATCGGGCATGCTTAATGCAACTGAGATCAATAAAACAAATTCCTAACAGGTTAAAGGAAGAGTCATGAGACAAAATTTCAAATTCATTATTGTAATCATTATGTTTGGTTCGTTATTCAGCAGCATATCGGTTGCAGGTACCGATGCTGATTTAGCAAAGATCGAAGTGAGCTTTTCTAAAGAAATGTCTTTGTCAACTTTATTAGATTATGCGTACCATACTAATCCATCGGTTCAGGCTTCTAAAGAATCTTGGAAAATCTTTATCGAGAATTACCGGATCGGGAAAGGTTATCCAGATCCTCAATTGATGATCACTTATTTCCCGTCACCAATAGAGACACGGCTTGGACCTCAGGACTGGAACCTGAATTTCTCCCAACCAATTCCTTTCCCTGGAAAGTTGACTCAAAAAGGTAAGGTTCTTGAGGCTGATACAAGAATATCCAAGCTGAAGGTTGATAAAACAGTTCGCAATATCGTGACCTCATTATCAAGTTCTTATTATGAACTGGTATATATCCAGCGTGCTATTGAGATTGCAAAAGCCAATTTTAATCTGAATCAGGAACTTGTAAAGATCAGTGAAAATAAGTTCAGCCAGGATAAAGGATCTGTTTATGATATCTCGAAAGCTCAGGCTCAGACGGCACAGATACAATACGACATATTGCTGTTAGAAGAGCTTGAACAGACCGAAAAAACCAAAATTAATACTATATTAGACAGAGGTCCTGATGCCCCCCTTGGGACAGCAAGAAATATTCAATTCAGGAATGTTCTTTATTCTCTTAATGAAATCTACGATTTTTCAATGGAAAATCAAGAAGATGTTTTGATTGCAGAAGAGAAAATAGGCAAAGCAGATGAAGCGATTAAGTTATCCAAATATGATGCTCTGCCATCTTTCAAATTAGGTTTGTTTTATGCAGGTATTGGCGATCCGGACGTTCCAAATCCGCCCAAAGATGCCGGTGATGATGCCATAGGCATACAGTTTGGTTTCAGTCTTCCTATGTGGTTTGGAAAAAACAAAAGCAAGGTTTCAAAAGAAATTGCCGCCAAAAGGAAAGCTAAAGCTGAGAAGCGTCAAGTTGTGAATACAAGCAGGGGGAAAATAAGCAGACTATGGTTCAAACTCCAGAATTCAAAAAGGTTGATTACGCTTTATGAAGAAAATCTTTTACCTCAGTCTTTAAAGTCTCTTCAAACTGCTGAAACCTGGTACCGAGAAGGCCAGGGAAGCTTCGCTGATTTTCTCGAAATACAGGCTACTACCTATAACTTTCAATTGTCTTTAGCCAGGGCCACGGCGGATTACGGAAAAACTCTTGTGAAACTCGAGCAACTTGCAGGTGTTGTCCTGGACAGAAAGAATGAATCATTGCATGGGGGCGATAAGTCATGATCTTACGAAAAACAATATTTCTGGTATTGAGTAGTGCATTATTTGTGTTATCTCCAGCATTTGCTGATTATGCTCAGATGAACAAGGATCTGGAAGATTATTCTCCGCCTGTATATTTTCAACTTCCCGGTGATGACGTGACTGTCAGAAACATCAAAACCGATGAAAAACAGATAGTCGACAAAAATACATTTTTGGAAATTCAAGGTCTGAAAAGCAAATACGAGAAGAGCTTCAGAAAACAACTGACCATTGAGTTTTTATCCAATGTTGATCCCGCTCGGCCACTACAATTGGCGAAAATAGCTGAAGATAAGCAAGCTATAGAAGATCTGGTCGCTGAAGGTTTAAAGTTAAACGAACTTGAAATTATCGCAGGTTTTCGAAATCCATCTGTAAAAGCTGCCAAAAAAAAAGTTGTCGCCGAACTGGAATCTTTTAGCCAAATAATGAGTTTAGACGACAACTTAAAACAATATTCAGCTTTTACAGAAGGCCTGAGTAATAAAACCGGCCCGTTGAAAATGAAGGACTCGATGAAGCTGAAATATCCTTCTCCCGGTTTAACTTCGATTAAAGGTCGCATCGTTCAGAATCAGGTGTCCGCTTTATTTGAAAAAATGAAAATAACGCAAAAAAACATTATCACAGAACTTCGAAAAGCTTACTGGGACATTGTTTTTGTTGAAGATTCGATTCGCATTACATTAGAGACAATTGATGCGTTTAACCGTTTGAAAGATGTGGCTACGACTTTATATAAAAGCGGCAAAACAAGTTTTCAGGATGTCATCAAAATAAATATCAAACTTGAGATCCTTAAAGAGGATATTGTCTCCCTGTATTCAAAAAAGAAAAATATTGAAATACAAATAAAAGAATTATTAAACCTGCCGGTTCACACTAAATTAGGAAAAGTGATCCGAATTACCCCTCATAAAACAATCGGAGAAATCAACAATCTTTATTTATTGGCCAGGCAGGAACGACAGGAACTAAAATTTACACAGTATCGAATTGACAAGGTTCAGAATATGGTTGAAATGAGTGAATCCATGATCCAAGATTCGCTTACGCTGAATTTATCTATCTTCGAAGATGAAGCGATCAACACGGTGGGATCGGATGCCCCTAAAGCGTCTTTCCAAGAAAAGACTATGGCCGGGATGAAAAACAATACACCAGTTAAACCCTGGTACGGAATTGATAGTCCCTGGCTAAATCAGACCCGTCAGAATCTTTTAAGCTTGAAACAAACTCTGATTAAACAGGAAAACGAAACAGATCGAATGGTTCGAAATTCTTGGTTTATGGTGGATAAAGTCCAAAGAGAATACCTTCTGTATGAAGATCGGGTATTGCCTCTCTCAAAATCAGCTTTAGAGGTGTCCACTCGAGAATACGAGACAGGTTCTATACCATTTTCACAGGCAATTGGCTCATATACAGATTGGTTAAAAATCAAATTGAATGTTGCTAAAAAAAGATCAGACCTTGGTATTGCCATAGCGAATCTTGAAAAATCGGTTGGTAAAAGTTTCTGAAATCAAATTCAAAAAGGGAAAATATCATGCAAACAGAAAGTAAAAAGAAATCCATATTAATAACGGTTGTTCTAACTGCTCTGATTACGGGTTCTGTTGTTTGGGGTTTGATAAAATATGTAATCCCAGGTTCAGGTCATTCATCAGCCTCGACTGAAACTGTAACCGTTGATCAATCAAAGAGTGAAAGTACAGGCGATCGTAAAATTATATATTGGAGAGCTCCAATGGACCCTATGGAAATATATGATGAGCCTGGTAAAAGTAAAATGGGGATGGACCTGGTTCCAGTTTACGAAGATGAAGTTTCAAGAGGATCTGAAAGTAAGGATAGAAAAATTGTTTATTGGAAAGCTCCAATGGACCCAACTGAGATTTATGAGCAACCCGGTAAAAGTAAAATGGGGATGGACCTGGTTCCGGTATATGAAGATGAACTGGTTGGGGGAGTAGATATAAAGATAGATCCTGTTGTCGAACAGAATATGGGGTTGAAGTTAGAAACAGTCCAAAAAAGTTTTTTGAACCATACAATTAAAACTTATGGACATATTACTTTCGATGAAACAAGAACAGGGATTGTCAGTCAGAAAACCGGTGGTTGGATAGAAAAATTATATGCCGACTACACCGGTCTTTATATAGAAAAAGGACAGCCTTTATATGAGATATATTCCCCATCCCTGCTCGCATCTCAGGAAGAATATCTGTCTGTCTTCAAAAACTACAATAGAAGCAGAACACCTCTGAATAAGGAACTTTTGGATTCTGCTAAAAAGAGGCTCGGTTATTTTGATATTGCCGACAAAGAGATATCTGCCATTGAAAAAAGTGGAAAAGTTAAAAAAACACTGCTCGTCAGATCGCCTTATTCCGGAGTTATCACACATAAGAATATAACTGAAGGGGCCTTTGCGAGAACAGGATTAAATCTGTTTACCATTTCAGATTTATCGCATGTCTGGGTTGAAGCCCATATATTTGAATATGAGCAAAACCTGATTTCCGTTGGTCAGGAAGTTGAGATGTCCTTGTCCTATAACCCGGGTAAAATTTATAAAGGCAAAATTTTCTATATTTTCCCATATCTCCAGAAAAAGACCAGAGATGTCATTATCAGGATTGATTTTAAAAATGAAAACGATGAACTGAAACCGGATATGTATGCCAGGATAAAAATCCAGGCGCAAAATATTGGTGAAGGGATTTCCATTTCTTCAGAAGCGGTCATTCATTCAGGAGAGAAACAAATCGTTTTTGTTGCCAAGGGAAATGGGAAGTTTACACCAAGAGAAGTTAAGACAGGCGCTTACCTCAATAACGGTAGAGTTCAGGTTCTCAGCGGCCTTGTTCAGGATGAACAGGTAGTTGTTTCAGGCCAGTTTCTGCTTGACTCCGAATCTAAACTCAAAGAAGCCATTCAGAAAATGATCGAATCGAAATCGGCTGATTCTGGCAGTGAAACAGACAGTTTTTTTAATGATATGGAATCTGAAGACGAATTTTTCGAAGATATGGAAGAATAGGTGACGCATCATGATAGATAAAATAATCGAATGGTCCGTTAAAAACAGGTTTCTGGTCGTTCTTGCAACATTTTTTGTTATTGCAGCAGGTATCATGGCCATGATTAAAACTCCTCTGGATGCGATACCCGATCTATCAGACGTCCAGGTCATTATTTATACAGAATATCCAGGGCAAGCTCCGGAAGTGGTTGAAGACCAGGTGACATACCCCCTGACAACAGCCATGTTGAGTGTTCCGTTTGCAAAGGTCGTCAGGGGATATTCTTTTTTTGGGTATTCGTTTGTCTATCTTATTTTTGAAGACGGTACAGATATTTACTGGGCCAGATCCAGAGTGATGGAATACCTGAATTTTGTCTCCGGAAGACTGCCTGAAGGGGTCACACCGAGCCTTGGACCAGATGCCACAGGTGTCGGCTGGGTCTATGAATATGCATTGAAAGATACCAGCGGGAAAAATGATCTCCAAAAACTTCGTTCCATCCAAGATTGGTTTATACGGTATGAACTGACGGCAGTACCTGGTGTTTCCGAGGTTGCCAGCATCGGTGGTTTTGTAAAACAGTACCAAGTGGAAGTCGATCCCAACAAGCTTGTTTCATACAACATCCCTATTCAAAAGATCCGAATGGCCATAAAACGGTCAAATTCAGATGTAGGCGGTAAATTGATCGAGATGGGCGAGACTGAATTTATGGTTCGTGGATTAGGATACATCAAATCCGTAGAAGATATAAAAAGCATAGCGGTTTCGTTTGATAAGGAGGGCACACCGATTCTGCTTAAAGATGTGGCAAATGTTCAGATCGGTCCTGAACTTCGGCGGGGGATTCTTGAATGGAATGGTGAAGGTGAAACCGTTGGTGGCGTTGTGGTCATGCGATATGGGGAAAATGCCCTTGAAGTGATCAAAAAGGTCAAAGAAAAACTCAAAGATCTTCAGAAAGGTCTTCCTGAAGGGGTTGAGATATTAACGGGTTATGACCGATCCGCCCTTATTGAAAGGGCTGTTGAAACCTTAAAGGTCAAATTAACCGAAGAAATGATTGTTGTTGCAATCATTTGTGTTGTTTTTCTCCTCCATTTCAGATCTGCTTTTGTCGCCATATTTACCCTGCCTGTAGGGATCTTGATGTCCTTTTTAATCATGTATCCGCTGGGCATCAATGCCAATATTATGAGTCTTGGCGGTATTGCCATTGCCATTGGAGTAATGGTTGATGCATCCATTGTTCTAGTGGAGAATGCACATAAGCATCTGCAAAGAGACAGAGGTAAAAAAACACATACCCAGATTATTATAGATGCTTCCAAGGAGGTCGGTCCTGCATTGTTTTTCAGCCTTCTGATCATCACCGTTTCGTTTTTACCGGTATTCAGTCTTGGAGAACAGTCTGGCAGACTTTTCCGCCCATTGGCTTACACTAAAACTACAGCCATGGCAGCCTCCGCTTTATTGGCGATTACAATTATACCAGTATTGATGACTTTTTTTATAAAAGAGCATCCTATTAATCCTCAAATTTCTATAAAGAGGAAGTTTCAAATTTGGATACCGGCAATTTTAGGTCCTCCTGTGTGTGTTATAGCGGCAGGGTTAGCAGGAATAAATCTGCCTGATATCAGTCTTGTTGCATCTCTGGCCCTATCGGTTTTTCTTTTTTTCTGTCTGATCCCTCAAAAAATAATTTCTGAAGAAAAAAATCCGATAAGCAAGTTCTTAATTAAGATTTATACGCCATTTATTAAAGCTGCTTTGGATTGGAAAAAAATAACGATAGTAATTTCCTTAATTGCTCTTGCCATCACCTGGTATCCCATGAAACGGATTGGAAGCGAGTTTATGCCGCCCTTGAACGAAGGTGATTTACTGTACATGCCAACAACACTGCCTGGTATTTCCATAACCAAGGCAAAAGAACTGTTGCAGCAGACGGATAAGATTATACAGCGTTTTCCGGAGGTGAAAAGCACTCTGGGTAAAATCGGAAGAGCAGAAACATCAACTGATCCCGCACCTCTTTCGATGATTGAAACAGTAATCACGCTTCGGTCACAGGTTGAATATGAAATAATACAAAAAGAACGGTTTTTTTCGGATTGGCCGGGATGGATAAAGCTCCCTTTAACCTGGATTTGGCCAGAGAAGGTTCAGGGAAAAATCCTTCATGAATGGAGGAAAAAAGAGACTCCAAGATTTTTCTCAGAATGGCCGTCATTTTTGAAAAAACCATTAACATGGGTTTTTCCTGAAGAAAGATATATCACGATTAAAGAACTCACTAACGACCTTGAACAGGCTGTTAAATTCCCCGGGTTAACCAATGCATGGACCATGCCGATCAAGACACGGATTGATATGCTCTCTACTGGTATAAAAACACCTGTCGGCATCAAAGTTATGGGACCGGATCTTGCTACGCTTGCTTCAATTGGGGAAACCATTGAAGCAACTCTACGAAATCAACCCGGAACATTATCGGCCTTTTCTGAACGAGTAACCGGCGGGAATTATCTCGATTTTAAAATAAAAAGAGAAAATATCGCCAGGTACGGACTTGTTGTACAGGACGTTCAAGACATCATCAAAACAGCAATCGGAGGTATGAACGTTACGTACACCATAGAAGGCTTGGAGCGCTACCCGGTTAATTTAAGATATAAAAGGGAACTGCGGGATAATATAGATATGATTAAACGGGTAATGGTTCCGACACCTTCAGGGGCTCAGGTGCCGTTAACCCATCTTGCTGATATTTCCATCCATAAGGGACCGGCAGGTATAAAGAGTGAAAATTCAAAGAGATCTGCCTGGGTGTTCGTGGATATAAAAGATGTAGATATTGGAACGTATGTAAAACAGGCAAAGCAGTTGGTTGATGAAAAAGTTGAAATACCGGCAGGATATTCCATTGTATGGTCCGGTCAGTATGAATATATGGAAAAAGCCAGAAAAACGCTGAACGTCATTATACCAGCCACTCTTCTTGTAATTTTTATTCTTCTTTTTATTCATTTCAATAATCTCATCGAGGTGTTCATTGTAATGATTAGCCTGCCTTTTGCTTTGCTGGGAGGGGTCTGGCTTGTTTATCTGTTAGACTATAATATGTCTGTAGCAGTGGGCGTGGGGTTTATTGCCCTGGCAGGGCTTGCAACGGAGACCGGAATAGTCATGCTGGTTTACCTTGATGAGGTTTTTAAAAGACAAAAAAAAGCAAATCAGATGAACACTGTGCAAAATCTACGTGACGCCGTCATCGAAGGTTCTGTGGACAGGGTTCGCCCTAAAATTATGACAGTTGCCACAACTTTAATTGGATTATTACCGGTGATGTATGGTTCAGGTGCCGGATCTCAAATTATGAAACGGATCGCAGCACCAATGGTTGGCGGGCTGATCTCTTCAACCATCATGACTCTGATCATCATTCCGGTAATCTATAATGTATGGAAGATGTGGAGTATTAAAAAATAATTTAATTTAAAAGGAATTGTATTATGAACACATTAGTCAAACACTTAATTTCGGTACTTATTGTTTTCTTTATGATGGTAGCCGGAGCAATGGCGGATACGAGCATGAAAGATCACGATATGGACAGTAACAATAAGTTTGGTGATCTGATCCATGAATCCACGGTTGATGGGTATATGCTCTCATATTACTTTATGGACTTGAGAGACCAGAAGAAAGAAAAAAAGTCTTCAGATAAATCTCATAATATGGGTGGAAATGAATTGGAAAAGCCTCATCACCTGATGGTTTATATCATGGATAAAAGTCATAAAGCGGTTGTTAAAGGTAAAGTTGGTTTTTTAATAAAAGGGGAAGACAATGTTTCTCAAAAAGCCATGGGAATGTTCATGAGCGATGGGTTTGGAACGACCGCTGATATGAAAAAAAAAGGAACGTATAAAATTACAACAAAAGCTGTCCTGGGTAAGAAAAAGCTGATGGACAGTTTCAATTATGAAATAAAATAAAAAATAAGCAACATCAGGATTACTCACCTGATTCTGATGTTGCTAATGAAACAAACCGACAACACTTTCACACTATGGAGGTCTGACAATGAAAAAAAATGCATTGGTAATTGTCATCATTTTTTTAATTGGCTTTGTCATATCCGGTTTAGCAATCGCCCATGGCTGGAAAGCCCCAAAAAAAGACTCAGAAATTAGCAATCCTTCCGTGTTCGATGATCTAAACATTCAGACCGGCAAAAAGTTATACTCAAATCTATGTAGCGCCTGTCATGGCCAAAATGCTGAGGGCGGTGCCAATTTGAATCTTGATATGAAACCTGTCCCGCCTGATTTAATAAAAAGACTAAAAGGACATTCTGACGGGGACTTTTATTGGAAAATTAAAACAGGAAGAGGTGATATGCCCCCCTTTAGAGGAGAACTGGAACAAAAAGAGATTTGGCAAATCATTACCTATATTCGAAGCTTGATCACCGATTAAAGTTCATTCCTGAATACCAAATTTTTTAAGTTTATTATTAAGAGTTGTCCTGGTTATATTAAGAATTTTAGCAGCCTGAGTTTTGTTGCCATTAGTTTGCTTTAAAGTTGCGATGATTGCCATTTTTTCCACATCATCAAGAGATTTCCCCCCTAAATCGACATCATCGTTACCATGGATGCCATTTTGAAAATCACCTAAAACATCCGGTAGCAAGTCTTTCTCAGAGATATATTCCCCCATTGTTAAAATGACAGCTCTTTCTATACAATTTTCTAATTCCCGAACATTTCCTGGCCATGAATATTTGGATAATGCATCCATTGAAACCGGAGTAAAGCCCTTAATCTTCTTTTTGTTTTTTTTGGTATATTTTGTAAGAAAATTCTGTGCTAATAAGGGCACGTCTCCAATCCGATCTCTTAAGGGAGGAACCTCGATATTTATAACGTTCAAACGATAATATAAATCTTCACGGAATTGTCCATCATTAACTAGTTGTTCAAGGTTTCGATTGGTTGCTGTGATTATCCTCACATCGACATCAAGAGGCTTATCACTGCCAACCCTTTGGATTTCTCTTTCTTGAATGACTCGTAAAAGTTTTGCCTGCATGGAAAGCGGAATTTCCCCTATCTCGTCTAAAAAGATGCTTCCCTTTTCTGCCTGCATAAAAAGTCCATCCCGCTTTTTATCCGCTCCAGTAAAAGAACCTTTTTCATGTCCAAACAATTCCGATTCTAAGAGAGTTTCAGAAAGAGCAGCACAATTGACAGTTACCAGTTTGTATTCCTTTCTCAAACTGTTGTTATGAATAGCCTTTGCAAATAGTTCCTTACCAGTTCCACTTTCTCCTGTTATCAGGATAGTAGCCTCTGAAGTTGCAGCAATTTTTGCAGTTTCTACAACTTTCTTCATGGTCTCACTGGTTCCAATGATATTGTTGAAGCCATGTTCTGAAAGAATTCTATTTCGAAGTTCCTGATTTTCAATTGATAGCTTCATGTGCCCAAAAGCTCTTTCTATTGTCATTTTCAGGTCTTCAAAGTTTAATGGCTTTATCAGGTAATCGTAAGCCCCAAATTTCATAGCTTCAACTGCTTTTTCGACTGACGAATATGCGGTCATGATAATGATCGGTATGGCAGGGTTGAAATTTTTAATCTGCCTTAATGCTTCGATGCCGTCAACATTAGCCATTCGTACATCCATTAAGATTAGATCAAATGGCGTATCTTTGGCATAGACAATTGCATCTTCTCCATCTGTTGCTTTTTTAATTTTGTGTCCAAGGCTTTTCAAAACAGTTTCCAGCATTGTTAAATGAGCAACATCGTCATCTACTATTAATATCTTTCCAATCATATGACTCCATTATGATTCTTTAATGGTAAAATTATTGAGAAAACAGTTTCTTGACCGGGCTTGCTTTTTACCGAAATCGAACCGCCATGATCGTCAATAATCTTTCGGGCTATTGCGAGACCTAATCCTGTCCCGCTTTTTTTAGTCGTATAATATGGGTCAAAAATCTTCTCTATATCTCCAACTGGAATCCCTGAACCAGTGTCTTTAATATTTATGCGGATTCCACCTTCGAGATTTTTAAGGCGAATCTTTAACTTACCGTCTTTTTTGATAGCTTGTATGGCATTGATATATAAATTAAGTAGCACTTGAAGAAACTTGTCTGAGTCTACTGACATTTTCAGTGTTTCGGGTGGTAGATCCACGGTGATTATAACACCCGCATATTTTGCTTCTTGGGTTACAATTTTGATTGAATGTTCAATCAATGTTTTGAGATCTGTTTCCTTAAAGTTCAAATTTGAAGGTCTGGCAAATTCTAACAATTCTGAAATAACTCTGTTCACACGATCAACTTCGCCAGCCATGAGTATTGCCGATTTTCTATTTTCACTATTTTCCTCAAAAAGTGTTGCAAAATATGTAACATAACCCTTTATTGAACTTAATGGGTTACGTACTTCGTGTGCAATCCCAGCAGCGAGATTTCCAATTGCAGCCAATTTTTCAATTCGTCGATTTTTTATTTCAAGTTGCCTTATCTCACTGAGGTCTTTTAAAACAAAAAGAAATCCAAGATAACCACCGGATGTGCTTAAAATATCTGTAACACTAACCATTACAGGTAAATTTTTATCGTTTTTTGAAACCAATGAAAACTCTTTGACTACTACTCTGTGATCTGATGTAATGGATTTCGTTAAAACCCTCATATCATCCGGTAAAATATCAATAGCGAATCTACCTTTAGATTCTTCCTCTGTTGTCTTTAGGATTTCACAAGAAACATTATTTATGAATGCTATTTTCTGATCTTGTTGTAAAACAACAATTCCAACTGGCATATTTGAGATGATTTCTGAGGCAAATGCCTGCGTGTCAAACAATAATTGCCGAGAACGTCTAAAGTTCCTGGCCCAAAATAATGAAACTATGCCAGCCATACCAATAAAAAACACAATAAGAGCCATTAAGATGTTGTGTCTTAGATCCTCTTCTATCGCCTCTTCAAATAGTTGGATATCCATACCGATAAAAATATATGTTTTGTTTGCTTCATCAGGCTTTGTGTCATCCTTTTCAGTATAGGTCATCATCATGTGGTGTCTTCTATGAGGATGGATATTGATTTTAAAACTTCTGTAGACCTCAAAGTGTCTGTTTTGTACTTCATCTCTTACAATCCGCCACTTTGTTTCATTCCCAGGTTGAATTGTCCTGAAAAAAGAAAAGTCAGCGATTTTTTCCCCAATTAGAATGGTTTTGCTGTGGGCTATAATGTTTCCATTACTATCAACAATGCTTATGTATGATATATCAGGTAAAAGACTCGTTTCATTAATGTGAAGCTGGAGGTGTTCAGGAGTCCTGAGTGTTTGCCCCATCATTCCTGTTCGTTCCCCTGCCTCAAAAGATTGTATAAGTGCGTTACCTTTATCACTTAGCAAAGTAATCATGAAACTCTTTTCACGATTATAATTCATAAATCCCATTGCGATAACAACACTCATCAGTATCAGGCTAAAAACAATGGTCATCCATGGAGATGTGTATAAACCAAACTTTTTATTTTTCAAGGACATCGGAACTCCCACTTGGAGTATAATTATTAGACACATGGTAGCAGAAAATGTCTAAAAATTAAACAACTACAAAAGATCAATCAGTTAGGGCCACTCACAACACAAGTCTATTATTGAATGCTTAAGACGTTCTGATTTCAACCGTTCAATACCTCAGGAATTGTTTTGTACTAAGATGCAATATTGATCAAACAATCGTACCATAACCACCTGACTAAAAAATAAAATACAAGAATATGCAATTTCAATGATACCATATCTGTGAAATTTCTTTTCGGAAAAGGCATTTTTTCGAGAGACCGGTATATGACCGGAAAAGCAAAAAAGCCCTTGAGAGATTTTCCCAAGGGCCTTGATTTTTAGTGGCGCGCCTGGCGCGATTCGAACACGCGGCCTACGGATTAGAAGTCCGTTGCTCTATCCAGCTGAGCTACAGGCGCAAACAAAAAGGACTTTTACCAAATTTGATGGAAATTGTCTATAAAAAAATGGGTCAATGATTTTTTTTAGTAAAAATATATTGCTTTTAACGATTATATGATAATGATATACTTAATTTTTATCAAAAATATCTAAGGTATATTGAATGTCAAAAGAGGAAGACCCTAAAAAAAAGAGGCTGACCAAAAAGGATTTTCTGATTCCTGTAAAAAAAACCAAAGCTTCTAAATCCAAAGCTCTTGTAAAATCAGATCCTATTCAAAGCTACCTCAATGAAATCAGCAGGTACAAGCTTTTAACCAGGGAGCAGGAAGTTGAACTTGGCAAACGTATACAGGAAGAAGGAGATCAGGAAGCTGCGTATATAATGACCACGTCCAATCTGCGCCTTGTGGTAAAGATTGCACTGGAATTCCAACGGATATGGATGCAGAACCTTCTGGATCTAATACAGGAAGGCAATATCGGCCTGGTCCAGGCCGTTAAAAAATTCAACCCGTATAAAAATGTAAAATTTTCCTATTATGCCTCTTTCTGGATCAAAGCGTATATCCTGAAATTCATTATGGATAACTGGCGAATGGTTAAGATTGGCACTACGCAGGGGCAGCGAAAATTATTTTTCCGACTGAAGAAAGAAAAAAGGCTGTTGATAGAACAGGGGTTTGATCCCAAGCCCAAACTGTTGTCTGAGCGCCTTGGCGTATCGGAAAAAGAAGTTGTGGATATGGATCAGAGACTTGCCAATTGGGACTTAAGCCTTGATGAGCCGTTAAAAAATGATTCAAACACAGAGCGTATTGAGTTTATTAATGTAGAATCGGATTCTTCAGAAGACCGGGTGGCTAAAAAAGAAATAGAAGATATCCTGCACACTAAAGTCAATGAATTCAAAAAAACATTAAACGCCAGAGAACTTGATATTTTTGACCGCAGAATTTTTTCTGACAGCCCGCAGACCCTTCAGATGATTGGAGAAGAATATTCAATTTCCCGTGAAAGGGTCCGGCAGATTGAAAATAATATTTTAAAAAAGATGAAGGCCTACTTTAAAAAAGATATGCCGGACTTTGATATGTATGATCACAGCCAGTAATTTCCAATTCATTTTTTTAACAAAGGTAAAGTCCATGATGAAAAAGAGTCTGATTTGGGTTCTCTTTATGTTTCTCCCGGTTTTTTTCCTTACAGGCTGTCAACAACTCTACCAGGGTCATTCCCCATCCGGGGAACAGGATTCCCAAAAGGCTTCAATCAAAGAAGATCAGGATTTTTCTACAGCCTATTATTACCTTGAATCCAGAATTCATTTCAAAAACCAGGAATATGGACTGGCAATGGCCTCACTTGAAAAAGCGCGGGAAAAAGATCCCGGCTCTTTCATATTGACCAGGGACCTGGTAAAGCTCCATCTTCGTCAGAACAATGAAGAAAAGGCACTGGCGCTTGCTGAAGAATTGGTACAGACAAGCCCTGATAATGTTAATGGCCTGCTTTTGCTTGTCCAGTTGAAAAAAGATGCCATTGAGGAAAAAGAACTGGTTGAAATCCTGACCCGTATTCTTGATCTTGATCCGGAAAACAAAGAGACTTTTCTCCGTCTCGGCAGAATCTATATTGAAAGCAAAAAAGACACAGAAGCCGAAAAACTTTTTGAAAAAATGGTTGACCGGTTCCCGGATTATTATGTTGCCTGGTTTTATCTTGGTCAGGTTTACATGAATGAAAAGAAATATGAGCTCGCCCAAAAACAGTTTTTAAAAACGATCGACCTGGAGCCGGATCTTGTTGAGCCCCGTTTCCAGTTGATTAAAATTTATGAGGATTCAAAAAAATTATCTGACCGGAAAAAAATCCTGGCTGTATATACCGACATTTTAAAAATTGAGCCTGAAAACCACCGGGCACTATTAGGCACTGCCCTGCACTATTACAAAACCAATCGGAAAAAAGAAGCGGCTAAGCGGTTTAATGAATTGGGTCAGGATATAGAAAGCAACTCCAGGCTGGTAATGGTTGCTTTTGATGAATACATTTCGCAAAAAAAACATGAAGATGCCGTAATTGTGTTTTCCCAAATGCTCAAAGCTGATCCTGAAAATTCGACTTTAAATTTTTTCACCGGTATGGCCTACGAAGCTGTTGAAAAATATCGAAAGGCGATATCCCATTATTTGAAAATCGGCCCCGAACATACCCAGTACAAGAAAACCATTTTAAGTATCGCTTTTCTATACAAAGAGTTGGGGGAAGAGAAAACCGCTATCAACTTTCTTGAAAACAAATATAAACTTTTCCCTAAAGATATTGATATCATCACCTATCTTGCTTCTTTTTACGAAAGGGACAACCGATTTAAAAGTGCCATTGAAATCCTGGAAAAAGGACTGTCCGACACACCGGACAACACCTCTTTGATGTTCAAGCTTGGTGCGGTTCAGGACAAAGCCGGGTTAAAGGAAAAAAGTCTTGAAACCATGAAAAAAATCATTGAAATTGACCCCAAGGATGCCAGTGCGTTGAATTATTTGGGTTATACGTATACTGATATGGGAATCAAATTAGACGAAGCCCTTGATCTAATTCAAAAGGCTCACGATCTAAGGCCCGATGACGGATATATTACAGACAGTCTGGGCTGGGTGCATTTTAAACGGGGTGATTTTTCAAAAGCAGTGGAATACCTTGAAAAAGCGGCAGAACTGACCTCTTATGAATCCATTATTTCAGACCACCTGGGAGATGCCTACTATAAACAGGAAATGTTCAAAAAAGCATTGGAAACCTATGAAAAATCCGTTTCAAATGCCACTGATGACGATAAAGAGCTTGTTGTTAAAGTCAAAAAGAAAATTGAAGCCCTGAAAAAACAGTTAGATGAATAATACGTTTAGATTCTGCTCCTTCTCCTTTTTTGTCCTTTTATTTCTGGTTTATGGGTGTTCTTACCCAAGGCCAAAAACAGATCCCGCACTTGATAAAAAAGCCTTAAGTCTGGCACTCCAGGCAAAATCTTATAACCAGCAGGTTCACTCCAGCAAAGGACTCGGATGGGCTGTTTTACAAACCCCTGAAAAACCTGGCAAAAAAGAAAAATATAAAATTGCCTGGGCTGCACAATTTCCCAATAAAATAAGGATAACTTTTTTATTGTCAGGCCTGCCGGTTGAAACCATCATCTCCACTGGGCAGAAGATTACGTTTCTATCTCATACAGGACAGCATTCTCTTCATTCATACGAATCAGAAGACCCTGATATGGGGAGGTATGTCCATGTCCCGGTTAAAATGTCACAAATCATCTTGATGCTGGTGGGGCGGTTACCTATAAAAGATTTTAATGATGCCTACTTTTCTCCTGACAGCAACACCTTATCCGATATTATTTTAAGAAAGGATAAGGAGACGCAGATGCAGTATTTACAAATAAATAAAGTTGGCCTGCCTGATCAAATTTCAATAACGGATTTTACGGATGAACCGTTGTATAGAATTATGATTAAACATTATGAAAACTTTTCAGGCCTTGATATTCCAAGCCGTATTGAAGTACAAGACAGGCTTGGAAGAAAGCTGACGGTGAGGATCAGCAGCTTTAAAGCAAACCCTCCTTTAAAAGAAGGGGTCTTTTTGTTGACAGACCCTGGATAATGACAATAATTAATGTGATTTAACAAAAATTTTCTCAAAGGAGATGTTATAAAATGATTCACGAAAATGTTGATGATGCCAAGAAGGCAGGAGGATGCCCTTCACAGGATGGCGGACAACAGGACATGGCTGCCAGGCAGCAAAAAGAAGAAGAAGCCATTAAAAATTCACTGTCAAAAATAAAACATAAAATTTTTGTTCTGAGTGGAAAAGGCGGCGTTGGGAAAAGCAGTGTATCTGCAAACCTTGCAGCCAGCCTTGCAAAAAAGGGATACAAAACCGGTTTAATGGATGTAGATGTCCATGGTCCCTCAATTGCCCAGATGCTGGGTATAAAAGAACTTCTTGATATATCCCCTGATCAGCTGCTCATGCCCAAACAGGTCAATGGCAATCTTAAAGTCGTTTCTGTACAGGCTTTAATGCAGGACAAAGATCAAGCCATTATCTGGCGCGGACCAGCCAAAACAGGCATGATTCGCCAGTTTGTCAGCTCTGTAGACTGGGGTGAACTTGATTTTTTGATTATTGATGCTCCTCCGGGCACAGGTGATGAACCCCTGACTGTTGTGCAGACAATTCCTGAAGCTTTAGGTGTTATTGTCACCACTCCACAGGAAGTGGCTCTGGCAGATATCAGAAAATCCATCTCCTTTTGCAAGACTGTCCGGTTAAAAACACTGGGGATTGTTGAAAATATGGCCGGATTCAGTTGCCCTCACTGCAATCAGCATATCGAACTGTTCAGCTCCGGCGGCGGCGAAAAAACTGCAACAGCTCAAGGACTTGGCTTTCTGGGCTCTATCCCGTTTGATACCAATGTTGTGGCCTCGGGAGACAGCGGTGTCCCGGTGATGATGAACGATGATGATACCGCATTTACCAGGGCATTTGCTACTGTTGTAGATAATATTATAGGAAAAATTTAGCCGAAACGATTGAACAGCCAATTTGAAAAAGCCAGGGAACTAAAAGACCTTCTTAATCTTCGAGAAAAAGAGAATCTTTACGCCCTGGCTTGTTCCAGTTCCCACGCCCATAGGCGTCACAAGGAAAAATATACCGAAAACGAATACCGTCAGGCGTTCAGTGCAGATGCGGACCGTATTCTGAACTCTCTTGCCTTTACCCGGTATATTGACAAAACCCAGGTTTTTTCACTGATCAACAATGATCATCTTACCCACCGTGTGATCCATGTACAGCTTGTATCAAGAATTGCCAGAACCATTGGACGTTATCTTGGTTTAAATGAAGACCTTATAGAGGCGGCAAGTCTTGGTCATGATATCGGGCATCCGCCATTTGGTCACGACGGAGAAAAGTTCTTATCCAGGCTCACTCAGGATAACGGTGCAGGATATTTTCATCATAACCTGCAAAGTATTCAGTTTCTTGACCGGATTGAGAAAGAAGGACGTGGATGGAATCTGACGCTCCAGACCATGGATGCCATTGTCTGCCATGACGGAGAAACACACTCAAAAGAGCTGACCCCTCAAAAAAACAGGACCTTTGAGGATTTTGACTGCATGCTGGATGAAATGCGCTGGAAAAAAGCCTGTAATTTCATCCCCATGACCATGGAAGGTTGTGTGGTAAGAATGGCTGATACCATCTCTTATATTGGAAGAGACCTTGAAGATGCCATTCGTCTTGATCTTGTAGAAAGAAAACACATCCCTGAAATGTGCAAAAAAATTTTAGGGCAGACCAACGGCACCATTGTTTTTAACCTGGTTACCGATCTTATCTCCAACAGCCTGGATCAAACCTCCATCGGTTTTTCCCAGGAAGTTTCAGATGCCTTAAAAAAATTAAAAGCTTTTAATTACAAACATATTTATAAGAATCCGGTAATCAAAAAACATTTGACCACTATCGGAGATATTTTTACTTATCTTTTTGAAAAGTTTTTATCCGATTTAAACAATGGAAATAAAAATTCCGTTATTTTTAAAGACTTTCTAATGGATATGACCCATGAATACCAGGCGGAACATTCTCATCCTGAAATCGTACGGGATTATATTTCCGGAATGACCGATTCGTATCTTATCCGCCTTGCACCAGAAAGACTGAGGCCGGATACCATAGGGCCGAACTTTTTTTAACATGTTTGACAACAGGACCTATAGAAACCGACATAAAAAAGATGGCCTGATATCTTTTGATATTACGGTCAAGGAAACCAATTTAAACATCCAGGCAACTTCTGATTTATCTGCACAGGCAGTCCAGGCAGTACTTGAATGCAGAAACTACATTGAAAATTATATCTCCATTAACTCAGAATTTGCTAGCGCCTTAAACCCGGTTCAGGAAAATAGCCCAGCACCGCAAATCATTTGCGACATGATCAAAGCCGGGGAAAAAGCCAGTGTGGGTCCTATGGCTTCTGTGGCGGGCGCAGTGGCTGAATATACAGGAAATGCTCTTTTAAAATATTCTCCTGAAATCCTGGTGGAAAACGGGGGTGATATATTTATAAAATCCGAGTCTGATACCATATTCGGGATCTATGCTGAAAATTCTCCTTTTTTCATGACCACCGGCATCCTGGTTGAAAAAAGGGAGGCCCCATACGGTATTTGCACATCATCCGGAACGCTTGGGCATTCCAAAAGTTTTGGTAAAGCTGATGCAGCCACGGTGCTTGCGGATTCATGTCCGTTTGCCGATGCAGTGGCCACGGCTCTTGGTAACAAAATCAAGGCGGCAAAAGATATTCAAGGCGCCATCGACTGGGCAAAATCCATAGAAGGTGTGCAGGGTATTGTCATTATCAAGGGCGAAAGCATTGGGCTGTGGGGAGACCTCAAACTTGTTTCGATTTAATAGAGTTTTCCAACTTTGTTTTCCACTGCCCTGACAATACTCCCGTCATGCAGAAGCGCTTTCACCTTTGCAATGTCTGTAGAAAGTATCCTGTCCTCTTTCATATAGCTTACCTTATCCCGGATCACTTCATAGGCGGCAAGCGTCCCCTCCCCTGCTTTTACATTGGTGAAAAGATCCAGTCCCTGGGCTGCACATAAAAGTTCAATGGCAATTACTTCTTCCGTATTGGCGACAATATCCCTGCATTTTCGTGCAGCAATAGAACCCATGGACACATGGTCTTCTTTATTGGCTGAAGTGGGAATTGAATCAACTGATGCAGGATGCGCAAGGACTTTATTTTCTGAAACCAGGGATGCTGCTGCATATTGGGCGATCATAAACCCGGAATTAAGGCCGCCATCCTCAACAAGGAATGCAGGAAGGCCGGAAAGCTGGGGGTTCACCAGGCGCTCGATGCGCCTTTCTGAAATATTGGCAAGTTCGGAAATAGCAATGCCAAGAAAATCACATGCAAGGGCCAGGGGCTGCCCATGAAAATTTCCCCCGGATAAAAATTCTTCTGAATCGGTAAAAATCAAAGGATTCTCAGTAGAAGCGTTCATTTCAACACGGATGACCTTGTCCACATAACTGAACGCATCCCAGGATGCCCCATGCACTTGAGGTGAACATCTAAGGGTATACGCATCCTGGACCTGGGAGCAGTCCTGATGAGAGGATACAATTTCGGAGTTTTCCGTTATTCTCAGCATATTGTCTGCAGCCAGAATCTGTCCGGTATGAGGGCGAACATCATGAATTCTTGGGTCAAAAGCAGACCGTGTGCCCATAAGGGTTTCAAGGCTCATAGCTGCTGCAATATCCGCATGTTTGCACAGATTGAGCGCATCATGAAGTGCAAGGCATCCCAATGCAATCATAAACTGTGTGCCGTTGATCAAAGCAATGCCTTCGCCTGATTCCAGAACCAGGGGCTTGATTAATTTTTCACGCAATGCTTTTGCGCCGCTCATTTTTATGCCGTCCACATACGCCTCCCCTTCTCCAATCAAAACAAGAGAAAGATGAGACATAGGGACCAGATCGCCGCTGGCACCGACAGATCCTTTTTCCGGAACCACAGGAATAATGCCGGCATTTAATACATTGGCCAGTGTTTCGATGGTTTCCAGGCGAAGCCCGGAATTGCCCCGGCAAAAATCATTGATCCTTAAGGCCATCATGGCCCTGACAACATCGTCTTCAACATTTTTGCCCATACCGGCAGCATGTGAAAATATAATATTTTTCTGGAGTTTTTTTGTATCTTCATAAGAAATATTCACAGTGGATAATGCACCAAATCCTGTTGTAATTCCATAAATTCGCTCTCCTGCCTTTACCCATTTATCTACAAGCTCCCTGGCTCTTTTTATCCGATTTTCAGCGTCGCCGGAAATGCTTACACCCAGATCATTTCTTGCTATTTGAACCAAATCTTCAAGTTCAAAATCATTGCCGTCTAATTCTATCTTTTTAGTCATTGGGATTTTCCTTTATTTTATCCCCTGATATATTTGCCTTTTAAGTGATATCTTGAACCCGGTGAAACCATGATACTGTAGGTGGCTACCATATCGTAGGACCAGGTTCTGCGCATCAAAGACAGACAGGGTTCTTCGGGGCTGATTTTAAGATGCTTTGCGGTATCTTTATTACAAATCACAGACTCAATATGATATTCAGCCTGCTGTACAGGCGCCACATGAAGAAGGTAATCACACGGGGTAATTTTGCCAAAATCCTGTAAAAGATATTCAGGTGCAACCCCCGGGTTTATAAATCGCTCTGAGTATTGGACCGGAACACCTTTATCCATGTGTACAATAATAGAGTGGAACACTTTGTCAGTTGCCTTTAATTTCATTTTCTGTATAACCGAAGGTGGGGCTTTAATCTGCTCTAAAGCAAGAATATTTGAAGAATGAACCCCTCCCCATTCCTGGATTTCCTTGGCAATACTTTTTATTTCAAGAAGTGCCCCGTCCGGTTGTGGCCGGGCTACAAAAGAGCCAACCCCCTGGATTCTTACAATTCGTTTTTCTTCAGTCAGCTCCTTGAGCGCTCGATTTGCAGTCATCCTGGAGGTATTAAATTCTGCTGCAAGTTGAGTTTCAGATGGAATTTTATCATCCGGCTGAAGCTTGCCGGATTCTATGTCTTTTAAAACACTCTCCTTAATTTTTTGATATAAGGCAAATGCTTGTTCAGATCTGGTCATTTCAGTTCCTGCTCCCTGGTCATACATTATTAAAACTTGACATATTGACTATACTTGTATATACAAGTAGTAACGAATCTCCTCCACAATGTCAACAACAGTTACCAAAAGGAAATGCCATGAGTGCTAAAAATAAAATTATCAACAGCCTGCAAATAGGATGTGGCATTGCCCGACCTGTAAGGGCGCCAAGAGGGAGTGAACTTCACTGCAAGGGATGGTATCAGGAAGCCGCTCTTCGTATGCTTTGCAACAATTTAGACCCTGATAACGGCGAAAACCCGGATGAACTTATTGTTTATGGCGGCCTTGGCAAAGCAGCCCGAAACTGGGACTGTTTTGATGCCATTGTCAGGAGCCTCCTTGAGCTTGAAAATGATGAGACCCTGCTCGTACAATCGGGCAAACCTGTGGGTATTTTAAAGACCCACACCTCAGCCCCGCGTGTATTAATTGCCAATGCCAATATTGTACCCAAATGGGCCAGTTGGGAGACTTTTCATGAACTCGACAAGAAAGGCCTGATTATGTACGGCCAGATGACTGCCGGCTCCTGGATTTATATCGGCACTCAAGGCATTTTGCAGGGCACCTATGAAACATTTGCTGCACTTGGCCAAAAACATTACGACTCAGATCTGAAAGGAAAAATTATTGTTACCGCTGGTCTTGGCGGTATGGGAGGCGCCCAGCCCCTTTCCGTTACAATGGCAGGCGGAGTTGCAATCTGTATAGAGATTGACCCCTCGCGAATCCAAAAACGACTTGAAAAAAGATACCTGGATATTGAAGTGCCTGATCTTGACCAGGCAATTTTAAAGGCCCAAAAAGCAGCTCAGGATGGAAAACCCCTTTCAATCGGGTTATGTGCCAATGTGTGCGATGTTCTGCCGGATATGATTCAAAAAAGATTTATACCTGATGTGATTACGGATCAGACCAGCGCTCATGATGAACTAAACGGATATTTCCCACAAGGAATATCGTTTGAAGATGCATTGGTTTTAAGAAACACTGACCCTGACAAATATAAAGATATGGCCCTTGACTCTATGGCAGGCCATGTCCTCTCTATTCTTGAGATGCAGAAAAAAGGAGCGGTTGCGTTTGATTACGGCAATAACCTGAGGGCGCAGGCAATGAAACGTGGAGTAGATAATGCCATGGACTATCCAGGCTTTGTTCCTGCATATATTCGTGAACTTTTCTGCCAGGGTGAAGGTCCTTTCCGCTGGGCAGCCCTTTCTGGTGACCCAAACGATATAGAAGTCACTGACAAAGAGTTGATAAAACTTTTCCCCCAAAAAACCAGAATGATCAACTGGCTCAAAATGGCCGGTGAAAAAGTCGAGCATATGGGACTTCCCACGCGTATATGCTGGCTGGGGTATGGAGAGCGTGAAAAAGCCGGAAAACTGTTTAACGATCTTGTCCGGGATAAAAAAGTAAAAGCCCCTATTGTGATTGGCAGAGATCATCTGGATTGCGGCTCTGTAGCCTCGCCGTTCAGGGAAACCGAGGCCATGAAAGACGGTTCGGATGCAGTGGCAGACTGGGCGCTTCTCAACTGTATGACCAGTGTGGCTTCCGGTGCTACATGGGTGTCGTTTCATGACGGAGGCGGTGTGGGTATCGGGTATGCACTTCATGCAGGACAGGTTGTGGTTGCAGACGGAACCCCGGAAGCAGAAAAAAGGGTCACCACTGTCCTAAGGAATGATCCGGCAACCGGCATTATCCGACATGCGGATGCCGGTTATGACACGGCAGTTGGTGTTGCCGAACAAAAAGGGGTAAAGATTCCCATGTTAAATTTGTATAATCAGGTCAATCAGTATGAATAGTTGATCATTAAAAAAATGGTTTAAATATGTGTGAATAATAAAGAGGTGCATGATGTATGATTTAAAACCTCCTGATCGTATAGATACCCTGTTTTTAGATTCCCGAATAGCAGCCATGAATGATGGCACAATAAATATTTTATACAATTTTGCTTTAGCAGTAACAGATAAAAAAATTTCATGGATGGGTTTACAGGAACAGCTTTCCAGCACCCATTTTTCTAAAACCGTGAATATCATCTACTGTAAAAACAAATGGCTTCTCCCCGGGTTTGTAGACTGCCATACACACCTGGTGTGGGCAGGCTCCAGATCTGACGAATTTGAAAAGCGGTTGAAGGGCATATCTTACGAAAAGATTGCCGAAGAAGGCGGCGGAATAATGTCTACTGTAAATGAAACCCGGAATGCAACCAGAGAACAATTGTTTAATTTGTCAGCAAAGCGGGTCGCACATTTTTTAAAACAGGGCGTCACTACCCTGGAAATCAAATCCGGGTACGGGCTTGATCTGGAAACAGAGTTGAAAATTCTAAAAACAATTTCCATGCTGGATAATCACTTCCCCCTGCATATCGAAGCAACATTTTTAGGCGCCCACACGGTTCCCTCTGAATACAAAAAATGGTCAGATGAATATGTCAGCCTGGTGATTGATTCCATGCTGCCCCAGATAAAAAAACAGGGGATTGCCACTGCCGTGGATGTATTTTGTGAAAAAATTGCATTTTCCAGGGCTCAGACAGAAAAAGTATTTGAAAAAGCCGCACAACTAGGTTTTAAAATCAAACTCCATGCAGAACAGCTTTCCGATTCTGACGGGTCTGCATTGGCTGCTGATTTTGATGCGCTTTCCTGTGATCATCTTGAGTATCTGTCTGAATCAGGAGCGCAAAAAATGGCAGAAAATAATGTGGCGGCTGTTCTTTTGCCCGGTGCATTTTATTATCTGAACCAGAAAAAAAAACCGCCTGTTGACCTGCTGCGGCAATTAAAGATTCCCATGGCTGTCTCAACCGATCTCAACCCAGGCTCCAGTCCCATACACTCCATCACTCAAGCCATGAATATGGCCTGCATCCTGTTTGGCCTGACCTGCGAAGAAGCATTGCTCGGAACAACTGTTAATGGAGCAAAAGCACTGGGGCTTGAGAATAAAAAGGGCAGTCTCAGCCCTGGAAAAGATGCGGATATCGTTGTATGGGATATCGATACCCCAATTGATCTTTGTTATATTTCAGGTATTGATTCTGCAAATTTTGTCATGGCAGGCGGCAACATTATTCACAATTCTATATAAAAAAAGCTAATCGTTTCCATCCAAAACGAGTTTAACATCCAGCGCGACCCAATGGCCATTACTGTAGACAATGGGATTAATGTCCAACTGGCTGAGCTGATCTCCTATATCACATGCAAGACGGGATACTTTTGCAATGGTTTGAGCAAGCTTTTTCTTATCCAGCGCCATCCCCCTGAAGTTTTGAAAAACCGGACTCATCATCAGCTCATCAATCATCTGCAGTGCTTCATTGACCGAGCATGGCACCAGGCGAAATGCCGTATCTTTATACACCTCGGTCAAAATTCCGCCGGCACCGACCATGATGGCATGGCCAAGTACCGGGTCGCGAAAGATCCCGATAATAAATTCAGGCCCCATGAAAGGGCTTTGATGCTCTAAAAGGATCGGCTGGTCTTTGAAACGCCCTGCCAATTCAATAAAGTTCTGTTTAACCCCATCCCTTCCATTGTCCAATATAACGCCCATCTCTTCAGTTTTATGGAAAATATCAGGGGAGCAGACTTTCAGGACATACGGAGGTTGTATACCATCAATTTCAACATCAAGATCAATACCATTATCAAAATCAATATCTGGAATTATTCTTTTCCCTTCGGGCACACAGATGCCATACATAGATACCAGTTGTTTTGCTTCAAATTCATCCGGCCGTCCCTGATTCAACAGACCGCTCATCCATAGACTTATCTGATCAAATTGAAGGCTTTTAATTTTGCTTAGTTTTGTACTCTTTTTGTTATTGGCATGATTTTCAGCCACCTGCTTAAACCGCTGTTTAATAATTTCTCTTTCAACCAGGATTCTTGCTGCACGGACGGCCCTTCCAATTGAAGGATATCCCACAACACCTGCCTGAAACAGGTATTTGATGCTGTTATCCGTAAACGGGCCGTATTTAGTAAACACCAGTATCGGTTTGCTGCTGGATTGTGTTTTTTCTGCTATTATATCGATCAGGTTGACTGAAATTCCAGGTGGAGAAAAAAAGGCAATGCAGATAATAATATCAACATTGTTATCATCAATGAGTGCATCAAGGCATTTGGAAAACATTCCGTCATCTGCACTGGCCGTTATATCCACAGGATTTTCACAGGACGTAAAAGAAAAAGTTGCTTCTCTTATCTTCTTTTTGGTTTCATCGCCAATAGGGGCCATTACCAAAGGGGCACGGGTCACTTGTTTTTCAATAAAGTCCGTACACATGACACCATACCCTCCGGCACCTGTAAGCACCGCCACACGATTTCCAGGAGCACCGGGAAGCATGGAGAGCACTTTTGTTGCATCACAGAATTCTTCATCATCATAGACCCGCTGAATTCCAAATTGTTTGAACGCACCACTGATCACATTATCTGAGCCTGCCAGTTTTCCGGTATGGGAACTGACAGCCTGGGCAGCCGTTACCGTTCGACCCGCTTTAAGCACCACAACAGGTTTTTTATGCGTGACTTCCTTGGCGGCCTTTAAAAACTCCCTGCCCTTTTCTATGTTTTCAAGATAAAATCCGATGCAATTGGTTTTTCCGTCTTTATCGAAATATTCCAAAAAATCCATTTCATCCAGATCGCATTTATTACCCAGCCCTACAAAGGCACGCATGCCGTATCCAGTATTAGAAGCATACCCCAATGCCTCCACTCCCATGGAACCGCTTTGAACGATGCAGGCAATTTTACCGTCTCTGTCCAAAGAGGAATCTCCGTGTTCCACGAAAATGGTATCTATATTTTCATCCGG
>JAWSVI010000027.1:38517-106660 GCA_033851995.1 Desulfobacteraceae bacterium | reverse complement strand
AGCCTTCTCATGGAAGCGGACCGCTTGGGGAGTAGCCCCCAGTGCCCTCGGCTACGCTCGGAAGCCCCTGAACGCCAACGTTACATTTCATTACACCCTCTGAACAGTGACTATACCCTAAAATGATTCCAGCACACAATCACACATAAAGAATAGGCAATAATCTATATGGATTTGATATTGCAAATTTGGGGTGGTTCGTTTTATCTGACAAATAAAATTTGTTTTGCCCTGGCAGAAGCCAATACGGATGTTAGCAAAAAACGAAATCTAAAACTATTTGGTTGGACCATTTATATCCTGGGAGTTCCTGCCTGGGTTACAATTCTAACTATGAAGCATGATTGGATTGCGGCATCAATTGAAGCTGGAGGTTTTCCTGCCATGCTTTTTGGTTTGTTCAATGTTTACACGCATAGTAAAAAACCAAATAAAATTTTCGACCTCATAGCATCATTTTTCACTTATGGTTCCATACTGCTCGGAACTGGTTACAGTATACACGATTATGGCGGTATTGTTTCAATATCGCAATTATTAGAAATAGGGGTAATGGTTGGATTTTTACTTGGAAGTTACCTTTTAGCCAAAAACAATATTAAAGGTTGGTTATTTTTCATACTTATGAATGGAAGTATGGGGACATTGATGCTAATTCAGAATAAGCCAATTTTAGGAATTCAACAAGGACTCTCACTATGTTTTGTTTTCTATGGGTTCTTTATTGCGTATAGGAACAGAATAGGGGCAAATAAGATATGAGGTTCTTTAAAATTTGAAATGTAACCCGTCGTGCAGCGGACCGCTTGGACACATTTTCCCCTGTGATTCCAAACACACCCTACCATTTCAGCCTTCCCTTCTTTTAATCTCCACCATAAAAATCAATCGTCTCTTAGAAAAGCTGTAAATATAACTCCCCATATTACACAACTTTTTCTTTGCAAGGGTAAATCCCAATAACTTTTCAAGGAGAAAGGGCTGTAGAACGTATTTAATCCCCATTTCCCAGCGTATTTGCTGTATTCAGGCGTGAGAGATCTATTCCATAATTAAGGTGTTCTCTCAAGGCCTTATGCAGTTTGGATGATGTTCCAGGTTTAACATAAAATTCGTAAGTAAAACCCTTTTCAGCATATTCCAATAATGACTTTGCCCAACCAGAGTAGTCTGAGACAGTCAGTTTCACTGATTGTCAGTTTGGGTTCAAGAGCAATGACTTCAAGGATATTCTTGTCTTTGAATTTTTTTGATCTATTCATATTTGGAGGTAGTTTCCAAAGATCTGTCTTGAACTGAATTACCATATCCCTGTCGATTGTATTGATTGTGGCATCCTTAAAATATTCAATCAGAATTTGCATACACTTCCAGGGCTTATCTCTTGATTTGTCATCTGTCCATCGTTTTTAAGAGCTTTAAAATAAAAAAAGCCACTGAGATTTCAGTGACTTCATTATCTTGTGGTGGAGCTGAGGGGGAACCCGATTCTGAACCCAAGATCCACGCCCCTCAAGGCTTTCCGTTATGACCACATCTCTGCGGGGTCCTGATTAGTACCCTGGGATCGGACCCTTTGTCAAGAAATTAGTGAGTGTTTATTTTGCTTAACTCTTTGGTGCTGAAATCTATCAGAAGATCAAGTCGTTCAATAGTTTCCTTTATGGGGTTTGGCTGATTGGGCAACCTTTTGTTTTTCATGGCGTCTATCTTTCTGATTATTTCCTCGGGGACCTCTCTGTGGGCTGGGTGCTTAAACATCTCCTTGAAGTCATCTGAAGAGTAAAGAAAAGAGCGTATTTCTGGCTTGGCAGCTAAAGGTTTGATGAGGTCTTTGATGGTTGATAAAAACTCTATTGAGAACTCAAGGCAAACAGTTGCGATATCTTTAACGGGCGCAGTTATGAGAACCTCACCGCCTCTTTGGTCAAATCGAATAATATCCCTTGCCATATAGTAATGGCCATTTATCCACATGTCGATTATAGGGTGACCATCATGTGTGAGAGCATTCCTGCTGTTTTTTATGAATGTCATATGCTTTATCGAAGCGAATGAAGACCAATGCATTGCCTCATCTGATAATACACTTAGAATATCTTTGAAACCTTGAATAAGGGATACAAAGGCTGAATACCCGTAGTTGATATCGAATCGTTCCCATGTAGGTCTTTCAGGCTTTGATTGGGGACCTCTTTGACAGGCTTTTAAGAGATCATTAAGTCGGTATCCAAACTCTTTGACAATATGGTTTAAATAATGTGCGAATTTAGCCTTGTTCTTCATGTGGTTTCCCATAAGCAGGGTGGCCCCAAGGGGTTAGCCAAGGGACCACTCTATGTTACTGCAATACGGTCTTAACCACTTCGACGATGATCTCAACGAGTTCGACCATGGCGATGATCAGACGTATCACTAAAGTGAATCGCATCATTGGATTGCTCCTTTGATTACGATCCGAGCGCTCGGACCTAATAAAGGTACAAGCAGTATTTTATTCATGCCCTCGCAAGGCCATATCTCCGACCCGTGTACTTGAGGCCGTAGAAATCAGGTAGGTATGAATGCTGGACGGGAGCATTTTGGAATCACGAACTTTTGGCCAGAATCCGATAACTGGTGTTTAGCGTCTCTTCTCATAGCAAACCCTTCAGCCGACACCTCTGTCGACCCTGAGACAAGCCGGTAAGCTCGTCTGGCCCTCAACGTAATCCTGTGAGCTGCTACCTGGAGCGTTATCGTCATTGGCGTCCCTCAAGGATAGCCAGGAGATAGATAATCGGGTATCCAGACAACCACACAGGGCGTATCCGGTTAACCTATTAATATCACCATAAATAATTACAGGCAAGGGGTATTACATTCTGTTTGACAATCGGTATGATTCCTACTATTCAAAGTCTATCAACCCTTTATTGGAGAATCGACATGGGCAACATAAAAGATGTTATTGATCTACTCACTCAGTTAGCAAACAGAGTAGAAGATCGTCAGGTAGCCATAGAGTTGAATGAGATACAGCGATTGATAATTGGGTTACAGTCAGAACAAGCAGATCTCCATGAAACCAATGTGAAGTTACGTGAGGAGTTGTTCGAGGTTAAGACTGAGAACAATAGGCTTTCTGTAGAGATTGCCCAAAATGACGCCTGGAAAGATCAGATTGATAAGTATGAGTTGATCACAACCGAGGGAGGAGCGACGGTTTATCAATATAAGAGTGATCCTGTTCACTATGCCTGTCCAAGTTGTATGTCAAAAAGAGAAATTCAAATCTTACAAAATCAAAGAACCTACACTGGTAGATTTATATGTCCCGGTTGTAGTGTCGCATTTCCTGTGAATGTTGTCCAAAAACGTCCAAAACCAAAGGTAATACGGTCTTTAAGGTCTTCCCGCTATTAAAGAATAGGCAGCCAACCCAAGATTTTACCACAGATTTTTGAAGCCCCATGATGATAAGCAGAACGATTCCAGACCCCCCGTGCCTGGTTCAAGGGTGCCATCCCAGAACAGTCGACTATGATTAATACAATGTTCATCATCTTATATGATCCCTATTGTTCCAGAGACCTTCATGCGTGTCCGGTTCATGGGGCACAGTCCACTGGTATTCAATGTCGTGATCCAGCCAACAGACTCGTTAACTTTACCCTATAAGTTAACCAGTGGCAATATCGCTCTGTTCCCCTATCCATAGTAGTCTTGACGAACATGTCCACTTTTGCTGTTGACAAGCCTAAAACTTCCTGTTAACTATTAGTCATTAAAGAACAATAACTTAACAAGGAATCATAATGAAACCAGGACAGAACATCAACCGACCAGCACAAGGCAGCACGATCACAGTTGAACCTATCCGAAAGACTCGTGACATCAAGGCCCTCAAGAAACTTCTCAGCGATAAACCCCGTGATCTCTGCCTGTTTGTCATGGGTATCAACACTAATCTTCGAGCGTCGGATCTGGTAGCCATAAAGTATGATCAGGTAGTTGATCTCAAAGCTGGTGACACTCTGTCTCTCAAGGAGTCTAAGACCTCTAAGAAACGCAATATAACGATCAATAGAGCTGTCTATGAAGCTATTCAAGGCCTGATCGAATCGATCGACTACAAGACCGGAGATCACCTCTTCAAGAGTCAAAGAGGTGCAACATTGAGCATTCCCAGCGTCAGCCGCCTTGTAAAGAGTTGGTGTAAGTCTATCAATCTGAAGGGCAACTATGCTTCCCACAGCTTACGCAAGACTTGGGGTTATCACCAGCGTGTGACATTCAAGTCTGACATCCCGACCCTGATGGTCTGCTTCAATCACAGCACTCAGCGACAGACCCTTGATTATCTTTGTATTCAGGCTGATGAAGTCCACGATGTATACATGAATGAATTGTGATTCTTATTTTTGTTTCTACATATAGTATCAACTTCTCGTAGGTAAGGACATCCTGGTTGTCAACACATGTGTTTGAATATCTGTTTTAGCAGGGTGTCAGCCACCCCGGATTCAATCCCAGACTTGACCCTCTGGCCTCCAAATTTGTCCATATGAAGCGTTTCAGCCCCGGAGAATAAAGAGACGTGGCGATCAACCATGATGGGTCTGTATCGGCCTGTTTAGGTGCAGTGGATGGTCGGATGAGTCAGGCACCTGCCCAATGGAAGAGACTCCCTGATACTAAGAAGTTCCTGGAATCATTAAAGAAGAAGCTTGATGTAGGAAAATCATACCTCATAAAATCCGTGCGTGGAAGGGGTAAAGCTCAAGGCACATACGCCCACTGGCAGATCGCCCTGGCCTACGCCAAGTATCTCAGCCCTGAGTTCCACATCTGGGCAAACGAAAAGATCAAACAAGCTATCGAGTTTGAGTTGGACCCTGAGAAGGGGGTAACCATTTGTTACACCCCCGGTGGAAACCAGACGATGATGAAAATGACGTAGCTTTAACCGACACCACTGGTGGAAACCAGACGATGACATCTGGTTTGTCGCAAAAGATATCTGCGATGTACTGGGCCTGAAGAATCCGTCGAAAGCCTTGTCAGGACTGGATGATGACGAACGGTCTAACTTTAAGTTAGGGCGTCAGGGCCTGACCAATCTCATCAACGAACCCGGAATGTATAGTCTGGATCTGATCGAGAAAGCATATGATCAGCACGTTGAAATCTATTGATGCTTCAGTCCCAACTTTGGGGAGTCAGATTACACCCATGACAACCAGTCTGATTGTTGCAGACCGATTTGGTAAACAACATAAGAACGTCATGCAGTCGATCAATAACATAATCAGCACGTTAGAATCTATCGGTGGAGATGAGCTGAATTTTCAGCCGATCTCATACAGGGATAAAATGAACCGTGAGAAACCAGCCTATACCATGGATCGTGATGCATTCAGCGTGTTGGTCTTTGGGTTCAACGGAGCGGAGGCACTGAACTGAGTCCCGCAGAAGTGGTCAATATGATCAATAAATTCAGTTAGGTGTGGTGACTCCTACTAAGAGGGAGCGGAGGGTAGTTAACACTATGTACTAACACTATGTATGATCAAGGTGCTCCATCTAAGGGTAAACTAAAGGTCTATACCCTCCATATCAATAGTGTATAAGCATTGCCATACTGGAACGGGATCTCAAGATTCACATAGACAATCTGTGTGGTTTCGTTTCACGACCTGTTCCACAAACGTGGTCAATATCTTGTATAATATCAACTATGTGTGGTGACTCCTACTAAGAGGGAGCAGGGGGTAACTCACCCTACGATCCCTAACACTATGTATGATCAAGGTGCTCCAACAAGAGGTCAACTAAGGGTATATACCCTCCATATCAACAGTAGAGAAAGAGTTTATGTCTATTGATGTCGATGTTAAGAATAAAGAAACCCACCCGGTGTGCGTCCATTGCGACAGTCATCAGGTGGGTTTTATTTTAGGTTGGATGGTCGTAGTAGCTCGCTACGCTCCTTTGTTTATGCCGGGATCAGTCCCCTGTGAGTCCCTGATGGTATTTTGACCCGGTCTGCATTGATGATCAGACTTCTAAGATCCCCCTCTGCTTTCATTACCTTGTTGTACAGATCCCCTGATACATCGCTCCAAGGTTTCCAGTCATTGATCCTGATGTCTTTGACTCCCCATTCATCCGCAGCACTGATCCCGCTTACCGTCTCCATGATCCTCTCAATGTTCCTGATGGTCGATTCACTCAGGTGATCCCATTCCAGATAGTTATCGGTCGTTCCTTCGTAAACTTGCATTCCAGGTTCAATCTCAAGATTCTCTGCTCCGTTAATCGTCAACTTCATGATCGTGTTTCCTCCGTGTCTTTGGGGATCAATTGTTTCCCCCGGTTATTTGTATGTGTCTGTGATCCAGCGTGACCCTTTCAGGTGATCCAGATCTATTCCATAGTCAAGATGTTCAACCAATGACTGATGCAGCTTAGGTGGTGTCCCTCTCTTGACATAAAAGTTAAAGGTGATACCGCTCTCAGCATGTCCCATTAGAGCGCTCAGGTGATGGTCATTGACATCATTGTGTCCCATGTTTGTACCGAAGGTATGTCGGAAGCTATGAAAGTCTTTACCTGCACCAGTGGGAAATCCAAGACTGGTCTTGAAACGTTCGTTGAACCATTTGCTCACATACGGTCCATACTTCCCACCACTCGGCTTAAGGTCCGGCATAAAGCGGTCGTATCCCAGTTCTTTCATGAGTTCACATCGGCGTATGATCCCCAGTTTTATCAGGAAGGGGTGCAAGGGTATCAGTCTCCTGCTTTGAAGGTTCTTCAGTTTCTTCCCGTCATCAGCCAGGATATTCAGACACCAGATGCCTTCATATTCTTCAAAGTCAGTAAGTCTTAGATTGCAGATCTCCTCTTGCCGTGCTCCAGTGAACAATGCCAGTAGGGGAGTCCAGAACATATAGGACCGACTGAATTTATTTTCAGTATAACCCGGTGCTCCAAAGATCCGCTTCAACTCTTCCTTACTCCAGATCTCACGCCGTTCGCTGGCTTTCTTTTTCTTCTTAATGATCATCCCTTCCATTGGGTTCTGAATGATCTCCCCGTTGATCCTGGCAGTTTCAAACAGGGCGTTGGCTCTTCTGAGATACTTATCGACAGTTAATTCCTTTATGGTCTTTTCAGGAGGAGGGTCCAGTGCAAGAATCTCGTGGATAGTCAGGTCCCGGTAAGCTTTTGACTTGTTCATGTTCGGCGGTAGTTTCCAAAGATCTCTCCTGAATTGTCCCATGGCCTTTCGATCAAGACTGTTAACTGGGACATTTCCAAAGTAATCAATAAGGACCTGTTGACTGGCCCTGACCTCTCTTTTGGTCTTTTCATCTCTCCAACGTTTCTCCGCTTCACCCTCCTCAAAGAAGATCTCTTGTATTTCACTCAGGGTCCTAATTGGTGTGTCATCAGATGCCTCAGAACCCTTATTGGCGATACTTTCCATCATCCAGGTTGGGTCCTGATCGTAGTCTCCCTGGTGCCTTTTCTCCTGGGTACTCAGAATGAAGTCTTCAGCCTTGAACATCTCCCGGCACAACAGCCAGTAAACCTTGCTGTTTTTATCCAGGGTGATATCTTCCGTTTCAAGAAGGCGGTCTACAGTCTCAGTGATAAAGGCTCGGTCATTACTGGCAAGACGCCTCTGGAGTAACTGCCGAGACATTCTCAGGACTTTCTCATGATCTGCATGGAAGTCTGGATCAAAGGGTTCATTATCCATGAGACGTTTTTCTTCATCTGCATCCAGGGTCTGCTTAATGTAGCGCCGTATAAGGCTATTGACGTCCTTAGCTGTGAGGTCTTTCATATGTCCACTCCTTAATATTCGTATCAGATGTTGCATCTTTCCGGCCAACAATCTGGCCCGTGACTTTGCAAGTCCAATTGTACCTGTATGGAGTGAATACCTCAACTCGGTTTTCTTGATAAGGTTTCTTAGATCAGACGGAATCTGAAATCGGAAGTAATATCCTGATGATTTATGTAGAAGATAACCCAATAAAAAACTCCATGTCCTGTTCGTTAGTACCCTCGTTTAGTACCTTTAACAGAAATGGAGTCAACTTTGTGTCTAACTTATTGTAATTATTAGACTTTGGTGGAGCTGAGGGGGATCGAACCCCTGACCTTACGGCTGCCAGCCGTACGCTCTCCCAGCTGAGCTACAGCCCCACGGCGAAAAAGCACTACTTAAATAGTAGATTGAATCTGATGTGTCAACAAAAAATTATTATCATTGGTTTAAAGTTCTGTTACACACCAATAAAATATTGACACAGGGTTTTATGAAAAGCTACTATGCAACGTTTATTGAAACAGGCTATATTTTTATTTTTACTGGACAGTTAAGGAGAAAGTGATGCTGCGTTACTTGCGTGAAAATACCGGGAACTGGATCATCAAGATTTTTCTTGGAATTATTGTTATTGTATTCGTTTTCCTGGGGGTTGGGTCATTCAGCTCAAATAGAAATAATTCCGTTGCGACCATCAATGATGAGCCAATTACCATAAAAGAGTATCAGCAGGCATATAAACAGGTAGTCGAGCAATACAGGGCAAGGTTTGGAAATAACTTGAACGAGGATTTGCTTAAAGTGCTTAATGCAAAACAGCAGGCGCTTGATGGACTTATTGAACAAAAAATTATTTTAAGTGAAGCCGAGAAACTTAAAATTACGGTCAGCAACAAGGAACTTCAGGATAGTCTGCTTTCTATTAAAGCGTTCCAGAAAGATGGGAAATTTGACTTGGATCAGTACAAAGCAATCTTAAGCAGAAATTCAATGAACCCTGAAATTTTCGAAGCTGGTCAGATTGAGGCATTAAGGCAGGGAAAAGTCAAAAGTCTTGTTTATAGTTCAGTGAATGTGACGGATATGGAGGCTAAAGACTGGTATACTTTTCAAAATGAAAAAGTTGCGGTCGATTATCTCTTGTTTGCCCCTGGAGCTTATACGGATATTGATCCTGCAGAAAAAAAGATAAAAAAACACTATACGGATAATAAAGATAACTATAAATCCGAGCCGAAACTAAAAGCAGTTTACCTGAAATTTTCTCCAGCAGATCATAAAGATGAAATCACTGTCTCTCAAGAAGACATCCAGGCATATTATGAACAGCAGCAGGAAAAATATAAAGTTCCGGAGAAAGTAGAAGCAAGGCATATCCTTATTAAAGTTGATGAAACAGATACGGATGAGGCAGTCAAAAAAGCACTTGAACGAGCCCAGGAAGTTTATCAGATGGCGGCCAAAGGCCAGGATTTTGAAGCCCTGGCAAAAAAGTATTCAGAAGGCCCCTCAAAAACCAGTGGCGGATACCTGGGAACTTTTGAAAAAAGGAGCATGGTAAAACCATTTGCCGATAAAGCTTTTTCCATGAAAGCAGATGAGATCAGCGAACCGGTTAAAACCAGATTCGGATGGCATATAATTAAAGTTCTTGCAAAATCTGATGCTACAATTAAAACTTTGGAACAGGTGTCATCTGATATAAAAAAAGAGTTGGGACAGCAGGAAACTCAAAATCTGGCATATTATAAAGCTGGTGAAGCGTTTGATGCAGTCATAGATGGGGATGACTTTGAACAGGTTGCTTTAATCGCAGATAAAAAAATTCAGCAAACAAAAGCTTTCAGCATAAATGGCGAGGGACTACCCATAGCAGATAATTCAGGTTTTGCCAGAGAGGCATTCAGTCTTCCCGTGGATTCCATCAGTGATGTGAAACAACTTGGAGAAGACTATTATCTAATTAAAGTTGTTGAAAAGATTGATCCTGAGCTGCAGAAGTTTGATCAGGTTAGAGACCAGGTGAAAAAAGATCTGGTTGCAATACTTCAAGAAGAACAGGCTAAAAAAGATGCAAAAAAAGCAGTTGCAAAAGCTGTCGACGCAAAGAGCCTTGTTCCGGCAGCGGGGAAATACAACCTGGAGATCAAATCAACTAAACTGTTTGCACGAAACAGTAATATCGAGATCATTGGAAATCTACCTGAATTTACACAGGCAGGATTTTCTCTGAGTAAAGAAAACATGATTCATTCTGAAATTATAGAATCAAAAAATGGGTATTATGTTTTAGGTTTTAAACAAAAGAAACAGCCTGAAGAATCAGAGATCAATGACAATCTTAAAACTGTAAAAAATGAACTGAACTGGAGAAAACAACTTCAGTCCTACCAGGCATGGATGGCGGAATTGAAAAAGCAGTACGATATTGAATATGACCCTAAAGTTTTAAATTAAGGATTTTATGTTGTTTCGTTTTACCGTTATTCGGGCTGCATTTCTTGGGGTTTTATTCCTGTTTTCCTGTGCAGCCCAAACTCCGTTTCATCCAGCAATTACGCCTGAAAACAAACACCTGACAGATCCCCGGATAATCCATGGAACCCTTGCCAATGGGTTCCAGTATATCCTTAAAAAAAATACCACACCAAAAGATCGAGTGAGCATACATTTGAATGTATTTGCCGGCTCCATGCATGAAACGGATGAACAGCAGGGAGTTGCCCATTTTTTAGAGCATATGCTTTTTAACGGATCTGAACACTATGAACCCGGCGAACTAGCCAGGTATTTTCCCTCCATTGGAATGGATTTCGGGGCAGATGCAAATGCCCATACTTCATTTTTTAATACGGTATATGATCTTGCTCTGCCAAGCGGAAGTTTAAAACAGATGGATGAAGCATTTGTTATTATACAGGATTATGCAAAGGGTGCACTTATTCTGGAAAGTGAAGTGGAGCGCGAGCGGGGAATCATTCTGGCAGAAAAAAGAGAACGGGATTCGGTATCCTACAGGACATTCAAGAAGACTTTGGGGTTTGAGCTCCCTGATTCCCGCTTTGTAAAAAGGTTTCCCATTGGAACCGAAGAAGTGATCAAGAGTGCCGACAGGGAGCTGCTAAAAGAGTTTTACGACCAATGGTACAGACCGGAAAATCTGGCACTGGTTGTGGTGGGTGATTTTGATATTGAAGTAGTAAAAGAGATGATTTCTCAAAGGTTTTCAAAACTCAGATCCCGGGCTGAATTTCAGTCTCGACCCTTAAACACTCACTGGCCCCCCCACGAAAATATCAAAGCCTTTTATCATTATGAGCCTGAAGCTGGAAGTACGGACGTTACCATTGAGACCATAACCTGGGAGCCGTTTAAAGCCAGAACCCTTGACAAGATTAAAGAAAATACCCTGGTACGTATCACAACCTTAATGCTTCAGAACAGGCTTTCCAGGATGGTTACAAAGCAGTCTGCAGATTTTTCAGAAGCTTCTGTATTCTCAGGTTCATTTTTGCATAACGTATCCATATCTGCGATTTCTGCAACCTGCGTGCCGGGAAAATGGCAACAGGGGCTTGAGCAGATTGAAGGAACACTGCGTCAAGGGCTTGTTTATGGGTTTGAAGAAAAAGAGTTAAACCGTGTAAAATCAGATTATATTTCTATGCTTGAAAGAGCGGCAGATCAGGCTGAAACCCAGAAGACGCCTGATGTAGCTAAAAGAATCCTGAGCACAATAAATCAAAAAGGCGTGCTATTGTCTGCTCAGCAGCGCAAAGACTTACTGACAAATTATATACAAGCCATCACTCTCGAAGAGGCCAACAAGACTTTGAAAAGAGTTTGGGCTCAGGAGCACAGGCTTGTGCTGGTTACAGGTAATGCGGAAATTAAAAACGCAAATCCTGAAAAAATCATATTGGACGTTTATCGCAAGGCCCAGGGAAAAACAGCAGAAAGATACAATAGTTTTCAATCGAAAATTTTTCCATATCTTGATCAGCCAGGCTCCAGGGCAGGGATAAAAAAACGTCTGGATAATATTAATGGCCTGGATATTACGTCTGTTGAATTTGATAATAATGTTCGCCTTAATGTGAAAAAGACTGACTTTAAACAAAATGAGGTGTTGTACAAAGTCAGCTTTGGAGCCGGTCGGTTATCTGAGCCGATTTCAAAGCCGGGTCTGTCCATCATAGCAAAAAGTGTTATAAATGAAAGCGGCCTGGGTGAAATGGATGCAGATCAACTGGAAGAAGCCCTTGCTGGAAAAAAAGTGGGTCTTTCTTTTGGTATCCGTGATAATTATTTCATGCTGAGCGGTTCGGCAGATCCCAAGGAAATGCACATTGCACTTGAGTTAATACGCCATTATTTTAACGATCCAGGGTATCGGCCCGAAACGCTTGATCTTGCCAAGACAAAGTATAAGCAGCGGTACGATTCAATGATGAGAACTCCCCAGGGGGCGATGAAGATTGAAGGAGATCGGTTTTTAGCCAAAAATGATCCCAGGCTCGGCTTGCCCCATCCTGATGTTGTAAATGCATATACCCTGGAAGATATTAAAAGCTGGCTTTCGTTTCAATTTGATCAGGCCCCTGTTGAAATAAGCGTGATTGGCGACATAGATGTAGAAAATATTATTTCCATGACATCAAGATATATCAGTGATTTTAAGGGCAGGGCATCATACCCTTTGGAAATCAAACCATCCGGGCAGATTAAATTCCCATTTGGCGAAAATTTGGAGATTGAACTGGACACCAAAATTGATACTGGGGTGGTTCATGTCGCATTTTTGACAGATGATTTCTGGAATATCAGGCAGACAAGGCGCTTGTCGATTTTTGTCAGGGTGTTTTCCGAACGGCTGCGCCTTCTTATTCGCGAAGAACTGGGAGAGACCTACTCCCCTTATGTATACAATAATCCTTCTACTATGTTTGAAGGCTATGGGGTGATGCATATTGTGGTAAAGGTTAATCCTGAAAGACATGGGCTTGTTTATTCCAAAATCAGGGAGATTATTGACTCCATAATTCATGAGGGAATTTCAGAAAAAGAGGCCTCCCTTGCCTTAAAACCAGTCATCACTCATCTTCAGACACTTCGCAGTGCAAACAACTATTGGTTGAATGCGGTCATGGCAAATTCTTCCCAGTATCCTGAAAAATTTGAATGGGCGAAAACAATGCTGGGGGATTATATGGCAATCAGGGCTGATGATTTAATGGGAATTGCCCAGAGATATTTAAAAGTAGAAAAAAGTGCCAGAATTTTAATTAAATCAAAAGTAAGGGATGAATAGAAGCCTGACTGAAAACACCGGAGGCAGAAAAGCTGAAGGGCTTAAATAAGTTGTTGAATTTGATTAAGATTTGTATTGTTGAGGCAGTTTCTCCAGTTGTTCTGAAACGTTATTTCTAAGGTAATAGTCCAAATCAAAAAGCTGCTTGAAACTTAGATCTGTAAACTGTACATGGCGTTTTCTAACTTTCATTGAACTGAATGAAGGAGCATTGGTTACCTCATAGTCAGAAATGGTCTTAAATGGCAGGTCCCCGACATAGTACCCCATGCTGCTTAGGAAAATGCTTTCTTCCGGAAGTTCTTTGTTTTCTGTGTCGTCGTTGCTGGTGTCAATGTATTTGAATGCAAGACCACCCATACTGATATCAATAATTTGTCCCAGCTTATGAGAATTGGGGCTTATGGCAGCATATGCGCCTTCAATGGCTTTGTATCTTTTGTTTTTTCTTCTCTCAACGGTTCTTTTTCTACCCACCATGAGTGTTTTTCCTTTGCTCAAATTCATAAAATCCACTTCAATTTTAATCTACAGAGATGCACAATCTATGCCATTGAAATAGTTTGTCATGCTTTTGCCTTGAAAATTATCAAAACCCTTGTCTATCAATGAGGGGCGCTCAAGTTGTATTAAAATATCATTAGAATTTTTTCAAAAAAGTGTCAAGCCTTTGGCAAACACCGCCAGTTTTATGAATTTATGCGAGATAATTGGAAAAGTTAGTTATAAAAGTAGGTATTTTTTTTCCTAAAAGATTACATTTTTTCCTCAAAGCGGCTTGTTTCTCTGTTTTTGCGAACATTATCAGGTGTAAAGATTCGTCCACTCATGGACAGATATACCCCGGGTAAGGCAGTCTGGACTGCTGCAACGGCAGAACCCAGGTTAAAAATTGCATCGCTGGTGGAAAATTTTGCAGGTTCCATCGCTCCTGTAAGAACGATTACTTTTTTCTTTATGGATTGAAGTGTCTGGGCGGTTTTGATCATGGTATCTGTGCCGTGTGTAATGATGATTCTGTCATTTTTTTCATTTTGGACTTTTTCAAGGATATTCAATCTGTCCTGATGGGTCATGTCCAGAGAATCCTTTTTGAAAAGTGAGGTGATGGTATATTCAAAATTAATTTTAGCATGTTCTAAAATAGTTGTGATCTCTGACTCCCCGACTTCATATTGACTTAGATCATCAAAATACACCTTATCAATGGTTCCCCCGACAGTAAAAAAAGTAATATTCATGACATCTCCTTTTGTTCTTTTTCTTTTAATGCCAGAAAGTGTGAAAGGGTCGAATGGCAGACCTCATACCCAAATCCCCTGTAGCGTAAAAAGTTCATCACCTTTTTTTTGAATTTCTCATCGTCCAGCGATACCCATAAATGAAATTTATTTTTGATAGATTTAAGGGCAAGCACGTTATCATCATAGTCATCCAAAACCTCATCAATTATGGTTTGGTTAATCCCTTTTTTTTTAAGGTCATAGCTAAATGCAAATTTCGATTTGGGTTTATATTTTACCTTGGATTGAAGAAACATAGATGCAAAATTTTGATCATCCAGGTATCGCTTTTCCAGCAAAAGTTGAATAACTTCAGTAATATGGTCTTTTTTGAAAGCTTTTTTTTTGAGATATTCCTTCATTTCATGGACCGTTCTGGGCTGGTAGGAAAGATAACGAATCGCAAGATTTAGAGCAGGATCTGTTTTAGGGCTGTTTTTTGCTGGTTTCATTCTTCTCCAAGCATTTTCTCCCATAATGTAATGGGTGACTTTAAAATTCTGGACATCATATCCACAAGGCCTTTTCCAACTGCAGACGGATGAAGGGGGATAACGCTCGGGTCTGAAAGCTCCCCTGTCGCTTTAACAGGAACAGAAACCAGCCGGCCTCCAAGAAGGGTATTCACAATAGGGATTTTTTCTATAATGAGGTCGACCGTTTTAAACGGGGCGACAAGGCAGCTTAAATCTATTTTATTATTTAAAGGGTCAAGGGTGCCTGTAAAAATCATGGTCATATCCTGACCATCAATCACTGCATTCGTAAGATGGATAACACTGTCTTTTATTTCAGCATCTATGGTGATTTTTTTATAAGCAAATCCTTTTTGAGTGATATTGGGTATTTTCCCTTTAAAGACTTCTGAAACATTTAAAACAGATAAAATTCGGGAAAGAAGTGTCAGTTTATAAATCCTGCCATTGTTGGCGCTGAAGGCCAGTTCTCCTGTCAGTTTGTTAATCACCTCATTCCTGGGGATACCTTCTGACGACAAATTGCAGGTAAAAGAGTATGGTCCATCCATGAATTCATCTTTTTTGAAAAGGCAGCTTAAAAGTGATTGGATATTTTCGTTGCCATTTGCCTGAAATGGAATGTTTGCATAAACGGTTCCATTTTTTAAATTGATATACCCTTGTGTTTTTAAATCACATAAATTTGCTTTTTTTAAACGAATATAAGAATGATCTTTTTTGAGAGATATTTTAGTATCAACATCGGTAAAGCACAGGTTTTTGACCTTTAATTTATCCGCTTTAAAGTTAATCAGATCTTCAGTAAGCAGGCTGCTGTTTTTTGAGACTGAGAATTTTTTTGAAGGGGATAAAAAAGAATCTACATTCAAACTTTTGGTGATGATATTCAGGGTATGATCTTTATCTCTATGGACTAATATGGGCTGTCCGTCTGTGATGCTTTTGATTTTTTTGTCCAGGGCACTTCCGGGCTTAATGATTTTGGGAAATGAAAGGGTGCTGAATTTTCCCTTAAAATCAAACAGGGGTTTGTTTCTTTCGTGATGAAAATCAATGTCAGCATTTGAAATACCGTTATCAACAAATCTAACATGGTTGAATTTCAGTGTAGAAAGTTCTTTTCCAAATAAATACAGGTATAAACTGGGTCCACTTGAAAAATTCAGCGTACCATTGAAAAAGGATGTGTGGTTTCCTGATTTCATGGCAGCCTTTTTGAGGTCAAGCGGCATCTGTATGCTGTCTAAATAGTTTGATTTTGAAAATGGTTTTAAAAAATCAAGACTGTCTATTTGCATCTGAAGATTCTTGAGATGCTTATTTTTTTGAGATATCTGAAAATCGCAGGACAGATTTTGAAGCTGTTTTTGATTTTTTTGTGTACTTAAGGCACTGTTTTTGATTTTTCCTGTTGCATTATATTTCCATTTTTCAGGTTTAAGCACTGGTCCTGAAAGTGTGAGTGAAGACAATCTCGTAATTCCCTTGCCTGTCTGGACAGGTGAAATAATTTCACGGGTGTTTTTATAAGATGTCAGCCATGAAATCGTTGCACTCAGATCAATATCAGCCGTGCAGTTTTTAATATCAATCCACGGATCATCTCTAAACTGGACAGTGGAGCTTAAATTTTCAATTCGGTTTTTGTTAATCGTCCCTTTCAGATTGTTAAGAGAGATGATGTCAGGTTCATACTCAATCTGGATGGACTCAATGATGACTTCACCAGGGATTCTTGCATAGTTCCCCCGTGCTGAAAAATCGTCTGTAGTTACATGGACAATCGGTTCATCAGTCCCGCTTTTAAGCTCTAATTTCAAATTGGAGTTGCAACGGCCCACAACTTTTTCCACTTTGGATAGCTCCTGGGCTAAAAGTGTTTTAGGAAGCAGACCTCCCAGTGTTTCCGGAAGCATTGAAAGATCAAGATCTATTGAAAATTCTCCTTTAAAAGGAACATCCTCATAATTAAGAAGGTCAACATTAAGCGTTCCTGATTTGATTTCAGAGTTTTTAATCATTCCTTTTGGCTTGATGACCTTTAGCACCCCGTCTTTAATCTCAACTTCACCTGTTATGCGGGATGCAATTAATCTGGTTTCCGGGATATGCACTTTGCCGTTAAGTATATTTCCGGAAAGTCTCAGATTGTTTTCATCAAGAAGACCTTTAAGATCCTGGTTTTCAAAAGAGACAGCTACCTGCGGGACATGGCCGCCCAAAAGAATTTCAAACAGGGTTTGGGATACATAAATATTTTTCAGCATGATCAAGGACATTTCCCGTGCCTGTTCAACCTCTATATCGGTCCCTGTAAATTTGAGCCAGGCCTTTTTTCCCCCCGGAGTATTGGAAAAATCAATGCCGATATTCCCGGCCGGATATTTTAATACCATAGGGGACACAGTGACGCGCTGCATTTCAGGGGAGAGCATGAACTCAGCATCGATCAGTTCTGTGTCAAGAAGTGTATGTTTGTTTTTTGAAACGAATTTCGGGTTGCTCAGCCGGCATTTTCCCTTGAATAATTGAGTCTCTTTTTTTGTGTCCAGCGTTGCATTAAAATCAAGTTTTTCAATGAAAATTTTATCCAGGTCAATATAGGTGCTGAAATCCGGACCGGCCAATTCTGCAGGAGAAACCTGAATATTTTCTATCTCTGTGTTCACAACAACAGTATTTTTTATTTTGTTGAGATAAATAGAGCCATTCAGGCCTTTAAAATAGGTTGACACTCCATTTTTGATGATAATTTCTAAGGATTGCTGGCCTTTGGGTAAAAAATCAAAGCCCTTTGATAAGCCTCCAAAGAACTCCGTCAAGGCGAAATCCCGGGATGGCCTTGGCATCGAAGTTTTTCCATCTGTTTTTTGGATTTTTAAGATCTTAAGTTCCGGACGATTGACTGCTATTTGACCGAGTGTCAGTTTCCCCGCAGAAAGTTCTGAGAGATCAAGATTCAGTTTTATGGCCTGGATAGTAAGTTCCAGGTTGTCTGAAGGCTGAATTTGAAGATGATTAATCTTAATGCCGGGACGGGGGAATAGTTTTATCGAAAAAGTATCGGGTTCGATCTGAAACCCTGACTTTTCAAACACAACGGAGGAAATTTTATCTTTTGTATAGGCAGTGTTCACCCCCCAGGTAATGACAAACGGGGCTGCAACTACAATTAAAAGAAAAAAGCAGGCCAAAAAAACAATAAGTAGTTTGAGCCTTATTTTTAAAGCAGGTGTCATTGGTGATATGAAACGGCACAGGGTTGCACGATGGTTCCTGTGCCGCTACCATCTGCGGATGGGAAGATGATCAACTGCGGTCAGTGATCTCTACAATGTGAAAACCAAAATCTGTTTTAACCGGGCCATGGGCAACGCCCACCTCTTCATTAAAAACAACCCGGTCAAATTCAGGAACCATCTGGCCTGGGCCGAATACTCCTAAATCCCCACCGTTTCGTCCTGACGGGCATTTTGAATGTTCTTTAGCCAGTTGACCGAAATCTTCACCATTGTTTATTTTATCAATCAATTCCTGACAAAAGTCTTCACTGTCAACAAGTATATGTCTGGCGGATGCTTTTGGCATTATGCTCTCCTTAAAATTGTATTTAAAGTTTAAAAAAATAACTGTAGTAAATCATCAATGACTTTTCAAGGTATTATCAACTACCAGGTATACCCCATGTTATTGGAAAACTCTATGAAATCGGCCATAACAAGCTGGGTCTGATCCATGAGGATTTTTTTGTAATCAATAGAGGTTTCAGTTTCCTGGTCAGTTTTCTTTTTGGGTGTTTTGCCCATGGATGTCAGATAATCATTTTCGATATCCAGTTCCAGTTGCTCGAAATGATCCCGCCGTGATTTTCTGGCTTCCAGGTTCAGGGAAAGTGATGTCTGGGAATCAAGCTGCGATGCCATTCGAATCCTGTTTTTAAGATAAGCCAGTCCTGGATCATGCATGGAGCGATTCCGGTATGCATCATTGAGCTTTTCAAGGATTGAATGGAGCGGGCGGTATGCATTGTAAGAGGTCTTATTGGTGGTGTCCCTTGGAAGTGTTCCTTCAAGAGAACTTTCTCCGGTATCTTCGATGTCGTAAAGCTGGGGATATTTTAAATCCGGCTCAATACCAATATTCTGAGTGCTTTCTCCTGAAACACGATAAAATTTAGCGGAAGTCAGTTTTAATTTACCTTTTCCAAGATTGAGCAACTCCTGCACCGTGGCTTTGCCAAAACTCCTCGTCCCTACAATAACCCCTCTATTATAGTCTTTAATGGCACCGGCAAAAATTTCAGAAGCAGAGGCGCTCATCCGGTTAATCAGGACAACAAGAGGCCCGGAATACTCTATGCGAGGATCATTGTCGTAATATCTTTTAACCCTGGATTTGTCTTTTACCTGGACAGTAGGGCCGGAACGCAGAAAAAGTCCGGTGAGTTGATTCGCCTCTTCCAGTGATCCCCCGCCATTATCCCTCAAATCAACAATCAACCCTTCAATGCCTTCTTTTTTCAGTTCACTTATCAGTTTTCTAACATCCCTTGTGGTGCTTTTGTAATCTTTATCTCCCCTTCGGTATGCAGCAAAATCAATATAGAAATTCGGAATTTCGATTATACCAATTTTATAGGTACGGCCTCTGCGATCAAACTCCACAACTGTTTTTTGAGCAGACTGCTCTTCCAATTTTACACGATCTCTTCTTATCTGAATGGTTCGGGTGATATCATTCTTTTTGGCTGGAATGATTTTAAGCCGCACAATGGAATTTTTCGGACCACGGATTAATTTTACAACACGATCAATCCTCTGACCAATGGTATCTTTAATTTCACCTCGTTTTCCCTGGCCCACACCAATAATCTTATCCCCGGGCATAAGAAGGTTGGATTTGTCAGCCGGACCTTTTGGAATCAGGCGCACCACTTTAGTGTATTCATATTCATTTTGCAGGACAGCCCCGATCCCTTCTAAAGATTTGCTCATGTCAATATCAAACTCTTCAAAAACCCGTGGCGGCAGAAACTGCGTGTGGGGATCAAAGCTTGATGTGACACTGTTCATATAGTATTGAAAAACATCATTGGCATCTGTCTGCATCAGGCGCTTAAGCCTGTTGCCGTACACTTTATTTAATGTATCTGTGATATCACCATTTTTTTTGTTTTCCAGGCGCAGGGTAATAATGTGGTTTTTCAATGAGTTGCGCCACAGCATTTGCAGAGCCTTGCTGTCAGTTTTCCATTGCCGGATGTCATTGTCCAGCAGGATCGAATCATTTTTTGTAAATACAAATTCGTTTTCCCAGTTTTTCAGCAGGGATAATATATATTCAAGACGCTGCCTGGAACGTTCCATGTAGATACCGAACATTTTGAAACCCGTACTTAAATCTCCTCTTTTCAACTCATTATCCAGCTTAAACTGACGGGTCCGGAATCGGTTTACATCCCGGGAGGTGAATAGCTGTTTTCCCGGGTCCAGGCGTTTAATATACCTTTCAAGGATTGTTGAAGACAGTGGGTTGTCAAGCTCTTTTTCCAGGTAGTGGTACAATTCCAGTGCCTTGATGATTTTTTTACACTGCTTGGTATGTTCATAACTTGGAAGAATAGGTGAAGAAATTTTTGCAGAAGCAGGCGCATAGGATAAAAAAATAAAAACGATGAGACAAAGATTTAAAACTGCGTAAAACCCTGCCTGGTAAAAATTTGTTCTTTTAATGGTCATATTCAATGTCCTTTGGTGTTTCAAAACTTATTTTTCCTATTTTACCAGCCCTGAGTTCCCGGATCAATGCTTCTGATGCTTTTTGAAGGTCCACCACCCCTCCTTTTTTCAGGCATCCCCTGGCGGCACCTATTTTTTCTATAAGTGCCAGCTCATCAAGTACCGGTTCACCACCAGATGCAAGCCCATCAGATGCTGTCAAATTGGAGGGCAGGGTGGCTAAAAAAGGGTAGCGCCGCACCAGAAGATCCGGGTAGCGTTTAATTAAAAGACCGGCGGCAAAAAAGGCGATGTCTGCATAATCAATGGCGGTATCTGATATTGCGCCGCTGGCAGCAAGGATATATGCTTTTTGCTTCGGCTCTATAACAGGCCACAGAATGCCGGGGGTGTCATAAATATCAATATTGTTTTTAAGGCTGGTGCGCTGTTGATGCCTTGTGATTGCCGGTACATTACCGGTTTTGGCAATTTTTTTTCCTGCTAGGGTATTTAAAATAGTGGATTTACCCGTATTGGGTATTCCAATCACCATTACTTTAATTTTTCTGGCCCGGTTTCTATCAATCTTTTTTACACAATACTCCAGCATTTCATCTGCTTGTGATTTTTGGGTACCGCAGATAGAGATAGCTGGTGTGTTTGTCCGGGTTTTAAAATATTCCAGCCATTTTTTTGTTTGATCCGGGTCTGCCAGATCATATTTATTAAGAACCTTTAATCTGAATCTATCTTTGCAGATGCTGTCCACCAGTGGGTTTGCGCTTGAATCGGGAAGCCGGGCATCCAGAATTTCCAAAACGGCATCAACCTTTGAAATGGCTTTTTTGAGCAGGTTCTTGGTTTCTAACATATGTCCGGGGAACCATTGAATCGTCATCTTGTTTTATTTCTCTTTTTTAAAATACTCAAGCAGGTTGCTTTGAAGCTGGGGAGGTGTCGCAATGATGCCCTGGCCTGGATAATTTGATGTGCCGTTAAAATCACAGACCTTTCCACCAGCCATTTCAACAATAAAGGCACCGGCAGCCACATCATAGGGATTCAGGCACATTTCCCAAAACCCGTCAAACCGTCCGCAGGCAACGTAGCAAAGATCAATGGCAGCAGATCCGCATCGTCGGATATCTCTCAGGTCGGGCAGGATCTTGTTTAAATAATACAGGTTGTTATTTTTCAGGCCATCCCTTAAGCATGCAAATCCTGTGGCCATAACACTGTTTAAAAGCAGGTCTGTCTTTGAAACATGTATCGGAGTTTCGTTTAAAAAGGCGCCATTTTTTCTATCAGCATAAAACAGCTCCTTTAGTGCCGGTGCGTATACAGCACCACAGATTGTTTTTCTATTTTGCTGCACAGCAATGCTGATGGAATAATATGGCTGTTGATGGAAATAGGAAGTGGTGCCGTCAATAGGATCAATAATCCATAAATAGTCTGAGGAGCGATTTGTTTTTCCGGTTTCTTCTCCGAAAATATCATGTGACGGATAGGTTTTATTGATATGATCAATAAGGAAATCTTCCACTGTTTTATCTGCAATGGTGACCAGATCCTTTTTACCCTTAAAATCGACATTTGACGAATTCAGAGTCGGCTGGTACTCGATGCATATTTTCCCAGCCTGCACAATCAGTTCTTTTAAAAATGCTATCAAAGCCTCTCCCAGGTGCTGTTCTTTTAAAAGATCTGGCGATTATGACATATTGGGCCTTTCTTTTCAAAGGAAAACACCTTTATTGACTTTAAACACTTATTTTGAGATGATTTATGCCAAAATAACCCCAAAAAAAAGTCAGGTTTGTTTTATGCCCCATAGAAATATGCTTTGCGTGTGCTTAAGTGTCATTTCATGCGCCTTGTTGATTCCATTTTATTGTTTTGGTGCACAATCTAACGAAAATCAATCCATTCGGGAAACACCTCCGGACCTTATTGAAAGCATCCGGTTTAAAGAAGATATCCGGTTTTGCAATATACCTGTTCCGCTTCAAAATCAGGATGTGAAGCAGCGGCTGGAAAAAGAATTGCTACTGGCATTATGGGACAGGCCCCAGGTGATTCTCTGGATGAAGCGGGCATCAAAGTTTTTTCCCCATGTGGAAAAGATTATAAAGCAGTATAACCTTCCCCTTGATCTAAAATATATCCCTTTAATTGAAAGTGCTCTTCGGCCACATGCAAGTTCGTCAAAGGGGGCTGTCGGCTATTGGCAGTTTTTAAAATCTACCGGTAAAAATTACGGCCTTCGAATCGATTCCATGGTGGATGAAAGGCGCAATATTTTTAAATCCACTCATGCCGCCTGCCGCTACCTCAAGGATTTAAACAAAGAATTTGATTCGTATCTTCTGGCTCTTTGCGCTTACAATATGGGGGAATATGGTCTGAAAGAGGAGATCAAGGCTCAAAATGCAAAAGATTTTTTCTCTTTGTATCTCCCGCTGGAAACCCAGCGCTATGCATTTAAAGCAGTTGCTGCCAAACTGATACTTGAAAACCCTGAAAATTATGGTTTTTACCTTAACCCATCTGATTTATATCCCGTATTTTCCTTTGATAAGGTGAACTTTCATTCTGATTTTCAAATTCCCATCACCCTGATTGCAAGGTCAGCCGGAGTCCCGTTTAAGACCATTAAAGATTTTAATCCACATCTTCGCGGTTACTATATCGGCAAGGGAAGTATGTCTGTTTTAATCCCAAAGGGAAAAGCAAAAGGATTTAAAAAGAGTTTTACAGGCCTGTATAAAAAATGGGAAAAAACAGATCGGAAGAAAATTCATATCGTAAAAAGAGGAGAAAGTCTGATCGGTATCGCAAAAATATATCAGATGCCGCTTTCGTCTCTTTTAAAATTGAATAATCTTTCGACAAAAAGGATGATTCATCCCGGGGATAAACTTTTTGTTGATTAAAACTATGAGGATTGGTCGTTTGCAGTTTCTTTCTTAGGTTTCTGCTGTTTTTTAAAACAGGTTTTGTCTTCGCGGATGATCGCACAAAGTTTCGGGTTGTGCAATTCTCTGCAAGTTGCATGGTTGTAAAGCGGGCACTCAGGGTATTGCTTAGACATGTTAATTCCTTTTTAATTATGTCCCAAAGAATGGCTTATATATACCTTAATTCACTCAGGCTTTCAACCTATTTTCCATGATGTATCTGTCTGATATGCAAAGAGAGGACATGCAGAAAAGAAAATCCACCAGTTCCGGGACACAAATGGGCTGGTTAAATCCACCTAGATGAGGGCCCGTGGTGAGCACAATGTCTTCCTTTCCCTTTGTGATCTTATCTATGCGTGATTGGTCGTACCCCCTGGAAATTAAAAATTCTTTAAAGCGTTTTTCATTCATATTTTCCTGATCCTGAACGCGGAGCGTTTCTTCCATGTAGTGATCCACTCCCATGCTTTGAATCAGGTCATCCACAAGGTGATGTTTGAAAATTCGTTCAGGTTTTTTAAGGGGAAATCCTGTAACATTTCTATAATAGGTTTTTACCACATCCTCTAAAATTTGGGAGAACAGGTTTGGTTCAAACAAGTGGCGGGTGTCTACCGGCTGGCCGTCTTCATCAAATCCGATCATCTCCGGGGCTTTGTTCCTGAAAAAACTGCCCAGCACCAGTATAAAACCTAAAATATGTTCACCAATAAAATGGCGAATATCCCGAGTGGTTTCAATGGAGATAATGTGTTCAAAGTCTCGCAGGCCTGATACGGCAAAATTCGGGTACAGGCTGGATTCAAGCCACCGGTCCAAGCGGCCGCCAAGCTCCCAGATGTAAAGTCCCCCATCCTGGCGGCGGGATTGTTGAACACGGTTATGGAATAATGGAATCAAAGCCGTGTGAATCAGACCTTTAGATGTGAGCTTGCCAAGCAGACGGGCATTTTTTTTAAATATATCCTTGATTGGTATCGAAGCGTGATGAGATTGGTCCGGGTCGTTTGGGTAAACAAAATAGTCTGGATCTGCCATAAAAGCAATGGCGGTGTATTCATCATAGATATCTGCTTTGTTCAGGATCAGGTCGGGAAGACTGGATAACTTAAAAGTAAACCTGCCTTCCAAACTTAAAGGTTCGGGTATCTTGAATTCTGATACATTGCAGACGGGATCATTTTTTAAGTAATTCAGCCAGAACGCCTCCATTGAAATCTGTTCAATGTTCTCTTTAGAATTGGCAAATTTAATGCACCAGATTTTTTTGTTTTCTGCTTTAAAGCGAAGTGTTCTGCCATGCCACTGCATGGTGGAGGTGTCCTTTGTTCCCAGGTGGTGAATAAGTTGCTCAAATGTCAGAGATAAAATGTCTTTCTCGTTTTGCGACACTGCATCCGGACCTTTGATTTTAACCGGTAAAGACCCAAGAGATTCAGAAACAGCCCGTTGTTTGTTCCCCGTACTTTCAAGCAGAATATCCTGAAGTTCAAGCACGGCATAACCTGCAAGGGCATGAGTGATGTCTTTCGAAATATGGATTAATGCATCCGCAGCTTCTTTGTATAAAAAATAAGCCTGTTTTTTTTTATCAAATTTTTTGGAGCATAAAAGGAATAGAAGAGAATCGGCAGTCTGTTCGGTAATGGCCCGGGGGTGTTTTCTTATATGCGAAAAAAGATATTGGACAGCCAGATACGATTCGGAAAAGCCAGCTTTACTTTTTCTAAGTTGGTTTTCGGTTTCTATCCTGGTGTGCTCTGTCTGTAAAATCCTCACAGGGTATAATTTGTCCTGATCGATTTTATGGTCGGTTAATTGGAAAGAGGGGCCTCTTTCACAGATTCCGATTCAGATGAATCAATATTAATCTGTGGGCTTGGCCCATTGCTGCCGGAACTCTTTGGCCCCGTTGACGGCATGGTTTTCATCATCAGGTCCAGGTCCTGCTGAAATCTTGAGATGTTGGCATTCAGTTTCTGGCTAAGGGTATTTAACTGAGATTCAAGGCCTTTGATCCGGTTATCCATAATTGTTTTAGTCTCGTCAAGCTGCGTTTGGGATATACTTTCCTGGACCATACTTTTCTGCTTTTTATCCAAAAGGCTTAAATCCCTTCGAAGTTCGCCTATTTGCTGTTCATATTCGGACAGTTCAAGCAGGCGGGCATCAAATTCTTCTTTAAAAAGTGTAATTTCATCTTTTATCTGTTTTGCACTTTTATCGATTTTGCCCTGTGTTTCTTTTAAAGTGAGCAGCGTTTTATCGTTCATATTCTTGCTTAACCTGGCATTGGCAGCAACACGCTTTTCGAGCTTTGACACCTGACCTTTAAGGGCTTTGCTGTCTGCCTTTTTCGTCATCTGGCCTTCCAAAGCAACACTTTTTTTCTCAAGGTCAGGAAGTGTATTATCCAGGTCATATCTGTTTTTTGCAATTTTTACATCAAGTGCATTCAGCTTTTCATCTAATTGCCTGGAAATTTTTTCATATTGGCTCTGTTTAGAGGTATCAACATCCACCACCCTTTCTTTTATATCCAGATAACCAAAAACAAGGATGGCACCAATCAAACAGGGAATAATGATCGAGATAATCGTGATCCTGTTGGAAAGTTTGTCAATTTTCAGTGTGTTAATTTCTTCTTGATGCGAGGACGCCTGGATTGAGGTGTCTGTATCAGGTGAAACAGGTTCTCCATCATCAAAATCCGCAGGTTCAGGTCTGAAATCCTTTAAGCTCATGGTATTATTCCCACTCAATGGTTCCCGGAGGCTTGGATGTAATATCAAATACCACCCGGTTAATGTTTTCAACTTCGTTAATGATCCGGTTGGAAATTTTGCCCAAAAGGTCATGAGGCAGTTTTGCCCAGTCTGCAGTCATGGCATCGTTACTGGTCACAGCCCGGACAGCAATGCAATTGGCAAAGGTGCGTTTGTCTCCCATAACCCCCACACTTTTTATTGGCAGCAAAACTGCAAAAGATTGCCACAGTTCCCTGTACAGTCCTGCAGCTTTAATTTCTTCAAGCAGTACGGCATCTGCGTTTCTTAATATATCGAGGCGCTTGCGGGTGATTTCACCCATGATTCGTATGGCCAGACCTGGGCCGGGAAAGGGCTGGCGCCATACCAGATCTTCGCTGATTCCCATTTCAAGCCCTAATTTTCTGACTTCGTCTTTAAACAGAAGCTGCAAAGGCTCCACAAGCTTTAGTTTCATTTTTTCAGGAAGGCCGCCCACATTGTGATGGGATTTGATGATGGAAGTTGGGCCGCCAAAAGCTGACTTGGATTCAATGATGTCCGGGTAAAGGGTCCCCTGGCCTAAAAATTTCGCTCCGTCTATCTTGCCGGCCTCTGCATCGAATACATCAATAAACAGGTTCCCGATGATTTTTCGCTTTTTTTCCGGATCTAGCACACCTTCCAAAGCATTTAAAAAGGTGTCACTTGCATCTACAAATTTAATATTCAGATCCAGGTTGGACGTTAAACTTTTTTCAAGACTTTCCTGTTCGTTTTTTCTAAGCAGCCCGTTATCTACAAAAATGCAATACAGGTTTTTACCAATGGCTTTGTGTATCAATGTAGCAGCAACAGATGAGTCCACACCGCCGGACAGGCCCATAATGACTTTGTCATCACCCACAGCATCTTTTATCTGGGCAACGGCACCATCCAGAAAGGATTTCATGTTCCAGTTTTCTTCGCAATTGCAAACATCAAACAGGAAATTTTTGATCATTTCTGTCCCATTGACGGAATGCTCAACCTCAGGGTGAAGCTGAAGGCCGTAAAACTTTTTTTCATGATTTGCAATAGCTGCAATTGCAGTATTCTTGGTTGAAGCTGTAACCGTGAAATCCTCTGGCAGTTCGATGGCAGAATCCCCGTGGCTCATCCAGCATTGGAAACCGGCTTCCATATCTTTAAACAGGGGTTTGGGATCCTTGATTTCAAGCTTTGCAAATCCGTATTCACGTTTGGCAGCTTTTTGAATTTTCCCGCCAAGAGTGTGCACCATATAGTGCATACCATAGCAGATACCAAGGATAGGTACTCCAAGGTCAAACAGTGATTTGTCAATAGATGGGCTGTTTTCTTCATATATGCTGGAAGGTCCGCCTGACAGGATAATGCCCTTGGGGTTCATTTTTCGGATTTTATCCACTGAAATATCAGAAGGTTCAACCTGACAATAGACATTGTTTTCTCTTACCCTCCTGGCAATCAGCTGATTGAATTGTGAACCGAAATCAATAACAATTATCATAAAAAAATTCCTGTATTATTTGGTTTTTTAAGTCCTAATATTTCCTATAATACAGACAAAAAAGCAAGATGTTTTTATGCGGAGGTTGCCATATGGTAATTAATATGATTAAAAAGGGGAAAGATAATAAAAAACAATTATATTAGAAAGATAAGTTAGGAGCGTTTAATGTATCTGGCAAGTGATCTGAGAAAGGGACTGAAGTTTGAGATAGACGGCGAACCATATGTGATTGTGGGTTTTGAATTTAAAAAGCCCGGCAAAGGCCAATCCCTTTATAAGTGTAAATTAAAAAATATGGTCACCGGGGCACAATTTGAAAGAACGTACCGTTCCGGAGACAAGTTTCAAAAAGCAGACCTCGAAGAACAGGAAATGGAATACCTGTATGCTGATAAAGGTACATACTGCTTTATGAATACATCCAACTATGAACAGCATTTTTTAACCGATGAACAGGTGGGCGATGCCGTTGATATGCTCAAAGATAATACGGTGTGTACAATTCTGCTGCACAATGGTCACCCCATTGGAATCACCCTGCCAAATTTTGTTGTCCTCCAAGTGGTCACCTCCGAACCCTGGGCCAAAGGGGATACTGCCACCGGCAGCACCAAGCCCGCGGTTCTTGAAACAGGTTTTGAAGTCCAGGTTCCCCCATTTATAGAAGAAGGCCAGCTCGTCAAGATCGATACCCGAAGTCGAGAATACGTCGAAAGAGCTAATGAGTAATATTGTTACAATCCCGGAAGATTTCCCAATAAAGACTGTTCTTGTTGTTGATGATGAGGACAGTCTGCGTTTGCTGTTGCTAAGAGCGTTGAAGCGGGCCGGATATGCCTGCAAGGATGCTCAGAGTGCCGAGCAGGCGCTTGAATTCCTTAAATCTGATTCCTTTGATCTGGTGATCTCAGATATTGTGATGCCCGGCATGGACGGATTGGAGCTGCTTCGGCGGTTAAAAACAGACTCACCCGAGATGGATGTGGTCTTGATGACCGGTTATGGTTCAGAATACTCTTATGTTGATATTATGAATGCCGGGGCTTCAGATTATCTAACCAAACCTTTTAACCTGGAATCAGTTTTTGCAAGGATCAACCGGCTTGCCAGGGAAAAAAAGAACCTGATCACACTGAAGAAAACCAACCAGGAATTATGTGCAGCCATTGAACGAGCAAATGTCCTGGCAAGAGAAGCCAAAGAAGCTTCTAAGGCCAAAACATTTTTTCTAGCCAGTATGAGCCATGAGATCCGGACACCGCTCAACGGGATTGTGGGGTATACAGATATGCTCCTGGATACCCCTTTGGATGAAGAACAGAAAACATTTTTAAAACACGCCAGATTTTCCTGTGATGCTTTGCTGTCAGTGGTCAATGATATCCTTGATTTTTCAAAAGTCGAAGCAGGACGGCTTTCGCTCGAAAATATAGGATTTGACCCTGAGGTCCTCTGTTTTGAAACTATCGATGTCATTCGGACTAAAGTGGATGAGTCAAATGTTGAGCTCCTTGTTTCAGTGGAAGATTCAGTTCCCGGACTGGTTATGGGCGATCCACACCGGTTCCGCCAGGTACTGCTCAACCTTTTGAGCAATTCTGCCAAATTTACTCAAAAGGGCCAGATTAAACTTGGGCTCGATTCAAAACAAACCGATCCCGGCAAGTGCGAACTTGTTGTCAGCATTCAGGACAGCGGCATCGGGATCGCAGAGAGTGAGCAGGATAAAATTTTTAAACCATTTATTCAGTCTGAGGATGATATTACCAACCGTTATGGCGGTACCGGCCTCGGGTTAGCGATCAGTAAGAATATTGCCAGCAAGATGGGGGGCGATATATGGGTTGAGAGTAAAGAAAATAAAGGCGCCACATTTTATTTTTCTTCCTGTTTTGAAATAGGGGAGAATAAACAGGTGAACCGGGTTCGACCAGCCCATTTAAAAGGCAGAAAAGTCCTTTTGTGTACGGTATCCGACAATACATATGAAATTCTGGTAAAAGAACTTACTTTTTATGGCATGAGTGTTTTTCATGTTGATATCTCAGAGCTGGATGAATTTTTGGAGAAAAGTGAAAACCGCTCTCTTGATATCGGAATTATAGATTTTGGAAACTGTGACAAAGCAAAAGTAAAAAGCCTGATGGAAAGAAGCTCCGGAGCTCGGGGCAGTGCCGAGTTTGATTTTATTGCCTGTTCCATTCCGGTTCCTGGAATTGCATATAGTTTCAGTAAAGCAGATTTTAAAGGTTTTTTACCCAAGCCTGTATCCAAACGAAAGCTGTTTGAAATGATTGCCTATGTCATTGGCATAAAAAATCTGCCTGAATCAATAGGTAAGAATGAAGCAGAAATCGTTACGGCTCATCTTCTGAATGAAAACAAAAAGCATGGAGCCTCCATTCTTCTGGTAGAAGATAACCTCGTCAATCAGAAGATGACCAAACTTATGCTGTCAAAAGCCGGTTATATGATAGATATCGCCTCTAATGGCGAGGAGGCAGTGGATAAATATTTATCAGCGCCGGGGGCATACGATTTGATATTCATGGATATCAATATGCCGAGGATGAATGGGTTTGAAGCCACAGAGTTAATCCGATCCCATGAAGATCTACATCCATCTGCCGGACGGATTCCCATACTGGCATTAACGGCAAATGTTCTGGAAGATTTTAAAGATAAATGTGAAAAAGCACGGATGGATGATTTTTTAACCAAACCCATCCGGCGGGATGTGGTTTTTCAAGCCATTCTTAAATGGACAGTTAACCCGCAGAAAAGTTAAGCTTTTTAACGGCTGTGCCTAAATCGCCCAGCCTCATTTTATTTTTTATACCAAAGATGGGTGCTTATATCCCAAAATATCTCAAAGCAAATCAACTGGGTTTGCTTCTGGAAAAAGCGCAACAGGCTGAAGCGCTTTTGAACCATTGCACCTTATGCCCCCGCAGGTGCCTGGTGGACAGATCCCAGGGAGAAAAAGGGTATTGCTCCACCGGCGAAATGGCTTCGATTTCATCCTGGATGCCTCATTTTGGAGAAGAACCTCAACTGGTTGGAAAAAAAGGCTCAGGTACTATATTTTTTTCCAATTGCAATCTGAAATGCGTATTCTGCCAAAATTATGACATCAGTATTGAGGGGGCAGGGCAAAAAGCTGAGGACGGGCAAATTGCCGCTATCATGCTTCATCTTCAATCTACTGGGTGTCATAATATCAACCTGGTTACTCCCAGTCATGTTGTTCCCCAGATCCTAAATGCCTTGGACATTGCTGCGGAAAATGGCCTGAACATTCCACTTGTATACAATTGTTCCGGCTATGAGAGTTTAGAAACCCTGAAGATTTTAGATGGTGTGGTTGATATCTACATGCCGGATTTTAAATTCTGGAATCCCCAGGTGGCAATAAAATGCTGTAAAGCAGAAGATTATCCTCAGAGAGCAAGAGCAGCATTAAAAGAAATGTATGCCCAGACTGGGGGTTTAAAGGCGGACGAAAACGGCATTGCGATTTCCGGCCTGCTCGTTCGCCATCTGGTCATGCCGGGCGGCCTGGATGATACATTCCAGATCTTAAAATTTCTTAAAGAGAGCATATCTCCCAATACGTTCGTTAACGTCATGTCCCAGTATCATCCAGCAGGTGAGGCCGATTCTATCCGTGAGATCAGCAGGCAACTGACTCCTGGAGAATTTAAAAAAGCTGTGGAAATGGCCGGAAAATTTAAATTGAACCTGATTAGATGAATAAAGGATACTCGTAATTACCGAATGTAAATTTAAATGCTTGACTTTTAAATAAAAAGCTATATAGTAATCTAAATCTGCACTGATTTAAGTAAAGTGCGTATGTTTCCTCCTTAAGGTGTATATCTCAATTTAAAAGTGCGGTCTGCTCCAAAAGTTAGAAACAATTTTTTATTTTTTTTTATTACAGGAGAGTGCCAATATGGCGAACGGTATCGTAAAATGGTTTAATGACTCAAAAGGTTTTGGTTTTATCGAACAGGAAGACGGCGGAAAAGACGTCTTTGTTCATCACACAGGAATTAATGCATCAGGTTTCAAATCCCTTAATGAAGGGGATCGTGTTTCATTTGATGTTGAAGAAGGACAAAAAGGACCTGCTGCAGTAAATGTAACCGTGGTTTAGTAAACCCATTTTACTTGCATTAAAGTCAAAGTCATTTTCATGACTTGAACTTATAAAAAGCCCCCTGGATAGTTTACTGTTCAGGGGGCTTTTTTTTGACTATACAGGATCAACATTGCAAAAGTTGATCAGTGCTTCAAGATATCGGGACTGCAACTGCTTGTTCGCCAATGCTTTTTGTATTGGCGGGAGTTTCAAGATAGCTCCCAAAACAGCCGCAAGTGCGCGATGCGAAAATAAAGCGCGATTGTCAAAAATTAAATGTTGCAGTTTTCCCCTCTCGATTGCCATTATTACGGCGCGTTGAACACCATTTTGAGGTGTGATTACCCGCTGGGAGACAGGCACAAGATCAATACTGTTTTCCCTGCAGGATCTTACACACAGGCCGCATCCCAGGCAGATATCTTCATTCAGCCTGGCTTTTTTCTTTTTCGGGTGACCAGGATCGTTGGCCGATACAAGACTCATGGCCTCCACTGGGCAGGCAGATACGCATTTGCCGCAGCCATTACAGCTTTCATTTTTAATTTTGGGAATAAAATTGGTGGTGTGTACCGGGTTGAGTAAGGCAAAACGTCTGGCTGCAATCATGGCTTCACAACAGCATCCGCAGCAATTGCAGATAAAGTTGACACCTTCCCGGATATTTTCACCAAACTGTACCAGGCCTGATTCATAGGCTTTATCTAAGAGATCCAGACCTTCTGAAACATCAACAGCCCTGGCATGACCGTATTTAATAAGGGATCTGCCCGAGGTGTTGAACGTCATGCAGATGTTCAAAGGAGCATCACAGGCCTTGCTTACATGCGCCATTTTGTGGCGGCAGTAACACGTGCTGATGCCCCGGTGAGTTGCAGTTTTAATTATATTGGATGCCCGTTCATAATCCAATACATGCAGTGCGTTTTCATTTGATAATACCGGTTCGTGTACAAATACCCGCCCAAGCTGGGTATCTCCAATCGTAAAAAGTTCTTTTACAAAATCCTCTTCAACATTTAGGTATTGATAAAAAAGTTCACTCAGGACTTTTTGGTCAATATCGTTTCTCACTCTCATGAGCGAAAATTCAAAGAAGCCTGCCATTGGGGGAGGCAGGGCATACAATGTTTTATTTTTTTGTTTGATGTCTACAAGTATTGCCCTGGAACTGAGCTCATCTAAAATTTTTTGAGTCGAAGATAGGTTTTTTTTCCATATCCTGGATGCTTTTTGTGATGTGAAAGGTTTGATCGGCAAAAGGGATACAAGGCCAGCTTCTTTTTCACTGAATAAAAGCTTGAGTATTTTATTCAGCAGCCTGGAAGGCGGTGCTCCCTGAGGAAATCGGTTTAAGCGATCAACAAGATCTGCATAAGATGAGCTGCCTGCATAATTTGTGTTTATCATGTGGTGAGACAAATTATAAACTCCCTGCACACATATCGTAAGCTACACTTAAATTCGAAAAGTGATCACGCTAACAATACCACAATTGTGATATAAGCTGTAATTTTTTTTCGTTAAAATATGTTTTAAAGCTTTTTGCAGGAATTGTTGTCCATTGAATTGTTTGCTTGAGCGGGTATCGGTTTTCGTTTAAGGATTTCCAGGTTGACAAATCAAGGCCCATTCAGTACGCTTTAGGTTAATCAAATCACATTAACTGCTGATGGTTTACCATTCAACGAATATGAACTTTTTTTTTCTGAAAAAATGTGAGGTTTGTTCATGAACTTCCGGATGAATGCTTTTGTTTCCGGAAGTTTCTTTTTGTTTCTTTTTGTTGGCTTTATTATGCTTTATGAAAACTATTATAAAACCAATCATCAAAAAGAGTTGTATAAGCATGCCGAGGTTATTTCAGACAGCCTTTGGAACTATTATCACCTTGGGGCAGCAAAATATTTGCAGCTTGCGGCTGATCTGAAAAGGTATGAGAATCTTATTGTTAAAGATGTTGACGGGGAAGTGTTTATATCTGTGAACGGTAAGCTCCCTGGGGAACTTGATCAGTGGTTGCTGTCAGCAGGTTTGATTTATATTGAAGATCAGAGTGTAAACATCTTTAAAAATAACAAGCCCATTGGTAAATTGATCGTTCGTTCCCGTCATGACACTATCTATACTTATGGTTATGTTTTTTGCATCATCGTCTTACTTTTCGCGATATATATTTTGTTTTTCCAAATAGTTAAATCCAAAAGACTGTTGGAGATCCGGGTTGAAAATCGGACCAAAGAGCTTTCAAAGACCGTTCTGAGGTTGAAGAAAGAAGGTTTAAAGCGGGAACGAGCTGAGAACGAATTAAAATGGGAACTGGATCTAAACAAAGCAAGGGTGGATATTTCAAAATTTTTATTGTATCAGCAGTATAACATCGGCGAAATATCTGAAATTACGTTGAAATATGCAAGTGAATTGACAAAAGAGCTTCGGAGAAGATTTTCTGAAAATGTCTAAAATTTTGATCATAGATGATGACCGGCAGGTATGTAAAATGCTTGCAGCCAGTTTCAAAAGGGAAGATCATAATGTGTTTTATTGCTTAACATTGGAAGAAGGAATGGAGACATTATTTTCAGATGAATTTGATGTTCTGTTTCTTGATGTAAATCTTCCTGATGGGAATGGTCTTGAGGCCATTCATCCGGTTTTAGATCATCCATTGCCTCCTGAAATTATTATCATGACCGGCGATGGAGATCCTAAAGGCGTAGAACTGGCTATGAAATCAAGGGCATGGGACTATATACAAAAAACCGGTTCCAATAAAGAATTTAAATTTTCCTTGAGCCGGGCATTGGAATACCGGCATCAAAAACAATCCAAAAGCAAAGTTAAACCATTTGACAGAGACTCCATCGTCGGACAAAGCAGGCAGATAAAAGCGTGTTTGAATAAAGCCCAAAAAGTGTCAAATAATGATGTGTCTGTATTGATTACAGGCGAAACCGGAACAGGAAAAGAACTTTTTGCCAAAGCGATTCACGAAAACAGCGTTCGCAGAAAAAATGAATTTATTATAGTGGATTGTGCCGCTTTGCCCGAAAACCTGGTGGAGAGTGTTCTTTTCGGTCATGTAAGGGGTGCTTTCACCGGTGCAGATACAGATAGTGTAGGGCTGGTTCAACTTGCCGATAAAGGGACGCTTTTTTTAGATGAAGTGGGAGAACTTCCCCTTAATGTCCAGAAAAAATTTTTACGGGTCCTCCAGGAAAAAAAGTTTCGGCCTGTGGGGGGTAAAAAAGAGATTGCAAGCGATTTCAGACTTGTTGCAGCCACTCTGCGAGATCTTAATAAGATGATAAAACAGGGTGAATTCAGGGAGGATTTCTATTTCAGGATTGCTTCAATGAAAATCGAAATTCCGGTTTTGAGTCAGCGCAAGACAGATATCCCATTACTGGTGAAAAGCTATCTGGAGAAAAAAAGAAAGTTGTCTGATAGTTATCAAAGGGAAATATCCCGGGAATTTATTGGAGATCTTTTATCTTATAATTGGCCTGGGAATGTAAGGGAACTGATTAATGCTATCGAGCATGCCTGCAGCGATGCCTATGAAGGATCAATACTGTTTCCGAAAAACCTGCCTGAATACATTCGTACGTTTAATATAAAAAGTAAAATCGCAAGCCAGACCAATGCACACCCTGTTGATGAGGTTCTCTCCCGTCATACGCCAATAGAAACACACAGTTTGAAAGAATTTATCGAAGAAATGAAATATAAATATATAAAAGACCTTATGGCTCATGCTCGAGGGGATATTAAAATGGCATGCCTCCTTTCCGGGCTTTCCAGAGGCCATCTTTATTCCTTACTTAATAAATACCACATCCAAAATTTTTAAATTGTCAGATTTTTCTGACAAACTGTTCAAAATATAAATTTTCCAGGCATCTCTTTTCTCATCCATTCATAAGACTTTTTCCAGTATCAAAGTTGTCAGATTTTTCTGACAAATGTTTAAATCATGGTTTGGAGTTTAAGTATCTGAAATTTAATTGTATTTCTGTTTTTTTAACTCCTGGCACATAAATTGTAATATCAATAAATCAAAGAAATAAATTTTTTAATCAAAATTTCAGCAGGATAAGAAAAAAATGAAACTCATACTTTTTTTTCATCATAATGCATATCAAACAGGTGTAACCTTTAAGGAAGCGATAGAAAAAAAATTTAATAAAACCCAATGTCAGACTGTTCAGACATTTAATGCCCTTAAAGAAAGATTGAAGCAGGTCCCTTCTTTTGAAGACAGGGAGATTTTTATCATAATTGCCGATTCCCTTGAAAGGTTAAATGAACTTGCATCCTTAATTGATTTAATGGAAGACAAACGCCTGATTTTAATTCTTCCGGACAAATCAAAAGCCACATTATCAAAAGCCTCACATTTTTTTCCAAGATTTTTTACCCAGATCAGCGATAATTATGACGTCCTTTGCAGTGTTTTAAATAAAATGATCACCAATAAAAATGAATATAAATAAAATTTTAAATAGGAGGCGATTTTGAAAAAATGGCAATTAATCATACTGTTAATATTCATTTTGGCGTTTACCGCCAATGCACCAACAGCTATGGCTGAAACCAAAATGTCTCATGGGGATGAGGTTGGGCATGTGGAGGTTGAACCTGTAAAGATTTCTCTTGCCGATAGCGCCACTATGGACATGCTGAAAACAGACTGGCTTAACATGACGGATGAAAGCCATTTTCAAGAAACAAAACCCAAGTTATCCAATATTTTCTGGTTGTTCTTGAGTATTCTGGCCGTAGTCGCCTGTTTTGCTTTGTTTTTGTTTGGAACCGGTGTGTTCAAACGTTTCAGTCTGAATCTGAAGCTGTATACCAGTTATGGTTTTTTCGTTGGGATTGCCGTCATATTGGGATTAGGCGGATACCTTTATCTGGAGCGGGTCAATGGTGCTGCCCATCAGGAAACAGCTTTCCTGGATCTCGACATGATGGCCAGCGAAATCCAGGTGCTTCAAAATGAGTTTTCACTTCATGGTATTGAGAATAAATCCTATGGTGAAAAAAAAGTTGAAGAAATTAAGATGTTGCTTGTTGAGTATTCAGAGGACATAGCTGAACTCAGGGCGCTCGGACACCTGAACTCTAAGCAGGTAAATGGAATTGCCGGTATGGAAGGCAAAATTACCGCGTATAAAAAAGCATTTGACACGGTTGTTGAAGCCTACCATGAAATAGAGGAGTCAAAAGAATTTTTGGATGAGTTGGGCGAAAAAATGGATAAAGCCCTGGAGGGAATGATTCATCACCATGAAGATGAGCTTGCCAAACTTGAATCCAGGGGAGCAGACATGTCTGCTATAAGTAAACAGACAATACTTTTATCCCATTTGAATGAGGCACTGATTTCGTCTTTAAAACTTGCCCATAATGAAGTGGAGTTTTTGCTGGATAAACATGCGGGTCGCGTTGACAGCATGAATGAGAACCTGGGGGATTTAAAAGGCTATTTAAAAGTTCTTGAATCCAAACTTACGTTAAAAGAGGAAAAAGAGCAGCTTCGTGAAGTTGAAAAAGAAGTAGAAAAGTACCAGGCATCGCTCATTAATGTCATTAAAGATGAAGCAATTATTAAAAAGCTCTCCTCAGAAACCACCCGGTATCTGGACACTATTGAGGAGCTTGGAGCAGGACTGTCACATGATGCGGAACTGGTGGCAGACAGTATGCAAAAGGAAGGGGACATGGCACTTATTGCACTGATCCTTATTTCCATTGTTTCAGGTACACTGCTGTCTTTCTTTATTTCAAGAGGAATTTCACGGCCTATTAACAAAATTATTGAAGGTATGAGCGAAGGGGCCGGTCAGGTAGCCTCTGCTTCTAACCAAGTCTCTATATCCAGTCAGTCCATGGCAGAGGGATCATCTGAGCAGGCAGCATCCATAGAGGAGACCTCTTCTTCCATGGAGGAGATGTCTTCTATGACCCGTCAAAATGCAGAAAATTCAAGCCATGCAGATAATCTGATGAAAGATGCAAACCAGGTGGTGGAGTCTGCCAATGAAACCATGGATAAACTGACGGTTTCAATGGGGGAAATCTCCAAAGCAAGTGATGAAACATCAAAAATTATAAAAAAAATTGATGAAATAGCATTTCAGACAAATTTACTGGCTCTAAATGCTGCAGTGGAAGCAGCAAGAGCCGGGGAAGCGGGAGCAGGCTTTGCCGTTGTTGCCGATGAAGTAAGAAACCTTGCCATGAGAGCGGCTGATGCTGCCAAAGATACGGCCCGGCTAATTGAAGATACAGTTAAAAAAGTGAATAGTGGTTCAGAGTTGGTTTCTACAACCAATGAGGCATTTGACAAAGTGGCTGACAGCACCTCAACGGTAGGGGGGCTGCTTGTTGAAATTTCAGAGGCTTCCAAAGAACAGTCAAGTGGTATTGAACAGGTGAATAATGCAATAACTGAAATGGATAAAGTGGTTCAAGGCAATGCTGCTAATTCAGAAGAGTCAGCCGCTGCAGCAGAAGAACTCAATGCTCAGGCCGAACAACTCAGGGATTTTGTGGCTGAACTGGAGGGGTTGGTAACTGGTAAAAAAAAAGTGCAGAGCCTGGAAAGAAACCAGTCCTTAAACAGCAGGGCCCATTTGGAGCATAAAGCTATTGCGAAGGGAAAACCAAAAAAACTTTCCCACAAGAAAAATGAAATAAGACCTGATCAAGTCATCCCGTTTGACGATGATGAAGAATCATTTCAAGATTTTTAGATTGTGAAGAACTCCCAGTGGGGTTAAACTTACAAAGCTGAATTCTGCCTAAGTCATCAGAGTAGCGCCTGTTTACAACTGATATTTTTTCAAAGAAATCCACCCGAATATCGGGCCGAATACCAGGGGCAGAAAAGCAGTTCTTATCCCAAACCAGCCGATCCATAGGCCCAACAACTCAATGGTGATAATTGTGATCAAGAAGCCAATGCAGTTAATGATTGTCAGTGCTGAACCCACATATTCCCGGGGTGCAAATTGTGTATTCAGGGCAGAAAACTGGGGAGAATCAGCAACCACGGCAACTCCCCAGACCAGTATAATGAAAAGAGCGGCTCCTTGCGGCAGGAGGTAAAGAAAAGGGGAGAGAAGACAGATGGTGCCGGAAATAAACAGGGCGGTCAGAGCAATCAGGCGGCTTCCTGTTTTTAACGCTATAATGCCGCCAACAGCACATCCCAAAAAGCCGAAAATAAAAAAACTGAAAGACCAGAGCTCAACGTTATTTTCGACAACAGTTTTTAAAAGAAGAGGGATATAAGCAAAAACAGCATAAAGCTCCCACATATGACCAAAATATCCAAAAGAAGAGGCTCGAAATCCCGGATGTTGAAAGATCTTTTTGATAACGCCTATATCGAATCTGGAAACCTTGGGCAGGTGAGGTCCGTCTCCAACCAGGAAAAGCTGGATCAGTCCTCCTGTTAAACATAATGCCGATGTGGCCTGAAGAATAAAATCCATACTGCCCTGCCAATTGATGGCTTTGATAAGATACGGTAACCCGGAAGCCAGCACCAGGGCTCCCACCAGCCAGCCAAGAGCCCTGGAAATTGTTTTGGGGTACCATGAAGCAGCAATTTTCATTCCTACCGGATATATGCCGGCAAGACAAACCCCGCAAAGCAGCCTGGAAGCCAAAAGAAAGGCAGTATTATTTGCAAAAAAAATACCGGAATAATTAAATAAAGCACCGGAAAAAGCACAAAAAAAGAATACCCGGGCAGCAGAAAAACGATCAGAGATGTTTAAGATTGCAAAAATCAAGGAACCGGATATGAATCCAACCTGAACTGCTGACAAAAGAAATCCCTGGCCTATATAGGCAACATTTGCGGCAAACCAGATCGAACCGGAAAGAAACTGGGATATGATTATAAAAAACAGCTTCATATAATTTTAGGTACCGTCACTAACCCGTTACATATTGCCAGGCAGCTATCCACAGCGGCATGGCAAATATGCAGATCAAATATTGTATGAGCATCATGCTGCTGATTGACTGGGTATCACCCCCATAGTTTTTTACGATTAAAATCATGTTGGTTGCTGGTGGGGCGGCAGCCTGTACCATCATCAGACTGCAGAACAAGGGCATTGTCAGATAAATTTTTCCATAAAACAGGATGGCAAAAACCGTTGCAGGGACCAGGATGAATTTTACGATTGCGACAATCAAGGTATCTTTTAATGATGGCATATCTTTCAATGAAATTGATCCAATGGTAGCCCCGAGAATAAAAACAGCCAAAGGGACTGTTCCCTGGCCAAGTAAATCAATGGAGGCAATGACTGGTTTGGGGATTAATAATGAAAGTTTTGTAAGAACTGCAATAACTGAAAATATAATGGCGACAAGGGGAGGGGTGATAAAATCTTTCCAATGTATCCTGGCTTCTTTTTTTCCTGAAATCATAACTTTTCCTATGCTCCACATGATGGGATTCAAACCGAGGATAAGAAGAAAACAGTATAAAGCAAATAAATCAAATTGGTCTGTGAAAAGAATCTGGCCAATTGGGAGAACAATATAAACTGCATTTTGTATGCTGGCCAGCGTCATAAACGGCATCTTATCGGGGTTAAACTTAAAAAGGACTGCACTGAAAAAAAGTCCTGTCAGAATAATCAAAATCCCGGCCACAGGTAAAATCCACCAGTTTGAAAATTCCTCAGGATGAAAACTGATAAGTGTTTTGGCAATAATCAGACAGGGTAAAAAGATATTTACAGTGATGGCAGTTAAGGCTTGAACTTGTGAATCAAGGATCAGGTTTTTCTTAACCAGAAGACCTGCAATAAATGAAATAAGAAACAATTGTAAGATTGCACTGAAAACGGTTACTCCAGTTTGAATAAACATCTACTTACCTGCTTTAATTGTTTTTTAAAAAAACCATATGGGCTGCCACCATATCATAATCGACTGGCTGTCAGATAGATGTTTATTTTTTATAGAAGGGTTTTTCCAAATCCAAATTGGAAAATTATTTTTACGCAGCAATACCACTCTCATCAAAGCTGAAAGCTATTGACAAGCCAACCTTGATGTGACGGGCAACGTGTTTAAGGATTTTTATTTATTCATTCACGCTTTGCGCAGATTCAATTGCCATGCTGTCGAGTTTGATGCTCTGTTTATCCCCGGCCAAGTGTCTTCTTTGTTTATCTTTGTATTTCCTGATTTGTAGTCTGACTTTATCTGAAAGGCCATCAATGGCAGCATACATATTATTTTCTGCTTCTACTTTTGCATAAATTTTCATGCTGTCACAAACCAGATTTACATCAGCAATATTCCTTAATTTTTCTTCGGATAAAACGATGTGAGCATCGGCTGGGTAATCAAGCATTTTGTCTAATTTGTCGAACTTTTCCTGGATATGGGATTTTACGGCATCTGACGAATCAATGTTTTTAAACGTGATGGATATCTGCATAAGAACCTCCTGAAAAAAAGGTGAGCATGTAAAAATTACAGTAACACATCCGCAAATTCGAATCAAATATATCTGTTATATAAAAGTGTCCTATTTTCCTTTAAAGGCAGGTTTGCGTTTTTCAATAAAGGCTGTGAAAGACTCTTTGCAATCTTCACTGGTAAGCAGCAGCATGTTTTTGTGAACTGCCATGTTGATTCCTTCCCGGATAGTGGCTGTTCGGCCGTAATTCAACACCTCTTTAGCATTTTGTACAGCGAGTGGAGCGCTTTTTTTGATTTCGTCGGCTAATTTATCTGCTGCTGCCAAAAGTGCATCCATGTCCGGGCAGATCTCGACAACCAGTCCCATGCGTTCAACTTCTTCAGCCGAGAAAAACTTGGCCGTGTAGGCCATCCGTTTTGTATTGGCCAGGCCGATAATATAGGGCAGCCTCTGTAACGCCCCGACATCGGCTACAATACCAATACGAGCCTCTCGCAGGGTAAAGGATGCATCAGCAGTGCACAAAACCATATCACAAGCCGCAGCAATATCCAGCCCAAAGCCGACGCATTTGTTATGAACCGCTGCAATAACCGGTTTTCTGCAATCATCAATGGCATGACAACAATCAAACAGATAGCGATCTTCAACCGGAATTTTAAACAGGCTTGCTATGTTTTTATGATCAGATAAAACCATCTGTTTGAGATCCAGGCCTGCAGAAAATATCCGGGCGTTGCTCTTTAATATGATAACCCATACGTCATCCATTTTATCCAGTTCTTTAAATACCTGGGTAATCTCTTCAGCGAATTCAAGGTTGATGGCATTCAGGCTTTTGGGGCGGTTAAGGCCGACATTGGCAACATGATCATTTATTTGTAGGTCGATGAATTTGTATTCCATGGCATGCTTTCCTTAGAAAATTTTAATATTAACGAATATGTGATGAATATGCTAAGGCGCTATTATCGTCAAGTAGATTTTTGGACATTAGATTTTTGGATATAGAAAGGATAGATACATAAAAATCGAGTTATACCAGCACCATCCGATCATGCAGCTAACGGAAGGGTTCCGGATCAATACCAAATCTTTTCATAATTTGCTGCAGTGCCTGGCGATCCATGAGGCAATTTTTGGCAGCCTGGGTGATGTTACCTTTGCTCATGGACAGCTTGGCGCCGATAAATTCGTGATTGAACTCGTGCAGCACTTTCTCCTTTGCTTCCTTATAAGACAATGATTCTGTCCCGGGGCTGTCAAACCCAGCAAAATGGCTTTTTTCTTGCCGGACAGCTTTCAAAGGAATATCAGATATAAACAGGGTATTTCCTTTTGCATAAAGAATTCCCTGGACAAGTGTGTTTTCAAGCTCTCTTACATTTCCAGGCCAGGGCTGTTTCATCAAAAGATCCATGACTTCCCGGGAAATCTGTTTGGGTGCTTTTTGCATTTTTTTGCAATGTTTTGCGACAAGGTGTTCAGCAATCAGCGGAATATCTGTCACCCTGTCTCTAAGCGGTGGCAACTCAATTGACAGGACATTCAAACGGTAAAAAAAATCTTGTCTGAATTCATTATCAGCAATCTTCTTTTTAAGATCCCTGTTGGTGGAAGCAATAATCCGGATATCCACCTTTTTTACTTTTGTATCTCCCAGCGGTTTTATCTCCTTTTCCTGGAGGACTCTTAATAATTTTGTCTGGATGGACGGCCCGATATCTCCAATTTCATCAAGAAAGATCGTGCCTTTGTCCGCTTCCTGGAAAAGGCCTGTCTTATCCCGGTTGGCATTCGTGAATGCCCCTTTTTTATATCCGAATAATTCACTTTCCAGAATATGCTCCGGAATGGTTGGACAATTAACTGGGACATATGCATTTTCTTTTCTAGGACTCAGGGCATGAATGGCTCTTGCTGTAAGGTCTTTTCCTGTTCCGGACTCCCCTGTAATCAATACAGTGACATCACTTGATGAAATCAGGTTGATCTGATCAAACACCCTCAGCATGGGTTCACTTTTGCCGATGAGTTCCAACGGACCTTTATTCTGTTTTTCTAAAAGCCGTTTGTTTTCTTTTATCAAAAGACTTCTTTCAAGGGCCTTTTGAATTTTAAAAATAATCTCATCCTGTTCAAAGGGTTTTGAGATATAATCATACGCACCGCCTCGAATGGCTTTTACTGCAGAATCAATGTTTCCGAATGCCGTCAGCATAACCACGGTTAAGTCGGGATACTTTGCTTTTATCTTTTCAAGAAGTTCAAACCCATCCATTCCCGGCATCTTGATATCACAAATGACCAGGTCAAAGGAGGCAGAAGCAAGGACAGTCAGTGCCATGTCTCCGGAAAATGCCATGGTGACCTTGCAGTTCAGTTCAGGCTCAAGGGTTCTCTGCAACAGCCGGGTCATATCCTTTTCATCATCCACGGCCAGTATATTTGCTGCTTTTGATTGTATTTCCTGCTGCATCTTATATTCTACTCCCTCTCCTTTATTCCGCTTAAACAGGCGCTGCTGCCGGAAAGCTGATGGTAAAAGCTGCTCCTTTTTCTTTGCGGTTCCTGGCAGTGATATCCCCACCATGACGACGGATAATACCATAGCCTACAGACAGGCCAAGCCCGGTTCCCTGGCCGACGGGTTTAGTGGTGAAAAAAGGATCGAATATCCTGGGAAAATCCTTTTTGCGGATACCGGAGCCATTGTCCTTCACTATAATAAAAATCTCATTATTGTCTACTTTTTCAGCGCTCACTTCAATCCGGCCTTTTTTATTGACCGCATGGCAGGCATTGATCATCAAGTTAATGATCACCTGAGACAATTCCTGCCCATTTCCATGGATGATCAATGGCTCTTCTCTATCAACAGACAATTGGATTTCCACATTACGAAAATCTGTATGGTTGCCCAGGAACTTGATCACATCATCAATCACACTTGTCACATCAAGATGGCTCATTTCCAAGGTCCCTTTCCTGGAAAAAGAGAGCAGGTCCGATACCACACGTTTACAATTTTTCACATGTTTTTCAATGGTTTTAAGATCTTCCTCAAAACCGGAATCTTCTTTTAACATCAGCTGGGTATATCCCAGGATAATACCCAGAGGGTTATTGATCTCGTGAGCTACACCAGCAGATAATTCGCCCAGAGCTGCCAGCTTATCCGCCTGGGCAATCTGCTGCTCCATCTGTTTTTTATCGTTGATATTTTTAATAATAAAGTGAAATGTTTTACCGCATCCAAAGGCCCCGTAGTCTACCCCACCAGTGATTAATACCCTCACCTGGGTGTAATCAGGCCTTAAAAAATCGGTCTCTTCATTCAGGATATACTCATGGGTTTCGAGCAGACTGCAAATTCTTTCCCATTCAGATGCCCGGGCCATAAAATCCTTCAGCCCCATCTTTTTTGCCAGCATTTCATTTTTATTATATCCGGTCAACACTACACCGGCCTGATTGATTTCTGAAATATTGAACTGCTCATCTATCACAACAATGGTATCCAGAGATTGCTCAAAAATCCGCCTGGCCTTATGCTCGCTGCTGGTCAGTCTTTCAGTCCTCTCGATCACTTTATGCTCAAGGGTCTGATTCAGATTTATAAGTTCAATATGGGTGTCCTCAAGTTTTTTTCTTCCCGAAAGGATTTTTTCATTAATATTCCAGCTCTGATTAAAAAAAAGCGTAATCAACCCCACCAGCATAAAAGAGGCCGTGTTAATACTGCCTGAATAAGAACTGATGGCATACCAGATATCCGGAGTCGCTGTGAGGATTAAAAACTGTTTTAAAATGTGACCAAAGGATCTGGATACTGCAAAAATCATAAATCCTGTGCTGATCCATAGAAGATACAGGAAAACCGCATTATCCGGGTCCAGGCCTCTCAGTATCCTGGCCTTATAAAAACACAGGAGCGCGATTACCACCATGGCGACTGATCCGATAACATCTACTGCCAGTATGGGAATAAACGAAACAATCATGGCGTATCCTTTTTGGCCGTGATCTGCTGCTGGTCTTTAACAAGCCTTGAAAGTCCCTTGTAAAGAAACAGCATGGCCGGCACACAAAGGAGGTGATCCAGTTTTAAACTATAGTAAATCCATGCGAGGGCTGATGAATTGTTATTGGTGACCACACGTATTTTTTCAAAAGAAATATTTTCAATTTGCACCGCATGAATTTGGTTGTCAAAAAAGTGAGCTGTGATCGTATCAAGATTCCAGAGGATAAAAAAAAAGGCTGAATACTGGATCCGGCGCCACCCCTTTTGTCTATCCAGACCCTTTCCTGTGATGGTAAATATAAGGACCACCATGGAAAAAAGGAAGAACATGTGTCCAATCTGGTGGGTGATAATGCCTTCTGAACTCGCATGGAGCTGTATGGCATAGGCATTAAATGGCTGTAAAATAAAAATTGTAACAGCCATGACCAGGCACACCCTAAACATCATCTGTGTACTATACGGAGGTTTTTTTTGCATATCGATTTTTAAAAACCGTTTTTAATATTGCCCAGAAAATAAAAGAGATAATCAGGCACACAACAAACCAGAGAAGGGAACTTGCGTTGATTTCAAAAGATGATCCAAAAGAGATGGAAAACACCCACTCTTTGTCAAAGCGCTGCATTAAATTCTGGGGCGTATACACTTTTGTTACATAGGCAACCATGAGCAAGATGGGAAGAACCGTAGTGATAAAGTTTTTTAACAAGCCTTCAAAAAAATAATCGTAATAGGCACGATTTAATTCTGCCTGATCGATATTTTTTGCCAGGGCCTTTCCCTTTTCCCTGTCAGGGTGTTTCATGGCTTCCTGCCTTACACCTTGCCAGTGATGAAACTCTTTTTCTAATTTGATATATCGTTTGGTCACATAAAACCGGGATAACAATCTCGTAATGGCTGCAATAAGAAGTGCAAGAATAAATATCACAACCCCGGGGCCAAAAATTTCAAGCGGGGATAAAATGGTATCCAGAAATACCACAGTGCTGTTTAAAAAGAGTTCAATGACTCCCCATACCCTGTCCAGAAAATTATCCATAAAATTCCTAAAATATTAAACCCGTGGCTGATTCAGTCATTATAAAGATTCAGCACACGGGTTTCAAGGTTCATTTACCCTTCATAAGGGTTATATCCAGATTTCAATCTTGAAAAATCTGAAAAACAGAAAGAACAGAGTAATCGCCAGAACCACTTTCAAGGTCATCTCAGAGAACATCTTCTGGGCGCGGCTGCCCAGCATACCACCGGCAAACCCACCGATAATAATGGCAATAGCCAGGGTCATGTCCGGAAGGTATCCTGTCATCAGATAGCCGATAAAAGAACCGATACTGGAAAAACAGGTTCCGATCAACGAGATGGGAACCGCCACGTACATGGGAAGTGCACCCAAAGTTGTCATGGCCGGCACCAGGAGGAATCCCCCGCCGATACCAAAAGAACGGGAAACCACACCAATAGCAACACCCAGGATGGCAAAAAGCAGTGGATTGATCCGGAATTCTTCACCCCAGAATTTAAAGCGGTAATCCATGAGACCTGTTTTCACAGGTTCAATACTTCCCATTTCAGCCGAGCGGCCTTCAGCTTTTGCTGCTTCAATTTCTTTGTTGAATTTCTGGGTCATGGCCTTGATATTTTTTCTTTTATTCATGGCCTTCGGTGTCATTTCCATCAGGGTTTTAATACCCATGATAACCACCAGGACTGCCAGCCATTCTTTATAAGCCTTCATCGGTAGAACGGCTGATACATATTTACCCAGCCAGATGGAACCGATAAAAATACCCACACCAAAAGACAGCCCGATGGGCCAGGCAACTCTTTTTTCAACCATTGCATACCGCCAGAAAGATCCCAGAGGGCTGAACAGGGTCAGGGCCATGTTAGAGGGCTTTAATACATTTGCCGCATTGATGCCCACAGGTCCCATTGTGTTTACCACCAGCACCTGGAAAGCGGCCATGAGCATGCCGCCGGCTGCACCGATCATGGAAAAATAGGTTCCCACAAGGATGGCGCCGATCACGATCCACAGCGGATTCATATACCGGTATCCTTTGGAAAGCCAGAATCCGTTTTTCTCGATGTTGTAATCGCCAATTTTAGCACCGTTGACATAGACATCAAATTTAGTATCAGGAGGTGTATGTCTGAAGGATTTAAATGAAGCGGTAAATTCACCGGTTGCTTTGTCAAGTTTTACAGAGGTTCCCTTATCCCAGTAATTGCCGCTGGACTGGTCGCCGATAACGCTTCGAGAAAAGATAACCACTTTACCTTTTCTGTTACCTTCTTTAACAATGGTATTGATCCCGTATGAATTCTCATTGGCATACCTGAAAAAATTCCATTGTTCATCTGTCTTGATGGGCCCCATCATGGCACGGGCTGCTTCATCCACCTCATTGAATTTATTATTCAGGTAAAACATGGTGGTACTGTAGATGCCGTTGCCTTTTCCCAAAAGCACGGACGGCCCGCCAAATTTCTTCTTGTCTGTTTTACCAAATTTCTCCGGTACATTAGTGATCAGGTAGTATAAAGGCGGGATTTTTGTATCCAGGGAAAATCCTCTCTTTTCACTCTCTTTTTTAAATTTTTTAACTTCATGAACACCTTTTGTGTCATTGGGTGCAAACATGTTCTGCTGTGCAATGGCAAGATACAGATCCTGGCCTGGTGTAATCTTACCTTTGATTTCAACCACATCCCCTGCTTTATAAGCAGTGGATGATATGCTGCCCTCAGCATAGCATACAGATGCAGCAAACAGTGAAATCATCATCATCATGATACAGTGTTTAAACAGTTTTTTCATTTAACTCTCCTTTTTAAAACATCAAACTATTTATAAATTAAAATATCTGACAGCCAGCTTTGCCCCCAGATAACTTGTGATTCCTGAAACGCTCATGTAAATAAACAAATCAGTCAATGTAAGCGAGAACGGATTTTGAACGACCTCGCCGATAAAACCGACAATGACAAATGTTGCAGCTCCCCCGCCCACGCCCAGCACAATTGAAAATACAGGAATGCTGGTAATGCGGTCTGTTAAAACTTCGACTACTTTGTAACCTGTCATTGCGCCATTAAAAGCAATAAAAAAAGGCAGGATAAAAAGGACTTTATCTATCGCGATAAAAGTTGAGCAGAACAGTGCAAGGACCAATGTCCCGCCGATACCTGCAGCTATGGATTTGATTGCTGAAAGTGTCATTTTTTAAATTTCTCCCTTTCTGTAACCGCCCTGTTTGACATTAACTTGATACAGGACGTGCAGAGGTGATGATGTTCTTTTGTATCCGGGTGGCGGAGTGTGCTTTCTTCCACGTGTTTCAAAAAGTTGGATGTGGCATACATTTTCCCACATCCTTCACAGCGTTCAAGTGGAAGGCGCCCGATCACCTGGTCTTTGATGGAAACGGTCCGGACTTTTTCCTCATCAACAACTTTGATAATATTGGTCGGACAGAGATTTGAACAGGTGCCGCAGCCGATACAGTGTCCTTTTCCCAGTGTCACCCTGCTGCCCTGCGCTGTTTTTTCCATTTTAAGGGCTCCGACTTTTACGATCTCATTACATACCCGGATACAGAGCCGGCAGCGAATGCATCCGTCTGGCGGCGATGGTACAGAGACATTGAACTCTTTTGCAAGATGCCGGATCCTGGATGAGTCCGGCGCCATCTGCAGCAGCCGGGCAAATGCTTTTTCCCGTTTAGCCTGGACAAGTTCGGAATCTGTCTGTATCTCAAGATTGGGTTTGACTTTCATGATACAGGACAGCATGACCACCTGTTTCCCTGTGGGTGAACCGACTTCAACCCCACAAAGTTTACAGGAGCCGGACGGTTTAAGTGCCGGGTGATAGCATAAATGGGGAATTTTAATCCCATTCTCTTTTGCCACCTGAAGAATGGTCTGATTCTCTTTTGCAGTTATTTTTTTATGATCTATGGTGATTTCAATCATGTGCTGCATCCTGGAGGTCCGTAATATAATCTTTTAAGTAGTGGAGTTCCCGGGTCAGAACGGTGATATGTTTTTTTACCAGATCTTCCAGGTTAAGCATCCCTTTTATCTGACCACCTGACACCACGGGCAGATGACGTATTTTGGCCTTCATCATCATCCCCATGGCTTCTTCAATCGTGTCTTCGGTTTCCGCCACCACCAGTTTGGATGTCATCACATCTTTGACCTGGATCTCTTTTATCGGTTTATCCGGAAAAATAAGATGACACCGGACCAGGTCCCGTTCTGTAAAAATCCCCTGTGAATTATCCTTGGTCATCACCACCAGGGCGGATACGGAATAACCAGACATCAGCTTAAGTGCCTGTTCCACGCTCTGCCCCTGTTCAATGGAATGACATGACCCGCTGTACTCTTTGATAAGATCTTTTACCTTCATCGTCTCTTTATCCCTTTCAGGTTTTATCAACCTTTCTCAGGCAATCCTGAGGCAGCCTATGGGTTCCTCTTTCATCCAGACTGACTTCGATCAAAGCATCCGGATCATTTATCGAGGTGTCCGGATCAGTTACAAGTCCGTGAAGTCCGATAAAATCGTTCATATATGGTTCCCAGGCTTCATCATCTGATGGCTTATATACTTCAATTTTGTCACCTCTCTGGAGTTGCATGGTTTTTTCCTTTGTCTATTTTGGTTTAACCAAATCTTTTAACCAGTTTTATTAGCCAGTTTTTATTAAACAGGGCGCGTTTCAACATTGATCTTGGCGCTGAGTTTTCGCTGACAATTGTTGCACAGCAGGCGGTCTTCAGTTACCTTTGATATCTCTCCGGTTTTTTTAGAGATAAATTTCATATATTGAGTTGATGGGAGAACCGTGCTGCACTCATCACAATATTGGATAGCCTGGCTGTTTAATATAGTGCCGCAAAGTTTCAATCTCCGCTGCCCGTCTTTTTCTTCAACCACCATGGCTTTGTTTTCACAATTTGCAGCACAGGCACCGCAGACAATACATTTTTCCGATGTGGACCTGAAATCAGTTTTTGTGGGAGCGTCAAAATCCAGATACCCGAGCTGCAGGGCATCTATTCCCATTTTATCTCTGCAGATCTCCACACATTTACCGCAGCGTCGGCAAAGATCGCATCTCAGACAGCGACCTGCTTCCTTGCGAACACTCGCTTCATCATATCCAAGTTCCACCTGCTGAAACGTGGTTCTTCGCCGATCCACATTCAGCATGGGCATTTCCGGGCGTTTAAGGGTCATCTTCCTGCTGGCAGACATTTCTAAGGGAGTCAAAAGGGTATGGCGAACCGGAATTCTCGGCATTCTGGGTTGGGGAATATGATTCAGGTAGCGGTCAATGGCATCTGCAGCCCGCTTCCCGCCGCCAATGGCCTCGATCACTGTGGCCGGTCCCGATACTGCGTCACCTGCAGCAAAGATCCCCGGCATAGTTGTTTCCATGCTGGCGTGGTTGACCTCAATTGTTCCCCTGCGCGTCCAGTTCAACTGCTCAAAGGCTTCCATTCCCTTGTCATCCACATATTGGCCAATAGCTGAAATTACTGCATCCGCCTGAATGATAAAGTCTTCTCCCTTGATGGGAACCGGTGATAACCGATCGGAGCCTTCTTTTTTAACCAGTTCGGCCTTGATGCAGGACAGTCCGGTAATGGTCCGGTCCTCCCCCTGAATTTCTTTGGGAATGGTCAGAAAAGAAAACTCAATCCCTTCTTCTTCTGCTTGCTCGACTTCTTCAATATCGGCCGGCATTTGATTCCGCGATCGCCGATAGGCAATGGTCACCTTATCAGCTCCCAATCTTAAACTGGTTCTTGCGGCATCAATGGCAACATTTCCTCCGCCTACAACCACCACATGTTTACCCGGTGCATGGTGGTCTCCTAAAGCCACATCCTTTAAAAAAGCAACAGAATCAAACACCTTTGGAAACTCTTTTTCGCCCTTGATATCCATGGCCCATGCTTTATGGGCGCCAATGGCAATAAAAAAGGCCTCGTATCCCTCTTTTTTCAGCTCATCAAGCGTGACATCCGTTCCAAAACGGGTATTGTAGGAAATCTCCACCCCAAGGTCTTCAATCATGGCCACTTCTCTGTCAATCACCTCCCTGGGAAGGCGGTACCTGGGGATTCCCACCATGAGCATGCCGCCGGGAATGGGAAGGGCCTCAATGATCCGTACCGAATATCCCATCAGCGCAAGATAGTAAGCGGCAGACAGTCCCCCGGGACCGGCACCGACCACACAGACTTTTTTGCCGTTGGAAGGTTCTTTTTCAGGATTTTTATACTCCCGGTTCGACAGGGCCCGCTCTGCGGCAAAAGCCTTTAAAAATTTAATAGAGACCGGCGTATCAATCCTAGCCCGGACACACATCATTTCACAGGGTCTGGTACACACCAGTCCGCAAACCCAGGGTAAGGGGTTATCCCGCCGGATCACTTCAATCGCCCGGGCATCCTTTCCTTCGGCAATCAGGCCAAGGTATGTCGGAACATCAATACCGGCCGGACAGGCCATTTGGCAAGGTGAGGGCGCCAGTTTTCCGCAATCATGGGACGGACAGTTTTTTGTCTCGATATGGCTTTGAAAAATTTCCCTGTTTTCATCCAGAATCTGTTTGAGAGAGGTGCCGGTTTCCCGGTTTTTAGCCGTGCTGTTTTCATAGAAGTACTCTTCAATAAGAGAATCAATTGCAGAAAGGTGATCAGTTCCGGCTGCACCATCTGCAATTTCTTCAGTTAAGAGAAGAATCTGTTCGGAGACTCTCCTTCCTCTTGGATCCGTTAATTGTCCGGAACCAATCTGCTCAGAAAGATAAATGACGGTTTTTCGAACCGGACAGGTTTTTTCAGCCATCTTTTCTCCTTACTTAACTAAAAACTGCAGTTCTCAAAAGATGTAATTGCTGCTGCATGCCGTTCCCGGCGAATCTGAGTCATCTCTTCCACTTTACCGAATTTTAAACACCCCGTGGTACAGGTGGTCACACAGGCAGGCATCAGACCTTCATCAATTCTGTCTTTGCAATAATCGCATTTTTCTACTTTTCCGGTATCCTGATTCCACTGAGGCGCACCCCACGGACAAGCCGAAACGCATGTTTTGCATCCCACACAAAGGTCTTTATCAATGAAAACGATGCCGTCTTTCGGCCGCTGCTGCATGGCTCCTGTGGGACAGGCAGACACACACCAGGGGTTTTCGCAGTGGAAACAGGGCATAAAAATATAGGATGTTTTCGGCAGCCCGTTGATCATTTTCGGGCCCACCTCTATGATCTGGCACGGTTTAGGACCTGTTGGAAGTTTTTTATTCGCCTTGCACTGGATTTCGCAGGTGTGGCACCCAATGCATTTTTTTGTATCCTGAAACAGATAGTATTTACTCATTCAACGCCTCCGATATTTAATCTGATTGGGGATATTTTCCCCAGCCCTATGGTTTTTTCGTAATATTATAAAGGTCTACTTAGCGATAAACATGCCAAGTATAATTTGTACCATTAAAATTTAAACTCAACTAATATCAACTATTTGAATTTAAAGTGAATTCAATCTATAAAAGCCTTGAAAAATGGAACTTGATTCAATATCATTCTCAGAAACCTCTGAGAAAAGGTGCAGTAAAAATATTGCAGTGCAATGTTCTTACTGCACCTTTTTTATGCTTTTGATACCGTAACAAAATGTTCCTGATAGGCAATTGCTCCGCCTGCCTTGTCCCAGATATCCATACCACCTGACATGAACTTGTTGTCTGCAAGCCCTTTCCCGAAGGCCCGGCTTTCAGCTTCCAGCCGGTGGCCAAACCCATGGATGACAAACACGGCTTCCGGATGAATGATATCAGTTACCTTAGCCTTAATGGTTTCCGTATATCCATTCTGGCTGACATTGACCACCTCGCCGTCTGAAATCCCCAGCTTTTCTGCTTCTTTTGAATTGATCCAGAGAACATTTTCAGACATTTGTTCAGCAAGCATCGGGTTGTTCACAGTATGCCCCTGTGTGTGAAGGGCGCAGCGTCCAAAGGTAAGCCTGAAATCCCCCTCTTTTGGTTTCTGAGGTGACTCGTAGGGCTTGAGAGATTCAATTCCGTTATCTTCCAGCTTCTTTGAAATTATCTCAAGTTTGCCACTGGGCGTTTTAAACGAATATGAATCAAAATCAAGATACGTGGGTTTGTCCGCAAGAGAGACCATGCCGGTGGCATTGAAATCTTCTATGCTTACGCCGGTGCCTTCCAATTGAAATTTCCAGACGTCTTCTGCCGTTTCAAATGCCAGTTCAGCAAGCCCCATGCGTTTGGCAAGCCCTGCAACAATCTCCCAGTCGGACTTGGTGTCGTAGCAGGGTTCAACAACCCGATGACGCAGAAAAAATTGGGGTTTCAGCGCGTTTTTAGTTGCAATAATGCTTTCTCTCTCAAGGTATGGGGACAATGGAAGCACCACATCTGAGTGCCATGCCGTATCAGACCAACTAAAGGTCACCGATACCAGGAGGTCCAGTTTTTCCCACATTTTTTTAACTCGTTCCGGGTCAGGATACCCCATTAACGGGTCATGACGATAAGCAATATAGGCTTTTATCGGATAGGGGTCATCCGTTTCCATTGCCTCGAACAGCAGGTGGGCAAGTCCCGGACCTTCTTCAAAATGTTTGTATTTCCATCCAATACCATCTGCCCTTTTTTCTTCAGGTTTTGGGTACAGGTCCATAAACTTCTTCAATCCCTTGTGACCCACATCGCCGGGTTTGCTGACAAAAGGAAGGCCGCCTTTGGCACCATAGGACCCCATCAGGGCATTGATGATATAAATGGTACGGCAGACATAAAATGAATCCTTGTACCGGGCTGCCATCCAGCCAGGATGCCAAATCACAGACGGAGCTGCTTCGGACAATTCTTTGACAAACCTGCGCAATTGGTCAGCCGGTATGCCTGTTTCTGTTTCAGACCATTCAGGCGTATACGGTTCTACGAACTGCTCTAATTCAGAAAACCCTTCAATGTAAGTGTTCTTAAACCGTTTATCATAAAGCTGTTTGCTGATAATTTCATTAATTACGGCCAGGTTGAAAGCATAGTCAGTCCCGGGACGGATCTTCATAAAATTATGCGCTTTGGAAGCAGAAACGTTGGCCCGAATATCAATAACAGAGAGCTTACAGCCATCTTCCATGGCATCCGTGAGGTTGTTGACCTCCTGAACATTTACAGCCTCAAAAATATTGCGAAACTGGAGAACCACATGCTTGCTGTTTTTAAAATCATAGGCCACGGCCTTTCTGCCTTTTCCGGTTAGAGACAAAGCAGCGTGCTGTACATTACGGGCGCATGAAGAGTCGTGGTTGTTATAATTGGGTGTGCCAATACCCCGCAGGAATGCCCTGTGAAAATCCCTAAAAGGACCGCCTCGGTCGGTAAAAGAGATGGACCTGGCTCCGTGCTCCTCTTTGACCTGATTCAAACGGTCGGCCACATAGTCAAACGCCTCCTCCCATGAGGCCTTGCGCCATTTCCCTTCTCCCCGTTCTCCTTCCCGGATCAGCGGGGTCTGGGGTCTCTCATTATCATATATCAAGCCGGTACCGGCTGCCCCTCTGGGACAGACAGCCCCCTTCATGGCAGGTACATGGGGATTCCCCTCTATAAAGGACACCTGACCGTTTTTCACCTGCACTTTTATCGGGCAGCGCACTGTGCACATGCCGCAAACACTGAAAACAGAACCATTTGCCATATTTGATCTCCTAATAATAAATTACGGTATTCTTCTGAGTTCTTTTAAGCCAGAATCATGCCATTTAATATCTGTGCAAAAAAATAATAGCCAAAGCATTGAAAACAGGGACATTGCAGACCTCATGCCCAACGATACGGAATGTCAGCAAAAGAACTGTATCGTAAAAGTGCAATAAAAATATTGCAGTACATCATTTAGATATTCTGTGATATGATTCAGGATCTTTAACCAATGGGAACCGGACCAAAACATGCTGATTAAAAATCTATTCAGATATTGGACCTACCAGGTATTTGCTCCCGGAGCCGTATTAAGGGAAAAATATGAGGCTTTCAAGGCCTTGCTGGCCCATGATAAAGCAGCCCACGAGCAGATGGCTGTATTAGAAGATATCTATTACAACCGGAAAAGATATGATCTTCAGGCTGTGGTAAAAAACTATACGCTTTTTTCCAGCGCAGTTTCAGGCATGGTTGAAGAGTTATTAAAAATGTGCCCGGCCAGCCATTGGAGCCTGAAAGAGTATTATACAAAATTTGATTTTTACACCCGGTTTATCCTGACTCCACCGGCATTTGAATTCTCACCTCCTTTTACAATTGAATTTGGAAAGGCTTCACTGTTAAACGAATCTATTGCCGGTAAAAAAGCCTTCACTTTATCCCGGTTGAACAGAAAACTTCATCTACCCACACCCGATGGATTTGTCATCACGACCAATGCATTTCATTATTTTTTTGAGATTAATAATTTGCGCCAATCCATCAATGAAAGGCTTGCCGAGCTTGATATCAGCGATTCAGTTGAACTGGACCGAATCGCTCTTGAGATTCAAACACTGATCTTAGAGGCAGCCATACCCGAAGAAGTTCATTCAGCTATTACGGAGGCCATGAATTTCAGGGAGCAGGGCCAGAATGATCATTTCCGGGCAGCGCTTCGCAGCAGCGCTGTGAAAGAAGATGGAAAAGCATCCTTTGCAGGCCAGTATGAAACCATTTTAAATGTAGAGAAAAAGGATATTATTAACGGCTGTAAACAGATCATCGCCAGCAAGTATTCTTCACAGGCTCTCTTTTACAGAATCAGCCACGGTATCTCAGACGATGACACCCCTATGGCTATCCTCGTTCTTGACATGGTGGACTCATTATCTTCCGGCGTCATGTATACCCGCAGCAATGATGACCCCATGACTGAAAATATGACCATTCATTCTGTATGGGGGCAGGGGGAGCTGCTGGTGAATGGAGAGACCTCTCCGGACATCATCACGGTTTCAAAACCCCCCTCGGCAACTATTGTCTATACAAAAACAGGTGCCAAACGCCATCAGATGATTCTTACAGAAACAGATAGCACGCAGGTCATTAAAACAGATCAGCAGAGGCAGAATCAGGTTTCCCTGGATGAATCAGCCATATTAACACTTACTCGATGGGGTGTCCTGATGGAGACTCACTTTGGCCATCCCCAGGATATTGAATGGTGCCGGGACAAGTCTGACAAGCTTTTTATCCTGCAGTCAAGGCCTTTGAACCTTCCTGGAAAAAAAGACCGGGCAGCATCAGTGCAGATACCGGAGATCAAGACGTGTCCGCTTTGCTCACAGGGAGAAACAGTCAGTTCCGGGATCGGTTCCGGTCCTGTTTACAACCTTGAGCAGGTTTCAGAAATCCATAAGGTTCCTAAAGGGTCGGTCCTGGTTGTCAGATTTGCACATCCCCGGTTTGTAACTGCCATCGACAATATGGCTGCTATTATTATAGAAACCGGAAGCACGGCCAGCCACTTTGCTACGGTTGCCAGAGAATATAGGGTTCCGGCTATTACAAATGTAAAAAATTGTCTGCAGCTTTTAGCCCAGGGAGACCGGGTTACCGTTGATGCGGACAGGGCTGTGATATATCAAGGAGACGCTACGGATCAGTTATCGGTAAACGAGCAAAAAAAAGACCCGTTCGAGGACAGCCCGTTTATGTCCAAGCTGCAATATGTGATCAATTTTTGCGCCAAACTGAAACTAACCGATCCTAATGCCACCTCTTTTACCCCGGAAGCCTGCCGTTCCCTGCATGATATTATCCGCTTTGCCCATGAAACTGCTGTACAAGAAATGTTTCTCACTGGCAATCGAAAAGGCAGCAGGAAAAAAGGGGCAAAAAAACTAATTTCACATATACCAATGCTGTTTTATGTCCTTGATGTAGGCCAGGGATTTAAAACCGACCACAAGAATAAAAAAACATTACAGCCGGAAGACATTGCCAGTGAACCCATGAATGCCATATTAAAAGGTCTTTCACACCCGGGAATATCCTGGGATGAAACCTCGCATTTTGATTGGGAGGAGTATGACAAAATTGTCATGGCCGGCGGCATTATCAGTGCAGATTCACCACAGTTCGCAAGTTATGCGGTTGTTTCAAAAGACTATGCAAACATAAATTTCAGATTTGGATACCATTTTGTCATCATAGATACCATCTGCTCGTCCTGCAAAGAAGACAATTATATCCTTTTTAGATTTTCCGGAGGAGGTGGCAGCCCGTCCGGCCGGTTTCTCAGGGCTCGGTTTCTTAAAAAAATTTTAGAGAGAACCGGGTTTCTGGTGGATATCAAATCAGACCTTATTGATGCTGAGTTTAAAAATGGTTCATTACCTGTTATACGGGAGACCTTGGATATTATGGGAAGATTGTTGGGAGCAACCAAACTTTTGGATATGTATTTAAAAGAAAATTCACAATTAAAAACAATGACAGATGATTTTATGAACGGCCGTTATGATTTCAGGTCTGTTGTTGATGAAAAGCTCTAATAGAAAGGATATCAGATGGCATCATACGTTGTAACCTGGATAACTGACAATCTGTGTACCTGCCATGCGCCCATGTCATATGCTGATCTTGATGATATCAAGGCCCAGGGGATTGATGCCATTGTGAACCTTTGCGCAGAATTTTCAGACCTCCATGAGCTCGAGGCCTCTGCTGGATTTGAAGTATATTATCTGCCCATATGGGATGAGGATATCCCTGAAATGGGAGACATGGAAGAGGCCCTTGCCTGGCTTGACGAAGCCATTTATCTTGACAAAAAAGTGCTGGTTCACTGCCGGCATGGTATTGGAAGGACCGGAACCTTTGTTACCTCTTACATGATTCGCAGGGGGTTTGGCCTTAAAGCAGCTTCAAAAAAATTAAAGGCTTCAAGTGCAAATCCGTCTAATTATGGCCAGTGGAAGCTCTTAAAAAAATATGGTAAAAAATCAGGCATTCTCAAAATCAGGGAGCCTTCTCTGGAGCTAAAAAACCGGGTGGACCTGACCCTTTTTTTTTCCGATTATGAATCATTGATAAAACGGATTGACAAAGCAGTTAAAATACATCCGGAAGAAAATGATATCCACTGCGGCATTGGCAGGAGTGAATGTTGTTTTGAACCCTTTGACCTTCAGTTTATAGAAGTGGTTTATCTGCACTCTAAAATGAACAGACATTTTTCATCTGATCAGAGGGAAATATTGATAAAAAAAGCGATAGAGGTATCCAAAGAAAAATATTTATGCCCCTTCAATGACGGTTCCGGTTGTGAAATTTATACGAACAGACCTGCAAGATGTCGGTTTTATGGATTAAGCAAGTTTTCAACAGACAAGCATGACATCCGGAATATGCTGTTTGAGCTATCCCAGAGCCTTTTTCTATCCTTTTCCGGAGAGTTCATTCCGGATGCAAATGTCAGTTTTTCAGTTGTAGATACGATTTCCGGGAAATTTGTCCAAAAGTATTTCCAGTTGATGGCTGCCAATGGAAATAGCAGGATTTAAGAACCATGAAGGATTTCCTCTACACGGTCTTCAAGTTCATCCTTATCAATGGGCTTTACACAATATTCGTCGGCACCCAGGTTTAAGCATTCCCGGGCGGTTTCAATGGTGGGGTAACCGGTCAGCATGATCACCCGAATGGCAGGAGCCCTTTTTTTTAATTCCTCCAGCACCTCTACACCGCTCATTTTTTTCAATTTAATATCCAGAATGGCCAGATCAACCGGGTTGGACTCTACAAATATTATGGCGTCTTCTTCTTCCGTAAAGGGAAACACGGTATGCCCTTTTCTTTCAAGAATCCGTTTTACCAGGTTGCCCGCATCCAACACATCATCCAACACGAGAATGTTCGCCATTTACCTCTCCTTTTTTCGTATATAAACCTGAACAGGGAAATACAACAATAAACTGTGCGCCTTTTTTTTCGCCTTCCCTTGATTTTGGAGGGGAAAAAACATGAATGCTGCCGTTATGTTCCTTTATAATTCCAAAGGTGACCGACAGTCCGAGACCGGTTCCCTTGTCCGGACCCTTGGTAGTATAAAACGGTTCGAATATTTTGCCTATATTTTCTTTTGCAATGCCATGGCCAGTATCTGATATGGATATTTTTATATTGTTTTTATCTTTTTCGATTCCAGTATCGACAAAGATACTGCCGCCTTTCTCCATAGTGGCGTCGAATGCATTATTCAACAGGTTGATAAAAACCTGTTTCAGTTTCTCTTTATCCCCTTTCATCATCAGTGGATGTTCATGATACCCGCGCTTGACCTTAACATGGTCGAGAGAGAAGGTGTGCTCTACAACCTCCAGGACCTCTTCAATAGTTTTATTGATATCAAATTCCGTGACAATACTGTCATTGGACCGGGAAAAATTTAAAAGATCTGCAACAATTCTGGAGCAGATTTTGGTCTGTTTAACTATGGTTGTAATATCTTTATAAATGACTCCATCTTTTTCAACATCTTCAAGCAGGAGCTGAGCATACCCCAGGATGATACCAAGGGGTGTGTTAATCTCATGGGCCACTCCGGCTGCCAGGCGCCCCACGGATTCCATTTTTTGGGAATGGGTCAGCTGGGCCTGGACTTCTTTGAGTTGGGTAATGTCCCTTCCGCTGCACACAAGGCCCTGTACCAGACCGTTTTCTTCGAGGACAGGTATTTTTACCACATGGAGCCATTTTGATTTTTGGAGCCTGACAATCCTGTTTTCCTTTACAAGGGTATGCCCTGTTTCAAACAAACGTTTATCCTCTCTGGTATACTGATCTGCCCATTTTGGGGGAAACAGATCATGATTCGTCCTGCCAATAATCTCTTGCTTATTTTTATTGAGCATTTCACAAAACGCTCTATTTACAGAGATATATTTGCCCTGGTGATCCTGAAGGGATATGAAATCCGGTATGGCATCCAGGATGGTCTGGAGCAGGGATTTCTGTTCCTTTAAAACCTGTTCGGCAATTTTCAAATCAGACAGGTTGCCCTTTAAAGAAAGCGTCATGGTATCGAAACTTTCAGCCAGGCTTTGAATCTCATCACCTGAACATTTCCTGTATACCTGGCATTGCTGGCAGGACTCTATTTTTTTTGCATATTCACCTTCAACACAGGTCGGACAAAGGGTACCTGCCATGTACCAGCATCGGTGATGATAATTCTTGTATGCAGGGCATTCACTTTTATGGCACTGCATAATATCCCAGCAGTTTTCCTTTAAAACGGGGGCTGTTTTTACATCAAGATTTCCCCGCAATGCCTGTTGTGTGGAATCATGAAGTTTTTGAATATTTTTTGTCACAGGATTCAACAACAGTGTTCCGAGAATGCCAGCAACAAGTATAGTCACCAGGATGGTAACTGCAGCGGAAATGATAATTTTATTCACAGCTTTTTTTGCCCTCGTTTGAAAAAGGCCCAGGCGTAATGTCCCTAATTGGTGATCATTCACCTGAATCGGTACAGCATAGTCATAAATAAATTGGTTCCCGATATCCAAAATCTGCATGGAACCCTTCCGGTTATCCGGAATGATATTGGCCGTCTTAAGTGCCAGGGGAAACCCATCTTTAAAAGTATGAACCAGAGGATCTCCTTTTTCATCCAATACAAAGCTGTAAAAGATATCATCTTCCAGATCTGCGGTTTCATCCACCAGGGTCTTCATCCTTAAAAAATCCATGGCAAGAAGGGGCTCTGTCATACGGGCGGAAAGGGTTATGCCGATTGAGACACCATGGCTCTTTATCTCTTCCAGCATAGATTCTTTCATGACATGACTGCCCCACAATAAAAGGACAAGGCTCTGGATCAGTATCAGCGAAAAAAAACCCCAGTATATTTTACCGCGAAACCCCAGTTTCATTTAAACTGTCATCCCTCTATTGCTCAAGATTCAATCCTACTCTGGCCGTTAATTGTCTTACCGGATCAAATTGAGAATCATCTGAGGCCAATACTTTTATAAAATTGGCTGATTCCAATATCTCCTGATGATGCTTTTGATTAAAATCAAGTTGCTCAAAGGCCTGTTTTAATTTTTCCACAACCGCTTTATCCATGTTTTTTCTGGCCGCATAAACCCACCCCGGATATGGCTGCGTTGTTGCGACAATTCTTATTTCATCAGCATCAATCTTCCCGGAGACCACATCTAATGCACCTTCCCTGATGGTTCCAATATCATACTCTCCCGCATAGACAGAAAGAATTACTTTTTCCTGTTTTCCCCCGGGGCCTGGTGCAAAGGAGATCTGGGTAAAATCCTGACTTGTAATGCCATGATCCATAAAATGCCCCAAAGGATACAGGTATCCCCCTGCAGAAGTGGAATCCACAGCAATCCAGCGTTTTTTTCGGCAATCAGATATGCTCATGATGGATGTATTATCCGCCCTGCAGATAATCTGACCCCTGAACTGATCCTTCCCTGTCTTTTCAACAATGCGTGCAAATGCCTTTGCTCCATACCGATGTGCAATTTTTACATAGATAAATGGATTGGAATAGGAGATATCAATTTTTTTTTGTCCCACCATTTCCATGTGCTGTCCAAACGTATCTGGAAATATCTGTTTGATATTGAGCCCGGTTTCTTTTTTTAAATACTGAATAAGGGGTTGGTGGCGGGTGTAGGATACGGTATGGGAATATTGAGGCAGGTAGGCATACGTGATGACATCCGGATCCTCTTTCAGGATCACGAGTTCTTTTTGGCTTAAATCTATCTTGACAATGGATTCATCTTCCCCGCAACCGGGAACTAAAAAAAAGAAAAGTATCACTAACCATCCATATTTCACGATAGCCACTCCCTTAGAGGGTGCTGCCCCCTTGTTTTTTCAATGCGTCAACCATATCATATAGATAAAACTTTAGCTAAAGTTAATTCAGGAACTACTGATTAAGAGTTATAAATTAGTTTCATCAGGTGTTGTTGGAAGAGTTTGAAATTTTGTACAACATTTGTACAAAACAAGCGCCTCAAATAAAAAAAGACTTTCAAAGAAAATTTCTAAAACCCTCTATTTTTTCTGTACAGGATCATTTTTGGTGGAGAAATTGAGAAGCCGTTACAAATAGTCAATTCGATTTCTTCCTTTGTTTTTTGCCAGATATAGGGCATCGTCAGCCTTTTTTATGAATGCTTCCATGGTGGAATTTTCTTCTGAAAGCGTTGATAAACCAATACTGACAGTAATTGACAAAGTAGAACTTTCAATTTCAATATCCATAGTTTCAACAGAATTCTTTAATCGTTTTGCTGCAATCATGGCATCATTTTCTTCTGTTTCTGGCAGGATAATGGCAAACTCCTCTCCTCCAATACGGAAAATCGTATCAATATCCCGAAAAGAGCGACACATAGTATTAGACAATTTTTTCAGCACCATGTCTCCGCCTGGGTGTCCGTGGGTATCATTAATTCGTTTGAAATGATCAACATCAATGAGCATAATGCTCAAAGGATTCGTATATCGTTTGTGCCGATTAAATTCAGATTCAAGTACACTCATGAAATGCCGACGGTTAAACAGGGAGGTAAGATCATCTCTGATAGCAAGTTCAGCAAGCTTGGATTCAGCGTGTTTGCGTTTTGTAATATCGTTCATCAGTACAAGTATTTTCCCACCAATCTCTGTTGAGGTAATTTCTGTGGTCCGAATGGAGCCGTCATGGCAGAGAATACGCTGTTCATGAGGTCCAAACTGTATACCGTTGGATTTCAAAATAGCGTCTACCCATCTCTGGAATTTAAAACTTTTATTTTCAGGTGCCCAAGAAATAAGAGAGACAATCTGTTCTGGCGTTGAGATGTCATCCAATGAGTAGCCAAAAGTATCTGTAAACTTCTTGTTCACAAAGGTTATATTGTAATTATTTTCAATAACCACACTGCTGATGGGCGAATGTTTAATCAATTGTTTAAAATGTTTTTCACTTTGTTCAAGAGCATATGTCCGCTGCCGGACAGTGGTTTCCAGATCTTTTTTGTGCTGAATCAAAGCAGATTCTACCCGATTGTGGTCTTCAAATGTTTTGTCCAGTTGGGATTTAATAAAGCTGATGGCATCAAAAACAGGAAGCATGGGATGTTTTGAATCAACGGTGTAATTGAGGATGGGCTTTCCTGTTTTCCAGTCAATGGTTTCAAGGTAATCTATCAGATCCTGAATATATTTTTTATGATTTTGTTTTCTCATCTGCCTGAAGGAAAAAAGGCGAGACCATACGCTGTTTTTTGGTTTGTTGGATACAAACTCGGATCTCAGTATTTTTTTGCCACAAAGGATGGAGTCTTCGATCGAGTCACAGATGTGAAGAGTCATGTTTATGATTTTCAGAGTTTTAGCAAGCTTAATCGTTATTGCCTGTGTCCAGGTAGTATTGCAAAAAATCAAACCCTTAATTCGGGGGTCCTTGACAATGGAGTCGATAAAAAATTGTCGGGCTTTAGATGAGGAATTTTCATAACCAGACCAATCCTGAATCATGACATATTTTTGCCCCGGTGCCAGATGGTCCTCGAGGATATTATTACCAAAAAGTACGGCCTGCTTTTCCGCTTCAAGATTTGAATAACCCTGACCCTGAAGTAACAGTATAGAAGAATCTATGAACTGATAAGAGGTGATAAAGCCACCATCAAAGGCTACATTTTTCCATTCATCCTTCTGTAGGATGATATATTTGTTTTTCATTGCCTTCATACACTAATCCAATCAACAGCAAGGGCTCTTCGCCCTTTTTAAAATAAGGTCTAAAAATTTTTGTAGCAGCATATCAAAAGACTCAATCAACTACAAATATTTACTCATGTTCAATAGTGGTATCTATCACCATGAAGCAGGTTAGATCCCCACGCAGGACTGCCAGAGCTATGCAACGCTCCTGCTGGCAAATCTTGTGGAGTTCATAGATAAACATAAGGCTCATTTTATTTTTCATAAAACAGCCAGGAGCGATATCAAAACTTGGCTCTTCTAAGGGCCGCAACGAGAACGGTGCGGATACATGGATAGAAAAAGGTGGACAATCGGTGGACAAATAAGGGCTTCAAATAAGGGCTTCAAACAAAAAAAGACTTTCAAAGAAAATCTCTGAAAGCCTCTATTGTTGTGGTGCCCAGGGACAGAATTGAACTGCCGACACGGGGATTTTCAGTCCCCTGCTCTACCGACTGAGCTACCTGGGCTCAAACAACAGGGGGTTTATATGCTTTTTGGCTATCCTTGTCAAGGAAAAATATGAGCTTTCGGAAGTTTTAAATGTCTCCCAAAATGTGCTGTATCAGGGTGCAGCTTGAAATGGATGCGGTTTCAGCCCTTAAAATTCTTGGGCCGAGAAGGTAAGATGAAAATCCTTTTTCATGTGCCAGGCAGATTTCAGAGTCGGTAAACCCCCCTTCGGGTCCAATGAGGATGATTGCTTTTTTTACAGGAACACCGGATTTAAGAGAACTTAAATTCTTTTCAGCTTTTTCCCAGAAGGTGATCTTTGCATCATACTCATCAGAAGCTTCTAAAATATTTTCAAATGGAACCGGCGCATTGATTTCTGGCAGGCTGCTTCTGCGGCATTGTTTTAATGATTCCTTTGCAATAATTTTCCAGCGCTGGACCCGTTTTTCTATTCTTTTTGCATCTGGAGAAGGTATGGATCTCTCACAGAAAAAAGGAAGCCATTGAGTGATTCCCAGTTGTGTAACATGCTTGACAATAAAATCCATTTTTTTGTCTTTAAGCATTCCGGAGCAAAGGGTGATGTGGATGGGTGACTCAGTCTCAGAAGCTTTACTTTCAAGAACATTGACTATGACATCAGTTTTTGAAATAGAAAATATCTTTGCAGCGTAATCTTGCCCTGATCCATCCGTAAGATGAATCATGTCCCCTGCAGTCAGTCTTAAGACTTTACGAATATGTTTAGCATCCTGGCCCTGAATGCTGATCTGCGAGGGAAGGTTTTTAATCTGCTCTACAATGAATTTTTGCATCATGAGTCTGTTTAAAACAAAGCAGCCGTATTGTAAACTTGTTTTTTTGTCTGCAATTGCCGGGGTTTTGACCGATTTTAAATAGTTGACACTTTGGGCTGGCTTTGGTATTTTTTGATGTCCACGGATATCGGATGGTTAATTGATGTTAATATCTAATAAAGTGAGGCCTTTATGACCGATGCGGTAGATTGGGATGATGATATTTTAGGTGATGATGCAACTGAGGAAGGTTTGATCGAACTGACGGATATTGTTGAAGAGGACTCGAATGCTCCTGATGATGAAACAATTATCGAATTAACAGAAATTGTTGAAGAAGAGTCGCCGGAATCTGAAAGCCTTGGCCTGGAGATGGATGAAGATGACGGCCTGGATGACGACTTGTTCACGGATGAAGATGAATTATCTGAAGATGGTTTTGGGCTTGACGAAGATAATGATGAGATCTCGATTGAAGAAAAGCCGTTGGTAATGGATGATGATGAGTCTGAAATAGAGAGCGAAGGCCTTATGCTTGAGAACGATGAACCGGAACTTGAAATTGATGAACTTGCTTTTGATGATGAGCCGGATATTGATGAAGATGTAGAAGAAATAGTAGATAAAGATGAGTTTGTGGACGAGGTTGTACCAGAAACGCCTGTTGTTGAGCCGGGTGTGAGCATTGAAGCTCTTGAGGAAGCATTGGAACGGGTGATTGAGAAAAAATTTGCAGATAAAATAGAAACCATCCTGTTTGAGGTGATGGAACGCGTTATAGAAAAAGAAATTTCGCAGATTAAAGAGAGTCTGCAAAAAGACCTTGACCAGATAGGAAATGGTTAACGTCGCATAAAAACATATAAAAAGAAGTTTTGGGGATTCATTAGGCAATCCCCTTTTTCATTAATAGGGTTTTAGGAGTTGATTTATGGGGTCTGGTTCTCTGGAAAAAGGATATGAGCCATCGGGCATTGAAGATAAATGGTATCAATACTGGCTGGATAACGGGTTTTTCAAAGCAGAAGATAAAAGCGATAAAAAATCATTTTCTATTGTGATTCCACCGCCAAATGTTACGGGCGTTCTTCACATGGGTCATGCATTAAATAATGTCATTCAGGATATCATGTGCCGCTACAGGCGGTTGATCGGGTATAATGTTCTCTGGATGCCGGGAACGGACCATGCTGGTATTGCCACACAAAATGTTGTGGAAAGAAACCTTGCTGCAAAGGGTCAGACAAGGGACCAGTTAGGCAGGGAAATGTTCATTCAAGAGGTCTGGAAGTGGAGAGAAAAATCCGGCGGTGCTATTATCAATCAGCTCAAACGGCTGGGCGCATCCTGTGACTGGGACCGGGAACGGTTTACAATGGATGAGGGCCTGTCCGATGCTGTTCGAAAGGTATTTGTCCGCCTTTATAAAGAAAACCTGATTTACGAAGGCCAGTATATCATCAACTGGTGCCCCCGCTGCAGAACAGCCTTGGCTGACCTTGAAGTTGAATATGAGGAAAAGGATGCGTATTTGTATTATATTCGCTATCCGTTTGAAAATAAAAAACAGGGCCTTACGGTTGCTACAACCCGTCCGGAGACTATGTTTGGAGATACCGCTGTTGCAGTCAACCCAAATGACGAGCGGTTTAAAAACATGAATGAAACCAGCGTAATCCTGCCTCTTACCGACCGTTCGATCCCCATTATTAAGGACGACTATGTGGATACCGAATTCGGGACAGGAGCCCTTAAAGTTACGCCGGCCCATGACCCCAATGACTTTCATCTGGGAGAAAAACACGGACTTGAAAAACTGAAAGTAATTGATGATGACGGCAATATGCTGGAAGGTGCAGGGCAGTTTGAAGGCATGGATCGTTTTGAATGCCGGGAAAAAGCACTTGAAGCATTAAAAGAGCAGGGCTTGCTGGAAAAACAGGAACCTTTAAATCATAGTGTTGGCCATTGCTACCGGTGCAGGACGGTTGTGGAACCTTCTATTTCAAAACAGTGGTTTGTTAAAGTTGGACCCCTTGCAAAAAAAGCATCTGATGCCGTCCGAAACGGCAGGACAAAAATTATTCCAGATAACTGGACAAAAACTTATTTTGAATGGATGGACAATATCCGGGATTGGTGCATATCCAGACAGATATGGTGGGGACACCGGATTCCAGTTTGGAAATGCCCGGCCTGTAATCATGTGATTGTAGAAGAAGAAGATCCCACAAAATGTCCGGTATGCAACTCTGAAAAGATTGTTCAGGAAACCGATGTGCTGGATACCTGGTTCTCAAGCGCACTCTGGCCATTTTCTACCATGGGGTGGCCTGAAGACACTGATTTGTTGAAAACGTTTTATCCCACCAATGTTTTGGTTACAGGTTTTGATATTCTTTTCTTCTGGGTTGCCAGGATGATGATGATGGGCACTCATTTTATGGATGAAGTACCCTTTGATGATGTTTATATCCATGCCCTTGTTCGGGATGAGCACGGAAAGAAGATGAGTAAATCAAAAGGAAATGTCATTGACCCTTTAAA
>JAWSVI010000027.1:0-38496 GCA_033851995.1 Desulfobacteraceae bacterium | reverse complement strand
AGGGATGTGAAAATGTCAGAATCCAGGGTTGAAGGATACAGACACTTTGTAAACAAGCTCTGGAATGCGTCCCGATTTGCTCTGATGCATATTACGGATAAGGATGTAAACATTGATAAGAAAAAACTGACCCTGGGAGAAAAATGGATATTGTCCCGGTGTGCTCAGACCTCTAAAGCTGTAAAAACCGGGATTGAAACCTATAAGTTTAATGAAGCAGCTTCTGCTGTCTATCAGTTTGTATGGCATGAATTCTGTGACTGGTTCCTGGAGATGACAAAACCGGCTTTGTATGAAAAAGAAGGGGCAAAAAGAAGGGATAATGCAAGAGGTGTTCTCTCTAAAGTCCTTGAAGATATCCTGATTATGCTCCATCCTTTCATGCCTTTTGTAACAGAAGAAATTTATAATATCCTTCCCACTACATCCGGCTCTATAATGGCTGCCAGCTATCCATACAGTGATGAGGCATATAAATCATTGAGAAATGAAACGGTTGAAAAGGATATGGAGTTTGTTTTTGGTATGATTTCCGGTATCCGGAATATCAGGAGCGAAATGAATATTCAGCCGTCCATGAAAATAAAAGTGCTGGGTCACACAGATGATGAAAATGAGAAAATTATAATTGCAGAGAATAAAGCCGTCATTATGAATCTGGCCGGTCTTGAAAGTTTTTGTTTCTGTGAAGCCGATAATATTCCTTCTTCTTCTGCATCTTCTGTAAACGCCAACACAACATGTTTTGTTTCTCTTGAAGGTGTAATTGATTTTGACAAAGAGATTGGGCGGCTCAAAAAAGAGTTGGAAAAGAATACCAAAGAGCTTCTGGGTGTTCAAAAAAGGCTTAATAATGAAAGTTTTTTAGAGAAAGCACCGGATGCTGTTATTCAGAAAGTTAAAGATCAGCATTCTGAACTTGAGGAAAAAAATATCAAACTCAAAGAAAATCTTGAGCGGATACAACAGATGAAGTGATTGATATGAATACCGTCGATACCATTATAAAACTGGCCCTTTTTGAAGACTCCGGTCATGGGGATATTACCTCGGAAAGTATTCTTGCAGAACCTTTTAACGGCAAAGGCGTGATTGTTGCAAAACAGGATTTTGTTCTTGCCGGTATGAAGGTGGCAAAGCGTGTGTTCAAGATGCTGGACCCGGACTGTAGGTTTTCTTCCACATTTTCTGACGGGCAGGATGTCAAGAACGGAGAAATTTTTTTCAAGATTGAAGGCGACCTTGTGGCGCTATTAAAGGGAGAGCGTGTTGCCTTGAATTTTTTACAGCGCCTGTCCGGCATTGCAACCCTTACGCGGCGGTTTGTCAAAAAATTAGACTATCCCGATGTGCGCCTGACCGATACCAGAAAAACCACTCCGGGCCTTCGCAGTATGGAAAAAGATGCTGTAAGGGCAGGGGGGGCCTACAACCACCGCCTGTCCCTGTATGACGGAACCCTGATTAAAGATAACCATATTGCAGTAGCCGGTTCCATTAAAAATGCGGTAAAGGCAGTTAAAACCCGGACATCTCATTTAATGAAGGTGGAAGTGGAAGTTACCAGTCTTGATGAGGCGAAGCAGGCAGTTGAAGCCCAGGCTGAAGTTATCATGCTGGATAATATGAATTATGATCAGATGAAAGAAGCAGTTGCCTATATAAATGGGAGGGCAATTGTAGAGGCCTCTGGAAATGTCTCGTTAGATACCATCAATAAAATTGCAGACACAGGTGTGGACGTAATTTCATGCGGCGCACTGACCCACCAGGCCAGGAGCGTTGATATCAGCATGCGGATTATGAACAGCTAATCTTTGTCTTCGCTGGATTCAATGTAGGTGAGTTTGTTCCTGCCGGTTTCTTTTGACTTGTAAAGTGCTTTATCCGTGCGCCGGATAAATGATGCAAAATCTTCGCCGTCAACCAGTTCTGTGGCGCCAATGCTCACTGTGACATTTTGTTTTGTCCCGGGTTCGGGTTCAAACACCTGTGAACTGATATTGTCTTTTATTCTGGCTCCCACCACACAGGCTTTTTTCAGCTTGGTTTCAGGCAGGATAATGGCAAATTCTTCTCCGCCGTATCGGTAGGCAGTATCCATAGAGCGCATGCACGAATTAATTGTTTTACCAATCTGCATCAAGACCTTGTCTCCTTCAAGGTGTCCCCAGGTGTCGTTATATTTTTTGAAAAAATCAATGTCCAGGATTAGCAGGGAAAGAGGCCTTGAGTAACGATTATAACGCTTGATTTCCGTTTTAATCTGGGAGAAAAACTGCCTTGAATTATACAATTGTGTTAAGGCATCAGTAATAGCAAGTTTTTCAAGTTCTTTTAAAAGATTGGTACGTTCTTTTTTAAACTCCGCTTCTCTCAGCACGCGTTTGATCCTGAGATCAAGCTCTTCAAAGCGGAACGGCTTGAATATAAAATCACTGGCCCCGGCTTTGACAGCTTCTTCATATGAGTATTCGGCACTGTATCCGGTCATTACAATGATATCCAGATCATCGGATTGTTTTATCCTGCGGGTGAGTTCAAGGCCGTCCATACCCTGCATCATGATGTCGGTTAAAACAACGTCTGCATTGAATGTTTCCAGGACCTTGAGGGCTTCTTCCGCATTCGGTGCACTTTGAACATTATATTCCAAAAGAGTGAGATACTCTTCCACAGATTCTTTTATTGCTAAATCATCATCAACTATTAGAATTGAATAAGCCATGTGTGTTTTTCTCTCCAGGTTAAATCTTACGAATAGCGGCTTTTCTTGACACGTTACGACGCAATTGATAAATGTATACCAACAACATTTATCGGTATACACGGGATTTGTCAATAAATTAGTTTGGAGCACAATTGAAGTTAAATATAAATAATATTCGAAATTTTAGTATCATTGCCCATATTGATCATGGGAAGTCTACCCTGTCTGATCGGTTGATTCAGCTTTCAGGCATCATATCTGAGCGGGACATGAAAGACCAGATCCTGGACTCTATGGATATTGAACGTGAGAGGGGTATTACAATTAAGAGCCAGACCGTTTCCCTGCCGTATACTGCAGAAGACGGAACCCAGTATCTTTTAAACCTTATCGACACCCCGGGCCATGTGGATTTCTCCTATGAAGTATCCCGTGCTCTGGCATCCTGCGAAGGGGCTCTTATCCTGGTAGATGCCAGCCAGGGAGTTGAAGCCCAGACATTGGCAAACCTGTATCTTGCATTGGATCATGACCTTGAAATCATTCCGGTGGTTAATAAAATCGATTTGCCATCTGCAGAAATTGAATGGGCCAAAGAACAGATTGAAGAAGATCTGGGGCTTGATTCCGATGATGCGCTGCTGGTTTCTGCAAAAACAGGAAAAGGCGTTGATACAATTTTTCAGGCAATTGTTGATATGGTCCCTCCACCGGAATCAAAGGATGACGGGGTGTTTAAGGCATTGATTTTTGACTCCCATTACGATGCTTTCCGGGGAACCATCGTTCATTTCAGGATCTTTGAGGGCAGCGTAAAAAAAGGTGATAAGATCCAGCTTATGTCCAATGATGCCCAGTATAAAGTGGAAGAAGTCGGCTTGTTCCAAATTGTTCGCCAACCGCAGAATGAGCTGGTGGCCGGACAGGTCGGGTATTTCATTGCCGGCATAAAAAACATCAGTGATGTAAAAATCGGTGATACAGTTACCATGGCTGCCAAACGATGCGATAAAGCCATGGGTGGATTCAGGGAACCGACTCCCGTTGTTTTTTCATCCATGTACCCGGTTGCATCAGATGATTATGAAGAGCTGACCGAAGCGCTTGAAAAATTAAAGCTCAATGATGCTGCTTTGATTTATGAGAAAGATAGTTCTGCCGCGCTTGGGTTTGGTTACCGGTGCGGATTTTTGGGCCTTCTGCACCTTGAGGTCGTTCAGGAACGCCTGGAAAGAGAATATAATGTATCCCTGATCCTGACTTCTCCCTCGGTCATGTATGAGATTACGTATACCGACGGCACGGTGAAAATTATAGACAATCCTGTCCAGTACCCTGACCCTGCAGAAATTACGCGGGTCAGAGAGCCATTTATAAATGCATCGATTATTGTTCCGGATAAATATATGGGCAATGTCATGCAGGTCTGTCATGAATTCCGTGGAGTGAGTAAAAACTATCAATACCTTACCCAGAGCCGGATGGAAATGAAATTTGAATTGCCGCTTGCAGAGGTGGTTTATGAATTTTATGACCGGCTGAAAAGCGTGACCCAGGGGTATGGGTCTTTTGATTATGAGATAGCAGGATACCAGGAAACCGATCTTGTAAAACTGGACTTTTTGATCAATGCAGAGCGGGTGGATGCCTTATCTCAGTTGATTCACCGGGATAAAGCCGAGGCACGGGCAAGGGTGGCCTGTAAAAAACTCAGAGAAGAAATTCCCCGGCAGCAGTTTAAAATTCCAATCCAGGGAGCCATTGGCGGCAAAATTATTTCCAGGGAAACCATTTCCGCCTTTAGAAAAGATGTAACCGCAAAATGCTATGGCGGTGATATTTCAAGAAAGAGAAAGCTTCTTGAGAAGCAGAAGAAAGGTAAAAAGCGTATGAAAATGGTGGGTTCTGTGGAGATACCCCAGTCTGCGTTCCTGTCTGTTCTTAAAACAGATTAATCATTGTCTTCTTTGTATTTTTCCAGCCGGTAGCGCAGGGTGGCCCGGGAAAGTCCCAGCCATCTTGCTGCTTTGGAAACATTGTTGCCGGATGCCCGCATGGCGTATTGAATGCAGCAGGCTTCAAGATCTTCCAGCCCCAGCCCATGCTCCCTGATAATCATAGGAATCAGGGTGTCCATTTCCATCTTTTCATAAACGGCTTTACGGGATTCATTCAATACCAGGTGACTGCTGGTGATTTCAGATCCATCACAAAGGATCATGGCCCGCTCAAGGACATTTTTCAACTCCCGGATATTCCCTTTCCATGAGTATCTCACCAGCTTTCTGAGCCCTTTTTCTGATAATCTGGGTGCTTTGCTGCCAAATGCCTTAGAAAATGTCTGTATGAAGTGGTTGGAGAGCAGGGGGATGTCTTCTTTTCTCTCGCGCAGGGGAGGGATATGAATGGGAAATACATTAATACGGTAAAACAGATCTTCCCGGAACTGTTTTTTTTCTACCATGTTTTCCAGATTTTTATTTGTTGCTGCAATAATTCGGACATCTGCGTGAATGGTGCGGGGGCTTCCTAAGCGCTCAAACTGCTGCGTTTCAAGAATTCTAAGCAGCTTTGCCTGAACACCTGCTTCCATATCACCGATTTCATCTAAAAACAGGGTGCCGCCTGCAGCCACCTCAAACTTGCCTTTTGTTCGTTTTGCAGCCCCGGTAAATGCACCCTTTTCATACCCAAACAGTTCAGCCTCCAGCAGGGTGGAGGGAATGGCAGCACAGTTGACCGTTAAAAAAGGGCCGCTGGAACGGGGGCTGTTCATATGGGTTGCACGGCTGAGCAGTTCTTTGCCGGTACCGCTCTCACCGGTGATTAATACAGTTGTGTCGGTGTGGGATACAGATCCTGCAAGTTTTAAAACATCACACAGGCGCGGTGAATCACCCACAATATTCTGAAATGTGTACCGGTCTTCAATTTGTCGGCGAAGGTGACGAACCTCATGGGTCAGACGGCTTATTTTTAAGGCTTTTGTTACACTTGCCCGAAGCTTTTCTTCTTTAAATGGTTTGGTTACATAATCAAAAGCCCCTTTTTGGATGGCTTTAACTGCATTTTCAATAGAACCGTAAGCTGTGATAACAATGACCGGGAGTTCAGGGTCTATCGCTTTAGCCCCTTCAAGTACACCCATGCCGTTAATGATGGGCAGTTTTAAATCCGTGATGACCAGGTGGATGGTTTCGTTTTCCAACATTTCAAGGGCCTGCCTTCCGTCAGTGGCCTCGTGGATAAAAAGATCCATATCTGAAAGCTGCATGGCAATCACTTTTCTCATCCGTTCTTCATCTTCAACCAATAATATGTTAGCCGGCATGACTATTCTCCTGAAATGATACTGGGAACAGCAGCTTAAAAGAGCTGCCGCGTCCTTGTGTGCTGTTAATAATGACCTCACCTTTGTGGGCTTTAACAATTTGAGAAACTATGGAAAGGCCAAGCCCGATACCATTGTCCCGGAAGCTTACAAACGGGTCCATTATTTTTTTCATTTTAGTTTTATCTATTCCACATCCTGTATCTGCAATGGATATGAAACTGTATTCCCGGCCGTTCTCTTTTGTCTGCCCGGTTGCAATATGGATGGTTCCTCCATCCGGCATGGATTGAGCTGAATTTAAAATGATATTCCAGAAGACTTGCCGGATTTGTTCTGCATCTGCCTGAATGAAAGGTGCCTGGGGCGGAAAAGCGGTTTTAATTTTCCATCCTTTTACCGCGAAACTTTCCTGAATGGACACGATCATCTCATCGGCGAGATCTGTTATATTAGTGGGTTTGAATTCAGGGGAAGCTGGTTTAGCAAAATCAAGAAAGCTTGTCAGTGTGTGGTTTAAACGCTCCACCTCTTCCATAATAAAATCAGCTGCTTTTTCTCTCATCTCCATGGGCCTGTTTTTATTTGCAACCACCTGGGCGGAGCCCTGGATGATTCCCAGCGGATTTTTGATTTCGTGAGCAATCCCGGCAGTCATCTGCCCCACAGCAGCAAGCTTTTCCTTCTGGGCCAGCTCAGCATATGTTTGCTTTAACTCTTTTGTACTGGTCTCAAGGGATGAGGCCATCTGGTTGAAGGCTCCAGCCAGATCAGCTGCAATGTCAGGATCTTTGATGTTTACCTTGTGTGAAAGATTACCCCCTGAAATTTTTTCAATTCCTTTTTTAAGAATGTTCAACGGACTGACAATCGTTTTCGCCAGAAGGTAGCTGAGCAGGCTTGAAAAAAGGATGCCCATAATAACTAAAGTGATAATCGCTCGTTTGATATCCAGGATATTTTTAATGAAATCGGATACAGGAAGGGTAACGCCAACGGTCCAGTTATTTGAAGGATAGTCAGTGTAAGCTGTGAAAAACTGCTCACCTTTGAAAAAAGAGGTGCCAAAGGTCTTGTTTTTTTTGTTAAGATCCATGAGGCAGGTTCTTAAAAGTTCAATCTGACCAGGGTCCCAGGGCAATTTGATCAGCGATGGATGAGCAATGACTCTGCCTTTTGTGTTTTCAAATATATATGCCACTCCCTGGTTCCCGATCTTAATCCCTTGAAGGAATTTTGAAATAGAAGAAATATCAATATCAATTCCGCATACAGCCTTGATATTTTTTTGTTTGTCATAGATTGGAACAGAAACCGTCATGCCAGGTTTAAGTGTAGAGGCGAAAAGATAAACTTTTGTCCAGTGGGCATCACTGCTGTTCATTGCACCACTGTACCATGGCCGGACACGCGGATCGAAAATTTTATGAACTTCCGGAATCTGGGCAGGTGCCATAAGGAATCGCCCGAGCTGGTCTCCCAAATAGATATTGACGAATTCCGGGTGGTCTTTTTTGAAAAGATAGAAATACTGCAGGATTTCTTTGTCATTGTTCAGGTCTATGAGTTGGTTTTCAAAAAAGGATTTTATGAGTTTCACATTGTCAGTATGCTGGGATAAAAAAGATTCCACCCGTTTTGAAATCTGGGCCGCCGTACCAAGAGAATACTGCTGCATTTGCCGTTCCACAACTTCTCTTGCTTTAAGGTAGCAGAAATATCCGGTTGCCGGTATTACAATAAGGATTACAAGGGTCAGGGATAAAAAAACGCGAACCTGAAACGAGTGCCAGAAACCTATTAGACTGTTCTTTAATTTCATGCCTGGTTAATGCTCCCTTGACCATACCCTAATTTCTTCCATCAGATATGGGTTTGCCTTGTTAAGGGCCAGGTAAGGCTGGACATAATTTTTAACCGTATTCCTGTTTTGGGGGTGTTTAAGCATTAAAAGAAGCGCAAGACCGGTTGAAAGTGAGTTTTTGTAATCTTGCCATAATATTTCAAAGGCCCTGACGGCTTCTTTTTGGTCATTGGTATGGCGTATAATCTCCATCAATGCCGTGCCGCCCCATGCTGATTTTACTTTGGACACTTTGTGTTGATCCGGTTTGCTGTTTTCCGGATAAACCAGGCTGATCCAGGGAACCGGCGGGGTAATTCCCATGGATATATCCGGATAGTGACTGGCGATATGCCAGAAGTATTGTATCCCCTGTAATTTTTGCTCCAGAAGGTCACAATGCATCCAGCCCAGGTACCAATAGGCTTTTACCATCACTATCGGGTGTTTTTGATAGGATCTGATAATGCTTTGGTAGGCATTAACAGCTTGCCCGATTTTTGTTTTGTCTGCAAACCTGTAGTCATGTCCAAGCGTTAAATAGGCATCATAAAGCGCTGCACTACCACATGCTTCTTTGTCATCCGGGAATAAGCGGGAGATAATTTTAAACGCAGCTTTTTTTTTCTCTAAATCGGTAATCCCGGATTTTGCATAGTTCAGTTGTTCCTGTGCAGTAGGAAACACCGGAATCCGATATCCCAGGAATTCCTGAACAGGCATTTCATCAGTCTGGGGGAGGTGTTGCGTTGTTTCATCTGCACACCCTGAGAGCAAAAATAAAAGTCCTGATAAAAAGATAAGAAAATGGAATATTTGCTTTGTATTCATTGGTCAAACACCCGGCAGTTTAAAAAAGTAACAGGGGCTAATATATATCCCCAGGCAAGTCTATGCAAGCATGCATTTGAATCTGGTTTCATGCAAATCAACTATGTGTCAAAAAAATATGCAAAAAGATTGCCATACGATTAAAAATCTTTGTTTTGGAAAAAAAAATATTCTGCCTGAAATTAAAGGCAACAGGCATCTTGCCGTTAAAAATAGGTTTACAAATCGGTTTGATAGCGCTAAGTTTCTATTGAGTTTCTGACATACGCAAGTTTGATTTTTTGACGAAATAAACAAATTTGATGAAATGGTCAATGTCGGATTTTCTGTTCTCATTCTCCAAATACTGTCTGAATGCTCTATTGGCCTGTAATTGTTTTGAGCATATCATCAAATACTATTGCTTAGATAACACTGAGACCTGATGTAAAGTCCTGTAAACAGGACGTGGCATAATCCTTGCTCTATTTAGAAACTGGTTGCGTTAGTCAGGTGTGCGTTTCGCTGGTGGTAACTTGGGTGACTTCAAGGAATTGAAATACTATAAAAAATGACGCGGCCGGACAAAATTGAATTCTGTTTGTTTTTGATAATCGTGACCGCTTTTATCGGTTGTTCTTTTTCCCCGGAAAGGACTTCCCTAATCCGAGAAAAAAGCAGGTCTGAATGGAAAATAGAACCTTGTGGGATAAGTTTGGAATCCTATAAAGGTTTTGTCAGGCAGAATATTAAAACGATTAACAGGGTGTACTCAAAACAATATGCACCATGTGATTACCTTGTAGAGACGGAATACGGAACCGGCTATGAACAATAAACAGATGGTCGAAAGTCAGAAAGAATACATAAGGTAAAGTTTAAAAAAAGTAAAAAATAATTAACCTCAAAAAGGAGATTGAAGATGAAAAAGTTAAGTTTGTTAGTTTTGTGTGTGATTTTTCTAAGCGCGTTTGGTTTAACTGGATGCGGCGAAAAGCCTGAGGAGCAAAAAGAAGCCGCACCAGCAGCAACTCCTGCTGTTCCAGCAGATAGTCAGCAAACCTTTGTGACCATTGGTACCGGTGGTGTAACCGGTGTTTACTATCCCACAGGCGGCGCCATCGCAAGACTGGTAAATAAAGGCAGAAAGGAACATAACATTCGCTGCTCAGTAGAAAGCACCGGCGGATCTGTTTATAATCTCAATGCCATCGCAGCCGGCGAACTGGACATGGGGGTTGCTCAATCAGATTGGCAGTATCATGCATACAATGGAACCAGTAAATTTACAGAGAAGGGTCCAAATAAAGACTTGAGAGCTGTTTTCAGCGTTCATCCTGAGCCGTTTACAGTTGTTGCCAGGGCTGATTCCGGCATTAAAAATTTCATGGACCTTAAAGGCAAAAGAGTCAACATTGGGAACCCCGGCTCTGGACAGCGCGGAACCATGGAAGTCGTTATGGGTGCTTTAGGATGGACCAAAGCCGATTTCCAGTTAGCGTCTGAGCTTAAATCTGCCGAGCAGTCCAAAGCACTCTGCGATAATAAGATTGATGCCATTGTATTTACAGTTGGCCATCCTTCCGGATCCATCAAAGAAGCAACAACTTCCTGTGATTCAGTTATGGTTAATGTAACCGGTCCTGCAGTAGAAAAACTGGTCGCAGATGCAGATTATTACAGAATGGCAACCATTCCCGGTGGCATGTATCGCGGAACAGATGGCGATACCACTACTTTTGGTGTAGGTGCAACTTTTGTCAGTTCAACCAATACATCTGAAAAAATTATTTATGAAGTTGTAAAAGCGGTTTTTGAAAATTTTGAACAGTTCAAAAAACTGCATCCGGCTTTTGGTGTTCTGAAAAAAGAAGAAATGATCAAAGACGGTCTTTCTGCACCCCTTCATGATGGTGCTAAAAAATACTACAAAGAAGCAGGACTGCTGTAAATCGTTTCTTGATAGTATAGCCTAAAAGTGTGCAGCTCTTAAACGAGCTGCACACTTTTTATCATTTTCACTCCCCCCATGGAGGAATCGTTACATGAGCCAAGAAAATAGCACTGCAGTTGACCAGGATGCACTGCAAGAGATGATTGCCGAGGCGGATACCGGGGCACGAAACCCTGTCGGCACGATTCCAAAGAAAATATTGTTTTTCGTTCCATTGGCCTGGACATTGTTCCAGCTCTGGTACGCATCTCCTCTTCCGTTTCTTTTCAATATCCTGGTATTTAACTCTTCGGAAGCCAGGGCGATTCATCTGGCATTTGCCATGTTTCTAGCCTATACAGCATATCCCACTTTTAAATCTTCACCAAGAAAGTATATCCCTGTTCAGGACTGGTGCGTGGCCCTGATCGCAGCATTTTGTGCGGCATATCTGTTTCTTTTTTATGAAGCACTTTCCAATCGGCCGGGCGATCCCACTACATTGGATCTGGTGGTTTCGGTGATTGGATTAATTTTGCTGCTTGAAGCAACAAGAAGGGCTCTTGGTCCACCGTTGATGGTGGTGGCAACGGTTTTTATCCTTTACACCTTTGGTGGTCCGTATATGCCGGATGTTATTGCCCATAAAGGCGCGAGCCTTGTAAAGGGAATGTCCCATTACTGGCTGACCACAGAAGGTGTTTATGGTGTAGCACTTGGCGTTTCTACCGGTATGGTTTTTATGTTTGTTCTTTTTGGCTCCCTGCTGGAATCAGCAGGTGCGGGAAACTATTTTATCCGGACGGCATTTGCCGGGCTGGGGCATCTTCGGGGAGGCCCTGCAAAAGCGGCTGTTGTTTCTTCGGGTATGACCGGCCTGGTGTCAGGGTCATCTATTGCAAATGTTGTTACCACGGGCACCTTTACCATCCCCTTGATGAAGAAGGTTGGATTTCCTGCTGAAAAAGCCGGGGCTGTGGAGGTGGCAGCATCCACCAACGGACAGCTCACTCCGCCGGTTATGGGAGCAGCAGCCTTTTTGATGGTGGAATATGTCGGTATCTCCTATGTGGAAGTTATTAAACATGCTTTTTTGCCAGCCATTATCTCCTATATTGCCTTGGTGTATATTGTTCATCTGGAGGCGTGCAAGATGGGATTGAAAGGGATGGAAAGGCCTGTTACTAAGACGCTTGCCCAAAAACTTCTATCCTTTGTCATGGCCATTTTGTTTATCATTATCATCGGCGGTGCAACCTATTACGGCCTGGGATGGATAAAAACAGTGGCAGGCGATGCAACCATTTATGTTGTTTCCGTCTTGCTTGCTGTTGCCTACCTTGCTCTGCTATGGCTGGCATGCAAGGTGCCTGAGCTGGACACCTCTCATGAAATTAATGAGCTGCCGCATCTTGGACAGACTGCGCAGGCAGGATACTATTTTCTGCTGCCGGTTGTCGTGTTGATGTGGTGTCTGACTGTAGAAAGACTTTCTCCGTCTTTATCTGCATACTGGGCAACCATGCTGCTTATTGTGATTGTATTGACCCAGAGACCTTTGAAAGGCATTATCCGCAAACAAAAAGGTGAGCTTTTTTCCTTTAAACTTGGGTTTGATGAATTTGTGGACGGGCTGGTTTCCGGTGCAAGAAACATGATCGGTATCGGCGTTGCAACAGCCGCCGCCGGTATTGTGGTTGGAACCGTAACCCTGACCGGCATCGGTCTAGTCATGACTGAATTTGTCGAATTTATATCAGGCGGGAACCTGATGCTTATTCTGCTGTTTACAGCAGTTATCAGTTTGATTCTGGGCATGGGACTTCCCACCACAGCCAATTATATTGTTGTATCTACACTTATGGCTCCGGTCATTGTCGAGTTAGGTGCTCAAAACGGCTTGATTGTTCCATTAATTGCAGTCCATCTTTTTGTGTTTTATTTTGGTATCCTGGCTGATGATACCCCACCAGTGGGGCTGGCTGCTTTTGCAGCCGCAGGGATATCCGGGGGTGATCCCATCCGGACGGGTATCCAGGGATTTGGGTATGATATCCGAACGGCTATTTTACCGTTTCTGTTTATTTTCAATACCGAGCTTTTAATTATCGGTATTTCCACCTGGTATCATCTTCTTCTTGTCATCATTGCATCAGTTATTGCCATGCTGGTGTTTGCTGCGGCTACCCAGAGATTTTTTCTGGTTAAAAACCGTTTGTGGGAAGGGATCGTATTGTTATTGATAGCTTTCACTCTTTTCCGCCCTGGTTTTTTCTGGGACAAAATGTTTCCGCCTTATATTGAAAAGCCAGGTGCTCAGCTGGTTGAAATCATCGAAGAAATGGAACCCGGATCAATGCTTCGCCTGAATATCGGGGGAGAGGATATGGATGGGAATACATACAAAAAAGCCATGATGCTTCCGGTGGGAAGTGCAGAAACTGGCCTTGAACGACTGACAGAGATTGGTTTTGAAACACGGGTTGAGGACGGCAAAATGCTGGTGGATAATGTGGTGTTTTCCAGTAATGCCCAAAAAATGGGGATCGATTTTGATCAGGAAATTTTAACGCTGAAAATTCCATCAGACCGTATGCCTAAGCAATTGATGTTTATTCCGGCTATGGCACTTCTGGCAATGGTTTACATGCTGCAAAAACGACGGAGGGATGCCCTTGAGGCCTACTGAAACTTTACAGGAGTAAGACATGTTTAAAAAAATACTGGTACCTATTGATGTTGATTATCCCAGGACATCAAAAGCTGTTTACGATAATGCAGCTGACATTGCAAAACTCAGCGGGGCTCAAATCCGTTTGGTCAGTGTTATGCCTGGATTCAGCATGCCGATTGTGGCCTCCTTTGTGACTGAGGAGATGAAGAAGGAGGCAAAAGCAGAATTTATCAAGGCACTCAAAGCATTCACAGATGAAAATTGTGGAGAGGATGTTTCTGCCAAGGTCCTGGTGGGGAAAAACCATGAGGTGATTCTGGAGATGGCGGAAAAATGGGAGGCGGATCTGATAGTGGTATATCACAACCACAGAAGAAAAATAAATGAAGCCTTTTCCCAGAATTGCGCACAGAAGATTGTAAAAAATGCAAACTGCTCGGTTTTACGCCTGAGAAATGTGTTAAGTTAATATAAATATGAAAAAAAACGTTAAAGTTTCCTGTCCTTTGGACTGCCCGGATCTTTGCGGTTTTAATGCAACCGTGGAAGACGGTAGGATTACAAAACTTGTCCCTGATTCAGACCACCCTGTTACAAAAGGTTTTGCCTGCAAAAAAGGCAGGAATTTGTTCCAGAGGATGTACCACCCGGACAGGTTGATGTTCCCTATGGTAAAAAGGGAAAATGGATTTGAGAAAGTCTCTGTACAACAGGTAATGGATTTAATGGCTGAAAAGCTGTTTTCCATTAAAGAAAAATACGGAACCCGGGCAATCCTGAACTATTCAGGTACAGGTGGGTATGGGGGGCTTAAAGACAGGATTCAAACTATATTTTTTAACTGTTTTGGAGGAGCGACTGAACCTGAAGGGAGTCTTTGCTGGGGGGCAGGCCTTGCGGCACAAACTTACGATTTTGGCAGGCCCCGCGGCCATGACCCGGATGATATTTTAAATGCCCGGTTCATCCTTGTTTGGGGAAGGAATCCTAAATTTACTAACATCCATTTGTACGCATTGCTGAAGGAGGCTCAAAAAAAGGGCAGCCGTGTGATTGTCATTGACCCCGTGCAAACAGCGACGGCAACAAGTTTTGATGAGTATATCAGAATTAATCCCTCAACTGATGGGGCTTTGGCCCTTGGAATGGCCAATGTGATTATTAAAAATAATTTGTGTGATCTTTCCTATATTGAAAAACATGTAAAGGGCTTTGACGATTTTAAATCTCATGCCGCCCAATTTACCCCTGGGCAAGTGGAGGCGATCACCGGGGTTCCGGAAAAGACCATAAAGGATCTGGCCTTGTCCTACGCACGCGCCAAAACTGCATCCATCTATATCGGGTTTGGTATCCAGCGCTATCTCAACGGCGGAAATACAGTCCGCTGCATCGATGCCCTTGGGGCAATTACCGGGAGAATCGGAAAGAGAGGGTGCGGGGTAAATTATGCTGCAAAGTCTTTCAGCCCCTACCTGTTTTCTCTTGAAAAGAACAGTCGGAAATATATTGAATCTGAGAGAACTTTCCCTGTGAGCAGTCTGGGGAATTTTCTTCAAAAAGAAAACAATCCGCCTGTAAAAGCAGCATTTGTTCATGCTGCCAACCCTTTGAATCAATCTCCGGATCTTCGAAAAACAATCGATCAATTTTCTAAAGTTGAATTCAAAGTGGTATTTGATCATTTCATGACGGATACAGCCAGGCATGCCGATATTGTCATTCCGGCAGCCTTTGTTTATGAGCAGGAGGATCTGTTTGTCACGGGCATGTATTCACCAATATTGAATCATTCCAAAAAGGCGGTTGATCCGCCACAAGGGGTGATACCGGAATTCGATTTTTATTTGCAGCTTGCTGAAAAAATGGGCATTGAAAATCTGGGTTTTCAAAATTCTAAAGAATACCTGGAAAAAAGTGCGGGGCCATTGCTTGAAAAAGAGGGAGGGGATTTCGCCAGCCTGGCAGAGATTTATCCAAGAATTTCAGGAAATGAAATTCCCTGGAGTAGCAAGGTCTTTGATACGCCTTCCGGTAAAATTGAGCTTTACAGCGAACAGGCTCAAAAAGACGGGCTGACCCCTTTGCCAAGCTACCAGGAGACTTTGGCTGCCAGTAAGGATTTTCCGCTGAGACTGCTTACCTGTCATGCCAATGATTCTATCCACTCCCAGGGCTTTGCGTTTATTGACGATATGCCGGAGGTATATGTCAATCAAGAAACAGCAGATTCTCTGAAACTGGAAAATCACTCCCTGGTCGTTGTGAACGGGAAGCACGCAGATATCAAAGCAACGCTTATTGTGGATGATGCCATAAACAAAAACACCGCTTTTATTTACCAGGGGTACTGGCATAAAAGCGGTGCGGTTAATTTTTTGACAGACTCAGGTGTTTCAGATATGGGCGGCCAGGCTGCCTATTATGACAGCTTTGTGACCATTACGCCCTGCGACTGATTTATTCAGCCTTGAGCCAGGTCTGGGTCCGGAAGAAAAAGGCGATATAGCCTCTGACCATAAGCTTGCCGTCTTCAACCCATAATTTACATGTGTAGATTTTCCCTTCTTCAGGGTCTAAAATGGTGCCGCCGCTGAATTCATCCCCGTCTTTTTCCAAGCCCTGAATAATTTCCATGCCCAGTGTGGGCTGGCCTTTTCTTGGATCATCATCTGGGCATTTGTCACATTTTGATTCAGTGCCATCTTCTCTTTTTTTCAAAAGCTTTACAATTTTGCCAAAATATTTTCCATCTTTTTCAAAGACTTCTACAATGGATTTGGCCTCATTGGTTTCTTCGTCTATGGTTTTCCATTTGCCGACAATGGATGTGTCCTGGGCAAATGAAGTGGCAATAAAAAAAAGTGAAAAGATGAAAGACAAAACAAACAGGCTAAGCATTTTTTTCATAACAAATCTCCAATGAGTTAAAATTAAAAAAATGAACAATGTTATTGTTTTTAGTCCGATGTTTTTTTCGTGTCAAGGAGAAAAAGAGAAATTGCAAAGACCGCAGGAAAAATAATTTCCAGCGGCCTTTGCTGAGTAAAAATCTGTACTATGGATTTACAGACTCAACTGTTGGATTGGCTTTGAGATATTCCAGGCGGTTCAGGCCGTTGATATAGGCCAGAGCGCTTGCAGTAATGATATCAGGGTCTGCACCTTTGCCCAGTGCAACTAATCCATTTTCCTTCAGGCGAACAGTAACCTCACCCAATGCATCCGTTCCTTCGGTAAGCGCGGAAATGGTAAAGCGCATCAGCTCTGATTTGGTATCGGCCAGCGATGATATCACGTTATAGACTGCATCAATGGGGCCGTTCCCTTCAGCAGCACTTTTCACGATGCGGCCGTTAATGTTCAGATGAACGCTTGCAGTGGGGAAAACCTTGTTGCCGGACACCACATGAACATATTCAAGTTTAAATACTTCCGAGCTTCTTAAAACGCCTTCGTTAATCAGGGCTTCAATATCTTCATCCTGGATGGTTTTCTTTTTGTCAGCCAGCCGTTTAAAACGTTCAAAAGTTTTATCCAGATCTTCTTTAGACAGGTTATATCCCATTTCCTGGATGTGAGCCATTAAAGCGTGGCGTCCGGAATGTTTGCCAAGAACCAGGCTGTTTTTGCTCAGGCCGATGGTTTCCGGTTTCATGATTTCATATGTCATGGGGTTTTTGAGGACACCGTCCTGGTGTATGCCGGCTTCATGAGCAAAGGCATTTGCACCCACAACAGCTTTGTTGGGCTGTACCAGGATACCCGTAATCATACTGACCAGGCGGCTGATGGGATAGATTTTTGTGGTATCTATGGTGGAAGTGAACGGAAAAAAATTAGGCCGCGTATGCATTGACATGATCACCTCTTCCAGAGAAGTGTTGCCTGCTCTTTCCCCAATACCGTTTATGGTTACTTCTACCTGTCTTGCGCCCGCTTTAACTGCAGCAAGCGTGTTGGAGGTGGCAAGGCCCAGATCATTATGGCAGTGCACACTGAGTACGGCTTTATCTATGTTCGGTGTGTTGGCCATGACATATTCCACCAGCTTGGCAAATTCTTCAGGAATTGCATACCCGACAGTGTCCGGAAGATTGACAGTTTTTGCCCCGGCATCAATCACGGCTTCAAATACTTTACACAAAAAGTCCGGATCGCTTCGGGAACCATCTTCTGCTGAAAATTCAACATTATCTGTAAAAGAGCAGGCCAGTTTGACTGCTTTGATAGCTTGTTCCAGAACCTGGTCCGGTTCCATCTGGAGTTTGTATTTCATGTGAAGCTCAGATGTGGCGATGAATGTGTGAATTCGGGGGATAGCTGCATCTTTTACAGCTTCCCATCCGCGTTTGATATCGCTTTCATTGGCACGGCAAAGAGCGGCGACCTGGGTGGTCGTAAGGGCACCTGAAATAGCTTTCACAGCTTCAAAATCGCCTTCGGATGCTGCGGGAAATCCTGCTTCAATTACATTGACACCTAATTTTTCAAGCTGGGTGGCAATTCTGAGCTTTTCAGCCTGGTTCATGCTCGCTCCGGGGGACTGTTCTCCATCTCTTAAGGTGGTGTCGAAAATAATAATCTGATTGTCTTGTGCCATTTTATTCTACCTTATTTGTTATCTAATGAGAGTTTATATTGGAAACTGTCGGCCAGTGCCTGCCAGCTTGCTTCAATAATATCTTCTGAAACCCCGATGGTTGAGAAAATATTGTTTTCATCACGGGATTCAATTAAAACACGAACTTTGGCATCAGTGCCGTCAATGCCGTCTATCACACGAACCTTGAAGTCAACCAGGTGCATGTCGTTGATGGTCGGGTATATACTGGTCAAGGCTTTTCTTAAAGCATTATCCAGCGCACTGACAGGTCCGTCGCCTTCTGCAGATGTGATCTCTGTTGTGTTGCCCACCCGGATTTTAATCATGGCATGGGAGTAACAGGGTCGTTCCTTATCTTTTTCTACAGACACACGGAACGATTCCAATTCAAATTTAGGGACAAACTGGTCAGTAAGTTTCTGCATGATTAATTTGAGAGAGCCTTCTGCTGCATCAAATTCATAGCCGTATTCTTCCAACTCTTTGATACTGTGCACGATCTGATGACCGTTGACCTGGCTGTGGTCCAGATCAACCCCAAGCTCTTTTGCCTTATATTCGATATTGCTTTTTCCTGACTGTTCAGAAACAATTACACGCCTTACATTGCCTACCAGTTCAGGGTCGATGTGCTCGTAGGCTTTGGGGTTTTTCATAATCGCACTGACATGAACCCCGCCTTTGTGGGCAAAAGCACTTTTTCCAACGAACGGCCGGGAGTTTACAGGCGGGATATTGGCGGTTTCTGAGATAAAGCGTGAGAGGTTCAATACTTTTTGAAGGTTTTCTACGCTGATACAGTCCCGTTTTAATTTCAGGGCCAGTATGGGGATGATGGCAGTAAGGTCGGCATTTCCGCACCGCTCTCCATACCCGTTAATGGTCCCCTGAACCATAGTGGCTCCGGCTTCTACTGCAGAAATGGTATTGGCTACAGCCATGGCGCAGTCATTGTGGGTGTGAATGCCGAATGTCAGCTCGGGTGCATCTTTAAAATGACCCATCACAGTTTGTGTGATAGTTTTAATTTCAGATGGCATGCATCCTCCATTGGTATCGCACAGCACAAGGCATTTACCTCCGCCGTCCACTGCAGCCCCAAGGGTCTTTAAGGCAAACTCTGGGTTGGCTTTGTACCCGTCAAAGAAATGTTCGGCATCATAGACCACTTCTCGGCCGTGATCCAGAACATAGGCAATGGTCTCTTTGATCATGGCCAGGTTTTCTTCGGGCGTATTTTCCATGATGGACTCAACATGAAGGTCCCAGGATTTACCGAACAGTGTAATAACCGGTGCGCCGCATTGAATCAATGCCTGTATGTTTTTATCTTCCTCACAGGTTTTGCCCGGTCGTCTTGTTGAGCTGAAAGCAGTGAGTTTTGCCTTTTTAAACTCAATATCCTTTGCAAGTTCAAAAAAATGCTGGGCAGCCGGGTTTGATCCCGGCCATCCGCCTTCAATGTAATGGATACCGGCTTCATCAAGGCGCTTTGCAATTTTTACCTTGTCTTCGGGGGAAAAGAAAATGTTTTCCCCCTGCATACCGTCCCTTAATGTTGTGTCATATAAAAGTACATTTTTCATTTTTTTGCCCCATTCATCATCCATTTTCACGGGCGAGGGCGATGGCTCCGGTGGATGCCACCTCGATAATGCCCATGGGTTTTAATAAAGAAATGATGGCCTCGTGTTTATCTTTATTACCGGATACTTCAATAGTATAGTGGGAAAGTCCCACATCTACTATTTTGCATCGGAAAATATCGACAATTCTTAAAATCTCTGCCTTTTTTTCGGGCTGGGCATTCACTTTTATCAGAGCGAGTTCGCGCTGGACATATTTTTTATCGGTCAAATCGTTCACAGTGATTACATTGATGAGTTTGTGAAGCTGTTTTTTAATCTGTTCGATAATGTGGGGCTCGCAGTGGGTGACCATAGTAACCCTGGATACATGTGGGTCAACAGTTGCGGCAACACTCAAACTCTCAATATTGAATCCACGCCCTGAAAAAAGGCCTGCAATTCTTGAAAGAACCCCTGGCTCGTCATCAACAAGGATGGAAAGTAGATAGCTGTTTGTTTTCATTTTGAATATCCTTTGAAATTGTTTAATTAAACCAGAAGCATTTCTGTGATTGCACCGCCGGCTGGAACCATTGGATAAACCGATTCTTCCCTGTCAACAGCAAATTCCATAACAACCGTGCCTTTAGCCTTTAAGCCTTCTGCCAGAGTAGATTCAACCTCATCGGGTTTGGTACATCTAAGGCCTTTTGCACCATAAGCTTCAGCCAGTTTTACAAAATCAGGGGCATTTTCCATATTGGTGGAGGAATAATTTTTTTCATAAAAAAGTTCCTGCCATTGACGTACCATACCCAGATACTGATTGTTTAAAATAACAATTTTGACATCAATTTTCGATTCAATGGCGGTCATCAGTTCCTGTATATTCATCTGGATAGAACCATCACCTGCTACATCAACAACCAGTTTGTCAGGGCAAGCTGCTTTTGCACCAATTGCAGCCGGCAGACCAAACCCCATAACGCCAAGTCCACCGGATGTAATAAAATGGTTGGGCTTGTTGAAATGATAATATTGTGCTGCCCACATCTGGTTCTGGCCGACTTCCGTGGTGATGATAGCTTCTCCCTTGGTCAGTTCGTACAATTTTTCTATTACAAACTGGGGTTTAATAACATCTGAGCCCTGTTCGTATTGCAGGGGGGTGGTGCTTTTCCATTCTTCAATTTGTCCAAGCCATTTGTCCCTGCCGGTTTTGAACTCATCAGGATCCTGGTCTTCCATCAGGTTGATGATCCCTTCAAGCGCTGCTTTACAGTCACCGACAATGGGGCATTGAACCTCGATGTTCTTATGGATAGAGGTTGGATCGATATCAATTTGGACAATCCTGGCCTTCTTTGCAAATTTATCAACATTTCCTGTAACCCGGTCATCAAAACGAACTCCGACTGCAATCATCAAATCGCAGTTGCCAACACTCATATTCGCTCTAAAGGTGCCGTGCATTCCCAGCATACCGAGCCATAGGGGATCAGGTCCAGGAAAGGCCCCAAGACCCATCAGGGAAGCTGTAACAGGAATATTGGCCATTTTAGCAAGCGTTGTAAGCTGCTCTGAAGCTTCACCCAGGATGACGCCGCCCCCGGCAAAAATCAGGGGCCGTTTGGCCTTTTTTATGGCCTCAACAACCTTATTGAGCTGTTTCTTGTTGGGTTTGTAATTGGGTTTATAAGATCTTAAAGAAATCTGTTTGGGTTCTTTAAAATCCGTAACTGTCTGGACAATGTCTTTTGGAAGATCAACCAGTACCGGACCAGGCCGGCCTGTTCTGGCCAGATGAAAGGCTTCTTTGATAGTGGCAGCCATTTTGGAAACATCTTTAACCAGATAATTGTGTTTGGTACATGGCCGGGTAATACCGACGATATCCACTTCCTGGAATGCATCATTGCCGATTAGCGCAGTAGGGACCTGTCCGGTAAAAACAACCATTGGGATGGAATCCAGGTATGCGGATGCAATACCGGTTACCGTGTTTGTTGCTCCGGGACCGGAGGTTACCAGGGCAACCCCGACGGATTTGTTGGCCCTGGCATAACCATCAGCAGCGTGAACCGCTCCCTGCTCATGGCGGACAAGAATATGCTCAAGGCCGTTTTGTTTTGCCAGGGCATCATAAATATCAATGACAGCGCCCCCTGGGTATCCGAATATAGTGTCAACACCTTCTGCCTTTATCATCTTGATGAGAATCTGGGCACCTGTGAGTTTCATTTTTATCTCCTATAATCTATCTTTGAAAATGGCACCGTTACCTGCAGAAGTCACCATCTGGGCATAACGTGCCATATATCCTTTTTTAATTTTGGGTTCTGGTTTTTTCCATTCAGAAAGCCTTTTGTCAAGTTCTGCCTGATCCACCATCAATTCTATGGTTTTTGCCGGGATATCAATTTTAATCTGATCATTTTCATTTACTGCGGCGATCAGGCCGCCCTGGGCAGCTTCCGGGGATACATGGCCGATGGATGCGCCCTTTGTTCCTCCGGAGAATCGTCCGTCAGTAATCAATGCAACCGTTTCATCCAGCCCCATTCCTGCGATAGCAGAAGTTGGAGAGAGCATTTCCCGCATTCCGGGTCCGCCTGCAGGGCCTTCATAACGAATGACAATAACATCCCCTTTGTTTATTTTTCCACCCATGATGGCTTCACTGGCTTCTTCTTCTGAATTAAAGACACGGGCCGGCCCCTGATGACAGAGCATCTGATCGAGAACGGCAGACTGCTTGACCACACAGCCTTCTTTGGCAATATTGCCAAAGAGAACGGCCAGGCCTCCTTCCTGGTGATAGGGATCTTCTACAGGTCGAATCACCTGAGTGTCCCTGATTGAAGCAGTTTGAATATTCTGGGAAACCGTTTTCCCTGTTGCAGTCAGACACTCGGCATTGAGCATGCCGTGATCGTGAAGCTCTTTCATTACGGCAGGAATCCCGCCGGCCATATTTAAATCCACAATATGATCTTTGCCTCCGGGACTTAAAGAGCAGAGATGAGGTGTTCTTTTGCTGACTTCATTTATGAGGTTCAGATCAATATCAACACCGGCTTCATTGGCAAGAGCCTTGAGATGCAGGACAGTATTTGTGGAGCAGCCGAGCGCCATGTCAACGACAAGCGAATTCATAAAGGCATCTTTGGTTAAAATCCGATCAGGAGTAATGCCTTTTTCCAGCAGCTCCATGATCTGTATACCGGTTTCTTTTGCCAGGCGAATTCTTTCAGACATGGGTTCCGGGATGGTACCGTTTCCAGCAAGGGCCATTCCAATAGCCTCTGTGAGGCAGTTCATTGAATTGGCCGTAAACATGCCTGCGCATGATCCACAAGTCGGGCATGCTGAATTTTCTATATCAAGGAGTTGGGTTTCCGTCATTTTACCGGACTGAACCGCACCAACAGCTTCGAATACTGTAACCAGATCTATTTTGGTTTCTTTGTTTTCCGGGTGCTTGCCAGGCAACATAGGGCCACCGCTGATGAAAATAGCGGGTATGTTAAGCCGGGCTGCTGCCATGAGCATACCAGGAATAATTTTATCGCAATTGGGAACCAGGACAATGGCATCAAAAGGATGGGCAGTGGCTGTTACTTCAATGGAGTCTGCAATCAGTTCCCGTGATGCAAGAGAATAATGCATGCCGGTATGGTTCATGGCAATTCCGTCGCATACTCCGATAGTGGAAAATTCCATGGGAGTTCCCCCAGCCATACTGATACCGGATTTAACCGCTTTAACGATATTGTCCAGGTGCATGTGGCCGGGAATGAGTTCGTTGGCAGAGTTGGCTATACCGATGAGGGGCTGGCTGATTTCCCTGTCTGTATAACCCATGGCTTTCATCAGGCTTCTGTGTGGGGCCCTGGCAATACCTTTTGTTGCAATATGGCTTCTCATGTTCGCTGTCTCCAAAAACCGAAAAAGCCGTTATCTGCCCGGTTGGGGCTGATAACGGCTTTTAAAGTTGTTTTAAAGTTTATGCCACTAAGAGCCCCTTCGCTTGGAGGTACCAATAAGGACCTCCACGATAATAAGGACTAGTAGTATGCTGATAATATTTTTATTCATAATGTTTACTTTAGTTTAAGAAAATTAAATATAGATTAATTGCGTTAATGTCAAGGATAAAATCGTATGGCCCTTGGTTTTATTCTATAGAATAGATTTGACAACCCCTAAAGTGTTTCTATATAATTTGCCATGTCAAACAGCTTCAATTGGATTATTTTTTATAAAATATCCTTGTTTTTTTCAAAATTATTGATCTAAAAGGCAAATAGGAAAAGCAAATATGCATGATTCCGGCAATCTGAAATCGTTCTCTGTGGTTTTTTGTGCATTAATTATTCTTCAAGGGATTATTTTTATTAAAACAGGTGCTGTTTTTCTTTTCCTGATTGGAGCTGTGCTTTTTTTGATGACGATCTTCCACATGGCGGTTGTAGTCAAAGGGAAACAAATGACAGCTTCGGGGCATATCCTGAATACATCCTTTCTTTTTTATACCTTCATCCTATGTTATAAAACCGGGGGTTTATTCAGCATAACCATTTTTATGCTGTTTTTTACACCGCTTTTTATTCAGGTGCTGAATTCAAAAACCGAGCAGTTTTTATACATGGCAGCAGCCTTCGCAGTGGCAGGTTTTTTTTACCTGGGCCAGCAGTTAAATATTTCAGGATTTGTGTCCGGCGAAATCATTAATGTCAGTATTTACCGGGGGTACAACCTGTTTGTCCTGCTGGTTTGTTTTTTTACGGCCATATACCAGTCCGGTTTAAGAACACGGAAATTACAAAAAGATCTGGCTGCATCCCGAGAAGAAAGCCACCAGATAAAGGCCGACGCTGTAAAGGCCATGAAAATAAAAGATGAATTTTTAGCCAACATGAGTCATGAAATCAGGAATCCGATGAATGGAATTATCGGCATGATGCATGTCCTGCTGGATTCTGATTTGAACGAAGATCAAAAACATTATTCTAAAATTGTGTATAACAGTGCCAGGGCTTTGCTGACCATCGTCAATGATATTCTTGATCTGTCGAAAATCGAGGCAGGAAAACTGGAGTTGGATGTCCGGGAATTTGATCTGGAAGTTGCAATAAAAGATATAGTATCGCTGCCTGAGCTGCAGGCCAGGCAAAAGGGGATTGATTTTTCCTGTTCTATTGATGAAAAGGTTCCTTATCTTTTGAAAGGGGATATCGGCAGAATTCGTCAGGTCATCAATAACCTGACCGGTAATGCCATCAAATTTACGGACTCAGGAGAAGTGATACTCAGTATTACTTTAGAGTCTGATGATAACGACAAAGCCCTTTTGCACTTCAGTGTAGAAGACACCGGGATTGGTATAAAGGAAGAGCAGATAGAGAGCCTGTTTCAATCGTTTACCCAGGCGGATTTGTCCATCACCAAACGTTTTGGAGGCACCGGACTGGGGCTGTCCATTTGCAAGATGCTGGTGGAAAAAATGGGCGGCAAAATGGGTGCACAAAGTATTGAACTGATCGGTTCTACATTTTGGTTTACCCTTCCTCTGGCAAAGCAGACAGAAAAAGAATCCAGCATTGATCCCTTCACACGGAATGTGGATGAAAGCAAAGTGCTTGTTATAAGCGACGGGGCATCCCTTGGAATTAATTTTGAAAGAAATTTAAATGCCCTGGGAATAAATTATGAACAGGCCTATGATGATACAGAAGCTGTTGAGATGATTAAATGGGCCTGCGATAAAAACAAACCTTTCCATCTGATTATCATGGAAACCAAAGAATCGGATATTAAAGCGGAGTCATTGGCCCAAAAAATCAAACGCAATGAATTACTAAAACACTCCAAGATGATGCTGCTGACATCCATTGGGAAAAAAGGGGATGCAAAGCATTTTGAAAAGATAGGTTTCTCTGCTTATTTGAGCAAACCAGTTGAAAAGCAGTTGCTTTTGGACGCCATTAAATCGGTATTATCCAGGCCGCATGAGGAAGCGTCTTTTAATCTTCCAATCATCACAAAATATAGTATTATTGAAAGGAAAAAACAGCTCAGGCGAATCCTGTTAGTTGATGATATCGAAACCAATCTTTTAACGGCTAAAGCCTTGATCAGCAAACAGGGATATAAAATAGACGAGGCTAAAAACGGGTTGGAGGCGCTTGAAAAATTTAAAGAAAACAACTATGACTTGATATTAATGGACTGTCAGATGCCGGAATTAGATGGCTATGAAACCACCCGTCAAATTCGAGAAATAGAGTCAAAAGAAGCTAAAAAGCCTGTTCCTATCATCGCCATGACCGGGAATGCATTTGAAAAGGATCAAGAAAGATGCTTTGATGCCGGGATGGATGATTTTATTGCCAAACCGATTGAACCGGAAATTTTAACCCGGACAATCAGTGCCTATATCAGTGATGGATTTGATTTGACAGAAGAGATCTTTGCCGGTGATGTTGAAGGTATATTTGAAGCGCCTGAGGAGACCGAAAAAGTAACTGAAACTGAAGGTGCTCTGGTTTTTGACCGGGAAAAGCTGTTTGAAAGATTTGGCAATGATGAAGAGATGGTCGAGATTATAGTAGAATCTTTTTTGGAAGAAGCACCCGAGTTAATAGAGAATATGGCCAATGCTATTGACGATAATGATTTAGAGGGGGTCCAGTCCGCCGCCCATGCGTTAAAAGGATCTGCCGCAAATGTGAATGCGGAGGTATTAAAAGAGGCTTCATTGGCCGTAGAAACTAACGCAAAAAATGATAATCCGGATGGGTTTGCGGCTCAATTAAAATTAATACAAGATGAATTTAACATCTTTTCCAGGGAAGCCATACCATGATTAATATTGATAAAATGTCAATTCTGATTGTTGATGATATGAAAAGCATGCGCTTGACCATCCGTAAAATGCTTAAGAATTTAAGTATCGGGCAAAATTTAAAGTTTGCAGAAAACGGCAGGGAAGCGCTGGATATTCTTCATAACAGCAAATGTGATCTGACGATTATGGATTGGAACATGCCGGTAATGAATGGTATTGTCACACTGGAAAAAATCAGGAGCGATAAATCCATCCGAGATATGCCGGTGATCATGGTTACGGCAGAAGCTGAGCGGGATATAGTAAACGAGGTTGCCGAGACAGAAGTGGATGGCTATCTTCTAAAGCCCCTGACGCTCGCCTCTCTGGACAGGGCCATTAAATCAGTTATCGATAAAGTGAATAATCCTGACCCAATGACGATTCATCGTCTTAAAGCAAGAGAACTGGAGGAAGCAGGTGACTTTGAAGCTGCCATTGAACAGGTGAGGGTGGCGCTTGCTCATAAACCATCTGCTTCCAGACTGCTGCGTATGCTTGGGCTGCTTCATTTTAAAATTCAAAAAAATAAAGTTGCGGAAAAGTGCCTTTTGAAAGCTGCTTCCGTTAACAAACAGGATGCCATTACCCGGGCCCATCTGGCTGATTATTATATCAAAAAAAGTGAGTTGGATAAGGCAGGTAAATTAACATTGGAAATACTCTCATTGAGTACCCGTTACAATGAGCGGGCCTTGGAACTGGGCGAAAAACTTCTGATCAGAGGGTCACGCCGTCTTGCCATGGATATATTTTCAAAAACCATTAGCCGTTCCAAAAAACACAATCAGGTACGTGAAAGAGTAATTGATATCTGTCTGGCGCATAACGAGGCTGAATTTCCAAAAGCACTTCTTGAACAGACGATCAAGGAAAACCCTTCTAATTATGATATGGTTTTTAAAACAGGTGTCGTCAGCCTTTTAACCAATGATGAAGATAAGGCTTTAAAATATTTTACTGAAGTAGACCGCCATGTCAGAGGGCATATTCAGGCAAAGATGGAAATTGCCAAAATATATTACAAAAATCGTAAAGTATTAAAAGCAGATGAATATTTGAATCAGATTTTGAGGATTGATCCATCTAATGAAGATGCACTTACCCTTAGACGAGAATTCTAACGATCTTTATTCATTGATATCAGCCAGCAGCCACATGATTGATGGATGAAGCCATAAATCCTGCGCCAAAGCCATTGTCGATATTTACCACCGCAATATTAGAACTGCAGGAATTGAGCATTCCCAGAAGAGCCGTCATCCCTCCAAAGCTTGTCCCATAGCCGATACTTGTGGGAACTGCAATCACCGGAGCTTTGACCATGCCGGCGACTACACTGGGGAGCGCGCCTTCCATGCCGGCAACAACAATGATCACCGCAGCCTTTTGAATATCCTCCTGATGCGCAAATAAGCGGTGGATTCCAGCCACACCAACATCAAATATGGACCGCACCTCATTGCCCATGGCTTTTGCAGTCAGATATGCTTCTTTTGCTACCGGAATATCAGATGTGCCGGCAGATATAATTAAAATTTTACCAACCCCTGTTATTTTGGGGTCCTTTTTTTTGAGCCACAGCAGTCTTGCATCTTCAAAGTATTGAGCCTGTTTAAATTTTGTCGTTATCTTTGCGGCTTTTTCTTTATCCAGACGCGTGACCAGAATAATATTTTCTTTGAGAATCATTCTTTCCAGAATACCAATGATCTGTTCGCTGGTTTTCCCCTGGCCGAAAATAACCTCCGGGAATCCTTTTCTTATAGAACGGTGATGGTCGATCTGGGCAAAATCTATATCTTCGAATGAAAGGTGAGACAGTTTCTCTCGCGCATCTTCAACCGCCAGGGAACCATTGGCAACAAGGGACAAAACCCGGCTTAACTGATCATTGTTCATAAACGCTACTACTTAACCCTGTCTGCGCAGCCAGGACAGTCCTTTTGATTGTTTTTCGGTTTTTTCATCATCTGTTGTTCCGGCAGCTCCCTTAGGCTGGTCTTTTTCCTGGGGAGGTGTGTCTCCGGCTTTTTTTTCTGTACGGTTTTCAGCCAGAAATTTAGAATATCCCCATTTGTAGCGCCCGAATTTACAATAGCCCTGAACATTATTGAATCTTGCATCAACATTTTTGGGGATGGGGATCACATTTCCTTCTATATTGGGGGACAAATATTCGGCAAGCTCTACACTTCCCCCGCCGGATAATATAATGGAATCAATATCCCAGTCATTTTCCCACAGCCGGTTAAGATCTGAAGCAATTGCTGAAGCAGAATGGTTGTAGACTCTTTTTTTCAGGTTGGAAATATTGTATTCTTTTCCGCGGATTTTAATAATACCCGATTCAATGAATTTAAACATCCTGAACAGTTCAATATTGATATTGCTTTCCTGTCTGAGTTTGTTTGAGATGACGGAAAAGCATTTTGAAATACCGGTATCCATCGTGGATGACCCTCTTTCAATATATTGAAGATGATCAAAAATACTGAAATCAGTGGTTTTAAAACCAATGTCGACCACACCCAGCTTCTGGGTGGCAAGGCCCCTGTCTTTTATTTTACCGTTGTCATCAAAGATAAGGTTGAAAATGGACCCTATGGGCTGGGGTATAATATGGATTTTATCAATGGTGATTTTTTTGGTAACATCATTGCCGTCACTGTTGTGATAGGTGATTTCGTGGCTGCCGCGTATCATCTCTTTTAATCGTTTACTGTCTCTTTTCAGGTATCCAACCGGAAGGCCGGAAACCACATTGATCGGTGCGACGGAGTCCGTACAGATTCCTGCTGCTGCTATGGCAAGTATTCGGACAAAATCTTCGATCAGTTTGTCCTGATCAAGGGTGAATTCTCGGATATTGGATTGCATTTCTGCATAGCTTCCCAGAAAATAGGATTTGTCTTCCAGTGTAATATGCAAATGAGAGGTTGAAGAATCGTCACCCAGTAAAGAGCGGAACTGTATATCTGTAGCGTCTCCAATGAGTGATTTAAAGATAGCAGAATTTTTACCGTTATATGCTTTTGTAAATCCAAAGCCGACATCGATTCCAACTATTTCCATAGTTTTTTCCTCCTGAAGTTTTAGACGCTGTTGTCGGATGAACTGTAGATTTTACTTTTTTGTTTAGATATCATTATGAAACCTTATGAGTCAAGGGCTAATGAAAGGGAACCATTGCATTCTTGCACTTCTTGGCAGAATATTATAAAAGGGCAAAAAAAAATGGTTTTACAGGATATATAAAATGGAAAAAGACAGGGTGTTTGCAAAGGAAAAACAAAAAGTAAAACCCTTTGAGTTTAACCGGGAGGTCGCCCGGGTCTTTGATGATATGCTCCATCGATCTGTACCCCTTTATGCCGAAAGTATCCATCGCCAGGCCCAGCTTACTGCACATTTTTACCAGGAAGAAAGCCGTATTTATGACCTGGGGTGTTCAAACGGCAATCTTGGAATTCAGGTAATGGAGCAGCTTGGGGGAAAACCGTTTTCTATGGTCGGTGTGGATGCTTCAATGCCAATGATGGAAAAATATTTTAATCGGCTGAATAAAAGAGAGCAGGCTTCAAAAATCGATCTGGTTTGCGGTTATCTTGAAAATCTGAAAATCAAAAACGCTTCAGTGGTTCTCATCAATTTGACACTCCAGTTTTTAGAGATGTCAAAGCGGGAGCAGTTGATTTATGATATATATAATGGACTGAACCCGGGGGGCATTCTTTTACTGACTGAAAAAACCATTCACCCGGCCCGGCAGCTTGATGACCTTCAAACCATGTTTTACATGAATTATAAACGTGAAAATGGATATTCAGAGCTTGAGATCAGTCAGAAAAGGGATGCACTTGAGAAGGTGCTGATTCCCGATACAATTGATACACATAAAAATAGGATTACCAGGGCTGGTTTTTCTCATTTTGATGTATGGCTTAAATGGTTTAATTTTACCTCGATGATAGCGATAAAGTAATATGGAACGTCTTCTTGAGCACCACCGGACACTGAGGCTGAGTCATTGTCTTAGAGAACTTACCCGTCTGGTTAAGGAAAAACGCAATTTCTTAGATCATGCCAAAGGAAATTTTTTTCGGTTTAAAACTGTGGTCGACGCAATTCCAGATTTTAAGCCTTCCGCAGTGGATCTGACTGCAAAGGCAGTTACCATAGGAGCGGCTTCTGATATTACAGAAGAACAATCCAGATTGCTGTATGAAAGCCTTGAACAACTTTGCCCCTGGCGTAAGGGGCCGTTTGATTTTTTTGGTATAGAGGTCGATTCCGAATGGCAGTCCTGGATGAAATGGGAACGGCTGGAGCAATGCCTCCCCCCTTTGAAAGGAAAACGTATTCTCGATATCGGCTCCAGCAACGGCTATTACATGTTCAGGATGGCAGCTCAGGATCCGCTGATGATATTAGGGGTTGAACCTCAAAGCTCTTTTTATTTTCAATACCTTGCTGCACAGAAATTTTTAAAGCTTGAAAATGTGTTTTGCCTTCCAGTCCCACATGATCAATTGCCGGAAATGGAACGCTATTTTGATATGGTCTTTTGTATGGGGGTTTTATATCATCGAAAATCCCCAATTGATATGCTGAAGGATATATGTGCTTCGCTCAGGCCGGGGGGGGAAATTGTACTTGAAAACCTGGTGATCGATGCCAAACAAAACACCTGCCTTTTTCCTAAAGACCGATATGCAAAAATGCGCAATGTTTTTTTTATTCCGGATCTTCTGGCCATGGAGTCCTGGCTGTTAAGGGCAGGGTTTAAGAATATCAGGTGTGTGGATGTCACCCGGACATCTTTCGAAGAGCAGAGAAAAACGTCCTGGATACATACGGAAACCTTAAAAGATTTTTTGGACCCCAAAGATACTTCCAAAACGGTTGAAGGATACCCGGCACCTGTAAGGGCAGTGTTTATTGCTCAGGCTCTTTGAGCTTTGATCAGAAAAACGACTTTATAGCGGAATCCACAAGGGTGATACACAGGGCTTCAAGAACAGTGGTAAAAAAATTGATTACGCTGTAAATAACAGCAACAATGACTGCTCACTCTTAGGAAAGTATCCAGAATTTACCCTGCCAGGTCATTTCTGACTGGTTTGAAACTTTGAGCAACGACCATGTATTCAATGCTCTTTCATACAACAATCGATTAAACACGCTTCCATTCCAAAATGCAGGACACCAATAATTCGTCTAATGGCGATATTTTTTTGTAACAATATCATCTGTTTGTATTGAAAATGTTCATAGCATGAACTATTATTAATGAATACAAATTAGAAAAACGTATTCTCGTTTATCGTTGTAAAGATTTTTTCCACTCAAAAAAATATTTTTGGAGTAAAAAATGAGTTACCTATCTATTAAAAAAAGAATGTTCTTAATCATCGGGAGTATACTTGTACTGTTTCTAACTATGATTTGGTTTTCAATTAATGGACACAATCAGATCGAAGACCTTTCAATAGCTAAGACAGAAGCGGTTATGTTGCAAGGCCAAGAGGAAAAAATAAAAATAGCTACCCACTCAATGGCTGTGTCACTAGGGCATGCAATCAAAAACATCAATGATATCGACGAAAAAAAAGAGATCCTAAGAAATCTAATCGATAATGTCCGTTTTGAAGAGGATAAATCCGGCTATTTTGCAATCTACAGGGACACTGTAAATGTTGCATTACCCCCCAAAAAAGAACTCCAAGGTAAAGATCTTAAAAACGTAAAAGATAAAAATGGCGTAATGATTGTTCAAGAAGGTTTGGCCAAAGCAAAAGAAGGTGGTGGCTTTTTTAAATATATTTGGTCAAAACCGGGTGCCGGAGACGTGGAGAAGCTGTCTTATGCTGAAATGATACCTGGAACTAATTTTTGGATTTTTACCGGAGTATATTTAGACAATATTGATGCATACAAGCAAAGCATGACAGAAGATATCAATCGTAATGTTAACTCTTCAACAACTAAAATGCTTATTTTCTCAGGCATTATTTTCGTGTGCATCATTGCTCTTTGCCTATTCATTGTTATTGGGATTGTGAAAGGTTTAGGAATAATTATAGAAAATGTAAAAGATATTGCTGAAGGTGAGGGTGATTTAACAAAGCGGGTTGCAATAAGTAGTAAGGACGAACTGGGAGAACTTGAAAACTGGCTTAATGTTTTTCTTGAAAGGCTTCAGGGCATTATCAAAAAGCTGGCCACTAACTCAGATCATGTTGGCGAAGCATCCAACACATTGGCCTCTATAGCAACCCAGATGTCCACAAACGCAGCGAACACATCTCAACGTGCTGATCAAGTGGCGGCATCATCTGAAGAAATGAGTTCCAATATGAATTCTGTTGCCACAGCAATGGAACAATCTTCAAGTAATGCATCAGTAGTTGCTTCTGCTGCTGAAGAGATGAACTCAACAATTAACGAAATTGCAGGTACGGCAGAATCTGCTCGAAATGTTTCTGAAAAAGCAAGCGAAAAAGTAACTGAAGCGTCAGGAAGTATGGACGAACTGGCACAGGCTGCAAAAGATATTGGTAAAGTCACTGACACAATAGATGATATTTCTGAACAAATAAATCTATTGGCCCTAAATGCGACCATTGAGGCTGCAAGGGCTGGAGAAGCCGGTAAAGGTTTTGCTGTTGTGGCGACGGAAATAAAAGACTTAGCCTCACAGACAGCAGATGCAACGGCAGACATACAATCCAAGATTAATAACGTTCAAACAACGACGAATGATACAGGTAAAGTCATATCTGAAATTATAGATGTAATCAATGATGTTAAGGAAATGGTTTCAACTATTGCAACTGCCGTAACAGAGCAGTCCTCTGCAACTCAGGAGATTGCTGGGAATGTTGAACAATTGTCATTAGGCATCCAAGAAGTCAATTTAAACGTGAATCAGAGCAATCAAGTGGCAGGAGAAATCGCCCAAGACATTACCGAGGTCAGCAAATCGTCAGAGCAGATGGCTGAGGGCAGTTCTAAGGTGGAGTTAAGTGCGGAAGAATTAAAAAAGATGGCAACGGAATTAAAACAAATAGTAGGTACGTTTATAGTTTGATCCCCAATAGACTTTTCTGTGATTTGCAGTGCTCACTTTGTTGGATTTAAGCCAGATACAGTACATAGTGTTTAAAATTATTTTTCAACCCTGAAATTAAGCCCAAAAAGATAGTATACACCCATACTTTCTTAAAAAAATTTTAAAAGGAAAGTGTCACAGTAAGAGATCCAATGATTTGATCCTGTTTTTGGTTGGCAAATTGTTTGGTTCGGTAAAGATGCCGATAGGTAAATTTATAGCTGTCTATACTCAAAGCAAGGCCGGCTGAAAGGTCAGCCACAAGTTTTTCTTTTTCAACACCAGGGCTGTCTTTAAATGTATTACCGTCAAGAAAAATATCATGACCAACAAATTCAAGCTGTGACCCTGCAAACAAATGGATACCAAAAGACCGCCTGCCCTTTATGGAGCGAGCAAGGGCAGGGGTGCTGATCCCAGCCCCGGCCCGAATAACATCCGATCCAAAGTCCTTTGGCAGGTGGTATCCAAATCGGATTTCACCACCAGTATTACCTGAAATTCTGATATTACCTAAAGTGAGACCGGCATGACCTATGAGATCATATTCAAAGGTATTGAAAACCTGGTCTTTCTTGATGCGCCATTTGCGCTGCCAGGAGAATCTTACAGCCGGTTCGTTGTGCAACTGGTTATCCCATCCTTTGGCAGTAGGGATATCCCGTATGTCATGAACGGTATTTTGGGCAACTTCAGCGTAAGCTTTCGATCCGACAACTCCTACAACAATTTCAAGCGTGTCAAGAATTAAATCAGTTTTGCTATGCAGAGCAAGGCCTCCAAAAAGAAAACCCGCATAGGGACGGTCAGATTCTTGTAAGGCAGTCGCCTGGATATCAGAGGGCGTGTAAATATGCTGGCCAAATAAAATACCGACATTGTGAATACTATTGGGTATCTGAGAAAATGGGATGGCCCTGATCATCGGGATGCTCCAGTCCGGCAGCCGTACATCATCTTTATATTGTTTCAGGTCATTGGAAAGCCAGGTAAATTGAACTGCGTTGGTATAGTATTTATCTGTATCGCCAAAAAGATCATTTTCGAAAAAGACCTGGATGGTTTGGAGTTGAGAAGGGGCTTTAGACTGTGCTCTCGTTGAAAGTGGGAATACTAAGATAAGTATGCAAACTAAAATGAATCGCACAGCTGTATTTTTGAAAAACAAATTAACCTCCGACGAATACAAAAAATAATTGAGATGAAATCATAATTTTATATTGGAAGTAAAATCTTATAATCAATTTAGGAAAATTAAAAAAGTATTATTTAAAATTTTATAAAACTGGAGATAATTATTTTCTATCAGTCCCCCTGTTCAAGGATAGAGCAAACACTAAGCCCATGAAAACCAGGAAGAGAGCGTTTGGTGTTGGTCCTTTTAATTCATGATTTTTAGCATCTGCGATGTGTCCCATTAAAATAAGAACTACATGCCCAAAAATGTTGGAACAGTTAACGAAGCTAAATGAAGTATCCATGCTATTTATTGCTAACATTTGTTTTCTGAAAGGATTTGAAAATATGGGATTAATATGAATCATTTGCACAATGATGATATGTTCCAGACAGTGAACCTTCCATAGGTTTTCCGAATTTTATAGGAGAAATGCCATATTAAAAGTGAATTTGCATAACCCCATAAAATAATGTAACGTGATTTATTAGAAACACTCTAAAAATATCAGACCATAATACGGATTATAAGCTGGAGGAATCTGACGGTTATTTTACAGTTGAGATCCTTGGGTACAGTTAACCATACCGTTTGAATTTCTGAGTATTCGGAATGCTGCTAATAACTCAAAAACATGAAACTCCAACCGATATCAAAAAGATTGGAAATAGTCATGTCTGAAAAAGCGACCTATGAAGAATTAGAAAAGCAAGTCCTGGAGCTAAAAAATGCGGAACGCAAGTTCAAGAATACAGAAGCTATACTTATGGGTGAAATCTCCTGGCTACGGATTCTGTTCGAGCAATCAAGAGACGGGATCGTTGTCCTTGATCAAAACTGCAAAGTATACGAGGCGAACAGACGATACGCAGATATGCTCGGTTACTCTATGGAAGAAATCCAGCAGCTTCACGTATGGGACTGGGACGTTCAATTTACTAAAGAACAATTAATAGAAATGTTACAGTCGGTTGATGATGCCGGTGCCCACTTCGAGACACGACATCGTTGTAAGGATGGTACGTTTATAGATGTAGAACTCAGCAACAATGGAGCTGTTTACAGAGATCAGAAGTTGGTATTCTGTGTATGTCGGGACATCACCGATCGTAAACAGGCTGAGGAGGCCTTGCGCATAAATGTGGCCCAACTGAACAGAGCCATGGCTATGGGAAAAATGGGTCACTGGTGTTTGGATGTGCGTTCAGACCAATATGTCTTTTCAGATGAAATGTATCACATCCTAGGCGTTGCCAAAGAAGAGTTCGACCATAAAAGAGATAGTGTTATCGGAATGATCCACCCTAATGACAGAGATAGTATGTATGAAATTCGACAGGCAATGAGAGAAGGGAAAATTGATGCCCTGAATCTTTCACACCGCATAATTCGTCCAGATGGAGGTGTGCGAGATTTAATCATTAATGCTGAGGTCACTTTTGATGAGAAAGAACGGCCAGTTGAAGTATTTGGAACAACCATGGATATCACAGAACGTAAGCAAGCAGAGGAGGAACTGAAAGAAAGAACGGCCTTCCTTGACAAAATTATTGAGACATCAGCTTTGAGCCTGTGGATTTCCGATGAAAAAGGAACAGCTATTAGAGCGAATTCTGCCTGCCTAAAATTTTTTGGAGCAACTGAGGAAGAGGTGATCGGAAAGTATAATCTATTTCAAGATTCCGTCATTAAGACGGAAGGTTTTATGCCGCTTGTCAAAGGAGTTTTTGAAAATGGGGAGCCTGACAGCTTTGTTATTAATTATGATTTTGGATCGGTTGATCACGTCACTGTAAAAAATGCCACCCGAAAGATTGTAAAAACCGTCCTCACACCGGTGCTTGATAGCAATAAAAAAGTTTCCAACGTCATAGTTCAAACAATAGATCTCACAGCAATAAAACAGTCCGAAGAAGAAAAAATAAGGGTTAATAAAATTCTTGCTGAACATGAAAAGCTGTCATTGGTTGGGCAAGTAGCAGGGAAAATGGCCCATGATTTTAATAATGTTTTAGGTATTATTATGGGCAATACGGAACTCGCTCTTTTAGATTCTAAAGATGCCCAAACAAAAAAGGCTCTTGAGTTAATATATGATCAAACGATCCGGGGAAAAAACTTAACAAAAAATCTGGTTGCCTTTGCCAAAGATCAGGAGCCAAAACAGGAATTTTTCAGGATTAATAAAAAAATCGATCTGGTCTTAGATCTTCTGAAAAAGGATTTGGAAGAAATCGAACTGGTAAAGGAAGATAAACCAGGCGTGCCGGATTTGCTTGCAGATCCCGGAATGATCGAACATGCATTTGTAAATCTAATACAAAACTCAATCCATGCCACTAGCATGGTTGAAAATCCTAAAATAATTTTGCGAACCTATTGTCTTGAAGACAATATCTGTTTTGAAATTGAGGATAATGGGTGTGGAATTCCCAAAGAGCATTGGAAAGATATTTTTGAACCCTCTTTCACATTAAAAGGGAATAAAGACGTAACTGGCTTATATGAAAAAACGATAAAAGGAACCGGTTATGGAATGTCCAACGTGAAAAAATATATTGATCTCCACAAAGGTAGTATTTTTTTCGACTCAAAAATTGGCTTAGGAACTAAGTTTACAATAAGACTTCCTGTTATTAGAAAAGAATTAACAAATAAAGAAAAAATAAAAATCAGAGACGAAATAACATATTTTGAAAAATATATTCTTCTTGTTGAAGATGAAATAGCTCTCTCAAACATACAATATAAAGTTTTGACGCAAGAACCCTGCCGACACAAAGTTGATATTGCAAATAGCGGGAAGGCTGCCATGGATTTGTTTGACAGAAATGAATATGATTTTATATGTTTGGATTATGTTCTTCCAGGAAAAACTACTGGAATGGATGTATATAATTATATCCGGAAAAAAAATCAAACGATTCCAATACTATTTATTTCTGGTAACATAGAATTTTTGGAGTCGATAAAAGCTTTAAAACAAAAAGATGTCAATATTGATCATCAGTCAAAGCCATGTCAGAACACTGATTATGTGAAAAGTATAAATGAACTGCTCAAAAGAAGTTAGCCTTTCACGGCGATTGGATGAATTTTCGCTTTGAAACTGACTTCTGTTTTTTAAGCTATACGCCAATTACTTGGATACAATACAGAATCATATTGGTGAGCATGGCTCTTTTCATGTTCCGAAGTTCTTTTTGAGTCCTGACTTGTCAGGTGAAGCGGCTATCACAAAATATGGGATCTGAACAAATTTCAAAAGTCTAAAATTTCAGCCCATTGATATTGGGATAAAAGCGCGATGCTAAAATCAGATTCATAATCTGGCATTCCTTTTCTCTTGCCTTTAGAAATTGTTTTTCTGGAATTTGCGGTTGAAGGCTGTTACAAAAATCTGAAAACCAATTCAGTTGATATTTGGGCTATAAAAAAGAGGACTGTAAAAAAATGACATAGGAAATAGAGATGTTTAAAAATCCTAAAATTTTCTTATGCATGTGGCATAATGCTCTCCAAGGCAGAACTGAAAGAAAGACTTCCGGAGTTTTGGGAGCAGATGAGATTTGATAAGTTAGCCGTGGTTCCCTTGGCACATGAATGCCTCAACGGGGATTACTATTCATCAGCAGTGCTGAAAGAACCCATCATCGAAGTGACAGGCAACACAGACCGAGCAAGAGTTTGGTTCACCAAGCGATTTAGCAGCAGTCTGCTGCTGTTTTTAAGTTTAGCCCGCGAAGAAGAGAAATGGCTTATCCCCCATACAGAATGGGGACCAAGCTGATAATCATTCTCATTGGAGATATAGCGGATTTAAAGCAATCCTGCCAGAGTA
>JAWSVI010000059.1:0-5262 GCA_033851995.1 Desulfobacteraceae bacterium | reverse complement strand
ACACCGGCCTTTCACGCCGGCGACAGGGCTTCGAATCCCCTTGGGGACGCCAAAGAAAATACTACAGGGTTGCACTTCTTGAGTGCGACCCTTTTGTATTTTATGGGGTCTCAAATGGCCTATAGTCATCACAAATCCGGCCTGATTTACACACCACTTACACACCTTTCAAGACACCCAAACAAAGGAAGAGAGGTATCAAATGGCAATCAATCAACGTTGTACACGATGTAAGTCATATTCAAAACTTGGCACTAAAGAATGTATGAAGTGTAAAACTAAGTTTGCATATAGTAACCGGAAGTACCGAGTTTCTGTCAAGCTGCCAAACGGTATGCGGGTTCAATTTCATAGTTGGTAGCGGTTATTACAGGTGCAATGGTAAGCACAAAATCGGTATCCGCATATTGATTCCGAAAACGTTACTATTGCTTTTTTCAAACGGATGATGTTCTATAATTCAAACAGAGTGTAATCTAAACGAATATAATAGGGGTAACAAACGTGTCTCTCGGTGAACGTATTTTGCTATCTCTTTCCATCACACCTGGAAGTAACGACTATCAGTCGAAGGATAGTGCCACAACCATAGATAATGCTTTAAATCTATTGCATCGAGTCTATCCGAACCTAAGGGACCTTGTATCAGGCAAACGCATCGCAGACTTAGGATGTGGGCTAGGTAATCAAAGCATTGCTCTTGTGAGAGAGTTTGATTGTTCGGTTGTAGGCATTGATACGAATCAAGCGACATTAGAGAAGGCAATTAATAATGCCAAAAATCACAATATTTCATCGGAGCACTTGTCTTTTGTTGAATGTATTTCCCCAGACATGCTCAAAAGTTTTGACGTTGTGATTTCCCAAAATAGTTTTGAGCATTTTGGCAACCCAGAGAAGGTTCTTAATGAAATGGATAGTCTCTTAAAACACTCTGGAATAGTGCTTTTAACTTTTGGACCGCCTTGGTTTGCACCTTACGGTAGCCACATGCATTTTTTCTGTAAAGTACCATGGATAAATATTTTTTTTTCTGAAAAGACGGTAATGAGAGTAAGAAGTAATTTTAGAAATGATGGTGCGGTTCGATATGAAGAAGTTGAATCTGGGCTAAATAAAATGACAGTTGGGCAATTCGAGGACATTGTGTTTTCTGCCAATTTGAAGTTAAAAACTAAGAATTACGAATGCATTAAGGGAATGAACTGGCTTTCCAGACTACCTCTATTAAGAGAATTGTTCATAAACCATGTTACCGCAGTTCTTTGTAAAGATAGATAACGAATCGCCGTAACGGAACATGATTTTGCTAAACTCAATTTAATAGGGTAAAACACAATTACAAGCATGTGGCCGATATCTATCTGTAATGACACTACAATTGCAAAACGCTATATTGGAACTATACTTTATTACATAATTTCTGTTACAAAATTGCAGTGTAACTCATTACCCCCAAATTGTTGCTTTCCCATCCCACACTTTCAAGATTCCAAACTTAACAATGGGGTATAAAATGATGATCAATCAGATTGGATCTCTATATTTTCAAAATCTTTACAAAGGTCATGGATGTTGTTACTTTTAATTCAGCACAATATTTAAAACTATATGAAAAGAAAAAGATAAATAGCATTACATCTTAGGGCATCTTTAAATATGTTCAGATTTATAAAACAGATAATAATTTCGGCTTGTTGTTCAATTTTTTTATTTTCCTGTGCGGTCTTCTACACCCCTGTAGAAAAACAGGAGAACGATTCGATACAAAGTTTGAGGCCTGAAGATCGATTTGTTGTTTATAAGACCGGTGTTGTCTTTGACAAAAAAACCGCTTTGGAATGGTATGCTGATGATATTACCAAACTCGAAAAGCAAGGTACCCGGTATTGGCTGAGCAGGTTAAACAAAAAAGACCCGGGGTGGCGTCTGCCTACTCGCGCTGAACTATATGATCTAAACAAAAACGGCAGGGTCTATTGTAAAACGCTGCGGCTGCCCCGCGACACCTTCTGGATAAAAAACTACCGTGTATATGATATTATTTTAAATTTAGATATTACTCCAAGATTTTTCGGGTTCCGGCACGGTTTTTATAGCGGCGGGCGCGAGGATGGTAACGGTGAGATCAGGGCACACATTATTGTTGTCAGGTACAGGCCGGATAAGCTGTCAAAAATGAAATCCAGCCAGGGTATTTAAGCACCCTTTACCAGGCTTTTTTGCTTTAGGGATTTTTAGGGAACTATTTTAAAGAGGTTAGGGATAGTTCAGCAGATCCCTTATGATTTTCGAGAGTTCTTTTCCAATTACAGGTTTATGAATGTATTTTTTTATGCCTGTTTTAAACGCATCTTCCTTTGAGAAGGTTTCGTGATATCCAGTACAAAGGATAATCGGAATATGGGGTCTTATTTCCAGAATTTCTTTAGATAATTTGTCCCCAGTCATCTGCGGCATCGTCATATCTGTGATGATAAGGTCGAAATAATCCGGTTCTTTTTTAAATGCCTGCAAGGCAGATTTGCCGTTATCAAATGTCGATATTTTATACCCTTTTTGGGATAAAATAGCTTTCATTGTTTCAAGAATAGCGGGTTCATCATCCACCAGCATAATGTTTTCAGACCCTATGTTCATTGTATCTGTTTTACCCCCTGGAATATAGCTGTCGGATTTTTGATCTTCAAACACCGGAAAATATACTTGAAAGCACGTCCCCACATCCATCTGGCTTTTAAAGTCAATGAAACCATCATGCTTTTTTACGATGCCGTTTACAATTGCCAGCCCTAATCCGGTTCCCTTTCCTCTTTTTTTTGTTGTAAAATACGGATCAAATATTTTGTCCTTTATGGATGGGTCGATTCCCCGGCCTGTGTCTCTTATTTGAAGTCTTAGATATTTGCCTGGTATCGGGTCTCCATTTTTGCGAATTTGATTTGCTTTAAGTTCAATCTCATCGAGCTCAAGGTTAAGAACACCGCCCTCATTTGCCATGGCGTGGTATGCATTGGTGCAAAGATTCATGATGACTTGATGTATTTGTGTGGAATCCGCCAGGATCATGGTTTTTGTATTAAGTTTTTCTTTGATGTCAATGTTTGATGGAAAAGATGATCGGATCAACACTAAAATTTCTTTTAAAGATGAAAAAAGGCTTAGCGGCTGTTTGCTGTATTTTGTCTGCCGGCTGAATGTTAGTATCTGTTGGATCAGAGAAGATGCCCTTTTTGCGCTTTCAAATATTTTATTGATATATTCTTTTGCTTGCTGGGGATCATTGATATAAGAGCCTGCTAATTCCGTATACCCGAATATGCCTGAAAGAATATTATTGAAATCATGTGCAATGCCACCGGAAAGAGTACCAATGGCTTCCATTTTCTGTGCCTGGCGAAGCTTGTCTTTCAGGCTTAGCCTTTCTTCTTCTGCTTTTTTTTTGTCTGTTAAATCAATGGTTAATGCATAAAATCCATTTACATTGCCTTGGTCGTCTGTCTCGGCAACATAATTGATTTCATACCATTTTGTCTGCTTTCCCGTGTCTGAAACATAAAATTCAAAATGCCCTGATTTGCCTGACAACGCACGTTTGATGTGTGATTTTACCTTGTGATAATTCTTTTCCCCTATGATGGTTTCCACCCGTCGTCCAATTATTTGATCGCGTCTAAGATCAAAGGTCTTTTCAAATTCTCGATTTATAAGTTCATATCGCTCTTTTGAATTAACATATGAGATTTGTGCAGGCAGGGTATCTATTAATAATTGCAGCCGTTTTTCGTTTTCTCTGGTTTTTTCCAGGTGTTTTTGCAACTGGGGGTAATAGCTCTTTCGTGTGGATTCAAGGCTTAGAGCTAAAAATTTGTCACGGGCTGATTGGTGTGAACTATTCATATCTGTACCGGCTAAGGGTTATTCATATGTTTCTAAATATAATTTTTCTATTTGCTTCCTGTCCGGGTCACGTGGATTTGTTGCAAGACAAGGGTCAAGGCTTGCAAACTCGGATAATCTGGGGATATCATCTGATCGGACTCCCAGGTCCTTGAGCCGCTGGTTGATATTTAAACTTTGCCCCAACCCTTTAATTTGTTTTGAGATGATCGCACCCCTTTCAGAAGGCTTATATTGCTCTGGCTTAAGATTCATTTCTTTTGCCAATACATCGTATTTGTCTGGCGAAGCTGAATAATTAAATCGGACAACTTTTTCCAGAAGAAGAGCATTGCATTCTCCATGTGGCAGGCCCAGGGCTCCCCCAAGGCTGTGTGCCATCGCATGAACAAGGCCAAGGCTGGCATTTGAAAAAGCCAGGCCGGCCATCAAACTTGCAGTCATCATTTTATCTCTATATCCCATATTCTGGGGCTCTTGATAAACTTTCAGCAGGTTATCTAAAATAATTTTGACAGATGACAGGGCAGCCATGTCAGTCAAAGGTGAAGATGCAGTTGAAACAAAGGCTTCAAAGGCATGGCAAAGTGCATCCATTCCTGTTGCTGCTGTCAGTTCAAGAGGCATAGTGACGGTGGTTTTCGGGTCTATTAGTGCAATATCCGGGATTACCATCTTACTTAAAATCGTGATTTTTACTTTTCGCGTGGTATCAGTAATGATGGCAAATTGGGATACATCCGCAGAGCTCCCTGCTGTTGTCGGTATGAAAATAAGCGGCGGCCCGGGACTTGGAATCATATCGATGCCTTCAAAATCAAGTATACTGCCGGAATTGCCCATCACGACACCGATGCCTTTGGCGCAATCCATGGGGCTTCCCCCTCCTACAGCTATAATCAGGTCACATCCCTGGTTCTTACAGAATACGGCACCTTCCATTACTTCATGATCTTTCGGGTTCGGCGTAACGGCATCAAATATGGTATACGGGATGTTTGACTGCTTTAAGGATTTTTCAACCGGCAGGGTCCATCCGGCTTTTCGTACACCTGGGTCGGTCACAATAAAAACTTTTGATGCTCCAAAGTTTTGAGCATGACGCCCTGCCAATGAAATCGAGCCTTCTCCATACACTATTTCCGGTGCTAAAAATTTTCTTAAATTTAAAATGGAATCGGCAATCATGATGAATAATTATCCTTTGCGAAATTTGTTTTTGCGAAATCGCATATGCGGAAGAAATAAATAATTGTTACATGCAGATAAATAGAATTATAGAGGTCTTTATTCCATTGTCAACCAAATAAAAAGTGCGCCTCGCTCTATTGCCTTTTTATAGGGGACTTTCGCATTTTTTTT
>JAWSVI010000026.1:0-47435 GCA_033851995.1 Desulfobacteraceae bacterium | reverse complement strand
TGGTATCTATATTTTCATCCGGTAAAAATACACCCAGAGAATTCGGCCCGAGAATATTGACTTTATTTTTCTGCGCCATTTTCTTAAGTTTTTCTTCCAACTCTTTCCCATCGCCCCCTACCTCTGCAAATCCGCCTGCTACAATAATGTAGTTGGATATATTTTTCTGGATGCACTGCTCCACAGCTGTTACTGCAGCGGGAGCAGAAATGGTGATGATGGCAAGATCTATATCATCAGGCAGTGTCTTGATATCCTGGCATACTTTATGTCCCTGTATCATGGTTTCTTTTGGATTTACCGGAAACAACCGGCGTTTGGAGTCCATCAGGCGGCGAAAAACAATCCCGCCCACTTTCTCCATTGAGTTTGATGCCCCTATTACGGCTATTTTCCGGGGATCAAGAAGCCTGTTTAAGAAATTGAATTTATTCATGGTAATTGCAAGCCCAGTTTGATTTGAATTGGAAGTTCGTATGTTCAGTATAAAGATGTATTGGGATATAGTCTATTGAATTTTCTTATACTTATAAACGCCTTTAGACGTTTATTTAAAACCGTTTTTTTTGTATACAGTATCAAAATTTAGGAGTATCTTTAGTTTCACGTGTACCATTCAGGAAATTTTAAAGGCTGTTTTTATGAGAATATACGCTGCTGCAGACATTCATGGGAAAGAAAATCATATCCGCAAAATTTACTCTGTGATTCAAGAAAAAAAACCCGATGTCCTCATACTACCAGGGGATATAACGGCTTATTTCAATTCACATAAAGCCATTAAAGCACTTGAAAAAATCCCTATACCCGTTTTTGCCATCAGGGGAAATTGGGATTTTCCGATTGTGGACAGGCTCATCAGGAAAGAAAGCAACATGCACCTTATCACACCGGCCCCTATTAACTATAATGGGGTTGAACTGATAGGAACCGGCGGAACCATCTCCTTTCCTTTTCTCTCAAAAATCAAGCTTTCGGAGAAAAAAATTCTTGATCTGCTGGCCGCAAATATTAACCCGAATTCCATTTTGATCGTTCATCCGCCACCAAGAGGTGTACTGGATCGAGTCGGCACTAAATTCAGTGCCGGAAGTTTTGGTCTTGCTCAACTTATAAAAAAACATCCGCCAAGAATGCTTCTGTGCGGGCATATTCATGAACAATCCGGGTATGATTATATAGATAACACTCTTGTGGTAAACTGTGCGATGAATAAAATCTGTGGCGGCGCGATCATTGATTATGATAAAAAGAACCAACTTAAAGTTGAAATGATAATGAATTAGCCTAAGCTTTAAAGTCTAAAACGGAAGGAAAATAAATATGTGTGAATCTAATGTATATTTGAGAAAAGAGAGTACAGAAGAATTAATTATGGAAAATGTGGCTGCCATCACTCCTGTTGGCGAAGATGTGTTTATGCTCAAAGGTCTGCTCGGGGAAAGCATGGAAGTCAAAGCCATCATTGAAGATATTAACCTCATGGGCCATAAAATCATTCTCAAAGCCCTGTGATGAAAAAATTTGAGGATTATCTTGAAGCCATTTCCCGGCTGAACAATCTGGGCAATGGCTTCAATGTTCAATGGCTGTTTTACAACGGCATGCTGTTTTCAAGTTATGCAAAATGGTGGGGAGACTGGAAAATAAGATCCACCCGGCATGAAGGCATTGATATCTGCTGGTACCGCATTCCCGGACAAATGGATACCCTTTGTTTTGATCCACAGATAAAAATTCCTGCCATGGATAAGGGCCGAATTCTAAATATCTGCAATGATTTTTTGGGCCAGACCATCGCAATTGAATTTTCAGGCACGGCTTCTCCATCCCAAAATGCATTTCCCGTGATTTACACATATGCCCATATCATTCCTGAAAAAGAGCTTAAAATAGGAACAGAGATTGAAAAAGGAGAGGTTATCGCAAGGGTCTGCCCCACACATAAAAATCCCCAACTGCCTCCCCACCTCCACTTTTCCTGTTTTGAACTTTGCAGTTCTCTGCAAAATGAAAAACTTGACTGGAACCTGTTTACTGATGAGAGCCATGTAAATATGATTCATCCGTTTTTTCTTTAAAAAGACGCGTATGACTCAAGCCTTTATTTTTCAGTATTCAGACTGGTTTATTCTCAAAGAAGAATTGAAAAAAAAGCAAATTTGATCTATGATCACCAGAACTTTAAAATTACAATACATTTTGGATAATGGAGTAAATATATGAAGACGATAATTAAACTAATTTTTTGGCTGATTGTCCTGAGCTTTCTGGGTTTTATTGTCTACCAGAATTTAGAATATTTTATGGCCAAAACAGCCCTGATCCTGGATTTGAAAAGAGAAGGATGGAACTGGACCACACCAGGACTTGAAAACATATATTATTTTGGCATCTGCTTTGCGATCGGTTTATTTATAGCAGGGTTTAAAGGGTTGAGAGTAAAATGGAATTTAAGTTCAATCATTAAATCCAAAAATAAAGAGATCGACACCCTCCAGGAAAGAATCAGCCACCTGAAAACAGAGCTGGATGTATTCCAGCATGACCCTTATATTAAAAAGGAACTGGACAAACAGGCTGCTGCGCTGGAATCTTTATCCCATTCACCAGAAAATGGAGCAGCCGATAACGGGTCTCCTGAAAAGGATTCTCAAGAAACCGACAAGGAAGAAAACAAGGAAGATGACAAACCTGACACCACCACTGATTGATCCCGTGCAATAGCATCTGCCCATGACCCGGAAAAAAAATACGCCCATGATGGAGCAGTACCTGTCCATCAAAGAATCTTATCAGGATGCGATCTTATTTTATCGAATGGGAGATTTCTATGAAATGTTCCATGAAGATGCCCAAAAAGCAGCATCCATACTCGAAATAGCCCTTACATCGAGAAACAAAAATGATTCTGCCCCCATCCCCATGTGCGGGGTCCCTTTTCGTGCTGCAGACAACTATATTTCCAAACTGATTTCAAATGGCTGCAAAGTGGCAGTTTGTGAACAGATGGAAGATGCCGCCGCTACAAAGGGACTGGTTAAGCGTGAGGTAGTCCGGGTGGTAACCCCGGGCATGATACTTAATGAAGAACTTCTGGACAAAACCGCTAACAACTTTCTCCTGTCCCTGGCCAGGACAAGAGAAGACAGTGCAATTGCCTATCTTGATATTTCCACAGGCACATTTAAAACCACCCAGGTAAAAAATACCGGCAGCAATATTTCTGCGCAGTTAATTGATGAAGCCTTAAAAGTAGATCCAAAGGAAATCCTTCTTCCGGTAAGTTTTAAAAAAGACCCGGCTTATGAATATCTAAAAATTGCATTTAATGGACGACAGATCACGTATCTTGATCGTGAGGATTTTTTACTTGAAGACGCAAAAGAAAAACTTCTTCAAAAATTCAAAACTCGTAGCCTTCAGGGTTTTGGAGTTGAAAACCATCATGCGTCCATATGTGCTGCAGGGGCAATTCTATCCTATGTGCAAAACACACAGATGCAGGATACCGAACATATCTACATGCTCAGCCCATATGACCTCAAAAGCTTTCTCGTTATTGATGATCGATCCTGCAAGAATCTGGAACTGCTCGCCAATATTCAGACACTGGATAAAAAAGGAACTCTTATTCACGTACTGGACCGCACGGTTACTGCCATGGGCTCCAGACTGATCAAACACTGGGTCCGTTATCCCTTGATTGACAAAGAAGAAATCATATCCAGGCTGGACTGTATAGAAGAGATTATCAATGCATCCCATATCCATCAACTGGTTATCAACCACTTAAAATCCGTTTATGACCTGGAGCGCCTGGGCAGTAAAATATCCATGGGCCAGGGAAATGCCAGGGATCTTCTTGCACTTAAAAATTCGTTAAAAAAACTTCCCTTTATTTTCAAAGAACTGTCCATGTTTAAAAGCCCCCTGCTCAATGGAAAAGATCTGGAAGACAACAAAAACCTGATCCATGAACTAAACGAGCTGGCTGCACTGATCGAGTCAGCTGTCCGGGAAGATGCCACCCATGTGCTGAACGAAGGTGGCCTTATTAATGACGGGTACAATACAGAGCTTGACGATCTTCTTTTAATTTCCAGGGATGGAAAATCATGGATTGCCAAAGCCGAGGCCACAGAAAAGGAAAAAACCCAGCTATCATCCTTAAAAATTAAATATAACAAGGTATTCGGGTATTTTATTGAAGTGTCCAAAGCGCAGTCTGCACAAGTCCCTGAGCATTATGTACGCAAGCAGACCCTGGTGAATGCAGAACGCTTTATTACAGATGAAATGAAAGAAGTTGAATCCACCATTTTAAATGCCCAGGATAAAAGATGCGCCCTGGAATATAAAATTTTCTGCACCATCCGGGATACGGTTGTATCAAAAGCATCTCTGATCCTGAAAATGGCGCAATTTATCGCTACGGTGGATGCATTGCAGGGACTTGCTCTGGCTGCCGCTGAAAACAGCTACACACGCCCCCATATCAATGAAGACAACATCCTCGATATAGAAGACGGGCGCCACCCGGTGGTTGAAAAGTTAATTACCGGGGAACGATATGTTCCCAACTCTATTCGGATGAATAATGAAAGTGATCAGGTGCTGCTCATCACTGGACCGAATATGGCAGGTAAATCCACGGTTTTAAGGCAGGTTGCTCTGACAGTACTTATGGCACAGATGGGCTCTTTTGTTCCTGCTAAAAAAGCCTCTCTGGGCATTACCGACAGGATTTTTACCCGTGTTGGGGCTTTAGATAATCTTTCTTCAGGCCAAAGCACCTTTATGGTTGAAATGGAAGAAACAGCTAATATTGTAAACAATGCAACTCAGAACAGCCTGGTGATCCTTGATGAAATCGGCCGTGGAACCAGTACTTTTGATGGGATGAGCATTGCCTGGGCAGTTGCTCAATACCTTCACGATCTGGACGATAAAGGGGTTAAAACCCTTTTTGCAACCCACTATCATGAACTGACCCAGCTTGAAGAAACACTGCCCCGTGTAAAAAATTTTAACATAGCGGTTAAAGAGTTTAATGATAATATTGTATTTTTAAGGCGCCTGGTCGAAGGCGGTACAAATAAAAGCTATGGTATCCAGGTCGCCCGGCTTGCCGGCATACCGGACACCGTTATTGCACATGCAAAGCATATCCTCGCAGGGGTTGAAAAGAAAAATACCACCAATCAAATCACACCGCCCCCTGCTCCACCTAAACAGAAAAGAAAGGTAAAAAAGAAAAAAAATGATGATGCCCAGCTTGAATTATTCAATACCACTGAAGTTTCCTTGAAAAAAATGTTGGAAAAGATTGATATTTCAAGTATTACTCCCCTTGAAGCTATGAATTTGCTAAATGATTTAAAACAAAAGAGTATGACATAGGGTATGATCAAACAAAAACGAACCATACTGCTGATTTATCTGACTGCCTTTCTTGCTGCCGGTCTTTTTCTTTTTTCTTCCACAAGTTTTGCCGCCACTGCCAAACAAAAATACCTTTTTGCAGATTCCTGCTACAAAAAGCTCAGGAATTCTTCAACCAGACAAAAAAAAGCCTCTGAGTGGCTCAATTGTATCAACAAATATGAAAATATATATCGGTCTCACCCCAAGAGCTCCTGGGGTGCTGCAGGTTTGTATAAAGCGTCTCAGTTGTATATCACGTTGTCAAAGCTGTCCGGAAGAAGCACTTATAAATCAAGTGCCATCGATCTTTTAACACGGCTTAAAAACCATTATCCCAAAAGTGCCTACAGCGGTAAAGCCCGTTCCATGCTTAAAACGTTAACTGCAAATTCAAACTCCCGTCCGGGAAAGATAAAGCACCTGACATCCAAAAAACGGATGACCAGAAACAATGCTGCAATTAAAGCATTCAACCGGGAGCAGAAAAGAGCTGAACGAAAGAAACAGGAAGAAAAAATTGCCAAAAAATATAAACAGGAGCGGGAACCTCTTCCTCTGCCCATAGAACTTCCAACACAGGTCATTAATGGAGACAGTACCATCACGGATTTAAGATTCTGGTCCAACCCTGAATATACCAGAATTGTTGTAAATGCGGATGGAGAAAGAGACTACTCTCACAGACTTTTAAAAAAAGATCCTGACATTAACAAACCATTTCAACGCCTCTACATTGACATTGAACAATCCAAACTGGGAAAAGGTGTTGCCGAACACACAACTATCAATGACAACCTGTTAAAGCAGGCCAGGGCAGGACAATATCTGCCCCATACCGTTCGGGTGGTTGTGGATATAAAATCTTTTGAAAACTATAAAATTTTTTCATTAAAAGATCCGTTCAGAATTGTGATTGATGTCTGGGGAAAAGGTTCCAACGGTTCCCCTGCTTCATCTTCCGGAACCCATACGGCCAGCATAAAAAAGCCTTCAAAACCTGAAAAGCAAAACCGTATCACTACTGATAACCTTAAATCCTCCGATATTGCCCGGCAGCTTGCCCTTGGTGTCAGAACAATCGTGATTGACCCTGGCCACGGCGGATCAGATCCCGGCGCACCCGGCTATTTTAAAAATGTATGGGAAAAAGATATTGTTCTTAAACTGGCAAAAAAACTTGCTGTTGTCTTGAGGGACAGACTCAAATGCAACGTCACCCTTACCCGCTCCACTGATAAAAAACTCACACTTGAGGAAAGAACCGCTATTGCCAATACCAAGCGGGCCGACCTGTTTATCTCCCTGCACTGCAATGCAGCCAAAAACAGGCGCCTTAGAGGAATTGAAACCTATATTTTAAATTTGGCCACAGATGACCAGGCCATTGCTGTTGCTGCTCGTGAGAATGCAACATCCAGAAAGAATATCTCTGACCTTGAATATATTTTAAGTGATTTGATGAAACATGCCAAAATTGAAGAATCTACACGCCTGGCCAATGTTGTACAGACCTCATTTGTAAAAGGCATGAAGAAAAAATATGACAAGATAAACAACTTAGGCGTAAAACAGGCTCCCTTTTATGTTTTATTGGGTGCCAGAATGCCATCTATTCTTGTTGAGGCATCATTTCTAAGCAATAAAACCGAATGCAAACGGCTCATGACGGATTCATATCAGGCCCAGATCGCCCAGTCTATTGCTGATGGAGTTGAAAAATATATTGAAACGACAAACCCCAAACAATTATGAACACCAAGACAAAATAATCGTTAAAAAAGGAGAATATCATGGCATTTGAAAACATCATCCTTGAGATAGATCAAGCGGTTGCCACCATTACTTTTAACCGCCCTAAAGCGCTTAATGCGCTGAATGATGCGCTGTTTAATGATCTTGATATCGCCCTGGACCAGGTAGGTGCCAATACGGATATCCGTGTACTGATTCTAACCGGGGCTGGAGAAAAAGCATTTGTTGCGGGTGCAGACATCTCAGAGTTGTCAAAAATGAATCCTCTCCAGGGAAAGAGCTTTTCCAAAAAAGGACAGCGAATTTTTTCAAGACTTGAAGCGTTGCCCATTCCCGTAATTGCTGCTGTTAACGGGTTTGCATTAGGTGGCGGTTCCGAAGCAGCCCTTGCCTGTGATTTTATCTACGCATCTGAAAATGCCCTGTTTGGACTGCCTGAAATGAATCTGGGCCTCATTCCAGGATTTGGAGGCACCCAAAGGCTCGCAAGAGTGGTCGGGCCGAATATGGCAAAGGAGATGATCTATACGGGAAAAACCATCTCTGCGACACAAGCCCTTGAATATGGAATTGCCAATAAGATATGTTCTCAGGATACACTGATGGAAGACGTGCTGAAAACAGCAAACCTTATCGCTTCTAAAGGGAGAGTGGCCCTGAGGTCAGCAAAAGAAGTCATACAGACCGGGTTAAATGCTGACCTTGAAACCGGGTGCAGAATAGAAAATGATGCCTTTGGCCTTACCATGGCCAGTGAAGATGCAAAAGAAGGCACCCAGGCATTCCTGGAAAAAAGAAAACCCAATTTTAAAGGAGAGCTGTACTAAAGCTTTCTTAAGAATAAAGGAGTAAAAATATGCCCATTTATAATATGCACTATGAAACAATGCCCAGAGAAGGCCTGGAGGCAGTTCAACTCAGCCGCCTGAAAGCAACGCTTGAAAAGGTGTATTCCACTGTCCCTTTTTACAAAACTTCATTTGATGCTGCGGGAATAAAACCCGATGACATCAAAACACTTGATGACCTTAAACGCCTGCCGTTCACTTACAAACAGGACTTGAGGGACAACTACCCTTACAACATGTTTGCTGTCCCCATGGACAATGTCGTACGTATCCATGCATCTTCCGGTACAACAGGAAAGCCGACGGTTGTTGGATACACCCAAAGAGATATCAATACCTGGGCTGAACTGATGGCCAGAAGTTTTTCAGCAGCAGGCGCCACACCTTCAGATATTATCCATAATGCTTATGGATACGGGCTGTTCACCGGCGGACTTGGGGCTCATTACGGTGCGGAAAAACTTGGGGCATCCGTCATCCCGGTTTCCGGCGGAAATACCAAACGCCAGATCACCATCATGCAGGATTTCAAACCCACTATACTCACAGGTACACCATCTTACATTCTCCACCTGGCTGAAGTGGCGGAAGAAATGGGTGTTGATTTTAGGAAACTCTATTTTAAAGCCGGGATTTTCGGTGCAGAACCCTGGTCTGAAAACATGAGAACCGAACTGGAAGAAAAACTCAATCTTAAAGCAATTGATATATACGGTTTAAGCGAAATCATGGGGCCAGGGGTTTCAATTGAATGCCATGAAGAACAAAAAGGCCTCCATATTTTTGAAGATCATTTTATACCTGAGATTATTGACTCTGAGACTGGAGAAGTTCTTCCTCCTGGTGAAACCGGAGAACTGGTCTTTACTTCAATTACCAAAGAAGCCTTCCCTATCATTCGATACAGGACCAAAGACATCACGTCCCTGAATGCCGAGCCCTGCTCCTGCGGAAGAACCCATATCCGTATGAACAAACCGACTGGAAGAGCAGATGATATGCTGATTATCAGGGGAGTAAATGTTTTCCCATCACAGATCGAAAGTGTACTCATGGAAACCAAACAAATCTCACCGCATTACCAGTTGGTTGTTGACAGAAAAGATAATCTTGATACCCTTACCGTAAAGGTTGAAATTGATGAAACACTTTTCAGTGATGAAATAAAAAGTCTCCAAAACATGGAAACCAGTATCTCAATGGACATTAAAGACTATCTGGGAGTGTCTGCCAAGGTCATGCTGGTGGAACCCAAAACTATTGCCAGAAGCGAAGGCAAAGCAGTAAGGGTTATAGATAACAGAAAAATTTAATTCATACTTAGCGTAAGGGGGTATCTTATGTTTGCAGAACAAATATCCATATTTATCGAAAATAAGGAAGGCCGCTTGGCAGAGGTAACTGCTATTTTAAGGGATGCCGAAGTTAACATCCGAGCGTTATCCCTTGCCGACACCACTGACTTTGGTGTTCTCCGCCTGATTGTGGACAATAATGAAAAAGCGGACGATGCACTGAAAAAGGAAGGATTCACTGTTGGTAAAACAAAGGTTCTTGCCGTAGAAGTTAAAGATGAGCCTGGCGGACTGAATTATATTTTAGACAGTCTTTCAGAAAATGAGGTGAATGTTGAATATATGTATGCATTTGCCAATCCACAATGCAAAAATGCCATCATGATTTTCAGATTTGATGATCTTGAAAAGGCGTTGAAAATTTTAAATGAAAAAAATATTAAAGTTATCACAACCGAAGAAATTTGCAATTTATAACGCTTGCTAAAGCCGGGTTTTTTTGAATCCGATTAAAAAAAACCCGGCCGAATCTTTCTCCATTCCGCTATTCTTTTAACTGCTATTCTTCCAGCTTTTACCCTTATGGGGCAATAGGCAGTTTTATAATAAAAGTGGTACCTTCATTTGGCCTGGACATCACATCAATTGAACCTTTATGGTTTTCAGTGACAATAAAATAGGAGACGGACAGGCCGAGCCCAGTGCCTTCTCCCACATTTTTAGTTGTAAAAAAGGGCTCAAATACTCTTTTCCGGGTTTCTTCCAGCATTCCAGGCCCGTTATCGCGGATTTGAATATTAACACTGTCACCCTCTTGAAATATTTTTAACACAAAGCAAGCCTGATGGTCTTTTGGCATGGAAAACATGGCCTGCGCACCATTGGATAAAAGATTAAAAAACACCTGCTGGATTTCACTGGCCTTACAGTTTATTTTAGGAATATCCTTGCTGTAATCCTTTTTGATTTTAACCATTTTAAAATCAAATTTCTTTTTAAGGCTATAATCGCTTTCAGCAAGGCTTAGGGTCCTGTCCAATAATTCACGGATATCCTCTAACATAAATCCAGAGGTGCTTTTTCTTGAAAAGGACAGCATATTGGCAACAATTTCTGCAGCCCGCTTGCCTGCATCCAGAACCAGATCCATCAATTTATAGATATTCCTTTTATCCATGTAAGACTGCAGTTTATTAAAATCAAGGTCCAGCTCATCTGCAGCATTCATATTGGCCGGCAATTTTTCTCTAAGGCGGCTTAGAACAACCTGTGAATTTTGAAGAACCCCTGCAAGCGGGTTATTAATCTCATGCGCCATCCCGGCAGCCAAACCTCCAATGGACACCATCTTTTCCGAATGGATCATCATCTCTTCAAGTGCCTTTTTTTCCATTTCCTGCTTTTTCAATTGAAAAGATTCCATAAGTGCTGTTGCCATCATCTCGGCAGCTTTCTTATCATCATTATCATATTCTTCAGATTTTCCTGCCAGTACAACAAGCCCCTTTATCTCCGATCCCAGTTTCACAGGAACGCCTAAAAAGGTATTAATCGACAGGCGATTCTCAGGAAAATTTATAAAATCGCTATTGGCCTGGGGATAATTTTCAATCAGGACTTCATTTTCCTGCAATACGCGTTTGCGTATCCCACTGATATCCTGCCCTCTGGATAAAACAGCCAGATCCATATCCGAGACTTCACACTCTTTCAAGGTCTCCTTTGAAATAGCGATCAGGTCAATCTGGTCGTTGTTTTCCCCTTTTATCTCACCAATAAAACAGTATTTACTTGGAATCACCTTTAAAAGAATTGGAATAAAAATCTGTGCGATTTCCTCATAGGTCTGCGCGGGCATCGCCTCTTGAAAAAACTGACTAACGGATGAAATCACCTGGCTTTGTTTTATTATCTTTTTTTCATTCACTTCTTTTAAAAAGATTTCATTTTCCAGGCTTGAGTTAATTTTAGCAAGGTCATTAATTTTATCTTTAATCGCATCCCGCATAACGGCAAAATTTCTGGATAAATCCCCAATATCTCCAACTGAATTTCGATCAATTTTCCTGTCAAGATTTCCCGATGCGATTTCAGAAGCTGCCATGGTCAGATCACTCACCGGCTGCATCAATCTATTGACCAGTAGAATCAGGATGCCGCTTAAAAAAGAGATACCGATAAAGGTTACTGCAAGTATTGAATTTCGTAATTTCTCTAATTTTTGTTCAATTAAGCTGGTGGTATAGACCACTATCATCTCACCCAGTTTCAAGCCCTTATGATAAATATAAAACTCTTTTTTGATATCAACCCCTTTCGAGTTTTCAAATGTCCTTTCGAACTTAATGTCGATATCATATTCTTGAAAAGAGATGCTTTTCATATTTTCGTCATCAAAAAAAGTTTCCATATTCATTTGAATGGTTTCTTTATCGACATTGTAAACCGGGGTTGCATTAACAAGTTTCATCATATAAACGGCTTTTTGAATCCGTTCATGGAGGCTTGTCAGTTCAAATTTTTTGATTTGATCGGTAAAATAAAAGCAAAGAAACAGGTTTATTAAAGCATTGGCGGCTATAACAGAAATTATAATACGTGTTCTAAGTTTCAAAAATTGATGTCCTGTTATTCAAACCGTATCACCTGTATAAAGATCAGGGAAGGACAATGCTATCCGATTCTACTTTTTTGACCAGTTCCCTGTAGTCCGATGCAGCAGTGCATCCAGGTGCAAACTCGAAAATAGATTTTCCATAGGAGGGGGCCTCAGAAAGGCTTTCACAGTATCGAATAGGCGTACATATGTACTCAGAATACAGTTTTTCAAGCTGGGTATGAATTGTTTCAGGCCCTTTTACACGTGTATCCATAAACGTAGGCACAATGTACTTAAGTGTCACTTCTTTGCGGTATTTTTGAATCGACCCCAGACTTTTCATAAATTCCGACAGGCCTTGAAGCGGCATGACTTCAAGTGCCACAGGCACAAGCACTTCTGTGCAGTAAAACAACACATTGACAATAAGCTGATCCCACCCGGGGGCCGTATCAATTATGATATAGTCATACCGGTCTTCGATCTCTTTCATGGCTTCTGCCAAAGTGAATTCTGCACCGAAATTTTTTCTATCTATAATTCGTTTCACACCGGCAAGGGATTTCCCTCCGGACAGTATCCACAAATTTTTTCTGGCTCGCATAACACATTCTTCAGGTGCCAACTCTTTTGTAAGCAATTCGGTAAGACCGGCCCGTGGTTTTTTACCCAGAATATAAGAAGATTGCCCCTGAGTATCCGTATCCACCAAAAGAACTTTATGACCTGCAAGTGCCAAACCTGCACTTAAATTTACAGAAGTTGTTGTTTTACCAACCCCGCCTTTACTTAGGGTGACGCAGATTCTTCGAATACCTGCCTGGTTTTTTTTACCGTTATCATCTTTGTCTAAATCTTTTTTAGACTTAGATTCAGGACCGTCACCAGCCTGGATTTTTACATCTTCCTTATTCTCAGTCCGAGGCAGAATTTTCTTTTCTTTTTTAACTTGTCCTGTTGAATCTTCTTCTGGTTTAACAAGGGCATCCAGCTTGACAGGGAATTTATGACCACAGGATTTACACCGAGCAGCAACGTTTTTACCTAAAGAAACATTCCGCTTGAGTTCTTCCAGCTTAACCTTATGTTTTTTTGCACATTTAGGGCAGACGATGATAGCCACTAATCCTCCTTTTTCTGCTTAGCCAAGAATAGTATGTACCCAATATCTTATGGTGAATCAAATGAGATCACATCATCTTTTAATAACTGTTTTTTCATTTTTGAAACGATTTCAAGAATTTGCCTGGCTTTATCTTCCTGCATATCGATCCAGTGTATACCGCATTGCCATTCTTTTTTATCCGCAGACGAGATGTGAACCACTTTTCCATTCAGCCCTTCAATGGACACATTAAAGAGTTTGAGTTCGCAATCAGAAAGCGCCTCGTCAATAGTGAAGGCTGCCTTGTTTTCTATGGCAATCCTGACACCGTCAAAACAAACATCTAAAACCGCATGCTTTTTGTTTCTGATCATGGCCCAGACTTTTTGCACATCTTCAACCGGAACACGAAATGACTTACGGACAACATCGGGCAGCTCAGCATCCTCTTTCGACTTACCAAATTCAATGGATTGCTTATTCACCGGGCCTCCTTTGAATTATGTGAAAAATTCATAGTTTCGCATTTAAGAAAAAAATATAACAATAAAGACAAAGGCTAGCAAGAGAAATCATTCATACAAATATAAAAAGGGTGCAAGACAATGAATCTTACACCCTTTTTATTACAAATATTGTACTAATTCAATGTGTATGGCTTAGTGAGCGCCCATAGCAGTTACAGCAGGTGTAATTGCAGGATGAACAAACAGAAGAATCATCGCAACAACCAGTGCATAAATACAAAGAGACTCAATCAGTGCCAGACCGATCAGCATGTTCACCTGGATTTTACCAGCAGCTTCAGGGTTTCTTGAGATACCGGCCATTGCGCCGTTAAGACCCATGCCCTGACCAATGCCGCAACCAAATGCTGCAATACCAATTGCAAGGCCTGCTGCCCATACACTACCAACTAGAAATTCCATGTCTTACTCCTTAAATATAATTTAATAATATAATAATAAAAACGGGGCTTCTTCCAAAAATCCCGTAAAACTCAATTTAGTGCGCCTCTTCTATGGCTCCTGCAATATACATGGTGGGCAGGAGAAAAAATACAATGGCCTGGATCAGAGAGACCAATATACCCATTGCCATGATTGGCAGCGGAACCAGGAACGGACCAGCCAGCATGAGCAGTATTCCCACAACAAGCTCATGGCCCATCATATTTCCAAACAGACGCAGAGTGAGAGACAGAACACGCGCCAAATGCCCGATAACTTCAATAATCAGAAACAGGGGCATCAATGCGGGAACCGGTCCCAAAAAATGTTTGATATACTTGATTCCATGCATCTGGACACCAATCACATGACTCCAGGTTACAGCAATAACTGCCAATGCGGCAGTGGTGTTAATCTGGGCAGTCGGCGGATAAAAGCCCGGAATCAGACCGAACAGGTTTCCAAGAAGGACAAACAGGAAAATGGTCAGCAGCAGAGGAAAAGATTTTCTCCCCTCTTCCCCGGTGATTGAAACCATGAATTCTTCAAGACCCGAGATCAGAACTTCAAACACATTCTGGGCTCCCTTGGGGACCAAAGAGATACTTTTTCCGGCAAGCCAGCCTAAGATTATCAATACAGCCATTGCCAGCCACATGTAGGTCACATGAGGATGAGCGGCAGCCCATTCTTCCATTCCAATTATTCCAAACAATGACGTCATAAACAAATATGGATGTTCCATTTATACAGCCTCCTTGAAAAATATTCTTTTTAACTCAATCGCAGTAGCCAGAAATATGCTTGCTACCACCACCGACAGGCCAGCAAGAAGACCCAGCGGATGAACAATCTGTTGTGAGATAAGCAGGGTTATTAGAGCAGCAGTTATTGTAAATCTGAGATAGTATTTGATCAGGACATTGGCGACAATAGACCGCCCTCGTTCTGAAACAACTTTGGGAGTAAACATATTTTCCAGGGTATTCTTCAAGAGATGAAAATTAACGGCAACAATCAACCCGCCCAGGATGATACCCAGAGCAAACTTGTCCGGTGTCATCATCACGCCGATAGCGCTGGCAGCTAACAACAAAAGCCAGTTGGTTTTTGTTACAAAATTAACAATTTTTTGAAGATCCTGCACTAATACTTTTTTCCCTTTTTTCCTGCTCTGATGATATTGCTGAATCCGGCTGCTATTCCGAAAGCCAGCCCGATAAACGTCAGGACAGGTTCTGTATCAAATTTTTTATCCAGCCAGATTCCGATAAAGAGGCCGATGAAAATAGCAAGTGCTACGGACATCCCGAGGCTGGCAAAGTATCCAAGTTCTCTAATGGTCTTGCCGGTTTCCTTTTTCATTCCTGCCTTTTTTAACCTTTTTTCTGGCGTTCAAAGATCAATTTATCTTGAGAGCAAATATCATATGCTGTCTGACAAGTCAACGTGAAAAACGTCAAATAATGGTCAAAAATCCTCCCTGATTTTCCCGGCTTACCGCCCCGATTTGCCAGACCTCCACTCCCGAGGTTTTCATCTGTTTTATGAGTGCCTCGGCCTGAGATTCATTTAAAAATATTAAAAGCCCGCCGGATGTCTGCGGGTCAAACAACACATCAGCTAATGCCCGGTCGACATTGCGCTTAATTTTAACGTCCTTTTCAAAAAAAGTACGGTTTTTATGCGCACCTGCCGGCACAAATCCCATACTTGCAAAATCCATAGCATTTTTAAGCATGGGGACACTCGCACTATTTAAAATCAACTCCTTGTTTGAGCCTTTTGCAACCTCCAGCAGGTGTCCGGCAAGGCCAAATCCGGTAACATCTGTGCAGGCATGGACCTCAAACCCTTTCATCACGTCTGCTGCTGTTTTGTTCAACATTGACATCACAGAAACAGCTTCCTTTATATCTTCCGTAGATGCCAGTTTCGCTTTAACGGCTGTGGAAAAAATCCCGGTTCCCACAGGTTTTGTCAAAACGATTACATCACCGCTTTGGGCACCAGTGTTCGTCAACACCTTCTCCGGGTGCACAATACCGGTTACAGAAAGTCCGTATTTAAATTCAGGGTCATCAACAGAGTGTCCGCCCAGCAGAGTCGCCCCGGATTCATTTATTTTGTCTATCCCGCCTTTAAGCGTCTGGGCCAATATATCTTCTTCAAGATCACAACTTGGGAAACAGACAATATTCATTGCGGTTACAGGTTTGCCGCCCATGGCATAGACATCACTTAAAGAATTGGCAGCAGCAATCTGCCCAAATTCATATGGCGCATCCGTGACAGGCGTTAAAAAATCAAGGGTCTGTATCAGGGCGGTTTGGTCATCCAGCCGGTATACACCTGCATCATCCGGCGAATCAAGCCCGACAATCAGGTTTGGGTGAGATTTAATCTTAAGGCCTTTAACAATTCGATCCAGCGTCCCTGGATCAATTTTGGCCGCTCAACCGGATGCAGTAACTTTCTGGGTCAACAATACCTTATCAATCTTTTCCATTAATCTATTCTTTCAACTCATGTTAACGTCAGCTATCAATTAAAAAGTTTAGCTTATTGAAATCACACAGGCAAATCTTCCAGTGGTTTTCTCGCCGCGATAGGAATAAAATTCATCTGTGTTACATTTTGTACAGATATTCATGTTCTCAATATTTTCTTTCAGCACCCCTTTTTCAAGAAGTTGATCCAAGCTCATCCTCCAGAAGTCAAAATAATTGCTGTCTGCTGCTTTGTACGCCCAAAGAGATTCAGGTATTTCCTCTTTATAGTGAACAAACTCTGCACAACAAGGCCCAAGAGAGGGCGATATACCCGCAATAATATTTTCAGGGCTGCACTCGAATTCTTTGACCAGTTTATCCAGGCACTTGCCGACAATATTTTTTATACTTCCCCGCCATCCGCAATGGATATTTGCGATCACTCTTTTGTCCGGATCATACAAGATGACAGCCTGACAGTCAGCCACCTGAATCACGAGAAACACCTCTTTGATATCAGTTATAACGGCATCTGCCGTATATGATTCCTTGCCAGGCTCAAAAGTTTCAGAAAGGTCATTCTCATCCGCTTTAAGAATTTTTATATCATCTCCATGTACCTGATTCAGAAAAATAAGAGGTTTCATGCCCATTTTCCAGATAATGCGTTTCCGGTTAAGGGCAATAGCGGATTGCTCGTCTCCCGAATTTACACCAATATTGAGCGAGTCAAACGGTTCCGTGCTTGTTCCGCCTGCCCTGGTGAAGACACCATGTATCAGGTTGGCTTCATTCTTAAAATTTTCGAATTCATAGACTTTGATTTCATTATTTTCCATAAATTTCCTGTCTCCTGTCAGACATGCAGGGTATCTGCGCTCTTGCCTGATTAATTTTTTCAAAATCAAGCTCAGCAAAAGCAGTGTTTTCTTTTTCCCCAGCCTTTACCAGGACGGTTCCAAAAGGGTCAAGCACTATTGATCCACCAGAAAACTCAAGGTCACCTTCTTTTCCGGTTCGGTTGGAACAGACCATAAACAATTGATTCTCAACAGCCCTTGCCCTGGTCAGGATTTCCCAATGCATTTGTCTGGACTCAGGCCACTGGGCAGACACCACAATTATTTGAGCGCCCTGTAAAAAAAGAGATCTGGCCAACTCTGGAAACCTTAAGTCATAACAGATCATGAATCCGATTCGACCAAGTGAGGAATCAACAACACGAACCTGGTCCCCGGCCTTATAAAACTTATCTTCCCGGGTCAGCCTGAACAGATGAATTTTTCCGTATTTACTTTTTAAACTTCCATCTGTGTCTATAAAAACAGAAGTATTAAAAATACGGTTGCCTTTCTTAAACGGCAGGGAGCCTGCTATGGCCATTTTATGCTTTTGAGAAAAGCAGCACAGCCTCTCGACTGTCTTATCGGTCTCCAGGCAGTGCTGCTTCAAATTTTCATTATCAAAAGAACATGAAAACATTTCCGGTAAAACCGCCAGGGAAACCTGATGCATTGCCAGGGTGTCAAGAGCCTCAAAAACTGCATCCAGATTGTTTTCTATTTGCCCTTTTTTTATATCAAACTGCACCACTCCGGCTGTTATTTTATTTTTCAAGACGTTTGTATCCTTGGCAAATGAGCTTACTGCGAACCAAAACACCCTTAACATATAGGCTCCCAGGACGATCGTCAATCTTTTTATCCAGCCGGAATTCCACAGTTATCCTGCATTTTCCAGTGTATAAAATTGTAGATAAAAACCCTTGACTTTTTATTTGGGGTTGATTAATTTATATAATTAAGAATTAAAATAATTTCACCTAATTTTTATAATCTTAAACAAGGAGATGGCAGAAACATTTTAGCATAAACAGTAACAATGTCTTAATAATCAAATTTTAGAGGAGGGAAAAATTATGCAAACCAATTCTTTTCTCAAAGACAAACAAATACTGGCTGTTGACAATGAATGGGATGTCATTGAAACCATACAGGATGTACTAAGTGGTGCCTGCCTTGATGTCACCCGCAACCATGAACGCGCCCTGGAAAAAATAGAACTTACCCAATACGACCTGGCGATTCTGGATATCATGGATGACCATGGGTTCCTGTTGCTTGAGGAATGTGTCAAACGTGACATTCCTGCAATTATTCTTATTTCGGTTACCGCTCCCAGAGAACTTCTGATGAAAGCTGTTAAAAAAGGAGCCGTATCCTATCTTGCAAAAAAACATTTAGACGAACTTGGAACATTAATCCACCAACTGTTCTCTTCACAGAACCAGGGAAATCCTGCCTGGAAGGTGATGTTCAAAAAACTCAAAGGATACAACAAGCGGTTTAAAGATAAAATGGAAGATATCAATGGTGATTTCTGGGCAGCATCAGATAAAAAATGGGAGATCTCCAAAGGAATACAGAAAAGGTTGCTCCACAATAAAAATATTATAGATAAAGGCATATAGCCTATAATCCAGAAAAGACAGCCTGGGCAATGGATTGTCAAATATCATCCATTGCCCAGGCTTTTTATTTTACTGGTACCCGAAGAGCCTGGGCAAAAACAGTACGATCTGTGGAAAATAGGTTAAAAAGAATAAAACAGCCACCTGGATAGCAACAAATGGCATGACCGCCCTTGAAACATACAAAATATCCCTCTGCCCTAAAGAACCTGTAATAAACAAACTTACCCCCATAGGCGGAGTCGTGTAACCAATTGCAAGATTTACCGTCATAATCAGTCCGAAATGCATTGGATCGACATTAAATGGCGCCAAAAGGGGTAAAAACACTGGTCCCAGGATCAGGGTAGCTGAAATAATATCCATGAACATGCCGATTACAAGCAGCAGAATATTCATGGCCAGAAGGAAAACAATCGGTGAATTGATATTGGAAACTACAATTTCAGCAACCCTGTTCGGAATATTTTCAAAGGTCAGATACCGTCCAAAACATGTGGCGCCTGCTACAATAAGCAGCAGGGTCGCACTGGTAACAGCAGAACTGACTGTAATTTCTTTTACTTCCTTGAACCTCATGGACCGGTAGATGAAAATTTCCACAAAAAATGCATAAGCGCTGGCCACAACAGCGGCTTCATTTGCAGTAAAAGCTCCTGAAAAAATTCCGCCAAAAATGATGACAATCAGCATCACTGCCCAAAAACCTTCTTTGAATATTGCAAAAAGCTGATTGAATGAGGGCATGGGAACCGTGTTTATATCATCTCTTTTCCGATAGACCATAAATGTGTAAATACATACAAGGCAGATAATCATAAGCCCCGGAATAAAACCCGTTATAAAAAGCCCTTCCAGGGACACATTACTGATCATGGAATAAAAAATCATCCCAATGCTGGGAGGGATGATTACCCCAAGGTTTGGGGATGTTGCCATGAGACCTAATGTATAATCTTCATCATATCCGTTTTTAATCAAGGCAGGAATCATAAACCCGCCAAGGGCAACAACAGTGGCAACAGTAGAGCCGGAAATAGCCCCAAACAGACCGCATCCGATAACACCTGCCATACCGAGTCCGCCAGGAAGCCAGCTCACAAGTGCATTTGCAAGATTTATGAGCTTTTCAACCGTCTTTCCCTTGCTCATGATGTTACCACAAAGGATAAAAAACAACACCACCACCAGCGGGAACTTATCCAGGCTCCTGAACAAAGTCTGTGCCAGAAGAGCCAGCGGATAATCCAAAAACACAACAAATCCAATGGCTGAAGCAAAAAACAGGGATAGAAAAACAGGAACGTAGGTGGCCATACATCCCAGCAGGATACACAAAATTACCAAATCACTTAACTGCATAGAACCTTACCCCTTATCTGTTTTTTATGTCTTGAATCATGACCTGCATTGTCCGGATAAATATCATTACCCCGACAACAGGCATGATAGAGTAGACAACCACAAGGGGAATCTGCATAATGATGGTTTTCTGATGCGTTAACATCTGCTGATAAGCCATTTTGTATCCATAAAAGGTCATCATGCATGCAAAAACAAGCATGAGGATATCTGAATAAAAAGTCAGGGCGGGTTTAAGCCGTGGAAAAATCTGTACAATGGCGTCAATCTTAATCATGGCCCGCTGCTTTACAGCAACACTTGCCCCGATAAAAGTTGAGTAGATGATTACAATCCTCACCAGTTCTTCGCTCCATGCGAGAGTATAATTAAATCCGTAGCGAAGCACCACATTGGCAAAAAGGGAAACAAGTGCTGCCATGACAATAACAAAAAGGGTCCATTCTTCAAGATGCGTTATAAACGCATCTATTTTCTTTAAAATCTTTCCAAGCATGAGTTTAAAAACCTACAACAAAATTAATATTCAGATATCCATTTGATTTTATTTCAAATATTCACGCACTTCCTGCAAGAAATTATCAGGGCGATACGTATCACCCGCTGTTAAACGGTTAATTTCCGGCGCATATTTTTCATAGGTTCCTTCACTCTGTGCTTTCAGAGTGTTCATGTCGCTATCTGAAAGTTTAAAGAACTGGACACCGGCAGCCTTTGCTTTTTCAATATTGTTTGTTTCTTCAACTGCAGTTTTCTTACGGCTTTTGGCACAAACATCATTTACACTTGCAACAAAGGCATCTTTGACATCAACAGGAAGTTTGGCCAGCCATGCTTTGTTGAAAATCCAGATAAACAAGCCCTGGGCATAATTGATCTGGGTAAAATTTTTGGCAACTTCAAATTTTTTGGTTACATTGCACACAGTCAAGGTATGGTCAAGACCAGTGATAACGCCCTGCTTAAGAGCAATCGGGACATCAGGCCATGGCATGGAAACCGGGTTGAATCCCCAGTTCCTGTAGCTGAGCTGATTTACAGCAGCCTCTGCAATTCTGAATTTAACTTTTTTTGCATCTTCGATATTCGCAACCGGGATAGTTGTGGCCCAACCGTAATTACCGTATCCTGAAATATCAAGACCGGTAATGCCCTGATGATCCATTGCCATTAAAAAATGGTTAAACAGCGTTTTATTGGATGTAAATTTATCCAGTTTTTCGAAAGAGTTTATAAGAAACGGGAGGTTTACAACCCCAAATCTGGGGCCAAGATTAGTGGCCGCAACAGAACTGACACCCATCCCCTGGACAGCTCCCATCTGAAGCATATTCAACACTTCAACTTCGCCACCAAGAATGGATAAAGGTTTAAAATCAACATACACCTGACCATTGGTTCTTTTCCATACTTCATCTCGGATTTCAAATCCGGCATAAACACCGACAAGTGCAGGATGGGATACATTGGAAACCACACATTTATACTTTGCACCTGAAGGGTCAAAATCGGGTTTCCATTTGTCCAGTTTACTCTTACTTTCCGCAACAGTGCTCATGGAAACAACTGCGAGCGCTACCAATACAGTAACAAACAATACTCTCAAATTTTTCATCACAACCTCTTTCTAAGAATTAAAATAAATTTCACCTAATTAAAATAAATTTCACCAAAAATTTAATAATCAGGTCTTTTACTTACCACAAGATAAATAAAAATTACCAATCATTTAATAAATCACCCTAAACTTTATATTCTTCATCCAGGTCAAGGACAAGCATCTTTTTTTCTTTCACCTTATCTATTATAAATGATGACTGAATGACCTGAATTCCCTCTATCTGCGTCAATTTCAGATTAATAAATTCTCCGTATGCTTTAATATCTTTTGCAATTACTTTTAAAATAAAATCATGTGCTCCGGCAATCTGATAACACTGGACGACTTCGTCCAGTTCCATGAACCTCTCTTTAATTGCGGCAACAGAAGACAAATAGTTCAAACTCAAACTTATGTTCACCATGGCAGTTATGGTAAATCCAATTTTTTCAGGATCAACTATTGCTGTAAAGTGAGAAATAACACCTGCCTGCTCCAGGCGTTTTACTCTTTCAAGGGTTGCGGGCGCAGATATCCCAACAATTTGAGAAAGTTTGGAATTGGTTATCTTACCATTTTCCTGAATTGAATTTAAAATCAGCTTGTCTATTTTATCTAAAACCATTTTTCCCGGCCTTTTATTACATATTTTTGCCTGTTTTAAGAATTAATGGTTATATTTTTCTATAATTAATGGCAACAATTCTTTTTAATTTTTCTTAAAATATAAGACACCAAGTTTAAATTTTTATTGTATAATTTTTGTAAATTCCTTGATAGGCGGTTTAGTTTTTCCCTTATGCTCCGGTATAAAGGAGAAACTTTTTTTATATAGAGGAGTCAGAAGTTTGAAGCCCACCATAACCGCTAATTATTTACTACAGCCGATATTATATTGGTTTGCCTCATTTATCCTCTTTACAATTGGATGGAAAGTCAAAGGCAAGGTTCCTGAAATCAAAAAATTTGTTTTAATTGCCGCCCCGCATTCATCAAACTGGGATTTTGTTTTATTTTTACTGGCTGTTTTCAAGTTTAAAATATCCGTCTACTGGATGGGTAAACATTCAATGTTCATCTGGCCGTTTAAAACCATCCTTAAACAGTTGGGCGGTATTCCCATTAACCGTTCTAAAAAAAGTAATGTGGTGGATACAATGGCTGTTACCTTTAGCTCATCAAAAGAGCTTATCGTCACCATTGCACCTTCAGGAACCCGTGGAAAAACCGTAAAATGGAAAAGTGGATTCTATCACATTGCCTGCCAGGCAAAGGTCCCTATTGTATTTGGCTTTATCGATTACGACAAAAAAAACATTGGCCTCGGACAGGTCTTTGAGCCGACAGGCCAGATTGAAGCAGATATGAAAACACTTAAAAAATACTACAGTCAATTTTCAGGGAAATATCAACTGGAAGAAGAAAGCGGACCATAATAGTTTCGATCTTCTTTAATTTCAATCAGGATAAATAGCTCTGTAATATTTTTTCCAATTCTCCCAGACCTTCAGAATAAAAATGGTCGCAGTTTTTGATAATTTCATACCGGGGTGCAATTTCCCATCTTTTTATCTGGGCATTAATCAGATCAGTGGGGGCATATTCATCCTGATCTCCAGAGACAATCAAACCTGTAGACGGCAGGCTTGAAATGTCATCAAAACTCATAAATGCCACTGGCGGAGACACCATAATATGATCTTCAACATTAAGGCCTTTTGAAACCACTTCAGCATTAATCCGTGCGCCAAAAGAATAACCTGCTAAAGTAATGTTTTCATAACCTTCCTCAACTAACAAGGATACTGCAGCCCTCACATCATCCTGCTCCCCAGTACCATCGTCAAACGAACCCGTACTGCCCCCTGCCCCCCTGAAATTAAAACGCAAGGATGCATACCCCTTTTCAACAAATGCATTGGAAATTGTTGTAACCACAGGATTGTCCATTCTTCCACCATAAAGTGGATGTGGGTGGCAGATAACCACTGCCTTTGATTCAGAACCTTTATTAAGAACGCCTTGTAACCGGATATCATCAACTGAAATTGTAATAAATGTTTCCATATTTAACCTTTGAATTAAAACCTTATTTTAAAAAACATATATATTACGAAATAAAAGCTTATTTTTATCGTTTTAGCAAACCATTTGACAAAATTCTGCCAGCCCCATATGATTCCAATAAACCCATTGCAAAAAGAGGATTCATGACACTGCCAAATCGTAAAGGATGGCTTGCTGTTCTCTTTATCCTGTCCACCCTGGCAATTCCATTCGTCATTGTTTACTATGTCTCAACGGACTCATATAAAGAGCGTTTTCGTGGGTGGAGAGCAAACAATGAAGCAGCCGGCCTTCCCAGCAAATCAAAAATAAGCCGGGATGAAATCCTGTTAATGAAAGATGAAAAAGTACTCATAGACGGGACCTGTCTTGTATACAAAGGAATTAAAGACAAGCAGTTGTATCTCGATTTATACCTTCTGGATTTTGATCCGAAACAACCATTCTCCAGAAATATTCCAAAAAAATCTCCCCCGGAAACAATCAAGCTTGGTAATAACCTCTATCGTATAGATTCCGTTAACAACCGATTCATGAAACTTAAGATTTTAAGCCGGTTTAAAACACGTTAACACTTGCTTCATCATAACAATGAACATTCTTGACATATACCAACTGGATAAATTACAATTTTCGAGTCAACTAACATTTTGGAGAACAATATGACGTTTAAATCCATCATTACAGCCGGTCTTGTATTCATAATATTTAATTGCTCTGCAGTTGCTGAATATTATCAATATTTAGACCAAAATGGGGTAAAACACTTTACTGATAACATCCTTGAAGTCCCTGAAGACCAGAGAAAAAAACTGGGTATATATCAAAGTGTAATATCTACTGAAGAAGAAATTACAAAAACAGAAAAAGCTACTCCCTCAAGCGAGATCACTCAGGAAACACTTACCATTCAAAAAAACAATCTGGTTAAGGAATACAACAGTTTAATTAGGAGAAAACAGGAATTAGATAAGCAGGGAAGCGATCTTGGCAACAGAAAATATAATGAACTGGCCTCTCAGTTGAATACTGAAATATTTCAATACCAGAAAAGAAAAGACGAATATGAAAAACAGGTCATTCAATACAACAATCAGATCATTACACAACAAAAACAATCCACAACTGAACAAAAATAAAAAGGGGCGAATAACAAGTTGTCCGCCCCTTTGTGTTTGCTCTATTTTTTGGCATTCTCCAATCTCTTAGCATTTTTCATGGATGCCTTAATAAAATCTCTGAACAAAGGATGGGGTTTTCCCGGCTTGGATTTAAATTCCGGGTGAAACTGGCATCCCAGATACCATGGGTGATCCTTGATTTCAACAATTTCAACCAGTTCATGATCAGGTGAAGTTCCGCTGATAACCAGCCCGGCTTCTTTGATCAGGCGTTCCTTATATTCATTGTTGAATTCATAGCGGTGCCTGTGGCGTTCCGATATGTTTTCCTCTTTATAAGCTTTCATGGCCAGGGTATCTTTCTGGAGCTGGCAGGGATATGCACCCAGGCGCATTGTACCGCCTTTATCTGAATCTTCGTCTCTTTTTTCAATTTTTTGAGTCTGCTCATCATACCATTCTGTCATAAGATAAATAACAGGATCCGGTGTGTAAGGGTCAAACTCCTGACCATTTGCCTCTTCAAGTCCAAGAAGATTTCTTGCCACCTCGATAACAGCCATCTGCATGCCAAGGCAGATCCCGAAATACGGCACATTGTGCTCTCTTGCATATTTTGCAGCCAGAATTTTGCCTTCAATGCCCCTGTTTCCAAAACCGCCGGGGACAAGCACACCGTCACTTTTTGATAAAATTTCAACAACATTGTCTTCAGTCAGATTTGTGGAATCTACATACTGGAGATTAACCTTTGCATCATTGGAAGCTCCCCCGTGTGTAAGGGCTTCATTGAGGCTTTTATAACTTTCCGTCAGATCTACATATTTACCCACAATGGCGATATTCACACTGAATCTCGGATTTTTAAGACGTTCGACCACTTCACGCCATTCATCAAGCTGCGGCGCACGCGCCCAGATGTTCAATTTCTGGAGTATTTTATCCCCCAGGCCTTCTTTATTATAAACCAGGGGGACCTCATAAATGCAGTCCACATCTTTTGCAGTGAAGACAGCATCCGTGTCAACATTGCAGAACAAGGCAATTTTGGATTTGATATCATGAGACAGGTAGCTTTCAGTTCGGCAAAGAAGGATATCCGGTTGAATACCAATGCTTCGCAACTCCTTGACACTGTGCTGAGTGGGTTTTGTTTTCACTTCACAGGCTGTCTTTATATAAGGGACGAGCGTTAAATGGATATAAATAACATTTGAAGGACCGGCATCTGCCCTGAACTGGCGGATGGCTTCAAGAAAAGGTAAAGATTCAATATCACCAATTGTTCCACCGATTTCCACAAGTACGACATCCGCATCATTACCAACCAGACAGATACTCTGTTTAATTTCATCCGTAATATGAGGAATTACCTGGACTGTTCCACCCAGATATTCGCCTTTTCTTTCTTTAGAGATAACCTGGTCATAAATTTTACCGGTGGTAAAATTGTTATTTTTACCCAGCTTTGCATTTGTAAATCTTTCGTAATGGCCCAAGTCGAGGTCTGTTTCAGCGCCATCATCGGTGACGAAAACTTCACCGTGCTGGAACGGATTCATTGTTCCCGGATCTACATTGATATAGGGATCAAGCTTCTGAATGGTCACAGTCAGGCCCCGGCTCTCAAGCAGCATTCCGATTGCTGCAGATGCAAGTCCTTTGCCTAATGATGACAACACGCCTCCGGTAACAAAAATATACTTGGTGTTTTTAGCCATTGTTCCTCACTTGTTTTATATTATTCATAAAGTTTTTTGAAATCCTCAATGCTCCGGTCAAGTTCATCCACCTGGCTTTCATCCGGGTCTGCCACATCCAGTTTATTCTCAGGATAAATTGATTTGACGTGATCCAGATCAAACATTGAGCCTGAAACTTGTGCTTTCAACTCGAAATATTTGACATTTATAGTCGCAACCAATTGATCATCCAGAAAAATACTTCCTGCCATTGGATACCAGGTTCTGGAAACTTTCCTCCAGTCATCATAGAAAAATTCAACCTTCCAGCCGCTTTTTTGAATGACATATTTTATTGGGAAAAAAGAATCTTTTTCTATCCACAGGCCGGCATCGGGTGTGCCGATCACATAACATATTTTATTGTTATACCGATGAAATGAAACATTCTGGGTATCTATTCCAGCATGGTCAAGCTGGGCCAACATACTTTCATGGTCCCGATATAACAAAATATCCGTATACAGATCAATCGAGGATTTAGCTGTGGCGATTATCCTCTCGCCCATTACCTTGATAAATCCTGATTCTGTCTCAATACTGAAGCCTGTAGCGATATCTGAAATCATCTGGGACCTGAGCCGGCCCGGGAAAACATAAATAAGCTTTTCCTCTATTGTGTTAAAACCTTTAGTTACATCCTCATAATTCAAAACTTTTTTGGTTTGATAGGCTTCAATTCCAACAGGTTTTCTGATCTTTTCTATAACCAGGTGTAGAAGGTGAGGGGCTTGAGGGACAAATCCCTCACCTGTTCCCGGTATAAGGATACAAATTAATATAAAAAAGGCTGATTGAAATCTCTTGAGCATATGCAATTAAACAAAGAGATCTTCCGGGAAAGACGCACTGTCTCCCAGCATTTCTTCAATTCTGATCAATTGGTTATATTTGGCAACCCTGTCACTTCTGGACATGGAGCCGGTCTTGATCTGGCCTGAATTAACGCCGACTGCCAGATCTGCAATAAAAGAGTCTTCAGTTTCACCGGATCTGTGCGATACAACTGTGGTATAACCTGACTCCTTAGCCATCTGAATCGTGTCCAGGGTTTCTGAAACCGTTCCGATCTGATTAAGTTTGATCAAAATAGAATTTCCGATCCCCTGTTCAATACCGCGTTTAAAAATATCCGGATTGGTTACAAAAATATCATCCCCGACTATTTGTGCAGAGTTGCCAAGACGCTGGGTCATCACTTCCCAGGAGTCCCAGTCTCCTTCTGCAAGACCGTCTTCAATGGAGTATAACGGATACTTTTCAACCAATTTTTCATAATAATCAATCAGTTCTATGGCTGAAAGCTCTTTGCCTTCAGACTCAAATATATACTTGCCGTCTTTGTAAAATTCTGAGGCTGCTGCGTCAAGGGCAATACCGATATCCTTGCCCGGCCGGTAACCTGCCGCCTCAATGGCATTAATAATGTATTCAAGCGCCTCTTCATTGGACTTCAGGTTCGGAGCAAATCCACCTTCATCACCGACTGCCGTACTGAGGCCTTCGCCCTTTAAAATTTTTGCCAGGTTATGAAATGTTTCAGCACCCATCCGGACGGCTTCGGTTACAGAGGAGGCTCCAAAAGGGAGAATCATAAATTCCTGGATATCCAGATTATTTGCTGCATGGGCACCACCATTAATAATATTCATCATGGGGACGGGAAGAACCCGTGCATTGATCCCGCCTATGTGTTGGTATAGAGGGATTTCACAGGCATTAGCAGCGGCTCTGGCTGCAGCCATGGAAACACCAAGAATTGCATTTGCACCAAGCCTTGATTTATTTTCCGTACCATCTATATCCAGCATGGTCCGGTCAAGCCCGGTCTGATCCATGGCATCATAACCGATGATCTCAGGAGCAATTACTTCATTTACATTGGCAACCGCATTTAAAACCCCTTTGCCGAGAAAGCGATTTTCAGCTTTATCCCTTAATTCCAAAGCTTCTCTTGTGCCGGTTGAAGCCCCTGATGGAACAGCTGCCCTGCCCTTTGCTCCGCAAGCCAGAACCACGTCTACCTCTACTGTAGGGTTCCCCCTGGAATCAATTATTTCTCTTGCCCTGACATCAATTAACTCAGTCATGTTTCCCCCAATCCTTATCGTATTCTCATATTATATTTTCTTAATTTTACGCCCACAAATATCGTAATTTTTTCTGAGTCCATTCATAACAATATACATTCTCACGCGCAAGGGCTAATCGCAAATTATTCCTCCAATTTTCTCGCCTTTTTTTAAAGCTGACATGATTAACGTTGTACATTTTTTATTGGTTTCAAAGAGTTAAATCCCAAAACTGCATACCAATATTTTTCAATGCATTTTTCTAAATCTTGACAAATAAAATTGACTCTTATATTTAGGGAAGTTGTGCCAATTAAACATACATTCTAATCAAGGAGTTATAAATGAACATTCTATTTTTTGGACCAAATGGAAGTGGTAAAGGAACCCAGGGAGCTATCCTGAAAGACAAATACAATATCGCTCATGTTGAATCCGGCGCCATTTTCCGTGATAATATTAAAGGCGGAACCGAACTTGGTAAACAGGCAAAAGCGTATATCGACAAAGGTGATCTGGTCCCGGATGAAATCACCATCCCTATGATGATTGACCGTATTCAAAAAGATGATTGTAAAAATGGATGGCTTCTGGACGGATTTCCCAGGAATAAAGTGCAGGCTGAAAAACTTCATGCAGCCCTTGAAGAAAAAGGCATTAAACTCAGCTATGTAATTGAAATGATCCTTGATCGGGAAATTGCCAAAAACAGAATTATGGGCCGCCGCCTGTGTGAAAATGACAACAACCATCCCAACAATATTTTTATTGATGCGATCAAACCGGACGGAGACAAATGCCGTGTATGCGGTGGTGCATTAAGCAAACGCGATGATGACCAGGATGAAGCAGCCATTGATAAACGCCATTCTATTTACTATGACACAGATACCGGAACTCTGGCATCCTCTTACTATTTCAAAGACGTTGCTGAAAAAGATGCCAACGTAAAATACATCACCCTTGCTGGTGAAAAAGCACTTCCCGAAGTAACTGAAGAGCTGATATCCAAACTCTAAGTCTTCATAAGACTTTAGTAATAGATTTTAAAGCCGTTCTGATTGTTTCTCTGCCAGAACGGCTTTTTTCCTTGCTTTTAGAGTATTTGTTTGTTACAAATTCGGGTTATAAATATCTCGATATTTAAATACACTATGAAAGGGGCGATGTTTTTTGAAGGAAATCACTGTTACAGTAATTGATAATGATGTTGAAAGAGCTTTACGGATATTAAAGAAAAAAATCCAGAATGACGGCCTCTTCAAACGTCTCAAAGTTAAAAAACACTTTGAGAAACCATGTCAATACAGACGGCGTAAAATGAGAGAAGCAATGAGAAGACAACGTATTGCTGCCTCAAGATCCAGAAGAAGAAACTAACTTGAAGATAACAGCAACCCGGTACAGATTACTTTTGATGAAATAATCTGTACCGGGTTTTTATTTTGGAAACATGAAAAAAGACGCTTACCGGGAATGCCTCGATAAAATTTATAAGCTTGGCCGTTTTGGAATAAAACTCGAGCTGGACACAATTCTGAATATTCTCAAATTCTTAAACTCCCCGCAGAAAAACTACCATATTGTCCATGTAGCAGGAACCAACGGCAAAGGCTCTACTGCAACTTACATTGCATCCATACTGCAAAAAGCAGGCTTTAAAACAGGGTTGTATACTTCCCCGCATCTGGTTGATTTTAATGAAAGAATCACGGTAAATGGAGAAATGATAACCAATGCTCAGGTGGTCAGTGCCTACAATGCAGTACATTCCGTTGATATTGGAAAACGCAAAGCCACCTTTTTTGAAATTGCCACTGCAATGGGATACTATCATTTTTCTCAGGAAAATGTGGATTGGGCTGTCATTGAAACCGGCATGGGTGGCCGTTTTGATGCCACCAATGTGGCCAAGCCACAGGTCAGCGTCATCACAAATCTTTCCATTGAACATACTGAATATTTAGGGAACACCATCAAAGCCCTTGCCTATGAGAAAGGCGGCATCATTAAACAGGGTATTCCTGTAATCACAGGAGTTTCCCAACCGTCCGGCATCTCAGTTCTCAAACAGATTGCTAAAGACAATGATGCAGGCTTGTACCAATATAAAAAAGATTTCTCCATTAGAAAGACCCCGGGGGAAAACACCTATTCATATTCAGGATTAGGAAAAACATTTAAAAAACTGATAAAACCTCTGCCCGGTGATCATCAAAAAGAAAATTTAAGTTTGGCTCTCGCGACCTGTGAGCTGATCTTCAAGAAATTCAAATCAGATGACAAACGCTATGCTTTAAATGTTGAACTGGTTAAAGAAGGCCTTTCCATTGCAAAATGGCCGGGCAGACTTGAGCAGGTAATAGACGAACCGCAGGTTATTATAGATGGTGCTCACAATCTCCAGGCAGCTAAAGTCCTTGGTAAATATTTATCCTCAAGACTCAAAGATAAGAAGCTTACACTGGTTCTGGGTATTTTAGATGATAAACCCTATGATAAAATGCTGCAAAGCCTTGTGCCCTGTGCAGATAATATCGTGATTACCAAAGCCAAAATAGACAGAAGCCTTGAGCCGGAAGCATTAAAAAAAGCTGTTCAGAATATCAGCAAGGCACCTGTAAACATAATTGAAGATGTTAAGGATGCAGTGATTCATGTTTTGGAAAATTCCAACAAAGAAGATGCGGTTTGTATTGCCGGCTCTTTATACGTTGCCGGGGAAGCCAGAGAAGCGCTATTAAACTTGAAAAAAAGACAAAGATAATATACATATAATTTTTTGCGCCCGTAGCCCAGTGGATAAGGCGTCAGCCTCCGAAGCTGAAGATCGCTGGTTCGATTCCAGCCGGGCGTACCATAAAATCCAATGAATTCAAAACTTAAGATAGGCATTATCAGTTACAGGAGTAATCCCCATAGTGGCGGACAGGGAGTGTATGTCCGGCACTTGAGCCATGCCCTTTCAGACCTTGGCCATGATGTAGAGGTGATTGCAGGCCCCCCTGATCCACAGATCAACCATACCGTCAAACTAACCATGCTCGAAACCCTTAACCTGTATGACCCGGAAGACCTTTTCAGGACGCCTCGCCCGCGGGAACTTAAAGATCCCATCAGCATGATTGAATGGCTGGGAGTCTCTTCCATGGGATATCCTGAACCCTTGACATTTGGGATGCGGATGACGCGGCATTTGAAAGAAACCAGAAAAAAATACGACATCATCCATGATAATCAGAGCCTGTCCTATGGAATTTTATCTCTATCAAAAAAAATGCCGGTTACCGCCACCATTCATCATCCCATGACAGTGGATCGAAGGCTGGCGATAAAGGGAGCATCCAACTTCTACCGCAAGCTGCAGGCCATCAGATGGTATTCATTTATCGGCATGCAAAAAAAAGTTGCGCGAAAATTGCCTGGAATCATAACTGTATCAGACGTTTCCAAAGAAGATATCTCCAAAGAGTTCGGCATTCCCGAATCCAAATTCAAGACCATCCCGAATGGCATTGATATTGATAATTTTTATCCAATCGAAACAATAAAAAAACAGCCAGGCAGGATTATTGTCACGAACAGTGCGGATATGCCGCTAAAAGGGCTTGCCTATCTTTTACATGCCATTAAGGCTATTGTAAGCAAACGACCGGTCAAACTGGTGGTCATTGGAGCTCCTAAAAAAGGCGGCCCTATTGAAAAGCTGGTAAAATATCTGGATCTGGCCCACACTATTAAGTTTACCGGCCGCATTGATCACGAAGAGTTTGTCAAAGAGTATGCAAAAGCCAGTATCGCTGTAGTGCCTTCTCTATATGAAGGTTTTGGCCTGCCGGTTGGCGAGGCCATGGCTTGCAGGACCCCGGTAATTTCAACAACAGGGGGCGCGCTGCCGGAAGTTGCGGGAGATGCAGCCAAGCTCATTCCTCCCGGGGATTCAAAAGCACTTGAAAATGCCATACTTGAACTTCTGGATGACCCCGCCCAATGTGAGGCTTTGGCTGAGAAAGGCTACAAAAGAGTTATGAGTGAATTCACCTGGGAAAATTGTGCCAGAAAAACTGTGAATGTGTATAAGGACATCATCAATGCTTACCATTGATTTTAATCGGCTGAGCATTCAGCCCGGAGACCGGATTCTTGACATCGGTTGCGGTGAAGGACGCCATACCATAAAGGCTGCCCAGCAGGACAATACCGTTTGTGTAGGAGCGGATTACGGATACGACCCTCTGGTAGAAACAAAAAACAAACTCAATTTTCATCAAAGCATCAACGACCTGAACTGCAAATGTGTTGATTTGTCCTGTATGGATGTAACCAGGCTTCCTTTTAAAGACAACAGTTTTGATACTGTAATATGTTCAGAGGTTCTGGAACACATACCGGATGATGCAAAGGCTATGTCCGAGTTGGTTCGGATTGTCAAACCTGGAAAAACGCTTGCAGTAAGCGTTCCCAGATTTCTGCCTGAAAAAATATGCTGGGCGCTTTCCGATGAGTATTTCAATGCCAATATGGGCCATGTCCGAATCTACAGAAAAAATCCATTAATTAAAGCCATTGAATCTCAAGGAGTAAAACACCTTGGATTTCATTATGCCCACAGCATCCATGCCCCTTACTGGTGGCTCAAGTGTTTTGTCGGACCAACCCGTACTGACTCCTATGCAGTTAACCAGTATCATAAATTTCTGGTATGGGATTTGATGAAAAAGCCAAAACTCACATCAATTGTAGATAAATGCTTGAATCCAGTGCTTGGTAAAAGCCTGGTTCTTTATTTCAAGAAACTCTAAGGTTTGCCAAGCTGATAAAACTGATTATCCTTTATACCAGTATCAGTTTTTTTTAACGGTATTGGTTATACTTGCCGGTCACCTTAACCATAAAAAATTTGCCGGAGATTTGTAAATGAATCGGATTGTATTTTTTTTAGTGATTTTTACAGCCTTTTTTTTGCTTCAATCCTGTGTGGCTTCCAAAAAAACGGTGATGAGGTCTGATCCTTTGATCGGCAAAATAATCGATTCTAACAAAAAAACATCGGTCTCTTACGAATCAATGGTTAAAGATATCAATAATTATGATGTGATCTATCTTTCTGAAAAACATGACAACCCGGATCACCACACTGCCCAGGAAAAAATCATCCAGTCTCTGATCGAAATGGGATTGAACCCGACCATAGGGTTTGAATTTTTTTCCATGGATCACACCCCTCACCTGTTAAACTTTATTGATTCCGGGAAAGTTTCCCATTCTAAAAAAAACGAAAAATTTATCGAAAATGATCTCAGGAAAAAACTTGGCTGGGACACCCAGTCAGACAAAATGTGGTCTTACTATTTCAGCCTCTTGAATCTTGCAAAAAAACACAACCTCAGCGCAGCCGGCATCGATATGAATACCGGGTTAAAAAGAAGACTTACACGCAAAGGTTTTAAAGGCATCACACCGCTTGAAAAAGAGCAGATTTTTTCCACACATTTGGACAATGGATCCTACAAAGAGTATATGCATGAACTTTTTAAAGCCGTCCACTGCGGGATGGGACATGAAAGAATGCAGGAAAGACTTTATGACACCTGGACAGCCAGGAATGATAAAATGGCCTTTTCCATTTCCCAGGTTGTGAAACACAACAAGGCCCCGGTAATCGTCATTATTGGCGGTGGCCACACCGAGTACGGTCTCGGAGTTATAGACCGGGTAAAGGCAATCAACCCGGATATCACCCAGGTAAATATTGGCTTTCAAGAAATCAGCCGTCAGCCCTCAACCCTTACAGACTATCTTGAACCACTTGACCTGGAAGGATTTGAACCATCACTGCCCCATAATTATTTATGGTTCACCCAAAGGGTTTCCTATGCAGATCCGTGTGAAGAGTTCAAATCCTCGCTGAAAAAAATGAACCAGCATAAATAATTAAAAACATACGCTAAATATACTTTTACCTGATTGACAATACCGGTTTATTTTTTTATTGTTTATCTATCCAGTCAAAATTAAATTCATGCATTCGGAGACCGACCATATGGGACGTAATATCGTGGATGATGATAAGCTGATTTTCGCCGATCAAGAGGAATCTGAGCATGATATTGAAGATAATGGCGGCGGCTTTCAATACAAGCTTTTAATTGTCGATGACGAAAAAGAAGTACACGTCATGACCAAACTTGTCCTTTCCGATTACACCTATGATGGATGCTCTCTGCAGTTTATTTCCGCATTTTCCATAGAGGAAGCAAAAAAATTAATTGTTGATAATCCGGATGCTGCCATCCTTCTGCTGGACGTTGTGATGGAAACCAAAGGTGCCGGGCTTGAGATCGCAAGGTTTATCAGGGAAGAAGAAGAAAACGAACTGATCAGAATCATTTTACGAACCGGCCAGCCAGGCCAGGCGCCGGAAAAAGATATCATATTAAATTACGATATAAACGACTATAAAGAAAAAACTGAACTGACCACTCAAAAGCTCTTTACAAGTATTACGACAGCTTTAAGATCTTATAAACATCTTTTAGAACTGGAAGAAAAAAGAAAAGAGATCTCCCAGAAAAATATCCGGCTGAATGAAGAAATCGCCAAACGGATTGTTGCTGAACATAATCTTACTAAATATAACCGGAGTCTTGAAAAAATCTTAGACACCAAGACCCGCAGGTTAAAAGCATCTCTCCTGGAACTTGAAGCTAAAGAAAAAGAACTAAAAGAGGCCAATTTTCTTGCTGCTGTTGGAGATATATCCTCTGCTACACTTGATCAGCTTGATCTTTCCCAGGAAGATTTAAAAAAGAATCTTGACACCATGGACAGATATCGGTCAGAAATGACTCACCTGCTGGAAAAGTACGAAATCGTCCAGAACATTATTTATTCAGCACCAGGCTCAGCAGATAGCCTGATCAGATCCACGCATGAAACGTTTGAAAAAATAGAGCAGTTCAAACAGGAGATTGATATTGAAGCCATATTGGCAAAATACCCTGAAATTATTAAAGATTGCTCAAATGGAATTGGATATATTTCAAGGACAATAGAAGATATCAAACGATTCATCTCTATTGACGATGAGCCTGAAAAGCCTGTTGATATAAACCTGCTTCTGGCTTCCGAAATTGACAAAGTTAAAAAGACATTCAACAGGCAGATTGAACTTCAGACTGATTTTGACGCACTGCCTGAAATAAACCTTACACCCGAAAATATGGAAAAAGCATTTTCAGAAATTATCCGCAACTCTTTTCAGGCTGTTTCCGGCAAGGGGATTGTTTCCATTGCGACCCTGCTTGAAGATCCAAATATTGTCATTCACATCAGCGACACCGGACATGGGATTTCGCCTGGAGATATTGCACATATCTTTAAACCATATTTCTCAAGAAGACCGAACACATCTGGTTTGGGTTTAACCTTTGCCCAATCTGTAATCAAAAACAATAAAGGCCAAATGGAAGTGGCCAGTAAAAAGGGGGAAGGAACCACAATAACCATAAAATTGCCGGAGCGCAAACCCGGCATTTAACCTGGCGATATCAATTTTCTTTCAAAGAAAATCGAGCTTCGCTTTTCATGGATGATTGTTCAGAATCTTCCAACTCTCCGGGCTCAATGATAAAAACCCTCTCCCTATCAACAGTCTGCCTTGAAATAATATAAGTCTTGATTGTTTTGGACCGATTCATTGCAAGAAGTCGCAAATCGCCTTCTGTTACTTTTACATTTGTTCTAAGAAGCTTGATCTTTTCCTGGAGTTCTATTTTCTTCTCTTTGCCTTCAGCATCCCGGGGTTTTGGAAAAGTTGCATCCGCATAAGCCCTTTCCACATATTCTTTTATTTCATCCTCACTTAGCTCCACTTCTTCAAGCGTACCGGATGCATTTCCAGTTTTGACCATGTCCTGTATCTTCTGTGCTTTAAGCAAGTCATAGTATCCTTTAATCCTGAGATTTTCAGCGTCATGTTCAGGATGGTACATCCCCTTAATTTCCAGACTGATAGACGGTTTTTTCTCTAAAATTTTCACCAACGTATCCAGTTTTTCCAAATTAAGGGTATCGATCTGTGCAGTCCCGAATTCAAATTCAACATACCCCAGATCTTCTCCCCCGCCAAACATGGCGCCAAGAATTGAAAACGGAGAAGCAGCCGCTTTTAAAATAAGGTTCCCGATCATTTTGAAAATAATCCCGGCAATGCTGAATTCCGGATCATTAAGTTCGCCGGTGACCGGCAGATCAAGATTGATTTGACCATCGCGGTCTTTTAAGAGGGAAATCGCAAGGGATACCGGCAGCGACGTTGCATGCTCACTGTCCACTGATTCACCCAAGGTAAAATTATCAAATCTTGCCCTGTTTTCAGACTTCAGAGAGGTTCCGTCTATGGTGTATTCCAAATCTAAAATGAGTTTACCTTTCTCTATTTTGTACCCAAGAAACTTTGCTGCATATGGCGTAAAATTAGTCAGCTCAATATCTTTGTAAGAAATATCAATATCCATATATTTCTTTTCAGCCAAAGGATTGATATCCCCTACAATTTCGAGTGGAGATGACTCACCATGAATTCCCTGCAAATGAAGTTTTGCACGGGTTTCAGGCTCTGATGAAAGCCCGCTCACAGCACCGGTAAGCTCTTTCATATCTGCCGTAAAATTGGGTTTGGTAAAGTAGTCACTGAAATTGATATTGCCGCCCTGGAGTGTAACATTGGCAATTTTAATTTGCGGGATATGCTTAAGGTCAGATTGAACCTCCTGCACGGGGACTTCTTTTTTGGAAGCCTCTTCTTTGGATCCTTCTTTTTCCAGTATTCCGGCAACATTTATTTCACCCACGTCATTAACGATAATCCTGGAATAAAAATCGGTCAGGGAAATATCCTGGGCTTCCAGCACAATAGGGGGGGAAGAAAAATTAATATCAGAAACATACAATGACTTGCATTTAAAAAAATCTTGAGCGCTTTTTTTATCCAGACAGATAAAATCCGTAACAGATGTCCCTCCTTCAAACCGGATTTTGTCTTTTTTTTGTTTCAACTGCAGTTTCACCTTTCCTTTAGTATGGATATCTCCACTGGTGACCAGAATCTTAACCGTATCAGTAAAATAGGGTTGCAGGGATTTGATATCTATTGTATCCAAATCAATATCAAACGCCCCATTTTGATTTGCCAAATCCAAACTACCTGAAACTGAGATCCTGCCGGCCTTATTCCAGTTCATCTTTGCGGAAATATTTCCTTGTCCGCTCTCGGTTGTCTGAAGGTTATCGGCATGAATCCCAACATTTGAAAAAACGATCTCTACAGGATCATTGGTGGAAAAATCATTAAATACTATTTTATAGTCTTCAATATCCAGGGTGTTGACATTAACAGACCATTTCAATTTGGATTCTTTTAATGATTCCTTATTTTCAGGCATGCTGTTTTTGCTCTGCCTGTCTTCAACTTGTCCCGGCATCGTGCTTTTTATAATATTAATCAAACCGTGTTCAAGCCGCTTCATGTGTAAACTGCCTTTTTTTGAGAAAATTTCTCCAGTCGAGATCTCTTTGCCGCCCATGTTAATTTTAGATCCTCTAACCACAAACTCCGAAATCGCAATCATTTCTTTTCCAGATGTTTGTCCCTCAGTCGTCCCCTCAAAGACTTCAAGATCTTTAATCTTCAGCAACTTATTTTCAATTATCCCATCTACGGTATTTTTATTTTGAAATAAATCAAAATCACAGGTGAGATCCAGGCGTCCTTTCTTGACACTCAGATCTACCATTTTTTCGTAATAAGGCTCGTAATGCTGAGAATCTATACCTGACAGCTCAAGTTTCCCTTTTGCTTTAAAGGGAAGTAGTCCGAAATTTCCGTTTGACTGGATAATTTCTTTTTGCCTTGTGGCCAGATTAAAAGCATAGTTGCCTGAAATATCCTTGCCTGCCTGTAAATTTTCAATTTTGAAATTAAACGGATAAACCGTTGTTTCAAAAAGTGTTGGATTAGAACTGTCTTTAAATGAGATCCGGGCATCTTTAATCTCTAAAAGTCCGAGTGTAAGGAGCAATGGCTTATCACCTAATTTTGCCATTGCCTGATCCTGCTTGTTTTCTTCATTCACAGGTTTTTCATTTTGCTCGAATTTTGATTCCGGAATGTGCTTTATAAGACTCAACTCACCATTTGTATCCCGGCTAAGATCCATCTCAGGAGAGGACAGGACAATTGAAGAAAGATTTACTTTCCCATCAAGAATATCAGAAGGCCCCAGCTCGATTGAAAGAGAAGGCAGGTTTAAAATATTTTCATTTTGATTGTTTTTTATATCGGTATTCAATGCATTGGCGCTGCCCTGGACAACAAGAGAAAACGCATCCTTTATCTTTCTGAACTCCCCATTCAGGAATAGATTCAGGTCGATATCTTCTAATTTAAGCGTGCCCGGCACTGGCAGGTAGGAAAGATAATGAAGCGCATCTATATTTTCAGTATTGATTGTAGCCCTGGTAAAAAGGTCTTCGGCAAAAGGAGTGGACTCTGCATGAATGTTCACCAGTGTCCCGTTTAATACAAAAGCTACATCCAGGTTAGCGGCTTCATATCGTTTTTCACTTTTATTGCTTAGAGAGGCTAAAGAAAAATTTAAATCTTTAATCTCATGATTTGTTTTTTCAAGACCATCCTTGAATAAAATTCTGCCCTGGTTGATCGCAGCTTTCTTTAAAACAAAATAAAACTCGCTTTTTTCTGCATTATCAGCTTCGGGAGAAACTTTACTCTTTGAAGCTTTATTTGACGGGTCTTCTAAAAGATCGGAAAAATTAAAGATTCCATCAGTGTGTCGTGTAATGTTAATATAGGGAGAATCCACGGAAATATCAGAAAGTACCGGAGAAAACATGAACAGAGAGGTAATACTCAGGTTGCCATACAATCTTTGAACTGATAAAAAGTCGTCATTATTTTTTCCTTTGATAACCAGTTCCTTGAGCGTTACGCTTAGGGCGTAAGGATTCATCAAAACTTTTTTAATTTCAACCGGTCTGTTTAACGCCTGACCCAGTTTATCCTGCAAAACATTCCGGGCAAAATAGGGAACAAGAAAAAAACCTGTTATTGTGTACAGCAAGACAATTCCCGCTATAGAAAAAAGTGATTTCCTGGACAAAAGCTGGTGGATTTTCATGCTCGTACTCCTGTTAAATAATCCCGAAAAGCGACTGCCCTTTTTTCCCCAAAGCATCCACTGTTTCAATTGTTTTTCTATCTGCCTCCAAGGGTGCGGTATGAAATGGTTTGATCCTGGCATCTATGATCATGGAGGGGCTGCATTTCCAGTGTTTAAATTCAAATTGTTCATTAAGCCCGTAAATATCATGAGATGGATTGGAACGCAGGAATGTTATCCATAAGAAATTGGCAAAAGTGCGGGAGGTGAAATCAGAATCATCCGCCACTACAATAAGTGGCAGTTGCTCTAGCCCGGACTGGGTCTGCAGGTGTTTTTTCAATTCATCCATCTGGGGCTGAGTTTCTTTATAACTTCTGAAAGCCGGTCCCTGAATAACTCCTATTCCCGGTCCGGCAAGTTTGGCGTTGTCAAAATTTACCGGTAGAGAAAACCCGGACGGCAACTGGGTAGCAAGTGATCTTTTTTTCATTCCTGCAGCAGCAATAATAAGTTTTGAGCCCTGGTTAACAGCCTGGGTAGAATAATCAAGGGTATCCATTGTGGTCCGGGTAAAAAAATGAAGATCTGTTTTTAAATCGATACGTTCCAACATGTGGATAAAGAAGGCTTTTTCATCATTTACATCCAGACCGGGGTTGTCTTCATGTGCGCAAATCATCAGGTATTTGGCCAAAGAGAGTTGCCCGGTTCCCAAAATCCGGCTGGCATGCGTTAAAACTTCCCTGGGCCGACGTTCTTCATAGGGGACATATCGTTCATGAGCTTTGGCAAGCAGGAGCGGATGGACACCGGCATCATCCACAGCATTGACTGCCGTTACTCCTGGAATCGTATCTTTAATCGCAGAACGGGTAATTTCATGAATCAAGCGCCCGAAATTTGAATCTTCCTGGGGTGGACGCCCGACAACGGTAAAAGGAAACACCGCATCTTTTCTATGATATACTGCATCCACCTTTAAATATGGATAGTCATGATCCAGAGAATAATACCCCAGGTGATCGCCAAAAGGTCCCTCTTTTTTAGTTTTTCCAGAAACAATTGTTCCTGTAATACAAAAATCAGCGTCAGCAGAGATAAAGTGTTTGTTTTGAGTGGTATATCGAAAATTTTTCCCTGCCAGGGCCCCTGCAAAAGAGATTTCCGGAACACCTTCCGGAAGCGGCATAACTGCTGCCAATGTGTGGGCGGGAGGTCCGCCGATGAAAACACTCACCCGTAATGGCTGCTTTTTTTCAAGGGCTTTTTTGTGATGATTTCCAATCCCTCTGTGAAGTTGATAATGAAGCCCGATTTCGCTGCCGGGAGCATAATCATTCCCTGATATCTGTATCCGATACATCCCCAGGTTCGATGTAAAAATGGAATCTGAATCCGGATCTTTTGAAAAAACCTGCGGCAAAAGGATAAATGCACCGCCATCTTCAGGCCAGCACTGAATCATGGGAAGATCCTGGATGGAGCAGGTCTGCCCCATCACGCTGGCAGAACCCGTTTTTAAAGGAAGTGCATGTGCCAGGGCTCCTGCAGCTTTAAATATTTTGCCGGGATATTTCAGCGCATCAACTGGTTTAGACTTCAAATCCACAAGGGCTTTAACTTTTTCAAGCTGGGGTTCAAAAATCTTGAGGGTTCGTTCCCAGGTGCCGAAAAGATTGGATACTGCCGGAAAGCCGGAGCCTTTTACATTTTTAAATAATATGGCCGGCCCGCCGGAATCAAAAACCCTCCTGGTAATTTCAGCCATTTCAAGTTTTGGGTCAACCAGGGTGTCAATAATGACCAGTTCCTCTTGTTTATCCAAGAATTTGATGCATTGATTCAGGCTGGAAAACTTCATAAGCTACTTGGCGTACCCCCATTTTTTAAGTCTTCCATAGGCATATTTGGAATACGTGTTCGGGGCATAATTTGTGGCCTTTAAAAAATTAATATAATGCCCTGCGGCCGGTTGAATCCTCCCGTTTTTATCCTGACAAAAGCCTTTTAAAAATTTCAATTGGGGATTTCCAGGCAAAATTTCATCGCACCGTTCAAACTCACGGTAAGCCCGGTCCCAGTTTTTAAGTTCACTGTTGGCATAACCCGCAAGGTAATAGCCCTGAGCTTCCGAAGGGTAAAGATTTTTGGCTTTTTTTGCGTGTTTCAAGGCCTGCGAAGACTTTTTTCTGATCATCAAACATTTGGCCATGAGCACATGGGCAGTATAGTCATTATTTAACGTTTTCAATGCATTTTGAAATGAACTCTGGGCTTTATCAAATGATTTTTGGGCCATCTGTTTCTCGCCCTGCTGCAGCAGTTTTATGCCTTTTGCATTTTTCCTGAGAGATGCAATATTGTCCATGTACCTTTCCCGGTGCCGCCGTTTCTTTTTGGAAAATTCATACACGCCTTGTTCCCTTTGCATTGCAGCACCCAGGCGTTCACTGCTCATGGGATGAGTGGAGAACAGCACCTGAACGGAATTGGATTTTCCTTTGTGAAGTGAATCAAGCATCTTCATCAGATCTACAAATCCGCTTGAAGGATATCCTGCCTTGACCATGTATTCATTTCCAAGCGCATCGGCTTCCCGTTCGTTATCCCGGCTGTATTTTGAGAGCAAAAGTCCCTGGCTCAACATACCCAACTGCTGGGTAAGCTCTCCAAGTCCGGAACTCTGAGAGCCGGCCGCCATGGCAAGCCCACCTACAAGCAGGGAAGACAACTGGCTTTTGGACATCTGTTCTGCAGCATGTCTGGCATTGACATGACCAAGTTCGTGCCCAAGAAGTGAGGCAAGCTGAGCTTCATCATCCAATTCCAACAGGATGCCGCGTGTTGCCGCAATGGTCCCCCCGGGAAATGCATACGCATTTACGTAAGTGGCATTAACCACTTGGAAAGTATAGGGCATATCCAGGCGGTGAACATTGGGAACCAGTCTTCTGCCCACACTGGAAATATAGGTGTTTATTTTCCGATCCTGGCTCAGACCATAGTCAGAAGAAAATTGAAACGGAGACTGTTGTTTGTCTATCCCTATTTCCTGCTGCCTGGAAACCATCATAAGCTGTTTTTGTCCGGTAACAGGGTCTACAGCACAACCGGTTAGAAAACCTGTTCCTGCAGCAACTGCAGATGCGGCTGCTGTATATTTTAAAAACTGTCTTCTGGAAATTGAATTCGGATTCTCTGAAGGCTTCATTTTATATTTTCCCATCTGAAAATTCATTTTTTAGGGCAAGCCCCAGTTTTTCCAGGGAATACGGCTTTTTGACGAACCAGCCGGCACCTAACTTTTGAGCCTGCTCTACTTCTGTTGATTTTTGATAGCCACTGGTAATTATCGCTTTTATTTTCGGATCAATCAATAATAATTGTTCATAAGTTTCAAGGCCGTTTAATCCAGGTTCCATAACCATATCCAGAACAGCAAGATCAATTTGATTCCTGCGAACATATTCTATTGCCTCTTCTCCGCTGGAAACGGTGTGAACATGATAACCCAGACGCTTCAACATGTTCATCGCAATTTTTCTTTGATTTGGCATATCGTCTACTATCAAAACATCTTCACCATTCCCTGAATAATCTTCCAGGGTGTACACTTTGCCTGATTCCGCTGTTTCTGCATCAATATCGCCCACCACAGGAAAAAACAGTGTAAAACAGGTATGATTTTCCCTGCTGGTAACCTGGATGTATCCATTGTGATCATGTACAGCATTCCAGACAATGCTGAGCCCCAATCCTGTGCCGCTCCTACCCAGAACTTTCTTAGAGTAAAAAGGTTCAAAAATATGGTCCATATCTTTTTCTGAAATACTTTTGCCGGTATTCATGACACTGAATTTGATGAACCTGCCGTTCAGATTTTTCTCATAGCCTTTAATTTTTTGATTCAAGAGCTCAACCTCACAGGTTCCGACAACAATTTTGCCCTTTTCCTCCCCTGCTGCTTCAACAGCATTGGCTATCAAATTCATAACTATTTTTGAAATGTGAATTCTTGAAGCTTCAATTACAGGCAACTTTTTTTCAAGGTTACGCTCAATTTTAACATACGGATTGCGACTGAGCAGATTATCAAATTCCGGAGAAATGAAATAGTCCTCAATCGCATCATTCAAAAGAACCGGCCCCATACTTTTTTCAGTCCCCCTGACCATTGTCAGTAGCTCTTCGGCAATAGCAGTTGCTTTCTGCCCGGAATCTCTAATCACCTCCATATGGGCTGCCATTTCGCTCTTTTCCGGAAGGTCCATTAAGAGTGTTTCCGGGGTTGTCACAAGCCCGGACAGAACATTGTTCAAATCATGCGCAACTCCACCGGCAAGAATACCGAAAGCCTCCATCTTTTTTGCCTTTTCAAGCTCTTTTTCCAACTGTTTTTTCTCGCGGGTGGTATTTACCTTGTCAGTGATATCCCGAACACTAAAAAGCTGGGCCGGTTTGGAATTATATTTAATCTCTACATAACTTTTCTCTATATAGATTTTCTGCCCGTCTCGTCGGGCAAAATAATCCAGAGGCCCATATACTTCATATTCATTGAAAGGTACCAGTTTGCTGAAAAGAGCGTCTGCATCTGTCCCCAACATTTTTATTGCAGGGCATCCAATAAGTGTTTCCATGCTTTGATTTAAAAATACGATTTTCTCATCCTGGACAATGAAAACGCCTTCCGGGAGAGAAGCTACAAGGTTCCTGTATTTTTCTTCGCTTTCCCTTAACTCTGATTCTGCCTCTGTGTGTGCACGAATCTCTAATTCCAGGCTTTTATTTATCCGAATCAACTCCTTGTTTCTCTCCTTTTCCTGTTTCTGGTTCTCTTTGATCGTCTGTTTTAAAATATAAGATTTCAAAAACAATATCCTTGAATAATATTTAATCGTGTATGCTGCTGCGCCCCCCATAATGGTCGCAACTATAAAAAAAATGAGGTAATAAAAAAGGAAAAGCGGTTCTATAGACGTAAAAAAAGCAAAGCAGCCCCCAAAGATGGCGATCAGAAAGAATATAATACAAGCCCCAAAAAAGATAATCTTAGAGGGCAGCAGGTTAAGCGCAAATTCCTTCTCAACCGGAGGAGGAAAAGATTTTTTTTTTATATTCAGATCAATGTGCTGAAGTTCGATTCTATTCATAGGTTGTCAATCCGAGTTAGTCAGTGGTAGCAGGTGATCAGTCTTCGCAGGTAATCAGTCTTTGATCTCAATCAGTACTCTATGTCAATCAGCAATTACAGGTAATCATGGAAAGTCGGTAATCAGTGGCTTTTAAAGAACATTCCAACGACAAGGAGTATTACTCCAAGGCCTAAAAAAATACCAAAAAGCGGTGTCTCATACATGAAAACATCCAGGCCTCCCTGTATGGTCATATTGTTTATAGACGTGATGATGGATTCTGTTTGATCTTCTCCAAGCACTTTTGATATCGTAAGATCCACCCAGAGATTTTCTTTCTCCATAAAGCCTGAAATTCCGGCAAATACCCCCATAAAAAATCCTACCAGCAATGAACCGATCCCAAGTTTTGTCAACATTTTCTCATTTCCTTTTTCTTGATTGGTTTAATGCCCTTGTTTCTGAAAGCCAATATATTCTGCAAGCTTTGTTCAAGTCAAACTATTTTGTGCTATGAGGGTTTTATTTATCCACCCTATGTGATAAATCCTTTTTCAATATAAAATGATGACAGATAAAAATACATTCAAAAAAGTTGGGATTGCTTCATTTATAATGATGGCCTCGGTATTCGCCAGCCGTATCATCGGCGTTTTCCGGGAAATAACCATTGCCGGCATCGGTGGTATTCAATCAGGGGTCGATGCGTATCAGATTGCCTTTGTTCTTCCTGAAATTTTAAATCATATTGTTGCCAGCGGTTTTTTATCCATCACTTTCATCCCGATTTTCTCCTATTATCTTACAAAAAACCGTGAAGAAGAAGGGTATCGTATTTTTTCCATCATACTGAACGGATTTGGATTTATACTTGCTGTTTTCATTGGACTATCCATGATATGGACTCCCCAGCTGGTGCACCTGGTTGCTCCAGGAATCAAAGACCCGGCAACACTTTGCCTTGCTGTAAAAATGACACGAATTATTCTGCCTGCTCAATTCTTCTTTTTTGCAGGCGGTCTTTTCATGGCCATACAATTTGCACATGAAAAATTTTTTCTGGCGGCCCTGGCACCCCTGATTTATAATCTGTCCATTATTCTCGGCGGCCTTATACTGGGACCTTTCATGGGAATGGAAGGCTTTGCCTGGGGGGTTCTTGGTGGGGCTTTTGCTGGTAATTTTGCACTTCAACTTGTCGGGCTGAAAAAACTGGGGGCAAAATACCGCCCTATCATCAGATTTACACATCCGGACCTGATTAAATACATCAAACTGACACTGCCGCTCATGCTTGGACTGACCATGACGTTCTCAACCGAGTTCCAACTCAAGTTTTTTGGATCTTTCCTGCCTGAAGGCAGTATTGCAGCCATGAATTATTCTTTGCGGGTCATGTTTATTATTGTTGGGCTATTCGGCCAGGCCGTGGGTATGGCATCCTATCCGTTCATGGCAAAACTTGCAGGCCAGGGCAATCTGAATGAATTAAACCGTCTTTTAAACCAGACCCTCAAATTCATATTTCTGGTTATACCGGTCTGTGTCCTGTTCAGTGTTCTCAGCCATGAAATTATCCTGATCCTTTTTGAACGCTGGGAATTTGATAAAACAGCCACACAAATCACACAGGGCATCCTGCCGTTTTTCATGCTGGGGGCTTTTGCTTTTTCTGCCCAGACCATTGTTTCCCGGGGATATTATGCCATGCAAAACACCCTTTTTCCCACGGTGTTTACTTCTATCTGTGTTATTTTAAGCCTGCCCATCACCTGGTTTCTAATGAAATTTTTTGGAGCCAGGGGGGTTGCTCTGGGCCTTTCTATTTCCGTAATTCTTCAAACCGTTGTTTTATTTGAATTCTGGAGCAAAAAAAGCCGGAATCAAGGAAAAGGTTCCGTCTATGCCTTTTTCATTAAAATGCTGCCTTTATCCGGCACGATAGGTATCATCCTTTTTTTCAGTGCATCAGCTTTACGAGGACTTATTAGCTCAGATACCTTTTTAGGGGCTGCTGTGGTTTGTGTGGTTATCGGCCTTGAATTTTTATTGATATTTTATGCTGCCGGACGTATCCTGAACATCACACAAATTCTTTCCCTTTCTGAAACCATTTCTAAAAGGATAGTGCCATGGAAGAAAAAACCACTCTCATAGCAGAAAAAATCAAACAATCAAAACATCTGGTCGTATTTACAGGCGCCGGGATATC
>JAWSVI010000025.1:0-129718 GCA_033851995.1 Desulfobacteraceae bacterium | reverse complement strand
TGGTCAGGCTTTTTTTGTTTTAATCCATCGTATATTTTACATATTCAGTTTCGCATGGGTTTCCAAAAGCGACATACATGGTTTTTTCTTTTGGAATCATAACAATTGAGGCGATACTTGCACTTGGGGGCAAGACAGATTCCGGATCCACATGGGTGCAGATGGATTTTGGAAAGCCATTATGGTCTGCCAGAAACCCCATCATCATCTTCGGTGTCATCTCCCCACGGTTTTCTTGAATAAGTCTTTTTAAGCGTGCATATCTCAAGTAGGAATCCGGGACATAGGATGAAAAGAATTCATACTGTTTGAATCGATCCGTTAGATAATGGTTTGCCCGGACAAGCGTATTTTTTTGGGGATAAAGTATTTCAACATCATCAGCCACACACTCCATGCCGAGCATGTCCCCTTCGGCACTTGCCATAAGAAAACTGCCCAGGTCTTTTTTTGCTTCGATAAAAACCGACAAGGCTTCTCCCATTCTCTTTTGCCTGGAGGCCTTGTTCATGACAATGCTTAACGGAGTCTTATCAATATTCTGCCCTTCTCTGTATGCCACTGTGGCATTGGCTGCGATGCCAAAAGGAGAAGATGATGAATGCGAGGTTAAGGAGTATTCCCAGATCCCACCAACTGAAAGACTTAATTGGCTGACCCCATTGGGCCAGTTTATTTTGAGCATTTTCATTGGGATGCCTGGGTGCCAGTCGATGTTTTGCCCGATAATCGTGTTGCCATTTTTGGTGGCACTGCCGGTTACAGCAAACGATGTACACATTTCAGGGATCTGTTGTATAAAAAAGCTTAATTCCAGCAGGCACCGGATGGCAAAAATTTTTTCAAATGCAATGCCTGAACTTTTTGAAAAGCCAGTTAATACATCCATAAACTCAGGATCATATGTTTTTGCATTAGATAAAAATTTTGAGGCCAGCGAAACAACAGCAGCCGGTTCCAATCCAAAATATTGGGCCAGGCCTTCGATTTCCATATCCATAAATTTCTGGAGGTTGCTATTAAATGCTTTTCCCCATTGCTCACCAATTTCAAAATAACTTCCGTTTAACTCCAAAATTTCCATCTTTCCCCCCTTTTGGGCCATGCACGGTTTTATTATGCACATGCCTGCTAAAAGTAATATGAGTGTAATGATTTTAAGTTGCATTGTTTTCCTCATATTGTATCTCCTTTGGTTAAATAATTGAGAGACAGGCTGAATTTTATTCGGATGAGTTGCTTTTTAAAGATTCAATTACCGCCTTGATCCCACCCATTGAAAATCGGGTGACATGTTTGGCCAGGTGGTCGATTTGGGTTTCCATGTTTGGGTGCCCCGGGTTCATCCGGATGAAAATAGGCCAGGCAAACGCATAATAATAAATTTGACCCATAATACTGGAACCCACATCCCGAATTGTACTTTCAGGGGTCTTTTCGCCCATAATGCCTGTCAGGATTTCATGAAGTGCATCATTTCCCTTTGTGATATAGCGTTCAACCATTTCGTCCAGAAAAGGCGAAGGGTTTGACACCTCTTTTGAAAAAAGAACAGCCAGATGCTCATCTATTTCTTCCTCAATGCCAAACATGATTTTACAGAACATGTGAATATAAATTTCAAGCAACTGTTCCGGGGAAGCCTCCTGATTTTGAAAAACATCTTCATCCGGTTTGAATTTTTCAGCGTCTTCAAACATGAATTCAAGAACGGCTTTATAGAGTAGATCTTTTCCTCCAAAATAATAACTCACACCATTAATGTTGCACCCGGCAGCACCACAGATATCTCTTGTCGTTGTTCCCTTAAGTCCTTTTTCTGCAAAAACTTTAACGGCGGCTCTCAAAATTTTTTCTTTTGTGTTCATCTTTTTATCTTTCCCAGAGGTTTAAACAATTGAACTAATCATTAGATTTAATCAAATGATTAATTCAATTGTTTAAACATGTCAAGCCTTTTTATTCTGATTGACATTTAAAGATGAACAATTCTAGGATGCTTAAATCGTAACTCATTTTAAGGAGGTATTCGATATGCTCAAAAGAAGATCTCATCGTTCATTTAATTGTTACATTGACCTTTCAAGGGAATATTATGCTGCCCATGGTTATACAAAACCGTATGCATGGGTTTACAATCATGAGGTCCCTTTTTCCCGGCTTGAAAAGCCGCTTTCTCAATGCAGGATTGCCTTGGTAACCACCGCAGATATCGAAAAGCTTCCTGGAGAGACACTACAGGAAAGGCATCGGCATAGAAAAGTGTATGCCCATCCATCGGATAAGGCACCAGAGCATTTTTATACCCAGGATTTAGAATGGGACAAAGTTTCCACTCATACGGATGACAATGAAAGTTTTATGCCGCTGAACAGGCTTGCCCGGAGTGCGGCAAAGGGCAAAATCGGCTCTGCATCTCCACGGTTTTATGGTGTTATGACCGATTACAGCCAGGGCCGTGCCATGAAAAAATCAGCCCCCAAAATCCTTGAATTGTGCAGGGAAGACGGGGTTGATGCAGTAATTCTTCCGGCTCTCTGACCTGTATGTCACCAGACCGTGAGTCTGGTTGCCCGGCATCTTGAAGAAAATAATATTCCAAGTGTTGTTGTCGGGTCTGCCCGTGATGTCGTTGAAGAATGCGGCGTGGCCCGCTTTCTTTTTACTGACTTTCCCCTGGGAAATCCGTGTGGGAGACCCTGGGATAAAGAGATGCAGCAGGCCATTTTAGAGATGGCCTTAAACTTATTGCAGGGTGCATGGCAGGGACGAACTACGGTTCAAACCCCTTTTCGATGGGCAGAAGATGATGAATGGCGAAGTGTGTTTATGAAGGTTTCGGAAGAAAACAGTGAGAAACTTAAAAAACAGGGTGAGGCCCGCAGGGCACAACAGGAAAAGGTAAAAAATTGAACATTTCAACTGATCAGATTAAAAGTATTAATGAAAATCCATTGTACCATACCATTGGCCTTGAAGTTCTCAGTGCAGAAGATGGCCGGGCGGTTTCTGAACTCAGGCCGCTTGCCGACATCTGCTGGCCTTTTCCCGGGCAGCCGCACGGGGGAATTTTGTTCACCCAGATGGACACGACAATGGCCTGGGCGGTTTTATCAAAAACAGGAGAAGGAACCAATTGCAGCACCGTTAATATGGAGATTCAGTACCCTGCTCCGGCAAGGGGGGCTGTTTTTATCTGCGAGACCCGCGTACTTCATCAAACCGGCCGGTCCTGTTTCCTGCACAGTGAAACCAGGGATGAAGCGGGTTCTCTTGTGGCTATGGGCCAGGCAACTTTCAGGATTATTAAAGCTAAACCAATAATTTAACCATAGTTTACTTCTGGTTTACGATTTTTGGGGAACTTTATATGGAGCTAGTTTCTCTTTTTTCTTATTAATGACGTATAATTAAAATTCATATTTCAAAAATAGGCCTTTGATTTATTTTATCTGCGCTGATATGGTAAAAAAATGAATTGAAGTTCATTTATAAAATAATGGATGTTTATTTCTATTGAATCGATGTGGGGCGTTTAAAGCATAGCTGGAAACCAGTAATCGGTAAAATAAAGAGAGGAAACTATGAAAAGAAAAGGTTACATGGGCAAGATCCTGAATGTTGATTTGACAACAGGAGAAATCCATGAGGAAGAGCTGCCTGATCATGTTTATGAGAATTATCTGGCCGGAATGGGGCTTGGTGCTTATATCCTCTATGACAGGATACCAGCAGACGCAGACCCTCTTGGACCGGATAATATTCTTGGGTTTCTCCCGGGCCTGCTGACAGGGACCGGCAGTTTGTTTACCGGGCGCTGGATGGTCGTCGGCAAATCTCCGCTCACCGGAGGATGGGGCGATGCAAACTGCGGCGGTAACTTTTCTCCAGCCATTAAAAGATGCGGATATGACGGAATCTTTTTTAAAGGTATCAGCGAAAAGCCGGTTTATCTCTATGTCGATGATCGTGTAAAAGAATTAAGAGACGCTTCTGATGTATGGGGTATGGATTCGGTTGAAACAGAGGAGCACCTTGAAAAGGTTGAAAAAAATAATGGTAAAACGCCTAAAGTTGCCTGTATCGGTCCTTCTGGAGAATCGGTTTCACTGATTTCCGGGATTTCGACGGATAAAGGCCGCATGGCTGCACGTTCCGGCCTTGGTGCGGTGATGGGTTCAAAACGATTGAAAGCCGTTGTTCTTGCCGGGAAAAAAAGAATTGTCCCCCATGACAGGGAAGAAATGAAGCGGATCAGCCAGATTTGCAACAAATGGGTTCAGTTTCAGCCGCCGTTTGTTTCAGGGCCCCTTACTGCGTTTTTCGGGGCGGTTATGCGGATGCTTCCTGTGGCATTTACCATGGATGGCCTTTTATATAAAATTATGCTTAAAAAATGGGGCACGGTTTCAATGAACCAGATGTCGCCGGAAATGGGTGATTCTCCAATAAAGAACTGGAAGGGAAGCAGTAAAGACTGGGGGTTTAGAAAAAGCTACTCTTCCAACCCGGATGTGTTTACCAACTGCGAAAAAGTAAAGTTTCATTGCTATTCATGCCCATTGGGGTGTGGCGGGATTTGCACCACAGACGGAAAATATAGCCACACCCATAAGCCGGAATATGAAACCGTTCTTTCTCTGGGCGGGTTTTGCATGAATGATGATGTGGATTCTATTTTTTACCTGAATGAACTGCTGAACAGGGCGGGTATGGATACCATTTCCGCCGGTCATGTGATTGCATTTGCATTAGAGTGCTATGAAGAAGGGGTGATTACAAAGGAAGATACAGACGGGCTTGAGTTGACCTGGGGAAATTCTGAAGCCATTGTGGCACTGGTGGAAAAAATGGTTAAACGTGACGGGTTTGGCCATATCCTGGCTGATGGCGTTAAGCAGGCATCAGAGCGGATCGGGAAAGGATCAGATAAGTTTGCCGTTCATGCAGGCGGCCAGGAACCGGCCATGCATGACGCAAGAAACGATCCGGGGTATGCACTTCATTACAGTGTTGAACCGACACCTGGCCGACATACGCTGGGATCTCACATGTATTATGAAATGTATCAACTGTGGAAAGTGGTTAAAGGTATACCCAAAGTGCCTCCCATGTACCGTAAAAGTTCTAAATACAAAAATATTGAGAAACAGGCCCGGATCGCTGCGGTCAACAGTAAATACATGACCATTATAAACTCTGTCGGTGCCTGCATGTTTGGTGTCTTTCTCGGCGCCAAACGAATCCGGATTTTTGACTGGATCAATGCAGCCACCGGATGGGATTTGACACCCAACCAGTATATGGATAAGGCTGCGGACATTCACAGCCTAAAGCAGTCTTTTAATGTCAAGCACGGCCTTGATCCAAAAAATATCAAACTAAGCGAAAGAGCACTTGGACGTCCGAAACAAAAAGAAGGGGCCAACAAGGGACGCTCGATTGAAATCGAAGCCATGATGGAGCGCTACTGGGAAGCATTTGGGTGGGATAAAGATACGGGCAGGCCCTCTGAGACACATCTAAATAAAACAGCTGCCGATGTTTAAGGACGAATGAAAATGTATTTAGGAGAAATGTAATGGCATATTATATTACTGAAGAATGCAGCGGGTGTACTTCCTGTGCAAATATCTGCCCCACAGGCGCAGCCACCGGTGAAAAAAAAGAAAAACATGAGATTGAAGCAGATCTTTGCATCGATTGCGGAGCTTGCGGAAAATTGTGTCCGGATGGCGCAATTAAAGATGCATCAGGGCGCGTTCCGGAACGGCAGAAACGTTCCATGTGGGAAAAGCCGTTTTTCGATAAAGAAAAATGCAATGAGTGTGCTGTCTGTCTGGATGTCTGCCCCACCGGCTGTATTACTCTCGGAATTCCGAATCGAAAGGATGGTCATGCGTATCCGGAAATTCAAAACTTTAAGAATTGTATCGGTTGCGGGTTTTGTGCCCAGGAGTGCCCGGTAGAAGCCATTGAGATGGGACCTGCATCTGTCGTGGAAGAAAAGATTATACAAGAGAAGTTCAAACAGGAAAAAAGCATGAAATGGACATTAAAAAAAGCGGCTTACCGGGCCTATCAAAAAATGATGAAACCAGCTATAAACATAATACCTTTTCCAGTGCCCGTACTGCTGTCCGGTCCGGGCAGTGTGATGATGCTTGCAGAGAACATCAAGGCAAGGGGTATTAAAAATGTTTTAGTCGTCACGGATAAGGTGTTGACGGAACTTAAGCTTCTTGAAGGGTTTCTAGCATCACTTGAACAAAACGGCATAGAGTATACAGTGTTTGATGATGTTCAGGCAAACCCGACCATTGAAAATGTCGAGGCCGGCAGGGAAATATACAAGCAGAACAAATGCAAGGGGATTGTCGGTTTTGGGGGTGGCTCACCCATTGATTGCGCCAAAATTATCGGTGCAAGGATTCGAAACCCTTATCTACCCGTACGCTGGATGAAGGGGCTTTTTAAAGTGTTTATACCTATTCCGCCTTTTTTCTGTGTTCCCACAACTGCCGGGACCGGCTCCGAAGCAACGGTTGCGGCAGTTATTACAGATGCCCAAAGCCATTTGAAATTTGCAATTAATGATTTAAAGCTGGTTCCGAAAATAGCGGTACTGGACCCGGAACTGATGGCTGGTCTGCCACCGCACATCACATCCACCACCGGCATGGATGCTTTAACCCATGCCGTGGAGGCGTACCTCAACCTGAGCGGTAACGCATTTACCGATGAAAATGCTGAAAATGCAACAAAACTGATTTTTGAAAATCTTGAAAAGGCATATAATGACGGCGGTGACCTTGAAGCCCGCACCAACATGGCACGGGCATCCTTTTATGCCGGGGCGGCCTTTACCAGGGCTTATGTCGGATATGTCCATGCCATTGCCCATAATATGGGCGGGCTTTACGGCGTACCACACGGGCTGGCAAATGCGATTATTCTGCCGTATGTGATGGAGTTTAACCGAAAATCCTCAGAGGAAAAACTGGCCAGGTTAGCTGTTATATGCGGTATTGGAGAACATGAGGAGTCGGAAGAAGAACTGTCGAAAAAATTTATCGAAAAAATAAAAGACATGAATAAAAACATGGAAATCCCGACAGGCATCAGGGAACTTAAAGAAAGTGATATTCCCCTGATAGCCAAGCGTGCATTAAAAGAGGCCCACCCGCTTTACCCGGTGCCGACACTCATGACCCATCAAGCATGTGAGGATTTAACCAGAAAACTTCTCGTATAGTTGCGCCAAGAGAAAAAAAGCCGTGCCTGGTATTTTACCAGACACGGCTTTTTTTGTTTTTTAAGTGGACTTATCGTCTATATAGTGGTTAATTAAAACCTAACACGCAGCATATAGTATCATACAAAAAGCATTTATCAATTTTAATGGAGGGTTTTTATTTTTATGGCCTTAAAAGAGAGGAAAATGTTTGTATTGGATACCAATGTTATTTTGCATGACAGTTCATGCATAGAGCATTTTGAAGAACATGATATTATCCTTCCAATTACCGTACTTGAAGAGTTGGACCAGTTTAAAAAAGGTAAAGAGACCATTAATTTTCAGGCCCGCGAATTTTTAAGGACGCTTGATTCATTAAGCGGGGATAAACTGTTCAATGGAGGCGTCGTATTGGGGCCTGACCAGGGCCGTTTATTCATCCGGCTTGAGCAGAAAATGCATGAAGATCTTAAAATAAACTTTTCTGACAAAAAAGTGGATCACCATATACTGAATATAGCCTATCACATTGACCTGGAAAATTCTGAGCGCCAGGTGATACTGGTTACAAAAGATGTAAATCTGAGAATGAAAGCCAAGGCGCTTGGCATTAAAGCCCAGGATTACACCACAGATTATGTAAAAGACATCAATAAATTATATACAGGCTGCCGGGTTGAAGAAAATATATCTTCGGCTTTAATTGATACCATGTACCAGTCCCCCTATTCTTTTGAGCCAGAAGAGTTAAACGAAAGAGATTCTTTTTTGCCCAATCAATATGTTGTTTTGAAAAATGGAAAGAAATCAGCTTTGGGCGTTTTTGATATTCAAAAAAACAGCATAAACCGGGTGGACAAATCTTCGGTTTATGGAATAACCCCGCGTAATGCTGAACAGACATTTGCAATGAACGCCCTGCTTAATGATAATGTCAGCCTGGTGAGTATTTCAGGCAAAGCCGGCACAGGAAAAACACTTCTGGCCCTGGCAGGCGCGCTGGAAAAAAGAAGAAAATACCGCCAGATTTTTTTGGCCCGTCCTGTGGTTCCCTTGAGTGCAAAAGATCTTGGATATCTGCCGGGTGATATAGATTCCAAACTGGGGCCGTATATGCAGCCGCTGTATGATAATCTGGGAGTTATTCAGAATCAGTTCAAGGAGTCCAGCCCGAAATTTAAACAGATCAAGACTTTTCTTGAAGAAGAAAAACTGGTCATCTCTCCTTTGGCTTACATTCGCGGCCGAAGCCTTGAACGCATCTTTTTCATAGTTGATGAAGCCCAGAACCTTACGCCCCTTGAAGTGAAAACCATTATTACAAGGGCAGGGGAAGGTACCAAAATTATATTTACCGGAGATATCTTCCAGATTGACCATCCATATCTGGACAGCCAGTCAAACGGTCTCAGTTACCTGATTGAAAAGATGCAGGGGCAGCATTTATATGCCCATATCAATTTGGAAAAAGGAGAGCGATCCGAGCTGGCCGAGCTGGCAAGTAATTTGCTGTAAGCAGCAAAATCAGGGGAGATAACGTCAAACAAGTAAAATAGTTCTTGATATCCCGTTGATTTATCAGGTAAAAAGGATCATTATAATTACACATTAGGTCATTTGTTAAATATGGGTGCGATCAGTGAGGAGTGATCCGTGGAAAAGGATTCTAAATATAAAGAAAAATCGGACGTAAGAAGTGAGCCAAGAATAGACGGCCGTAAAAATTCCAGTGTTGAGTTTATCCCTGCAGAGGATGCTATTACATACCATTTCAAACTGAAAGATTTTTCTTCAAATGGGTTTGGTATACTGGTTAGAAAAGACTCTCAGGTGTTAAAATATATTAAATCCGGTGATGTCCTGGACATGAAATATCACCCGGATGAGGCAACAGCCGACCCCGTGCCTTATCAAACTAAAATAAAACATATATCAGAGCCTGACCCTGGAAAACATAAAGGCCATATGCTGGTGGGCCTCATGATACTGGATTAGAATTCATCTAAATATCAGTTAATCCACAGTTCGTGAACTCCCATCACTGTATCTTTTATTATGGTGTAAGCATTTAAAAGCCGCGTATACATCATAGCCATTCCAACATGGTCGCCAAAAAGCATCAGGGTCTCGACATCCTGATCTGAAATTTTCCATGATTCATGGTTATAGAGACGAAGCGCTCCAATTACTTTTCCTGAAAAGACTACTGGAAGTGATACAATCGCTTTTATGCCCTCTTTCTGGGCATCCTCCGGGTACTGAAGAAGATCTGTCTTTGCGGTATCATGAATCATAACCGGTTTTTGCTTATATATGGCAGCGATGCTTTTTTCAGATGAGATCGCCCCTTTGCTTATGTAGTTCATACTTAATCCAAAGGTGGTTAAAATTTCCAGTTCCTTAGTTTCCGGGTTGGAGACAAACAGGGTGCACCCTTTGATATCGAGCGCTCCGCTTAAAAGTTGTACCAGGCTGTTTCCCATGTCTTCAAGGTCCCCTGCCTGCGCCATGGCATTTTTGACAACTTTAAATAAATCCATATCGATTTTATTTTCTGTACTCATATATATTCTCCTTGATTCTTTGTGTGAATAAAAATGGGACAGGGTTTTATCATGTCACCACAATGACGCAGATATCTTTTATAGTTGCCACTACTTTGCTCAGTACACTGGTTTTGAAAAAACCTGCCACACCTCCGGATCGGTTCAGCACAATGGTTCCATACCCCTGCTCTTGTGCATGGGAACAGATTTCCTGGGCCACATCTCTTTTTTTAGGAAGATATAAATAATTAACCTGGCTTCTTTTAAACCCGTCATCTGTCAACTGCTTTTGGACATCCACCATTTTACTTTCTTCTTCTGCCATTCGTGTCCTTAGGTAATGCATGCTGGATGACATCCTTTCCATGACAGAGTTTTTGTTTAAAATGATTTCAGGCACTGCCGGGTACAAATGAAAAATTGTAATCTTGACTTCGCCAGACCCTGAGTAGGTTTGGATGATCCAGGCAAGGGCCTTTTCATCCTTTTGGGTGAAATTATATGGAAATAAAATTTTTTTTTCGTCCATAGCCATCTCCTTTTTCTTCTGGTTGTTAAAACAATAAAAAACATTAAACCAAAAAATATTATGGAATCGAAAAACATGAATGATAATGATGGGACACAAAAAGATAAAACGGCTCTGGAATCAGAACAATAGGTATACCCTTAAAATAATATAAATTCGGTATATGTGTCAAGCATTTGCAAAGCAAACAGACTTAAAACGGCCAGGCAAAAGGTATAAGAATGGATGCTGCAGCGATTACCAGGATATTGAGGGGCAGCCCCAGTTTGATGTAGTCTGAAAAGCGGTAGCCCCCCGGGCCATATACCAGGAGGTTGGTCTGGTATCCAATGGGAGAGGCATAACATGCGCTTGCACCAAAGCAGATGCCGATAATAAATGGCTTGGGGTTTACTCCAAGGGCCAGGGCAGTTGATACGGCTATGGGGAGAAGTAAAACCGCTGTGGCATTGTTGCTCAAAATATGGGTGCAGATACTGGTAAGAATGATAATGGCAGCAAGTATGGTGTGTGGGCTTGCATCTTTAAACAAGCTGAGAAAAGCTTCTGCATATAACACGGTGGCACCCGTTTTCTGCATAGCCAGACCAAGTGCCAGGGTTGAGATAATCAGCAGGAGAACTTCTGACTCAAGCGATCTATATGCATCTTTAAGTGTTAAGCAATGGGTAAGGGTCATCAAAAGCACCCCAGTCAGTGAGCAGACCATGATATCTGCAATGCCAAATGTCGCTGAAAGTACAACAAGGCCGAAAATGCCCGCCGCAATACGGGCTTTTTCTTTATCTATCAGGGCATGATGAATGTCTTCTATTATGATAAAGTCCGTACTGTTTCTCACTCTGGACAATTTTTCTCTTGGGCAGCGAATAAGTACGATATCTCCAATTTTTAACTTCACCCGTTGAATTTTTCGATAAGAGTAATGGCTTTGCCGGGTCCGGATGGCAATAATCCGGATATCCGGGTCATTTTTGAGATCGGTAGACAAGAGCGGTTCTTTCAGCAGGCTGGACAGTGGCGGTACCACTAACTCTACAATCAAATCATCTTTTAACCCCCCTCCAAATGTCAGTCCTTCTTCCCCGTGGGCAAGTTCCAGGAATTCATTTTTCAAGCAGGAGAGCAGGTCTTCAGCCGAGCCTTTTACCAGTAAGATATCCTGTGATTTAATGGTGATGGGGGCTCGTCCCGGGTCAAAGATATGGCCGTTTCTGAAAATTTCAATTACACTCAGTCCAAGTTTGTTTTCAGCAAAGTTAAGGATATCTTTTTCTCCAATAAGTGGACTTTTGGCCGTGACAACGAGCTCAGCCATATATCTTTTTTCTTTCCCTTCCTCCAGCTCGCACACAGGGGATGTTCTGCCGGGCAATATTTTAGGGGACACAAACAATAAAAAGAGAATGCCGAAAACAGCAATGGGCAATCCAATTGAGGCCAGCTCAAACATGGTTAAAGCTTCATATCCGCTGGATGCACTCAGATCGCTTACAATAATATTTGTCGAGGTTCCGATCAATGTACAACTTCCGGCAAGGATCGATACATAGGATAACGGAATCAGCAGTTTGGATGGCGAAAGGTCAAACTCACAACTCAGGCCCATGGCAATGGGAATGAAGAGAACCACCACAGGGGTGTTATTAATAAAAGCCGAAGACAGCCCAACCGTAAGGAGAATGAGTAGAAAGGCAATATTCTGACGGCCCTTTGAAAAATGCAGGACAAGCTGTGTGACAAAGGCCACCGCCCCTGTCCGAATAAGGCCGTAGCTAAGCAGGAACATTGCCCCAACCGTTATTACGGCAGGATTTGCAAAGCCGGCAACAGTCTCTTTTGGGGTTAAAATCCCCGTAAGCGCTAAGATAACCATGATTCCTATCGCAGTTTTGTCCACTGATATTTTTTCAGTAATCAAAAGGATAAGCGCACCTGTTAAAATGAGGGATACCAAGACAATCTGCATATATATCTTCCCTGCGAAAAAAGTGTTTTGAAATTGCGCAATCAGATTTATTGTAGTAAAAACCATCTGATTTCGTATAAATATAAGACGTTTTTACGTGTTTACAATTTAAAAAATAGCGCAAGGGTATTTTCGGCTTAAACCGTTGCTATTCCTTTGGAATGAGGTTTAAGTCCGGGTAAATAAAACTTGCTATTTCAAATAATTGTGCTAAATAGTAGTGATATGTGAAATATAATTTATATTTTGAAGCAAATTTTTTTAAAAGGAAAAAGTTGATTCAAAAACAGATCAAACTTAAACTGAAGGGGGAAAGATGAAAAAAGTATTTATTCCATTGGTTGCTGTTGCTTTTATGTTAATTGGGTGGATGGGCTGCGGCCAGCAGGAAACCGGACAGCAGGAAGCTAAACAGGAAAAAATAATTGTTCGTACGGAACTGACAAAAGCCTCGACACTTGAATCTATAGTGAAAAGCGGCGAGCTTCGTGTCGGATTCGAATCCGGCTACCTGCCGTTTGAAATGACAAATAAAGATGGTAAATTCATGGGATTTGATATTGACATGGCCAAAACTCTGGCCAAATCAATGGGCGTAAAATTTGTTCCTGTGAATACAGCTTGGGACGGTATAATTCCTGCCCTAATGACAGACAAGTTTGATGTTATTATCGGTGGTATGACGGTTACCCAGTCAAGAAACCTCCAGATCAATTTTTCCAACCCCTATATTGTTGTCGGGCAGGCTGTTCTTGTAAATAATAAGCATAAAGGTGTAATTAACTCCTACAAAGACCTGAATGACCCCAAATATACCATTACTTCCCGTTTGGGAACCACTGGTGAGCAGGCTGCTCAGAAAATGATCCCGAGAGCAAAGTATAAAGCTTTTGAAGCAGAGGGCGAAGCAGCCATGGAAGTTATCCAGGGCAATGTGGACGCTCTGATCTATGACCTTCCTTTTATTGAAAAAATTCAGTCTCAGCATGGTGCTGGAAAATCATTTGCCCTGAGCAATCCTTTTACCTATGAGCCGCTGGCGATAGGTGTTAAAAAAGGTGATCCGGACTTTTTAAATTTCCTGAATAATTTCCTGAGTCAGTACAAAGGTGATGGGCTGTGGCAAAAATCCTATGACAAATGGTTCAAGAGCACGGAGTGGTTTGACAAAGTGAGTGAATAATCATTTTTCATGATTGAGCGTTGGCCGACGAGGATATTCTCGTCGGCCTTTTTTAACACCCTTAAGGTTTTAAGGCAAAAAATAATATGGACACAAAAACATCCAATATTCAAAGGCTGAGCAACCCCACAGCCCGGTGGTTATCGATAGCCGGATTTTTTGCAGTAATGTTTCTGGTTATCGGATCAGTATATTATGCAACCTATACGGTAGATTATATCTGGAGATGGTACAAGGTTCCCAAATACTTTGCCTATGTAGAAACCGTTAAGATCTATTCAGATAGTATGGGCGAAGTAAAAGAGATCAAACCAAACGGAGATAAGTTTGATCTGGTGATTGGAGGTGGCCAGGGTGATAAAACCTATACGGTTCCCGAAGATTCTTATAATCTGAATGAAGGGGATCTGGTTAATGAAGGAGAAAGGATAGCAGAATATCCTGGGGGGTGGAAGCCGGGACTTCTTACGATAGGGCTTTGGACCACGCTGAAGATCAGTTTTATTTCCACTATTATAGGGATACTACTCGGGATAATAGGAGGGGTGGCAAGGGTCTCTGACACCCCGGTACTTAAATGGACCGCCATCACCTATGTGGAGATTATCCGCGGCTCCCCCCTGCTGGTACAGATCATGATTGCCTATTTTGTTCTGGGGACCACTATAAACAAGCTGCTGGCCATGAACGGTTTCGGCATAATTAACCCTGAATGGTACGGTATTGCAGCCTTGTCTATTTTTACCGGCGCATATGTGGTTGAGATTGTGAGGGCGGGTATTGAATCCATTCATCCGGGACAAATTGAAGCTGCAAGATCTTCCGGTATGAATTATTTTCAAAGCATGTATCATATTATTTTGCCCCAGGCATTAAAAACCATCCTGCCACCCCTGGCCGGACAGTTTATCAATCTGATTAAGGATTCCTCTCTGTTAGGCATGATTTCTATCCGGGAGCTGACAAAGGCCACTCGAGAGGGGATTACGACAAGTCTTCAGACGTTTGAGCTGTGGATATTGTGTGCAATCCTCTACCTGTTGATGACCTTTACACTTTCCATGTTCATCCAATATCTGGAAAGGAGGACAGCGACAAAATGATTGAAGTAAACAATATTTATAAAACATTTTTTGTTCCCCATGAAGTCAAGGCTCTGGTGGATGTGTCAAATAAAATCGAACTGGGTGAAGTGGTTGTTGTTATCGGACCTTCGGGTTCAGGGAAAAGTACCTTTTTAAGATGCCTTAACCGCCTGGAAACCGCTGATACAGGACAAATTTTAGTTGATGGTGTGGATATTTTTGATCCCAAAACCAATATTAATACGGTCCGGGCTGAGATGGGAATGGTCTTCCAGTCCTTTAACCTGTTTCCTCACCTGTCCATCCTGGGAAATGTCAGCATTGCCCAGAAGCTTGTTCGGAAAAGGAGTAAAAAGGATCGGGAGAAAAAAGCCATGATGCTGCTGGAAAAAGTAGGGATAGGAGATAAGGCCCATGCATATCCTTCAAATCTCTCCGGCGGCCAGCAACAGCGGGTGGCAATAGCAAGAGCCCTTGCAATGGACCCCAAAATTATGTTGTTTGATGAACCCACCTCTGCTCTTGACCCTGAAATGATAGGGGAAGTTCTGGATGTAATGAAAGCTCTTGCCAAAGAAGGTATGACCATGGTTTGTGTGACTCATGAGATGGGGTTTGCACGGGAGGTGGCAGACCGGGTTATTTTTATGGACGAGGGACAGGTCATTGAGGAGGGAACTCCTGAACATTTTTTCACAAATCCGGAAAACGATCGCACCAAGCTTTTCTTGAACCAGATACTATAAACGATTTTTTACATTTTAAAATCAAGCCCGGGAGAATACTTTCCCGGGCTTTTTATTTTCCTATGTTGTGATGATGTGATATAAGCGTATTTAACAGCATTTATTTCAGGGAGTAAAAGATGGCTCAGTATACGATCCATCCCATTGCCATGGGAACCAAAGTTTTTGACAAAAGTATGATGACCTACCAATACGGACAGGGAGAACAATACACCATACCTATTTATACCTGGGTGATTAAAGGCAGTGATAAAAATATTCTGGTGGACACAGGAGAAATGAATCCCATCCAGTCACCAGACAGGGAAGATGCCATTGGCGGTAAAATATACACGTTTGAGCAGGGCCTTGAAAAGTATGGCTTGAAACCCTCTGATATTGATATTGTCATACACACTCACCTGCACATGGATCATTGCGAAAATGATTATAAATGCGAAAACGCAAAATTTTATATCCATGAAAAAGAGCTGGAATCTATCCATGATCCTCACCCTCTGGACTACCGCTACCTTGAAGATTACATAGATGATATTGAAGAGAACGGGCAGATAGAAGTTATTAAACAGGATAGCGATATCCTTCCCGGCATTCGTGTGGAACATACACCGGTTCACTCCCCCGGCGGAATGACGGTTTATATTGAAACATCAAAAGGAAAAGCAGCCATTACCGGATTCTGCATAATTGACGAAAATTATGATCCCCCGCCTGAAATCAAAGGAATGGAAATGGATGTTATTCCACCGGGAACCCATGTGAATGTGTATCAAGCTTATGATATCATGCTGGATGTGAAAAAAAAGGCCGATATTATCTGTCCCCTCCATGAGCCCAGGTTTGCAACCATAGATACCATCGGCTGAACAGCCAAACTCTGTTTTTTGGAATAATTCTCCTTTCGTTTCTATCTTCATATCAAACATGAAACTACCACATTGTATTACTTTCTTGAAAAGTAAAAAGGTGTGGTGTGTTCGAGAATATTGGCAACTAAAAAAGATAGAGAATAATCAAGGAGATCCGAATGGCAAAAGATATAAAAGAAAAAAAATTGGTGAGTGTTCAGGATCGGACAATTTGTGAGGCCACGCAGCAGATGCTGGAAAAAGCCAGGCGGGACGGAGTAAAACTTGATCTTGACAGGGGATATGAAATGAAGGCCTGTCCAATAGGCGCAGAATCTGCCTGTTGCAAGCATTGTTATATGGGGCCCTGCCGCTTGAACCCCAGAGATCCATATAAAAAAGTCGGGGTATGCGGTGCAACAATAGATACCATTATGGCGCGAAATTTCGGGCGAAATGTCGCAGCAGGCTCTGCATCCCACAATGACCATGGCCGTCATATCCTTGGCCTGTTCAGGGGAATTGTGGAAGGTAAAAATAAAGAGTTCAGTATTGATGATATCCAGAAACTTGAGCGTGTGGCAAAATCCATCGGCATTGAGGTAGAAGGCAAAGAAGTAAATGAGGTTGGCCTTGAACTGTGCGATGAACTTGAAAAAACGTTTTCCAATGTGGATGGTGAAATGCCGTTTGTAAAAAGGGCACCAAAAGCCTTGCAGGAGCAGTGGAGGCAGGACGGAATTTCCCCCAGGGGAGCCATGGTTGAGGTCATGGAATTGATGAGCCGGACCCATATTGGATGCGATCAGGATTACAACAACTTGATGAAACAGATTGCCCGTACAGCGCTTGCAGATGGATGGGGGGGATCAATGGTGGCCACCGAGCTTTCCGATATCATGTTTGGAACGCCGTCTCCCACTCTGGCAGATGTAAATATGGGGGTATTAAAAGAAGACCATGTCAACGTGATCGTTCATGGTCATGAGCCGGCCATGTTTGAAGGTATGCTGGCAGCAGTGAATGACTCTTTTTTCATTGAAGAAGCCAAGGCAAAAGGCGCCAAGGGAATCAACCTGGTGGGTATGTGCTGTTCTGGTGCGGAAATGATGTCCCGCCACGGGGTGCCCCATGCCGGTAACTTCGGGTCTACAGAGGCCGTCGTGGTCACAGGGGCTGTGGATGCCATGGTTGTGGATATCCAGTGTATCAAGCAGGGTCTGGCTGAAGTTGCAAAATGTTATGACACGCATTTGATTACCACCAACTCAAGAGCCCATATTGAAGGGGCCGTCCATATCGAGTTTGAGGAAAATGACCCGAGAAAATGTACGGACCAGATTTTGTCAAAAGCCATTGCCAGATATGCAACAAGAAAAATGCCCATTGAGATCCCCAAGCAGATCCAGAAAGGAGTTCACGGGTTTACACATGAGTATATTGAATACATGCTGGGCGGGACTTTCAGGGGAAGTTATTCACCTCTGAATGATAACATCATTAATGGAAGAATCCGTGGCGTTGCCGGTGTTGTCGGCTGTACAAACCCCAAAGTGCAGCAGGATTCCGTCCATGTTGAACTGGTAAAGGAACTGATTAGAAATGATGTGCTGGTTCTCCAGACCGGGTGTTCCCAGATCGCGCTTGCCAAGGCCGGGCTCCTGGTGCCTGAAGCCGCCCCCCTTGCAGGCCCTGGCCTGGCAGAGGTTTGTGAAACGGTCGGCATGCCGCCGGTTCTGGGCCTGGGATCTTGTGTGGACAACACCCGGATTTTGATTGCTGCCTCTGCTATGGTTGAGGCCGGAGGGCTTGGTAACACGATTGCAGACCTTCCAGTAGCTGGATGTGCCCCGGAATGGATGAGTGAAAAAGCCCTGGCCATTGGCCAGTATTTTGTTTCATCCGGTGTTTATACGATTTTTGGAATCGGCTTTCCAAGCATAAAGGAAACCAAGTTCCATAAATTGATGTTTGAAGGGCTTGAAAACCAGGGGTATGGAAAATGGGGTGTTGCAGCAGATCCCCATGAGATTGCCCGGCTGATGATTGCCCATATTGACAAAAAGAGAAAAGAGCTGGGCATTGATAAAACAAGAGAAAGAACCCTTGTGGACATGTCTGACCGGCGCGAAATCGCCTCTTAATATTAATTTATTATACCGCCCTGTTCAGCAATATTTTCTGTACAGGGCGGTTTTTTATCTATCCTTTTCTTCTGCCAATGGTAGCTGAATAATAAAATTTGTTCCTTTTTCAGGCTCAGATACCACACGCATTGTTCCGCCATGGTTTTCAGTTATTATGAAATATGAGACTGAAAGGCCGAGTCCAGTTCCTTCGCCCATTGGCTTTGTTGTGAAAAAAGGCTCAAAAATGCGTTTTTTTGTTTTTGAATCCATCCCTGGACCATTGTCCTCTATTTCTATAGACAGCAAACTTTCGTCTGGATTTTTAGACAGCCGCAGTATGAATTTCGGTCTATAATTTTTGTCTTGTTCGGTTTTTTTCTGCATTGCATAGGACCCGTTTCTGAGGATATTCAACAGGACCTGTTGAATTTTTCCTCCCTCACAGGAAATCATCGGCAGATTTTCTTCGTATTCTTTGACAATGTCAATTTTTTTAAAATCGAATTTTTTCTTTAGGTCGTAATCTGTCATTGCCAGTTCCAGTGACTTATCCAAAAGTAAATTCGGTTCATACTTCAAAAAAGACGCATCTCCTTTTCTGGCAAAACTCAGCATATTATTAATGATTTCAGCAGCCCGAACCCCGGATTCATTAATGGCTTTTATCATTTTAAGAATCCCTCTTTTTTTCATAAAAGCATGGATATCATCTAATTGAATGCCAATTTCTTCTGCTGCTTTCTGATTGGCTGAATTTTTTATATTCGTGAGACGGCTGCCCATGAGGCCGGCATTTTGGATCATACCGGCAAGGGGATTGTTTATTTCATGGGCCATGCCCGCAGCAAGCCCGCCAACGGATAGCATTTTTTCTGACTGGATCAGTAATTCCTGTGTTTTTTTATACTCTGTTATGTTTCTTACAACGACAAGGACAGATGGTTTTTCCTTCCATTCAACCAGTGCAGCATCCAGTTCCAGGTCATGCAATGTTCCTTTTGTGTTTTGTCCTCGAACGGTGTATCTGCCTGACGGAGCGGTCCCGGCCAGCTTTTCATGATAACGCCGCAATACTTTTTCCCGGTCAACCTGGGCAATGAATCTGTTAAATGAGGTATTTAGAAGTGCTTCATCAGACTCTCCGGTAAGTTCCAAAAAAGCGGAATTATAATATTTAATCTGAACGTCCTGAATGATGCATATTCCGTCTGTGGATTGCTCAATTAAAGACCGGTATTGTTCTTCAGATTTTTCAACCTGGGAAAATGCTGTTGAAAATTTTTTGGAAATTAAAATGGCCTGGGAAATAATAAAAAAGAGCAGGCCAACCGGAACTAAATGCCATGTATTGATGATCTGTCGGGTGTAGAGAATATCGTTGCCCACGCTTAAAAAAAGAAGTGCCATGCCAAGGGCAAAGATGAATGAGCCTTTTCTTTTTCTAACGGCTGCACTAAAAATTACCCAGACACCATAGAGAAGCACTAAAATGGTCAACGCCTGATAAACAGGCATGGCAAAAGTATAAACACGGGAGGGTAAAAGCAGGGTAAAAACAGAGAAACAGAGTCCTGCCCCCTGGGTCAATTTTACGATTTTACCTGATATTTCGTCTGGAAATATCAGTCGCAGATACATTGCAAAGATTGGAACGCACAGATAAAAGGAGATATAGATAGTTTTTAATACCAGTTCAAAGCTTATTCCAGGTATAAGGTGAATAATAAATCGTTCACCAGTGAAAAAAATACGGGCAGCAATTAACAGGCAGAAAATTCCAAAAAACAATGTGGACTTATCCTGCGGGCGAAACCCAAACAAAAAAAAGTGATAAATTCCAATAATTAAAATGCCGCCTAAAAGAAAAACCGTGATAACAAGCTTATTCTCCCAGGCGGCATAAATATGCTCTGGTGTTCCTAAAAATAAGGATTCCCATATCCCACCCTGCCAGTGATCAAAGTTAGAAATATGCACAAAAATATCCAGACGGTCTGACGTACTGGGAAATTCGATCACTTTTGGATGATAAAAAGCGGTTGTACTTTCTCTGGATTTTCCCGGAGTGCCGGCCTCGTCTATAACAGTTCCGTTCATGAAAATTCTATAGGCGGTAGCCATGTCCAGTATTTTTAAGGCCAGTCGTTTTTCTTTGCCACTCAACAAAACAGTCAGGCGATATGTTGCATATCCGGTGCCTGGAATTTTTTGGCCGTTCACTATATGTCCGTTCCAGCTTCCGGGAACTTTCAGAGTAGTGAAATCGGCTTTATCTTCACCTGAAATGAAGGTTTGCGGTTCAAAATGCTCAGACCAGTAGAACTTCCATTTACCAGATAATTCAACATTTCCGTCTATCGAAAAATCCCAGTGTCTGAGATCCAGAATCCCTTCTTTGATTTGGTGTGTATTCCGGGCATAACTGATATTGAAAAGGCTCAAAATAGATATAACAGCAACCCAGAATATCATCAGGCCGGATTTTGAAAATACAGTTTTTTTTAAAATCTGCATCAATAAAATCACTTTGAAAAAATATGTTCTCCAATTTTAAAGGCAATATATGACGATAAGTATAATATTATTTTAATGTTTAAAGCGATATTTTTTTAATTTTAAATTTTCCAATTAGAACGAATCTTCGGTTTTGCCGGTTTTTGTTGTCAAATCTTGACATTATCTCAGTTTTTAAATAGGAAATACCAATAACTTAAAAAATGGAGGTTTTCGATATGCGTAGGGTGCTTGTTGTATTTTTGCTGCTCGTTTCCACAACCGCTTTTGCTGCCACAGATATTGTTGCCACGTACATGTATCAGGATGGCAGTAAGGTCACCATTGTAACAAGAGATAATGAACATATCAGGATGGACACATCGGAAAACAATTACATGCTGCTGCAGGGCGATAAGATCTATTCGGTTTCAAAAGACGATGACGGTCAATGGATGGTCATGGATATGGATCAGATGAAAGGGTTTAGTTCAGGAGGACTTGCCAGCCTGTTCGGTGGGCAGAAAGCTGCCGCAAAAGAATATACAGCCAACTATAAAAAAACCGGACAAAAAGAAAAAATTTCAGGATATACCGGCACGGTTTATAATGTGGAAGTTTTGGAAAACGGTCAGGTGATTCGCATCGATGAAGTGGTATTGTCTTCTCATTCTGACTTAAAACAGGTAAATGAAGCCTGGGTTTCCATATCGTCAAAAATGGGACAGATCATGGGCCAGGAAATGTCAAAGGCTATTGAAAAGGCCTCAGATGAAGCTAAAAAAGCAGGATATGGCGGTATGCTCAGATACGGGGATGAAATGCGTCTTAACAGCTTGAAAAAGAAGTCGCTTGATTCATCCTATTACCAGTTTCCCCAAGGCGCACAGAAAGTAAAGATGGGTGCTCAGCCCTCTTTTGGAAATCAGGCAGGGGCAAAACCTTCAGATGATCAATATCCTGTTGAAGAAGACTATCCGGATCCGGACAGAACATCATCTGAGGAACAGGCAACTCAGGAAAGTGTGCCGGGATCTGAAAAATCTACTGAAGACGAAGTGAAAGAAAGTGTTCAAAAGTTGTTCAAAGGCCTTTTTAATTAGCACGCAACGCCTTGTCCGCTACTTAAAAGTAGGTCTGCTGCTTCACCTGATATCTATTGTCAGTGTTGTGTTGTGTTTTTTGTTTGCAAAACAGGCTTCCTCTTACCGGGAAGATCCTGTCAGCCTGTTTTTTATTGTACACACATGCCTAAGCCTTTACAGTCTTGTCCTGGTTTTTTTTGCTCAAAAAGATGCGTTCTGCCGATTTCAAAACTATAAACGGGCCAAGGACCTGTTTTTTGAGAACGGATTTAAAAAACGGATTGTGAATATATTTATCCGCTCCAGGTGCCAGCGAGATGCCATAAAAATAGCAGCGAATGATCTTGGGATGATAAAAGAATTAAACCGGTATTATACGGATATGGGATATCGCTGGTATCACCTAATACCTGATATTGTATTTACTGAACCAGCCAGGCTGTCCTGTTCAAGATTTTGGAAAAATACACTTTTTACACCTTCATATCAGTCTAAATATTTTCTATGGTAGTTTAAACGTATCTTTTGCCCTAAAAATACAGGGACTCATTTATTTGCGGCACGATCACCTGTGTTCTACCTTGCCTGGTTTTTATCTCTTTTAAAAAAGGCTGGATATTTACACTTTGAGATATGGGGGGATAAAAATTATCATGGTGCTGGACAATAACGGTTTTGGGTTTCAAGCACTTTACATAATTTGCTGCAATTTTGCAGATATCCGAATGGCCTTGCAACGGAAGTAAAAGAATATCGACAGGCTCATCTTTTATCTTTTTCAGTTCGTCATCAGAAGATCCTGCACTGCCGAAAAACTGAATCACTTTTCCTTCAATGTAAAAACGCCAGCTTAAGACCTGTCCGCAGGGAAATGATTTAAAAAGAGGGAGCAGTTTAAACAGGCGAAAATTGATTTTCAACAATGTGGACATGACCAGTCTTTTATCAAACTTTACATGTTCACTGAAAAAAGCCCGGGCTCGGTAGTGCTTAAAATCCAGAAGCGTGTTGTTTTCATGAAGCGTTTGGATTTTGCTTTTACTCACGCCGTTTTTCAGCAGAGTTTCACCTGCAGTGGTGGAGCAGTAGACATCACAGGGATTCGAAAAGGCTATTTGGGGAACATCCATGATGTGGTCAAAATGACCGTGGGATAAAAAGATTTGGCCGGGGTTTTGGATATCGCGGCACATGATTGTCTGTTTGGGCTCTGCATCCGGGTTTCGGGTCAAAAAAGGGTCCGTCAGGAAAAGACTCTCCCGGGTTTTAAATTCAAACCCGGCGGTGCCCAGCCATTTAATCTGCATATGTTGCTCCTGATTAAAATATTTGATTTTTAGAATATAGCACCTATATTTAAAAGAATAAACACGATCATCCTTTGGTAATAGCGAAAAAAAGACCACTTTAAAAAGATGGAGGTGTGGAATGGGAAAAAAACTTCGAGCCTGCAAAACCTGTGGAAAAAGTGTAAAAGGTGACGGCCATTTGTGCGATCCTGTTGAGCTGACAAAGGCCTTTGTTTGTGAAGATTGTGGAGCATCGTCACTAGATGCCAAACATGTGTGCAAACCCAAACTGCAAAAATTGAAGTACACCTGTAAAAAGTGCGGCAGATTGTCAGTGTCTGATGATAAGCTGTGCAAACCAGTTGAAATTTAATAACATAAAATGGGTTTTTCTAGCTAAAGAAAAACCCATTTTCTTATAAAACTGTGTAAAAAAGTCTAAAATTTTTACCGAAATTGCCCAAAACTATTGATTTTAGTGCCATAAATCTCTATACAAACTTAAAAAGCCTTTGAAATAAAAAGATGTTTAATTTTTTTAACTAGTTATTGTCGCTTTTGGGTATGGTGAAAAAAAATATATTTGAAAAGATAAAGCAGTCTAAGAATCTCCCTCAGCTCCCCCAGGTGATGCTCCGGCTTATCAAAGCCTGCAGCAATGAAAAAACCACCATAGAGGAGCTTACCCAAATCATATCTACAGATCCTTCTCTGACATCGCGATTGATCCAGATCATCAGCTCTCCTTATGTAAATTTGCCAAAAGCTGTAAACAGTATTAAAACAGCCGTGGTGTACCTGGGCATTGATACCATCCGAAACATTGCCATCAGCACCTCTGCCATGCGGCTGTTCAGTGTATCAAAACAGGTTCCGGAGTTTGATATTGCAAGTTTCTGGTATCATTCCTATAAATGCGGCGTTGTGGCACGAAAAGTTGCAGAAGAAAGCAATCTTTCAAACCCGGATGAATATTTTCTGGCCGGATTGCTTCATGATATCGGACGCCTGGTTCTTTTACAGACGTTTCCTAAAGAATATAAACAAATTCTAAAAACATCTTCTGATGAACAAAAAACTGGTGAACAAAAAATTCTGGATGAAGAGCTGGAAGTTTTTGGTGTAAATACACCACAGGTAAGCGCCTGGCTTTTTGGCCATTGGAATTTAAACCCCCTGATTGCAGATGCTGTTTTGTACGTTAATGAAGATGTGGATCAGGTTGAAGGGGCCCTGGCGCTTGTCAAGGAAATCTATATTTCAAATGTCCTGGCCCGAAAAGATGCCCTTGGGAAAATAGACGAAATTATTTCCCTGACGGATATTCCCCAGGCCATACTTGAGCATATTGCAGTTGAGGCGGAAAAAGAAGTCTCTGAGATGGCAAAAACACTTGGCATCAATATGGATGGTGTCCAGGATGAGGAAAGTGAAGCCTCGCTTAAATCGGAGATAAAGGATTTTTCCCTGTTTTACGGCACATTGCAAAATCTGCTTAAGGCCAGGGATGTTGACGGGGTACTGCATGCCGCCCAAAACGGGCTTAAGATAATTTTTAATATCTCCCGTGTTTTTTATTTTCTTCTGGAAGACAAAAAAAATATTCTGACCGGATTTTGCAGCAGCAGTGACAAATCCCATAAAATTATTCGAAGCATTGCTCTTCCCATGGCAAACAGCTCCAGCCTCCTGGTAAAATGCGTAAAAGAACAAAAGGTTCAAAACAGCCTGGACCCGGATCCGGATCTGAAACCGGCCATATCAGACACTCAGATTGTGAGGCTTTTAAAAGCAGACGGCCTGTATTGTATTCCGATATACTCATCAGAAAGGTCTTTCGGGGTTATGGCCCTTGGAGTGGATAAAAGTGTTGCTAAAATGCTGGAAGACAACAAAGGTCTTGTTCGCCTTTTTTCCCGGCAGACAGGTGTCTGTATCCAGAGTATCCGCTTTCACAATGAGTATGCCGTTGATATCCATGAAAAGAAGATGGAGGCATATTCAACCCTTACCGACAAAGTAATTCATGAAATCAACAACCCTTTGGCGATCATTAAAAATTATATTGAGACCCTGGGTCTGAAACTGCCGGACCGGCATCCGGCTCAAGGTGAGCTTAAAGTGATTGGCGAAGAGATGTACCGGGTTTCAGAGCTTCTGGACAAGCTTAAAAGTTTTTCACGACCCAAGATCGGTGGTTTTGAGCCGGTAGACATCAATGAGCTTTGCCACAGTATTCTTGAGATTTTAAAAAAATCAATTCTTCTGCCCAAACAGATCGAGTCCTCCATCAGAATTGACCCTGAAATTCCCCATATAAAAACAGATAGAAACGGTATAAAGCAGGTGTTTATCAACCTGGTAAAAAATGCGTCGGAAGCGATGGAGAACGGTGGTAACATTAAAGTGACCACACGGTTTATGGCTGAATCAGCAAAAATAATGATTGATGAGAAACGGAGAATTCCCGGGAGCATTGAGATTGTCATAGCAGATGACGGGCCGGGTATTGATGAGAAAATGCAGGAAACCTTGTTCGAGCCATACAGCACAACCAAGAAGGATAAAGGCAATTCAGGGCTTGGGCTTTCCATTGTCCATTCCATTGTAAGAGATCTGAACGGAAAAATAAGATGTAAAAGTAAACCAGGTGAAGGCACGCGGTTTACCATTACCTTGCCGGTTTCATCATCTAAAAAGTAAAACAGGTCATTTATATGCAGCAGCCAAAAAAAACAATGAAAAAAATGGTTGAGCCGCTTAAAACCGGCGAACTGCTTGTAAAAGAAGGGTTTGTCCGACTGGACGATATTGATATGGCGCTTTCAATCCAGGAAAAGCGCCAGTCATCAGTAGGTATTGAAAAAAATCGTCTTATGGGAATGATTTTATGCGATTTGAACCTGATCACACCAGCAGATAATTTTTATGTGCTTCATAAGTACAATAAACTCAAATCCATACAGTCTGCCCTGATTTCGGATCAAATGCTATCCCAGGATGCTGTTTTAAAAACCCGGGAGATGTCAAAGCAGAGAAATCTTCCGTTTATCAGTCTTTTACTGAAGACCGGTCAGGTGTCCACCAGCCATATGCAAAAACTGCTGTTTGATTTATTTCATGTGCCTTTCAGGTCAGTGCGGGATTTTTCTTTTGATCAAAACGATAAGCACAGACTCATCCGGGTGATGGATGTTGAACAATCCATGAAAAATAAGGTTGTTCCCCTGGTATTAAAGGGAAACACCATGTTGTTTGGAATCACTGATCCGGATAATATGCTGTTGATCCGCCAGCTAAGCGAACAATTTCCCCAATATCGGTTCAAGGTTGTCTTTATTCCGTATTCGGGTTTTTCTCAGTTCAGTAAAATTATTTACAGCACCAATATCGATTCAACTCAAATTCAATACAGAGAAGAGCCTCTTGATCTATCTTTGCTGCTGAAGTATAAAACATCCATTGCAGCCCCTGATTTAGAAAAAGGCTCTATTCAAACCCTTTATCATCGTTATGAGCAGTTGCTTCATCTGAGCTGCGGACAGAGAAAAGAAAATCGCCAGGATGAATTTAGTTCCTTTGTCAGCCAGATGCATAAAAAAATTACCCGGGAATACCAGAGCAGGAGCATTGAGTTTTCCTTGAAAAAGGAAGACAATAGTGTGTGTCTGGTGGCGTTACCCAAAAGATAGGAATTACCAAAAAAACAAGAATTATCCAAAAGATAGGAATCCGGTATGGCAAGAATTATTACGATAACCAGTGGAAAAGGCGGGGTCGGGAAAACCAGTATCAGCTTGAACCTTTCTCTATCTCTTGCATCACAGGGATTTAAAGTCTGCCTGTTTGATGCAGATCTTGGGCTTGCCAATGTCAATATCCTTACAGGCATTTATCCTAAAAAAGATCTTGAAGGGGTAATTTCCGGCCAGTTCAACTTAAACGAGATTATCATCAAAGATTACCAGGGCATTGATATTATCCCGGGCAGTTCAGGTGTCCAGAAAATTGCCGATTTAACCCGGACACAGACTGGCACCCTGATCAGCGCATTCCTGGATCTGGAAGATTATGACTATTTTATCTTTGATACGTCTGCAGGAATCTCAACTCAGGTTCTCTCCTTTTGCATGGCTTCCCACGAGATTGTTCTTGTGGCAACCACAGAGCCCACATCCCTTACAGATGCCTATTCCATGCTAAAGGTATTGTCAAAGCACGGGTATCATTATCCCATTCGGGTGGTGATTAACCAGGTGACCTCTGGCAAAGCTGCGAAAAAAGCCTATGCTCAGTTGAAATCAACAGTGAATAAGTTTTTGTCCATCAAAGTCGCGCCATTGGGAATCGTGGGATCTGATAAGAATGTCCGGGCTGCCGTGGTTGCCCAGACGCCTTTTTTAAAATTGTTCCCGGATTCTGTTGCATCCAGGTGTATCAATAATATCTGTGAGAAAATGATGTTAAGAGCAGGTAGTATCGGCGATATGCCCCTGGAACTGTTTTGGGACAAATGCCTGTCTTTTCTTGAAAAGAATCGTCCGGCAAAAGTCAAAGAAGATTCAGTGGGTGAGGAAAAAGAGTTATCCAAAGAGAGCGATCAGCCGGAAAACAACCAGAACCAAAATACAGAAATTCAAAGCACTCTGGCCAATATCGAATCTAAATTGTCCATGCTCATGAAAGAGATGGAGGAGATTAAAAAAATTGTGGAAACACAACAGGAAGCCCCTGTAATTAAACAGGAAATAGAAGATTCTCCTCTGCCGGAACCAAAAGAAATTTCACTGGATTTTGAATCCTGGATGAAGAAGCACAATTCACGATAACCTAGACAGGCTAAAGCGTTTCATGCAGATATCAAGTTCAGCCGGGTCTCCTGTGTGTTTGCCCTGGTCATCTGAGAGTTTCACTGTGTTTTGCCATGGGACATTCTTTTGAGGCCTGCATTTTGAAAGCTTGATCACCATATTCAAAGGCTTTAGCCCCACATCATTGGTCAGGTGCGTACCAATACCATATGAATCTTTGATCCGTCCGTTGCAATACTCATGAATTTTAACCGCTGTCGGGCCATCCAGGCCATCTGAAAACACGACAATTTTTCCCGCCGGATCAATTCCAAGGCTTTCATAATGCCGGATGAGTTTGTCAACAAAGTCAAACGGGTTCCCGGAATCCTGCCGCACCCCATCAAACAGTTTGGCGTAAAAAGTATCAAATGTTGATAAAAAGATATCTGTTGTGTAGGTGTCAGCCAGGGCAATTCCCAGATCTCCTTTATATACTTTGACCCAGGCATCCTGGGCAGTTGGGTTTGCCATTGTATATCCGTTGATGGCTGCATGGAACATGAACCATTCATGGGCCAGCGTTCCTATGGGGGCAAGATTAAATTTTTTGGCCAGGTGAACATTGCTTGTTCCCATAAGGCTGTGCTCTTCACAGCTTAAAATGTCTTGGAGAACCATTTCATGGTTATGGGCGGAAAATCGTCTTCGGGTTCCGAAATCTGCAAAGCGAACATTGTTTTCTCCCAGTATTTTTGCTTTCTGCCGGTTGATACGAGTGGTTTGCTTTTCATCATAGGGCGTCTGGCCGGTCATGGCAAAAAAAGTTTCACTGATAATGGCCATCAGGGGAACTTCCCACAAGATGGTTCGATACCAGGGGCCGGTGATATTCAAGTGAATGCACTCTTTTTCCTGGGTAATTGTGACTTCGGACGGGTCGTAAGTATAAGATGAAAGAAAATCAAGGTATACCGGGTTAAAGTAGGGGCATGATTTTTCAAGAAAGGTTCTTTGTTCAGAAGACAGCTTAAATGTTGCCATTTCTTTAATCCGGGCTTTGACCTGGTTGCTGAATCCTTCTGGAAAAGGAGTGGCGCCTCTGTTGGTAAACTCATACTGGACCTGGGCACTGGGATAGAGCATATGAACGGCCTGCTGCATGGTAAATTTGTATAGATCATTATCAAGTATGCTTTGAATCATAAGTGGTTTACCTTCATTAAAGTTAGGCTTAATTTATTTTCAGGTTGAAAGATCCTTTATATAAAAATAGAATACCCTTGATTGAAGATAAAAAAAAGGAGAGAGTTTTGGACTCAATATATGATGTCAGTGAAACAGGAATCATCGTGGTGGATATGCAGGCCGATTTTACCCAATTAAAGGACGGCGCACTTGCCGTGGAAGGAACCGGCAAAGCCTATCTTGAGAAAATAAAGCAAGTGACAAAAGCATTTAAAGCCAAAGGTTATCCTATTTTTGCCACCCAGGATTTTCATCCCCCAAATCATATTTCTTTTTATACCAATCATTCAGGCAAAGTCCCTTTTGATATCATAGAAACAGATGGACACCAGCAGGTGCTTTGGCCGCCCCACTGTATTCAGGAAACAGAAAATGCAAGGATTCTTCTGGATCAGGATATGTTTAATTCCATTGTCCGCAAAGGCATGGATCTAAAATTTGACTCTTATTCCGGCTTTTTTGATGATGGCGGATCAGCCACCGGCATGGATGATATTTTAAAATCATACAATATAAAAAATCTGATCATCTATGGCCTGGCACTGGATTACTGCGTAAAATATACCGCACTTGATGCTGTAAAACTTGGTTACAACGTGTGTGTAATGCCGGATTTATGCAAAAGCGTCGCAGAAGAGACATCCTCATTGGCCGTAAAAGAAATGAGCTCCGTAGGAATAGTTTTCGCATCGGATAATCTGTTTCAGCAGCGTTAAAATCCATAAACTTCATTGAAAAAGCCTATCAAAATGGTTAAGTATTAAGGTATGTAAAGAACCTAAAAAGGTTGTAAATTTAAGAAAGGATCGTTTGTGAAATCCACCGCACTTGAAGTCAACCTGTCAGATACCAGGGTTGATGTTGTCATTGATAAAAAATATGAGGTTTTTATTCAGATTGTGTCCCCCTATGTGGGGATATTGAACCGGATGAAAATTTTTCTGGAAGAGTTATCCCATCCATATAAAAACTGGGAATTTATTGTCAGCGAAGCCCGGCACCTGTCCATTCATTATTTTTATCTTTACAAACCCCACCCGGACGGGGAGCAGGCCCTTTCTCTTTTTGTGGATATTTTTCTGGAGGCTTTTGAAGCGGATGCTTCATTAAAGGTAAAAATTACAGCTGCAGATAATTTAATGTTGTTTTTACAGCATGTGGTTAAAGAATCAGATGATGAACTTGAGCAGTTTCTGCCTGTTTTTGAAAAGGCGTTTAAAAAAATGGAATCCTATGATGAAAAAGGATTCTACCACTTTGTCCGTTCCTATTATCAGCCGGATAAAATTGCCAGAAACCTGTTAGACAAACTGACGGATAACAGCTTTATCTTCAAGCCCTTGAATAAGCTTTTGGTAAAACTTTATCTCTATTCATTTGATTACTGGCTGGACCAGGAAGATGTAATCTCCTGGATTGGCAAAAGTATTGAGATAGAAAGTCTGGACAAAAAGCTGCAAATCCTTTTGGAAGAGGTTTCCCACAAACATATAAAGGTGTGGAAAAAACAGCTTGAAAGAATTATTCAGATTCTGGAAGATGATCCCAGAAAAGCCACTTTGGAATTAATCAGCCTTGTCAGCTACCAGAACTTTGCCAGCCGGATCTGGGAAATTCCCCAGCAGATAATGAAGTGCAGTGAAGACGACTCAAAAGCCTGGCACCTGAAACTGACATTTTTATTTTATATTATTCATATTCCGGGGTTGTCTTCCATCCATGTCCAGGCCTTAAGAGATATCAATCAGACCCTGTCTCACCTGATTGGAGATGAGGATTTTAATAAAGATATCAATATCATTGACCAGACCTTTTCTTTGATCAAAGAACTGAAAGGCAAATATCCTGAAACTGTTCTGGACTGCATCCACAAAATAGGGGAGTCCGTATACAAAACCTCCAATATCCGCTTGATCAATTATTTTATTGATCGTGCCGTGGCTCACGGGTTCCAGTTTCCCATGATTGAGGGTACAGGAGATGACTGGCAGATAAAAAGCAATGCAGCCCATGTGAAAAATATCCGCTTGTTCCTTGACCTCATCGGCCGGCACCCTAAAAAATCAAGGCGCCTGCTTTCTGCGCTTATTATTTCTCTTTCCATCGGCGGGGTTTTTATAAAGGATACAGACCTTTTTCCCAGGGATATTACCAAATTCTTAAATTCTGATATTGGACCGGTGTTCAACCTGGTAAAGCAGTTGGCAAGGCTTCTACCTGCATTTTTTAACGAAATCGGTGCAGAAGGTGCGCTCAGGGATATTTCTACCCAACTGGATGAATCCTGTCAGAGAAAAGACCGGTTGATCCATTTTTTAAGAAAACAGTGCCACGTGGAAAGCTCCGGCCGGATTGTAGATTTTATCCAGGAAGTTATCCTGTTCTGGAAAACAGGAAAAAAGCAGAAGCTTGAGCCCTATGTACCCCCGTCAATTTTTCAGGAGATCGAAGAGTCCGGCCCTTTTATTGACGGGCCAAGAAAAATTCTGGCGTACCTGGAATCAAAGGAGATGGCACACCCCACAGATTATCTGATTCATACCGAAGAGGCAGTGAATCATTTAATTGATGAAGTTAAAGGGGTGTCTACGCTGGACCGGGACCGTGTAAAAATGATTTTCGGATTTTTTCGCCTGTTGAATCAGAAATACCGGATCGATAATCTGGAGTTGAAAAAATACCTGGCATCATTTAACAGTGAGAATCTTCCGGATACGGGAAAGCTCATTGGAGCCCTGGACGAGCACAGTCTGGAGGATAAGATATTTTCGCTTTTATCCTATATGGTAGAACTCAAACAGATCATTATATCGGACAAGGTTTATGAGGCCAATGAAGCCATTTACCATAAACGGCATTTTGCGGTTGATATCCCGTCGATGTACGGCAGTTATAATGAGGCCAAGTTTGATGCATTGGGCCTTACCCTTCGGATTGAAAGCATTTTGAATGTTCTGTTTGAAGAACTGGTCAACAGCATCGATCTTCAGGTGATTACCAAATCCACATTCAAACGGATTTACGGAATTTTAAACCTGTTCAGAACCGCTCTTGAGATTGACGGCATATCCTCCAACCAGCTGGACACCCAGATGGATTTTTTAAAGTTTTCCGTGGATATCCGGACCTGCACATTTACCCAGTACCTGGATATATTCAAGGGATTTACACGGGCGGTTGCTGATATCATCAATGATCATTTCAACAATATTCATTCCAATAACCTGTTTCACATTGAATCCAGGCTGGGCAAAGGCCAGATTCTAAAAAAATATTTGCCCACAGGGCCTGAAAAACAAAACTCCAAGCTGGATCAGCGGGTGGCGGAAATCTTTTTCATGGACCGGATTGCCACTTCTCTTGGTCTCCAGCAGATGGACGTATTTTTAAACCGGATTCTGCATACCCTTTTCCAGCAGTCGGAAAAATTATCTCAGGTTCATTTAAGCCGGCTGCTCAATTACGACCCCAAATGCTCAGTCCTTGAAGTGGGCAGTTCGGATCCCATCAGTAACAATATTATTTTCCTGGGTAATAAAGGCCTTAACCTGATTAAATTAAGAAATGTGGGGATTGAGGTGCCGGACGGGTTTATTATCACCACGGAGGTGTTTAAGTGCCGCGAGATTATCAACCACTACAAACCAGCCAATATTAATTTCAAACGCTATGTTACACAGATGGTTTCCAACCTGGAAAAAAGGACCAATAAGCGATTTGGCGATAAGAAAAGACCATTGCTCCTGTCTGTTCGGAGCGGCTCTTCCATCTCACAGCCCGGGATGTTGGATTCATTTTTAAACGTGGGGCTGAATGAGGAAATTGCAGCAAGTATTGCTGAAATTAAAAAGTATTCATGGTTTGCATGGGACAGTTACCGCAGGTTTATCCAGGGCTATGGAATGGCGTTCGGCATAAAACGCGATGAGTTTGACTATATTATTTATACCAAGAAAAAACAGGAAGGTATTGAGTTCAAACGATACTTTAGCGGGGAGCAGATGAAAGCCATCGCCCTTGAATACAAGAGTCTGCTTCTGGATTCCGGGGTGGAGCTGATTGAGTCTCCACAGGAACAGCTCTTTCTAGCCATTGATCAGGTGTTTTCCTCCTGGAACTCTAAGCGTGGGGGGGATTACCGCCGGATCATGGGGATTTCAGATGATTGGGGCACAGCCGTGACAATCCAGGCCATGGTGTTTGGAAACCTGTCACGCCAGTCCGGCTCCGGTGTTGTGTTCAGTCACAGTCCTAAACTTCCGGGAGACACGGTCCGTCTCTGGGGCGATTTTACCATTGGCAACCAAGGGGAAGATGTGGTATCAGGGCTGGTAAAGACACTCCCGATTTCAGAAATGCAAAGGGAGCTGGAAGAGCGGGATTCAAAGATCAGCCTTGAGGAAAGTTTCCCCAATATCTATTCTCAGTTAAAAGATGTGGTGCATCAACTGATATATGATGAAGGGTGGAATCCGCAGGAAATCGAATTTACATTTGAAGGGGAAAACAAAGAAGATCTGTATATCCTTCAGGCAAGAGAGATGTCTTTAAGGGATCGAAAGAAGATCGAAGATTTCGACGTGAAACCGGAAACCCTTGAAAAAGCTTACCTGGCCCAGGGTATTGGGGTCAGCGGCGGGGCCATGAGCGGAAGAATAGTATTTACATTAGAAGAGATTGATGCGCTGAGAAAAAGTGAGCCGGACACAAAACTGATTTTATTGCGAAACGACACCGTACCGGATGATATCCTTGAAATTGATGCAGCTGACGGAATTCTTACGGCAAGGGGTGGGCTGACATCCCATGCAGCGGTTGTTACGTATAATTTAGGGAAAACCTGCGTAGTAGGGTGTGAAAATCTTGTTTGCAATGAGCATAAAAAAGAGTGTATGCTCAATGGTGCCAAGATGATAACCGGTGATTATATCAGCATAAACGGCCAAAAGGGATCGGTTTATAAAGGCGCAATAAAAACCAATTAATAAAAGATGGAATAAATAAGAGGAAACGAGATGAATACAAAAATTTCTACTTTGGGAATTAACGGGTTTGGAAGAATTGGTAAATTGTCTCTCTGGCATCATGCCGGTAGAAAATATTTTGATAAAATCGTGGTGAATGTCGGGCGTGAAGTTGGCAAATCTTTTCAGGATATTGTTCATTATCTGGAGCGGGACACCACCTATGGCCGCCTGGATTCCTTTATTGGCGGATATCAGGGAGAGGCGGTCATCTCTGATGTGGATGAAGCAGCAGGGACACTGAAAGTCAATGGCGTGGACGTTAAATTTTTGCAAAAAAACCGGAGCCCAAAAGATATCGAATGGGCTGAAAATGACGCCAAAATTGTGGTGGACACTACAGGGCAGTTTTTAGATCCGTCTCTTGGTGCGGACAATATTCGGGGCCATATCGAAGCTGGTGCCCAGAAAGTGATTGCTTCAGCTCCCTTTAAGCTTAAAGAAGGCGTTCCCATGCCGGAAGATGCCGTAACAACAGTAATGGGAATCAATGATTCAGATTACGATCCATTAAAGCATGATATTATTTCCAATGCATCCTGCACCACTACCTGTCTGTCTCATATGATAAAGCCGCTGCTGGATTATTTTGGCATCGAAAGAATTTTATCTGCCTCCATGGCCACTGTTCATGCCGCAACCGGGTCACAGCAGGTTCTGGACCGGCTGCCTAAAATAGGCGCTAAAGATTTGCGAAAAAATCGCTCCATTATGAATAATATCATTCTGACCACAACCGGGGCAGCCAAAGCCCTGCAACTGGTTATTCCGGAAATGTCCACGATTGGATTTATTGCTGAGTCCGTCAGGATTCCGACGGCCACAGGGTCTTTGATTATCCTTGTGATGAATTTTCAAGAAGAGCTCAATAAAAAGCCGATCCGAAGGGATATGATCAATGCGATTTATGAAGATGCTTCAAAAACAAACACCAATGGCTATTTGATGTATTCAAACAAACAGAATGTCTCCTCTGATATTATTGGCACTCCCAGGGCAGCCGCAGTTATTGAGGGACATGAAACCCATACCCGGACCGGAGCCATAAATATTAATCTCGAGCATGTCCGTGGGATTGATAAAAGTATACTGGAACAGATAAAGGATCAGGTGACCAGTATCCAGGTGACTCAGGCTGTGATTTATGGATGGTATGATAATGAAATGGCAAGTTATGTTAATATGCTTGGGGACAGGATTGTTTCCATTGCTGAAGCAATGCATTAAATATTTTGCCGTCTGTATTTGTTTTTGGGTTCTGACAGGTGCCGTATCCTTTGCGGCACCCGCTCCCCATTCCGGAGAAACCATGCTGCCCTTTTCCATAGGAGAAAAGCTGCACTATACAGTGAGATGGGAAATGGTGCGGGCTGGAAAGGCCACCTTCACGGTTCTTGATTTTTCAAAGATAAACGGGAAAAAAGCCTGGCATTTTCTTCTGGATGTTAAATCAAGCCGCTACGTTGATATTTTTTATAAGATCCGGGACCGCATGGAAGGATTTGCAGATACGGGTTTAAAGCGGTCTCTTTTATATAAAAAAGTCCAGTCCGGGAAAGATAAAAAAAAGATTGCTGTTGCATTTGACTGGGAAAAAAGTACAGTAACATACTCCAATTTTGGAGGAAAAAAACCCCCGTTGCCTATTCCATCGAATACGGTTGACCCGCTTTCTGCTTTTTACAAGATGCGAACCCTGGATTTTGAAGTGGAGAAGAATTTTTCGTTTGCTGTGACTGACGGAAAAAAGCAGTTCATTCAAAAAGGCGAGGTAATTAAAAAAGAAATCCTCTCCCTGCCGTCCGGAACTTGGGAAACGCATCTGTTGGTCCCCCAGGTAAATCATTTTTCAGGTGTGTTTAAAAAAAGCGAAAACCCGACGCTAAAACTCTGGGTTACAGCGGACAATAAAAAAATCCCCGTACGAATCAAGGTTAAAGTCTTTATCGGCAGCGTGATTTTTGATCTGGCTTCGATAAAAAATTAAGACTTTCACCCCCCCTTCTTTTTTTTCATTTCAATATACCAATCTTTATCACCATATAATTTTTCAGAACATTCCTGGCACATCCCATGGCTAAAAGAAGCGTCAGAATGTTTTTCAATATATGCTTCCAGAGTATTCCAGTATCCTTTATCATCCCTTATTTTTTTACAGGATGCACAAATAGGCAATAATCCACTTAATGTTTTTATTTCATTAAGGGCGTTTTCTAATTTTTCTATGAGAGCATCTTTAACCAATTCATGCTCTTTTCGTGTTGTGATATCTGTTGCAATAAGTAAAACCATTTTACGGCCATCAGTCCAATTAATAGTCCTGCTGTAGCCTTGAAACCATTTGCCTGTAATATTATTTTTCCCCTCCCAAGCATAAGCATCTGACGGTTTATCATCTGTAGTGCTTTTGTTTGGACAAAATTTGCATGGTTCCGACAACCCTTGTTGTATGCTCTTCCAGCAAACGGTACCTGTAACGTCTCCAAAAAGTTTTTTTCCATACTCATTAATGAACATAACCAATTGACTATTTGGTTCTATTACATATACAAGGGCATCTAATTTATTTAAAAGATGACGAAAACGAGCTTCGTTTTCACTTAAAGTTTTATGATTCTCTTTCAAGGTATCGGCCATATCATGAAATGCTGTGGTCAAAGTTGAAAACTCATCAAGCCTTGGTTTATAATCGCTTCGGGCATCTAAATGCCCCCTAGAAAATTTGTCTGTTAAGTTAATAAGACTTTTTATGGGAGTAACAATTGCTCTTTTACCAATAGTTAGAGCGGTCAGAATCGCACTTCCTAATGCCAACAACATTAACAACAAATTTCTAATCAGTGTCTTGTTTGCAGGTTCAAGGATATTATTCTCTGGGACGCCAGCCCATACATATAGATAGGGACGTTCTTTAGACGTCAGGCGGACTTGCTCGAAAGCAAAAATTTTTTTTATTCCATCTGAGCCTGTACTGGTAAATATTCCCGGCTTATCCGCCTTGTTGGCAAAGTCCCAACTTTTAGTTTTAATCGGTTTACCCACAGGGTTGCTTGCTTTCTTTGGGGGATAATAAAACAACCGTATTCCTTTGTGATCCGTTGTGGCCACAAAAGATCTTTCAGGAAGATTTGAGAGGTCATGAAATTTTGAAAAATCGGTCAATTTAAGAACACAAGACAAAATTGCCTTTGGTTGACCCTCTTTGTCCAATACAGGTGCTGCAAATGGAAAGATAGGAATTTTCTTATCTCCAAGTCGAGATATGCTAAATTCTCCGATTGTAAATTTTTTCTGGGCCAGGGCATCTTTAAAATGTTTACGATCTGCCAGGCTTATGCTTACTGGGGAAGACCCTTTACCAGAAGCCAACACATTTCCTTTAAGATCTATTAATGTCAAATTGTAATATTGAGGGTTTTGTTTAAGTACATTGCGTAATATTTCAGAGCTTTCCAAGGTATCCAGTTGCTGAATTACTGATAATTGGGAAAGAGTGGTAAGAAGCTGCTTTGTAAAATGGGTAATTTCTTTTTGTTTTTCAGCCATGGAGTGAGTCAAAATTAAAATGTCCTGCCGGGCATTTGCAATAGAATTTTGCCTTTGCTCAAGACCAGAATATAGAAGAATTGCAAATGCTGGTAAAATAGAAAGTATGACTAGCAAAACAAGTCGTTTTCTTATGGATCTAAAAGCAATGAACTCCAAAATCATATCCTTTATAAATTTTTTATTGATATTACACAAATTAATATCATTAATCAAAAATTTATGAAAATTTAAAACGGTTCAATATGTAATTAAGTTGAAGGCTTTTCTTGACAAAAAGTCTTTTCCCGTCTTAAATCTCAATGTAATCATCAATACAAGTTTTATGAAATTACAATAGATTATTGGCACTCAAAACAGCATAATCCCTATTTTATTGAAACTTGTGGAATATTTTTAAACATATTTTTTAAGGAGAAAAACAACATGGCTGAAAGAGAAGTTGTATTTGTGGATGGAGTCCGTACCGCTTTTGGACGAATGGGTGGTTCTTTGAGAGATATTCCGGCATCCAAGCTGGCCAGTATCGCGATTAAAGGCTTGCTCGAAAAAACCAAGATACTTGAAAAAGGTAAGGTAGATACCGTCATGATGGGTATAGCAGCCCATTGCTCCACTGCTATAAATCCGGCCCGGTGGGCCTCCCTGGATGCGGGGCTGCCATACGAAACCTCTGCGTCCTATGTAGAGATGCAGTGTGGTTCAGCCATTGATGCTATTAACCACTCAGCCTGGAAACTTCTTTCTGGTGTTGCCGATGTGATCATTGCAGGCGGCAGTGAAGCTTACAGCCAGATTCCAGCGAAATTCTCCATGTCCACACCGCCATACCGCCTGATTCCACCCATGCCCCTGAATACCACCTTGTCGCCGGTCGAAGAAGATTCCATCGGCATGGGAATTACTGCTGAAAATCTTCAGAAAATGTACGAAATCCCTCGTGAGGCATCAGACGAATTTGCATACAACAGTCAGATGCGCGCCAAGCATGCAATGGATTCCGGCTACTTTGATGATGAAATTATTCCGGTAACGTTTCCAGCCACACGCAAAACCCCGGAAATCGTTTTTGACAGGGATGAACACCCTCGCGGTGATACCACCTTGGAGGGCCTGGCAAAGTTGAGGCCTGCCTTTGCAGCAGACGGGACGGTTACGGCTGGTAATGCATCCGGCCGGAATGACGGCGGCGCTATGGTACTTATGATGACTGCTGAAAAGGCAAAAGAACTGGGTTACACCCCTTTGGCCAAATGGCTGATCGGTACAGATTATGGCGTAGATCCCAAGATTATGGGTATCGGGCCGGCATATGCCGTAGCCAATGGGTTAAAACGTCTTGGCTTGAAGGTTTCCGATATAGATGTCATGGAGTGCAATGAAGCATTTGCTGTGCAGAACCTGGCAGTTGCCAAAGAGATAGAAAATCAGATGGGCGAAAAAATTGATATGGACAATTGGAACCCCATGGGTGGAGCGATTGCATTTGGCCATCCAAATGGCGCTTCCGGTGCAAGGATTTGCATGTTTGCCATGCGGGAACTGATTCGTCGTAAAGGCCGTTACGGCTTTTTCAGCTCATGCTGCGGCGGCGGCCTTGGGGTTGCCACTGTTATAGAAAATCTGCAACGTTAAAATTATTCTACGGGAGACGGGCGTCAAGAGCTTTAGGTGCCTGTTTCCCGGCAGGCAATTATAATCAGTGAAATAGAAGTGAAAAAACCTTCCAGCCATATGAACGAAGTTTTGATAGAGATTCCGGTGAGCCTGGAGCATCATTGCATAGAGACTGCTGCAAAAAAAGTTTATGAGAAGAGTATCCGCCAGTATTTCAAGGCTGGGGAAACAAAAAAAGCGGCGTTGGAAAACCGGATTGAAGGCCTGAAAACATTTCTTGAAACCTATGATTTTTCAGACCTGCGGGCCCGGTGCAGTGCCATGGGTGAAAAAGAGGCGGTAATTGTTATCTCCTGGCCTGATAAAGCCACTCACATTCGATTCAAGCATGGCATTTTGAGCCTGCCTTGAGCTATGTTTCAGGAACCAGATCTGGTTCCGGCCCAAATCTTTTCGAGAAGGCCTGCTTACTTTCCTCTATGAAAGTATAGAGAGTCGGTACCACTACCAGAGTTAAAATTGTTGCGATCATCAGTCCGAAAATAACAACGATTGCCATAGATTTCCACCACTGACTGGATTCACTGGCCATTGAAATAGCCCAGACATGGAAATCAAAACTGATGCCCGTGACCATGGGCAGGAGGCCAAGAATAGTGGTGACGGCAGTTAAAAGAACCGGTCTCAGTCGTGTTGCCCCTGCCGAAATTACAGCACTTCGGATGGCCATTCCCCCGGCGCGAAGTTTATTGGTGTAATCAATCAACACGATTGCATTGTTCACCACGACCCCGGCAAGGGAAATGATTCCCACTCCAGTCATGATAATTCCAAATGGCGAATTAATAACCGTCAGCCCCCAGAATGCGCCTCCCAGCGATAATACCACTGAGGTCAAAATAATTACAGGCTGGACAACCGAGTTGAAAAGGGTAACCAGGATAAGGAAAATCAGGAACAATGCAATCAGAAAGGCTTTGGACAAAAATGCCATGGCATCCTGCTGCTCCTCATTTTCCCCGGTAAATTTAATGTGGTATCCGGCAGGCAGGTCCATTTTATCAAGCATTTCCTGACCTTTTATCCGGGCCACGCTACCGGTGGTTTTGGATTCGTTTACATTTGCTTTTACCGTAACAACGCGTTCGTGGTTTTTTCGGACGATATCACCAATGGTTCCTTTGTATTCTATTTTGGCAAGTGTGGTCAGGGGAACCAGTTCTCCTTTTGATGTCGGGATCATGAGCTGATGCAGGACATCTGATACCTGGCGTTGAGATTCTCCGAGCTTTACAACTATGTCGTAATCTTCGTCCCCTTCATAATATGTGGAGACATCCAGTCCGTTATAGGCGGTTTTAAGGGCAGATCCAATGGCACTTGTGGTCAGGCCGAAAAGGGCTGTTTTCTGGCGGTCGATAATTACCTGTACACTGGGGAGCCCCCCCTGGTAGTCATCCCTGATATCTTTTACATGAGGGATTTTTTCCAGGGCTTTTTTGATGTTTTCCGACACCCGGCTTAAAACCGTAAAGTTATCCCCTGAAATTTCAATATTGATGGGTGGACCTGTGGGTGGTCCTTCCTGGAGCTCATCCACCGTAATCTTAACCCCTGCCACATCTTTAACCCGGTTCCTGAGCATTTCCAGATCTTCCCGCGTGGAAGATTTTCTGTGTTCAAAATCCAGGAACTGGACACCGATATGATTGGGAAGATTATTGTCAAATACAGAACCGGTAAAACTGGTATCAATCTTGGTATACATGTGCTCGATATTATTCATGTCGCCAGGTGCCATAAATCTGGTACCGTTTGCTTTTGTATGCTCCTGCAGTTTCATGGATTGAGCATAACTGACGCCGCTGCTGCCTGTAAGGGCAGTTTCTACTTTTTTTATCACCCGGTCAATATAGTCTATATCCGCTCCTTCCGGCGGTTCAATGTTGACATAGGCAGATCTTGGGTCGATGGAAGGGAATAGTTCAACCGGCTTTTCAATTCCGATGCGAAGCATCCAGACCATGATCAGGATCACCAGAACCCCGAAAGATCCGATAAAAATGGTAAATTTGTGGTCCAGTGCCCAGTTTAAAAGTTTTGAATACGTTTTCAGCAAAGGCCCTTTTATTTCGATGGGTTTTTCTCCCTGCTCCTGTATCTCATGGGCTGTCAAAACAGTTGAATTCGTATCTGATGTTTTTATCCGCATGAACACTGCAGAAAGGGCCGGGTTTATGATCAGGGCAACAAACAGAGATGAGGATAAAGTGATAATCAGGGTAATGGGCAGATATTTCATGAACTCACCCATGATACCGGGCCAGAAAATCATAGGGAAAAAGGCTGCAAGGGTGGTGAGTGTGGAGCCCATCACCGGCCATGCCACTTCTCCTGTGGCTTTCATTGCTGCTTCAATTTTTGGAACCCCCTGCTGCATATACCGGTAAATATTTTCAATGATGACAATTGCATTATCCACAAGCATCCCCAGGGCAAGGGTCAGGGAAAACAGGACAACCATGTTCAGAGTGTATCCCAGGGCCTGGAGTGCGGTAAAGGATAAGAACATTGAAAATGGGATGGCCAGGCCTACCAGGAGAGCGTTTCTGAATCCCAAGGCAAGAAAGAGAACGAGCACTACAAGGACCAGGCCGGAAATGATATTGTTTTCCAGATCTGCCACCATGCTGCGGATTTCTTTTGACTGGTCCATAAGCTTGGTGATGGTGGTATTTGTAGGAAATGTTTCACTTGAGCGTTCAATAATTTCATCAATTTTATCTGAAATCCGGATAATATTTTCACCGGCCCGTTTTTTCACTGTAATGTTAACAGATTCCACTCCATTGAGTCTCGAGCGGGAGGTCTCTTCTTTAAGGCCGTCCAAGACCTTTGCCACATCTTTAAGGTAAATCGGATGGCTGTTGTGAGTGGCAACCACAAGGGAGAGAATTTCTTCCGGGGTTTCAAACTCGCCGGGAACTTTAAGTTGGTATCGGCCGTCTCCCAGGGTAATTGACCCGCCGGAGGTGTTTTGGTTTTCACTCGCCACGGCCTGCTGAAGGGCGATGATGGGTATCCTGTAGTACGCCAGTTTGTCCGGGTCAAGCTCAACCCGGATTTCTCTTTCAAGTCCGCCGGTCACTTCGGCTTCAAGCACGCCGGGAATTGCTTCAATATCGTCTTTTAAATCATCTGCTATTTTTTTGAGCATTCTCGGGCCGCAGGTCCCGGCCAGCGAATACACCACAATTGGCATATCAGAAAAATTGGTTTCAAATACCATTGGGTCATTTTCAAGATCTGAAGGCAGGTCATTTTTTGCCTCGTCCACTTTATCTTTGACCTTGGTCAGGACGTCATCAATGTCCGTACCTGCCAGAAACTCAATACTGATCTGAGACAACCCCTGGGTGCTGACAGAGGTGATATTTTTTACTTTATCCAGTCCTTTGAGTTTTTTTTCGATCTTGATGGTAATACTGGTTTCAATATCAGAAGCAGAAACCCCCCGGTAATCCGTCTGAACAAATACAAAGGGAATGGTAATATCCGGGGAGCTTTCCCGCGGAAGAGTGAGATAAGAATATACACCGATGATGATGATAATGGCTGCCAGAACAATTACACTGGTTCGGTTTTTTATAGCCGTATCCGAAACAATCATTGGTAAATTTCCTCCATGTCCCGGATGGTTCTGGTCACATTGACGTTTTCGCCGTCTTCAATAATGCGATGTCCGACCACCACAACTTTTTCCCCTGGCATAAGCCCCTTGGAAATCTGGGTATTCCAGCCATCCTGAAAACCTTTTTCAACCTTGCGGAATTTGGCAACCCCTTGTTTCTCTACAAATACGCCAATGTCTTTTTGAAGATTGACAAGGGAATACATGGGAACGGCAAGTCCCTTCGGGTCCTGGCGTTTAATGATTTTCACCCGCGCAAACATGTCTGGAAGAATCATACGTCCCGGGTTTTCAACTTTTATTTCAAGCGTGTAGAGCCGGGCCATAGAGTCGGTTGTATTATATAAATAATGATATTGGCCGGTGTAGATTCTTCCATCCAGAGCATCGACAGTCATCTCAAAGGTGGTGAGTTTTCGTACCGCATCTACATCTGATTCCGGGATGCCTACTTCGATTTTCAGCTTGTCAATCTGTAAAATTTTACATACCGGGTCCCCGGAATTCAGAAAGGTTCCGTTTTCAATATGGATTCGGTCAACAATGCCCTTCATAGGTGATCGAATGGTGCAGCGGCTGAGATTCAGTTTCGCGTTGTCAAGGGCTGCTTTCGTCGTTTTAACACCTGCAACGGCATCGTCAAGCTGGGATTGGGTTACAAAATTATTTTTTACCAGCGCTTTCAGCCTTTTTTGCGTAGACAGGGCAGTTTCCCAGGACGCATGGGCGGAATCATAGGCATTTTGATAGTCACTTTTGTCAATGATCGCAAGGATATCACCTTTTTCTACACGTTGTCCTTCACTGACTTTTTTTACAACAATCTTCCCCCGGATTTCTGCGACTACATCCAGCGAGATCCAGGGTTTTGCAATGCCTGGAAGATTGATTTTCTCCTGGATCATCTGGGGAACAATCTCCATCGTTACCACATTGGTCAAGGCTTTTTGGGCACCAGACAGTTTGGATTGTTTATTTTCCAGATCTGTTTTTTTTGCAGCAATCAGAAGCCCCAATGGAATGGTTACCAGTAAAATTGCAAGGATTACGATAACTGCGGGCAGGTATTTTTTAAGGGATGATTTGGTTTTCATGTGCAGATCCTTAATATGTATAAAAAAATTCGCTAATACACTATGTGCATTCTGTTTTATTTTTAAAGAGGGGTTTTGGTTAAATTATGATTAAATCGTTGGCTCTCCTGCGGGAATAATATTAAATCATTTTATAAATCTGTTTCAGGCATGGGATACTATAATATTTTAAGAAAGTATAGGGTTTTCTGATCGTTACCTGACTTTTGAGGTATAGTAGATCATGATTTATTTTCAGCCAGATAAAAAAGATTAAGTCTGGGCTTGGAGATACTGAACAAATAGATCTTCAGAAATTTCCAGTATAACACTACTCAGTTCCAGGTTGGATAAATGCAATTGTGAGATGCTGTCAATCCCATAAATGGCTCCAAGGATGGCACCGGCAATTTCACAGCTTTCTGTGGTGATGGATCGATCAGTGGCTTCCTGCATTCCCATATTAAAGCTTGAACCAAAAGCCAGGGTGAAAAACAGTGCTGCGCCTAGAACATGCAGGGCAGATCGGTCCGGGAAAAACTCTTCCATGGAAAGGCTCGAGGGTCTCATTCTCATGGAAAGATTTTTGGCCTGGTAAATGGTTTCAAGAACTTCATCATGCTCATCATAGGTTTTTAGAGTGCTGATACTGTTTTCCAGTGCCTTTTCCAGATCATTGTTGCTGATAATTTCAGATATAAGGCTGCTGAGAAATCCGGCGCAAAGATATGCAGAGGGATGACCATGGGTGATGACGGCACACTCACATCCGGTTTGAAAGGCATGCTCACTGTTTTGGAAGACCATTCCCACCGGAATGTTACGGGCAATTGCGCCGGGGCCTTTGCTTTGATTGGGCAGGTATTCAAAGGTGCCCATTTTACCGGAATCCAGAACTTTAAGGCAGGTTCCTGAAGGATCGTTACTGTTAAAAAGTTCTTTATTTCCCATAAGGATACCATCCACGATAGAGCATGATCCGTATTCTTTCATCAAGCTTGTCAGTGCAGAGGCGTGCTGGGTGTACAACCATCTCAAAAGAGAGTAAAAAACTGCTTCCGGAACTTTTTTTCCATTATTGTAATCCGCTCGAACCCTGGATAAAATCAGGCCTTCTGCGGTGAACAGGGCCATCTGTGTATCGTCGGTGATACGCCCGGTTCCCATCGCACCTGCTAACGCTCCACCGGCAAGGCATCCCTGTAATTGTTTAATTTTTTTATTTGTACTCATAACCTATTTTTAATCATTTTTGCTCTTCAATCAAGCAGGATCTCCTTTTTGGTGAAGAAATGGGCGTTTCTCCTACTTGACAAAGCGTGAGCCTTATACTATCTACTTCGTTATGCCAAATGTGGCAGAACGAAAAATATTTAATATTTATAATATGTTAAAAAATAGTTCTTTTTTGATAAAGAAAAGAAAATTTAGGCTGATCCCACCGGAGAGGAGGAATTCATGAATCTCAGCAGCATAATACTAAACAGCATTGAATACACTTTTGAAGAAGGCCAGACAATTCTTGAAGTGGCAAAACAAAACCGAATTGATATTCCAACCCTGTGCTATCTGGAAGGCACGATCCCTTCCGGAAGCTGTAACATCTGTGTCGTGGAGTTAAAAGGAAAAAATGACCTTGTCAAAGCCTGCAGTACAAAGGCGGAAAACAAGATGAATATTTTGACCCGCTCTCCCAGGGTGTTTGAAGCCAGAAAAAAGCAAATCCAAACTCTTCTGGAATCTGGTAATCATAATTGCAGTATTGGAGCATCACAAGGATCATCTTGGACATCTTTTCAGATGGATGCTGTTAAAGTTGAGGAAAAATATTCCCTTTGTCCTCGTTGGGGAGATTGTGAACTTCAGGATCTTGCCTATGAATATCAGGTTGAGTGGAGCAGGAATCAGTTATCCGGGGCCCAATATCCAAAAGAAACCATCAATCCTCTTATTGTCAGGGATTTTTCACGCTGTATTATGTGCGGCCGGTGTGTGGCAGCATGCAATGATATTCAGGTAAACAAAGCCATTCGTATGCCGGAATCGGATGAGCAGCAGCATGTTATTGCTGGCAAGGATGATGTCTCCCTTAAAGATTCAGACTGTGTATTCTGTGGTGAATGTGTTCAGGCCTGCCCTGTTGGGGCGCTGGTTGAAAAAAAATCTCAATTCAGGTGTCGGCCGTGGGAGGTGGAAAAAATAAGAACCACCTGCCCCTATTGCGGTGTTGGCTGTCAGGTATGGCTTCATGCTAAAGACGGCCAAATCCTTAAAGTTACGGGTGTGAAAGAAGGCCTGCCGAATAAAGGGCGATTGTGCGTTAAAGGTCGGTTTGGATTTGATTTTATTTATTCAAAAGATCGCTTGACCGCTCCTTTGGTAAAGGTTGATGGAGTATTTAAAGAGGTGTCCTGGAACCAGGCCCTGGATTTTGTTGCCCAGAAATTCAAGACGATTATTGCCCAGAGCGGGCCGGATGCCCTGGCAGGTGTTTCCTGTGCAAGAAGTATCAACGAAGACTCCTATCAAATGCAGAAGCTGTTCAGGGCGGTATTCAAGACCAATAATATTGATCATTGTGCCCGTACCTGACATGCCCCAACGGTTGCCGGACTGGCGACCACGTTTGGTTCTGGTGCAATGACAAATTCTTTTTCTGAATTTTCAAAGGCCAAAATGATTATGGTCATCGGCTCGAACATGACCCATGCCCATCCTGTAGCTGCAACTTTTGTTAAAAACGCGGTGCAAAACGGTGCGTCACTCATTGTCGTTGACCCCAGAAAACATCGGCTGGTAGACTTTGCAAACCTTCACCTTCAATTGAAAGTGGGAAGTGATGTCGCACTTTTAAATTCAATTATGCATGTGTTGATTAAAGAAGATCTTTATGATCAAGAATTTGTTAATGCACATTGCACGGGTTTTGAAGAACTTGAGAAAATAGTTGCCCAGTATCCGCCGCAAAAAGCGGCAGAAATTACAGGGGTTCATGAATCCCTTATTATTGAAACCGCCCGGTTTTTATCGTCAGTAAAACCGGTAATGGTTTGTTATACACTTGGTATTACCGAGCATACCAGTGGTAAAAACAATGTCATGTCGGTTGCCAACCTGCAGATGCTTCTTGGTAATATGGGGATGGAGATGGGCGGGGTAAATCCCTTAAGGGGCCAGAATAATGTCCAGGGCGCTTGCGATATGGGAGCGCTGCCCAATGTGTTTCCTGGTTACCAGAAAGTTGATGATCCTTCTGCAAGGAAAAAATTTGAAATAAAATGGAGGGTTAAAAACCTTCCGGATAAACCCGGACTGATGATCCCTGAAATGATGCATGGGTTAGTTAATGGTAAAGTGCGGGGATTTTATATTTTTGGAGAGAACCTTGCCAATACAGAGCCGGATATGAACAAGGTAGCAAAAGAGTTGGATGCCGCTGAATTTATTGTATGCCAGGACTTGTTCATGACAGAGACTGCACAGTTTGCTGATGTTGTTTTACCCGCAGCCGCGTGGAGCGAAAATGATGGAACCTTTACCAACAGTGAGCGCCGGGTGAACCGGGTCCGTACCGCCAGTATGCCTCCAGGGAAATCCCGGCCGAACTGGTGGATTTTTAAAGAGATTGCCAAGCGGTTTGGCCAGGAATGGGATTGTTCCAGTGCAAGGGAAATCTGGGATTATGAGATCAGTGCCCTGGCTCCTGCCCTGGGAGGAATTCGGTATCACAGGATTGAAAATGATGGTCTTCAATGGCCTTGTCCCACACTTGATCACCAAGGAACTTCTTTTCTTCATAAAGACGGCAATTTTACCCATGGCAAAGGAAAATTTATGCCTGCTCAATGGACACCTCCGGCCGAAGTTCCGGATGAAGACTATCCTTTTGTTCTCAGCACCGGCCGAAGGCTGTATCATTATCATACCCGTACACAGACCGGCCGGTGTGAAGGGTTAAACGATCTTTTAAGTGAAGAAACCGCAGATATCTCCCCGGAAGATGCACAGCAGATGGGTATTGAACAGGGTGAAAAAATAAAAGTCTATTCAAGGCGCGGGCAAGTTCATGTAACAGCCAGGGTGACTCCTCAGGTGCCCCAGGGTATGGTATGGATGGCATTTCATTTTAAAGAGGGGAATGCCAACTGGCTTACAAATGCAGCATTTGACCCGTTTACCCTTACAGCGGAATACAAGGCATGTGCCGTGGCCTTAGAAAAAATTGAAAAAGCATTGCCATGAAAAACACAATTTCGTATGCTTGCCGCACGATTGGTTTAACCACAACAAAGGCAAGAAAATATGGCTCATCGAAATTTTCACTCTCGATCAAAAATCTGGATCGAAGATGATGAGGGAAAAGTTGTGTTCGGTCTGGGTCGGTACCGGATACTGACCCAGATCCGGGAAAAAGGGTCTATCCTGGCAGCAGCCAAAGAATTGAAAATGGGGTATAAAGGGATCTGGAGCAGAATTAAAGCCACCGAAGAAAGATTGGGGGAAAGCCTTCTTGTCAAAACCGTTGGTGGTAAAAAAGGTGGAGGATCACAGCTGACACCTTTGGCTGAGAAACTGGTGGAGGAGTTTGAAAAAGCAATCGTTCGAGTTGAAAAAGATGTAGATACCCACCTTGAAGATGCTCTTCAAAAATATATTAAAATTAATTCTCCTGAAAATTAGAAAGTCAAAAATACACATCAAATTCATTTACTGCGAAAATAATGGTATAAAAGCAGGAAAAATAAAAGACTTTATGATTGATTTAAGTCTTTATACTTGCTAATTCCTGGTATATTTTTAAGTATTTCATGATTGTTAGTAATTGCTGTCGTAATCAGGGATTTTTTTAAATGAAAATTGGTGTTCTCGAGTTGCTGAGTGAAGATGCCTGCCAATCATGGAGGCGGATGCCCCATGACTTTTTTGTGGTGAAACAATATGCCAGCATTATGCCTCAGGCAGTAAGTGTGTGGTGTCGAAACCTTGGTCATGATGTTTTTTATGCAACGTATTATGGTCAAAAAGATCCTTTATCCTTGCTGCCGGATGATCTGGATGTCGTATTTCTTTCCTGTTTTTCAAGGGGAAGCGGGCTGGCATATGCCCTTTCAAAAGTGTTTAAACTAATAAAGCCGGATATTTTGACTGTCCTTGGCGGCCCTCATGCGAAACAGTTTCCTTTTGATGCGCTTCGTTTTTTTGATGTGGTGGTAAAAAATTGTGACAGTGAGTTGATAAAAGAAATTTTATGCGATGGGCCAAGAAAACAAATTGTTTCAACGCACAGGACATTAAAAGATCTTCCAACCATTGAAGAGCGTCTGCCGGAGATCCGGACAGCCAGTTTCTGGCAAAAAAAGCCGTCTCCATGTTCTTTTATTCCCATGCTTGCCAGCACAGGTTGCCCCTATTCCTGTGATTTTTGTGTGGACTGGAATACTCCGTATAATCCATTTCCCCTTGATCGGGTAAAAGAGGATCTTTTATATGCTGCTGTCCATTTTCCCCAGATCAATATTAATTTTTATGATCCGAATTTCGGGGTTCAGTTTGATCAAATCATGTCGATTATTGAACAAATTCCCCATCCCAGAGAGCGTTGGTTTTTAACAGAAGGCTCCCTGGATTCATTAACAGAAGATCGTCTGAAACGAATGAAAGATGCCGGATGCACCTGTGTGATTCCGGGCATTGAATCATGGACGGCATATTCAAAAAAAGCAGGGGTCAACCGTATTGGTTCGGCCCAGGAAAAATTGGCTGAGATTGTGGCTCATTTTGATGTCATCCATGAATATATCCCTATCATTCAGGCCAATCTTCTGTTTGGATTGGATACAGACAAAGGGAATGACCCGGTGAGTCTGAATAAAGCATTTATTTCTCAAACACCCTATGTGTCACATTCCCTGAATATTCCGGCACCGTTTGGGGAAACCCCTCTGTTTAAACGCTATATGAAAAATGAGCGGATTTTAAGGTCTCTGCCATTTACGTTTTACTGCAAGCCATACCTGGCAACCACCATCAAAAATTACAACCCGATAGATTTTTATGAGAAACTTATTGATATTTTCAGACATATGGCATCTTTCGGGCAGCAGGTCCGGGCACTGAAATCTACAAAATCCTGGATCTTTAAAGGGTATCATCCCATAAGAAACATCAGCCTGAAATTAATGATCCGAACCATGAAAAGTATTTTAAATCGCTTAAAAACAGATTCTCAGTTTTTAGCTTTTCATGAAGCAGAAACTGATGTTCTGCCGGAATACTACCACCATCAGTATGAAAGGCTTTTAGGGCCTTATAAAGCGTTAGTTTCCAGGGAAGACAGGATCCCGGTTTTTGAACACAAGGAACCAGGTGTTGATTTAAAAAAAACAGGTACCTGAGGAGAAAGAAAAGGCCCTTCCGGCAGCATCTGCCAGAAGGGCCTTTGGTTTAAAAATCGATAATTTTTATCAACTAAAGTTCAGCTGCTCTCGCATGGTGATATCATGCTTTCTTTCTCTGAGCGGCTTTTTATCTGCCTTTTTCGCATCTTCTGCAATATGGCTGGTAACACAAGCTTTTCTTAGTTTTTCAATGTTGTTTTCCAATGCCTGCCTGTCTGAGCTTGGCAGGTCCTGAATACAGCTATTATAATTTTTTTTGTTTTTGATTTTTGCCTTAAAATTCTGGTGCCTTCTCAGTGATCTGTCTTTCATCATGCGGGCTCCTTTATAATAGTACAAAAAAGTTTAAAAACACACTTTTTAAACGGTCTTAAAAAGTAACACGTTCCATATGAAAAAAGGATAAACATTTATAAAGAGTTTGGCAAGGCTAAAATTATTTTATGGGGTGCTCTTTTCGCCAAAGTTTCGGGCTTTTATAGGAAGAGCCTTGCGTCCACATCCCTTTTCGAGCATTTTTAGCTTTTCGTTCTTCTCTAAAATACAGATCTGAATCAAGAGATTTTGGGCGTCTTCCCCGGTAGACCTCTGCAAGCCCGGCCTGGATCATTTTAATGTTGATATTTTCAGTACCCAGAAAGACTTCAGCGAGCTGTCGGTTATATCCCCCTGTTCCATAGCTTTCCAATTGGATTTTTTTGTTTTTTAAAAGCCGGATGAGATATTTTTTTGCTTCTTTGCTGAAAGGTTGATCAGGGCGTTTCTTATACCCGGTTTCAGGGGAGTCAATTCCCACCAGGCGGATCTTAAATGTCAGACCGAGCCCTTTAACCAGGATGGTGTCCCCATCGTAAATCTTTAATACCTCAAAGGTTTGGCTTTTGTTTTTTTCTGAGGAGAGTTTCTTTAATATGTCCTGGCTTTCTTTCAGTTCCTGAACATTTCTGTCCTGGGGCAGTGATGTATTGGAGTAATGTCTGATACCATCCTCATCTACCCAGAAATAGATATTGCCCAGAAGAACAGTGCTTGAAAAAAGAATGGTAAGTATGAGAAGAAACCGTTTTAGCATACCACATGGTTTAACATTTTTTTTTAATCAACACAAAGGCAGACCAGTCTTTTTCATCTTTTTGCCAGAGAAGACTAAACCCTTTTTGAGTGTAGGCATCTGTCAGCAATTCTTTTTCCCAAACCCTGACTCCGGAAAGAATTAATATGCCATCTTTTTTTAAACTGGTATAAAGAATTTTTTTTAAGAATTTTAAGGTGGGCCATCTTAAGTTTGCACAGATGATAGAAAAAGTGTTAGGGGTTTCTACAAAATAGTGGTCAAACAGGTTGATCTTTTCATTCAGGCGGTTCAGGGCAATGTTTTTTTTTGCTTCATTTACAGAGACCGGATCAATATCCCAGGCGTTGCATTGATCAATTCCAGCCAGGCTCATGGCAAGAGCAAGAACACCGGAGCCGGTACCAATATCAGCGCCCAGAAGGGGGTGATCCGGATTCGGGCGTGGGGTACTAAAAATGCAATAATCAATTCCTTCAAGGCAAAGCCGGGTGGTAGGGTGCTGGCCTGAGCCAAAAGAGATTCCCTGGTGCAGATATATCTGGATGTGCTTATTGCTGCAGGGCTGTGAAAATCCAGGGGGCAGAAGGGTAAAATGGTCCGTGACTTTTACAGGTTTTAAAAAGCATTGTTCAACATAGGTTGTTCCGTAGAGATAATGATAGGACAGCTCTTGTTCATCAATAAGTGTTTGCAGCAATTTTTTGGCACTGCGGCCGGGAATAGATAAATTTTTTTTAATCTGTTTTATATATTCCTGTGCAGACAGCCGGGTAGCCGATTGGCTGAGGATATCTAAAATTGCCTGCCTGTCTTTTTGCCTGGCTTTAGAGGGAGTCATGCCCTTCTTTTTTTAACAGTTCAGCATACCAGATGGCAAAATCAAACATTCCTCGGATTCGCTCTTCATCATTAATGATGCCCAGGCACATTTCAAGCGCAGCCTGTGCATAGGTGTTGGAATAGTCATCATGATCAATTGCGCTTAAAAATTCCCGGATCAGCATCTGGCTGGTCCGTTTTGTTTTATCCTTGCGGATATCTATGGGATCTTTAGGCTCCTGGAACGGGTCCCAGTTCTCATAGCCTTTTTTAAGAATCTGCTTCTGGCCGCGTTTGCCCATTGCATCAAAAATGGCCTTTTTCTTTTCTTCAATCTCTTCGCGGGTAAATTTGTCATCCATCTTTTTTGACTCCAAGATACTCTTCATCAAAGTTGGTCATTAATGCCATTGAAACCGGGATCAGGATTTCATGCATTTTGATTTTTTCGGATTTAATGTCTTTGATCATTTCAGCGGAAAACAGTTGGAGCTGGGTATAGATTTTATCCATGTTCAGGGTGGGATACGGGTCGCCCTGTTTAAAATTGGTCCGGCCGCAGATGTGGCTGACACCGGCCGTGGACGTTGGGATTCCATAAACCCGGCAGGTGATGGGACGTTTGTCATACATGACGCAGAGGTTATCTTCTCCCAACAGCGGACATCTCACTCTTTCCTGGGACATTTTCCCAATAATTTCCAGCTGGTCTGCCCCGTTTTTGACATCTTTAAATGCCTGGCGTTTCATTTTGGTCAGGGCACGGTCTGTTTTATCTGCAATTTCAAGGATTTTATTTTTTTCTGACCCACTGAAATTTTTGTTGAACTGATCTTTGATGTAGAGGGCTTCAATCAGTGTCAGATCGAAAAGCGCATAGCAGCAGTCAGAACATTTTTCCCTGCAGAACACCTCTTTGGGATATTCATTTTTTACTCGGTCAAACACTGCATCCACCATCTGGATCAGTGCTTCATATTTTACAAAATGTTTTTCTAAATCCAAAGCCATTATTAAATCCTTTATTTTCCTATGCAAAAGTTACTAAAAATGTTGTCCAATATATCTAAAGAGGCACTTTCCCCGGTAATTGTTCCAAGAGAATCGATACTATTTTTAATATCCATTGCTAACAGTTCTTCTTCCAGGTTTTCAGCCAGGCCCTGCTTTACTGCCTCAAGGTTTTGAACGGTCTCTTCAAGGGCTTTTTTATGGCGCAGGTTGGGGATAACCGGTGACGCGCCCATTTCCAGCTGAGACAGGGTTGTATTTACTATTTTTTGTTTTAATGTTTGAATCCCCTGATTTAAAAGCGCTGAAATTTTAACAGTGGGGATGTCCTGGTATTTTTCTGATAATTGGGGGATCTCACCATCTTCCAGGTCGATTTTATTCACCACAAAAATTGTTTTTTTGCCCAGAGGAACCACTTTTTCAAACTCTTTATCGGAAAAGGAGGTGCCGGGTTCCTTCATGAATAAAACAAGATCTGATGCAGTAATGTGATCCCGGGCTTTTTCAATACCGATAATTTCCACCAGGTCATCTGTCTGGTGAATTCCTGCAGTATCAGCGATTACAAATGGGATACCGTCAATATTAAGACCTTCTTCAATGGGGTCGCGTGTGGTGCCGGGAATCGCGGTTACAATGGATTTCTCCTGTTCCAAAAGTCGGTTCATAAGGCTTGATTTTCCCACGTTTGGAGCACCGCAGATGGTGATTCGGATTCCGTCTTTTAAAAAACAGGCATCATCATGCTGCTTGATAAATTCCCTGCATTTTTCAAGCACAGAATCAATAAGCTTTGTTTCAGCCTCTCCAGCCTCAAAAGGGGTAACATCATCCGGAAAATCAATATTGGCTTCAAGCAGGGACAGAAAATCAATCAGCATTCCCCTTAACACCTCTATTTTATTTTTTAAAGCGCCAAGATTTTGGGAAGATGCAAACTTAAGAGCATTAGCGGATTTTGCATTGATGATATCTGCTACAGCCTCGGCCTGGGTCAAATCAATTCTCTGGTTAAGAAAGGCCCGCCTGGTGAATTCTCCCGGCTCTGAAAGTCTGGCACCCGAGGACAGTAAAAGATCCAGTATGGTTTTAAGCACCATGGTTCCAGAGTGGGCTTGGATTTCGACAACATCCTCAGCAGTGTAGGAGGACGGGGCTTTCATGGGGATGAGAAGCACTTCATCAATCACGCCATTGTTCGAATTCTGGTTTTTATCTTCAGATTTGTGGAGAGGATCAAAAATAAAGCCATGATAAACCCTGTGGGAGGTTAAATCTTTGAAACCCACAGGGGATTTGTCTGAACGCGAAAAAATTTTTGATGCAAGATCAAAGGCCATGGGTCCGGAAACCCGGATGACACCAATACCGCCACTTCCAAACGGAGTTGCTATTGCGGCAATTGTATCATTCATGGCGGGTTATCTTCTCGACCGTCTTTTCCCCCTGAAGGAACTCTTCTTTTTGGGAAAGATTACAAGTCTTCTATAATATCCGTCCCCCATGCTCTGGGTTCGAACAGCATTATCGTCTTTCAGGGCCAGATGAACAATTCTGCGGTCCTGGGCGCTCATCTGATTAATTGTGGCGGGACGTCCGGTCTTTTTAGCCTTGTCTGCCATTTTGTAGGCCAGGTGCTTGAGATTGGCTTTACGGGTTTCCATATAGCCTTCAATATCTACCTTGACCCGGACACGGGCATCACTTTTCCGGTTGATAATTTTATCTGTCAGAAACTGCATGGCATCAAGGGTCTGGCCTTTTCGACCAATAAGAATACCGGCATTACCCCCTTCAATTTTCAGGGTAAGGCGATCCAGATCTGTTTCGGCCCTGACAGTGGCATCATCTGTAATCAGATCAGCCATTTTCTGGAGTGATTCAATGCCGAGATCTATGGATTCCTGTGTGACATCAACAGGTTCTGGTTTCTCAAAGGGTTTAGATTCTTTTTTTTCCGGTGCCGGGGCTTTCTTTTTAGCTTTGGGTGCTTCTGCTTCCTGCTTAGGTTCTTCTATTCTGGTTTCCTCACCAAAAGCTTCATCTACAATAGATTTAATTCCTTCAGAAGTGTCTTTTTCCAACTCTGGGAGATAAACTTTTATTTTGGCATCTTTTCTGCCAACGATTCCAAAAATACCGGAAGCACCTTCCGATATTACGTCATATTTTAATTCATCTTTTGAAAGTGTTAATGCAACACAGGCGTTTTTAATGGCGACTTTGACATCTTTTCCGCTAAATTCCTGGGTTTGTGCCATACTTCCTCCTAACTATGAAAATAATTACGAAAATTTCTTTTGAATGTAATACTGTTGTCCCATGGAAATAAGATTGTTTACAAACATGTAAAGAACGAGCCCTGCCGGAAAATTTATGAATATAACCGTCATGAAAATCGGCATGAGCATCATCATTTTTGCCTGCATTGGATCTCCCGCTGTCGGGGTCATTTTCTGCTGCAGCAAAAAGGATGCGCCCATCAAAAGCGTCAGCATTGGGATGCCATAGGGCGCCTGCATCATGGGAATAGCAAAGTTAAAGTCAAACAGCCGGTCCGGTGCGGACAGATCCGTCACCCACCCGAAAAAAGGTGCATGACGCAGCTCAATGGCCTGGTAAAGCATCCGGTAAAGGGCAAAGAAAATCGGCATTTGAACCAGCATAGGCAGACATCCGCCGGCCGGGTTCACTTTATAGGTTTTATAAAGGCCCATGATTTCTTTGTTCATCCGCTGTTTATCATCTTTATATTTTTCTCTGAGTTCCATCATGAGCGGTTGAATTTTTTTCATCTCATTCATGGATTTGTAACTTTTTGTACCCAGAGGCCAGAACAGACCTTTAATAATAATGGTCAAAAGGATGATGGCAATTCCATAATTGGGGATATAGTCATGGATCATGTTCATGCCGATCAAAAGGGGTTTGGCAAGCATGTTAAAAAAGCCGAAATTAATGGCGTCTTTCAGGCTGTTGGTGTATTTACCAAGTACCTTCTGGCTTTTAGGACCCATATAAAAAATAAAGGAATATTCTCCCTGCTTGCCGGGAGCCAAACTATCCATGGGGTAGATATAATGGCTGGCAACCATATCATCCGCATAGGTTAAAAATAAGGTGGTGTCCTTTTGGGCGCTCCCTTCTTTTATTTTGGGCATCACAGCAGTCATGAAATAGCGTTCTGAATAACCTGCCCATCCGATTTTACCCTGGTAGGTATTTTGTTCTTCAATTTTATCGGGTTTAATGGCTTCAAATTCACCATTAATTAAAGCCACCGGACCTTCAAATGCAAATCGGGATCGTTTTTTGACCTCCTCATTATAAAAGCCGGGGGTTGAAACCACAATCGCATCATTCAGCGGCATAGCAGAACCGTTTTGAAGAACAATATCACAGTCGATCATGTATGAGTCTGCCCTGAATGTGAATATCTTTTTTACCACAACCCCCTGAGGAGACTGGAAAATAAATTCTATTGATTTTTCACCTTCAGAAAGAACTGTTTTAGTATTACCTGTTTTTGCTGTATAAACAGCAGTTTTTAATCCTGGAATGGTGTGGTTCTTGAGATCAAACGAAAGGGTCCCGTTGACAAGCTGGTCATTTACCAACTGTTTTAAAGGAGAGTCCTCTTTGTTTGTTTCCTGGTAGTTTTTTAATTCCAGGCTTTTTACAGCAGCACCAAATTCTGAAATCTCAACATCATACAGCGGTGTGGAAACAAAGATGGATCTGTATTCTTTTTTGGGAGGCAATGCTGGCTGTGCAGCCGCTGCAGGAGGCAATGTTGCAGCACTGTAGTCTGACACATTGGACGCCTTAGGTTGTGAAGCCGTCTGCTGAGTTTCCTGGGTCTGGTTTTGTGCTTGTTGGGGAGGACTGCTTTGATCCGGCGGCTTTACAAAAAAGGCCTGGTAGCCCACGAGGACTATAACGGAAAGCACGATGGCTAAAATTAAACGTTTTTGATCGTCCATTTTCTCTCCTAAACCTAAAAATTTACGGCACTTTAAAATATAAAGTTAAGGAGGAAAACGCGTCTGGTATCAGGAAAAACTAAGGGACCGGGTCAAAACCACCTGCATGAAACGGGTGACAACGCAATACTCTTTTGATGGCAAGAGTGCTCCCTTTAAGGATGCCGTATTTATTCAATGCCTCAAGGGCGTATGCCGAACAAGTCGGATAATAACGACAATTTTTTCCTATCAGGGGTGATATAAAAAATTGATAAAATTTAATAAATATGATTAATAGCGGTTTCATTCAATTACACCAAATTCAATTGCACCAAGGCTATTTTTGCAAAAAGTTTATCAAGCTTCTCAATAATCTGCCTGTTGGATAGCGTAGTCAGACCTTTCTTTGCGATGATATTTATGTCTATTGGTCCTGACATGGTCTCTTTCTTGTGTCTGAAATATTCTCTTATAATTCTTTTTATCCTGTTACGTACGACTGCGTTTCCTACTTTTTTTGATACTGTAATGCCAATTCGATTGTTTTGAGCTGTTCCTTTAAGTACTAACGCTAAAAAGCTGTCTGTATGTACTTTTTTCCCTTGTTTCGAAAGTGTTAAAAATTGAGCTCTCTTCAGGAGCCTTACATTTTTTGGCAAACAAAAATTACTCAATAAACCTCGTTTATTAAACAGTGAGTTTTTTTCTTCCTTTTGCTCTTCTTGCGTTGATAACGCGGCGTCCGCCTTTTGTGGACATCCTTTTAAGAAATCCGTGTTTTCTTGTTCTTTTCCGGTTACTCGGCTGAAATGTACGTTTCATAAATCAACAATCCTTCACTTAATTTATCCATATTTTAAGGTTATTACTACAAACCATAATAAACATAACAATCTAACGGTTTTTTTGAAAATTGTCAAGAATGAAAAAAGGAAGGGTTTGTATTGTTTTCAGGTTCTTATTTTATTTCTTCGGTCTATGCCTGATCTCCTGTCGATTCCTGATCTTCTCTCCGGTGCATAATCCGTATAGTTGAAAATACGTCTGTCGCCTCCAGACCGTCTTCCGTCATTATCCAACAGGGATTTAACAGGTATATTTTTAATTGGTAACATTATAATTGATCTTGCAAAAACCAAGCCAAAAAGTATGTTTAATAAAACCTCTGTAAACAGGTATTTTCACTGATTTTGTGGCATGTTTTTCATATGGAATATATGTTACATTGTTACATTAAAGTAATAGAAAAAAGAAAAAAATCACCCAATCACTGAACAGCTTCCAGTACCTGTTTGATGAAACTTTCATGACTCCATGAATCATCATGTGTAACTCCAAGCCTCACGATCACCATATTTCTTGAAGGGATTACTGCCACAATCTGACCGTTGAAACCACCGCAATAGTATAAATCCGAAGGCAGGGACGGAAACTTTCTGTTTTCAGGCTTATCCTTTTCTCCTGCATTCAGCCAGAACTGTGCGCCATATTGACCCATTGGTGCTGCAGGGGTGGGCGTTGTAGAATATTTCACCCAGCCTTTTGGCAGAATTCTCTCATTATTCCAGATGCCGTCATTTTTTAAAAGCAAGCCAAAACGAGCCCAGTCCCGTGCTGAGGCGAACATATAACTGGAGCCCACAAAAACACCAGAGGCATCCGGCTCAATGATGGCTGAATAGGCATGAATTTTATCTAAGAGGCGTTTCCTCAAAAATGTATAAAATGAGAGCAGGCTGCCCCCGGTGTTGTCGGTAACGATTCTGGCAATAATATTTGCAGTGCCGCTGGAGTATGACCATCTGGTATCCGGGGCTGCACCTAAGGGCATGGATGCTGCCAGCTCGGACATGCTTTTGCTGTTATAAAGCATATCTGTTGCATCTTTAAAAGGGCCGTAAACTTCTTCAAATTCAAGGCCGCTGGACATTCGCATCAGCATATCAAGGGTTATCGCACCTCTTTTATCCCCATCAGAACGCCACTCAGCAACTGGAGCAGGAGAATAAAGATCAAGAAGTCCTTCTTTTACCAGGATACCCACAAGCGTGTTGGTTACGCTTTTGCACATGGACCATCCAAGCATGGGAGTATTTGGGGTAACTCCCGGGGCATATTTTTCAGCAATTATTCGATTGCCCAGAACCACAACAATAGCCTGGGTATTTCGCATTGTGTCCGGTCCCGGTTCTGTAAACGCATTTTCCAGCGCGTTGGTGATTTTTGTTTTGTTCATATTCGCAGGTAGATTTTTAAGATCAACAACACTGCCGGATGGCCATTGCGTATGGCTTCTTTTTTGGGGAGCAAGCAAAAGCCCTTTTGCCTGTTCTCTAAGAGTTTTCGGGTCGGTGTCCACTGCCAGGGTGCACCCGCACCCTTCACGGTAAACTGCGGTCATGGGTTTCCAGAACCCGAATGCTTTTGATGTTACGGTTTTTTCATTATAATTTATTTTGGGTGTAACAAGGCGAAATAACAGGTGGGTGGGTTTGACATCTTTTTCAAAAACCTGGTCTGCATTCCGGCCAGCAACAAATACCTGGGAACACAGGTATTTTGCTGAATAGCCTGTTCCAATAGGCAGAGCGCCGTCCAGAAACCAGATACCGAAGCCAACGATGCATATGAAGATACCGACCACAAACCACTTTAGTTTTTTGAGCATGGTGCCTCCTCAAATCAGGGATGAAGTTTTGAATAAAATACCGTATCAATTTGGTGGACAGCAGGCAATGGAATTGAAAAAAATACTTGAAAAGATGATGGAAGGTTAAGCTTTCATGTGCCTGCTCTTTTCCTATAGTTTAAATATTGACTTGAAAAGTAAAAACAGATAAAAATCTTGTTAATTTGAAGTACCAAATTAAAAGTCGCCTGAAAAATAAAACACTACAAAATATTCATAAAAGGAGCAAAGATGAAAAAAATAACAATATGGCTGTTTTCAGGGCTGATAATTGCAGGATTGATGACTCTTTCTGCATGTTCCGATACATCCAAAGGCGAAAAACCAGCCCCTGATGCTGTGATTAAAATGCTGCAGCAGGGCAATAACCGATTTGTTGAAGGCAAATCCGTTTATCCCCATCTGGATAAAGAGCGCCTGATTCAGGCCGGGCAGGAAAATCAGGCCGATCATGCCTATGCAACCGTGATCACCTGCTCGGACTCAAGGGTCCCGGTCGAAGCTGTTTTTGATGCCGGTATCATGGATCTTTTTGTTATCCGGGTGGCAGGAAATGTATGCGATACCGACGAAGTCGGCTCCATTGAATATGGGTTGGCTCATGTGAAAACACCTGTGATGGTGGTTCTGGGACATACTCAGTGCGGAGCTGTTACTGCGGTTACCCATGCGCTCCAGGGAAAGGGCCATGAGCTGGAGCGTAATATTCCTCCCCTTGTTGACAATATTGAACCGGCTGTAAAAAAGGTCATGAAGGCCCATCCGAACGTTGAAGGGGATGCCATTATTCCTCTGGCCATTGAAGAGAATGTATGGACCGGTATCAGGGATCTATTTCTGAAAAGCCCTGCAACGAGAATTCTGGTTGAAAGAGGTAACGTAAAAGTTGTGGGCGCTATTTATGATGTGGGCACCGGAAAGATCAAGTGGCTGGACCAGTCAAAAACAGCTTTGATTTTAGAAGATGCCAAAAACGATCCATGGCGGGCCATAGGTGCCATGGCAGGTGCGCCTGAAAATGGAAAAGCCAAAGATCATCCAATTGAACAAAAGCAACCGGAAACTTCAACACCAGAAGTCAGCAAACCCGATGCAAACAGCCCCGATGCAAACAGAATGGAGCAAAGAACTCCTGAAGCAAGTGGTCATGAAATAAGTACTCACTGATGATCAACTGAAATTTATTGGAAGATTTACCGGGAGCCTGTGCTTTAAGCCACAGATTCCCGGTTGTGCTTTTAGGCTACAATATTTTTTCAAGCTCTTGGGCAAGACGGTCCAGGAACTGGGTGGAATCCAGGACTTCTTTGGCGGCCGGTTCGCAAATGGCTGCAAGATCACCGGTCATGTATCCGTTTTCAATGGTATCAATGACCACTTTTTCCAGCTTGTCGGCAAATGTGCAAAGTTCGGGAATGCTGTCCAGCTCTCCGCGTTTTTTCAAGGCACCGGACCATGCAAAAATCAGGGCGACAGCATTGGTTGAGGTTTTTTCTCCCTTGAGGTGTTTGTAATAGTGCCTTTGGACCGTACCATGGGCTGCTTCATATTCAAAGTAGCCATGGGGGGAAACAAGCACGGAAGACATCATGGCAAGGGATCCAAACGCTGAAGCAACCATGTCGCTCATGACATCGCCGTCATAGTTTTTGCAGGCCCAGAGCATTCCGCCGTCAGTTTTCATCATCCTGGCAACCACATCGTCAATCAGTGTGTAGAAGAACTCTATCCCGGCAGCCTCAAATTTATCTTTGTATTCTTTTTCAAAAATATCTTCAAAAATGATCTTGAAACTCTGGTCATATTTTTTGGAAATGGTATCTTTGGTGGCAAACCAGCAGTCAATTTTTTGGTCCAGAGAGTATTCAAAGCATGCCCTGGCAAAACTGGAAATAGAGGCATCGGTATTGTGGACACCCTGGAGAATACCCGGCCCTGAAAGCTCCATAATGGTTTCACGTGTTTCATTGCCGTCTTTATCCGTGAATACGATTTCTGCTTTTCCACCGGTTTCTGTTTTGATTTCAGCATTTTTATACACATCACCATAGGCATGCCTGCCGACAACTATGGGTTTTTCCCAGGATTTAACAGCGGGTTTCACATTTTTGAGCATAATGGGTTTTCTGAAAACCGTTCCATCCAGCATGGCACGGATGGTTCCATTGGGGCTTTTCCATTGCGTTTTAAGGCTGTACTCTTCCACCCGCTCCTGATTTGGGGTGATGGTGGCATTTTTAACCCCAACACCATATTTTTTAATGGCATTGGCAGCATCTACAGTGATTTGATCATCGGTATCATCTCTTTTCTGGATTCCCAGGTCATAATATTCTGTTTTTAAATCAACAAAAGGTTCAATCAGCTTTTCTTTGATAATGGGCCACAGAACGCGTGTCATCTCGTCACCGTCGAGTTCAACCAGAGGGGTTTTCATTTGAATTTTTGACATCTGTTTCTCCTTATATGCTTTATATCTTTATATTCCATTAAATGGATCAATTTTATAAAATTGGCTTTTAAAAAAGTTCGGCAATCATATAGCGTCTGTTTGAATTTCTCAAGTGCAGCAATTTTTTTATGAAAAAGCCTTATTTTTTACCCTTATTTTTTTGTCCTATTTTTTTACCAGGGACTCAAAAATATGATACTCCTCCATGTGGTAGTGGGGTTCGGGATAGATGGCAATGGGTTTTGAAAACTGAGTTTCAAGAGAAGATATCAGGTGCTTTTCTTCCCCATGAAGCAGTTGGGCAATCTCAGGGTGAACCTTTACAGTGAACCGGTTGCCCATGATATCTCCGGCTTCAGTGACCAGATCCCTGTAAATTTTATGACAGATAGACTTCTTGGATAAAAGATGGCCATCCCCATTGCAGTAAAAACAGGGTTCACAAAGCGTACGGGTCAGGTTGCGGCGGATTCTTTTTCGTGTCATCTGAACAAGGCCAAGTTCTGTAAGCGGCAAGACATTGGTCTGGCTCTTGTCTTTTTTCATAGCCTCATTCAGGCGGGCCATGACCTTTTCCTTGTGCTGATCTTTTTTCATATCAATAAAATCAATAATGATAATGCCGCCGATGTTCCTCAACCGTATCTGATAGGCAATTTCTTTTACCGCTTCCAGGTTTGTTTTTAGAATGGTTTCGTCAAAATTATGTTTTCCCACATAGCGTCCGGTGTTTACATCAATTGCCACCAGTGCTTCTGTCTGGTCGATTACGATATACCCGCCGGATTTGAGCCAGACTTTCTTTTTTAATGCCCTGGCCACGTCGCCTTCAATATTGTAGGCATCAAAAATAGATTCTCTTCCCTGGTAAAGCTCGACAGAGAGGTTTACATCAGGCATGAGTTTTTTTAAAAAGGTCTGGACATTTTCATACTCTTCTTTGGAATCAATGATCAGCTTGTCAGCTTCATTGGCCAGGAGGTCCCGTACCGCGCGGAATGTGACGGTTAAATCCCGGTAGACCAGGGAAGTGGCAGAAATCGTCCGGCTTCTGGTCATGATGTCTTCCCAGGTGTTGGTTAAAAAATCAATTTCCTTTTTAATGGTTTCTTCATCAATTCCATCAGCCTGGGTTCTGAAAATATATCCGAAATTATTTTTCCGGATGGAAAGCAGCATCTCTTTTAACCGGGTCCGTTCAGTATCATTTTCAATTCGTTTGGATATGCCGATATGGTCTACCGTGGGCATCAACACCATGTATCGGCCTGCCAGGGAAATATGGGTGGTGACCCTCGGGCCTTTTGACCCGATGGACGATTTTGCCACCTGGACAAGGATTTCCTGGCCCTCTGTTAAAAGATCTTCAATACTGACGTCCTGATTTGTGGAGGCTTTCCAGGATGTGTGGTTTTCCGGCCGGTTGTCAGCGTCGTCATCAGAATCATTGTTGTCGGTGTCGGTGTCCTGCTCAAATTTCTGGTACATTTTGTGGCCTGCGGTATCCAGGACATCGTCTACATAAATAAAGGCTGCCTGATCAAATCCAATATCCACAAATGCAGCCTGCATGCCTGGAAGTACACGCTGTACCCTTCCTTTATATATATTTCCGGCAATAGAGGTTTCATCTTCACGTTCAATGAAAACTTCCACAATGGTTCCATTTTCAAGCAGGGCTACGCGGGTTTCATGGGGGGCGGCATTGACAACCAGTTCTTTAAGCATGGGGTGATCCTTGTTTTTTCTTTATGATTCTTGCTGATGTTAACACGGAATCATCCAGGTTGAAACATTTTGTCAGTATTTCTATTGGCCTGACCGTTCTGGCATTGTATTGCTTTAAATTAATTTCAACAGCATTGGGGCCTGTAAAAACAAATCGCTGAACGGCCTTTCTCAAATCCGTTTTTCTGATTTTTCCCTTTTTACTTCTATCTTCCACTATGAATTCAGACAGACTTAAAAATTGTTCCACCTGATCTTTTTCAAGGCAGGGGCTTCCAAAATCAATGCTGTAGAAGGATGTTTGCTCTGGGGCCTTGCCTTTTTTAAACGGAGAACATCCGGTGATTTCAATTCCTTCCGGCAGTTCTCTGTTCAGTTTTTCAACAATCGTTTCCGGGGCCAGATCCTTTTCAAGGTAGATGAATAAAAGCTCGTGCTCGCTTTCCATTCCAACAGGAAGTGCATTATCAAAGGACAGGCGCATGGACGGGTTAAATCCTTTTGAGTATTTAACACCCAGCCCAGCCCGGCGAACTGCCCGTTGAACAATGGTCGCCAGCTCCAGGTGCCCGAAGAATCTTGCTTTCCCCAGCTTTGAAAAAGAAAGTTCAAATTTTTTAAACGCTTCATCCGGAAGGATACTCAGCGTTCCAGACATCCGGGTATCTGCAGAAGCGCCTGAATCATCCGGATGCAGAATCGGTTGGAGGGTTTTAAAATCGCAAACCCCGCAGCCGGTGCAGTCGTTGTCTCTGCAATCGGGTGTCAGCGCCCTGTTTTCTGCTTTTTGATACTCTTTTTTTAAAAATTTCGGCAGCACACCTGAATCAATATGATCCCAGGGAAGGGGCTCATCCTCTTCTCTTTCCCGGGTGGTGTAAAACAAAGGGTCAATCCCAGTGCTTTCAAGGGATTTTTGCCAGAGCGAGTAATTAAATTTATCAGTCCACCCATCCAGGCGGCACCCGTTTTCATAAGCCGCCACCAGAAGTTTAGATAATTTTCGGTCTCCACGTGCCCATACACCTTCTACCAGGCTCATCTCCGGAGTCTGCCATTTAAGTTTTACCTTGCGGTGGCGCAGGTTGCTTTTCAGGTAGTCTAGTTTTTCTTTTGTTTCTTCCAGGGAAATCTGGGCACATCTTTGAAACGGGGTGTGGGCTTTTGGAATAAAACTGGTGGTACTCACATTAATGTTTTTATTTCCCTTTGCATATTCGGATGCCAGTTTTTCGGAAAGGGTTCGAATGGCTTCTATGTCATCATTTGTTTCAAAGGGGAGCCCCATCATGAAATACAATTTGATATTTTTCCACCCAAGATTCAGAGCATTTTCAACCGTAGCCCGAATGCTCTCTTCGGTCAGGTTTTTATTGATGATATCTCTTAATCGCTGGGAACCGGCTTCCGGTGCAATGGTAAATCCTGTTTTTCTCACTGTTTTTATAATTTCCATCAGCTCCGGTGTCAGTTTTTCCGCACGGATTGAAGGCAGGGAAATCGCATTGCAGTGACCTCCCCCCAAGCCGAGCAGCTGCCCGATTAATTGAGGCAGTTTTGAATAATCACCTGTGCTCAAAGACAAAAGGGAGATATCAGAATACCCGGTTGTTTTCAGGGAGGTTTCAGTGATGTCTATCAGATCGGATAAAGAGCGCTCCCGCACAGGCCGGTAAATCATGCCAGCCTGGCAGAACCGGCATCCCCTTGAACATCCCCTTGCAATCTCAAGGCGCAGCCGGTCATGGACCGGTTTGGCAAAGGGAATAATGGGGGAATCCGGGAAAGATTCTTTGCTCAGTTTCGGAAGGAATGCCCGTTTTACGCTCTGGTAGTCTTCGTATACAGGGCGGAGAATCTGGATACCTTCAGCATTGTAATCCACATCAAAAAATTCAGGGATATAAACGCCGTCTATTTGGGAGAGCAGCCTGAGAAGAGTCTTCTTTTTTCCATCTCCCTGTTTTTTAAAGTCAATAACCTGCCGGGATATCTCAAGTACGACATCTTCACCATCTCCGATAACAAAAGCATCAAAAAAATCTGCCAGGGGTTCGGGATTGAATGCACAGGGGCCACCGCCGATAAGCAGGGGGAAGGTATCATCCCTGTCTTTTGAAAAATAAGGGATGCCTGAAAGATCCAGCATGGTCAGAATATTGGTAAAGTTCAGTTCATACAGCAGGCTGATGCCAATGATGTCAAACTGTCCCATGGCCATTTGGGATTCCATGGACAGGCAGGGGATTTTTTTCTGCCTCAAAAGAGCCTCCATGTCCGGAGCCGGGGTGAAAAAGCGCTCTGCTGCGATATTTTTTTCCCGGTTTAAAATGGAATACAGGATCTGGAGCCCAAAATGGGATGTGCCGATTTCGTAAAGGTCTGGAAAGGCTAGGGCAAAGCTTAAGTCCACCTTATCCAAATCTTTTTTAACTGCATTGATTTCATTGCCTGCGTAACGTGTGGGCATCTGAACCAATGAAAGGATGTCTTGATAATTTTCTCTATGCATGATACTGATTTTTCTAACTATTTAACCTCTATCTGATCGAATGTTTGGTCAAAAGGGACCAAATTTTTTAATATATTATTTTTTCCGGGATAACGCAATGAAAAGAACAAAAATCGATGTACTCAGGCAGCTTGAAAACTCTCCGGGTGAGGTTCTGATCAAAGGATGGGTCAGAACCAAACGTGATTCAAAACAATTCTCCTTCATGGAAGTCAATGACGGCTCCTGCCTTAAAAATGTACAGGTGATCGCAAATGCTGATTTGGAAAATTATGAACAGATTCAAGCCATTACCACTGGAACGACCGTCAGCGTGAGTGGCCAGCTTGTGGCGTCTCCGGGAAAAGGCCAGAAATGGGAAATCCAGGCAGGCGGGGTTGAAATTGTCAGCCTGGCACCGGAGTCCTATCCATTGCAGAAAAAAAGGCATACGGATGAATTTTTAAGAACCATTGCCCATTTAAGGCCCCGCACCAATAAATATGGTGCCATTTTCAGGATTCGCTCTGAAATGTCCTATGCCATTCATCAGTTTTACAGGGAAAAAGGGTTTCGTTATCTGACCAGTCCTTTGATCACAGGCTCAGACTGCGAAGGCGCCGGTGAAATGTTTCGTGTGACCAGTCTGAATCCTGAACAGGTTAAAAAAGCAGGCGAAATGAATTTTGAAAAGGATTTTTTCGGTCAGGAATCCAATCTTACGGTATCCGGACAGCTTTCTGCAGAGATGTTTGCCCTGGCCCTGGGGGATGTATACACATTCGGGCCTACGTTTCGTGCAGAAAATTCCAACACCAGCCGCCATGTAGCAGAATTCTGGATGCTGGAACCGGAAATGGCGTTTTGTGATTTAAGCCAGAACATGGATCATGGAGAAGAACTGGTCAAAACTCTGACCCGGCATGCCATGACAGAGTGTGAAGAAGACATGAACCTTTTTTCCAGCTTTGTGGATAAATCTCTTCCTGAACGCCTGGATACGATTGTTAATGAAGAATTCGCCCGCTTAACTTATACTGAGGCCATTGAAATTTTGAAGAAATCAAAGAAAAAATTTGAATTCAAAGTGGAATATGGCATTGATCTGCAATCTGAGCATGAGCGTTTTCTGGCAGAAGAGTATTTTAAAAAGCCGGTATTTCTGATCAACTACCCCAAAGAGATAAAGCCTTTTTATATGCGGATGAATGACGATGGTAAAACAGTTGCAGCCATGGATTTACTTGTTCCGGGAATTGGAGAGTTGATCGGGGGAAGTCAGAGGGAAGAGCGTCTGGATGCTTTGGAAAAAAGAATGGATCAGATGAGCCTGCCCAAAGGGCCCTATTGGTGGTATCTGGATTCTCGCAGGTACGGATCAGCCCCTCATTCCGGTTTTGGTCTCGGGTTTGAGCGGTATTTAATGCTGATTTCCGGTATTAAAAATATCCGGGATGTTATACCGTTTCCCAGAACCGTTGGAAGCATTGATTTTTAATGGCAGCTTATTCATATTTTACTTGATTTTTTTTTATGTTTTTGTTTGGAATAAAGGATCTTCTACGAAAAATACGATTTAAGGTAAAAAAAAATGGAGGTGTGCTATGCCGACTCTTGAAGAAAGAGCTAACGAAACCCCCGGAGAACTGGATAAAAGAATTGAGGCAAGAACCCTTGAGATGGGGATAACCTATACCTTCTCCCAATACCTTGAGCAGATGGAGACCTATCTTTTACAGCTTGAGCAAAGAGTCCGGGAACTGGAAGCCAAAAACGGAATTAAATCAAGTGATAAAGGGTAAATAAAAAAACTATTCTTTTTTTTGAAATTTAAAAATAGTAAAAATAGCTTCCTGCATGGATTGAATGCCGGGAGCTATTTTATTTTCGCAGGAATGTTTTAAAAGAGGGTGTTATGTATTTTTTCCATTTTGACATTATATCTCAAATATTAGAGGCCATGAAAGAAGGAAAGCAGGAGATCCGTCTTTCCCTGGATTTGAACCTGAGCTGTAGCACCTTTCAGTTGGACGAAGAAAAATTGATTTTAAATGAAGATCAGGTTGTAAGTATTGATATGCTCGAGGGGATCGCCAAGGTGGAAAATAAAGTCTTTTTTTTTGAAAATGCCCAAATGAAACCACTTGAGATCCGGGGGCAGGGATATCACAAGCTGGTCCCGACAAAAGGCGCCCCTACCCTTGAGATTGACGGGGTCAAGATGCACCGCTCCAAAGATATTGACCCGTTTGAGGATGCAAAGCTTAAAACAAAACTGGTGGTCACCCCTGGTGATATTCTGCTGGACACCTGTGGGGGCTTGGGGTATTCAGGAATTTTTGCTCTAAAGGCAGGGGCCAAAAAGGTGGTATCTTTTGAGAAAAGCAAAGCCGTCGTAACCCTTCGTAATGCAAATCCCTGGCTTAAAAAATATGCAGATCATCGACTTGAGCTTACCCATGGCGATGTTGTCACTCTTATAGAAAGCCTGGATGGCAAAATGTTTAACAGTGTTGTTCATGATCCGCCAAGATTTACTTCTGCCACGGGTGATCTTTACGGCAAAAAGTTTTATGACGAATTGTTCAGGGTGATGAGGCCGGGTGCAAAGTTATTTCATTATACCGGCAGCCCGGGGCGCGTAAAAACCAGGGACAGGTTTATTAACAATACGATAAAACGACTTGAGAACTCAAGGTTTCAAAACCTTGAATTTCATGACAACCTTCAGGGGATTTATGGCCGGAAAAATTAAATTGAAATATGGGAAAACAGATGTTGAACTCAATCTACCGGACACTGCTGATGTGTTATCTATTCATGAGCCTTCCATGGAGGTGGATGAGGATCGGTTTGGCGAAGAAATTGACCTGGCCCTGCCTGAAAAAACAACCGCTTTTCAGCGGATAAGTATCGTGGTTGCTGATAAAACAAGGCGGTGCGGGTATGATGTCTATCTGCCTGTTTTACTGGAGGTACTTTTGAACAAAGGGATTCAAAAGCAGCAGATTACATTTTTTATTGCCTATGGCACACACAAACCACAGAGCCGGGAAGAATGCCTGGATGCTTACGGCAGCGTTTATAATGAGTATCCGTTTATCCACCATGACAGCTCAGATACAAAAATCTTTACGCATTGCGGTCAGACCCGGAGGGGGACACAGGTTCATATTCGAAAAGATTTTTTAAAAAGTGATTTGATTATCACCTTCGGGGCACTTTCCCACCATTATTTTGCCGGATACGGCGGAGGGAGGAAACTGTTGTTTCCAGGCCTGGGCCATACCCCGGATATTTATTATAACCACAGCCTTTTTCTGGATGGCACAGCAAAACAGTTAAATAATAACTGCCGGCCCGGGAATCTTAACGGCAACCCTCTGGCAGAAGACTTAAAAGAGATTGATGCGTTTATCCAGGCCCCACGGATATCCATTCACGGAATCCTGGATTCAAAATCAAGGGTGTGCAGGCTGATTGTGGCAAAGAAATGGAGTGAATTTGTGGCGGCTTGTACAGACCTGGATTCTTTTTATCGGTTCCAACCCCGAAAAGGTATGCCGGAAAAGCAATACAGCCTGGTTGTGGCATCCTGCGGAGGGTATCCTAAGGATATTAATTTTATTCAGGCGCACAAGGCAGTTAATAATGCTGCCATGTTTGTAAAAGATAACGGCTGCCTGGTTGTCCTGGCACGATGTCCGGACAACATAGGCTCGGATACCTTTCTGGAATATTTTGAATACCAGGATTTTAAACATGCATTTGAAATTGTTAAAAAGGATTACAAAGGCAATGGCGGAACAGCCTTATCCATGATGAGTAAGACCCAACGGATAAATATCTTTCTAAAAACGCAATTGGATGATAATATCTGCGCCACCATTGGAGTGGAAAAAATAGAAAATCCAAAGATATATGAATTTATAAATAAATTTCAGCATGACATGGCCTGCATTGAAAATGCCAGCCTTCTGATTCGATAGAACGGTACGGTCAGGCTTTGAAAAAAATGGAAATAAGGACAGAAATAAAATGAAGATTACATTACTCGATTACGGAGCCGGTAACGTCCGAAGCGTAGTCAATGCCATTGAAAAACTGGGAGGCCAGATTAAACCGGTTACAAAAGCTTCAGATATTCTGGATGCCCAAAAACTGCTGTTCCCCGGTGTGGGAAATTACCAGAGCATGATACAGATATTGAATGAAAAAAAGTATATCCAGCCTTTGCGCGAATATCTTGAGGCGGATCAGCCTTTTTTCGGGATCTGTCTTGGCATGCAGGCCTTGTTTGAAGGCAGTGAAGAAGATTTTTCCGGAAATGAAAGTTTAGGGCTTTTCAAGGGCAGTGTTAAGCGGTTTAAAACAGATCTTGCAGTTCCGCACATTGGATGGAACGGAGTGAATTTGAAAAAAGATTCCCCCGTATTTAAAGGGATAGATCCGGATGTAAAATTTTATTTTGTCCATTCTTATCACATTGTACCGGAAGATGATTCCGTTATCCTGACCACCACCAATTATGACTATGAATTTGCCAGCGCAGTTCAGAAAGGCAATATCATCGGAACCCAGTTTCACCCTGAAAAAAGCGGGTCTGCAGGGATTAAACTGCTTGAGAACTTTATCAATGAAAAAGAGTTAAAGGCCTCAAAAGCAGTAAATATCAAAGGCCGGGGGCTTTCAAAGAGAGTGATTGCCTGTCTGGATGTTCGGGCCAACGACCAGGGAGATCTGGTCGTAACCAAAGGGGACCAGTATGATGTCCGTGAAAAAGGAGATGTGCGAAATCTGGGAAAACCCGTATCTCTGGCAAAGCGCTATTATGAAGAAGGGGCTGATGAAATAACTTTTTTAAATATCACCGGGTTTAGAGATTTTCCTTTAAAAGATATGCCCATGATAAAGGTTTTAGAGGAAACCAGCAAAAACGTGTTTGTTCCGTTAACCATTGGCGGGGGGATACGCGATTATACAGACAGCAACAATGTCACATACACTTCTCTGGATGTTGCATCCCGGTATTTCAGGTCCGGGGCCGATAAAATTTCCATTGGCAGTGATGCCGTGCATATTGCTATGGAATACTTGAAAACAGGCAAAAAGAGTGGGAAAAGTGCCATAGAAGAGATTTCCAGGGTGTATGGTGCCCAGGCAGTGGTTATTTCAGTGGATCCCAAACGGGTATATGTTTCATCTCCGGAGGAAGCCAAAGGTCATCACGTGATCAAAACACAGTTTCCGGGGCCCAATAATGAAGAATACTGCTGGTATCAATGTACGGTCCAGGGTGGAAGAAAGGCCATGGACCTGGATGCGGTTTCTCTTGCTAAAGCGTGTCAGGACCTGGGCGCTGGAGAAATTCTTTTAAACTGTATTGATAAGGACGGCACCAATTCCGGGTTTGATTTAGAGCTGATTAACAGCGTGAAAAATGCGGTTTCCATCCCGGTGATTGCTTCAAGTGGGGCAGGGTGTGAAGCCCACTTTAGCGAGGTGTTTGAAAAAACCAATGCAGAAGCAGCTCTTGCTGCAGGAATATTTCATAGAAAAGAGGTACCGATAAAAAACGTAAAGTCATATCTTGCAAAAGAAAATATAGAGGTTCGGGTGGCCACATAATTTTTCCCTTGTAATATTTGAATTATTTAAATAGAAATTGATTTGATGCTTTAAATGAATGAACGTAATTAATTAATTTTTGTTTTTTAAGATAATTTTGATCGTTATTTGAAATAGATTTTACAAGGAGAGAAGAATGCTGAATGTCGGGTTTGATAAGAAACTTATAATTGGTTCGGCTGGAATTATTATCCTGACCATTATTATCATCGGGTTTGTGAATTTTTACCAAAGTACCAATTCTTTTCTTTCAAAAGGGCAGACCAGCATTCAAAATGTCTCAGATGTCTTGTTGAAAACCATAGAGCTTAAATACAATCTGCAAAAAGAAAAACTGGAATCAGAACTGGGCGCCTTGATGACAGAAGCCGAGGCTGCCGGCAGCATAATGATTGTAGATGTTGAGCCGGTGGAAATGGAGATTCATGATTTCTACTCTAAAAGCAAAATCAGCGCTACTATTCCTAAAATGATCTTTGGCCTGGAATTTGTTACGGATGATTATATAGTCGTAGATAAAGTCAGTAAAGGCAGTTCTTCAGACATCGCAGTTTACCAGATGCATGAAGGCAAACTGGTAAAAGTATCAACTAATATTAAAAATGAAGATGAGTCCCGGCCCATTGGGGAGTATTTTGGCTCCGGAACCAAACCCTATCAGGCAATTGCAGAGGATAAACCTTTTGTTCTTCTTTCACAGATTAACGGTGAAATGGCCATGCAGCTTTTAAGACCCTTCAAAGATACCCGGGAAGGATCCATCATCGGAGCATATTCAGTATCCAGCAAGATTTTGACTAAAGACCTGGTCAGCCTGATTGGAAAAGTGACTGTGGGCGGAAGCGGTTATTCTTTTGTGAGTGATTTAAGTGGTAAAATTCTGATTCACCCGGATTCTGATTATCTTTCTTTGAATACAGTTGATTTTGAAGACGGCAAGAATATGCTGAATGAAAAATCCGGCCCGGCCGCCTATGGTCATAAAAACAAGAGCTATTATGCCTATGTAAATTATTTTAAACCCTGGGAATTGTACTTTAACGTGGCGGTTTCCGGTGATGACCTCATGGCTGGCGTTCAAAAACAGATTATTACCAGCTCTGCTATCTCAGGCGCATTGGCCCTTGCAATCGGCATGTTTATTATCTGGTTGATGAACAAACAGCTGATGAAGAGTATGAAAGGTATGGCAAAAATGGCCAAAGAGGTTGCCCAGGGTAATTTTAATTATAAATTTTCCTATGAAGCAAACGACGCCATTAAAGATACAGTAGATTCCATGAATGAGATGGTGGAGGGGCTGGCTGATATGATCAAGGAGGTCAATGACGGGGTTCATACCCTAAGCCTTGCTTCCGGGGAGTTGAGCGAAATCTCAGATAAAATGAGTGATGGAGCCCAGACAACCGTAACAAAAGTAAACACAGTTGCTTCAGCAGCAGAGGAAATGAGTGTGAATATGGATTCTGTAGCTGCCGCTATGGAACAGGCCAGTACCAATGTTGAGATTGTTGCCGGCGGAACCAATGATATGAGCACCAATATTGATAAGGTATCTGAAAATTCAAGACACACGATGGAAATTACCAGGAATGCCGTGGACCAGGCTCAATTGACATCTGAGCGGGTCAGCAAGCTTGGTAAAGCTGCTGAAGAAATAAATAATGTAACGGATACCATAAACAGTATTTCATCCCAAACCAACCTGTTGGCTTTGAACGCCACCATTGAAGCGGCAAGAGCCGGAGAAGCAGGCAAGGGGTTTGCTGTAGTTGCAAATGAAATTAAAGAGCTTGCTGGACAGACCGCAGGGGCAACCGAAGATATTGCTGAAAATATCCAGACAATTCAGGACCAGATCGGCGGAGCAGTGCATGAAATACAGGAAATTTCAGAAATCATCAACCAGATTGACGGTTTTGTCAACGAAGCTTCCAGTGCTATTGAACTGCAGTCTTCTACAACCAATGAGATTGCAGAAAATATCGGTCAGGTTTCTGTGGGAATAAAAGAAGTCAATGTGAATGTAAACCAGAGCTCGGAAGTCTCCGGCCATGTCGCACAAGAGATCAGTGATGTATTGGCCGGCTCGCAGGAAATCAATAATTTTTCAAGTACAGTGAAAGAAAAGGCTGAGTTGTTGAAAAATGTGTCTGTTCAACTGGATCTTATGACGGATAAGTTTCAAATTTAAAAGCTGTTTTAAAAAATTTGAATCAAAATCTTTTTTTTTTTGTAAAATAGAGCCCATTACCTGGTAAGAGAATGTCAGGTAATGGGTTTAATTATTTAAACGGACAAAGGATGCAATTACACCTTCCTGGGTATTAAATGCAGCAAATTCTTTTTGTGCCTCAATCATACCCGGGTCAACCATTTCAGGTATCCCCAATCCCATGTAGCTCTCCTTGTTGACTTTTGTCAGGGCGCTTCCTGCTATCATATTCAATGCCTCTTTTAAGGTTCCCTCAAGGAGTGCATCTGATGCAGGGTCCTCATCTTCACCCATAAAATTCCGGGTCATAGCAGTCAAAACATTCAGGGGAACAAGAAGATAAATTGTACCAGAGGAATCCCCTGAAAAATCAATAGAGCAGGCTTTGAGGGGTTCGAGGTCAAACAGGCCTGAAAGTTCATCGCCTGAATCCTTCTTTTCTTCAAGCGTGAAATAGAACATGGTTTCCATGACATCAAAAATCGAATTCGTCACCTGAGTCATCAAAGTCTTCTTCATAATCTATTTCTCCTAATAATTGAACAAGAACATCTCTTAGTTGTTCAGGGCTGAAGGGTTTTTTGATATAGCCGGAAGCCCCTTTTTCTATGAACTCATCTACTTTTTCCTGGCTCCCCTCTGTGCTGATGACCACCACGGGTATCTGGTCAAACAGTTCATTGCTTTTAATTTGGGATATCATTTCAAGCCCATTCATTTCCGGCATGTTGAAATCTGTAATGACAATGTCAACCCAGTTTACTTTAAGCAGTTCAAGGGCCTTTTGCCCGTTTTCAGCTTCAAGAAAATTTGCATTGCTATAACCGGCGGCCTTCACCGTTTTTTTAATTACGGCTCTCATTGGCAAAGAATCATCAACAACTAAAATCGAAAAAGCCATTTTCCCCCCAGTGACTTAGTAAAAATTTTTATCAGACCACATTCAGCAACTCTTCAACCTTCTGCATATTTTCTGCAAATTCGGCAATGATAATCGAGATATCATCAGGTTCCATACCCAGCACTTCCATTGCCTGATCATTAAAGCGGTATGCAAGGCCATCAGAGCCGACACCAATTCCAATCATCATGCAGATGCAGTCGGCCAGATAAACGACAGCAATCTCTTTATCTTTGACCTTGGAGATGTCTGTAAGGTGATGATTGCGGATGATATTAACCATCTTAGGTGAAAATTTCCACATTTTGGCAATCATGCCCCCGAGTTCTGCATGGTCCAATCCAATAACTTTTTTTTCCGCCTCTCTGAAACTCATATTTTTATCTACAACCTGAGCGCTGATTTTTTCAAATGAGTCTTTTACAAACCTGTCGAGAACTGTTTTGCCGATATCTTTGAGCAGTGCCGCTGTAAATATGGTGTTTTTATTTTTCAATTTAATCTTTTGAGCAACCTGCTTGGCAATGATAGCAGAGGAAACCGAATATTTCCACATGGCCCCTTCATGTAGGCCATACCCTTCTTGTTTCCCTGATAAAGCTTTTGCGCCTGATTTCATCAGGATGATTTCAAGAATCTGGTCGATCCCCAGCATGTTGACAGCATCTTTTATGGATTCAGCAGGGGTTTTCAGGCCAAAATAGACAGAGTTGCAGGTCCGAAGAACGCTTGCGGTAACTGCCGGATCATACTGGATAATTTCTGCAATCTGTGCCATGGAACTGTCCGGGTTGTCAACAACTTCAAGGATTTGATTAACCACAGCAGGAACCGGTTTTAAATTTTTAATTTCTTTGATCAGCTCTTGTATGGCACTCATATTTTTTCCTCTTTAGATCCGGATGTTTTTACGAAAATATCTCCAGTGGCAATTTCAAGCCGGACGGTTCGATTAACATTCCCGCCAACATTTTGTTTATGAATAATGACATTGTTTTTGAAAAACATTTGTTTCAGCGCCATGTAGTTACGTTTGCCAATGTTGAAAAACCCCTTCTGGTCAAGTATTTCTGCACCGCCAGCAACATATATTTTGATCCGCTGTTTTTTTGCACCCAGGCTATAGGCATATTTAAACAATCTTGGTATGGAGGTGTCAGCAAACATATAGGGATTTTTTTTTGCTTTTTCTTTATCAATGGAAGAATCCGGCAGCATATAATGCAGCATGCCTCCAACCTTGGCAAAGGGATCATAGATGACAAGCCCGATACAGGAGCCCAAAGAATAGGTGACGATATTGTGTTTTTGATCGTCACTTACTTTCATATCTGCTACTCCGACAATCTGTTTCACTATACTATCCTCAATCGGAGGTGTCTCAGGGAGAGGTGAAAAGTCGGCTCCCTCCTTAACACCATGAATTATCCGGAAGTTATATGTCTTAGTTGTAAATGTCAGTTGTCTTTCTATTTAAAACATAATCAGGTAAATCGTCTAAAAGAATGATACAATCATACGCGATGGAAATAAAAAAAGTCAAGAAAACTGAAAACTCGTACAGTTTTTTGACCTTTTTTATTTCCCCGGGCTTTTTTTAAAAAAAGGCTCAGAGCATTTGTCGTTCTCAAATGCTTCTATTTGAGAACACTGGTTTAATGTTATTTATTTTATCTCATATCCGCTAACGGCCGACTTTTGAAAAATACTTTGTTATAAAGGAAAAACAATATGGTGAATGCCCCCACTGCAGTGTTCAGGTCTTTAACGACCGTTACCAGGGTTGTCCCGCCGATGAAGATAAACATTTCAACATTTGAAATAGTGAATTTTTTTCCGGTTTCTATATTTTTTATCTGGTTGAGATATATGATAATGGAGTCTTTATCAAAAACATCCCATCCGACTTTAAAAAGAACCCCTGCAAATACAGCTTGCGGGATAAAATTGAGCAGATCCTGAAAAAGAACCATTTCTATGAGGACAAAAACTCCTACAAGGATGCCGGCATATCTTTTGTTAGCTTTTTCTTTGATGATCAGGACCGAACGAATGGTTGCCTGGGCACCCGGGATTCCACCAAGAACAGCAGAGGCGGCATTGGCGATACCCTGGGCTGCGAGTTCTTTGTTCCGCATGGTTGTTTCATTCATCAGTTTATCAACCACCAGAGAAGTTAAAAGTGTATCCAGATATCCCAGTGCAGCAAGCTGGAGAGCAAACGGCAGGGCGAGGATGATTAGATCCATTGACCAGGTAGTGGGAATCTGGGCTGATACGATTTCCTTGATACTTGCAAAAGAGTCAATTCGGGTGTTTAACTGTATGGTTTCAATGGGAATATTAAAAATGGCAACAATGCCGCTCATAATGACTATGGACATCAGTGTGGCAGATAATAGGCCGCCTTTTGGGATTTTGCGGGTAATTTTCGGGATTAAAAAGATCAAAGCGCAGGTAATAACAGCCACAATGACATTTGTTGCAACCGGCCCCCCATAAGCCTTTTTACCCATAATTCCGAATAGTTTTTTAATTTGATCAATCCAGATTAAAATGGCGATTCCGTTCATAAATCCGGAAATTACGACATTGGGGATGATTTCAATAAATTTTCCCAGCCTGAGCACAGCACTGAGCGCCAGGATAACACCAGTCAAAATAAAAACGATGTTTATAAAGTGGACCTGGTTGGCCCCGGGGACATGTATAAGCAGTTCGTTGGCAGAAAACGCGACAACCAGAACGGTAATCGCTGTCATCGGAGCAGTTGGTCCAGAGCATTGGACCCTTGTGCCACCAAGCAGTGAAGTGATCAGGGCAATCACTCCGGCGGATATGATACCGGCAAATGCGCCTCGTCCGGACAGGATTCCAAAAGCAGCACCAAGGCTGATCGCTGCAAAGCTGACAGTCAGGGCCGCAATGATATTTTGAAGTATCTCATCAATATTCAATTTTTTTGTTTCAGTCATTTTTATTCCTTCTTAAAATGATATTAAGTCTTGTGCATTCTAATGGTATCCAGGTTATTCTCAACAGAGGTAACACCATTACATTTTTTGGCCAGATTGTATATTTTATTACTCTCAATCTCATCCGGCACAAACCCGCTGATTTTAATTTCTCCCAGAGTGTCACATGTCGCTTTGGCTTTAACAATTTCAGGGTATTTTTTCTGGAGAGTTGCTTCCACCCTCTTTTCAAGGGCCTGGCATTTATAGGCGGTCTTTGTGTCTTCGCTCATCGGATTCTTTGCAGCGGATTCTTTTGCATAGTTGAGAATAGTTGAAACAATAATTTCCGGGCTTAGATTACCGGAATTAAAAATTACATCATATGTTTCTGCTTCTGATGCGTCCTGATGAAATAAATACTGAATAAAATTTTCACGTCCATGGTCAAGTTTTTCAAGCAGCACTTCGGCAGCGCTCTGGTTGAGCCCTTTTTGCTGCTGAAGAGCCGCACATCGAATTTCAAAAGGAGCAATGATCCTTATATTCAAAACATGCTGCCCGGTTAAAACATACTGGCCGCCGCGCCCTTTTATTAAAACATTGTCATCACTGGCTTCTTCGAACAAAATGGCCTTTAAAAGGTAGGTGTAAACTTCCGGGTCTTTGAAAAAATGCTTAAAGAATCCCGGTTCTTTTTCATTTGCCAGGTCGTTCAGCTCATCTGAAAAATTGCAGTGAAAATCTTTGATTTTGTTATTGATCAACTGTTTGTCAATAAGTTTAAAATTTAACTTTTCGGCAATTTTGTCAGCAATTTCATTTCCTGAACTATACGGCTGGCGCGAAATATTTATAATTGTCATCTGTTTCTCCTGTTAAAATAACTCTTGCTTTCAAGGGTTATAGCCGTCGGCGACTAATTACCATATTTTTCTATGCATATCTATGTTTTCTTTAGAAAATATAAAATTGAATCGGTTATATGACAACGTTGTTCGATTGTATTTATATAAAAATCAGTTGGTTAAAGATTGCTTGGGGGTGTTGAAAAAAGAAAGAGATTTTTTAGACAGTATACCGGTTGAAGTATCAATTTACAGATACCCAGTATGAAGGGATTCTTTGATCAGCCCATGCCGGGGGTGGCATGGGCTGAAAATTTTTTATCTAAAACAGACAATTGTCTGTTTTAGTTGCAAATTCAGCTATAGGCTGAATTTTAAATAATAGTAAAAAAAGCCAATCAGGGTCATTAATGTTGTTATGACCATAAGTTTGGCGTCTTTGAATATTTCTAGGTTTTTGCCATTTCCGTTCGTTTTTGTCCCCAATATTTTTGCTCGAGACCGATTGCTTAAATTGGAAAAAGGCGTCCATATTCTTTCAGAACCGACTTGTACGCAGGCTTCTCCACTAATTTCATACGTCAGAAGCGTTCCAGACATTCGGCTGTTCGAAGAATTTTTAAAGTCCACGGTCACGGGGGTGTTATTATCTGTAATTTTTATCATAATATAATTTAATATTTTATTTGTATGTTAAATTGCATATACGCTTTCAATTTAAGGGTTTATCGCAATCGATGGATAAATCCCCTTGTTTTCACCTGTGCGGTAAGGCTGGAGCGTGTTAAATGAAATGTTCTGTCCATCCTGGGCATGGCCGCGGTTTTTTTCATTTTGAAAAAATGAACCGTTGGCCAAAAGAATCTGGTTAACCCTGGTTTTGTTTGAATTAACAAAAGCAGCGCCATTTCCTTTGAAAGTAAAATTGCCTATTTTAAATTCTGTTCTGATTTTTTCAAATTCAGCAAATGAAATGCTTTGGGTTTCAAGATCGGCAGGAGAACCGATAAAACCCCATACCAGGTGATATTCAGGAATTTCTATGGGCTGATCAGAATCAATGATCGTATGCGGCATGACAACACATCCCTGACCGGTTTTTATGTTTGCAGTTTCTTTTCCATTTAGAAAACAGTTAAATCCAACAAAAGTCTTCAGTCCAACCTGGGCATGGATAATTTTTGCTCCATGGGCAGTCACGTTCATTCCTTCGAGATAGGAATCTATTACATAAGAATTTTCCTGGGCATTTGACCCGTCACCCATTTTTGCGTTTTCAAGAAATGCACGCTGAGAGACAAGGACATTCTTTCCAATGACCGTATCCCCTTTTATTACAGCATATCTGTTGACGGCTGAGCTGACAGGAACATCTATGGGTTTGAGAGAGATGACATCAAAAAGCCGTTCATACTCCTTCTCTCTCTGGCTGACAAAATCGTATAAAATACCCCTTGGCTGGTTGGCATCGTTTATCCCGATGTAGTTTTTAAGTGTCTCTTTTTCAAACGTATACTTGAGTTCAAATTTGTTGTTGCGGATCCATACTGTGCCAGGCTCTATTTTTTTGTGGTAAAGTTCGCCAGTCTGGATGTAGGAAAATTCTCCAACAATGCAGGCATGGAGATTCATCAGGTCAACTGTTGAAAATGGTCCCAGAAAAGACCCGACAATAGTTGAGCCATGAATATTTGAGTAGTGAGTGGATACCGTGTTTTTAATGTAAAACTCTTCAGGGGACTCCGGGTTGTGAGAATTGCTGTGGACAAGCGTTTTGTAAAGCAGGCTGTCTTTGATGGAAATGACTTCATCCTCCATCAGGGGAATGTTTTTTGAGCATTCAATGTTGTCGCCTTTGCGTTTGAGTTCATCTCCCCGAATGTCGCTTTTATAGATTGTGGAGCGTCCTACAATACATTTACCGAGAAAATAGCTGCCGGCGATATTGGAATTTTTAAATTCAAAATAGATGGGGTGATGGGAGGTGATTCCATAAAATGCGTAAAATTTAAGCATTTTTTCGTAGTCTAAGGAACTGGATACGAATCCTTCTGTATCAAAATTAAGCCCGTTTAAATTGGCGTTTACCCTGCTGATTATTTTGTCGTTGAGTTGTTGTAATAATTGGCCCATATCTCTTCCTGTATTTTTTTTGGTTTAATTAAGTTTTTACAGGCATGAAAAAAAGCGTCCTTATCTGCTTTTTAGAACTATTCCTGCCATGGTCTGCAGTGGCTGATGATAGAAAAACATTGCCTGGTGGCAATTCGGAATTAACGAATTGAAATATCGTTTTCTGAGCATGGCGGAAAAATAAACCCATAAAAAACATCCTTTTCTCTAAAGTTACATCACTGAAAAGCCTCTTTGGCCTTATAGCGAAGCTATTAAACCCTGGATTCAGAGTATAATTAGAATAAAATATAAAGCAATTTTATTATTCGGTCAAGACGAATCGTAATAATTTTATCTTCGATAAATTCGAACGCAAGGTTGTTTCAAGGACAGCCGTTGTTTTACAATCGGCCTAAAGAGACTTAATGATCGTTATTGTTTGCTCACAGCAACTATAATATTACAAGGAGAATTCCTACAATGTTTTGTATGCTTCGATCAATTCCACAGAGGTAGATTCAGAAGAAGGTTGGAGGTATTGAGATTTCAAGAACGATACTTTGAATGGTTTTTTCGTCATTGGGTAATATTGAGCCGTACAGAGGACAAAGCCTCTGTACTCTGCCCTGGTCTATAGAAACCGGATCTCTACAGACGCTGCATTATAATTCAAACTGCCCCGCTATGACACGCATTTCATCTGATAAGCGTGATAGATCGGCGGCACGGGAATCTGCCTTAACTGATGTTTTAGACATTTCCTGGGTAGATTGACTGACATCTGAAATATCGCTGGCAATCTTATCTGCAAAACTTGAGCTGTGCGTGACATTTTTACTTATTTCATCAATCGCGTTAGAAGCCTGCACAACATTCCCGGTAATTTCTGCCGTGGTGGTTGACTGCTCATTAATGGAAGACGTGATTCCGGATACCAGTTCATTAACATGATTTATCACATTAGTGATCCCATCAACCCTGCCAACAGTTTTTTGGACAAATGACTGTATTTCTTCGATATTGAGCCGGATATCACCGACTGCTTCAAAGGTCTGCCTTGCCAGAGCTTTTATTTCACCAGCGACAACGGCAAATCCCTTCCCGGATTCTCCTGCCCTGGCAGCTTCAATGGTAGCGTTTAAAGCCAAAAGGTTTGTCTGTTCAGATATATCAGTGATAACCTCTATCACACGCCCGATTTCAATTGCTGACTTCCCAAGTTTCTGGACTTCGGCACCCGTAGTGTTTACTTCCGTCACCGCACTCTGGGCAATTTTGTTGGCCTTGGCCGAATTTTCTGCGATAAGGCCAATATTTGATTTCATTTCTTCTGCAGCCCCTGAAACTGATTTAAGACTGATGGAGGTTTCTTCTACTGCGGCCGCTACTCCATTTAGAGCCAGGCTCATGTCCTCCGTGGCTTTGGAGACGTTAACAGACCGTTCGGACGTATCGGCAGCCCCCTGGCTGACCGATTTGGCAACTGTATTCAAATCCTCAGCAGAACCGGACAACACGCCAACCTGATCGGAAACCTGAGAAAGCATTTTGTTCAGGTTGGAAACTATTTTATTTAATGCCCCCACCAAAAGCCCGACCTCATCACTGCGGCGGATATCAATCGTGTGCCTCAAATCGCCTTTGGCCACGCCATCAGCAAGCTTAACGCTTTCCAGAATCGGGCCGGTGATGGACCTGCTCAGCATATATCCAATACCAAGCGCAAACAAAACACCACAAATCATAACCAGCCACATCATGTTTCGAATCTTCGCCACCCAGTTTTGATATTGTTTTTTATACGTGTTGATTTCATTGGATACCAATGCAACCATCTTCTCAAGAACCTTTTCCGACCTGTCAAAAGATTTCTGATTTACCATCAGGGTTTGATGTCCGAGTTTTTCCCAATCAATATATCCCAAATGAGTCTCATCATATTTTTCCGGGACTTCTTTGGGTATTTGATCTGTTGATCTCCCAAGCGATTTGGCAAAACTTTTCAGGTCCCGATAAATAGTGTCAAAAGACTGATGGTCTGCCTCCCATACTTTCCAGAGAGGGGTGAATTCTTTTAAAATTTTCTTGACTTCAGGGGACGTTCTCATGCCTGAAAGAGATTCCCAGACCGATTGAGCCCTGTCCCACTCTGTCTGCATCCTCGTGTAATGGGACGACCGGGTTTTAACGTCAAGCTCTGGAATCATTAAGAATTTTTCAAAGCCATTGACCCGGGACTGGGCATCTTTCAATATCATGAATGACTCCATTACTACCATGTGGACGTCGGCAATTTCTTCAAGGGACCTGTAGGTTCTGTTTATGCCTGAAAGTCCCATAAGCCCTGCAAACAGAACTAGTATCGAAACAATACCGAAACTGCCGATCAGCTTGGATTTAAGGTTTAAATTATTTAACATGCTTACCCCCTCCCTAAAAAAAATACTTGGTTCGGCTTTGTATCACTTATTTTTGTCCGGTCGGACTATAAAAATCGGGACGGGGGCATTGGAAGCAAGGCTGCCGGCCACAGATCCTAAAAGTGCTTTGCCCAAGGGAGATCTGCCTCGGGTTGCCATCATAACCAGGTTTATATTCGTTTTCTTGATATAAGCCAATAATTCAACATCCGGTTCTCCTTCCAGCACCACCACTTTAGGTTCTGAGAGTGAAGAACAATGTTTTTGAACAAATTCGTCAACTGCCTGGCTGATGACTTGACCGCATTCAGATTTGCTCTCTCCAGCGGTGCACTTATTTTCCTGATAATATTCATTGGTTCTGGCCACATAAACCAAGTGTACTTCTGAACCAAAGCGCTCTGCTATTGCTTTAACATGAGGAACGATTCTGAGAAAATTTTTTTTATGTATATCTACGGGGAACAATATTTTGGTATAATTGATCATGCACAACCTCCTTTATAAATGTAAATCTCTATTGCTCTTCGAGGTTACAAAGCGTCAGCAAACCCCTTGATGTCAAGCCGGTTCGCGTAATGCTTTATTTCATAGCAATGGTTCCAAGCTGCTGAAGAATGGCCAATTCATCTCGCACAATTAGTTCCTCAACAATCAAACCGTCTTTCAGTTGAAAAGTCGCCATGGCTTGCCAGCTTACATTTGTCGGTTCTGCTAATACAATCACAGGAGGGATAATACCCGGCCTGTTTTTGAATGCACCCCCAGCTTTGAAAACAGCGACATGTTTCACATGGGCAAAAACAGTGTTCCCTTCTGCAATAAAATTTACAAATTCTGTTTTCATAGATTCGACTTGAGCCAAAACCAGCTCCAGTTTTGTTTCTATTGCTTTAATTCCGACAATCGGGTCATTTCCCACAAAATTCTGTTCAGCATCCACAGCAAAAAGATCAGGCATTGCACTTGCATCCCTGTTATCTATTGCTTTGAAATACTTCTTTACGATGGCAATATTACCCGCTTTATCAGCCCCGCCCATCATTTTATCCTGCCCGGCAAGACATCCGGCAATTATAAAAGGAAGAACAATGGCAAGGAGCATCAACACGGAATGAAAATTTACTGCAACATTTATTTTTTCCATAAACGTACCTCCATCCTATTCGGAGTAAAACCACAAATGATGTTATTGTTTTTTTGTTTGAACTGATTCCGCAAAGAAAAATTCAAATTGAAAGCATCCTGATTTTTGACTAATTTTGGATTTAGTCGATTTTACTTGCGGAACCTCATGGTATGAGCGAGTCTCTTGACTATTAATTACCTACGAACTCTATCCATGGGCCTCCGCAAGTATTTCATCTATATTTTCTACCGCCTGCCCATTTTACGAAGTCTATCCGGTGTAAAATTGTTCGCATCAAGATTTTCAAATTTGAGCGTCATTCCTTCAAGTGAGTTTATTCCATTCCAGGTATATTCTTCAGATTGAAGATCATACATTGCATATACACGCCATGTATAAGCCGGAAGGTCATAGGCCTGGAAACCTTCACATAAATGTGTTCTCCATAAATTCCCACGCCTGTCCCATTTATCATGGATCATCATCTGCCATGAATCCTCATCAAAATACATCCTGCGTTTTGAATAGACATGACGTTTGCCTTGTTTCAAGGTCGCTTCCACAACCCAGACTCTATGCAGTTCCCATCTGACATGATCTGGATTCAGATGATGGGGTGTCAGCAGGTCTTTTCTCTCCACCATTTCCTGTTTGTAGATATTATAAGGTACAATCATTTCCTGTTTGCCAACGAGCTTCCAGTCAAATCGGTCCAGTTCTCCACAAAACCCGTAAGCATCATCGTAGGTGACATATCCTCCAAATGACGGGTTGGGTGTATCATATGCAATGTTGGGTGCCCGTCTGACCCTGCGCTGTCCAGGAAGGTACTGCCAGGTTCTTCTTTCCACTTTAGTAAAGTCCAATGGACCATTAACCAGAAGGATTTCACCTTTACGTCCCGGAGGGTCATTATATGATAAAAGAAACATCGTAACGTATCCGTTAAAATCATCTGCGGTAGCATCCTTTCGATGATATGGATAGGCTATTTTCACGGTAGACTGTCCGCCGGTACTGAATCGTCCGTCCGTGCGGACGATTCCCGCTAATTGTTCCTGTGTCCTGTCGCCACCGACATAAGAGGCAAAATAGTTGAATATGACTTCCGCACCTTTAGTAGGTATAGGGAAAGGAACGCCGATAATCGCATTATTGACACCAAAGGCGTCTCCTTCCTGGGTGAGTTCCGCCCTTGTTGCATTTTCATAGGTGGCATCATACACCCACTGAGGCGCTGCAAATGTCCTGTGGGTGGGGTAAACATCCAGGCGGTAGCTTTCCGGATATCTTTTCAGCATCGCCAAGGTTCCGGCAGAAAGCTTCTCTGTATGCTGATCTGCGTTGGCTGCAGATACGCTGTAAAGCGGTTTTTCATCGGCAAAAGGGTCGGGATATCTTCCGCCGGTTGTGACGGGGTCCCATCCTTTAACACTCTCTGGAATACTTGACAGACCGCCTTCCCAGGCAGGAATTGTGCCGTCAGCGTTTCCAGCACGCTCTGCACCATAGGGGGTCAGTTCATTTTTCAAGCGGGCGGCATCTTCTTTGGTTACCTTTGCCTGCAAAGGCAAGGCAATACAGAGCATAACTAAGACCAATAGTGTTGCTCTAAACCTTTTTACTGTAGCGATAGCCATGGTTTTTCTCCTTATTAAATCTATTTTAAAAGGTGCATTTCAGGTTAATGCCAAAAACATCACGATCAGAAAGGGTATTTTCTTGTGTATTAAAATATTCAACGTATTTTATTCCCAGTTCGTAGACATTCCTCCAGACAAATGTCGCTCCAATAGAGGCGCTGTCAGCATCTTCCGTAAAGGTCTTGTTGGGAGATGAACCATCTGGATTGCCTTTGTATGTAATGGGTATGTTCAGATCAAGATCCGGCAGCAACTCATAATATTTTGGTGTTACAGTGATAGAATATCCCCAGGAAGAATTACTGAATGCCATATCTTCATCCTTTTTACCCGGTACTTTATTGTAGCCGATTTCTCCTGAAATACTCACATCATCAAAAATCGGGTTTGCACCAAGGGAATATAACGCTGCAACCTGTGCCTGAAGCATTTCTCCGTTTTCATAGACACCCGTACTGATGGTAATGGGGTAATCCTGGCGATACGTTAACTCTCCGCTCAAACTGATGCCATTAATAAAGGTACTGACACTCATGCCGTATAGTTTGACATCTTCAGCGTAACTGAAATAATAGTTGGCATAGCCGGGGGCAATATGAACCAGGGGAGATTTCTCATGGTAGTTGATATAATAAAATCCAAATTCCGTTCCGGCAAGCCAGTCAGCACGATAGATAAGGCCAAGCCCAAATTGTCCGTCATCTTTGGCAGGCTGATCCGTACCTCTTGGGACAACTGCATAGAATGGTGGGACAGGAATAGGAACGATTAGCCCGTTTCCTGCATCACCTGCCACGTCTGAATCACTGAAATAGCTGCCCGGTTCATTTAAAATGTGGTGTTCCCATTCCCATTGGTAAAACCCCATCATGGTAAGGTTGCTGAAAACATCAAAACGTATCGAAGCAGATTCCGACGGCATATATATTTCTTTGAGTTCCACACCGGGCAGATTGGCGGCCGTGAGGTCTGCATGGGACATGGCCGATGCCACGCCGCCTGCAAGAAACAATTGCTCTCCCCAGGCGATTACCTGCTGGCCAATACGAAAGTCTACCGGGTGGCCTCCAAGGGAAAAATTGGTATAATAAAAATAGTCCAGAAACTCGGCTTTTTTTCCCATATTATCTTCAACACCGCTGTCGAACTTGTCCGGTTCGCTGATGACACCGGCCAGATAGTTGTTGTTGGACCAGTGTTGAGAAGTTCCCGGGTTTGAATTATCATTCATGTAAACATCATCATAAAACGCTCTGGGCCGTATAAATATTCCCATATTCTTGTATTGCACATCGATGTCAGCAATTGCAGTAAACCGGTTGTTGGTCATATCTCCCTGATCAAAATTCCACCCACCGTCGTCTGCGTTTACGTTTGTCATGGCTGGTGTTTTCAGGTCACGGTCCTTTGCACGCCATGCCCCGGTCCATGACAGGGTCACATCACAATCAATTTTTAAATCGGCATTTGGCTCAAAATGCATGGCTTCTGCTGACCAGGAAAATGATATTACAGCAAAAAACATCGCAGCCAATAATAATATATGCCTTCGTTTTTTCAGGTTCTTCATTTTCTTCTCCTTTTCAGTGTTTAAAAGTATGTCAGTGCTCCCGTTTTATCGATTATATCTGTGGCAGCTCCTTGGCTTTCTTCTTGAAGAGGTCAACTTTCTTTTTCAATTTGGGTGTATCCAGAAACATTTCAGTATAATACTTTTCTTTACCCACCACAGGGTTCACACTGCATCTTGCCCAGTTACATGTCATCAGGTCCATATAGCATCGCTGGCAACGGATACATTTGATGATATCGTCTATACGGCCTTCCTTGACTTTGGCCGGCCAGAAAGGATCCGCAATGGCTTGGCGGCCCAGGGAGATGATGTCTGTTTTTCCAGATGCAACAGCACGAAGGGCTGTTTCAGGGTTGATAAAATTGGGTGTGATAACAGGTGCTCCCTGGGCTGCAGTTTTGAAGCCGGGTGCCCACCTTGTGAATTCATCTTCACCATCAGGTGCAAAAGCTGCTCCTGGATTCTCATAGCATCCCTGGGACACATTAAAGAAATTTGCCCCTGCTTTTTGGCAGAGTTCCACGACCTTGACCACTTCATCATGGGTGATGCCGCCCGGCATGAGTTCATCGCCGGAAAGGCGAACGCCTAAAGGCTTTTCAGGTCCGATCATTTCCCGGGTTTTCATAACGATATTGGTCAGGAAACGTGCCCTGTTTTCAAGGCTCCCGCCATACATATCATGACGTCGGTTGGCACGGGGAGAAAGGAATTGGTGCAGCAGGTAACCATGTGGTGCGTGAACTTCAAGCGCATCATATTCAAGTTCAAATGCTGCTTTTGCCTGGAAGGCAAACCGATCTTCCAGGTCAACGATTTCAGGAATTGTCAGCGCGCGGGGGGTATCACCATAAATCTGATGAAGCACTGGAAGGTTTTTTTCCTTAATCATATCCAGCACACCTTCATACTCTTCATCCGTCAGGTTGCGAAGTGCATCAAAATCTGGGATCAGCTGTTTCAGGCCAGGGTTGACACGTTTGAGCTGCCTTTCCCACCCTTTGTTCAGATTCCGGAGGTCCACCTGGATAGGCACGTCTGATGGAGCACCCGCCGGGACATCACGGGATTCCACATGAGGATGGCCCTGATTACCCCAGCCCGGACTGAGCTGTATACATACTTTACACCCGTTGAAATGGTGCAGCATTTCAGTCATTTCACTGTGGAAACGATAGTATCGCTCATCAATCAGAAGTGAGGGATTCAGGACTTCCTGACCACCCCATCGATGTGGGTTCATGACCACGCATTCGGTTATGATAAGCCCGAATCCGCCCCTTGCCCGCATGGCATACCATGCGGTATTCTGGTCACTGTGATAGCCTTTCGGGCCGGTGTACCCCATGTTCATCGGCGACATTGCAATTCTGTTTTTAAGCACCATGTCGCCGATTTGGATCGGTTCAAAAAGTTTGTCGAAATTCATTGTTTGCATTTCTCCTTGGTTAGATATTTATGGCCGTATAAACTATACCCGTCTTTTGGATGTATCGATTTTCATCAATTTGCCCAGATTACCTCCAAAAATTTTGGCCCGGTCTTCATCCGTAATTGCCGGATAACCATACAGTTCTTGCATTTCTTCAGGTATCTGGAATTCCCTCATCCCTTTGACAGCAGCCATGACCTGGGTGGAGAACCCGGCATAGTCTGACCCCCAGATAATCTTATCCGATCCGACCCAGCGAAGCGCTTCCCCGATAATCCGTGCAAAATTACCCGGTGATGTCATGGCCCAGGGAACCAGAAGGCTCAGGCACACATATACATTGGGGTGACCCATGGCCACCATGTTCAAGTCGTCACAATAGGGATATCCCATATGGAACGCATTTATTTTCAGCCCGGGAAAATCCCTTGCTACATCATCAAGGTATATTGGAAGGGCATATTTACTTTTTCCGGGCGGGACCCAGCAAAACCCCGTATGGATATCCAGAACGATATCCAGTTCTTCCGCTTTCCTGTAAAACGGCCACAGGTCAGGGTCATTGATGTAGGTATCTTCCGGTGGATAGAACTTGAAAATTTTTGCACCCTTCTCCTTGACCCAGTATTCCAGCTCCCAGATGGTGTTTTTAACCCCCTTGTGCTTGATGGGTGAGATATTGGGCTGGTACATAAACCGGTCCGGGTTGGATTCAACAATTTTTGCCATTTCTCCATTGGTGCACCATCGTGTGGTGTAACCGGTGGTGTCCATCATGGATTCCGGCAAAAGGCAAGCGATGTCCACACCATATTTGTCCATCGCCCTGAGAAGATTTTTCGGGTCAGTACTTTTTGAAATCTCCCATTCCTCAACTCCCTCATACATACTGGGAGGCGCCTTGGTGGTCAGAGGGCGGTGGATATTTTCGATGGCTTTCCACCACATCTGTACCCCAGGGAAATGATTAACTGTGTCCATATCCCCTATTAGATGAGGCTCTGGATCAATTTTAAAATAATTGTCTTTTTCAAATTCACTCATATAGGCTCCTGTATGATTTGAGTTATTTGGCTAATACGCAGCATTGTCCGGAAATCAGCCAATGCTGCGACCATGATTTTCCCACAACTTCTTTTTCACATCTTTTCGCAAAACTTTGCCGATGGCACTCGTTGGGATTGCATCCCATATTTCTAAAGATTTTGGGCACTTGTACCCGGAAAGCCTTTCTTTGCAAAAGAAGATCAGTTCTTCCGGAGCAACATTTCCATCCGATGAAAGTGTCACAACGGCGTGAACCCGTTCCCCCCATTTCTTATCAGGCGCAGAAACAACAACCGCCATGGCAACTGACGGATGAGAGTACAGGACATTTTCCACTTCCTGGGGATAGACATTCTCTCCTCCTGTCACGATCATGTCAGCTTTGCGGTCCACCAGAAAAAGATATCCGTCTTCACTGATGTAACCGAGGTCCCCTGTATGGTACCATCCGCCTTTAATGGCATCCCGGGTTCCGTCGGGATTTTTCCAGTACCCCAGCATGACATGTTTTCCGCGAACCACGATTTCTCCGATTTCACCGGAAGGAACGTTCTGATCGTGTTCATCCCTGATTCCAATCTCTGCGCAGAACGCAGGTTTTCCTGCACTGATCAGCAGCTTTGATTTTTTTCCATTAAGGACATGGTCCTCTTCGGTTAGTGATGAAACACCCAGTGCTTCCGTCATACCGTAGCCCTGGGCCATGATATTGCCGAATTTTGTGATATATTGTTTTAGAATTTCTGTAGGCATGGGGCTGCCTGCATAGGTAATGGAGCGCAAGCTTGATAAATTATAGCCATCTATGTCTGAATATTGAAATAACCAACCGTAAATGGTTGGCACCGCATTTATGTGCGTACATTTTTCATCCTGAATCAGTTGCAGGATGTTATTCAGATCTGATTTCCGGTTAATTACAACTTTGCCTCCGACCATCAGCAGGCAGAAAGCCGGCCAGAATGACACATGAAAAAGCGGCAAGACAAAACAGGTCGCATCCTCTTTTGTATACGCATTGGTAAGGTTCATTGATAAAAAAGCAGTCATGAGGTTCTGATGAGACATCATGACGCCTTTGGGCAAACCGGTTGTGCCGCCCGTATACATCAGAACCACCATATCCGTTTCCGCCACAACAACATCGGGTTCTGATTTTGATGCGCCATCCAGCATAGTCTCATATTCAAGAAAACCCGGAACATCCGTGTCAAACGAAATCCAGTGTTTGATGCCTGGCTGCTTTTTTTTCAGGCCTAAAGCCCTTTTTTCATGAGATTCGCCAACAATAAAACCTGTGGCTTCACAATCGTATACAATATGAGCCAGTTCTTCATCTGCCAGGCGAAAGTTCAAAGGTGTGACGCTCATTCCCAGCTTGGCGGCAGCAAAATATATCTCAAGATATTTCGGCGTATTTTCTGCCAGCACAGCGACTCGATCGCCGTACTGATACCCCAGGTCGGTCAGTGCATTTGCCAATCGGTTAATACGGCAGTTAAGTTCATAATAAGTTTGCTGTTTGCCTTCAAAAACAGTTGCTGTGGAATCCGGGAAAAGCAGAGCGCTTTTCCGCGGGATATCCCCCAATGTATACATAAGATTCTCCTTTTTATGCCCAGGATTTGGGCAGCCCTTGAAATTGCATGAGCATATTTTTGCTCATCTCATTAGAAATTGGTGAAAACTGGAGTTGGTAGGCATCCCGGAGATAGCGCTGCATGGGATATTCCGCACAGATCCCGTATCCACCCATGATTTCTGCACCAAACCGACCGGCATGCAATGCGCCCTCTGAAGCCACCAGTTTGGCCATGGTCGCTTCCAGGTGAAAGGGCTTTCCATGGTCACAGAGCCAGGCCGCTTTATAGGTAAGGTTTCGTGAGTTTTCCAGGTTGATATAGATGTCCGCCAAATAGTGCTGTAAGATCTGGAACCGGGCAATGGGACCGCCAAACGCGTTTCTTTGTTTGGCATACTCGAAGGCATCTTCATAAGCTGCCGCCATAAGACCAACCCCCATCATGCCACAGCCAATACGCTCAGGATTCAGCACTGCCAGCATCTCGTACCATCCGGTTCCACGATTCCCCAGCATATTATCCGCATCCACCTCCACATCATTAAAGGTAATACCCACAGAGTCGCAATGGTGACAGCTGATTTTAGGAATCCGGGTGATGGTGATGCCAGGTGCTTTTGAAGGTACAAGGAATACAGACATGGACTCAGCCGGTCTGGCATCCAGATCAGTTTTGCAGACCAGAACCATATAATCAGAAACATGAGCAGCGGTGATAAATACTTTTTCCCCGTTAATCACCCATCGGCCGTCTTTTTCAACTGCCGTGGTTTCCATGGAACCGATAATATCTGTCCCGCCGCCAGGTTCGGTCAGCGCCATGCACATTTTGAGCTTGCCTTCGGCCAGTTGTGGCAGGAATTCGTCTTTCTGTTTTTTACTTCCAATTTCGGCAATCGCACGCGCACCGAATCCGACTGTTGTCCCCACTGCCAGCGCTACTGACATGGACGATTTACAAATTTCCTCGTACATGATCATCATGTCAACCATGCCAAGCGCATCCCCCCCATACTCTTCCGGTATTGATGCACTGAAATATCCGATATCCACAAACTTCTGCCAAAGTTCGTCCGGAGGGAAATCCACGTTTTCATCCATCCACTGGACATACTCCTTACTCAATTCTTTTTTGCAGAAACGCCGTGTTTCCTTACAAATCATTTCCTGTTCTTTAGAAAATCCAAAATCCATTTGATCATCCTTGTTTATTTGCTGTCCGATGCGATATTGCTTTTTTTCTGTTGTTGAGTCAGTTGATCCGGATTTGCCTTGAAGGGTTCCAGCATTGCCTGCATCTCCGGTGCATAGCTCAACCACTGAATGGCATTGCGCTCAAGTGCCAGTGCGGTTTCCATATCGCATCCATCAACGGATTTGGCCATGACTTCTTTGCCCATTCGCAGTGCATTGGGTTTTTTGGAACTGATATTTTTAACCACTTCCTCAAATTGCTTTTCAAACTCATCATTTGAAAAAACCCGGGTTAAAAATCCCATTTCATACACTTCTTTTGCGGTGTAATCTTTCCTGCCGGAGAAGATGAGTTCTTTCGCCCTGAATACCGGCATGCTTCTCGGCAGGCGCGCTGTACCGCCCCAACCAGGCAGGATCCCCATATTGATTTCAGTGGTCCCGAAACGGGCAGATTCCTTGGCGTACAAAAGGTCACAGGCCAGTGCGATTTCAAGACCACCTGCAAGGCAGTGCCCATCAATTTTACAAATCACCACCTTTTCACAGCTGCTGATTGCGCGTTGAACATCAAGGCCTTCGTGAGCCAGCCAGTTCAGGCTGCTCTGGTGTTCGGCCAGGGATGGAAAAATTTCCAGGTCGCCGCCGGTGCAGAAGGCTTTTTCTCCAGAACCCGCCAGGACCACAACCCCAATGGAAGGCAAGGCCCGGACCCTGCGAAATGCATCAATAAGTTCTTTGGCCATCTGCCGGTTGATGGCATTATATTTTTCAGGCCGGTTCAGGGTAATTGCACAGGCTGAATCACTGATTCCACCGATCTCATAGGTAATGGTCTGATAGTTTTCCGGATTCAGGCCAGTTGCTTCTTCTTCAGACACAGCTGCATCTTCTTCCTTCTCTGAAGATGCAAGCTGCAATGATGCATCTGCCGGTTGGAAAAAGGGCATTGAAATTTCATCAGTCAGCTTTTCGAAAACAACGTTTACTTCCATTCCGATCTGAACATTTTCTATGCTGCAGTTCACAATCCGGGAAGTCATTCGGATACCTTCTTCAAGATCCACCATGACCATTATGTATGGCAAATCGTTCCAGAATACAGGTTCTACCATGTCTACCATCTCGGAATAGCTGTAGACTTTCCCCTTTCCGCTGGATTCAACCCATGTCAGGTTTTCACTCCAGCACTCAGGACATACTTTTTTAGGGAAAAAAATATTGGCCTCACAGCTATTGCAGTGCTGAACAAGCAGTTTTTCTTCTCTGGCTCCTTCCCAAAATGACTTTGTCCACGGTTGTATCACTGGAACAGGTTTTTTATTCTGTGTCATGGCTATTCTCTCCCCCATACAGTTGCGATAAAATTCATCCCGGATCCCCCAGATGTATTCTGATAAACATATTTTACGTCTTTGATCTGCCGCTCTCCGGCCTTGCCCATCAGTTGACGCGCCGTATCGATATAGGTTGCCATGCTCACGCCGGAACCAGTATGGCCTCTGCCTACAGCATCACCTATAGTTGCCCATGGAAGTTTTCCACCGGGTGCCGTATGGCCTTCCAGAAACATCTTGCCGGCCTGTCCGAATTTGCAGATCCCGAAAAGCTCCATCAAAACCGGATGTCCCACAGGGTAGGCCATATAAACGTTCCAGATATCAATATCTGAAACGGTTAATCCTGCCTGTTTAATTGCTTCAAACGTTGCATCACGCATATCAATCCGGGACTGTTCATCGTTGCGTGTTGTAGTAAACGCACTGAAATACCTTGAACCTTCTCCCTTTTTGAATGCAGCAGGGGTGCCGAGTGATCTTGCGTTTTCAGCCGAGGTCACAACCATGGCGGCACCGCCGTCTGCCAGCATGTTGCACTCCCGCTTATGAAGGGGTGAGGCAACAATTCCGGAAGAAAGCACATCTTCTACGGAGGGCACTTCTTTCTTATAAAACAGTGAATTTGGATCCAGGGCAGCCCACTTTCTGAGAGATACCACAACGGATGCCATCTCTTCCGGGGTTGTTCCGGATTCATGCATATACCGCCGGGTCGACATTGCAATGATCCCGTTGTAGGTCTGTCCGAACGGATATTCCCACTGGCGATCAATACCTGCTTTAGCAAAAAAATTGATTAAATCAGGCGTCGGAATAGTGGAATGCACGGTTAAATGCGGAATCAGGACATACTTAGCCTGCTCGCTTTCAATCAGCTGTTCTGCCAGTCGCAGACAGTTTGATGTAGATGCCCCTCCCGCGTTGCACATGCAGACATCCTTACATCCTCTCAGGCCCAGTTCTTCAGGAATTTTTCCAAAAGATATCTCAGCATAGATCTCCGGCTGGGCCTGGGGGGCGACAGTAACAACAGCCCCCACTTCATTTTTATCAATACCTGCATCTCTGATAGCAGCAATGCAGGTGTCGTATATGATATCCCATCGGGAACGATGCGGATATATCCCTGTGGGAACCTCACCGATACCGATAATCGCTAAATTCGGATTATTCATGGTTTCTCCTTTATTTGTTTTCACTGGCGCCATTGAATATTTGCCCAGATCGTATCCTTATTTTCTACAACTATAGAAAATGAGAGTTCGTTTCCTATAGTTTAGTATTGCATAAAAATATCTGTGTCAACGCAAATAGGATAAGGAGGGAAATTCGAGTGATTTTTTATAACATATTGTTTTTATAGGCATTATCAGAAAGATAAATTCACCTCATTTTTCAAAACCCCTATTGATCGAAGGCAACCGGTATTTTGAAACTACAGAGTAGAAAACTATAGTTTTTCTCTTCGAGGCATTTGACTGCCTTTTTGTTTTGATTTTTTTGGTATATAAGCCCGTTTTCATGGAATATTTCTGTTGTGGCAAAACAGCTAACTTTGTGATATACACACCCCTTAATGGTGAATATCTGTTTCTCATGGCATAATAAAAAGCTGAAAATGCAAGGTTTTATTTTAATCAAAAATGCACATATCTCCATATTTTTATTAAATATCTGATAGTTATGATTTATAAATCTATTCAGAAATTAATTTATGACCAAATGATTAGCAGTGTATGTGAATATATGGTTTCTATAGATTATAAAACTATAGACTCAAAGGAGTTGAAATGAGAATCAAAGAACTGGAAAAAAAATCGGGAGTTCCCCGAACCACAATCCATTTTTATCTACGCAGAGGACTTCTCCACCCTCCGCGAAAAACAAGCAGGACAATGGCCTATTATGACGATAGTCACCTTGCCAAATTAAAAAAAATAGAGAAGCTCAAAAAAGGAAATCGGGTTCCCTTTGCTTTTCTCAAGGAACAGATGGCAAAGGCAGACAAAAATGTTCCCTCAACTAAGGAAAGAAAAGACCCCTCTCTTTTCGGGAAACCTGCACCCACCACCCGGGAAAAAAAGCAAAAACACCAGATGATAATACAGAAAGCAATAGCGATATTCAGCCAAAATGGATATCACAGAACAAAAATATCTGACATCACAAACGCTCTGAAGATATCCACCGGAACCTTTTATATCTATTTCAGAAATAAGCATGATCTGTTTGTTGAAGTCATCGATGAAGTGTTCCAGACTATTGTTGGAGATGCAGCAATTGCCCTGAAAGAGGAAAAAGATTTTGTCGAAAGAATGAGGATACGAGGAAGGGTTTTTTATAACAACTACACCAGATACAGTGAATTATTAAACCAGCTACGTGCTGAGATGACACGTAAAAGCATCTGGCCTGCTGAAAAATTAAAAAGTATTTATCACGGGTTAACTTTACCTGTGATTAAGGATATTCAATTGGCTGTGGATAAAGGCATTATTGAGCCGGTAGATCCAGATCTAACAGCCTATTCATTGACCGGCCTTGTTGAAATCATGGCATTGCGGTTGTCGCTGGATGATAAATATAAAAATGAAGATGTCGAGGACTATATCTATGACAGAATCATCAAGCCAATGCTACTCTTAGACAAGAATGGGGAAAATATGAAAACACGGGAGTAAAGAATCGGTATTATCCTTTCGGTGCAGGCAATGAGTTATATCATGAATTTTATATATATTTTATTGACTTTTTACTATAGATTTTATATATATTTTCTCAATCAATTTAACGTTGAGAGGTAGTCTTCATTTAAGGCAATAACTATATAGCTATTCACTGGGAGGAGGAGGGGCATCTCGAAATTTATTATTTGAAATCACAGCATGTAGTATTCAGGTTGCAACCCTCTGGAATAATTTTTCAAAACAATAGATTTTTATATTTTAGTACGTTAAGCTCTTCTCGTGGAGTTAAAAGCCTCCGTATAGATGAAAATTAGCAAAAGACTCTGGAATCGGTTTATTCCATAGATGGTTAACCTGCTTGATCCGTATTTCAAAGATCAAAACCCTGGTTCATTTCAGAAATGACAAAGGTCTGATCGACAAGCCATAAACGTTTACATAGCTATTTGTTGGAATAAAAACTGAAGGAAGCAAATGTCCATGAATAAAAATACAATTAATATGAAAATTGGAGATCTTTCCAAAATCAGCGGTATATCCCGCAGTTCAATACATTACTACTTGAGGATTGGGCTTCTGCCTCCTCCTGAAAAGAAGATTGGGAAAATCGCCTACTATGGAGAAAAACATTTAGAATTATTAAAACAAATCAAATCGATGCGTGATGAAGGATTATCACTGCATATCATCAAACAATTTCTTACAAACAAATCAAGTAAAGACCCCTCGCTTGCTGTTCAGAAACCCAAAGCCCCTAAAACGCAAATAAGAGATAAGGAACTGAAAAAAAAGTTGATTATTGAAGCTGCAGCAAAAGTCTTTTCCGAGATGGGGTATTTTCAAACTAAGATCAGCGATATTACAGATGAGCTGGGGATTGGGAAAAGTTCTTTTTACCTTAGTTTTAAAAATAAAGAAGAAGTGTTTTTGGCCTGCATAGATAATATCTTTCAGGATCTCTGGAAAGAGGATTTTCCGAAAATAAACAAAGAGACTGACCCTGAAAATAAATTAAGGATGAGAGGATCTGCATTTATAAGGGCTTACCCACGCATTAAAGATATCTTGTTATTGGCCCGTGCTGCATTGGTCGGCAATGAAGACAACATATCACAAAAATTTGATGATATTACCGCCAAAATTGCATCGCCGGTTATCAAGGATCTGAAAATGCTCAATGATCTTGGGATTTATGAAAAATTTGATCCTGAACTTACCGCTTTTGCCATGATTGGAGCTGCAGAAGCAGTTGCCTATCGCCTTACCATGGATGATAAGTATACGTTTGAAGAGGGAATTAAAACGCTGAGTAATATTAACTATATTCCTTATAGAGGAACAGATTAATATGACTTCGGCAATTAACAGGCTCTTTTGAAGTCTCTATTTCACATACGCATCAAGCCAGTTTAAGATCTCCCTGGTTTCTTCAACAGGTGCCTCCAGCGCGACAGCATGCCCACAATCCAACCGTACGTATTTCCAGGGGCCTTTAACAAGCGATTTAACACGTTCAACGTGATTATCATCTTGAGCACCTAAAAGCCGCCCTTGATGCATGAACCAGTTTGCATGCAAATACAATATCGGCTGCTTGATCCTGGCAAGTGCCGTTGCGTGATCAAAGCCTTCTCCTGCAGTGCCTTCTACAAACGCCCTTGAAAAATTTCCGTCAAATTGTGATGTACTCCGGATTAATATCCGTGCGGGTTTCGGCAATATTTTTAAATCAACGGGGCTGCCTGGGAAAAATGACTGTTTCACTGCTATCCACCAGGCAATGATTTTTTGTATAAACCTGGGTGGCACTTTGATGTCCATCACACCTTTTGCATCCTCAGCTGCTCTCATTAATTGCTCAAAGAAAAACCTTGAGTAACCTCCGCCACCAGCAACAGCCATCCTGCTCAATCCCATGAACACATCATAGGCCCACGTGTTCTTTATAGCAGGCCATTCACTGGTGAACAGCGCTGGGTCCTCAAGAATTACAGCTTTGACCCATTCCGACGAATTGGCCGCCAGCCATGCAGTCAAGACCCCGCCAGATGAATTTCCAGCAACTATGGCCGGCTTTCCCACGACTTTTTTCAGGAAGACTGTCATATCCTCGCCCAGCTGATTGAAGGTATATTTGCCCGGCGTCCAACTGGATTTGCCGTGCCCCCTCAAAGAAACGGCAAATACCTGAAATCGGTCTGCCAGAAAGGGCATAATCAATGTATACTCCTCCCATGTCACTGTTTGTCCGGGTATGAAGACCAGGGGCATCCCATTGGGAGGACCGGCAACATAATTCATAATAATCTCACCCGTGTGAAAGTATTTTTCTTCAATACCGGCCTTTTTCAACGCTTTATCCATTATTTTTTTCAGCCTCCTTTATTATTTAAAAAACCATAAGATCCCGGCCGACGGTTATCTTGCCTTTAAATATATCTGACGCTCCTTTTGCCCAATCTTTTTCAAAATACCACACAGGGGCCGGTCCAGGAATTAAATGGGTGAACACAAGATGTTTGGCTCTTGATTTTTGTGCAATTTGAGCGGCCTCAAATGTAGAACTGTGATATTGCATGACCCCTTCCACCATTTCCCTTTTCTCAGGAAACCGTTTTAAGCCTTTATCCAGCCATCTTTTACTGTAAGCTTCATGGACGAGAACATCCGTATTTTCCGAATAACGGATCATATTCTCGCATGGAAGAGTATCGCCCGAAATGACAATCGCCTTTCCTTTGTATTCGAATTTATATCCAACCGCCGGCTTTACAATGCCATGGTCAACTGGAAAAACTGTAACCTTGACACCTTCTTTTTCATAGATGACACCTTCTTCCATCTCTATGTAATTAATTTTGGCACCTTCCGGGCTGTTTTTCGCCTGGGCAAGGCGCAAGTATATATCCCAGCTCAAGTGCTCCATTAATTTTCCAACAATATTTCTTGTATTTCCAGGCCCGTAAACGTTTAGTGGTATCTTGCGGCCTGAATTCCATGAACTGATTAATACATTTTCAAATCCGGATGTATGATCACTATGGTGGTGGGTGATGAAAATATTTTCTATTCGTTCAGGTGCGATACCTGCCTCCACAATCCTTTTTACGACACCTGCCCCGCAGTCAACCAGAAATACCTTTTTCCCGGCAAGGATAACCTGAGCAGGTTTTGACCGATAAATGCTGGCCATGGGCATACCGGTGCCCAGTAAAATCAGCTTCATTTCAGCCTGCATTTCAGGAATGGTATCCACTGAACCCATAGGAGTGGTATACAAATCAAAGTCCCCCTTTGCGGCTTTTAGGACAGCGGTACCTGCCAGAACTCCACCTGCTCCCAGAAAAACACCTTTGAGAAATTTTCTTCTGTCCATCCCTGTCATTTTATACCTCCTCGCTTTTATACATTATTGTGTTGGTGTGACTATTTTCATTGGAACATGAGGCCCCTTGCAAAAATCGAATTGAAATCCTTTTCTGATGCTAGATTTACATGGTTGGCCAGACGGGTAAGCCATTCCGCTTTTTTGCGTTTTTCCAGTGAAAGAAGCATAATCCTGGCCCCGGTTCCGGCTGCGTTGCCAACCTGGATATATTTCTCTGCATCAATTCGGGGAATCATCCCGATATCTATTCCGCTTTGAATATCAAGATAGCTTCCGAATGTGCCTGAGATCACAACCTCATCGATATCATTCTCGGTTATTTCTGCGTGCCTGAGAAGTATGGACGTGCCGGTTTTTATCGCTGCCTTGGCAAGCTGGATTTCATTAATATCCCCACGGGAAAACGTGATTTCCAGACCATTGTTCTGATCGGTGGAAATGAGGACAAATTCCGGTTCGACATTTTTCCCAACGCGGCAGTCCGGGCAATCAACATTTATCTTTCCTTTTCTGTCAATGATTCCGGCTTTCAGCATCTGAGCCACAAGATCGAGAATTCCCGAACCGCACAGCCCTTTTGGAGAGCCATTGCCAATGGTTTTGTACAAGATCTTTTTGTTCCGGACAGCGACTTTTTCAATGGCCCCGGAGGCCGCCCGCATGCCGAATCGAATATGCGCGCCTTCAAAAGCCGGACCGGACGCTGCGGAACATACAAAATGGCGTCCATGGACTATCAGGCTGATTTCAGTGTTGGTTCCTATATCAAGCCCCAGAACTACACCTTTTTTTCCCATCATTCCGGAACCTATCAGCATAGCTGCATGATCACCACCGACAAAGCCTCCGATATTGGGGGGGAAATACACGCTCCCTCCCGGAGAAAAATCAAGATCAAGACTTTCGGCCGGGAGCTCCATGGCATTTAATCGGGCAGGAATGTATGGAGAGCAGCTCAAACTCTTGGTTGGAAGGCCGATCAAAAAATGATGCATAACCGTATTTCCCACTATGACAGCCTTCTGTATATGTCTTGTTGCCTGACCGGTTTGATCGCACAGTTGACGGCTAAGATCGTTAATCGCCTGAACGATCGAGTTCCTGAGTTGTCCGCTCCCGCCTGTTGATTTGGATGCGTGGTGTATCCTCGCCATAAGATCTTCACCGTAGGCAGTCTGGGGATTGATGATCCCTGCTTCTCCCAGGGTTTCTCCTGTCTTGAGATTGACAAGGTAAGCGGCAATTTTGGTGGTGCCCAGATCCACGGCAAGTCCTGTGCCCTCAATACTTCTTTCATGATTGAGCACATGACCGACTGTTTTTTTTCTATTGAAAGTAAAAGTTCTTTCCTTCAGCAAGCGGTGCTTTTTTGAATGTTCCTCCGGAGGAATATATATTGTCACATTACTCCTGATAAAGGTCTGACACGCCAGGCGCCATCCGGATTGAACCTTATCCAGACCAAGGATAGTTATTTCCGTTTCAAGAGGAGGGGAAACGTTTCCGCGGGTTACGAGAATCGTGCAGTGGCCACAAGTGCCACGCCCTCCGCAGGTGGCGCCGACAGCCACCCCTGAACGCCTGAAAACATCTGCCAGGGTCCGGTCTTCCGCACATATCAGGCAGCGTCCCGAGGGTTCAATCGTTATTTCAAACATGGTTTGGTTCCATTACAAAAAATGCTCAATTTTACATGTGCCACCGTTCTCAATGACAATTACCTCGTCATCCCAGGGTCCGTTGACAAGTTTTAGCAGCATCCGGTATGAGCCTTTCAATTCCTCAAAACTGAGTCCGAATCGTTCAGCAGTCCTTATCGCATAAGCCCTGCTTTCCCCAATGCCATGCAGGCCATTGTCAATCAAGGCAAGTCGATTGTAATTGGCCATCATGATCTTGATGATCTTTTCTGCGCGTTCTTTTCCATACCTTTGGACGGCATATTCGTACTCTGAAAATGGTGTGTCTCCCTTACTGATCCATCCGCTTGTCAGATAATAGGTGCCAGGATGGGAGCGGTGACGATTTTTGTAATTAAACTGTGAACCAATGAACAAGGCGATACAATCATCCACCTTTGGGATGATGAGGCGGCAGCAAGACGCCTGAATGCCGATTACCGCGTGAGAACAAAGGCCATATCCGAGAATAATGGTATGGTAATTTATGGCCTTGGTACGGATGGATTCCTGAAGGGTATGGCGAAGCTTGTCAGGATTCATATGAAGACTAAAATCCAGGGCATGGCAGGGCATTTCTTCAGGAAGGACCGGACGGAACTCTTCTAAGACAATCGCACAGGCCATGAAAAGAGTCTTTGAATAATCCATCTGTTTCTCAACTTCGAACCACAGGATTCGGATCAATAATTTCGGACCGGAATGCCTGTGTGTAATGACGACAGAATCTGTCCCTGCCCAGAACAAGTTCTGTGCCATAAATCATGTTGACCAGCCCTTGTTCCATGGGATTCATGATCGCTGCATCCAGCCCCTCTCGAATGGCCTGGGCGATGAAGGCCTGGTTGACCAGGGTCCGGGCAGGCAGTCCAAAGGATACATTGCTCAGGCCGATACAAAATTTGATTTCTGGACATTCTTCTTTCAGCGCCCGGATGGTGTCAAGGGCTATCAGGGCGCCATCCTGACGCGTACTCACCGCAAGTGCCAGCGGATCAATATACACATGTCTATCAGGAATGCCTGCTTCCCTAGTCTGACGGAGGATTTTTATGGCTATCGTCAGGCGTTTTTCAACATCGGCCGGAATGCCTGCATCATCTAACAAAAGAGCTATAACCGGACTGTCTTTGCCTGCTGCCAGGGGAAGAATTCCGTCCAGGCGGGCCTGCTCGCCGCTGATGGAATTGATCATGGGCGTATGTTTTACATGGCCGATGGCGGCACCTATGACTGCGGGATCAGCGCTGTCCAGACAAAGGGGTACATCCACGGCATCCTGGACGGTTTTGACCAGCCAGACCAGGTCCTCCGCTTCCTTTCCGCCGCCGGTTCCGGCGTTTACATCCAGATAGGCGGCTCCGGCACGGACCTGTCTGTTGGCCAGATCCATGATAAAACCACGATTTCTGCTGGTAATTGCACTGGCTGTTTTTTTCAAGGTCCCGTTGATTTTTTCTCCGATGATCAGCATGGCGCTCCTTTGGTTCGTATCCTGCTTAATTGCTTCTGCCATGGACTCTGCTGGCCCGTATAAATGCTTCCATATTTTCCGGTTTTGCATTGATCGGCGCGTCGCAACCGGGACACAGAATCAACCCTGTCCCTTGAAACAGATCCACAAGTTCTTTGATATAAAAATCTACATCCTCGGGCGTTCCCGCGCTCAGAAGGGCAGAGGGTACATCTCCCATCACGGCCATCCGATCGCCTGCCAGTTTTTTGAAGGCCTTGAGGTCGGTCATTCCATCCGGATTCAGGATACATTTTTTGGCCGGTAGTTCCTGAAGGCGAACCAGATCTCGTGTCCAGTCCTGATCCCAGTGAAGGACAGGCGTAAATCCTTTTTCCACAAGCACTTCAACGACTTCAAGCATATAGGGCCATACAAAACGATCCCAGAGTTTAGGGGCAACCAGCGTGCTGGCTGACCGCCAGCCGCCCACCCAGGCGCCGTTGATACCACCTTGGGGAACCGAGGCTCGGATCTGGTCAAGGGTTTCTGCAAAAATCTGCTTCATGACGGCTTCAACTTTGTCAGGCATCCGGTAAAGATCGAAAAAGAATTTGCTCATGGAGCGCCCTCCGCTCAGGTATTCAAAGGGAATGATGGCGGGTGCCGCATCGCTGATGGCAATATACCCGTGATCCTTGTACCGACCAAGCGTCCGCTCCTGGTTCAACATGACCCATTCCAGAAACGTATTAAATTCGTCCTGATCTATGACCCGCGGCAAAAATTCCATCAGATAGGTATTCCATCCTTTTTCAAGAATCGTATCATACTCATCTACTGTCATCATTTCAGCTTCTACAACCTGCCAGAGGCTGTCCGGAGGAAGCTCTTTTCCAGGAACGCTTACACGGGAAAGCCATGCGAAACTTAACCGGGGTGTCATACGCCCAACCACCGGCTGGTTTATGGCATCCAGTTCCCCAAACTCGCTCAGCCTTTCCATGGCCGCCAGGGTCACGTTTACCGCCGCTTCAGCATCTTCGCAAAATTCAGCCATGGGCATGCCCATATAACGGGGTGAAAAAGCTGTGCCGGCGTACGCCACCGGAAGTCGGTCAACTGTGGAAAGGCCAATGGTTTTTTGTATCCGGTTCAACCTTTCGTTATAAAGGATTTCCTTTTCCATGATTTACACCTCCGCGGCCCACTGATCACAAATGGAAACCGCTGCCTGTGCATCGGATCCCATGGCATCGGCACCGGTATATTCCCGGACCCTGTCCGTCATAGCACCCCCGCCGACCATAATTTTTACACTAGACCGAAGGCCTTTAGCCGTTAATTGGTCTACGGTTTCTTTCATGGCATCATACGCCACAGTCAACAGCCCTGAGAGCCCTAGTATGTGCGCGCCGGATTTTTCCAAAGCATCGATAAAAACGCTGGGCGGAGCATCCACGCCAACATCAATCACATCGTAACCATTGGCTTTCAGCATACTGACCACCAGGTCTTTGCCAATATCATGGACATCTCCCTTAACTGTCCCCATAACCACTTTACCCCGGATGCTGCTGGGATCACTTTGGTCTTCTCCACCCATAAGCTGAACGGATTGTTTGAAAATTTCACCGGCCATGATTAAGTCTGACACGTAATATTCACCAGATTCGTATCGTTTGCCTATCTCTGTCATGCCTGCCCGGCAATCAGAAAGAATATCCAGGGTTCCGGCTCCGTCATCCAGGGCCTTTTTGACAAGGTTGAGCACCTGGTCTTCATTTAAATTGGACAGGGCTTTTATTAATTCTTCATTCATTGTGCTTCTCCTTAAACATGATTGTGTTACTATGGTCATAAATGTTCTTATTGAGGACATTCAGGCGCTTTAATGCAGTGACCGAAAACGCAGGATCCCACCGGTATAAAACCTGAAGAAGAGCTTCAGCATTCAACGATTCCAGATTAAAGCGCGAAATACCATATACCAATACGTTGACTGTCAGCGTAAGCGATGTGCAATCCTTCGGGATATGACCATCTACTCCCACCGGGAGGCCTGGCGAGACCACGCTGAACCGGATGAATTCACCGCTGGAAAACCCGGCCATTGCTTTAATGTGTCCGACCAGACTTGAAGGAAACCTTTCATTGCAAAGGCTTCCGAGACTGGACAGGTAATCCAAAAGAACCGGCACCCAGTCGTGATCTTTTGTGGTACGGCGCCACATTTGTTCCAGGGCCAGGGGTTCGAATATCATTTTGTCCATGTTTTGATCTCTTTATAAAAAGCATCATTGAAATATTGAACGGTGCTGAACGGAACCACTGGGGCCGAAGGGTTGTATTTACGAGCTGTGGTTTCGGCAAATGTCATTTCATCAGAAGTCGCCATATCGCTTTTCCCGATCACTACACAATCCGCTTGCTTCATGTGCGATACAATCAGCGGGGTCATGACCTCCATCAAAACATGGAGCCTTAGAGGATCAAGGATGGTCAAGATTGCGATTTTGTCCAGAACAGGACCTTTGTAGAATGAAAGCGCTTTAAGCACCGATGACGGATCGGCTGCTCCTGAAGGTTCCACGACCACGAAATCCGGCGCATGGTCAGATACCAGCTGATGAAGCATATCAACTAAATCACCGGCCAGTGAACAGCAGACACATCCGTTGAGCAGCTCCCATACATTCAGGCCAAGTTTTCTCATCACCATGTTGTCGATACCTATATCTCCAATTTCATTCACCAGTACCACCGTCTTTCTATCCTTTTTACAGAAAAGATCCGCCAGGCGAATGATCAGTGATGTTTTGCCTGAACCCAGAAATCCAGTCACCAGTATCAGTTTCATTTTCACACGCCTTTATCTTTTATCAAAAAATGAACCAATGCAGGCAGCAGCACCATCGCTCCAACCATGTTCCACAAGAACATGAACGTTAACAGTAAACCCATATCGGCTTGGAACTTGATAGGCGAAAACGCCCATGTTGCCACACCGATTGAAAGGGTGATTCCGGTAAACGCTACTGCACGCCCAGTGGTGTTCAATGTCAGGTAATAAGCGGTTTTTAATTTATAGCCCTGTTCATTTCGATAATGGATAAGCTTATTGTAGATATAGATCCCATAATCCACCCCGATCCCAACACCAACAGCAATAACCGGCAAAGTGGCCACCTTGATTCCAATCCCTGCAATGACCATGACAGCCTCACATAAAACAGAAGTGATCGTAAGTGGTGCCACAACACATATGGCGGCTTTAAAATTTCTATAAGTGACCAAGCATGTGAGAAAGACTGCCGCATATACGAGAATGGTCAGCAGCACCAAAGATTTTTCGACCTCAATGTTGGTGGCGGCCTCAATTCCTGCATTGCCTGCCGCTAAAAGGAACCTCATTTCCTCTGAGCCATATTTTGACGAGAATTCCTCTACGGTTGCAACGACACGCTTTAATGTCTCAGCCTTATGATCATCTAAAAATATCATTATGGGGGTAATTTTCGAATCCAGGGGCATAAAATTCTCTGGGATTTTGGTGGTTAGATTTTCAAGTGTCACTTTGCTTCTTGGCAAAGCAACCCATTTTAAATGAGCTTCCACAAAGGCGGAATTCATCTTTTTAAGAAAATCTGCATGGGTCAGTACATTTTGAACCCCTTTTACTCGCAGCAGTTCATTTTTCAGCAGCTGAGTAGCAACAACAACAGAATAGTCACTGTTCTTTGTTGGGAGGACAGTATCCAGCATCACCACAAACACATCACTACTTGTGGAATAATGCGCGTTCATATATGCATTGTCCAGATTATACCGGGAGTCAGATTGCAGTTCCGGAGCTCCGGGGTCCAGATCACCAATCTTCAAATCCTTTCGTATATAGAGTCCTCCCACAAGCCCTATCACCGATAATAAAACAGCCAGAGTAGCAAATTTTCGTTCAGCAAATCTAGATAAAAAGACCCAAACAGGATGATTCGTTCCAGAACTGCGTTTTTTAACTAATTCGATAGTTTTGGGACTGATTCCGGAATATGACATAAGAATAGGTAAAAACATCAAATCGGTTACGGCAACAACTACCACACCTATGGTAGCGCCAACAGCTATGTCCTGAATCACACCGATGCGAATCGTCATCAGCAATGCAAATCCAATGCAATCGGTAAAAAGAGCGGCCAACCCCGGAATGTAGTTCTGTCTATATGCCAGCCGCGCAGCCTTCAGTTTGCCGGCCCCGCCAATCATCGCCCGAGCCTGGGCGTTAAACATTTGAATACCGTGACTGACGCCCAGTGCAAACATCAGAAAAGGAACCAACATCGAATAGGGATTTAAGCCGTAGCCGAAAAGCTTCATGATCCCAAGCTGCCATATCACTGCAGTAACGGAAGAAATGGCTCGCATAGCCGTACTTTTTAGACACCTCGAATTGAACCATAAAATAGACAACAGTATGCAAAACGCGATTAAAAAAAACAGTCCCACCCGTGTGGACCCATCAATCAAATCCCCTACGATTTTAGCAAAACCGGTAATATGAATTTTGATCGTGTCATTTTGGAATTGGGCTCGAATGGCCTCAATTCTTTTCGAAAATTCGCGATAGTTCAAAGGTTTTCTTGTTGTCGGGTCAATATCCTCCAAGGGAACAATAATGATACTGGACTTGAAGTCATTGGCCACAATGGCACCGATCTCTCCGGACCTTATCACATTCATTCGGACTTGATCCAAGCTCTCTGGGCTGCCGTTATAATCCGGCGGCACGACTTCTCCGCCCTCAAAGCCTTCAACCGTAACTTCTGTCCAACGAGTCTGTGGTGTCCACAAGGACTTTACACCTCCCCGGTTTACTCCGGACACAAAAAAAACTTCATCTGTTATTTTTTTAAGTGTCTCCAAATACTCTTTTGTAAAAATATTTTCTTCTGTGGTTTCTACACAGATACGGACAGAGTTTCCAAGTGACTTGAGGCTTAACCGGTTCGCCAGAAAATTCTTAATATAAGAATGATATGTTGGGATCATTCTCAAATAACTGGCTTCGGGTTTCATCTTAAGCATCTGGTAACCAAAAAACAGGGTCAGCATGGTAAATATTGTCAGAAAAACCGCACGTTTGGAAAACAGGAGACGTTCCATGAAAGGCGCTCCATTTTGGTAGTCTTGATTATTTTCCAGTGAAATATTTTGATCTGTTGCGGTGCTATGTTCTCTTTCATCATCCGGTTGAATTTTTCCGGTTTCGGATGATGGTCCACTTTCAGCCATTTGAATTTCCTTTTTCATATCTACCCTATTTTTCTATTTTGCTCTTTTTTAAACCGTTAAGGCCGACAACTGTCAATTCATCATCATCGGATTGGGCAACAGCAATCGCTGAAGGAAATTTTTCCGACAGCATTTTAAAAGTTTCTCCTTTATCCGGGCTGATGCATATGGAGCCGTCAACTGCCACCAGACACAGTGTGTTGTCAGACAGCCATGTGCCACCAGAGAATGAAGACCGTCCAACTCTTTTATGATGCCATGCGTCACCACCATCCAGGGAATAACAAACATTGCCCCTTAATCCGAAAGCAACAAGAAAGGTGCCTTCGGGGTCTCCAGCGATTCCAAAAAAAGACCCGTCGTATGGAAGAATTAACTGTTCCCATGTCTCACCAAAGTCTTTTGATCGAAACATCAAACCCATCTCCCCGGCAATGAACAGGTTCTCTCCTGAACGTAAAATGCCATTGTAATGGTATCCATTGGGATTTTTGATGCTATCCAGCATCGGTTTCCAGCTTTTCCCACCATCCGAAGTCTTGAGGATCATTCCGAAAACGCCGACAATAATGCCTTCCAGTTCATTTTTAAACCAGACATCCATCAGCGGCCTTGTGGGTCCTTCTCTGAGCGCCATTTTTGCATCACTCAAAAAAAATCCTAGATCTTCTATTTCGCCTTCCAGGGTTTCCTGCGCTTCAGCAGTCATGTTCTTTTTTTGGTCTTCCAGCAACTGCCTCCTGTCTTTCATAAGGTGAACGAGTTGATTGTATACCAACTTATTGATTTGGTTGCCGTCCAACTGCTTTACCCATGTTTTCCCCTCATCTTCAGTATGCAGCACCACACCCTCATGCCCAACGGCCCACCCTTTCGAGCTGTTCGGAAAATAAACCGCAGTCAGGGCGACTGAGACTGGAACTTCAGCCTGAAACCAGTCTGAACACAATGGGCCTGTCTTAAGAATATGTCCCCATTCACCGACTGCTACCAAGTGAGAATTCACTCTTTTCACATCCATCAATATGGAACTTTCTGCCCTGTCAGACACCTTGGAGGGTATTTCCAAAAGGTCCAGTTCAAGACATTCTGTATAGTGTGCTGTTCCAAAAAATAGCATTGCGCAGATTTGAAAATAAACGAACCGTTTGATTCTTTTATACCTATTGTTTAAAAGCTTCCTTCTTTTATTCATTTACAATTTTCCTGCCTGTATAAATAAGTTGTTTTTTATACGCTAATCGAATACAAAAATGCTTCAGACTGACTCGTCAGTCCTTTATTATATTGCACCAAATAATATGTCAAGTATTATTCATGATATATGTATTTGAGCTTTTTCCCGCATTATGATTGTGCCATGCCTAAAATATTTTAAATGTAATTTAAGCTATGTGGTGTCTTATTTGATAGTTAATTCAAATAGTTATATTTATTAGTGTGGATAAGATTCCAATAGCAGAAACAAATTTTAAATGTTTCCTCTATTTTACGGACCGACTCGACCGTCCTGTTTGATCACACAAATAATCTGCTTTTATATATGTTTAAAAGTCGAGATTTATCTCATTCGAACGCATTCGAAGCCTAATGAAATTTGGTGAAGAGCGTTAGGAGTTTATTGTGTTTTCAGTGTATAGGATAATCAATAAAAAAAGTGATCAATGGTTGTAGAACAAAATAATGCTTGACATGCAAGTTTGGGCAATATATTCAGGACTGACTCGTCAGTCTATATTAGTTTTGACAAAAGGACTGAATAGAAACAGGGATGAATCAGATTCCCATCACCACATGCAGGAAGCAAAAAGGAGCCCATTATAGCATATCATGATTTCACTGAACGGTAGAATTGCCCTTGTGACAGGAGCCTCAAGAGGGCTTGGCAGGGCCATTGCGCTTTCACTGGGGAAAGCCGGTGCTGATGTCGTTGTTACAGATTTGCTTATGGAAGGCACTTGTGAGGACAGGTCGAAATTGGAATCTTACAGTTCGTTATCCGCACATTTTTCAGGATCTGACGCTGTCAGAACACTTCAAACCAGTAAAGAAATTTCACAATTGGGCGTACGAAGCACAGCACTGAAAATGGATGTCACAGATTTTCTCCAGGTTAATGATGTGGTTAATCATATCAAAGATCAGTTTGGCGCAATTGATATTCTGGTGAACAACGCAGGCGTTATGGACAATATTGCCATGATGGAAAATCAATCACCCAAAATGTTTCAAAGAGACCTGAATGTCAATTTGACAGGTGCGTTCAACTGTATTCGTTCAGTATGGCCCAATATGAAATTTCAAAAATGGGGGCGGATCATTAACATTTCTTCATTTGTCGGTTTAAGCGGTGCTTTTGCACAGCCCGGATACGGAGCTTCTAAAGCGGGGCTTATCGGCCTGACAAAATCCGCTGCCCTTGAAGGAGCAAAGTCCGGCATCACGGTAAATTCTGTTTTGCCGGGGTTTATTGCCACAGAGGCCATAAAACTGCATGATTCTGAGATGAAGGAACGGATTAAGGAAAACATTCCGGTTAAGCGAATGGGAACTCCCGAAGAGGTTGCTCCTCTTGTATCGTTTCTGGCATCAGACGAGGCAAGCTATATGACCGGCACGGCTATTCCGGTAACCGGCGGAGCAGACTTATTCGTTTTTTAAAAAAAGATGTAATCAAAAAAAATCAAGAAGACATAATTAAATTGAACAACGGAGTTTCACTTTATGAAAGTTATTAATCAGGGAGCAGAACGTCTGTTTATGGACCCCGATCCAGATAGAATCAGAACCTTTTTTCAAGGCAAATCTCGAAAGAATACCAAAAAAAACATGGATCTTAAGGATGCTGTAGCGGCTTTTGTTCACGATGGAGATTATTTGTGTATCGGTGGATTCGGGGCAAACAGGACACCAGTGGCCGCTTGTCATGAAATCGTCCGCCAGGGGAAAAAAGATATGGGATTTGCCGGTCACACTGCAACTCACGACATGGAAATACTGAGCGCTGGAGAGGTTTATAACAGGCTGGATGTCGCTTATGTTGTCGGGCTTGAGGCAAGAGGACTTTCAACCTGCTCAAGAAAATATCTTGAAAGCGGTAAGGTCCAGGTTACTGAATGGACCAATTACAGTCTTGCTCTAAGATTAAAAGCTGCAGCGATGGGCGTTTCATTTCTACCAACCCGAAATATGATGGGTACGGACACCTTTAATTACAGTGCCTCAAAAATTGCCAAATGCCCTTTCACCGGAAAAAAGATGGTTTTACTGCCGGCACTTTCTCCTGACGTGTCCATTATTCATGTCCATGAAGCAGACATTTATGGTAACTGCAGATTCAAAGGAATTTCAGTCGCAGATATTGAGTTGGCTAACGCATCAAAAAGAGTCATCATAACTACCGAGAGACTAATTTCTACAGAAGAAATCAGGCGGGACCCCTCTTTAACAAAAATTCCTTTTCATCTTGTGGATGCCGTATGTGAAGTGCCCGGGGGAGCATATCCAGGGACCATGGCTGATGAATATTTTTCGGATGAGGATCATTTAAAAGAATGGCTTTCTACTGAAAAGGATCCAAAAAACTTCAAACAGTTTTTAAAAAAAAATATCTTTGCCTGTAAAAACCATGAGGCTTATATCGCTTTGAATGGCGGAACAGATAAAATGCGATCGCTTCGCGCCAAAGAATTACTTTTGCACAAGGAGAAATAAAAAATAGATGGAAAGCTATAATGCAATGGAATTGATGATCACCCTGGCAGCAAGGGAACTTGAAAACGGGGCTACTGTCGGGGTGGGAACAGGAGCGCCATGTGCGGCAGCCATGTTGGCTCAGAAGACCGCTTCACCTGATCTGGTGATCTTGTTTGAAGCAGGAGGGTTCAGCCCTGAATTACCTGAGATGCCGATATCGGTCGGGGATTCCCGAACCACTTACAATGCTGTAATGGCTGACAGCATGGCAAATGCCATGGAATACTGTGCACGGGGGTTTGTAGATTACACCTTTCTTGGAGGTGCCCAGATAGATATGTACGGAAATCTGAATTCGACCGTTATCGGGGACTACGTCCACCCAAAGGTAAGGCTTCCTGGTAGCGGAGGCGCAAATGACTTTGCTTCTTTTTGTTGGAAGACAATGGTCATGACACTTCAGGATACCAGACGGTTTGTAGAAAAACTTGATTTTCTGACGACACCCGGATGGCTTGAGGGCGGTGATTCCAGAGAAAAATCCGGGCTCCCTTCGGGAACAGGGCCGTATAAAATCATTACAGATATGGCAGTGATGGATTTTGAACCAAAGTCTAAACGCATGAGAATCATTTCTGTAAGCCCGGGATATGATTTGGAAGATGTTGAAAAAAATTGCGGTTTTGAACTTCTGAAGCTGGATACAATAGAAGAAACCATACCACCATCAGGCACTGAGCTGAAAATTTTAAGAGAAGAGGTTGATCCCCATCGGTATGTTATTGGCAGGTAAAAAATATGCTAAAAAAAGCGGCAGTGGATTCTGTAAAGTATGTGTCTTAAGGAAAATCAAATGAGATAAAGAAAAACATCAATACAACTTTGAGAGCTAATTGGGTGGGTGCGTTGCTTCTGATATAGCCATGATGGCCGGGTGTTTGATAATACGTTCTATGGAAATTGCATAAAATCTTTCAGGGATATCGTCTGCTCTGCCGAGAATCTCAACATTATAAAATTCTTTTATTTCCTGTTCAATAATCTGAGGAGCGACAAAAACACCGTCACCAGCCTGTCCGAACAAGTTTAAGAGAGCAGAATCATCAAACTCACCTACAATGTGGGGGAGAATGTTGATCCGGTCAAACCACCTGTCCAGTCGACCCCGAAGTGCTGTGTTGCCCATTGGAAGGAGCATGGGGGTTTTATCAAGGGAATAGGGGAATTTTCCTTTAATCTGCTCTGCCAGTTTTTTGGTGGCAAAAAAAGATACCCCGCATTCGTAAAGTAGATGGTTGTAAGCTTTTACGCTCAAACCTGATCGTATAGGCATGTCCGTAATAACAACATCGAGCTTGTGAATGGCAAGATCTGATAAAAGATCATTCTCTTTTCCTTCCTGGCAGACCAGGTGAATGGTTTCCGGCAGTTTCATGGCAGGCAGGAGCAATTTCCGGGTCAGAAGCTTAGGTACAACATCTACAACTCCCACACGAAGAGAAAGAGTGGTTTCCTGGGGAACGCTGTGGACCGAGTTCATCATTTCCTGGCCAATGGTAAAAATTTTGTCCGCATAGCTGAATACGGTATGGCCGAGGTCGGTTGGCTCAAGGCTTCTGCCGACACGGTTGAAAAGTTTTCCGCCAATGGTTGCCTCAAGGGAACTGATCTGGGCGCTGATAGTTGACTGGGCCAGTCTGAGCCTTGAACTGGCGGCTTTAATGCTGCCGGTATTCATGACAACCCAGAAAAAGAACAGATGATGGTAATTCAGCAACTCCATGATATCAAATCCCAAAATTTATCGTATATTAACCCACACTATATTTTTTCAGGCTACTATAGCACATCGAACGATATCTTCTATATTTTTTTACGGTTTAATCCGGATGGACGGGTACAATCCTTTTCTTTCTCCCGTCCGATACGGCTGAATAATATTAAACGAAATATGCTGGCCATCCTGGGCATGGCCTCTGTTTTCATCATTTTCAAAAAGAGCGCCATTATCCAGAAGAATATGGTCCAGCCGTCTTCTAAAAGCCTCAATAAACACAGAGCCCTTTCCTGTGAATTTCATTTTCCCTATGGTGATTTTGTCCCGGACATCCGCTAAATCATCAAGTTCAATGGTATTATTTTTAATATCTTTCGGACTTCTGATTATCCCCCAAACCAGATGGCCCTCGGGAATGTTAATGGCTGCTTCCGGGGCGATAATGGTATGCGGCATCACAATGCATCCTTCGCCGATGGAAATAGGAGCGTCTTTGTTTCCATTTAAAAAACTGTTAAAGCCGACAAAAGTACCCAGACCGATATCCGCATGGATAATTTTCCCTCCATGGGCTGTAATACACTTGCCGGCAAGCTTTGAGTTGATAATATAAGTGTTTTCCTGGGCATTGGACCCATCTCCCATTAGAGCATTTTCTAAAAATGCATTCTGGGATACCAGAACATTTTCACCAATACTGGTTTTTCCACGAACAACGGCAAACCTGTTGACCGCTGAGCTGGAAGGCGCTTTAATCGGTTCAATATTCATGACCTCAAAAAGCCTTTCAAAATCCTGTTCACGATTTTTTACAAAATCATACATAATTCCACGGGGCAGAGAATTAGAGTTCATGCCGACAAACTCATCCAGAACCTTTTGCCCGAATTTATATTTGAATTCGAAATTATTGTTCCTGAGCCAAACAGTTCCCGGGTCTATTTTTCTGTGAAAAAGTTCTTCTGTCTGGACATATGAAAATTCTCCCACAATACACGAGTGGAGGTTCATAAGATCTACCGTCGCAAAAGGCCCTATAAAACAGCCTTCCAGGGTTGTACCGTGAACGTTGGCATAATGGGCTGAAACCGTATTTCGAATTCCGAACTCTTCCGGGTATTCCGGGTTGTGTGAATTGCTGTGGACAAGTGTTTTATATAACAGGCTGTCGCGTATGCTGATCATCTCATCTTCAGCCAGCTCGATATTTTCCAGGCCCCGGATACTGTCTCCTTTGCGTTTGAGTTCATCTCCCCTGATATCACTTTTGTATATGGCAGAACGTCCGGCATAGCATTTTCCGAGGAAATAACTGCCTGCTATATTTGAGCCTTTGAAATGAAAATAAATGGGGTGGTGGGAAGTGATTCCGTAGTTTGCAAAGAATTTGAGCATTTTATCAGGCTCAAGCGCATTTTTCACAAAAGGTTCCGCATCAAAATCAAATTCAATTAAATTGACATTAACACGGCGGATAATCCTTGCTATAAGTTTATTTAGCTGGTCCATTTTATAATCCTTTTAAGAATTAATACTAAAGCTGAGAAATAAAGCCAAAATACTTACAAAATCATATCATGACTTGCTTAATTATAAAATGGGATTTTCAGAATTGAAAGATTATAATAATGTCTCTTTTCTTCTTTGGGGAATATTTTCGGCAACCACTTTTATGACGCCTGGCATTACAGTGTTTCGGCCATTCATTTTTGCCCTGTACAGCATGGTGTCTGCATCAAAGATAATCTTTTCCATGTCGGCATTCGGAGCCATCTCAGATACACCAAAACTTGCGGTAACATTAATCTCTTTTTTGTTATAGCAAATACCCATGTCTGATATTTTTATTCTCAGACGGTCAGCCAGTTCCATGGCTTTTATTTTATCGGTTTCCGGCAGTATGGCAATAAATTCTTCCCCGCCGTATCGCGCAAGGATATCACCAGTTCTCATGTTTTTTTGAACCAGGCGGCTTACTTCACGCAAAACTTTATCTCCGGCAAGATGGCCATGGGTATCATTTATATTTTTAAAATGGTCCAGGTCAAACATGAATACTGATAAATTATTTTTATGGCGGATGGCACCTGCTATATTTCGTTTTAATTGTGTTTCAAATTCTCTTCTATTATAACATCCGGTTAACGGATCAATAACAGCAGCATCTTTTAAGTTTTCTATTTTAAGTTGTTGGGAAAGCGCCAGGGAACTTCCCTGGAGAATCAGGCTTACTATTTCATCGTGATGACTGTACTGGTTTTTGTCTGAGAGGAGGTAGACCCTGAAATAATTATTCTCCTGCTCGATATCATAAAAAATCAGGTCGTTAAGATTAAAATGCTCTACGGGTTCATCAGGGTGAAACGTGTGGTTAAGATAGTTCAATGCTTCCCTGTCTTTAATTTTAAAATCCTTTAAAATGATGTCTTCCAGGGAGTTTTTATACATTCTTGGGTCCAGCCAGATATCCACTTCATTTTCTTTTTTAATGACAAAAGCAAAAAGCCGATAGCTGAGAATATCTTTCAGGCATACAGCCACTTCATTGATGATTTCTTCGGAGGATTGCTGTTTGTTTAATTCAAGAATATGACGGGTGAGCTTTTTGTGATCTGCCTGCCGCTTGGCCACCCTGAAAATCATTGAAAACAACGCTGTCATTGAGCTTGATAGTCTGTTCAGAGCCTGTTTCATTTGTTTTCCTTGTTTTTATCCATGTCGGTTAAAAACAATTAAAGCAAACCGTGTGCCAGAAGACTGTTCGGGGATTTATTTATTGTTAATACAACAGGTTATGGCTTTATATGTGGTCGGGCTCTATAGGCCAACAGGGAAAAATCTGCAGGTTTCGTCATGGTTTTGACACCCTTACCCGGCAGTCTGGTTCTGTCCCTGACGCTAGAGATTCCCTTTTAACCCAATTTGCGCTGCAACAGGCCGCATACCCATAATCACCTCGGTGATCAACTCGGAAAGTTCCATATTCATAAGTTCCGCACCTTTAAGAATCACACTCCTGTCTACCTTTGCAGCAAAGCTCTTGTCTTTAAATTTTTTCTTTACAGATTTTGCTTTGATATCAAGAACACTTTTTGAGGGTCTTACCAGGCAGGCGCTGGCAACAAGGCCGGTCAATTCGTCTATTGCGTACAATGTTTTTTCAAGCATGTTCCTGGGTTCCACGTCCGTACAGATTCCCCATCCATGGCTGATCACCGCCCGGATATACTCTTCAGGCCAGTTGTGTTCTTTGAAGATTTCAACACATTTTTTGCAGTGTTCATCCGGAAACTGCTCATAATCAAGGTCGTGAACAAGACCGATAATCTGCCATTTTTCCTCGTCCTCATTAAAGTGTTTTGCAAAATGGCCCATGACGGCTTCAACACAAAGTGCATGCCGAATCAGTCCATCTTTTGTATTGTACTTTTTTAATAAAGCAAGTGCATCCTCACGGCTGGGATAATAAGTGTCCATTTCAGGTCCTTTAATTGTATTGCATTTTTTGGCTGGTATAGTAATATCCACAATAAATTTTTAATATATATGCCAGCGGTTATGATCTCAAGAATTATTAATGAAAATCTGTTTCAGGGCATTGAAAAAAAAGCAGTTAAACGCGGTATAATTTTTTTTCTTATCACAGTTTTTTTGTTTGCCGTCCTGCTGAGCCAAAATGATTCTCAGGGATCAAACTGGTATAAATCAGGATTTTATATCCTTCTTTATCTTGGAATATGCGGACTGTGTTTCTTCGTCTTTTTTATCCAGAGTTTTATAAAAGGTGCGGCAAGGCAAAAAAGTTTGAAAAATGAACTGAAATTGCTGGAGAAAGAACTGGATAAGGTAAAAAAGTTAGAGGCGTTAGGGATTATTGCCAGAAGCGTTGCCCATGATTTGAATAATATTCTTTCAGGAATGGCCACCTACCCGGAAGTCCTGATGATGGATAAAAAACTGGACCCGAAAGTTCGTCAGGGACTTGATATCATAAAAGACTCGGGCCAGGAAGCTTCAGCCTTGGTCAGGGATCTTCTCACCATTTCAAGGGGGTCCAGCGTGCAGATGGAACCCCTGAATATCAACAGTGTTATAGAGCGTTATGCCCATGCCCATGATTTTGAAAAAATCAGGAGGCGCTATAAACAGGTGACACTTGAAATGATTCAGGAACCTGAGCTATCGAGCATAAAAGGATCATATATACATATTGAAATAACCGTTAAAAACCTTTTATTGAATGCCATGGAAGAGGTTTGCGGCAATGAAAATGGCCATGTGATCATTCAAACCGCCAACAGGTATGTTGATCCATCTATACCGGAATATAAAAATGCAGCATCTGATATTGCTTCAAATATAGCCAGGGGGGAATATGTGGTTTTGAGTGTGATTGATAATGGATGCGGCTTTGATAAAAAACACATTAAGAAAATATTTGAACCTTTTTTTACTAAAAAACAGATGGGTAAAAGCGGTACCGGTCTTGGACTGACTGTTGTATGGAATACTGTTCAGGACCATGGTGGATTTGTAAATCTGATGTCAGATAAAAAGGGGACTCGATTTGACCTCTTTTTTCCCGCAACCCGGCTTGAGGAGAAAATATAGCATGGATATTTTTAAAACAAAAAACCAGATGCAGCAGTGGTCTAAGAATAAAAGAAAATCATCCAGAACCATCGGATTTGTTCCAACAATGGGCTATCTTCACCAGGGCCATATTTCCCTGATGGAAAAGGCAAAAACCATGTGTGATGAGGTGGTGCTTTCCATTTTTGTGAACCCCACCCAGTTTGGACCCAATGAAGATTTGGATGCATATCCGTCTAATATCGAGAATGACCTGGCTCTTGCAGAAAAAGCAGGAGTCACCGCTGTTTTCTTACCTACAAAAGATCATATTTATCCTGAAAATTTTCAAACAGAGATTGCCCTGGCACATCTGCCGAAATTTTTATGCGGTAAATTCCGTCCGGTCCATTTTTCCGGAGTTGCCACGGTTGTGACCAAGCTGTTCAACATTGTCATGCCGGATGTTGCCGTATTCGGTCAGAAAGATTACCAGCAGCTCCAGATTATCAGGCAGCTGACCTGGGATCTGGATTTTGATATTGAAATTGTAGCAGGAGATATTGTCCGGGAAGAAGACGGCCTGGCTATGAGTTCCCGAAATGCCTATCTTAGTAGGGCTCAAAGAAAATCCGCACTAAGCCTTTCTAAATCAATGGATATCGCTAAAAAGCAGGTTGCTTCAGGGGAAATTGATCCTGGTGCTGTCCGCCGGAAGATGGAAACATTTATTCATGGATTTGATGAAACCAATGTTGAATATATTGAATTTTGTGACCCCCAAACCCTTGAGGAGATTACAGCCATAAAAAGCAGATTTCTTCTTGCTCTGGCTGTAAAGGTGGGAACCACACGCCTGATCGATAATATCCTTATTGATCCTTAACAATAACGACTTTACACTCTTTTAAGAAAGTGTGCCGTTCCGTGGCTTTTTCCAGTAAAAGATAGTCAGACATGCTGATAACGATGGCTGCGTTTTGTTTTCCTTCTGTTCTAAGGGCCTTGAGTACAATAGGGTAGTTGCCTATCCGCCGATCATTTATGGCTTCTTCCATGCTGCAGATATACTTGCAGACCCCATTTTTTACAGCAAATTCACGGCTGATGAATTCACCTGAATAGATATCATGGCCTTGTTCACTGATAATAACCGGGCTTAAAACCGGTTCCACTACAAGACCGCGCGCATCAATGAGAAGCCCTGTATGGAGGTTTCGGCCTTCTGTTGTTTTGGTTTTAAGTGGAAGTTCAGGATTGATTCTGGTAATCTGGCGAATATCTTCAGGCAGAACCAGTTGCAGGAAGCCGCCCAGCATACTGGTACTGACCTTGAGTTCGACAGCAAGATCAGAGGTATAATATTGACGGGAAACCACAGCATCTCTTGCTGTTTTTTCAATACCGGCAAGAATGATATCGTTCTTGGAGGCATATTCTTCCACTGTAAGGCCTGGTTGAATCCGAATGTTTTTTAAAATTTGAATGATCTGCCGGTTGGCTCCTGCCCGTGCAGCCCCGGGTACGGACTCATGTGAGAGTTCTGTGTTATCTTTGGGCGAGGCTTTTCCAACAGCAGTTATTACCCCGGTGGTCCAGTTGATGCTTCCGTTTTCAAAATGGGTGATACAATGATAATCGTTATTCGGCAGGGCCTGCGCCTGGCAGGTAACTGTCAGCAGCAAACAAAGCAGAGCGCAAAGCAAAAGGCAATGTAGCCGTCTGGTGTTATTATAGTTGGTAATATTTTTCATAAACTATTTTTGATTTAAATAGGTCCTTTCGATAAAATCAGCAATGGCATGACTGTCATCAAGACCGAAGAGCGGAACATCTGGTTTGTAACTTGTATCTGTGACAAATGCAATCAGGTGGTTATTGTTCATGCATAAGGGGGTGTTGTGTCCGGCGTTTTTTCTGAAAACTTCTATTTTGGGCAGATCAAGGGATTTGAATCCTTCGGCAAGAACAATATCCATATCAGGGAGATAGGTGCGGATTTTTTCAAGGTCAGCAGCGTTGTCATCTTTAATCAGGGCAGCCTGGCCAGGAGAGACAACCAGGGTTGCAGCAGCACCTGCATACCTGTGGCGCCAGCTGTCTTTTCCTTTTTTATCCATTTCAAAGCCGCCATGGGCATGTTTTACTGATCCTGTTTTATGGCCCTTTTGGGTTAGGCGGGTGATAAGTTTTTCTATTAAGGTGGTTTTTCCCGAGTTGGATTTTCCAATAATGGAAATGATGTCTGGTTTCATATTTTTTATTTATGCCGGGTTTAATTTTTAACCAAAATAGTGTGTGAACCATATAATGTCAAATACCTTTTGGGCAAATCTTTACAAAACTAGGCCCTGCTTATATGATGAGTAAAATTTTAAAAAGTCGGAATGCAACAGTTTAAGATAGGAAGGAGGCCTGTTATGGGGGAGATGCTATCCACCAGGGAAGTTGCCAAATTTTTAAATATCAATGAAAAGATGGTGTATACATTGATTGCGGAAAAAGGACTGCCTGCATCCAAAGTAACCGGTAAATGGCTTTTTCCACTTCACCTGGTCCGGCAATGGATAGAAGCCGGTACTCAGAATTACCCCCAGATGGCCCAACTGCCGCCTTATCACGGGCTGGTCCTGATTGCAGGCAGCAATGACCTGCTGCTGGATAAACTTATTTCAACCTTTAATGTCAAACATGAAAAACATATGGCCATGTTCGGCATGGCCGGCTCCATGGGGGGAGTAAATGCTTTAAAGCAAAATCTTTGCCATATTGCCTCAAGTCATCTGGTTGATGATAACAGCGAATATAATTTTCCCTTTTTAAAGGATGAGATGAAGCAGATGCCTGCGGTGGTAAATTTTTGCTTGAGAGAGCAGGGCATTCTGGTTAAAAAAGGAAACCCAAAAAAAATAGCCTCCATAAAAGACTTGGGCAAGCCTGGTATAACCATTGTTAACCGTCCTTTGGGGACCGGTACCCGTAAGCTGTTTGACAATGAATTAAAAAAAGCCGCTTTAAAAGGGCAATCCATAAACGGGTATGATAAAGAGCTGACCAAGCACATGGATGTCGGCTTGCGGATCCTTTCAGGAAAAGCAGATGCCGGCCCTTCCATCCAGCCGGTTGCAAATGCCCTTGGCCTGGATTTCATACCGGTTGCATGGGAACGATTTGATCTGTTGATCAATAAGGAACGGTTTTTTGATCAGGGCATTCAGTTGTTTTTAGGTATGCTTAAAGGAAAAGTGATTCAGGAAACAGCTAAAAAAATGGGGGGATACGATCTGTCTATGACTGGGAAAATGGTTTACCCAGAGGCAGAACCGCAAGAAGAGATACAAGAAGAATCAAAATAGATTTTTTTCACACGGGCGGTTAGAGCAGATACGATTTCATAGTTTATGGTGTTGATCCTCTGCGCCAGATCCTCTGCACTCTGGCTTTTATTTCCCTGGGTCCCCAGGATAACAACTTCATCTCCTGGCGCAACGTTCGGAATATCACCCACATCTATCATTATCTGATCCATGCACACCCGTCCCACAATAGGGGCTTTTTTTCCATTTACCAGCATAAACCCGTTGGAAGAGAAACCTCGGGAAAATCCATCCGCATACCCCAAGGGAACTGATGCAAGGCGGGTTTTTTTTGTTGTCTGATGGGTCATGGCATAGCTGACATTAAATCCTTTGGGAACCTCTTTAACCGAAGTGATTACAGAATTTAAAGTCATGGCAGGTTTTAAATTGATTTTTGAGGCTTCGTTTTTATTGGACGGGTAGCACCCGTACAGCGAAATTCCTGCCCGGACCATATCTAAATGGGAAGAGGGAAAATTTATAATTCCAGCACTGTTGGCAGCATGTCGGACCTCAAATTCTATCCCCTGCTTTTTTAAATCACTAAGCAGGGAAGTGAATGCCTTAATCTGATCTTCAGTATAAAGAATATCCGGGGTGTCTGCCGCTGCAAAATGGGTATAAATGCCGTTGGCTTCAATATAGGGCAGGCGGCAGATGGTTTCAATATCCGTTAGAATATTATCATTATCCTTTGCAATCATACCCAACCGGCCCATGCCGGTGTCGATTTTCAGATGCAGTTTTACGGGTTTGCCAAAAGATGTTGCACGCTCAGAAAACGTATTTGCCATATCCAGGTTATAGGCAGTTGCAATGAGGTCCTTGTCAACAACAGTTTTGAGGCTGTCCGGATGGATATAACCAAATACCAGAATTGGCGCGTCAATTCCTGCATCTCTAAGTTCAAGTGCTTCTTCAAGCCGGGCCACTCCTAACCAGTCTCCACCGCTGTTAAGGGCTTTTTTTGCCACCTGTACAGCCCCATGCCCATAACCATCAGCCTTTACCACAGCCATGAATTTTGATTTTGGCGGAATACGAGATTTTAGAGTCTGAATATTATGCCGGATGGCATCCAGATCAATGCGGGCAAATGCGAGCGGATATTCCATTTAGACGTTCCTTCCTGCTATTAGCGTACCACCACATGTGAAACATGATTTTCCATAAGTTCCTTTAATTCAAGCATCTCCGCTTCAGAAAAGAAAGTATTATCTTTTTTTGAGAAATCTGGATCAAGCATTTTGACATTTTGTGAACATTTTTGAAGGATATATTGGTCTGTACCATGCACCATTTCGCTGATTTCGCCGATGATTTTTTTGCTGATAAAAGGACGGCTGCAGGTGGTTCGAAATTCATAGGCCGGTGCTTTGGTCATGAGCAGACGAATACAGTTTAAAATATTTTTTGCGTCAAATTTTGGATTTGGGGTTTTGGAAACCACCAGGTGATAGTTTTCAAGGCTGGTTTTGATATCCATGGAAATAAAATCCACAAGTTTTTTTCTCAGGAGCGTTTCCACAATATCAGGCTGGGTCCCATTGGTGTCCAGCTTGAGCTTATACCCCATCTGTTTAATCCTGGCGCAAAAGGGTACCAGATCTTTTTGCAGCGTGGGCTCTCCCCCGGTAATGACGACTCCTTCCAAAAGGCCTTTGCGTTTTTCAAGAAAAGAAAGAATTTCACCCTCGTCCAAAAGACTCCCGGCCCTTTTTCGAGGGCCGGGAACTAAATCCGGATTATGGCAGTAAGGGCAGAAAAAATTGCACCCCTGGGTAAAAATGATGCAGGCAATGATCTTGGGGAAATCAATGAGAGAATTTTTTTGAAATCCGCCAATATTCATCTATTTAACCGGCCACATCAAAGGTTTTTCTCATGCAGAATTCAGTCTGCTTGCCGTTATTCCATTGGCCTACAGGTCTTAAGTACCCAACAACCCTGGAATAGACTTCGGTTTCAGCGTCACAGGTGTCGCATTTTTCATGTTCTCCGGAGATATATCCATGGGAAGGACATACACTGAATGTGGGGGTCAGGGTAAAATACGGCAGGCGGAATGTGTTGGAAATTTTATCCACAACATTTTTCACCACTTCCGTGTCGCTTACCTCTTCACCTAAGAAAAGATGCTGGACTGTCCCGCCAGTGTATTTTGTCTGAAGGTTGTCCTGGAGTTCCAGGGCCTCAAAGATGTCATCCGTATAATTGACCGGCAGGTGAGTGGAGTTGGTATAGAAGGGATCTTTCCCTTGTTTGTATTCTTCTTCGTTGGCACAGACGATGTCTCCAAACTCAGCCTTGTCCTTGCTTGCAAAACGATAGGTAGTTCCTTCTGCAGGGGTGGCTTCAAGGTTGAATATCTCATCAGTTTCTTCCTGGAGCTTTTCGATTTCAGACCGGATATGATCCATGACCCTGACGGCGAATTCTTGACCTGCTGGTGTGGCAATCCCTTCGCCCATGAAATTGATGCAGGCTTCGTTCATGCCCAGAATACCGATGGTGGAAAAGTGATTTCTCCAGTAAACGCCGGTGCTTTCTTTTATTTTCCTTAAATAAAATTTTGAATAAGGGTACAGATCACCATCAGTGAATTTTTCCAGAATTTTTCGTTTGATGCTTAAAGATTCAGCTGAATATTTTATCAGGGTATCCAGGCGGGCAAGGAAATCAGGCTCATCTTTTGCCTGATACCCAACTCTGGGCAGATTCAAGGTAACAACGCCAATGGAACCGGTCAGTGGGTTGGCACCAAAGAGGCCGCCGCCTCTTTTTCTCAACTCTCTGTTGTCCAGGCGCAGCCGGCAGCACATGGAGCGCGCATCTTCAGGGTCCATGTCGGAGTTTACAAAATTTGAAAAATAGGGAATACCGTATTTCCCTGTCATTTTCCAGACATTTTCCAGGTTTGGGTTGGCCCAGTCAAAATCTTCCGTAATATTATAGGTTGGAATCGGGAAGGTAAAGACTCTTCCTTTTGCATCGCCTTCCATCATTACTTCTGCAAAGGCGGCATTGAGCATATCCATCTCTTTTTGGAAACCGGAATAGGTCTGCTCCCTGAACTCCCCGCCGATGATGATGGGAGAGTCTTTTAATGTAGAGGGAACATTTAAATCCATGGTGATGTTGGTAAACGGGGTTTGAAATCCAACACGGGTGGGGATGTTGATGTTGAATACAAATTCCTGGAGCGCTTGTTTTACATCTTTATATGAGAGGTCGTCCTCCCAGATAAAGGGTGCTAAAAGTGTGTCAAAGTTTGACATGGCCTGGGCACCCGCTGCCTCCCCCTGAAGGGTATAAAAAAAGTTGACGATCTGACCAAGGGCGCTTCTGAAATGTTTTGGCGGAGAGGACTCCACCTTGCCGGCTACTCCTTTAAATCCTTCGGTCAAAAGGTCCTGCAGGTCCCAGCCCACGCAGTAAACAGATAAAAGACTTAAATCATGGATGTGCAGATCGCCTGCATAATGGGCATCTCTTACATCCGGGGGGTAGATTTTGTTTAGCCAGTATTCGGCTGTGATGTCAGAAGATATGTAATTGTTCAATCCCTGGAGAGAATAGCTCATATTGCTGTTTTCTTTTACTTTCCAGTCCATTTGCCCAATATAGGAGTCCATAAGGTCCACATTTTCTTTGATGGCAATTTTTCGGATCTGGTTATGCTGTTCTCGGTAAATGATATATGCTTTGGCTGTTTTATAAAACGGTGAGTCTAAAAGAACACGCTCCACTATATCCTGAACTTCTTCAACTTCAGGGATAGGTCCAAGCCTCATGTCCCTGACAAGGGTGATCACTTTCATGGTCATTTTTTTTGCTTCTCTTTCATCAAATTCACCAGTTGCCTCTCCTGCTTTTTTGATAGCACTGGTAATTTTTGATGAATCAAATTCAGCTACCCGCCCGTTCCGCTTTTTAATTTGCTCAAACATGTATCCACCCCTTGAAATCTGATTGAAATTAACATATCTTTTTGCTGGTGTTTATGGCACTTAAAGAAGAACATCATAAACGCTGGATATTAGATTTATTCAACATGTTGTTGTTTGTCAAGGAAAAAGATCTATATATTGTGGTTTTAATATAAAATTAATGGTTGTACAATTGCAACTTGATCCGAACCCATATTTTAGAAAAGCGATAACACCCTGGTATGATTCCAATTTTGCCTGCTGGATACTGGTGGCCATAATGGCTGTTGTGTTCATTTTTGCCTTTGCAGGAATTTTTGTGGGTTCAAATTCACAGGAATTTGCAGAACATGTCTGGTTCCCCTGCCTTCTGGCCTTTCTGAGTCTGTTTCTTGTGGTTAAAATTGTGGCAAGAATCCAGCGACGAAACAAAAATAATTAAACTTATATAAAGTTAGATTCGACCTGACAGATGCTGTTAGAAATTTATATTTGTTGATAAAACTGAATTTCAACTGATGCAAGTAGCTTTCTATTAGATCTGGCTGAGAACGACCACTGGAAGATGTAGTCATGGTGTCATAGGGCTGAACATCGGTTTACCTACTCCAGAATTATAGACATATCTATCGCTTATTACCTATCTCAAAAATCTGTAAAAATAAGTAATATCAGAGGGTTGAATATTAATAATAGTNNGATGTATAGACAAAGTCTACAGTGTCTGGTGGGGCATCTTTCATTCAACTTTTGTATGTAGAAAATTGAATAGTGACATTTGTTTCGGGTTCAGTTTTTGGCCAGCATAATTAAATATAAAATTTCATTCTGCTAAACAGAAAAGCTTAATACTCGTACAAAAAATAAAATATGCAATCATTTTCTAATATACATCATTAATGTAACTTTTTTTCATATTTTAACACTTTTTTTTCCTATATAAAATTCTCTTCAAATTTATAGAACCTCAATAACATAGTCTCTTAAAGGTTGTAAATAAAAGGCATGTTTTTTGCATTAAAGTTTGGCGACAAATGGTGGTCGAATTGCTGAACAAAGCAAATCGGTTGCTTCAACTTTTTGGGTAAGGGTTAAATAGATGAAAAGAAATCTTCAATCAGGATTAATAGTTTTTTTGCTTATGGTATGTCTGACTGGTATTGCTAATGCTTCATTGACCCATATCGGTTTTGCATTTTACGATGATGGCATCGGGAATATTGGTGCTTATAAGATGATTTATGATGATGATAGTCCTTTGGGTCCCATAACTTGGTTTGACTATTCCAACGAGGGAGACACTTGGGAAAACCAGAAAGCTTGGGCAGCAGATCTTGGCAATAAGTTGACCTATTATTGGCTTTCCGGATATGAAAATTTCACTTGGACTGAAGACGATTGGCGATTACCTGATGTGGGTCAAAACCCTCAAAGAAATTTAGGTATAACAACATCAGAAATGGGACATCTCTATTATGATGAATTGGGCTTGGATGGAATAGACGCAAATGTACCTGGTCATTACCCAACACCGGACTATACGACTTCTGCTGATTTAAATGCATCAGTATTTTATAATTTAATAGCAGGCGGTTATTACACCCAAAATACGGGAGATTTGCCAAACTCTGTCTGGTACTTTGAAATGAATACTGGCTGGCAGGGCGTCAGCGCTGATTACAATCGCATTTATGGGTTAGCTGTTCGTGGCGGTGTAATATCCACTCCGGTTCCTGGAGCTGTTTGGTTGCTGGGTTCAGGAGTTCTCTGTCTTACAGGAATGAGCAGAAGACAAAATCGAAAGAAGGTTTGAATATTTTTTTTAGGTGGGATCAATAATGGTTCTGCCTTATTTTATTCCACTTGATAATATAAAAAATTGAACCGAGTCAGGAGCAGACTTCTGGCTAAAATAGAAAATCAGGACGTTTGATAATTGCAAGAATTTGATCTATGATTTTGATTGTTTTGGAGATCGGTTGACAAAATAATATGGATTTTATATGCTACATATAACACATTGATTTAACAAGAAATATCAAGATATATTACGTCAAGTCTCCAATAAAATTGAACCTCGAACCTATCATTCCTTCAAGTCTTGTATGCATAAAGTAGACCCTTCATATTAGAAATTTTAAGCTATGAATTATGAAAAATAATTCCGAATGTGAAAAAAACTTCCCAAAACATTACAATTACTACTAAGTAAAAAAAATTCACAAATTTTTCAAAAAAGACTTTAATAAAGGCGATATGGCTTTTTTTGCGCTGGCATTTTTTTTGCAAGCTGTATTAAAAATTATTTGGTAAAGGGGTACATATATATGGCGAGAGGAATTCAAATGAGCTTCTCTTTCCATTTAGTTAATTAACGATCATTCTATAGTGAGGATGCTAATGAAACGAATTTTGATTTGCATATTAATGTTTTTATTATCAATCAGTTTTTCAACTTTTGCAATTGCAATCCCGATACAATGGACTGCCAGTGATGGTGGAAATGGAAATTGGTATGACTTTGTCGCCGCCCGAGATATATCTTGGATTGATGCAAATTCAGCCGCCCAGGCTGCAACCTATAGTGGAATGACTGGTCATCTCATAACTATCACAAGTGCAGAAGAACAGAACTTCTTTTGGAATTCTTTTGTGAATAATTATGGTCAAGCAAGTAGTGACTGTGTTTGGTTAGGTGGTACAAATATTAGTGGGGCCTGGGCTTGGGTAACAGATGAAGTTTGGAATTATACTAACTGGAATCCTAATTCTAACGAACCAAACAATTCCGGTGGGAATGAGCATTATCTAACAACGCATGGATCAAATGGTTTAGGACAATGGAATGACCAAGACAATATAGCAGATTCTGGTCCTCAAGTAGGCTATTTTGTGGAATATGAAAGCTCATCAGCACCAGTTCCCGAACCAGCCACGATTATGCTTTTCGGTATTGGCCTCTTAGGACTTGCTGGTGTTAGTAGAAGAAAGAAGTAGATACAAAATTCATTTGTTTTTTATAAAGGCAGGGTCATTAGCTTGGCTCTGCCTTTATTATTAATTACTCTTTATAATATTTAAACAGGCTCCGGCTTTATTACAGTTTATA
>JAWSVI010000058.1:0-1190 GCA_033851995.1 Desulfobacteraceae bacterium | reverse complement strand
ATGGCTAAGGAGAAATTTGAGCGGACGAAGCCGCATGTGAACATAGGTACAATCGGTCATATTGACCATGGGAAGACTACGCTTACAGCAGCAATTACCAAGCTTGCCGGAATGAAAGGTAACGCAGAATTCGTTCCGTTTGATGAGATAGACAAAGCCCCTGAAGAAAGAGAACGTGGTATTACCATTGCCACAGCCCATGTAGAGTATGAGACGGAAAACCGTCATTATGCGCACGTGGACTGCCCGGGCCATGCCGACTATATTAAAAACATGATCACCGGTGCAGCCCAGATGGACGGTGCAGTACTGGTTGTAAGTGCAGATGACGGCCCCATGCCCCAGACAAGAGAGCATATCCTTCTTGCCCGTCAGGTTGGTGTACCCAAAATAGTTGTATTTTTAAACAAATGCGACATGGTGGATGATGAAGAGCTGATCGAACTGGTAGAAATGGAACTTCAGGAACTTCTCGACACTTATGAGTTCCCAGGGGATGAAACCCCGATTATCAGAGGAAGCGCACTTAAAGCCCTTGAATGTGATGATGTAGATGCCGAGCCTGCCAAACCTATTTTCGAACTTCTTGATGTTCTGGATGATTACGTACCGGAACCGGAAAGAGATACAGACAAACCATTCCTGATGCCCATCGAAGATGTGTTCAGTATTTCCGGCCGTGGAACAGTTGTGACCGGAAGAATCGAGCGTGGTGTCGTTAAAACTGGTGAAGAGATCGAAATCGTTGGAATCAGGGAAACAGCCAAAACCGTTTGTACCGGTGTTGAGATGTTCAGAAAACTTCTGGACGAAGGTCAGGCCGGCGACAATGTAGGTCTCCTGCTCCGTGGTACCAAACGTGACCAGGTGGAAAGAGGCCAGGTTGTATCCAAACCGGGCAGCATTACACCGCATACCAAATTCAAAGCAGAAATGTATGCCTTGAGTAAAGAAGAAGGTGGACGTCATACACCGTTCTTCAGTGGTTACAGACCGCAGTTCTTTTTCAGAACAACCGATATTACAGGCGTATTGACTCTCGAAGAGAATGTAGAGATGATCATGCCTGGTGATAACGCCACCATTAATGTAGAACTGATCAACCCCATCGCCATGGAAAAAGAACTCCGCTTTGCAATCCGCGAAGGTGGACGTACTGTTGGCGCCGGCGTTATCGGTGAAATTGTAGA
>JAWSVI010000057.1:0-7626 GCA_033851995.1 Desulfobacteraceae bacterium | reverse complement strand
GTCAATGCCATGCACATCACAGCATCTGTTTTTATAAATGATGATGAATCCGGCCTCCATCATGATTATGAGGTGTGGCTGGAAAAAATTGCACCGCATGAACCGGTTTCCGGTTACCGTCACAATGTAGGTGAAGATAACGCGGATGCCCATATGAAACGTCAGGTCATGGGGCGGGAAGTGGTTGTTGCTGTGACAAACGGGCAGCTTGATTTTGGAACATGGGAACAGATTTTTTACGGTGAATTTGACGGACGCAGAAAAAAAAGGGTCCTGGTCAAAATTATCGGGGAGTAATCCTGTTATGAGAGTTCTGGTAATTGAAGATGACGTAAAAATAGCAAATTTTATACAAAAGGGACTTAAATCGTCCGGTTTTTCCGTGGACCATGCTGATACCGGCACCATAGGTCTTGATCTGGCACTTGCAGAACCTTATGATACATTGATTGTGGATATTATGCTGCCAGAGTTGGACGGTATTTCGCTGATCAAACAGGTTCGAGCAAAAAACAACAACACTCCGGTTATCATCCTCAGTGCAAGGGACCGGGTAGATGACCGGGTGGATGGGCTTCAGGCAGGGGCAGACGATTACCTGACCAAACCTTTTGCATTTTCAGAGCTTCTGGCCCGGGTACAGGCCCTTATCCGAAGAGCGGGCAATGTTACAGATCCCATGACTTTATCCTATTCGGACTTAAGTCTTGATATTGCCAAACGCCAGGTAAAAAGAAAGGATGAAGTTATTGATCTCCAACCCCTTGAATTTTCTCTTCTGGAGTATCTGCTGAGAAATCAGGAACGGGTTGTCTCCAGGACCATGATCATGGAGCATGTCTGGGATTATAATTTTGACCCAATGACCAATGTTGTAGAAGCCCGAATTTGCAGGCTTCGCGATAAAATTGACAAAGGGTTTGATTCTAAACTGATCCATACAGTCCGAGGTGCAGGCTATGTCCTGAAAGCCTAATGACATCCAAAATTTTCAATACAATCGCTTTTCGTTTAACCTTGTGGTTTACCGGCATTTTTGCGGTGTGTGCGGCAGTGACATTTGTGCTGTTCTATTTTCTGGCGTCCCAGACCCTTCAGCGTCAGATTGATCAGGAACTGCTTGACAATGCATCCGAGTTTACCACAATCATCAGAAGAAACGGACTTTTAGGGGCCAGAGAGCTTGCTGTGGTCCAGGCTCAGGCAGCCGGGGAAAAGATGATTTTTTTCAGGCTGCTTTATCCGAGCGGCGAGGTGTTTGCCTCCTCCCATATGTTTTATTGGAAAGATGTTAAGGTGAGAACAGATGTTTTGCGTCACCTGATTATGCATAAAAGAAATATTTTTGAAACCATCAAAATGCCGTCTTCCAATCAGAAAGCACGGATTCTTTACAGTCTGGTGGCGGGAGATGCCATTTTGCAGACCGGGATTGCCCTGGACTCCTACAGTTCTTTTTTACTGGCATTTAAAAAAGTGTTCATCGGTGCCATGGGATTCATCATTATTTTTTCAGCCCTGGCCGGGTGGCTTCTGATTCGAAAAGCAATGTCCGGTGTATCCCGGATTGCAAAAACAGCAGATAATATTACCGGGAGCAACCTTGAAGACCGTGTGGCCCAGACCGGTACAAAAGACGAACTGGATCATCTGGCATCAACTTTTAATTCTATGCTCGACCGTATTGAGGCACTGGTGAAGAGCAATCGCGAAATATCAGACAATATTGCCCATGACCTGAAAAGCCCCATTACCAGGATAAGGGGGCATGCTGAACTTGCGCTTCTCCAGGAGGACAATCTTGAAGAATATCGTATGATGGCCGCCAATACCATTGAAGAGTCTGACCGGCTTCTGGATATGATCAATACCATGTTGTTAATTTCAAAAGCAAAAGCCCAGGAGGATGATTTTGAGTTCAAATCTGTTGATTTGTCCAAAATGATTTTTGATGCCTGTGACCTGTTTGCACCGCTTGCCGAGGACAAGCTGATTGAGTTTCAGCATTCCATTGCAGATGACATTCATCTTTCAGCAGATATCCGGATGCTGCAGCGTGCGTTTTCAAATTTGCTGGATAATGCCATAAAATATACTCCAAAAGGCGGCTCAATTCATGTAATGCTTACAACAAATGCAAATGAGGCGTTTGTAAAAATAAAGGATACCGGTATGGGAATTGAGCCTGAAAATCATGAAAAGGTTTTTAAACGGTTTTTCCGTGCTGAATCTTCACGAACAAGCCCTGGAACCGGTCTGGGTTTAAGCCTTGCAAAAGCCATCATTGAAAAACACAAGGGAAAGATTGGCATTGAAAGCCAGCCTGGTAAAGGGTCTACTTTTATTATTTCATTACCATATGGTAATTTTCAGATCATTTAATGGTCATATTTGTGTTGTATAGTAGATATCAGACAAATAAAAAGGGATAGATTAATAAACCACAGGAGGATGTTATGAGACAGATAAATAAAATAATTTTTGTGATTGTTGCTGTCAGCCTGATGGCATTACCGGCATTGGCGAAGCATCACAATGAAAATATACGGATGATACCGGCAGGATTTACACAGCTTGCCGAGCAGGCAAAACCTGGTGTGGTGAATATCCAGACCGTTAAGACTGTTCAGGGCGGAGGGCGTGTATATAAACATTTCTTTGGTCAGCCGTTTGGCGGACAGCGTGATCCGTTTAATGAATTTTTTGGACCGTTTTTTAATCAAAGACCTCAGAGCAGAAAAGAGCAGAGTCTTGGTTCCGGTTTTATTATCAGTAAAGATGGGTATATTGTTACCAACAACCATGTCATTAAAGATGCCGATAAGATAAAAGTCATTCTTCACGATAACTCCGAATATGATGCCAAAATCATTGGAACAGATCCCATGACCGATCTTGCCCTTATCAAAATTAAGGCTAAAAAACTCATGCCTTTGAAATTCGGCAAATCTTCTGATGCTGAAGTCGGCTCCTGGGTTGTTGCAATAGGAAGTCCTTTTGGCCTCGAGCAAACCGTTACCGCCGGTATTGTCAGTGCAAAAGGAAGAATTATCGGCTCAGGCCCTTATGACGATTTTATACAGACGGATGCATCCATTAACCCGGGCAACTCAGGCGGTCCGTTATTGAATCTGAATGGGGAAGTTATAGGAATCAATACCGCCATCATCAGCTCCGGTCAGGGCATCGGTTTTGCCATTCCTTCAGATCTTGCAACCGGTATTATTGATCAGCTGACAGAGCAGAAAAGTGTATCCAGAGGGTGGATGGGAATTGCCATTCAGAATATTACTAAAGAGCTGGCAGAATATTACGGAATCAAAGAAAGCAAGGGTGTTTTTGTGGCCAAAGTATATCCGGGCGACCCTGCTGCGGAAGCAGGGATTCAGGCTGGAGATGTTATTTTTAAGATCAACGAGAAAAAAATTGAAAACTCTCGTGATTTAACCCGGACCGTTGGTGGAAGCCTTGTGGGTGAAACTGTGAAGGTCAAATTGTTCCGGGACGGCAATAAAAAAACCATAAATGTCAAGCTTGGGAAACGGCCGGACCAGAGTCCTGAAGAGACAATGAGCAGTGATGGATTCGATTCGTTTGGACTTCGGCTCAAACAGATAGATTCGGATATAGCAAAGCAGCTCAGGTATCCGGCAGGTATAAAAGGGCTGGTTGTTGTGGACATTGAAAATAACAGCCAGGCTTCAAAAACAAATATCCGCCATGGAGATCTGATTATTGAAGTCAACCGTCATAAAATTTCGAACCTTTCTCAGTATCAGAAATATCTAAAAGAGATGCGCTCTGGCGATATCATTCAATTACTTGTCAGAAGGGGTAACAGCCATGTATTTGTCGTAAGCTTTAAAAAACCATGATCTTTTAAAGCTTTTTCTCCGAAAACGGCATTCTTTCACGTATAGAGGGAAAGAATGCCGTTTTTAGTCTTGACAAATATTTTGCAACCCAATACTTAATTTAAAGCAATTTCCAATGGAATTATTTTTTATATCTAAAGAGAGGGAGCGCTTATGGAGGATCTTGAGGGAATCTTAGAGCTTGATAAATCTGAAGGTATATATATCGATATCGGAACAAAAGTTTATCTTGAAATAGATGGTGTGAATTTTTCAGTCACCAGTATTTTTATTGGGCTGCTCAAAGATGAATTCATGATGGTTACCTTTCCCAAACGGTATAAAAGTGTAAAAAATAAATTATTTAACGGCAATAAAATGGTGGTTAAGTATCTGTATGAGGGGTCTGTGTTTGCTTTTCAAACCAGTGTAATCGAAACCATCACAAACCCCATCAGGGCCATTGCCGTTGAATACCCAAAAGTGGTTCAGGAACGTGAACTTCGTGTTGTAAAAAGAAATAATGTTGTCATTCCAGGACGGATTGAGGCAAAAAAGACGGAATTTCCTACAGTAGTATTTGATCTGAGTAAAAATGGATGCAGGTTTAAATATAATGAGAATAAAAGTGATTTTGCTCCACTCAGAGAGGGTGACGTGCTTCGGATACACTGCCAGTTTCCCGGGATAACAGATGAGGTTGGGTGTATGGCCTGTGTGCGAAATGTTTCAAGAGAAAGGGGACAGCTCTCAATTGGTGCGGAATTTGAAGATATCACCAAAACGTTCATGGACCCTTTAATGCACTTTTTATACTCCATTGAAGATTTTGCATAATTATTCCACTTTCATCGGTTTCTTACAGCCGGTTGATCTCATAATTGGTTTCAGCAAGTGCTGCAAGCTCCTCATCGATTTTCTTTACCCGTTCAATAGCTGCCAAAAGCTGTTCCCTGGATAAAACCGCGCCTTCTAAAGGGGTTGCGGACATGGCCAGCCATATGGGAAAAGTTATGGTGTGGATGCCGGTATGCTTGAGACGGTGGTGTTTACGGCACAATACAACCAGGTTTCTGATATCATCCGGTGTGTCAATAATCGGTTTCTCTTCACAGGTTGTTACAATTTTATCTCGCAGCTTTGTTACATCTTCAGCTCTACTGGTGTAGTCATCATCGTAAAATTCAATAGCATTAAGGATATTGGTCACCTTTTTAGGGTCAAGGGCATTCCAAAGAGACCATTCAAAGATGTGATGCACTTCCCTGTTTTCCAAAGAACCGCAGACCCAGCAAGGAGATCCGCATTCGTCCCTTATGAATTTTTTATTCTTGCGAAATAATGATGACGCTCGTCGTTTGCCATGGGCTGGTATCCAGTATTGTTCTTCAAAAGTACCTTTTTTGAAATGTTCAACAATATCTCCGCTCATGGTTATCTCCTTTATGGATGAAAGAAATTTCGGCGATCAATGTTAGATTATGAGGAACCCGATTACGATAGAAAAATAGTTACTGAAGATGATGAGGTAAGTCAATACAAAATATGTCAGGAAATTCAATGTTAAAGTAAAAGATAAATTATTTATTTGATAATATGTGTTATTGCATTACATTTATGGCCTGAAAACAGAAATGTTATTGATAATAATATTTGAATAATTGGAGAATTTTAATGTTAAAAGTATATGCTGCAAAATGGTGCCCTCACTGCACCCTAACTGTTGAATACCTGAACAAAAAGAATATTGAATTTGAATATATTGATATTGAAAAAGAACCGGAACAAATTGTTCAAAAGGTTATTGATGTGAATGGCGGTGATGACTGGGTGGTCCCAACGCTTGAGTATGAAGGGAAATGGCGCAAAGGAAAGATTTTTAACGAAAAAGACCTTGGCTCTGATTTAAAAAAAATGGGATTGATTTCATAGGTTATTGAAATTCAAAAGGAGAGAAAAAATGGCACACAATTGTGAAAATTGCAGTTTTCGAGCAAAATATGACAAACAGCCAAAATCTATTTTAGGCCGAATATGGAGATGGCATGCAGGGTGGTGCCCAGGGTGGAATAAGTATATGAAATCCCTTTCTGATTCTGAACGATCAAAAATAGCTGATAGGTATGATATGCTAAAATTTAAATAAGTGCCATGGTTGAAATAACAGCGATGTGATGTTGCTTCTGTTTTATGGGTGCTTTGCTTTTAAACTGAACTTATATCGAAAAAGAATTTAATTGGGTGTTGTATGAATACTGATGCGGTAAAAGAATATTTTTCAAAAGATAGATATGCAGCTTTAACTGGTGTTGAAATAGTTGAAGCAAGAATAGGATATTGCAAGGCTTCTATGGTTATTGAAGACAAACATATGAATGCCGCAAACGTGGTACAGGGGGGAGCGATTTTCACACTTGCTGATTTGGCTTTTGCTGTTGCGTCTAACAGTCACGGACAGCTTGCTCTTGCTATTAATGTAAATATTTCTTTTCTAAAGGCTGCATCTAAAGGGACTTTATACGCTGTCGCAACTGAGACCACAGAGCCAGGAAAGCTTGGCGCTTATGATGTAATGGTAACTGACAAAGAGGGTGAAATTATAGCAAGATTTAACGGAATGGTTTATAGGAAAAACAAACAAATATTTGAATAAAGTTGAAATTGGTCCTGCTTAATTTTGAATATGCAATAAGAAATAATTACCACCAGTATGATTACTCCGATCCGATAAATGCTCATACGGGAGTGTTTTGAAAATTCAATAATAGTGAGGAGAATATCAAAGGACTTCATGCACCAAAAAATTGGTATCAAAGCCTTTCGGTATAAAATCATCTCCCTGAGAAAATGAAAATTTGCTGCCTGTTACCAATTCTTTGGTAACATTTGAAACTAAAATCTGCCTGCTTTCACACCTATCCACAATGCATTAAGCAATTACGACTGCCTGGCCAAAAGGGTGGATAGGTTGAAAAAAAATTAGTTAAAAGTTTATACCATTTCGTTTTACGTTTCTCATTTGTTTCTAAAGTTAATAACAGAGTGTCAGGAATTTTTTGTAAAGAAAAAATAACATAATTATGCTGAAATCCTTATTATAGTGAGTTTATTATTGATTTTAGCAATTCACGTTTTTAAAAATTTGCATGGTGCGATGCAGTGCAAAATAGCTGAGCCGTCAAAAGACGGCCCAGTGAGAGGAATAATAAATTGATTAATTTGGACTCTCTGGCAAATGGGTTTTAAAGGAGAGTGTCCTGTAGGTATGAATAGCATACTATACTTACCAGAACATGACCCCAGCATTACCAAATGATTATGTTTGTGATGCACACCTTAATTCTAAGGCAGGGGGAGATGCCTACCACCCCACCCATGCTCTCTATCAGGCACATACCCACGGTACTGATAATGTCGTACACGAAAATTTTTATGTAATTCCCACTGGATAGCTTTCCTGTCTGGTATTTTACAGACTATATCAGAGTGTGGGATGTGAATTCTTACACCGCAGTATATCTATGGGTACGGACAATTAAGTCCATATCTGTTTATTCACATATTTTATTAAATATTCAGCGTTTTCACCTATTGCTTTTCCATCAAAGGCTATGTATACAGGGTTATCAATCATTTATAGTCATCAGTTCCACAGCCTTTCCCTGGAACCGAAAGAGCGGAGCTATTTACTATCCCCCAGTTAATATATTTTGTAATTATTTTATCAGGAGCTTATGATATATTTTTACAATGACAAATCAAATATTCGATT
>JAWSVI010000024.1:54209-78182 GCA_033851995.1 Desulfobacteraceae bacterium | reverse complement strand
TTATTAATATGTGGCTGTAGATATCCTGTTTTTTTCCTTATGTGGTATTGAATTTTTTTTATAAACCTGATTAATATAAATCATTGAAATCAGTTTTTAACAGCAGCGGATTCGGATTCTGCATTTGTTCTTTATATCTACACGTGTGATGGGGGTTTGGCGTAAAATGGATCAGGCCAAAATATACAGGGCAGGGTTGGATATCGGTTCTACTACGGCGAAAATTGTCGTAATGGATGACAGCGATATCCTTGTTTATTCGGACTATCAGAGGCATCATGCCCAAGTTTACCATATCGCCCTTGAATTTTTCAGGCAGATTTCAAAACAGGACCCAAATTGTCTTCTGAATTTAAAACTTACCGGTTCTGCCGCCCTTGGCACTTCTCAGAAAACAGGCCTTCCGTTTGTGCAGGAAGTAATTGCCACGCATAAAGTGGTTCAAAAAAAATATCCGGATGTTAAAACCGCTATGGATATCGGTGGTGAAGATTCCAAAATTATTTTTTTTGAAGAAGGAAAACCACCGGATATCCGGATGAACGGGAGCTGCGCCGGCGGGACCGGATCGTTCATCGATCAGATGGCGACGCTTTTGAATATTACCCCGTTTCAACTTAATAATCTGGCAAGGGAATACGATCATATTTATCCGGTGGCATCTCGCTGCGGGGTGTTTGCCAAAACTGACGTCCAGAACATGTTCAGCCGGAATATTCCCCATGAGGATATAGCTGCATCCATATTTCACGCGGTGGCAGTGCAGTGCATTAATACCCTGGCCAGGGGTGCGGATATCAGGCCTAAAATTCTACTTTGCGGAGGCGTATTCACTTTTTTACCGGAACTGGTGAATATGTTTTTAAAAGTTCTGAAAATTTCCAATCAGGACATGGTGATACCGAAGCGGTCTGAATTGATCCCTGCCATGGGGGCCGCCATGTTTGATAAATATTCGCCAAAACCGATTTCCATTGATTCACTGATTTCGCTTTTTGAAACCCATCAAGGTCAGACCGGGGAAGTCAAGGATCGTATTGCACCTCTGTTTGAGAGTAAATCCCATTTTGTTCAATGGAAAGAAAAAACCGGTATTGTGCCTGTGCCGGTTTGCAGCCTTTCAAATTACCAGGGCGAAAAATGTTTTTTAGGGGTGGACTCGGGCTCTACCACTACTAAAATTGTCGTGATAGGAGAAAACAGGGAAATTTTGTTTTCCTGGTACGAAAATAACAGCGGGAATTCAGCAAAAACTCTTATAAAAGGCCTGCTTGAGTTCAGGGAAAAATTGAACAGTGATAATCCATCCCTTAAAATTGTCCACAGCGCTGTTACCGGATATGGGGAGGACCTGATCAAGGCTGCCTTTAATATGGATATTGGTCTTGTTGAAACTATTGCCCATTATACGGCAGCCCGGTTTGTGGACCCTGAAGTATCTTTTATTCTGGATATCGGTGGGCAGGATATGAAGGCGATTTTTATTGAGAACGGCGTGATCAACCGGATTGAAGTCAATGAAGCCTGTTCGTCTGGGTGCGGCTCTTTTCTCGAGACCCTTGCCGGATCTTTAAAATACAGCATACAGGAGTTTGCCGACCTTGCATGCGAGGCGGAAAATCCCTGTGATCTGGGAACCCGCTGTACGGTATTCATGAATTCAAAGATCAAGCAGGCATTGCGCGAAAATGCGACAATAATGGATATAAGTGCGGGGCTTTCGTATTCTGTTATTAAAAATTGTCTTTTCAAAGTGTTAAAACTGCACGCCATGTCTGAAATGGGGGATCATGTTGTCCTGCAGGGCGGTACTTTTAAAAATCCATCCATTGTCAGGGTTCTTGAGCAGATGACCGGAAAAAAAGTGGCCACCACCCAGATTCCGGAGCTGATGGGGGCATTTGGATCAGCATTGAGTGCTCATGAAGCTTATATCAATGCTGCACCTCCTTCAACAGGATTTTCAGACTTGTCTGTACTTGAGCAGATCAATCAATACAAAACTCGGCAGATAAACTGCAAAGGGTGTGAAAATACCTGCAGGGTAACCCGGTTTGATTTCCCCAACGGAAAAGCATTTTTTTCAGGCAATAAATGTGAAAAGCATTTTTATGCCAAAGGTGAAAAGCAAAAATCCGGATTTGATTTTGTCGCCTATAAAAATGATTTGATTTTTAACCGGGAACTTTCCCCCCACACCACCCCGGTACTAACGCTCGGGATACCAAGAAGTCTGAATACCTTTGAAAATTTTGTGTTCTGGCACGCCCTGTTCACATCCTGCGGAATCAACATTAAGCTGTCCTCACCATCCACTGTAAAAATAAGTGAAAAAGGTCTGGGAACAGTCATGTCGGATAATATCTGCTTTCCTGCCAAGCTTGTCCACGGCCACATCTGGGATCTGGCAGAAAAGAAGGTGGACCGGATTTTTTATCCCATTGTGGTATATGAGCAAAATGAATATAAAGATGCTTTAAACGCCTATAACTGCCCCATTGTATCCAGTTATGCAGATGTGATTACCAGCTCCGTAAAGCCAGAGAAACGTTTTGGCATCCCTCTGGATCGGCCGGTTGTGAACTTAAATGATAATAGCCTTCTCAAAAAGAGTTGCATTAAATATTTAAAACAGTTTGGAATCAAAACCTCAAAGATAAAAAAAGGATTTGAGGCGGCCGTTAAAGCCAGGATAGCATATAAGCAGGCACTTACCCAAAAATCGGAAAACATCATAAAAAATGCAAAAGAAAATAACTCCCTTCTTATTGTGCTGGCAGGCAGGCCGTACCATTCTGACAGCCTGATCAACCATAAAATTCCGGGGATTCTCACCGGACTGGGCGCTGATATCATCACTGAAGATTCTGTGCCTCAATCGACCTGTTTTCTTGAGAATGTCCATGTGGTGACCCAGTGGTCTTATCCCAACCGGATTTATTCTGCTGCCAAATGGGTGGCAAGGCAGAATGATAATATCCAGATGATCCAGCTCAATTCTTTTGGCTGCGGGCCGGATGCCGTTGTAATTGATGAGGCACGGGAAATTTTGAGAGCAGGACATAAAAATCATACCCTGATCAAGGTGGATGAGATATCCAACCCCGGCTCAGTAAGATTACGTCTTCGCTCCATGGTAGAGTCCCTAAAAAAACTCGACACAAAAAAGAAAGCTGCGCCCGATAAAAGGAAACCTTTTCTGAAATTTGGAAGTAAGGATAAAAAAAGAGTGATATGGGCCCCGTTTTTTTCTGAGGATTATTCATCCTATCTGCCGGTGCTTTTCAGGGGGAACGGATATGAATTCAAGATATTGCCCAGACCGGACAAGCAGTCTGTAGATTTGGGGCTTCAATATGCCAATAATGATATCTGTTATCCCGGGATCATCGTGATTGGTGATATTATCAAAGCCCTGAGAAAAGAGCATTACCGCTCTGATGATATTGCCATCGGCATCACGCAGACTGGCGGGCAGTGCCGTGCCTCCAACTACCTGAGCCTGATCAGAAAGGCCATGATAGGTGCTGGTTTTGAAGATATCCCCCTGATTTCCGTCACCACATCCGGCGGGCTGGTAGACCAGCCCGGTTTTCAGATCAACTGGCTCATGAAGATCAAGCTGCTGTATATTGTCACCATGTATGCAGACTGTATTGCCAAGATGTATTATGCAACAGCTCCAAGGGAAAAAACGCAAGGCCAGAGCCAGGCACTTCGCCAAAAGTACATGAAGGCTGTTCGCCCGGCGATTGCATCTCAAAATTATTCAAAAATGTTTAAGCTGATTGCACAGGCTGTAAAGAATTTTAATGAAATTTCTGTGCATAAAAATGATTTGCCTAAAATGGGGGTGGTGGGTGAGATCTATGCAAAATATAACTATTTCGCAAACCAGGATCTGGTGCACTGGCTGATCAGCCAGGGGATCGAGCCGGTTATCCCGCCTATTGTGGACTACTTTATTCAGGATCTGGTTAACTATAAAGAAAATGTCAGGGCTGGTATCCGGAGAAGAAAACTCACCGATCTTCTGGGGGTTCCCATTGAGTGGATGATCCGCTCGTATCATGACAAAATCCAGAAAATTTTTTCAGACTTTAGGTTTGCCATACCTTTTGATGATATTAAAGAAGTGGCCCAGAATGCTTCTCAGATTTTAACCATGACCAACCAGTTTGGTGAAGGCTGGCTCATCCCTGGAGAAATTGCCTCTTTTGCTGAACGGAAAATCAACCATGTGATCAGTGCACAGCCTTTTGGGTGTATTGCCAATCATATTATTTCAAAAGGGGTGGAAACCCGGATCAAGGATGTATACCCGGATATGAATTTGTTTTATCTGGATTTTGATGCCGGGATGAGCGAAGTCAATGTCAGGAACCGCCTGCATTTTATGATCGAACACCTGTAATAAAAAAGGGTGTAATAAAAAAGGGCAGATCACCTTTACAATCTATTCTGAAACAGGTCTGCCGCTGGACTTAAGCATTTTTTGATAACAGTCTAAAACAAATTGATAATAATCAATTCCAAATATAAGGGTATATTGTTTCCAGGCATTTAAGCTGTCATCACTGAAAGTATCTTTAACTTTCTGAAGGTCCAGGATTTGTTGTTCCAGTTTATGCATGTAATCCGTCAATTGCTCTTCGATCTTTTCAGGTTTCAGATGGGAATAAAAAAATACTTTGAGCAGGGCTTCGTCACGAATCCTTGTGATTTGAGGGTCTTTTTCTAACCATTTCAGGAAAATATCCTGTCCGGTTTTGGTAATTGTATATGATTTATTTAATTTACCGTTTTTAATACTTTCTGCAACCGTTACTAATCCTTCTTTTTCTAATTTTTTTAAAGCCGGATAAATACTTCCAAAACTAGTATTAAAGAAAAAATCAGTACTGTTTTCCATGTATTTTTTAATAGTATAACCGGTTTTTTTTCCTTCCATCAGGAATCCGAGGAGTATTTTATCAATCATTGCATCTCACATTTAATATTTTTAACATCAATACCAGAAGGATTTCAGTTCAAGGACCGCACGACTCTTAATGCAGATCCTTGAACTAAAGTTATACAATCGGGATTATATTAATTCTTTCTTTTTATTTTTCCTGCAGTTTTAAAGGGATCAGGGATGTGCCTCTTTTTTCAGCAGCCAGGGCATACAAATCCCCCCCTGTTTTTGGTGGGTCTATATGTTTTTCTTCTGTTTTTAAGATCATTTGAATGGCATCTGTCGGACATGTTGTAACGCAAAGACCGCATCCAATACAACGATCTTCGTTGATGATTGCATGTTCTCCTTCTTCAAAATCAATGGCGTCCATCTGGCATCTTTCTTCACACGCTTCGCATGCAATACAGGCATCTTCATCAACGGTTGCCTGATAATTATTGAATACCATTTCTGCCGGTTTGGCCATCTGATTCAGGCCCCTTAGAATGCCACAACAATCACCGCAGCAATTACACATGCCTCCAGGGTTGATCATGTTGGCAGGCTGGTTTACTAAACCTGCCTCTTCGCATTTGTCTAAAACCGCAATGGCTTCGTCCTGATCAATATACCTGCCCAGATTATTCTCAACATAATAGTCAGCGTGTGAGCCAAACATCATACAAACCTCTAAAGGTTTGCCACACCCTTTATCAATCATATTCTGCTGTTTTCGGCATATACATTCAGCAATAGCGATTTTTTGTTTGGATTTTATGATTTCCCTGGCATTGTCATAGTGTGCAACATTATGTTCTACATTAACCGATTTGCCGACAGGGATCGTACGCAAAGGAACAACAGTCTCTTTAATCTTTGGCAACAGTCCTTCGACAAAATAATCCTCAGCGAGCTGTGCAAATTCAATATCCATATCTCCAACCTGGTATTCATACCAGCCAATCACATAGGGGGCGCAGGCATATCTTGGCACTCCATCTTTGCGTTGTCTGAACAACAAGCCTTTTTTAGCCATATCTTCCAGTTTCTCAGCTAATTTTGCCGGGTCCCGGCCTAAGCGTTTAGCAATAGAGTCCGCATTTTCTAAGAGCAAAGATAAATTCAGATAAATATCAGCGGCGTCTTCATCAAAGAGTTTTTTTAAAAGTTTTATTTCAACGCCGGATTGGGTTTCAGGATAACCGCTTGCATATTGGTCCAGTTGAGTTCTTAATTTTTGATAAATGTCTGTCATTTTTCCTCGCAAAATAATTATGTTTTTTAGTTAACATTAAATATCAAGCGTTACAGCTTGGTTTCTATTTGTTTTACTGCACACTCGATAAAAATAATCCGCTTAGTTATATATCTGACAATACTATATCGGAACGATACATATCAAGTATTTTTTGATGGCGTGGCTTAATGTTATAAAGGCCCCCATGTCATTTTTGCCAAGGTGTTTGAAAAAACCTTCAAAGTCCTTAAGCGGCTCCTTTCCCACCATAGTCTTGTGTATCAGGTTTCGCTGCCTGCAATTCGCTGAAGGAGAAATCAGTCAGTAATTAGTGAAATTATTCAATCGTTTTGAGTAAAAGCCCTCTATAACAGGTTTGGCACAGGGGTTGCAATTCCATACAGGTGCGTATCTGCGCCTGCCCGATAGACCCGGGAAATGCTCAAAATGATTTTTTACTACATGTTCTGGAGATTATTAGAAAATAATCTCGGGCAAAACTTTGAACAATTCAATGCTGGAGGAGATTAAATGTTATTATCTGTTCGTAATTCGAAAATTGTACTGTTTTGTGTAATTGTTGTCATGCTGACCTCTACGGCTTTTGGAGCTGAAATACATGTCCCTGAATCATATGCCACCATCCAGGAGGCTGTTGATGCAGCAGTAGAAGGCGATACCATTATTGTGGGAGACGGGACTTACATTGAAAATATCATGGTGAATAAGACCCTGGTGATCCGCAGCGAAAACGGAACGAGTCAAACCTTTGTCCAGGCACAGGATACCGGGCGTCATATATTTTGGGTTCTGGCCGACCAGGTAACCATTGAGGGTTTTACCATCACGGGTGCTTCAGATGGCGGAGCAGCTGGAATCTGTGTCAGTTCCGGATACCGGCAAAGTATCATTCGAGACAACCAAGTAGGAATGGAGAGTGGCGGTAATGTTTATGGTATTCTTCTGTCTGATTCTCATGCTAATCTCCTGGAGGGTAATGAGATTAGCAATAATTCGCAGTATGGAGTGATTCTGTCCGGTGGTTCAGGAGGCAATACGGTCCGTCAGAATTTGTTTTTTTCCAGCGGCCTTTACGGGATTGTGACCCTGGGCTCTTCAGGGAACACCTTTATTGAAAATGAGTTGCGGCAGAGTACCAGCTATGGGATGTTTCTTTCAAACGGCAGCAGTGATAATCTGGTTTCCGGAAACCTCTTCATTGACGGTAATGCCAAGCTGCGCATCGCCTATTACAGCAATAATAACCGGGTCGTTGGAAATACTTATGAGAACGGTACTTCCGCTGGTATCCAGATAGATCATGACAGCATCAACAACACGATCTCTCAGAATGAATTTAAAAATAATTCCAGCGGGACTGCGCTTAGCCTGTGGGACACCGGTGTAAATGAAGTATTTGAAAATACGGTGGATGGAAACAGTTATGGGATGATCCTCCAGAATGCGACAGACAGCCGGGTGTATGGAAATTCCTTCAGCAACAGCAGCCACAGTGGTATTCTTCTGCATTTTTCCAGCCAGGGGAATATGTTGTACAACAATCTGTGTACAGGCAACGGTGAGGACGGAATCAGGATCAGCGACTCCCATTTCAATGAAGTGTATTCAAATACTTTCAGCGGTAACGGAGAGGCCGGTCTTTTTTTAAATTTATCCCAGGGTAATGTTTTTTATCAGAACAATGTCACAGGCAATGCATACGGGATCAGTGTTGAAAGCAGTAATGATAACCAGGTGTATTTAAATTCATTTGAAGACAATACAGAGAATGTCTTATCTTCTGATTCCCAGATGTCCTGGCAGTCAGGACAGGAGATCTCCTATCTGTATCAAGGGACTGCCTATTCTGGATTTCTTGGAAATTTTTACTCAGATCATGTTTTAACAGACAGTAACGGAGATGGCGTGACAGATTTGGTAAAAGATCAGCCCGGTATTGATGATGACAGCTATCCCCTTGCAATGAGTCATGTTTTTTTTAATACGACTTCCAGTGATATGGATTTTGATGAAGATATAGATGGTCTGGACATTGCCATTTTTGTAGAAGCTCTGGCATCTGGTGAGGACATAGCTGACCTGAACCAGGACCAGGTACTGGACAGTCTGGATATTGAAATGTTTGCGGCCAGTTTCGGGAGCGAAACTTAAAGACTTGAATTCAGGGGCTGGTTCGGCATGGCTTTGATTGTGAAATCCTCGAATGACAATTCGCTTTCCCATTGAGGCAGCCTGTCGGCGGGGCCTTCGATTTTTACAAGCGGAGGTATGCGGTCCGCCAGCCCGTTTATCTTGGCCCATAGGGTGATATCTCCCCAGAATTGAGGCGGTGTGTCAGCGGCTGCCACGGATGTGAATATGGTACCCGGTGTTTCGCATCCGTTTCTGATTGCCTCTATGGCAAGGCTTTCAAGTCGGCCTAACCCGCTTGCCGGATCAGGCTGCTCTTGAGTCCATCTTTTCACGGCAATCGGAATCCACGGCAAGGGAGCCTTTCTCATTGTTGATAATTTTGTAAAAAGGACTGGGTTCTGAGTTGCAAATGCTTTGTCGGTAAAGATCGCAAATTTAAATTGTTCATCGGTAACAGGAATCCGGGTATGATAGAGTGATGCCAGTTGCTCCGGCAGCAGTTGTCCAAGTCCGTGAAATGGTTCAATTCCGGGGAATGCATCTATACAAAGTAGTTCCACATCCAAAATGCCCTTGTGATGCAGGCAGGTGAGAATATGAACGAGCATGGATTGATCAAAAAGGCACGCGTCGAACCACAAAATGATTCGTTCGTGGTCTGCTGATTTTGCAAGTTTTTGGTACTGGTCGTTCAGTGTTTTTAGAACGAATTTCCTATCCAAACCGCCTGCAGTGGTGGCTTCCAGAAACAGCGCACGGCTGTTGAGGGTTTCTTTATCTGGCCATCCGGGATTCCTGGGACCCTCATATAGAATATCATGCCAGACAAATACTTCTCCGGAAAGTCCGGCTTTTGCCAGGCTTTCGCCTGCTATATCACCGCTCGTGATGTGAAGTGTGCTTTTCATCATAAAGTTTTTATACATTAATTTTATAAATTTGTCAGAATGAATTTTCAGTCAATTGTCCAGATGTAAGCAGAGCAATAACCCGGACAATAGATTGACAAAATTGTTAAAATATATAATAACTTCATCCTTTTAGACACAACAAAGTTATTGTCCGACCGAGCAGGGGAACAAAACAGTGGGAACATCCGATACAGATAAAAACAGAGATGAGATTGATGCTAACGAGAAAACACTGGCTGATATTCGAAGGTGTATCCCTGTTTTAGAAACGATTGTGGACCAATCCGAATTACTGGCCCAAATGCCGGAAGCAGAAAGGATTGCCTTGATCAGGGCAGCAGGCAGGATTTCCAGGCCGGATAAAAAGGAAATTAAAAAGCGAAATAAAGATAAAAAACGGAAAAAGCGCATTGCCATTGTTGAAAAAGAGAGACGGTTAAGGGCCAGCACCGGCATTCGCAAAGCCAGGGAATTGAATGTTTTTACTGCCCCGGCTCAGATTCCCTATGCTGACATGGGAAACGAAAGCCCTGAAGCAGAGGAAAAACTAGAATCTCCACGTAATTGTTATGTCTGCAAAGCAGAATTTACAAAGCTTCATCATTTTTACGATACCATGTGCCCAGAATGCGCAGAGTTTAATTACCAAAAGCGATTCCAGAGTGCTTCCTTAAAAGGGCAGGTGGCCTTGATCACAGGCTCACGGCTTAAAATTGGTTATCAGGCAACCCTTATGATGCTTAAGGCAGGGGCGCAGGTAATTGCGACAACCCGATTCCCCAAGGATTCGGCTTTAAGGTTTTCCAAAGAACCGGATTTTTCCGAATGGGGCCACAGGCTCCAAATATATGGGCTGGATCTTCGTCATACTCCAAGTGTGGAATTGTTTTGTGATTATATAGAAAACACTTACCAGCGCATGGATATCCTGATTAATAATGCAGCCCAGACAGTCCGGCGGCCTCCTGGATTCTATGCCCATCTCATGGCAAATGAGACAAAAGAGGTGGTGGGGCTACCCGTCAAAGCCCAGACACTTTTGGGCCAGTATAAAACCTGTGTTTCCCAGTTGGAATACGGGCAGACCCGGCATGTGGGGAAGGAAAAAGCATTGCCTGTATCCTGGAGCGGCAAGGCTCCTGGTATTGGTTTGCGGCAGTCAGCGCAGTTATCTCAAATTCCATATTCCTATGACCATTCCCAGGATGACCCTGAGTTGTTTCCAAAAGCAAAACTGGATGCAGATCTCCAACAGGTGGATCTTCGGAAAACCAATTCCTGGCGCTTGCGGCTGGGAGAGATTCAAACTTCAGAAATGCTTGAGATACAACTGGTAAATGCAGTGGCGCCTTTTGTTTTATGCAACCGGATGGCGGAATTGATGAAAAAAGATTATACAGGACAAAAACATATTGTTAATGTCTCTGCCATGGAAGGCAAGTTTTTGAGATTTAAAAAAGGCAGTCGTCATCCCCATACCAATATGGCAAAGGCCTCATTGAACATGCTTACCCATACAGCTTCCAGTGACCTTGCAAAATATGGTATTTACATGAATGCTGTGGATACGGGCTGGGTCACGGACGAAGATCCCGCTGTCCTTGCAAAACAGAAGGTGGATCTTCATGATTTCCAGCCGCCCCTGGATATCGTGGATGGTGCCGCCAGGGTATGCGACCCTTTTTTCAACGGTATCCTTGAAGGAAAACACTGGTGCGGCAAATTCTTGAAAGACTATTTCCCAATTGATTGGTGATTGGACTGGTAATTGCCGACCAGGTTTTCCCAGAAAAAATTACCTATAAACTTGCCTGGAGTATTTTTTCTGCAACATCAGGTGTTATATCCTTCTTTTCTCCAAGTTTAATCATCCCATGGGCTTTCAACTGTTCAAGTATCACCGGGATATCGTCTGAGGAGATTCCATAATCGCTCAGCCGGGTTTTGACGCCGATGGAATTGAAAAATGCAGCGGTTTTTTCAATGGCCTGATCAATTTTTTTGTCATCTTCACCATCGGTAATTCCCCATACACGTTCAGCATACTGGAGCAGTTTTTCCTTTTTTCCATCTTTTTTCAGACCAAGCAGGGAGGGCAGGACAATAGCTAAGGTTGCAGCGTGGTCTACACCATGGAGGGCGGTTATTTCATGGCCGATCATGTGCGTTGCCCAATCCTGGGGCACCCCAGCACCGATAAGGCCGTTGAGAGCCATTGTGGCACACCACATCAGGGTTGATCTTACATCGTAATTGTTTCTATCAGCAAGTGCTTTTGGTCCTTCTTCTATAAGCGTCAGCAGCAATCCTTCGGCAAAACGGTCCTGGACTTTTGAATTAACCGGGTAGGTGAGATATTGTTCGGTGATATGGACGAAAGTATCCACAACGCCGTTGCTGATCTGTTTTTCCGGAAGCGTGAATGTCGTCTCCGGATCAAGAACTGAAAATACCGGGAAGACCAGGGGATTTGAAAAAGGAAGCTTTGCACGAAGCGCCTTATTGGTTATTACAGAACCGCTGTTCATCTCTGAACCTGTAGCTGGCAGGGTCAATACCGTCCCAAAGGGAAGGGCGGATTTAATTTTGAATCCATAAGTAGTAAGAATTTCCCAGGGGTCTCCATCATAAAGGGCGGCAGCAGCAATAAATTTGGTTCCATCGATAACAGATCCGCCGCCAACTGCAAGGAGGAAATCCACTTTAGACGCACGGACAATTTCAACGCACTTCATTAAAGTCTCATATGTGGGATTGGCTTCTATCCCGCCAAATTCGGTCACTTGAAACTTGCTCAGGCTTTCTTTGACCTTGTCAAAAATACCATTGGCTTTAACACTTCCGCCGCCATAAGTTATCATTACATTGGAACCAGCCGGGATCTGTTTTTTTATCTCTTTGATCCGATTTTTACCAAACAGTATTTTCGTGGGGTTGTGAAAGTTGAAATTCAGCATTTTTTTTCCTTTTAATTGAGTCGGAAGTTAAAGGCGTTAACTTTTTTGAAGGTCCTAAACTGATCCAAAATTAAGACATGAGAATGGTTTTTGTCAAGCAAACTATAAAAAAAATTAAAATACTTGACGCGGTATATACCTATCGGTATTATTTTGTATCTTAATTAAAAGAAGGATAGGGAATGAGCCGAGCCGAAGAAACAAGAGATCTTATCATTAAAAAAGCAGCTCCTATTTTTAATAAATATGGGTATGCTGGCACGAGCATGTCTCAATTGACCCAGGCGATACAGATGACAAAGGGTGCAATTTACGGCAACTTTAAAGATAAAGATGAGATTGCACTGGCAGCCTTTGATTATAATTTTGCAAAAATTTCAAAGAAAACTCAAATCGTTGTCCGTTCCAAAAAGAATGCCTGTGACAAGCTTATTGCATTTGCGAGTATGTACCTTGATGAATTTTCAGAGATTTCTATAGAAGGCGGGTGTCCGGTCCTGAATGCGGCAATTGATTCTGACAATGTTCATGAATTATTAAAGGCACGGGTGGTCAACGCTATTAACAACTGGGTGGAGACCGTTACTGCTATTATATACAGGGGAATAAAAGAGAAACAGATTCACCGGAGCACAAAGCCTGAGCAGTTTGCATCCATGTTTGTATCCTTGATTGAAGGCGGGGTGATGCTTTCCAAGACAACTGGCAATACTATTCACCTGAGCCGGAATATTGATCATATTATTCATCTGATTAATTCTGAATTACGCCTGTAGTTTAGGTGGGTTATTTGAAGGGATTCAATATAAGATTGTGTCCATTTTTTTTGGATTTTAAAATACCAATCGGTATTTTTACCGTAAATATTGCATAAAAATAAGGAGGGAGTGGCCATGGGAAAAGAAGTATACAGGGAGTTACTGGATGTGATGAAATCAAGGGGAGGCGCTTATGCCGGTGCTGATATCCCTGAGTTCTTTGCAATGGTTGAAGAGTTGTTTACCCCTGAGGAGGCTGAAGTCAATAATGCAATGCCCAAAGGACCGTTTACCGCCGGGCAGATGGCAGAGATAATGGGCCGTGATGAAAAACAGGTCGGTCAAATTCTCGAAGACATGGCAGACAAAGGTCTGTGTGTCGCTGTGACTATGGAGGGTACGGTATTTTATAAAAGTGCCCGGTTCATGGTTGGTATACTGGAATTTCAGTTTTTGCCGGGGAAGATAAGCGAGCGGTATAAAAAGATAGCAAAACTTATCCATGCGTATAAAATGGCTTTCAACGAGATCGAAAAATTTGATGCCGAGCCGGCCGTTCCAGCCATCCGGGTTATCACGGTGGACAGCACTGTAAACCCAGAAGATACTGTTCATACATACGACCAGGTTCAGACATATATTGACAGCAATGACTTGATCGCTATTGGCGCCTGTTATTGCCGTCATGCTGCCCTTCTCAGGGGGGAGGATATCCATGGGATGCCCACAGATACCTGTATGCAGTTTGGGACCTCTGCACAGTTTGCCATTGAACGGCTGGGAGCCAGGAAGGTTTCCAAACAGGAAGCCAGGGATGTGCTGGACCGCTCTGAAGAAGCCGGTCTCATACATATGAGCCAGAACATGGCCGAAGGTATTGGGTTTATCTGCAATTGCGATCGCTGGCACTGCACACCGGTAACCCAGGCATTGAAAACAGCCAAGCCGGCAGCCACAATGAGTTCAGGCTTTCAACCCCAATTTGACAAAGATGCGTGTGTAGCCTGCGAAACCTGCCTTTCACGGTGTCCATCAGAAGCCCTTGCCATGGGAGATGACGATGTCCCTGAAGTGAATGTGGACAGGTGCTTCGGTTGTGCTGTATGTGCATCCGGATGCCCCTCCGAAGCCATTTCCATGGTTCACAAAACAGACTTTGAAGAGCCACCCAAAAATGGAAAAGAACTGATTAAAGCAATTAAGGAACATGCCTCTTAACTGCTGCTGAGCAGAATGTGCCAATTAACCCGATATTGATATAAACTGACAAAGGAAGAGTATGACATTGATAAAGATTGATGAAAGTAAATGTAAAAAAGACGGACTATGTGTCAAAGAATGCCCGGCTGCTATTATAAAGCAGCGGGATAAAGACAGCATTCCGGTGATGGTACCGGGAGCCGAACAGGCATGCCTTCTTTGTGGTCATTGTGTTGCCGTGTGTCCACACGAGGCACTTGACCATGAAAGTGTCCCCATGGAAGTCAGCCCTGCGATTTCAAAAGAGCTGGCGATTACACCGGAACAGGCGGTTCAGTTTATGAGATCCAGAAGATCTATCCGGCGGTTTAAAAATAAACCTGTGGAAAAAGAGACCATACAATTTGTTATTGATAATGCCCGGTACGCACCCACAGGAGGCAACTCTCAGCTGGTTACCTGGACTGTTCATACTGATCAGGACAAGATTAAAAAAATGGCAGATCTGACCATAGACTGGATGCGCAAGGCAATTGATGCCGATACAGATAATAGCATGGCTGGTTATCTGCCAATGATCGTTGCAGCCTATGATGCCGGTGTCAACTCCATCACCCACAATGCGCCCTGCGTTATTTTTGCCTCTGCGCCAGGTCAATATCCTAACGGGATGGTGGATTTGAGTATCGCACTTTCATATTTTGAACTGATTGCCAAATCAAAAGGCCTTGGCACCTGCTGGCTGGGACTGATCACTATGGCGTTGAAACATTCCAAACCATTGCAAGAGGTTGCAGGCCTGGCACCATCCCATACCAGCTTCTATCCAATAATCCTGGGATATCCAAAATTTAAATATTTCCGCCTGCCTGAACGGAAACCAGCTAAGATTTTCTGGAAATAAAATCAAGGGCTGTAGATCCATTGCTCTACTGCAATGGATCTACAGCCACCCGGCCATTTGGTCATGACAGGCTGGTCACAATCCTTTCCTTGACAAAAATATTCTCCTGTCATAAATGGATCAGATAGTTTACCAATAAAACGCTATATAAAATTTTCTTACATGCCTGAAAAGGGAGGCTGCTGAATGCCGATTTCCAATCGGCTGAATCCGGTGGTGCTCCCAAACCCAGTTTTTAATTTGTTTCTGACGTATTTCACCAGTTGTTTTCTGGTATTTATGCTTTTAAATTTGGAGTGAAGCCTTAATGATAATAAAAGAATCCATGTCCGTTAACACATTGACCGGTAAGAATATCCTGCTCACCGGGGCAACAGGTTTTGTTGGTAAAGTCCTATTGGAAAAATTGGTGCGGGTACTCCCGGGAAGAGGGAAAATATATGTGTTGATTCGGCCAAATCAACATCATACAAAAGCAGATGACCGGTTGTACAACGATGTGCTGGCATCTTCAATCTTTGATCCGCTGAAAAAAATATTCAGTGATGAATTTGACAGCCTGATAAGAAAACGGCTTAGGGTTGTGGCCGGAGAATTCACAGACTATCGGTTCGGCCTTGATACTGGTGCCTTTTTACGCATTGCTTCTCGCGTGGATGTTATCATCAATTGTGCCGCAAGTGTAAATTTTCGGGAACCGCTTGACCAGGCGTTGGAAATAAATACATTGGCTTTGGATAATCTGGCCATGTTGTCTGATCATGCGAATGACTGTCCCCTGGTGCATGTTTCAACGTGCTATGTGCATGGATATCACCAGGGACTGTGCGGCGAGGAAAATGTTTTTCCGAAACACGCTCCGGACAGCAACCTGCTGCCCCGTTCCCCTCAAGGATACTTTGAAACAGAGCCTTTGATGTCATTTCTGGAAAATTCAATTCAGCAGGTAATTGAAACACACCCTGAAAAAGAAAGAGAAACAACTCTTGTGGATCTGGGGATAGAACAGGCAAAACGATTTGGCTGGAATGACACGTATACATTCACTAAATGGCTGGGAGAACAGCGTTTGATGAAAGCATTTCTGGGGAAGCGTCTGACGATTCTGCGACCGTCCATTGTGGAAAGTGCCTTGAGTGATCCTGCGCCCGGCTGGATTGAGGGTATAAAAGTAACAGATGTTCTGATTCTTGCCTATGCCAGGGAAAAGGTTTCCTTTTTTCCCGGTAATTCACGTGCGACGCTTGATATCATTCCAGTCGATCTGGTTGTCAATTCAATAGTGATGAGTACAGCAGAGGCCTTGGGGCAGGAGAAAAAACTTCGAATATATCAATGTTCAAGCAGCCGTGAAAATCCAGTGAAGATATCCTTTTTAATCAATACGGTCCGGGCAGCAGCGGAAAAACACCATGAAAAATATAACCGGTTGTTTTTTAAAAAACCAAGAAAACCATTTGTGATGACGCCTGTCTGGCTGTTTGAAAGATTAACCGCAACCAGCTATTTCCTTGCAAAAAAAAGATATGAAATAAAAAGATATTTTGGCCTGAAAGCCTCACACCGGTCATTGTTGAATTTGAAAACTACATTAAAGCTGGCGCTTATTTTTTCCTTTTACAGTTCCCCCTGCTTTACGTTTCAAAATGATCAGCTGTTGGCTTTATCAAACCGGATGGGAGAGGCGGATAAAACTATTTTTCCGGTTTCTGCGTCACGGATCGACTGGCACAAGTATCTTTCTGATATCCATTTAAATGGGTTGAACAAATATGCATTAAAGGCAAAAACTTAAATAGTTTTGCATAAATCAGTAAAGGTTCAAGTACTGCAGAATATTTTCCCAGGGTTATAAGTCATTTAGACAAATTTTCTTGACAAATTGCAGGCGCCTGCCTTACTCCTTAGAATCATTGATTCTATAAAAAGGTAAAGAAAACAGGAGCGATATCGTAAATTGCAGACAAACAAAATTCCTGGGCTTGTATATTATTTAAAATTTCAAAGTGCCATGATTGAGAGACTGGTTTGGCCGGATTCTCCTGGGAAAAATGAATTGGTCCGTTGGCGGGCCTTGATCTTATTTTCTATTCTTTTTTGGGGACTGGTATTAGGCACTCTTGCCTTTACTGGCTCTATCGTTGCCATTTTAGAAAAAGGCTTCTGGGGTCTGGCAGTAGCTGATGTACTTTGCCTGGGGCTTGGATTTGTTTTGTTGGGAGCGCCCGGGATAAAATTTGAAATTCGGGCATTTATAACCTGTTTCATCTTTTATCTTATTGGGATAGCGGTGATTTTATTGGTTGGCCCCCAAATAGGTGGCCCGGCCTGGCTGTTTGCATTTTCAGTCCTTGCGGGTGTCCTTTTGGGAAGTTTCGCAGCATTTGGGGCGATTTTAATGAATGCAGTCTTTTTGTTAACGATATGCCTTTTAATATTAAAGGGAAAATATGAAAGTAGTCTGCCTTTTTTCAATGATCCTCTTGAACTGGTAGCTGGAGTGGGAAACTTCCTGGTTGTCAATGCGATTACGGCAGTTTCAGTGTCGGCATTAGTTAAGGGCCTTTTTCAAACCTATAAAGAAAAAGAAGCGTTAGCGGAAAACCTCAAAAAAGAACAGGTAGAGCTTGTTTTAATAAAACAAGCTTTGGAGTTGGAGATTAAAGACAGGAAATATAAAGAGATAGAATTAAAGGAAAATGAAAGACGATTCAGGGAACTTGCTGAATCCCTCCCGGAAACGATATTTGAAGTTGATTTGAAAGGCAGGGTGACCTTTGTTAATAAAAGAGGTTTTGAACAATTTGGTTATACAAAGGACGATTTTGAAAAGGGAATAAATGTCTTGGAGAGGATTTGTGAATCAGACCGGGATCGCGCACTTAAAAATATTGAAAGAATATTTCAGGGAGAGGATATTGGAATTAATGAATATGAGGTATTAAAAAAAGATAACACCTCATTTCCTGCTTTGTTTCACTCCTCAGTTATTTTTCACCATGACAATGCTATTGGACTTCGGGGATTTTTAATTGATATTACCGAGAAACGACGCACCCAGAATCATTTGATTCAGGCCGAAAAAATGATGTCCATTGGAGGGCTTGCAGCGGGTACGGCCCACGAGCTTAATAATCCACTGGCGGGAATGATACAAAATGCACAGCTTATTCATAGCCGACTTACAAAAGAGATAGCGGCTAATAAGAATGCAGCACAGGGGTTGGGAACCTCAATGAGTGCCATAACAAAATTTATGGAAAAGAGGGGGGTGTTAAAACAACTTGACAGTATTAATCAGGCGGGCAGCCGTGCAGCAAAAATTATTGATAATATGCTGAGTTTTGCCCAGAAAAAAGGTTCAATCAAAAATGAACATAAAATAGAGGAAATAATCGACAAGACAATAGAGATTGCGCAGAGTGATTATGACCTTAAAAGAAAATATGATTTTAGGCAGATTGAGCTGATCAGAGAATACAATTCTAATATCCCGGCAATTTTATGCGAAGCAAGCAAGATACAGCAGGTGTTTTTTAATATTTTAAAGAATGCATCAGAAGCAATGAGCCAAAACAGGCATCTGGGTAGTGCGCCGAAAATTATATTTCGCCTCAAAAAACAATTAAATATGGTGTGTGTTGAGATTGAGGACAATGGCCCTGGAATGGATGATGAAATTCGGAAAAGAGTTTTTGAACCCTTTTATACAACCAAGGATGTTGATAAAGGAACGGGTTTAGGGCTTTCTGTATCATATTTTATTATTGTTGATGATCATAGTGGAGAAATGGAAGTGGAATCAGTTTTGGGAAAAGGGACTAAATTCATTATAAAACTTCCTGTAGACTGATATTGGTAAGGCCTCTCATTGCCCATGGCATTTTTTGAATTTTCATGTAATTGCCCGACCATTGTGTTTTTGTAGAAAGCTGCAAATTCAACATAACCAATATTCTCATTGGTCTGGTCTTTTCCTGCTTTCAGAACTTTTAAACCAAGCCATTGGGTTTCCTGGGCAGTTTTTTCCATTAAGAATGTCTCCTGCGCAAAACTTTTTTATAACTAAATATACTGAATTTGAAACCCATGATCATTTTTCCCGGATTTGATTGATTCCCTGCCTGGCCTAAACCGGGAGCCCAATGGTGAATGTAGTTCCTTCTCCAATTTCCGAAGCGACTTCAATGGTTCCGCCGTGGTCGTTAACAATGATGAAATAGGAGATGGAGAGACCAAGGCCTTTTCCTTCATCAATATCCTTGGTTGTGTAAAAGGGTTCAAAGATTCTTTTTTGAATGGATTTGTCCATGCCAACCCCATTATCCTGAATCCTGATATAAACCATTTCCGGATCTGATGATACGTTAAGCGTGATGCTGGGAGATATTTCACCAGCATTTTTAGAACTCATTGATTCCGAGGCATTTTTAAGAAGATTGAATAAAACCTGCTGAATCTTACCGGCATCACATTTTACTTGTGGAAGATCCCGGGCATACTCCCGGATTATTTCTACAAGTTTGAAATCTTGATGCATTTTTAAATCAAAATCATTTTGAGCTAAAACTATTGCTTTTTCAAGAAGTTCGGTGATGTCATTTTTTGATTTTTCAGCACTGCTCTTGTTGGCAAAGCTCAATACATTTTGTATGATCTCTGCAGCTTTCCCGCCAGCATCATTTATATTTTCTACCAGCCTGAATATTTGTCTCTTGTCCATATATTGCCTGATGGTTTCAAGGGAGGTTCCCAGTTCAGCTGCGGCTTTTTTATTGGCAGGCAGGTCCTGTGTCAGCCGACTCTGTAACAATTGTGCATTCTGTGTGATCCCGGCAAGCGGATTGTTTATTTCATGGGCCATTCCGGCAGCAAGTCCTCCTAAAGACATCATTTTTTCAGACCGGACCATCATGGCTTCCATCTTTTTGATTCGGGAAATATCTGTTACAACCACTCGGGCACTTACCGGCAGATCATTTTTATAAATAAATTCAGAACGGAAAACAGCAGCAAAAACTTCCCCGTTTTTTTTAATGACATCGCACTCCATATGATCATTGGGCTTGCCTTTGGATAAAATTTGCGTATACCGGGCCACAAATTTTTTCTGGCTTTCTTCTGTTAGCAGGATGAGCGGAGAAGAGGCTAATAACTCCTCTTTCTCATAGCCGATATAATCACATAAATAGTCGTTGACAGTTACAAACTTAATGTTTTTAAGATCAAGCTCGTAAACTCCGGCAGGAGTGCTGTTAAACAGATGTTCATATTCTTTTTTACTTTTGAGCAACGCATCTTCAAATTTTTTACGTTCAACAGACATCTTGTTGGCAAAGTCAGCCAGTGTTTTAAATTCTGAAAAAACAATTTGCCGGGTGTCTATTGGCTGTGCTTCATTTGAAGGCTGTTTGAAGAATTTCGAAAATATGTCCTGGTTGGTTTTGATTTTTCCTGAAAGGTATCCGACAGCAAAATAAGAAAAAATCCAAAACAGAGAAAGGATACCGATACACCGTATGATCAGCGAACGTACTTTTTCTTTCATCTTCTCTTTTTCAGCCATAACTTCTTTTTCTATGGCATCTGTGTAAACCCCGGTTCCGACATACCAGTTCCACCCCTCAATGGGTTCAACATAGCTTAATTTTGGAGAAGGTTCACGACCTTTATATTTAGGTGCTACATATTCAATAAACCCGCCACCTTGCCTTGCTATGCGGATGAAATCCTGAATGATTTTTTTTCCAGTTGAATCGGTTGCCTCAATTAAATTATACCCCTTGAACGGCCCTGACAGACTTAAACCGTTATAGGTGCCGGCAAAGATATATTCAGAATTTCCATATGATATTTTTTCGAGCCATTCCAAAACCTCTTTTTTGATTTTTTTCTCTTCTATGCCATAAGCCTCAAGGGTACGGACTTTTAAATCTACTCTCTTTTCAGCCAGAGATTTTTGGTGAAGGATATGACCGGCTGCCTGCTGAACCCGGTTTTGGATCATCTCTTTTTGGTTGCTGATATATCTTGTGCGGATGGTTTTGATTTGAGCCTGGGTGTTGATGTATTCTTCACCAGCCAGGAGATATGTCAGGATAATTGCAAGAACCAGAAAAAGCATTGATATGGTCAGTCGGATAACGTTGATAAGGCTTTTAAACGGGTTCATTCCAATGATTCTACCTGACTACTGTTAATTTTCAAGTCTGATTTGAAAAAAAGTTTTGTTGCCCGATTTATTTTCTGTTATTATAGACAGCAACTTCATCACCATCTGCGGTGTCAATATGCTTTCCTTATGAGTTTCATTGGATACAATCATTTTTTGAGGGATATCATGGATTTACCAAAAAACAATAAAAAACTGGATCAGATTTTTATCAACGGGTCAGAACCTTCAATTGAAGAGTTCGCTGATGAATATTGGGTAAAAATGCTGACAGGAATTATTCCGAATTTCAGGTGGGCAGGGCATCGAAAACATTTTTCCATTGATAAGGTGAATAAAACCGGTAGAAATATCATATTGTTCAATAATTCGTTCGGTTACTTTAAAGTTCAGACGGGTCAATGTGAGGATTTAAATGATTTGAAGGCCGTCGTACTGAACTATGGCGGAAAAAGAAATTTTCTGACCCGTTCTGTCAGAGATAAAATAAGAATGGTCGAAAACGGTTTGTATCTTGGAAGATATTATAGTGTTATTAATGACGACTTTTATTTTAAAGGCTATTTTTCTTTAAAAAAGAGATAGTGTAGACAAAGCCGTGTTTCAATGAATCTGTCTCTGGAGATAAAGTCGGGTTGAAAAAAATTTAAATTATTGTCTGTTTATGGTTTGCAATTTGGTCCAAAATTTCATATGAACAAAGTTTAATATTTATGTGAATGCTATTAACCTTTAAAAAAAAATGAGACAAAAAATGATTAAAACAAAAATGTGCGATCTGCTCGGTGTAAAACATCCCATTATTCAGGCTGGTATGGGACCATTCAGTAATAATAAGCTTAGTATTGCCGCTGCAAATGCTGGTGTTCTGGGGCTGATGTCTACCAGTGGGCTGCATGAGTCATCAAAAAAAGATCAATACAAGATTTATGAACACTGGGCCCAAACCGCAGGTGCTGACCCGAGAGAAGATAAGAAAACTATTCTGCAAAAGGCTTTTCAGCAGGCCAATGAAGGCACCAAAGAATCGGGCGGTATTTTTGGAATCAATGTAATGGTTTCCGGCCAAATGCGAGAACATGCGGAACTGGCTATTGAAACCGCCATCGAAGCAAGAGAAAAAGACCCAAGTCTTAAAGATCGTTTTAAAGTTGTTTTTACCTCTGCCGGGGACCCGCTTCCCTGGGGAAAAGCGCTGAAAGACGCCGGCTTTACCTGGTTGCATGTTATTCCATCGGTTAAAGGCGCTCTCCGCTGCCAGAAAGCTGGTGTGGACCTGATCGTGGCATCCGGCCATGAAGGTGGTTTCCATACTTCCTGGGAACCGGTGCATTCTATGGTATTGCTGCCGGCCGTTGTAGAGGCATTAAAAGACAGTGGAACTCCAGTTGCCGGTGCAGGCGGTTTCTGCGACGGGAAAGGCCTTGCAGCTTCTATCGCTCTTGGAGCAGCCGGTATCCAGATGGGAACCCGTTTTCTGGCGACTCAGGAAAGTGATTTTGCACCGCTCTGGAAAGAAGGCATCGTTGAAGCAGGTGACAGGGGCACCTTGGTTGCAAGAGGGTTTGTCGGGCCTGCTCGCTGGATTAAAACTGATACGTCTAAAGTTCATCAGAAAAATACTCTGGAACATACGCCGGAGCTGTTTCTTGACACCCCGGGACCACTTTCTGAAGGTGCCCTGAAACTCATGGAAAATGAGCGGGTGGCTATCAATGCTGTTTATGATGGAGACAGAGACAAAGCAATGATGGCTGGTGGAGAATGTGCACAGCGAATTGAGGACTTGCCTTTGGTTGCTGATATGGTCCAAAACGTTGTAAATGACGCTGAAGCTATTATCAAAAACATGCCGTCGGTTCTTGGATAACGATATCGACTGAAGGACTAACTCCTTTTAAAATTAAACAGCAAAGCACCTGTTATCAGGTGCTTTGCTGTTAGAAATTTTGGCAATCTTCAAAACCCTCATTTTTTACCACTTGATCCCGTAATAATATCTGACAAAAAAACCGAGCATTTGTTCTATTTTATTGACAAAAGAATTTAAATCGTTAAAAATAGAACAAATGCTCGTTTTTTTTGATTGGTAAAATGCTGACTGGTTAACCGAATTACGAAATAAACAAAGGAGTGAACATGCAAATACCAAAGGCTCTAAAATCGTATGCCGCCCAACTGGGATACCCCAATTCGGAAAGGCTGGCTAAGATACTGAATGCATTGTTTGACAGCGAAGAAAAATTAGAAATTGCCGCTGCAATGCCGGGAACAATTCAAGAAATTTCGGAAAAGACAAAACTGGACCTGAAACAGACGACAGACATTATAAATAAGTTGCACCGTATTGGTGCGATCAATGAAAGAATGCACACAGCGAAAAATTATCGTTTGTTTCCCGGAATGATAGAACTTCGTGATGCTGTCGTTTTATCGCCAAGTGTCAGCAGCGATATCATTCGCCTTTGGGATGAAGTCATACATGAGGAATTGCCGGAAATTGTTCCTCAGTTAGAGGCGATGGGCACTCCACCGATGATGCGCGTGATTCCGATTGAGGAATCGGTTGAATCAAAGGGAGCTGTCCTGGATGCTGACTCGGCCCGCAAGATTCTGAAAGACGCGGAACAGATTGTGGCGATTCCCTGCGTTTGCCGGAAAACAACCCGGGAACTTGGCCGGTCACTGGATTGCCCCGCTCCTGAAGATCTTAATTTGTGCCTGATGATAAATGAATTTGG
>JAWSVI010000024.1:0-54182 GCA_033851995.1 Desulfobacteraceae bacterium | reverse complement strand
AAGGCCGAAGAAGCAGGCTTGGTCCATATGACGAGAAATAATATTAAAAAAGACATGATCATGTGCAATTGCTGCGCATGTTGCTGTACCGGTCTTTTTATGCTCAATCAAGTTGGTTACGACTCATTTGCTCCATCCCGCTTCCGGGTGAAACTGGATGAAGAGGCCTGCATCGGTTGCGAAACCTGTGTTGAACGCTGTCAGTTTGGAGCCATTGAGGTTGATGATATTGCCAGGATTGATCTGGATAAATGTTTTGGGTGCGGCGTCTGCGTTCCAACATGCCCCGGTGATGCTCTGACACTCGAAGAGATCAGGCCAAAAGAGCATATCCGGGTCACCTGATCATAATTTTTTTGTAGATTGGTCTTCTTGCTACGCATGGACGAATACATGTCATTCGTCCATGTCCTCCTATGTATCAACATGAACTGTTTTTTTAATGGTTGCATTGACAGAACATTTAATTTTATGCAATTACAAGTTGCTAAATAATGTTCGAGTTTTCATCAACAGCTTTGTAGACGGAGACATGAAGGGAAGGGTGCAGTAAATAGCTCCATGATTTTTAAGGAGGCAGAATGGCTAAACATCAGATTCTTATTGTAGATGACAGCCGCATGGTTCGTAATGTCATCAAAGGCTACCTTACTGAATTTGATTGTGAGACAATAGAAGCTGGCGACGGGCAGACCGGCCTTCATCTGGCACAAAAAAATCGGTTTGATCTGATCATTACTGATGTGGAGATGCCTGGTAAAAGCGGGATTGAAATGTGCCGTGAACTTAAAGATGATCCGGCAAACCGCTCGGTTCCCATTTTGATTATCAGTTCCTTTGATTCCGAAGAAGATATCCACAAGGGATTCCAGGCAGGGGCAACCGCTTATTTGTCAAAAGACGAAGTGCCCAACCAACTCTTTAGTTCCGTTGAATCCATTTTATCGAAATCCAGTTTCAATAATTCCAAGTCCATTCTGATTGTGGATGATTCTGCTGTGATCAGACATCTGGTGACCACCGAGCTTTCCAAGGTCGGGTATCGTATTTTTACTGCTGAAAACGGCAGGGATGGACTGGATAAACTTGAGACTTTAACAATGCCAGACCTTATTATCAGTGATATTGACATGCCTGTAATGAACGGCTTTGAATTCTGCGAGGCTGTAAAGGGGGATGAACGGTTTAAATCTATTCCTTTTATCGTCATGAGTACCAACAGCGACCGGGGACACATGCAGCGTATGCTCAAGAGGGGTGCCCAGGCTTATCTGGTTAAACCTTTCAATATGGATCAGTTGACGATCCTGGTGGATAAAATGCTGTCCGATCAGTTTGTCATGCTGTTAAAGGACAGAGAGCGTCTGGATGCTGAGCGGCAGATGATGCTGTCGACCATCACAAGCCTGGTCAATGCCCTGGAGGCACGGGATTCCTACACCAAGGGACATTCCACGGCTGTTGCAGGGATTGCGGCCTCTCTGGCAGAGTTGTCCGGAGCTACAGAAAGGGAAGTCAGATCCGTTCTTATTGGCGGTCATCTTCATGATATCGGCAAGATCGGCATCAGTGATTCTGTTCTGTTAAAACCCGACCGCCTGACCAGAGAAGAATTTGAGATCATCAAGCAGCACCCTGGTATTGGTGCCAATATCCTGGCTCCCATTGAAAGCCTGGCTGACATCGTTCCCCTGGTCCACTGCCACCACGAGCGTATGGACGGTAAAGGCTACCCAAATGGAATCAAAGGGACCAAAATTCCCCTATGGGCAAGAATTACCGCAGTGGCAGACACTTTCCATGCACTGACCTCCAACCGCCCTTACCGTACCGGGATGAAGGAGGAAAACGCCCTTCAGATCATAGAAGATGTGAGAGGCACCCAGCTGTGTCCTGAGTGTGTGGATCTTTTTATGACATGGATCTCTCTGGACAATTCCAAAAAGTTCAAAGAATGGGACAAGGCAGGGGTATTTGCTTAATTATTTTTTGGCCTTTTTTTTATATGGTTGTCTTAACCGTAAAGCCTTTTGCAATATGATTACGAACAAAATAAATCATTAAAGCACCAGGAACAATTGAAAGGACGGTCATTGCCATCACCAGGCCCATATCCGTTCTAAACGTAAATAAGGTTGAGATCGCCATGCTGATCGGCTTGCCACCGGTCACTGTCAAGATACGGGCAAAGACAATCTCCACCCATGAGAACATAAAACAGAAAAATGCAGTCACAGCAATGCCAGGAGCCATTAGTGGAATTAAAATCCGGGTAAAAAATTGAAAAAAAGAATACCCATCGATAAAGGCAGTTTCATCTATTTCTCTGGGGATAGCCGAGAGAAAACTTTCCAGCACCCAGATTGAAATAGGAACATTAAACCCACAATGCGCCAATGCAATACCAAGCGGTTTATTTACAAGGTCAATTTGTAAAAATATCAGAAATACTGGGAGAACCATGACCACCGGCGGCGTCATCCGCAAAGCCAGGAAACCAAAAAATAAATGTTTTCCCCCCGCAAAAGAGTAGCGGGAAAAAGCATAGGCCGCCAGCAGTGCAACAGGTATGGTAATGAGAATGTTTAATGTCACATACGCTACGGAGTTGATAATGGCACCGGTCAAAACAGGATTTTGAAAAACGTGAACATAATTGGACCATGTAAATTCTCCGATCGGAACCATTTCACCCCTCAGGGTTGAATGCAGACTGACAGACACGAGCGGCAGCAGTGGCAGGAACAGGAATATAATATATACGGTTGCCGGCAACCATTTAAAATGTAAATGTTTTTTTAAGAGCAGTCCTGTTAATGTTGGTTTGCCCACGAGTTGGGGAGCCAACATATTGAACAGAAAAACAAACGGTATGCATAGTGCCAGACTTACCACGGTAATGATACAACTAAAAAAGAAAACAGGCACGCTTGAACTGGAGAAGCTTTCCAGCAGCCATTTTGCCAGTGGCGGATTGATGTAATGATAAAAAATACCGTTTAGAAACATAAGGAGCATGGTGTTTTGACCCAGCCAGACAATTGTCTTTTGAGCGCGGGTCATTCCGGCAATAAACAAAATAAACGCGCAACCGGCAACAGCGGTTAATGGAAAAAGCAGAAAATGACCATACGAGGCAAACATGATAACCACATAGCTGTACACGTGAAAATTAAAAGGCCCCTTATTTAACTGGTAGGTAAAAAAGACAATTAAAAATGCGGCTGCGGCAGCAGGCATTAAAATTTTTACTGACACTTTCTCGAATAAAAAACGCTGGCGTCTGAGAAAGATGCCCAGCAGATAAAAAGCGTAAAGGGTGATCGCCCCATGGATGAAAAAATAGTTCCAGCCAATAGTGCGTCCCTTTAATGGGTTAAATATGTCGAATTCTAAATTCAGCCAGTATCCTGCCACATAAAAAAGCACGGCCGCAATGAGTATTTTTGCATTGGAATCTTTCAGGAAACGAAAGACGGTGTAATGGACGATCTCCAGGCCGATAATCAACAACAGGAACCAGGAGGGGACACAAAAGGAAGGGAGACCAAAAACGGTTAAGACCATCCCCCTGTAGTATCCAACCAGAGTAGGCAGTGGTAAACCATAGAATTTACCCGCAAAAAACAGAGGCAGAATCATCATTGCCAGGGTTAAAAAAATGAACGGCAACAGCCGGGTGGAAAAACAATGCTTTATAAACTGACTGATACGCCAGTTAACAACACCCTCTTTGGCAACATAGCCTGCCAAAACAACAAAAAGTACCATATGAAAAGAGTACGTAAATTTATACAGGCTAACTCCGGTCGGGTTTTTCAACAGCATGAGTTCCTCGACAAAGTGACCGAAAAAGACCAGGGCAATCGCGTAAAAACGTGCAATATCAATCGTAAAGATTCTATTTGTTTTTAATCCGGTATCCATAAACTTGGCCTTAATTTACCCGACAAACCTTCACTCTATTTTTCATATAAATCACGGGCAGCAAGCACTTTTTTGAATACCCACGATATGATCAATATAATGATAAAATAGATGACTGCCCTGGCAGATGCAGGGCCATAGTCTTGTGTAACAATCTCCTGGCCTAATTCCATCGCCAAAAATGTAGTCGTACTGCGGGGGCCTCCCGCATTAAGGCGGAAGGGCTCTATAAAAACCATGAAGCTATCAATAAAACGCAGCAATAGCGCCATAATCAATACTTCCTTCATTTTCGGCAGTTCTATGAAGCGGAAAACATCCCAACGGGATGCCCCATCAATGGCAGCCGCCTGGTAGTAGGCAGGGTGGATAGTTGTTAAACTGGAATAGCAAAGAAAAACAACAAGACTTGTCCAATGCCAGACATCCATCAACACAATGGCAGCCCATGTCGGAATAACCTTTAATACCCAATCAGACCCGAATGCAATTGCCAAAAATACATGCCAGATCATTGCAATCATGTTCCAGGGCACCAAGAGCGGTAATGCCATACAAATTAAGCATACCGCACTTAACGATCCCTTTTTGGGTATAGTTAACGCAATTGCGATACCCAGCGGAATTTCAATTGCCAAAACAATAGTTGAAAATAATATGCTGCGGCCAAAGGTCTGCCAAAAACGGGTTGAGCTCAGTACTTCATGATACCATTCAAGGCCGACCCATACCTTGGACTTTATGTGGAAGATGTCATAGAATGAATAATTGACAACCATAATTAAAGGAAGAACAGCAACAAACCCAAGTAACATTATGGCAGGAGTCACAAAAAACCAAGCCTTGTTATTTTTTGATTTTACCATGACCTGTCACATAATGATAAGTTAACCATCTCTCCTTAGTAAAGATGTGGTTTGTACCGTTTTCACATCTCTTTTAATTTGTGTTTCAAAATTTTTCCTGTAGGATTTCGCGGAAATTCGTCCATAAACTCCACTGCTTCGGGAATCTTATACTTGGCTATTTTGTCAGCAAGGTACTCCTGGATCTCTTCTAATGTCAAACTGTCTGAATCAAAAGGCACAATGTACGCTTTAACGCGTTCTCCAAGGGCCTGATCCGCCATGCCCACAACAGCGACTTCAGCTATTTTGGGGTGCTCTTCCAAGGGTATTTCCACTTCACGCGGATAGATATTTTCACCGCCTCGGTTGATCATCTCTTTGGTCCGACCGGCAATGTACAGATATCCTTTTTTATCCATATGTCCCATATCTCCGGTGTGCAGCCAGCCGTCCACTAGACTTTCAACAGTGGCTTCGGGTTTGTTCAGGTATCCGACCATCACAGCATCACCCCTGACACAGATTTCACCTGTCTCTCCGTAAGGAAGAATATTATTATTAATATCCATGATTTCGATTTCCAGACCCGGAAATGCAACTCCAATGGACTCCCAGTTTGGCGGTACGCCTCCGCAGGTTGATGAAACCCCAGTGGCTTCTGTCAGACCATAACCGTCAACCACCTGTACGTTGAATTTATCCTTAAATGCCTGAACCAGGCTTACCGGCATGGGCGCAGCCCCGCTGTATGCCAGACGAAGCTTTAGGCGGTCGTAGTCGATGGTTTTGGGATCGGCCGCCCGGTTGATATAATCGTACATGGCCGGAACTCCCTGAATGATGGTTACACCAAACTCGGTCAGGGCAGGCCAGAAATCTTTCGGAGAAAAGACCCGGCGGATACACAGGGTATTTCCCAGATAAATGGTTGGATAGGTCCAGACGCACAAAGGATTGGTATGAAACATCGGGAGAATTATCATCATAATGTCTCCCGGCTCGCTTAATCCCATGACAGCTTTTCCTGTACAGATGGCCAGCTCATTTTTGTTTGAAATCAAAATACCTTTGGGCATACCAGTTGTGCCTGAGGAGTAAAGCAGCATGGTGGTATCATCCAGATCCTGCGGGACTATACATTCTTCCTTTGGGTATTCGGCCAGGATTTCACCCATGTTTTTTTCCGTCACCTTGACATCGTGGATAACATTGGTCACCACCTCCACCAGGATTGGTTTGTGTTCTGCTAAGTCGATACCTGCAGCAAAATCCTTCATATATTCACTGCTGACAAAAACCACCTTGGGTTTTGAGTCATTTAGAATATAGGCGATTTCCGGCGGTTTGAGCATGTAGTTGACAGCACCGGCAATTGCTCCCAGTTTCTGGGCACCGAACATGGCATAATAGACTTCCGGTGAATTAAGGATCATGGCAGAAACAATATCCCCTTTAACCACCCCTTTTTCTTTTAGAAAATGGGCCACCTGGTTGGCGCGATCATTGGCGGCTGCATAACTTATAACCTGATCATAATAGAGGACCATGGGGGTGTCCGGAATTTCCCTGGCACGCTGGGATATCATTTGTGCCACGCTTTTAAATTGAATTTGTTTCCCCTTCAAGATCTCCAACTCTTCCAATGGCAGGGTCTCTCTTCGAATTCTTTGACTTCTATCAACCATCTTAACTCCTTTATTTATTTTCAAGAAATATCAGATATGTGGCTTAAAGGCAAAACTGAAATGTTTTCTTCTACAGGGTAGGCATGTGCGCCCGGATATACGATCCAAAGATGTTCTAATTTTAAGTCCTCACAGGCAATAGGCATTAAGTTTTTTTCATTCTTTGCGGCAGATGATTAATTTACTTTTACCTGATATCGTGTGTGACAAGGTGACATTGGTAAAAATTTTTTCAAATGGTGCAATCCCCTGTTTTACGAATTCCCGGGAATCCTTTGGTCCCATTGACAGCATCCGAATATAAAATAGCATTCTAATGAATCGTTTCCGAGGAACTTCATGCTCCATAATCAATACCAGTCCGTTTGGTTTTACCACCCGTTTCATTTCTAAAAGCGCATTAGTCCTCACCTGATTTTTCAACTCGTATAATGCATGAGAGCAGCAGACAACATCAAAACAGTCGTCAACAAAGGACAATCTTGCCGCATCACCGTTAATAAAAAGAGTGTGACCGGATAAATCCTTCTCCTTTGCCTTATGCAACATACCAAGGGAAAAATCATATCCAACGGACTGAATATCAGGGGATTTTCTGGCAAATGCCAGCACAACCGACCCTGTACCGCAGCATATATCCAATATCCTGGGGTGAGACTTCTCTTCTAACTGAGCCGAGTCTACAAGGAATTTGCGAGTCTCTTCTCCATAATTATGGGAATGCAGTTTTATAAACAAATCATAAAAATGAGAAAAGATATTATAATATTTTTGTCGGCCGGTTCGTATATTTGGCATGATTTATTGCCCGTATGTAAAACTTTTTATCATTATATTCTGAGACCAGAAGCTTTTTTTCAACCATTAATTTTTCAATGCTTGAAAAATGACCACCGGCTTTTTTTAAATAGGCACAGACCGCATCTTCCCTCATAGGATGAACCGATGTGATACTTAAAATATCTGCCTCAATATTCCCGGTATAGGCGAACTGGTTGCCCTCGTATCCGATAAGGTATTCGGTCTCCACTCCATGGGATTGGAAAATCTGAAAGGCACGGTTGATTGTTTCCTCTTCCGGGGCACAGACCCATTTAACAGCTGGTGGCCGGGTCGGAATACTCAGATAGGCGGTTGGACTATTCAGGCTGGCTATAAACTCTGCGGTTTGTTCAAGATGGGCAGCATCATCATTCAGACCCTTCACCAGCATAGTTTCGGTGATAAGCCTGCCTTTAAATTCTGTTGAAAAGGAGCTGATGCCTTCCAGGATAATATCCAGCCGGAGGTTTTTGTGGGGCCGGTTTGTTTTTCGCCATATTGTTTCATCCAGAGCATCCACTTTAACCGATACCCTGTCTGCCCGGCACAGATCCTGCCGAACATCGGGCCTGCTCAATAAAGTGGCATTGGTAATCACGGCTGTCTTAATTCCCAGCGGCTGTAATTGATCGATTAATTGTCCTAAATTTGCATCCAGGGTGGGCTCACCGTCCGACACAATGGTCAGGTAATCAATGGATTCGTTGCTGGCCCGTGTATTGTTTATTTTTTCTTTTGTTTCCGCCGTAAGCGCTCCCGGATTGTAGTAAGTACAGCTGTCTGCAGCCATTTTATGGGATTTGCCCAATTGGCAGTAAACACAGGAATAGCTGCATATTTTTGGCGGAATATTGTTGATTCCGATGCTTTTACCCAGCCGTCTGGACGGGACCGGGCCGAAAACCCTTGGTGCCTCCATTCATTCCTCCAGGATAATCCGTTTAAATCAGTTTTTCATTTCTGTTATCCATACATTAGCAATGTCTGTGCCAGTCAGTGTATTGGAATTATTATTAATTATTTCGGTTGGTTATTAAAACCTGTTTTGCCGGTTGCAGCTTGAGAATTGAATCAGGGTCGCAATCATGCACCTGTTGTATGCATGTGTGGTGTGAGATTGTCCGGTCAAGTTCAGTCGCCAGGCTCCAGTTCTATTGCTCTGGTAATCTTTTCTTGTCTTAACCTGCAAAGATCTGATACAGGTGCAATATATCGTGATCAGGTCAGAATAATATTTCAGATGGGGAGGATTTTTTTTATGGATTCATTAACAAAAAGCAAGTTCCTATCCTTCTGGAACTTTCTGAATATGATTCGTGGTGCAAAATCCCTTTCTCAGATCCTGGCTGTTTTATGGATACCAATATTGTTATGTGCTGTTTCAGTATTGATTCACTATTCTGATGGTCTCACTGAGGCGTTACAATATGAGCGAGGAACCATCCACAGATATCAGCTGCATCGACTGGTGAGCAGTCATTTTAGCCATTGGACCCTTCGTCACATGGGGTACGATACCTTCTTTTTCGGATTGTTGAGTCTTCTCTATTTCGTATTTCATCAAGGATCATCCTCGGGGATTCGGTATTATGGAATCTATATCCTGGCACTCTCCTTGTGGGTCGGGGGCGTTGTACATTTCCTGTATCCCAACATTATTTACTACCGCGGTCTTTCAGGCTTGGATTGGGGATTATACGGAATATTCGCCATCCAGCTTTGGCAGCTGCGTCACTGGTTGTTTAAGAGCGGCGCCTTTTTGATGATCGTGTTGTTCGTAATCAAATTTTACCTGCAAATCAAATCAGGTCAAAGCATGTTTGTCGGTGACATGGGGCCAGGTGTGGTGAATATGCCGGGAGCCCATGCTGCCGGGATCACTTTCGGAATCCTGTTGGCGGCTTTGATAGAGCCCCGACCCTGTGAAACCCGGTGAATGTTCGTTGTTTAAATCAGATCCAGCCGATTGGAATCAGTATGAGCAGTAATAACAGATTTATACCATAAAGCGTTCCCAGAAAAATTCTGTTGGTCCGTGCTGAGGCATCATAACAGAGAAATGCCGCCAGAAAAAAAGGTATGTAAATAAAAATCCAGACGGACAGCATTCCCCACCAGGGATAGACCCAGTGGAAAATGGGTGAAGCAGCAAGAGGTATTTCTATCAGCGCAACTATAAAGGCGTTTACAAAAGCGAAAACAACTCTATTGTTAATACCCAGAATTTTCATATTCTTGTCTTCAGGCAGAACTTTAGATAGGATCAGACCGGCTACGGAAAACATAAAACTGATTTCGATTCCAACACCGATTAATATGAGGAACGAGGTTCCGCCGCTTGCAGTCCACAGGGCATGACCGGAAAACTTCTGTATAACCGCATTCAAGATTTCAACGAACCAGTGGACACCATACAATGCAAGTCCGGCAGCTATCTGATTCCATTTTTTTTGCTCGATAGCGGTCATGTAAACGTAGAGTACAAAAGCGAGACAAATGACAACAATCCAGTTGAGGTTATCCAGTTTGCGAAGATTTTCCATGGTCTGCAATGTGATTTCCGGGTTTCTAAGCATGTATGACTCCAATTTTTAATTATTATAAGTTTTCCTGTTGTTAAACGAAAAGCAAGTTCCTATGCCGTTAAATACTTGACTCTTACTATAGATACAAGTAAATGAAGTCTTTATTTGTCTTTCATGCTGATAAGTGTTTCACTGCATGAAAAAATATTTTAAACCAGTTTAAACAACCAGGAATTTTGATATGTCAGTGGAAGAAAAAAATATGTGTCCCAAATGTAATTCACCTTATGCCTATCCTGATGGGTTTTTGTGGATATGCCCCGAATGTGCTCATGAGTGGGCACCTGATCAGACTTCTGATACACCCTCGGAAGATGCGCCACGATTCCTCGATGCCAATGGCAATTCTTTGCAGGATGGGGATACAGTCACCACCATAAAAGACCTTAAGGCCGGGAAGGACACAATGAAATTGGGTACAAAAGTCAAAAACATCAAACTCCTTGATGACCCTGTAAATGGTCATGATATTTCCTGTAAGATTCCAGGTTTCGGCGCTATGTACCTTAAATGCTCTGTTGTTAAAAAAGCATGATCAGAGCTCGGATTTTCTACAATTACCCTGTCCAGTAAATGGGTGAGGGTCAAATCCCTTAACCAACTAAAACAAAAGGTGCCCAGAAAAATGGATGGGGCAGGGATGTCTTTAGATCATTGTTGATTCTAATGGAATTTTTCATATCAAATTTAGCAGACCTCAAAGCTTTTACACTCTTCATTTGTTTCTTTAACTCGAATAAATTATTTATTAATTCTCGTGAAGCCTGGCTTTCTACATTCCAATGAGTTACCAGGATACTCTTTGCTCCAGCATACATAAAAGAACGTGTAAGTCCGGCAAAACCTTCTCCACTGACGGCATTATCACTTTGTCCGTAGGTGTTACAGGCTGATAATATGACCATTTCAGCATTGATATCAAGCCCTATGACTTCATTCATGGTGAGAAAGCCATCCCTATTAGGAGGGTTCCCCGGCAGGGTTAGGGCTAATGACGGCTCTGATACACCCCGAAATTCACCGCCCAACAATCCATGTGTGGAGAAAAGGATATATCTTGCAGTGTCCAATTTAGACAAGTAGACATTTATCTCAGAAGCTCTTTCTCTCAGATAGATATTGACTTGCCCCCTTCTTGAGTACAATCCGTAATGTTAGGAAGGCTCAGAAATATTGGTAGCATAAAAATCAGCACCACCACTAAAGCCGACAAATTCACCACGAAACATATCGAATGCGGGATCATACTTTATTATTGCTTTGTAACCTTCAATTTCCATAATATTCATCATGGTTTAACTCCATTCCTTTTTAACCATTTTCGAATATTTGAAACAGTACCTTTGTCTGTATCTGGTGAAGAGTGAGGGCGGTGGGAGATCTGAATTTCACCAAATAAGACAACACCAACTCTGGAACCTTCTCTTTTTAATATATCTATCTATCCATAATTTTTCATTATAGGGACTTCACCTCAGGTGTACAATCCTTGGGGAGGATCGCCCCATCCTTCATCTAATTTTTGCGCTTAGTTGATGCTTTGTTAAACCTTAAACTGGTCTACTTTCTCATTGAGGTGTTCTGACAACTGACTTAATTCAGATAACCGGGTGTCAATTTGTGTACTGTTGTTTGACATCTGGTTTGCGGCCTGGTTTACATCAGCGATATCTTTTGAAATTTCATCGGCCACAGCTGAACTCTGGGACACATTTTCGGTCACTTCCTGTATCCCCTGGGCAGCCTGAGTTACATTCCCTGCAATTTCCTTTGTAGTGGCAGACTGCTCCTCAACTGCAGAAGCAACCGTATCGATCATCTCATTTACACTGTTGATTTCAAGTGCGATCTCCTCAATTTCTGACACTGTAAGATTTGTGGAGCCTTGAATGCTCTCAATTTTTTCTTTGATCTCCAGTGTTGCCTCTGCGGTCTGCTTTGCCAGGTCTTTGATTTCGCCTGCCACCACTGCAAACCCCTTGCCGGCTTCTCCAGCACGGGCCGCTTCTATGGTAGCATTTAATGATAGAAGGTTGGTTTGTTCGGAGATATCGTTAATGGTTTCCACAACCCGGCCGATTTCTTTGGCAGACTTGCGCAGGGTATCAATATTCTCAGAAGCTTTCTGCGTCCTGGCAACCGTTTTATTGCTTGTAATCCTTGTTTTTTCAGTATTCTGGGCAATTTCATTAATCGTTGAGGTCATCTCTTCGGCAGCAGCAGAAACCATTCCGATGTTGGTTGATGACTGCTCGGCTGCTGCGGCAATAGATGACATGTTGGAACTCATTTCCTCTGCGGCTGCTGCCACGGTGTTGGATTTATCAAACACATTGCCCGCACCTTCAGACATCTGTTTTGACAGGACTAAAACTTCACTGGAAAAGCGGTTAAGGGTGTCTGAATTCCCTGCAATATCCATGATAATGCCTTGGAGTTTCTTTATAAACTGATTAAACCATTTTGCCATTTTCCCGATTTCATCCTTGTTCTTTACTTCCAGTCGTTTGGTCAGGTCGCCTTCACCCTCTGCAATGTCCTTCAGCATGGTCACTACCTTGAACAAAGAGGCCGCAATGGGGTTTGCGATAGACAGCACAGAAATGATAGACAGGATCAGAACGATCAAGATGGAGATCATCAGAATTTTTGACGTTGTCCAGGTCTTTTTTTTCAGGGTTACGATGGACTTATTTAAATCTGCTACATGCTCAGTCACCAGTTCTCCGATCATAGAAGACAGTTTCGCAGTAAGCGGATCGAATTTTTTCATCATGGGATTGCCTTGTTCAGGCCCGCCGTCGATATAGGCCTGCGCCATTTTTTTCCCCATGTCATAATATGCATCCAGGCTTCTTTTCATAGCGTTAAGTTGCGAGACCATATCCTTTTCGCCATATTTTTCATGCTCTCCAACGGCGAAATCCAGTCTTTTTATCGCATCCTGATAGTAATTTTCAGCTTCACCATACCCGTCATCATACCCTTGGGCTGCCCGTGTTGCCGAGATATCCGTCAACCAACCCTGAATCTGTTCAATGTCTCTTTTAATTTCAGTGAAGTTCAGCATATGAGGTAACACTTCGATCTCCGTAGCGTTCAACTCACTAATGGTTTCGTTGTTATAATGGTTAACCAAAAAGCCTGCGATCACAAATAAGCCGCAGGTAAGCCCAAATCCAATAAACAGTTTCACCCGTATGGTTAAGTTATTCAATCTATCCACAAGTAATTTTCTCCCTGCATCTATGTGATTATCTCTGAGTTAACATTGATTCTAAATTTTTTTGAAGCAGTAGGGCCTCATTGGATTTAAAAGCGCTGTAATGTTTGATTTCAATATTAGCCATCATTGTTCCCATCCCGGTATATTCTTTAAAACAACTGTTGTCTGCTGTCCAGGCTTTAATATAGCGTTAAGTTCGCCTGCGCGCGATCACTCGCGTCCGGTGCAACGATTGTTTGGCTTATATTTTATTGAATTAATAAAACCATAAACTACAAAGAACAATGATATCAACTGTTGAACCATCAATATCTGTGCATTTTGAAGATACATCAGTGCAGCCATACAGATATTACCTATCATGAAAAACAACCAACCAATAGGATTGTTTTTTGCGATGTAATACCCGCTAAGCAAAAAGCCAAACATTACTCCGATTTCCAATAATTGTGTAAAAGAGTTAATGCCACCATGATGTTTAATGCTAAATCCAACGCCAATTGTAAGTACGGTATAAGTCAACACAGTGACAATATGATAAATAAGCTTACTTGGTTTTCGGTGATTATGCCACGATATGTATAAGCCTAATAGCATAGCTGGTAACCCTCCTGCTTCAATAGAAGCAGCAATCCAATCTTTTTTTCCTATTAAAATTATTACCCATGGAGGGACCCCAAAAATGTAAACTAACCAACCACTAATTCTAATTTTGTTACTGATTTTGTCAGTTTTTCCTTCAGAAAAAGAAAAAAATATTTTGTTTAAGAGGTAAAAACATCCACCCCATATTTGAAGAAACAGATCCATATGTTTTTATATCATCACCGGTTAAAAAAAGTATTTATCACAGCAGTAAAAATAAAAGGATCATGATAATAGTGTGAATCAGTGAACCTCCCTGCATGCCGACTGCTTGATCTGATCTTAAAAAGCAAACCGTTCTGTATGAACTGAACGGCCCGGGATGTTCATTTCTTTTAATATCTGTAGCATATCATCAATCATACCGGCAGGGCCGCAGATAAAAAAATCACAATCAGTTTGATTGGAAAAATTTGTATTCACCCTGTTTCTGTCCAAGATTTCGGTGAGCATTTTTTTATCAATTCTCCCCTGGTGCCCCTGCCACTCAGGCTCACGGGAGAGGATGGGATGGAAATCAAAGTGCGCCATCTGTTTTTGTATCAACTGAATGTCGTTTAACCGGATCAGATCGTTTTCATACCTTGCCCCCCACATCAGGAGCACCTTCCGCTTCGGTTCTTTAATACAAAGATCCCTCAGCATGGACAGCATTGGAGTTATACCGATGCCCCCTGCAAGAAACACCAGGGTGCTGTCAGGCGGTACCCATTTGTATGAAAATTGTCCATAAGCTCCATCAATGCAGACAGGGCTGCCGAGTTCGATTTTTTTGATGACAGTGGTGAAATCCCCAACCGGTTTGATGGTAATGCAAACCCCTTCATCATCGGGTTTTGAAGATATGGTAAAAGGGTGGGATTGTGACGGCATACCGTTGCCTACAGGGCGAACATAACAAAACTGGCCGGCCTGGTGATTGATTTTTCTACCGGGCGGCGGTTTAAAGTACAAGCTGAAAATGGCGTCTGATTCCTGAACCACCTTATCCACTTTCCAGGGGTGTTGTTGCATCCTCCGGGGAACAATAAATTTATGAAACAGATATACCGTGAAGGTAGAGCCGCTGATTAGGGCCATGCAGGTTTTGAATAGAATGAGTCCTTTGCCAGGAACCAGCATGACATGGGCCATTAGCAATATCATTCCTGCGGGCATGGCATAATGCAACAACAGGCACCGTTCATGTGTGAGTTTAACAAAGGAAACTATTTTATCTCTGTAAGGGATGAGAACCGGAAGAAACCGGATAAAATAGTTGCTGAAAAAAAGCCCGCTGAAAAGAGTCGCCCAAAGGAATATGAAATCAGCTGTACCCCCGAGTCCGGCCTGTAATTCACTGGCATATTTATCATTCCCAAAACTGGTATGAATTACCACAATCAACAGGACACCAATCGCTGTCAGCATATGCAGGGTCAGCCGCCTGTCTTGGGCAATACACCATTCCAGCAGCCGGATCCGGGCCGTGATAATAAACTGGAGCGCATACCAGACAAAGGCATAAATGCCGGCAGTTCTTGAGACCCGGATGAACAGGGTGGTGTTTTCGTCAACGGCCTGCAAAAACAAAGACAAAGGTATAACAGGCAGCAGCAGATAAAGAGACATTAAAAAGATGAATGTAGAAGCGCGCATATTTGGAAACCTATTGATTTGTTTTATCTGCCCATTCGGATAGTTTTTTTAAGATATCTCTTTTAAACATTGGATTCCCATTTTTTGATGTGGTGCAGCTGCAGTGAAAACTTAATTTCAAAGTATACCCTTCAAAGTATGTAGATTATCTTGAATCGTCTGTAGCAGCTCATTTTTTACTTTTGCCCGGTTTGCAAAATCTTTCCAATTCTTGACCACCGTATTGATATCCTTAATTATTTTTTCACCTTTTTTTATGTTGTTTGCTTTGGCAACTGTCATTAAATCTTCTTTATCAATATTTCTGTGTTTTCCATTTATGCTTAACGTCTGCTGGTTTACCCACACATTTTTAGGATCATACGAATAACAGACATCGTATGCCGGCGAAAGTTTCCATTTTCCATCCTGTTTCAACTGGAACGAAAAATTTTTAGTGTGGTCATCGCAATTGGTTGCCAGAACATTGAATACCATTCTGCGGAACATTTGCTCTGCTTCAGGATATTTCAGACGCAATAAACGCATTGTTTGGAATACTTGCTCATAACTGTATCCATAAATATTATTAAAATCATAATGCTGGATTGCACAGAGGGTTTGAATATGGTGCCTGATATTGTTTTCCTGCCGATCGAATCGTTTCGTCATAAAGTGGGCTCGATTGTTTTCTTCCAATAATTCGCACTCTGACATTTCAATGTCACATTGCTTTGCCATCAGATAATACGCGTATTCAACATGTCCCCAGCCCTGACTGTCTCCGAATTGTACACCACTTACGCCGTCAAGCTTTATGAGCCAATGTTCAAATCCTTTGGGCGCTCTGGTCTGACCAGATCTAACTTCTTTTGTTTTTTTGTTGTAAGCGACAACAGCCTTGGGCCTTGCGCCACCAGCAGAGGTTCCGATCTTTATCAGTTCTTTAATCGCGCGTTCATCATCGGCACTGACATTTATTTCAATATTTTCTCTTTCCGATAGTATCTTTTTTGCAACATCAACAAGACTTGCTATTTCAACAGAAAATGTGTTTTTGCCTGCTTTTAACTGGGCAGGCTCAAATTCCAAGGCCCCCATCCCCCTTGTGCCAATAAAGCATAGTTTTTCAACCGGATTCATGCTGTTGGGAGGTCGGCCATTTTGGGCCAGCCATGTTTCAATCAGCTGATTGCCATATGTATCAGGCAGAGAGTCCGATAGCAAACCGGGCAACCCTTTAAATGTATCCTCCGTCATATCTTTTGATGGGCGTAGATCCGGAAAACTGTATACCCGGCTGCCATTGCTGATCGGCATTTTTATCGGAGAAATATCCCAGTTTTTTTCTATAAAACTCTTATCAAACTGGAAACTCGATAGTTGTCGTACAGTATCCCATCTGACAACACCTACGAACGTACCCCAGATATGTACATATGCATAATCTACCACCCCAAATCTCCATTTGAATCATTTGTTCTATGTTTAGGTCTTGCTCTCTTTTTCTTTTTTTCTTGTAATCTGGCGTACGCTATCGGGCTGATTGTCTCCTCGATGGTGAATATGCTCAACAAATGGATCAAATCAAGCGCCCTTAATATCTGGACGAGGGTCGCAAGTGTTATCGACTCACCGTTTTCTATCTGGCTTAAGGTCCAGCGATTTATTCCAGCATCTTCTGCGACTTGAGCCTGTGTTTTATTCTGCTCCAGCCGCTGATGCCTAATATAGGCACCGATGGCACCTATAATTGCCTTATCTGACATTGCAACCCAATCTTCGTTGGTTTTTCCCATCACTAAATCCATTTATCTTGTTTGCGTTGGTATTTACCAATAAATATCAAGCCATGCAAAGGAAAGCAAGAGAGAATAAGTTCAGAAAGTTTGCTTTTACCAGCATAAACTGCAAAAAACGTCTATATTGTTGGTATTTGCCATCTTTTATAATTAATATATTGACAATATTCACTTGCCGAATACGATCATCATAATGGCATTGGGTTGAATATTCAATTTAATGATCAAAGACAATTATTTTTTCCTGTGGGGGTATTGATGACATACCTTTGAAATCAGTCTCATATGCCTGTCTAAAATCTTGGAAGTTTGGAGAAAGCAATTCTGACAGAGTGGGAGCATTCTTTCAACACTATCTGAAATCCTATCGAGTGAATTTGTAATATCCTTTAAGGTTTCATCCCTCCAATTGGAGATTATGCCCGAATCCAGATAATTCCAAAGCAGTTTTCCCACCCGCATGCACGCAAAGATTTAATTGATTCTGAACAGCATACAATCCCCCCACTGTTCCTTTGGGCCAGTTCCTGAGGATTCGGTTTAATATTATTATTATTTAACAAGTTATACTTGTGATTTATTAATATTTCAAAATTACCGGCTTGCCCGTGTGTGTTTGGGTTTTTGGATTTAAGTCTCTTGTCCCGGAATTCATAAGCCCTGCCGTCAGAACTTTCCTTCTATGAGTTTTCGAAAAAGTATGGTAACCAAAAAAGCTAACGTTTCAAAACCCACGAAATCACTTGCTGATGCGTCAAGTAACATGCTGACACCAGCACCGAATTCATTATCGCCTGGATAAAAAACCAGTTTAACGGGAATGTGTTTTAATGGCTCAAATATGTAACTGACACCACCGGATAACTCTTCATTGTCTATTTTCGCACCAAGCTTGAACGACCTGATTTCAAGCTTTTCAAGATCGTTTGAGAATTTTTTATCCATAGGCTTCAAAAACTCACTGGTAAAATAACTGCCAATTCCTGATCCAGGACCTGCCAATTGGCCCATGCTTACAAAATTCCCCTTAGGCCTTGATGTTGTCTTGCTTAAACAATACTGGATTAAAAGTGCTGAAATAATTTGAGAGGCGCATTCCCCGGATTCTTTAAAAACACCTTTATTGGTGACCACATAAGGTTGCAATAAAAAATTTAGATGTATCCCTTCATCGTATTCAAGCTCCAACCTGTCTGCGGACTCTTTTAAATTCGCCGTTGCAACGTCTTCCATAGCTAATTTATAAACAGGTAAAATAGAATTTTTCTTATCCATGGGCACCTCATAGCCTTTTATATATGTATTGCCTAACATCACAAATAACCAGCTTGTCCGGTTCATTTTCCTTGTTGAAATCAGTGTTGATTTTGAAAGTGCAGTTTTTAAGGTCAAAACCGTTTACCTAAGACTAAAATGAAGCGAATCCGAGGTTACTGCTTTCAGGGAATAGGATCAGAATACCTTACACCCAAAATTGTGTTTCACCATGCCCATCAATGATTTCTTCTGCGATGCCATAATGCTTGCATTCCAAAAACAATTTATATAATTTATTCAAATATTCGTTTTGATATGTATGGCGTGTACAATAATTGCAAGCGACTGGATCAATAGGCAATATTGTTTGACGGAAATTATTTAACGTTGAATTATTATACCAGATCTTTTCGAACTGATTCTCTTTTTCTGGAGGAACAACTTTGTTTGGTTTTTTTTCAGATCTCATTGAGCCTAAAATGTATTTATGCCTAAAATTAGATTTTGCAGAGTTATCATCAAAAAGAAAGCAACAAGGATAAACATCACCTTTCGGATCTATTTTACAGGTAAGCCTAAGCGCATGACAGGTAAAAGAAGAAAATTTAAAATAATTCATTTTATTTTTAACTGGCTCACCTATTGCCATATCATTAATTTCAAAATAACCATCTTTTGTCATATCGTTGAGATAATTAAAGTTTACCATTGCAGAGTCATCGTAAAAGATTTGCCCATATAATTCCTCCAGCTCATTAACACTTGGCAAAAATAGACTTTCTGATGAACCATGAGCAAACTTAAATCGAATTGGCACACTATTTGGTATCAAATTATGAATACTTTTCGAAATTTTCTTTGATAATTCGCCAACCTCCTTGATATTTGCTTTTTGAATTGTGTAACAAATTTCGACTTGTTCGACACCAGCATCCACAAGGCATTTTATTGATTCTATCGCTTTCTCCAGGCTTCCACCTTTTCGTATCGTTGAGTAAAGATTTTCATCAAAAGAATCTACAGATACTTGTACCCATTTACATGTTTTGGATATTTTCATCGCTTCATCATTATTCAATGAATGGCATCCAATCTTAATCCCATTAGTAAGAATCCCCATTTTTAGATTTTTCTTCGCTCCTTCCTCAAGAATTTCGAATATATCAGGTCTTGCCAAAGGCTCACCGCCTGATATAATTATAGAATTAGTACCTATTTCATTAATTGAGGAGAGTACATAGTTTAACTCCGTTATATCCATTTCATCATTTTTACTATATAAATCATGGTGTCCACACATTAAGCATTTAGTTGTACATTGGTTAGTAACCAATAGTTGAACGGTTGTTGGTGGCACTCTTATTTCTTGGCTTGTTTCCTCTAAGTAATATTTTGCAGCAACAGCTTTCAAATTTTCGGAAGTATCTCCCCTTTGTTTGGAGCTTCTTGGATATTTTTGACTAAGGGTGTCTATCTTGAGCTTATATTCATTACGTTTCTTTTCTACATCTTCCTTAAATTTTGATTTTCCTATTAAATAATCAAATTCATCCAAATACTCGTTTGGTTCAATTTCATTGGAAAAAACTAAAAATGGTTTAGAAATTGAATGTTCGGATACTCTTGGTTTTTTAAATTTAATACTCAAATCAAAAATAAATCTTACAATTTTTGAATTTTCAGATATTCGAACCATACTATTTTCAACAATATCATCAACAAAAGATAATTGCAGTTTTCCTAATACTGAACCTGAATTTATTCTTTTTAATATTTTATCGTAGCTCTGTATTACCATTTCAGCTTGGCTTTTGAGCTTCTCATTCTCTTTCTTGGTGAATTGTTTAATCGGGATGTATGGGTTTTTTAAAACAAAATGAATATTTTTACCATTTTTTACAGCTTCAAATATTTTGTCCTGAAGAATCGATTGCTCTTTTTCAAGTAATTCTTTTTTTTCATCATTATTGTAGTTTGTCTCATCACCACAGAGCCATCTAAAACAAGTTCTTCCAATGACATCTATTTGTATTTGATTATTCGATTCATATCCTATTGTTTTTTCAATAGAATAATTCGGAGGTGCTCCCTTCCAATTAGGAAAAAATTCCAAAGGTTTAGGCGATTTATAAAATTTTACAATTTTAATCGTAATTGTAATGATTAAAAGTAAAACTGAAACAGAGATTAGAGACAAAATAATTGGTGTCCATTTTTTCATATCCCAAAAAGCAAAAGCAGTAAGAAAAATAGCGAATAGTGCTAACACATTTGATGGCGATTTTAATTTTCGGATAATATCTTCAAAAAATTTCATTTCAATATTTTCCCTTTAATATTAGATAAAAAATTATTAAAAATCGAACTGAATAGATCGAGAACTCAGCTAATCAGCGGTCGCGGTTTTTTGTGACCCGTTGCAAGAGCATTGTTGGAAATCCATATTAAATTCTTAAAGCTCTGTTTTTAAGAACCAGAACATTAAATTAAGACAATTTTCAGAGTATTTTTCTGTACTTTGTCTTATATTATCAGTCTATTAACTTGGCTGGGCAAGAATTAATAAGATTTTTTTCTTTTAAACAAATTTAACAATCCCACAATAATAATATACAAAACATAATAGCCAAACACGAATATAAACAGGATCGTCATTTCCAGGCCCGCCATAACATTATAATTGTGCCAATTTTGGGCAAGATCCTTTATCTGTTGGGGAACCTGGTCAAACGAAACCTCAATCACATTCCCTTCTGAAAAATCAAGATAATATTTGGACTGTGAATGCCATATTACAATTTCATTTTCGGAATCCTGATCAACCTGAACCGCGCGAATAAAACCACCGCCAAACATATCTCGGTCAATCATTTCAGTTTTTGTATAAATTTCTTTTTTATCAGGGTCTACAATCTTAATTCTTATTTTAAGAATCTCCCCATCCTCGAACTGATTAACTCTGGTAGTAAATTGTTTTTCCCCTGCTTTCCAAACAAGCCCGTCAGCATCCGGCAATTTCTTATCAATTTGATGCCGTTGAAAGAAAGCATTCGCACAAAATCCTAGCAGTAGGATAATTGGCCAAATGAGTAAGATTAACTTTAATCTATTCCTAATCATGATGCCTTTTCTTTCTTATGGCTGATACTGTGGTATAATTAAACATTAATTCGGCCTTTATTCTCCTGGTTTAGCGCCTATCGATATGAGGTATTCCAACAATTTTAAATGAGCGAATCTTTCAGCAATGTCATGGGCTGTTTGACCATCGTTATTAATTGCATTTACATCCGCTCCGAGTGAAACGATATATTGAATACCCTCTAAATACCCACTGTACGAATACCATATCAGCAAGGTATTCCCCTTGTTGCTTCTATGATGGATGTCAGCCCCAGCCTCAATCAAGAGCGTTATAAGCTCTATTTCTTTATTAAACATAGGTGTTCTGCCATCATCATCTGTACTATTCACATCAGCACCGTTTGATACCAATATTTTTAAAATGGCAATGTCCTGTGTCACATGCAAGGGGGTCTGCCCGACATCGTTTTTTGCATTGGCGCTAACGCCCTTATTCAGTTGTGTTCTAACTGTTTTCAAATCATTCACATATAAAGCCTCAAACATTTTTTGAGTTTCAGATGCTAAATTTTCAATAGCAAGAGTATTATCACTGATTTTTATGGCTTTGCCATCTGCAGATACCTGGCTGCCAAAGCTTTGATTTGTCATTGTCAATACTGCTATAATAGCGACAAAGGTGCTTACCTTTTTTATGAATTTAGAATATATTTTAATCATAACTCTTTATTTTAGAGACTCCTGTTATCCTGTATGTTCTACTGCCCACTTTTCTACCGCTACTTTTATAACTTTCGATTAGTTTCCATGTCCCACTGAAGTTGTTCTTACTAACAGATAACTTTATAATGTTTTTCCTTATTTTATACCGAGGTTCATTCTGAAACGTGTGGGTTACTGTATAAGTAGAACCGTATGACCCAGGTTTCTTAAATTCCACAAATGTTCTACCATTTCCAGATTCGGAAATTTTTATTGTTTTTCCACCATCATAGGGATACAAAGTCCATTCCCGTGTATATGTTTTACCAAGGTATTCCTTTTTGTTTTTTATGTTTTCTTCTTGAATACAGGTACGGTTTACTTTCCAGATACCGCAATACACAGGGTTTCGAGAGGGAGTTGCTTGCGGCCGCTGAGGTTCGGGTAATCTTTCAGGTTCAGGATCCTGGTAATGTTGGTTTGTGATGAATGTTAGTTTTTTTTCCCTGAATCCAAGATCCGGGGTTTTTGAGTAATATCCGTTTACATCACATACGATCTCAACCTTCTTATTAGAACGGAGTGGGATGTACCACCAGACATCCACGTAATTCGTCGGTCGAAGATCTTCGTTTAAACGAATCACTTCATCAATTTTCCAACGGCCACCTTTTTCTCTCCAGTGCAATCGGACATCCACTGCCTGGAAATCCTCATATTGATGCGTATTGTGAAGCTTGCATGTTATTTTATACTGGCCGCCTTCTGCCCTGGCGTAATTGATAGAATCAATTCTAATTGAAGTGAGTGCGGACCGGTATAGTGTAAATGTTGACCGAATTGCCCGGCAGATAGCATTTGTCGGATACCCATAATAAAATAGCAGGTTTAGCCTTGTCTCTTTAGCACAACGTAATGCAAATTCTTTTGCTTTTTGGCCGGCAAAAGACATTGGATTCTGAGTCAACGGTCTTTTATAATTCGGCCATTGCGGATCATAATAGAATTTCTCGATAAGTTTTTTATAAATTGTATTCGCCTCTTGAGGATTCCATCCTTTGTGAGCAAGATACTCCCACTTGCTATGGCTGCCAAACACTACTTTTGTTTTCTCTATTCCAACACTGTTAGCATACCAGGGGTCATACCAATCTACATCGCCAACCTTACCATCGTCAGAACGGTGTCCTTTTATATATTGATCAAGGGAATACAGAAAATTCTGTTCTTTCCCCCAGCCAGGGTGGGGTTGAACTTTGCTGCGACCATTCAGTATGGATGGACCGCTTTCATCCAGTGTAAGGTATCCATTCATTGAGTAGCGATGGCTATATGCCTCCCTTCCAGGAATACCGATCACATGGTATGGCACATGCATATCATTTAAAAAATGAGCTGCCCATGACGCACATTTAGCAGTTGTCTCATCGTTTACAGATTGACGTAGTTTTAAAATCAGATTCTGAAATTGTGTAGCTGCTGCGTTAGGTCCATTCCCTTTCTCGATTCTGGGATTGTAATAATGGTCTGAAAAATTACTGGCACCTCCAACATCAGGACCTTTGCCATATATACCTCTGGTCCAATCCCAACTTGTAATATCCTTTTCGGCCGGAAACAAGTTGAATTGCATAGCTGGTTCCATGTGCAAAAGACCCATAGCAGCCTGTACAATGAGCTGATGTGTGTTGGCAATACCATCGAATGAGCCCCAGCCAAATGCTTTTAATGGATTTAAAAGAAACCCGCCCAACGAGATGCCCATGGAGAGAAATTGCCGCCTTGAAAAAGTCATATTTTCCCTTTTTTTTAATAAATGAGAACGGTACCATCATATTCAAATAATGATACACCGGTGAATGTAACGACCAATGTATTTAACCAATTTTTCTAGTCAGATAAGTAATACTCAACGGTAGATACAACTCTTATTCGTTTAATATGTGGGTTATTCTTATCTCTTGAGTTTATACTGAATTGCCCTTGTGAGGCCCGCTTTATTTTGCCCAATTTGCTTTTAGAATCTTCTGCAAACTTAATTGCAACCTCTCTTGCTTTTGTTGTCGCTTCCTCAATCATTTCTGGTTTAACTTCATTTAACCTTGTAAAAATGTACTCTGTTCTAAATTGATAATTCTCTCCAGTAAAAGCAATCCCTTGCTTGCCAAGTTGGCTGAGGTTATTCATTATAAGGCGAACAGCATTTATATTTTTTGAGTAAACAGTGACTGTTTGTACGGCTGTGTATCTATATTTTGCTGGCTCTGACCTTGCGTAGTCCTGAGCTGATTTATCGGTTATATTGGGTGCTGATAAGGAAATTTCTGATGATTGTACGCCTTGTTTTTTTAGAAATTGTTTTATTTTATTTGTGCTAATTTCAATAGAGTTATACAAACCTTCCAAATTATTATTTACAGTTGAGAATTGGATTGGCCAAATCACAATATCTGCGGGGTATTCTCTCTCTGCTAAACCTTTTACTTTAATTGAACGTTCATATTCTTTGAACTCAATTGCGGCATCTCCTATTAAGTAACCAAGGGAAGATAATCCCAAAAGAATAAAAATTCCTATGATTGCCGCACTTAACTTGTTGTTTCCGTTCATGTTTTCTCCTTAAGTGTAGTGTTTAACTCACTTGCGTAATCAACGTTTGGACATCTTCGGCTTGCCCGTCAGCATGTCTGTTGTTGAAATATTTTTGAGCAAGGGTCAACGTAGACTTGACCTCTTTGGATAAAAATATCGTCGTGATATTAACAAATGTCCTGTTCCATAGCTTTGGCCAAGAGCTCCCAGGCTCTTGCATCCTCTTTGCAGTTTTTCTCGACCAGTTTTGCGGTATCTGATTCACTAATCTTTTTGTCCCCATAGTCAAGGAATAGACCCCTAAAATTCAGGTTTGAGATATTATCTGCTTCTGCAGTGATTTTATAAATAAACTGCGAATGTTTAGCCAGCCCGCTAATGTGCGTACTTGTCCAGAATAGTATATCCGGATAAATCTGTACGAGCTTTTGCTTTTCAATTTGATTGTCAGCGCCAATGCTGAATGTATCTGTCAAGATGATTGTTCGGTCGGTGATGTGCTCGATTTTTCGGCTGACTTCCTTCGCTCCCATGAGGGCATGATCTCCGGGAGTATAGGTTGTACACCATTCAAATGCCTTGCGGGCGGGTACATTGAATCGCTGCTTAAAATGGTAATATATTGGTGTTGGCATCGGCTCGTCTCCTTTCATGATTTCATTTGTTACTTTCAAAATTCAATATTGAACTCACTGACTTGGCCATGTGCAGTGGCTTGTTCACAGGCCCGGGGAGTGGGGTTGTAAATTCACCTTGACTGCTGCTTCATTTTTTTTCTTCTGAAAGGTGTTTGGCAAGACGTTTTCCGAGACCAATAATGGTAGTTGTTGGTGGCATCCCCCAGGCTTCAGGAATAACTGAACAATCACAAACAAACAAATCGTCATACTGTGTCATAAGATTAGAGTCTACAAGTTCACCAATTTTAACGGTTCCACCGGGATGAGCGGCAAGATACGGAGTTTTAAAAATATTCTTGGCACCAGCGTTCTTTAATATTTTCTTTGCCCGTTCATATCCTCTCCAGAGTTTCTGTTTTTCATTCTTATTTAATATTTTACGTACGCCACCGGTGTTGGTAAGTTTCCCACCAAGTTCGTCTTTTGCTTTTACCATTATTTGAAGAGTGTTGGGCCTGGAAAACATTCTATTAAATTTAAAAACGCCAGCTGCAAACATAGCAGTTGTGGCGAATGGATGTGCCATATCTGTCATCATATAACCCTCTTCCTCCATATGCACACCCGCGCTCATAGGAATCTCACTGGTTGGAACATCAATATCTTTTACCGTACCACGAACGCCTATAAGTGGATCAAAGAAGAAATCATAACCTGCTTTTTTAATACCACTTGCTCGAAGTATGACAGGCGTTCCAATACCGCCTGCAGAAATAATAATTTTGGGTGCAAACGCTTGATATTTCCTTTGGCCTTTTGTAAATTCTACCCCAACTGCTTTATTGCCTTCAAATAAAACTTTTTTAACCTTTGCCCTGCTTATGAGGGTTGATCCATTCTCTAATGCCGTCTCTATATACATTCTGGCAGACCACTTAACCCGGTGAGGGTCTCCATAATGGCCAAATTGAAATTCTGGTTTCCATTTATCCTGATACATCAATTTATCCAGTTTTATCCAGTTGTATCCAAGATTCTGAGCACTGTCCATGATCCGTTTTGACATGGGACCAACCATTTCATCTTTAAGCGGTGCAACAGGAAGCTCTTCCCTTAACTCCGTTACCTCATCAATGATATCTATTCCATAAGATTTTAGCATTTCAAACGGGACGGGAAACGATGTCGCATAATAGTGGATTGAACTTCCGCCAGTTGTGATCCCCCTGACCAATCCCAGCATTTGGGGAGTGAAAAGCATACTTTTGCCAGGGCGTAAAAGTGTTCTGGCTCCTTGCCAGAAGCTTCCCGTTAAAGGCGCATTATCTCCCCATTCAAGAATGAGCACTTTTTTGTTTCTTTGGGATAATTCTTTTGCAACCGTTGCCCCGCCAGGTCCAGATCCTACCACGATAAAATCTTTTCTTTTAATATCTAAATCCATTATTTATTCTCCCAAATATTTTCATCCGAATTCATTTAATATCAAAGACTATTGGATCTTAATCTGAATATTATCCCTGCTTCTTATTTGGGCGTCAGCCGGAGCAGGCGGCCGTTATGTTTATCCTCCAAAATCCAGATGGCACCTTTTGGACCCTGCTCAACTTCCCGGATGCGTTTGCCCATGTCAAAACGTTCTGCCTCATGGGCCTGGGAGCCTTTAATTTCAATGCGGACCAGGGATCTGGATCGGAGTCCGCCAAGGAGTGCATTACCCTGCCATTGCAAGAACAGAGTGCCGTCATATATGATCAAGCCTGAAGGGGCAACCGTGGGAACCCAGTAAATTTCAGGTGCATTAAATTCTGGGCGTGTGTCATGGTCGGGGATGGGAATTCCCGAATACTGGTCACCCCAGGAGACAATGGGCCAACCATAATTGCCCCCCCTGACGGTCAAGTTGAACTCGTCCCCATGCCTGGGACCCATTTCATGGGTCCACAGCTGCCCTTGGCGGTCAAAGGCAATCCCCAGGAGGTTCCGGTGCCCCAGAGACCAGAAGGTTTTGGCAAGGTCTCCCTTGTCCTGGAATGGGTTGTCAGGCAGGACGGATCCGTCCTCGTTTAAACGGACAACCTTGCCCAGATTCTGGGTCCAGTCCTGGGCCGGGGTCTGCTTTTGACGATCACCAGAGGTGATGAACAGTTTTCCGTCCGGGCTGAATGCCAGCCGGTGCGAGTAGTGCCCGTTGCCGGTTACTTTAGGGATCTGTTTCCAGATAGTCTGATGGCCTTCAAGTACAGGCCTGGCATCGTTGGAACGAAGCGTTGCCCGGATCACAATCGCACCTTTTTTGCCTGATGTGTCCTGCTCAGCATAGGAGAGGTATATCCAGTGGTTGTCCTCAAATTGCGGGTGAACAATAACATCCCCCAACCCACCCTGGCCGCCGTAGGCCACCTTGGGCACCCCTTGGACCTTTTTCCGGGTGAGGCCATCCAAATTGAACAGGGTCAGATCGCCTTTTTTCTCTGTGACAAGCAGGTTTCCGTTCGGTAGAAAGCACATAGCCCAGGGCTCATCAAACGCCCCAAAGCTTTTAACATAAAGCGTTGACCCGGCATTGCCCGTCACGGCGTTGTCAAAAGCTCCGGCTGGGGCGTACAATAACGCCAGTATAAATAAAGGAACCAGGTATTTTATAAAATAATATAATGGTTTCATGGATGATGTCCTCCAATTTTATGGGTATACTTTTTGGGGCTGGACCACTTGAGCAGGTCATGAACGTCATGAAAATCACCGGTGAAATCCGGTGCATTTTTTAGTAGAGCAGGGGGGTGAGATTTTTGTTGAGATTAGTGAAAATAGGCTATGGGATAGAATCAATCAGCAGGATCAAATGTCTTGACCTCTTTTTCAAGTCTATCACCTAATTGCATCTTAGCCATTTCAGTATCATAGTGAACCTGAATTCCCGTCCAAAAATCAACTGACATCCCAAAATATCGCGCTAACCTTAAAGCGGTGTCCGCACTGATTCCTCTTTGAAATCGAACGATTTTATTTATCCGCATGGCTGGAACGCCTATATCTTTGGCAATCCGATATTGACTTATACCCATTGGTTTTAAAAACTCTTCAAGCAGGATTTCACCTGGGTGTGTTGGGGGAAAATCTCTCATAGTCGCACCTCCTTAATGATAATCAACAATCTCAACCCCGTATACGCCATCCTCTTTCCATTCAAAGCAAACGCGCCATTTTTTATTTATGCGTATACTGTGTTGACCCTTTCGATTGCCACCAAGCACTTCCAACCGGTTCGCGGGAGGTACTCTAAGATCATTTATTACGGTCGCTCTATGAAGCATGATCAGCTTTCTTTCTGCCAACCTTTGTATATCCTGTGGCAACTTTTTAGAAAAAAGACCATTAAATATAGATTTGGTTTCTTTACATTTAAAGTCTTTTATCATGGTTAGTATAATAACCCATAAGAATAGTATCATCAAGGGGTATTGTTTAAGACTCAAGTCCAAAGAATTGTTCAAAACAGTAGCTTAACCTCAAGTTTACAACCTTTGGGGAGGATCAGTCTGTTGCAGTAATCTATTTTGCCGCTTTCATTTTATCGAACGCTGTCATGGCGGTTGTCACCATGCTGGCAAGATCTCCTACATTACTTGGGATGACCAGGGTGTTGGAAGTTTTTGCTAATTTCCCAAATTCAGATATATACTGTTCAGCAACGCGGAGATTTGCAGCGCCTTGCCCTCCATCGGTCTGCAGCTGTTCTGCAATAAGTCGTATACCTTCTGCCGAGGCTTCCGCCACTGCCAGAATTTCCTGCGCCTGACCTTCTGCCTCGTTGATTCTTTTTTGTTTTTCTCCCTCAGACCTCAAGATGGCATCCTGCCGTTCACCTTCTGCCCGGTTGATTGTGGATTGCCGGTCACCTTCTGATTTTGCAATGGCCGCTCGTTTTTCACGTTCTGCAGTCATCTGGGCTTCCATGGCGTTTTTAACGGATTCCGGAGGAAGGATATCTTTGACTTCATACCTGAGGACTTTTACACCCCATGCCTGGGCTGCCTGATCAATGGAGTCTACCACCTGGGCATTGATGGTTTCACGTTCTTCAAAGGTTTTATCCAGATCTATTTTACCAATACAGGATCGTAATGTGGTCTGAGCCAGCTGAGAAGCAGCCATCCGGTAATCATTGATACCGTATGCAGACCGTTTGCTGTCCATCACCTGAAGATATAAAAGACCGTCAACTTCAACGGTTACGTTATCTTTTGTGATACAGGTCTGGCTGGGAATGTCAGTCACTTCCTCTTTTAAAGAAAATTTATAGGCCACCTTGTCCAGAAACGGAATCAAAATATGAAAACCCGCAGCCAGTGAATTATTATATTTTCCAAGCCTTTCAATGATATATTCGCTTTTTTGCGGAACAATGACCGCTGTTTTGATTAAAATAACAATAACAAGAATGGCAACAGCAATTACAGCAATAAGTGTCGGGGTCATGATTATCTCCTTATTCAGTTATATTTTCTTAACAAAAAAGACCTGGTTTGAATTTTCCGCATATTTTACAAGTTCAACAGTTTTACCTTCATCAATCTCCTCATCCGAAGCCGCATCCCACAATGTCCCCCGGAATTTCACCCTGCCGGTTGAATGAGGACTGATGGACTGAACCACTTCTACCTTCTCTCCCTTGGGGAAATCATCATAATCTGCTTCATTCTTATCTGATGACATGCCCTGAAAAACCTTCATAAACCATCTTCTTAAAAAAACAATAGATAAGATGGATGATGCTATAAAGAGAAGAACCTGCTGTGAAAGTGTAATCGGATAGATTACCAGAACACCCGCCACCACCCAGCAGCCAACACCAAAAAAGATAATGATGATACCGGGTGCCATCAGTTCCACAAAAGCCAGCACAACGCCGACCACAAACCAAATGAGCCATGGTGCAAAAATTGATTCCATAATTCCTGATTTCTCCTTATGTATTGATAAGCTTTAAGTCATATTACGTTTAAAATTCAGAGACTCTCAGCGCCCTAAATAACGTTTCCAAATAACCGGTTTGTCCGTGTGCATTTTGCTGGTTGAAGTTTTACTTTTGGTTCTGAAGTTCTCAGACAAATGGAAAAAGAATTATCTCGAAAACAATGCTGGCAAATTGTTAATAGGAACAATTGTAACATCACTTCTCTGCTGCATTTCGTTACCTCCGTACACCAGGCCGGAACCGTGAGGGATATGAGCTTTAAATAATCTTGTGAAATGGTTCAGGCCTTTAAAATAGTCCTTTGTAATGGTCATCCCTGCTTTGATTTCAATTGGAAATATGTCCGATCCTTTGTGCATGAGAAGATCCACCTCGTTTCCTTTACTGTCCCGGTAAAAATAAAGATTGCTTTTACGACCATGGTTGAAACGGTACTTCAGGGCTTCGGCTACGACCATATTTTCAAAAAGATGGCCGCGCAAAGGGTCTCGTGAAATTTGCTTTTCGTTCTCAATGTTGATCAGATAGGCTGCCAGGCCAACATCATAAAAATAGAGTTTAGGAGATTTGATTAACCGCTTGGAAATATTTGCATGATAGGGTTGCAGTAAAAAAACAATATAGCTGGCCTCTAAGATGGATATCCAGTTTCGGGCTGTCGTATGTGAGATACCAGCATCATTGGCCAGGCTGTTCATGTTCAAGAGCTGTCCGGCTCGCCCGGCGCAAAGTTTTATGAACCGCTGGAACAGGTGCAGATCCTTGATTGTAATCAATTGTCTTAAATCCCGTTCTATATAGGTTTCAAAATAGTCGCCAAGAGCCTGAGTGGGATCAAGCGCCTTATCCCACAGACGGGGGTAAAACCCTCTATATAAAAGCGTATCAGTTGAAGAGAATGCATAGTTGGACTCAATTTCATCAACGGAAAAAGGCAGCAGTCGAACAAGGGCGGTGCGACCGGCCAGGGATTGATTGATAGTATTGCTGACCTCAAACTGCTGGCTCCCGGTCAGGATAAACCGGCCTTCACGTTGATCCTCATCCACCATAGGCTGAAGATATGAGATCAAGTCCGGCACTCTCTGGATTTCGTCCAGGACAGCACCGTCCGGATATTGCGCCAGAAACCCTCTGGGGTCATCAATGGCAAATTGGCGGACATCAGGGGATTCCAGATTGGCGTATGGCTTTTCGTTGAATATCTTTCTACACAGAGTAGTTTTACCGCTCTGCCGGGGTCCGGTAATAGTGAGGACAGGATATTGCCCGGCAAGTGAGCGTGTGAGAGGCTCAATTGTTCGATCTATTAAAGTCATGGGTATAACACTAAATAAATTAGGTGCATTTTGCAAGTTCAAAATTCACATTACACAGTATTTTGTTCAGACGAACGACGCCTCAACTGTGAAAATCTGCGGCGTAGTCCGTAGCATTTTTTTGTTTTGCAATTGCTAAAAATGGCGTATAGCCTTTTCTCCATTTTTTCGGAGAGAATCATGGATTAATACGAAGGACAAAACTATTCTTTCTGTTTTTCAATCCTTTCTTTAAGATCCGGCGGTGAGATAAATACAAAAGTACGACCATCCTTTAATTTTTTTAAAAATGAAAAGACATCCGACATTTGCATCAAATCTTTCCTCGCAGTTTCATACGCAATGCCATAGGAGCTTTGATACTCATTGATTGAATAAATATAATTAGGATGCGATAAAGCATGCTTGAGCAATGCTACCTGACGTATGTTCAATTTTTTTCTTAGTTTCTTTTCACCATATAATAAATCTTGTGCCGACTTTATTCCCTGCATCTTTTCGCCCAAATATTCATGAAGTTCAGAAATGGCCTTTTTAATGATCTCCAATTGATACAAAATAAAATACGTAAGATCATTGCCATCAGTTTCTGTGTACAAAAAAGCCTTTCCATATTTCACAGGAGCCCTTTTAATTACTTGGGAAATTGAGATGAATTCTGCCAACCAATAACCTTCATTGATCATCGCCCAATAAAATAGGGCTCTGGCTGTACGTCCATTTCCATCTACAAAAGGGTGCTCATACGCCAGCATGAAATGCAAAACAATTGCTTTTAGAACTGGATGTATAAAACTCCCTGATTGCCCGTTATTAGCAAAATCGCAGATTTGTTGAATTCTTCTCTCAAGTCCTTTTGCATCTGGAGGGGTGTGTAGAATTTTAACAGTTGTTTCATCCACTACATGGATATCTTTGTCTTCTTCGGTTCTGAAAACTCCTGCTTTATTTTCATTATCCAGTGTCTTTTCGGTCAGGATTTTGTGCAGTTCAAGGATAATGCTCGGTGTCAATTCTTCAGTTTTAAACTCTAGAATAAATTGCATTGCATGATAGTTATTGAAAATCATCTGTTCACTTTTATCTTTCGGTGCCCTGCCTTGTCGAATCATATCTTTGGCTACTTTTCGGGTGGTTGTTGCCCCTTCAATCTGACTTGAGCTAATTGCTTCTCGTATCAGCGATTTGATAATATAAGCTTTTCGCATGCTGGTATTTGTAACGGGCATGCTTGAAGTGATTGTGCCGGCAGCATTTTTATCCAACCAGTGTAATTGTTCTTGAATCTCATCTGTCAAATAAAAAACACATTCTGAATCATCTTTACATTTAAAGTCCAGATTTTTATAATTGAAGATTCTGTTTAACTTCATCCCTGCCCACCATTGTTCAGAATTAAAGCCCTCAGGAGGCGTTAGGTGTCTAAGTTTGTCCCAATGTAAGTAACGGCCTTTAGTATCTGTAGGACCGATACTGTCAAAGTATTGAAAAAAATCCTTTCCGCTATCATGAATTATTTTTTGATATTCAGGTGGTTTTACTGGTGTTTTCATGGCTAAAACCCCTTATTTTTTAGGTATTTAAGTGTAAATTAGAATTCTATATACTATTTTTCTAAAATTAGTATATAAAAATTAACACACCAAATTAGCTTTGTAAATACTAACAAATTAAAAATAGTATTTACAAAGCTAAACCAATGGGGAAAATTCTTTCATTGTGTCGAGAGCTTTGCACAACCTCTCTGATTTTTTAAATTGTTCTTACAAAAATCCATAAATTTTCTCTTATTTATTCCATTATCCTATTGAATTTATATCATATTCGTACTAGATTGATTTATAATTTTAAACAATAGGAGACATCATGGCTTATAAAAAAATCGAACAATATTTTTCCTTTGCTGATATTGCTGTCAATAAGAATGCACATAGAAACCGTTCCTTAACATTCCTGTGCAAAGTGGATCAAACCATTAACTGGAAGCCGGTTGAACAGATCCTTAAAAAACATTATCCTATTGGTAAATCCAAGGAAGGAGAAAGAGCCTGGTCTCCTCTGCTGTTGTTTAAATGCTGTCTGCTGCAGAAATGGTTTAGGATCCCTTCTGATCCTGAACTTGAAAATATGATTTGTGACCGCCTTTCTTTCAGGGATTTTCTCAGACTTCCATGGATCATCCTGTGCCTGATCACAGCACATTCTCCCGTTTTAGAAAATATTTGACCAAAGAAGCTATGACTGCGGCTAACAGTGAAATCCTCAAGCAATTTCACCGGAACGGTCTTTCCATTAATGAAGGTGTCGCGGTGGATGCCAGGCTTGTTAAATCTGCGAACAGGCCGCTGTCCAATAAGAAGATGGATGAGCTTAAAAAACATCTGCATTCCCCTGAGGGTAAATTGGATAAAAACAACAACCCTAAAAAATATACCCGAGATTATGAATCGGACTGGACGATTAAAAATGATGAACCTCATTATGGGTTCAAAGAGCATACGTCTGTTGATACTAAAAACGGATTCATTCTCTCCACCACTTTGAGCCCGGCCTCTCACAATGACTCCAAATATCTTCCTTATGCTGTGTGTTATAGTATGCACGCTGGTAAAGTCCTGGTTGCATATGTTGACAAGGGATATGCCGGTGCTCCTAACCGTGAGTTTCTTGCTCTGGATAATATTAAGGACGGTATTATGCGAAAAGGTAATATTAACGCCAAATTAACTGATTTTGAAATCCAACGGAATAAGGGCATTTCAAAAAGCCGGTATATTGTAGAACAGTATTTTGGCATCAGCCATCTGCATGACAATGGAAATAAAGCAAGGTTCCCCCAACTAATGAAGAATACGATTGATATAATGTTCAGGCAGTTTGCATTCAACCTGAAAAATTTTTTCAAATGTTACAATCCTGAGAAATTTGTCTGTTTCGCAAAGCTCTTAATTATAGATTATATTATGTTCTAAAAAGAATATTGCCAGATATTTTTTGACTGGCATGGCTCCGCCTTTTTGCATACAGTTCTGTGATGCAATTTTTTATTTTGTATCAACTTTATATAAAGGATATTTAGAAAAAGCAATCAATGTAAACCCTTAGTGTTAGAAAAGATGAAATTAAATTATCTCATAGAATTTATCTCAATCAGGATAAAAGCTTTTGAATATGTTTTTTGGCGACGTCCATGAAGGAAGGAAATTTTCTGGAAATTGTGGGTGATTCTCCCCAAGGATTTTACACCTGAAGTTAAGTTAATCCGATAAAAGTAAAGAGAAAATTTTAATCGTTCAATAGTTTTTCAACATCTATAAATTTCTAAGTATGCTTGTTATAATGTCACATAATGGAACGGGAGTCTTGATCCTGGATTTAGAGCCAATGGTCCTATAGGACAGCTCTCGTTCCTTTCTTCTTTTTTGTTGGCGCCTGCTAACCGGAGCCTTGGGATCATAATCCTGGAACCGTCGAGTTGTATTCTTTGATTCCATTTCATTGTTTGTTTGATAAATTTTTTGTCTGTTCTCAATATCAATATTAGGATCGAACGGTTTATTGTGTTTGAGCATGCCATAAAGGATCCTCAGAATTTTATGCATACATATACCCATAGCGGCCAGGCTATGCCTACCTAATTCCTTATGAAATCGATAAACTTCTTTAATCAAAGGATTACATTGAATAGCTGATAGAGTGATCATATACAGGAGCTGTCTGGGTTGCTTCCGCCTTGTTTACTCATTTTAAAACCGCCTGCGCCATCACCGCTGTATTTATAGACAGGATGTACTCCAAAAAATGAGGCTAATTTTTTTGCACTTGCAAAACGTTCAATCGATTGAATTTCTATCCTTTTCTTGACAAAAGACATGGCTCTAATCTAAACTTGAACAGTCTTCTTTTCAAAAAAAGAAGACCATTTCCCCATTTAAAGCAACTCTGTCTGACAAAAAGATGCTGACCAATATAATTTTCCGGAATGGATATGAACTTTTCAGAATATACAAATATTGAAGAAGATTTTTTTAAAAAGGGGAACCCGATGAAAAAATTGCTGTCCGTTGCCCTGCACCTTTTTGAAGCTCAGCAGACCGGCATCTTATATGGCACAAATGAAACAAAAGCAAAATTTCTACCGACCGATATCTGGGATCGCGGGGTGATGGAAGCCTTTGACGGGAAAGGGATGAAAGGCGCTGTTTTAAAATATTTCGGCACACGTATCGTCACAGCGCGTAAACTCAGTCCCATATTTTTTTACAAAGAGGGCCCATACGGAGAAAAAGTCGACAGCGAGGGCCTCAATTCCTATGTTTTAAGGACCTGTGCGGATTATTACAAAAAAGGGGTCAGTGTCCTTTTTTGTCCTGACACTGAAACAATACCGGACAATATTACAACAGAGTACCTGGGTATTCCATTTTACATATATAATGGAAAAATAATTTCAATGCCTGATAAAACAATCAAGGTCAATACCCGGATCATCAAACAATTTAGTGCCAAAAACTTTATTTCAATTTATTTGCCGAATTATGGAATCCTAGTGCTCAACACTGCAAAAACAAGCCTCTTTCAAAGAGAGGGAGAAGGATTTACAAGAGAAGCTGAGTTGAAAAAGCGGTTTGACTTATTAATAAAATTTGTAGAAATAGCCTCACTGGCCCTGCTGGGAAAATTAAAAGATGCCAGGGGCGGAGAAATGCTCAAGCGCAAGGAAAAGCACTTGAGGGAAACCTCAAAGCGCCTGGCAGCCAATGAAAAACGGTATCGGGATTTATACGAAAATGCTCCTATCGCATATTTCTCCATGGACCCTGGCGGGAATATTTTCAGAGTAAACCGTCAAACAGGGGTATTGTTCGGATATGCCGATAACAGGTTCACCGGGAAAAATATTTTTACCCTTTTCGCGGGTAAACAGAACTTGGACAGCAAACTTGCCCCAATTCTAACACAGTTAAAAGCCGGCCTGTCCGTAAAAGATATGGAAATAAAAACACTGAAACATACAGGGGAGACAATATGGATCAGCCTCTCCATTGATCCCATAATAGGAAAACGAAATCAGATAATAGAGCTTCGTGCCATGGCCATGGACATTACCCAGCGGCATGAAAAGGAAAAGGAGCAGTCGGCGCGTCGAGAGGCAGAAGCCGCTGCCCGTTCAAGAAGGGAATTTTTAGATAACTCCGGGGAGGGTTTTTTATCATTCAACCGGGATCTGATCATCGACAGGGAATACAGCAGGGAATGCGAAAAAATTTTCAATACGGATCTGGCCGGTCAGTCCATTGCCATAATTTTGCATCCCGGCGATCCCCACGGGCAGAAAATGGCGGTCCAGAATTTCAACCGAATCCTGTCAGAGGACGATCCTCACATCCGGAAGTTATATCTGTCCCTTATGCCGCAAGAATATCAACTGGGTGAAAAATATGTTAAAATCGCGTATAAATACATCGATAGTCAGAAAATGATGATGATTTTGACTGATATTACACAGCATAAGCAGATGGAAAACGAAATCCGTGATGAACGTAACCGTCTGAAATTTGTTGTGTCTGCCGTCATTGAATTTCGAGACTTTTTTGAGCTGCTTGAAGAATTTGATGCTTTTTATAAAAAATCACAGGCAGTGGGTAATTTTCAGGCAGAGCATTACAGGCATATTCACACGTTCAAGGGATTATTTGCCCAACAGAATTTCATATATATGCCCAAAGCGCTCCATAAGGCAGAGGACTCTATCTCAATTCAAGCCCAGGCCAACGATCATTCGGATCAGGATCTGAAAACTCTGCTGGAAAAATTCGGTTGTATGTGTGCTTTGGAAAAAGATCTTGATATTATCCGGACAATTCTGGGCAGATCGTTCCTGGAACAAAAAGGACAGGTAAAAATAAGCAAAGACATGGTCCTGATGATGGGTGAAAAGGCCAACCATCTGCTGAAACAAACTCCGATACAGGAACATGGCGATGAACTCAAGACCCTGCTTCAGGCCGTATTAAAACTTGGATACATTGATTTGAAAGAATTAATTTATCCGCACATAAAAGGAGTTGCAGCCTTGGCCGGCCGGCTTGGAAAACCCTTGAAACCGATTCATATCCAGGGGGATGATATCCAAGTCCCACCCGACCTGTTTTCTCCATTTACAAGAACCCTGGTGCATGTTTTCAGGAATGCCGTGGATCATGGAATTGAAGCATTAGAAGATCGAGAGGCCTGTCAAAAAGATGAATCCGCTTTAATCACCTGTGCTATCAAGGATTCCGAAGATAAAATTATCATCAGTATAGGAGATGATGGCCGAGGTATAAACTTTTCAGCGTTAAAAAAAGAGGCTGTGGCCCGGGGTATATTGACAGAGCAACAAGTATCCGGCATTAACAGCAGTGAAGCATTTGATCTTCTTTTTTTGGATGGGTTGAGTACTGAAGGGCGTGCAACAGAATTATCAGGAAGGGGAATTGGCTTGGCAGCGGTCAAAACAGAACTGAACAAACTTGATGGAGAAATAAAAATAAAAACAATACCCGGCAAAGGCACAACCTTCTATTTTACAATCCCGTTTTTTAACACAAATTACGCATATCGCCTGTAGCTTCACCGTAACGTTGAAATTTATTGATGCGTATGCATTGGGGGAGAAAAGTTAATGGGCCATACTTTAAACGTAAAACGACTGATAGATGTAATTACCGACAAGACTATCTCGTTTCTGGACAAAGAAGCAAGCTTGAAAGTGATTGACAAGAAATTTAAGGTGAATGATATGCCTTATATGGACTTAGAAAACATATCATCCCTGATCAGCATCGGCGGAGATTTTAACGCATACATTGTTTTCAGCTTTGACAAAGACCTGATTTTTCAAATTTTCAAAAAGTATACAAAAGGGCTCGACCTTGTTCCTGAAGAGCAGGAAGCCGATATTGAGGAAACTGCAGGGGAAATGCTCAATATCATCATCGGAAATACATTGACCCTTTTCCAGAGCAATGGAAAAGCCATTCATTTTTCTCCCCCCATCATTATCCCGGAAGCCAAACGGATCATTCGGTACCATAAAGCCAAATTCTTTCAAAGCGCGCTTAATACCGATTACGGAACAATGAGGATTTTCCTTGTGGGCCCCAAAGAATTGTTTAATGATGCATTGGATTACTTGTAAACGCAGGAGGCGGAAATGGAAGCTCTTAATATTATGGTCGTAGATGATTCAAAAATCACACTAAAAAAATTATCTAAAGCGCTTGAGGAATTAGGCCACAACGTTGTCCAGATTGCAAGAAGCGGGAAAGAGGCCGTTGATCTTTATGAACGGGTGAATCCAGATCTTGTAACAATGGATATTACAATGCCTGATATGAACGGAATTGAAGCAACCCGGCAAATTCGTTCCCAATATAAGGATGCCATTATTATCATGGTAACATCCCATGGTCAGGAGCAAATGGTAATGGATGCCATTGCAGCCGGTGCACGTGGGTATATCCTCAAACCGTTTGAGAACAAAAAGCTTGAAGAATCGATTAAAAAAGTTATTCAACGGTACGGATAATCCTTATGACTCGGGAGCGTTTAAATATGTACGTCAAATCAATTTTGCTCCGGTGATCCCACTCAAAAAAATTACATATAGGCTGAATAAGAAGATTCTAATTCATCAAAATCAGGACGAATACCTTTAATTTTTTGCTAAGTTCATAATATTTCTCGATGCAAGAACGCTCCTTTCCAGTTCCTGGGTCACAGCCTCATCAAGTTTCTGACCTTTAGGTTATACCATGGACTTACTGGTCAGGCTGGTGACACATATTCCGGTTCGGTCTGAACAGAGGATGAGGTAGTCGGCTGGAATTGATTTTTTTGGAAAGAATTTAGTATCACGAAATATCCTATTTGACTCAGACAAAAAACTGTTGGGATCCTTTATTGATCCAATCAATATTAAATTATTTGATACTTTCTATAGTAAATATCGATACTTTATCGGGTTTTCATTAAACCAATCAATTTGATCATAAGGCTCTGAATGAATTATGTATGGCCAGTCTTAACTTTTAGCAGGGAAACAAGAAATGATCAGTGCGGGTATTGATATTGGTTCCAGATCCATTGAAATTGCTGTTCTGGAAAATGGCATCATCAAAGAGACAAGAAAAACAGATGCCGTAGCCTTGCGGCTGTGCAGCACCCGCCTGGACCCCATAGGAGTTGCAGAATAAGTAAGATTCCAGGCATTTCTTGAAATGATTTAACCCAGAAAAATAAAAGGACCACACCATGAAGGAAAAAGTCAACAAAGCGCTGGACAGACTGATCAGTGTGCTGCCGTTAAAAGAAAAGCAGGAAAGTTGCGGACCAGAAATCAAGGGACTCCATCAAAAGGTTTTGCAATCATTTGTTGAACAGGGCCGTATACTTTCCAAACAAGAAATGAAGCAACATGTTCCAAATGTAGACCAGGCCATCGCCACCCTTAAAGAAAACGACATGGTTGTCTTTTCAGAAACCGGTGAACCTGTGGGCGCGTACCCATTTACCATGGAAGAGCGCGAACATAAGGTGAATATCAATCATCATGATGTCCATGCCATGTGTGCGCTGGATGCCCTTTCTGTCAGTTGTATGTTTGACATGAAAACAAAAATTTCATCGGTTTGCCGGGTGACCCAGGATCCTATTTTTATTGAGCAGTCCGGTAAAACCATTGAAAACGAATCTGCAACCAAGGATGTCTGCTTCGGTATTGCCTGGGAATCTGCCAGTGCCTGTTCCTGCTGTGCCCAAAGCCTGTGCATGGAAATGATGTTTCTTAAAAATAAGGATACAGCAAAAAAATGGCAGTCTGAAAATCCCCAGGATCGGGAAATCTTCACGCTCCAGGAAGCCGTGGAGTTCGGCTCCCGTTTCTTTTCCCCATTAATGGATTAAAAAGGAGTTCCCATGTCAAAAGTAACCGTAGAATTTATCAACACCTGCGCCTGCTGTGACGAGCATGGTGCAAACATCAAAAAAATTGCAGAACCCTATGGCAAGGATGTAGAGGTCTCTATTTACTATGCAGGCAAAGATTTTGACTATTTGAAAAAATACGGAATGGTAACCAAGGGCACAATGGTTATTAATGGTACAAAAAAATATCAGACCCTGTCAAAAGAGATCATTGATACAGCAATAAAACAAGCTTTGGGGATCTGAGAATATGTGGCGGCAAATGATATATGACACGGCGTACACGGCATGGGATATCCTGTGCGATGTCTCGCCCTGGCTTCTGGCAAGTTTTGTCCTGGCTGGAATACTGCGCCAGTTTCTTGATCCGGCTAAGTTTCAAAAGACACTTGGAAACAAGGGGATTTCAGCGGTTGTGAAGGCAACCCTTTCCGGCATGCTGCTGCCCATCTGCAGCTGTGGAGTTATCCCATTGGGGCTTGGTATGTACTACACAGGCGCCTATCTGGGTCCCACCCTGGCATTTATGGTGGCCACCCCCATTATCAATCCGGCAGCGATTTTATTGGCTTACGGACTTTTGGGTCCTCAGATTGCCAGCGTCTATCTTGCTGCCGGGTTTATAATCCCCATCCTCATTGGTATGACGGCAAATTATCTATCAGGAGATGAGATTCACGCCCCAGGATTTGATGCCCAGATGGAAATGCCTGTTCTTGAAGGGGAAGAAAAAGCATCCCTGACAAAAAGAATCGCCATTGGCCTGAATTGGGGTCTGTTTGACCTGGGAAACATGGTCAGTAAATATATCGTCTGGGGGGTATTGCTGGCAGGGATTTTTATTACTGCCATTCCCCAGCACCTGATCCAGTCCTATCTGGGCAATCCTGGTATGATTTCCATTTTAGGAATTGCCATCATGGGGTCTGTTGTTTATGTCTGCGCTGTGGGACATATTCCTTTTGTGGCCGCCCTTGTGGCATCCGGTGCGGCTCCAGGTGTGGCCATTACCTTTTTAATGACAGGGGCGGCAACCAACCTGCCCGAGTTGATCAGTATGTACAAGATGATCGGAAAACGGGCGGTGATCATATACAGCAGTCTTGTGGTCATCAGTTCTCTGATCATCGGGTGGCTGGTCAATCAATGGCTGCTTCCTGATTTTATCCCATTTTACAACCTGGATAAGACCAAAGAGATCGTCGGGATCGCAAACTGGCTCATCATGTCTGTACCAGCTCCCCTCCAGACAGGATGTTCCATCGTGATCCTGCTGCTGTTTGCCAGGGCATATAAACCGGCTGTTGCTGCATGGATGAGCCATGGGGCCGCTGCATGAAAAAAAAGAACTATAAATTGGCAGTTCTACTAATCGGTTGGGTGGTGATCAGTCTTACAGGCTGTGCACAAGATTCCAAAAGTGTACAGGGGGACGAAATAGAGTATAGCCCTGCTGTTCTCTCTGAGAATGAACTGATGCAACAATTTATTGTCAACCACCCGGATAAGCCTGTTTTAAAGTATGCCCAAGCCGATCTGGATAATGACGGTGTAAACGATCTGATTGTGATCTACGCCATTGCCCGGGACAAAAACATGATGTCTGTTCTCTTGTATAAAGAATCAAAAGCAGAAGAAACAAATTCAGTCCCGGCACCAGTTTCTGACCAGATGATCCAGTTTCGCAATATTGATGACAGACCACCCCTTGAATTTATTGTTCAGGGTCGTAAAGGCGCCAAGGTGGGATATGCCATTTTCAGGGTTGAAAAGGGCATATTAACCGACCTGTTTGGTGAAGGCATGGATGACTGCTGTTAATGTAAAAAAAAATAGTAACCAGAACAATCTTGAAAAAGGAATAATCATATGGAAAACGATTCAAAAATTACCCGCAGGCATTTTATTAAAGGCGCTGGAGCCTTAGGGCTCTCAGCTGCTGCAGGCATTGGGTTTCCCAACATTATTTTGGGCAGTAAAGGGGACGACAACCATGTTGTTCGCCTGGGCTATTATGACTGCGACCATATGACTGCCGCCCCCATCGCAAGGGATGCCGGTATCTTTGATGATCTGGGTCTTAAGGTTCAGGTCACAGGGAATGGACAGGTCCCCCAGGCAATGGCCGCAGGTCGAATGGATGTGGGGTATATCGGATTTGTGGGCATGACCAAGTCCATTATCAAGGGGTCTCCCATGGTTGCTGTGGCCCATAACCATAAGGGCGGGTCTATGTATATCGTTGCCAAACACGAGATTGAAAAACCCGAAGATCTTCTGGGTAAAAAAGTGGCCTTTGGTGCAAAGCCGGGCAGGCGCAACGGGTGGTGGGTTACCTATGCCATGCAGAACAACATCCCCAAAGAGGCCAGGCACTATCAAAATTTTATTATGAGTGACCGGGACGAATATCTGGCATTTAAAACCGGCAAACTGGATGCATTCTGGTGCTGTGATCCATGGGGATCCATGGCTGAATATGAAGGCACAGGGAAAATCATCAGGACATTTGATGTTTTTCCCAACGGGTCGTGGGGGATCTGCTGCGCCCAGGTAATGAATCGAAATTTTGTAAAGAATCATCCCAAACTGGCCCAAAAAATGGTTATCGCACATATAAGAGCCCTTCAATACATTTACACCCATCCCATCGAATCTGCGAAAATGTTTGCCGCAAGCTATCATGTTCCCTATGAAGTGGGATTGATGACCATTTATAAGAAAACCGTGGGGGAATCCAGAACATTACGATGGAACCTGGAAGCGGATGGATACAATGAAACCGTCTCCCACAATGTCAACATCGGCATTCTACCCAGTGCCCCCAAATATAATGAGGTGATTGACCCGACATTCCTTGCTCACGAGCAGGTTCCGAATTTTAACCAGTTCATCAAAGATGAGGTGGACCCTGTTTTTCCTGAGGGCATGTCATATGACGACTGGAAAAAGAAGGCCATGGAGCAGACGGCCTGACAGGCGGCCACAGCGGATTGAACCAATGAGAGTAAAAGCCATTTTCAGTACGGCTGTTCTGGCGGGTGTGGGAGCACTGATTCTCATTTTTGTGCCCCAGACCCCTGCCGGGAAGATGCAGGGGGTTACCATTGGTATTCCGGATGGTTCTCCCGGATTAATCATTCAATATCTGGCTGATAAAAACGCATCTGCCCACAGGATACGGACAAAACCCCTGGTTCCGTATACCCTGTATGACTGCTGTGCTGCAGCCACTCAGTATGCCATGGGATCCGGACGACTGGACATGGCTGTGATGTGTATTAAGGCCGCCGGCAAGCTGGTGCAAAAGGACAGCCGATATCTCATATCAGGCCCGGTGATTTTTAACTCTGATGTGCTGATCACCCGACCTGAATTCTTGGAAAAAAAATTGACCATTGCCGTTTCCCAGCAAAGGGGCTTTCAACAGAAAATAGTCATGCTGCAGACGGAGTTTTACGGCAAACCGGTTTCCATGCTCCATTCGGCCGTGCCCTATGCTTACAGCAGGGGAGTGGTGGACGGGGCCGTGGTGGATATCATTCGTGCCATGGATCTTAAGGGAAAGATTCATGGACCAGTCACCCTGCCGGAAAAAGAGAGGGTCACCCATGTTCTGGTGGTGAAAAAAAACTTTTGCAACCAGCCGGCATTTATTGAATTCATGGACAGCTACAATCAAATTGTGGACCAACTTAAAACAAGGCAGAATCTGGCTGATTTGCTGAGAACATATATATCAAAAGATGTTACACAAGGAGACATAGACCTGTGGGAGAAGATGAACGTACACTTCACGCACCCTTTAAACAACCACCGGCAAGGATCGATCTGTCAAAATCAAAAATCGATTTAAAAAAATGGGCATACCGGGCAGTGACCTTTGGTGTGCTGGTATCGTTATGGCATCTTGCAGCCTTACACTATAACAACCAACTGGTGCTGCCCACACCATGGGCGACCTTCAAAGCCCTTTTATTTGCCCTGCAGGATGCAGAGACCTTAAGCAATCTGGCACTGACATTAAAGCGTGTGATCTTAGGACTGGGCATCGCCGTTGTGATTGGTCTGATATTTGGATTTGCCATGGGCTATTCAGACATCATCAATAAGCTTGTGGATCCTGTGATCGGGCCCCTGCGGCAGGTGCCCATCATGGCATGGGTGCCTTTGACAATTGTATGGTTCGGGCTGGGGGACGGCCCCACACTTTTTTTGATTGTCATGGTGGCGGTGTTTCCCATCCTGCTCAATACCATGGCTGGTGTCCAGTCTGTACCGGAAAATTTCTACCATGCTGCCCGGTCAATGGGAGCGGGGCCCATAACGATTTTTTCAAAAATAACCCTGCCATCTGCACTTCCTGACATGATTACAGGTCTTCGCATCGGATTGAGTGCCGGATGGATGAGTGTTATCTGAGCGGAATTTATCGCCACGAGTGCCGGGTTCGGTTTCTCTATGATTGAAGCGCAGACAGAAATGGAAACGCCCCTTCTGATTGCCCTGATGATAATTGCCGCCATGGTCGGATACCTGATTGATCTGAGCATATTGTTTCTGGAACGAATCATTACACGTTGGAGGTTTGTAAGCTGAGTTTGCCCTATGGATTTTACAATTAAGAATATCACCAAAACATTTAACGGGAACGGAAAACTGAACACCGTACTGGAGAATGTCAGTGTTCATGTGACAAAAAAAGAATTTGTCAGTCTGTTGGGACCATCCGGCTGCGGGAAAACAACATTGTTAACCATTATCGCAGGATTTCAGCAGGCCAGCAGCGGGGCCATCCATCTGAACGGTCAGCCCGTTCATAAACCCGGACCGGACAGGGGATTTGTATTCCAGGACTTTGCCCTGTTTCCCTGGATGACCGTACAGAACAATATTTTGTTTCCCATGAAGCAACAAAAAGTACCTATAAAAGAACAGATCAAAAGACTTGAAGCCCTTCTGGATATGGCCCGGCTTGGCCATGCAAGACACCTTTTCCCCAGCCAGATATCAGGGGGGATGAAGCAGCGGGCAGCAGTGGTCCGTGCCCTTGCTTCTAACCCTGAGATCTTGCTGATGGATGAGCCTTTTGGGGCAGTTGACTATCAGATGCGGCATAATCTTCAGGAGGAATTCGAGACGCTTTGGCTGAAAAACAAAAAACCAGTGGTCATGGTCACCCACGATGCAGAAGAGGCGATTTTTTTGAGTGACCGGATTCTGGTAATGTCGGCAGAAAAGGGCGCCATTGCCCATGACATTATGATTGACCTGCCAAGACCAAGAGATAGAAATCAACAGGTTTTCAGTGAACAGTTATCAGAACTGACCCATCGATTAAAAAACTTGAAACACAAGGCCTGACATCCAATTTTTTGATAAAAAAAGAGGGGAAGAATGACACAGACAAACAAGAACAGTGCTATGGAATTATTGATGGATGATGGATTTGACCTGGAACCGCCCAAGCGGATTCTGCATTACATGGAGGCACAAAAGAAAAAAGGAAAACCCATTTTAGGAATCTATTGTGGATTTGCCCCAATGGAGGTGATCCGGGCCATGGGAATCGTCCCGGCAATCCTGTGTGCCTTTTCCAAAGTGCCCATCTCCAGCGCAGAAACTGTTCTTCCGGGCAATCTTTGTCCCTTGATCAAATCCAGTTATGGCTTTATTCTCGAAGGCACCTGCCCGTTTTTTACTTTGTCAGAGGCCATCATCGGTGAGACCACCTGTGATGGCAAAAAAAAGATGTTTGAATTGGCAGCAGAGGTCAAACCCATGCACGTGATGGACCTTCCCCAACTCCCGGATGAAACTGAAGCTGTTGATAACTGGGCCGTCATGATTCAAAAGCTGCAGCATTTTTTGGAACAAACCTTTGCCAAAAAAGCCACAAAGGATCAGGTTGAAGCGGCCATTAAAGATACAAACCGTAAAAATCATTTGATGCAAGAATTTTATAGCTATGCCGCTCTCCACCCGCCGGTAATTAACTGGGAAGAGATGTATGATGTTGGATCTCTGGCAATGCCGGCCAGTGCTGATGAGCTTGAGCCGGTGGTGAAAAAGGTAGTAAAAAAATTGAAAAACCGGGTTGCCAAGGGGCAGTATTACGGCACTGCTAAATCACCCCGGGTGCTGGTTTCCGGCTGCCCTGTGGGTAGAGATGCCCTCAAAATTTTTAAAATCATCGAGGCATGTGGCGGCCTTGTTGTGGTACCAGATGCCTGTTCAGGCATTAAAGCATTTATAGGAGATATCAAGGAAGATACTGGAAATCCCATCCGCGCCATTGCCAAAAAATATCTGGCAGTTCCCTGCGCCTGCATGAGCCCTAATCAGGGTAGATTGACCGCATTGTCAGAGATGATCGAGCGGTTTAAACCTGATGTGGTCATCGATTTCATCCTCACGGCCTGCCATTCTTATAATGTGGAATCCTATAAAATCGGCCAGCATGTGGCTGAAGCACACAATCTCCCCTTCTTAAAGATTGAAACAGACTATTCAGACAATGATGATGGCCAGATAAGAACTAAAATTGAGGCCTTGTTTGAAATGGTGTTAGGATAGGAAGAAAACCTGAAAAGAACAAAACAGAAAATCAAACGGTAATCATCTATTTAAAATTATGCAGAACGTTTCCAAATAACCGGTTTGCCCGGTTCATTTTGATTGTTGATAATTCTCCCAAGGTCAACCGTGGACTTCTTTTTTCCCACAGTTTATCTCCCGGGCCAATGCAAAAGCTTGACCTGTTTATGATTCAGGCCATCTGCCTTCTGATTGTCTTTCGACCATCCAGCCGGGATATTCCAAGGCCAACTCACTGACCTTATCGAGTTTTTCCATTTCCTCATCCGACAGTTTCACACTTGTTGATGCGATATTGTCTATTAGCTGCTCATTGTTTTTAGCGCCAATAATGATACTGGTTACAGATTTTTTTTCTAACATCCACGCCAGTGCAATTCTGGCTACAGAAGTGTCGTGTTCTTTAGCAACTTCTGCCAGGATATCGATGATGTCGTATGCCCTTTCCTTGTTCACGGGTGGAAAGTCGAATTCGTCCCTGCGGCTGTTGCCAGCTTTCTGTGTGTTTCGAGAATATTTGCCTGAAATAAAACCACCGGCCAGAGGGCTCCAGGGCATCAGCGCGAGTCCTTCGCTTTCTGCCAGGGGAATCAGTTCACGCTCAATATCCCGACCTGCAATGCTATAGTAATTTTGGAGGGCAACAAATTTAGTCCAGCCCATTTTCCCGGCAATGGCATTGGCTTTCATCACTTGCCAGGCCGGATGATTGCTAATTCCCAGATAACGGACTTTACCATCTCGAACAACATCTTCTAAAGCCCGCATGGTTTCTTCCAATGGGGTTATTGGATCGACACCATGGATATATAACAGATCGATATGTTCCAGTTGTAATCGTTTCAAACTATCATTCACAGAATCAATAATATGGAGATGGGAGAGTCCAATCTGATTGGCTCCGGAGCCCATTCGGCCGCGTACTTTGGTAGCAATCACCAGTTGCTGCCTGTCTACTCCCAGTTCCTTCAGCGCTTTTCCCAGTAAAAGCTCAGACAGACCCTCTGAATAGATATTTGCTGTATCGATAAAATTTATTCCGTTTTCGATGGCCAGCTTCACCAGTTCTGTGGCTTCTTCCTGCGGCATTCGTCCAATTGCTTTCCAAAAGCCCTTACCACCAAAAGTCATGGTTCCAAGACAGAGTTCGGAGACTAATGTTCCTGTGTTTCCAAGTTGCTTATAATTCATGGTTACCTCCCATTGATAGAGTTGTTCCCAACTTTATAGTTTGAACTGAAATGTACCGTTGGGTTAGCAAGCATCAGCCCCAATTTTTTCGATCGCTTTTTTCCAGGACTCTGGGTTTTTAACAGCCCAGGCTATTGCATTTGATTCTGAACCAGTTTCGTATTGAACACATAAAAGTTTGGAAAAGATTGACTTACCATTAAAAGAATTCGGCAAAGATACTTTAGATACTGACTTCAAAGGAATTGTATATTCTTTAAACGGTACCGCCCTTATAAAATATATTTGATCTTTGGTTAAGACCAATGCTCCATTTCCACGAACTTGATTTGCCCCTTTTGACTGTTCGCCGAAAAAATTAGCATTTGTTGTGGCTCCAATAATTTCATTCTTATCGAAGTTTTTTTGAATGTGGTTTTCCAGCTTTTTCCTGGTAGATGAAAAAAAGAACTTGAGCAGTGCAAGTAAAGAAATTACTATGATTATCACTGATATAATTGCTATGAATTCTGTTTTCACTTCGAAATTCCTTGATTGGTCATGGTTTATCACCATTAAGATAGCTTTTCAGGCTATTATCAAAATAGTTAAAAATAATGCATGCTATATCTGAGTTATCTCAAATCATCTCCTGGGCTGAATAGTATTGATAATTGTTCCATAACCTTTGTTCTTCTGTGGTCACGGCTTTTTGCGACCCGTAGCAAGAGCACTGTTGGAAAGTGGTGAGAATTCATTAGCATCTTTAATAAAGGTTTTTTTCTTTTTCCTGTATGTGTGATTATAAGCGCCAGTTGTTCCTTCTTTTACAGAAGTTTGTCATTTTAAATTAAACATGAATCCATCAACATCTTTCGCATACTTTTTGTAAATTTTCATTTGAGCATTATCGAAATCTTCCTTAAAAACATTTCTAATTAGGTTTTCGTAGTACTTTATTTCCAAAAGTGAATTCCATAAATCGCAGTAGGCACCAACTCTTTTAACAATGGTATTCTTTTCCATCTTGATAATGAAATTGTTAATACCTTCTGCTAATATTTTTAATGGACTAGCTGGCTTTATAATATCCCATAGATTATGAATAATTTTATTATGTTCAAAAGTGCTTAATTTTTCGATCAGAGTGTTCCAAGCCATTTGGTATTCTTTCATGAGTGCCATTTTATCTGAAAGACTTTCACATCCTTCCATTTTGTTTGTGTAGGTATCCCCAATTTCTCGAAGAGCAGATAATTCTTGCCTAAGTAACAATAATTGTTCTGGAATATCTTCTCTTGTTTTACATCTGTCTAACAATAACGCTGTTAGAGGAGGAATATACTGCACCTTAACTCCAGCAGTTGCATATATATCTTCAACATTTACCTTAAATTTATTAGATATATCATTATAGAAAATGATGGGCATACTATGTGTGCTGTTGTATTTATACATTAATGGTATTTCCAACACATTCCCGTAAAAAGGGACACTGAGTTCAGATGCATTATCTAAAAATTTAAATAGTGAACGAAATAAACTTTTTAGTTCCAAGGCTTCATCTGAAGTATCATCCTTTGCATATTTAACCATTGCTGATAGTACAATAGAAATAGCCTCATCAACATCTTTTTGATCACCCCATTGAATTGTAAGAGGTCCTATATCTTCACCACTGATGTGATCGATTAAGTCACGAGCCCGCTCAAGATTAATATTCTCCAAGTACTCTATTTCTGACGTATTAAAGATAATTGATTTGTCATCCTCCTCAGATGGGATTTCCTTCACACATTCTCCTTGTAAATGTTTTATGATTTCTTCGCCTGCAACAATACCCACTGTATATATAGTAGAATGTAGAACAACGGCCTCGACTACATTACAAAGATTAAAAAAATTCTGTGGATTTAAATTAACCTTACCATTTAATAGTTCATTTATTCCAGAAAAAGAAGAATCCAATAAAATTGCATCATTTGCATTGAATATTGATTTTGATTTTAAACTCTGTTCTTTTAAATCCATCGCTCTACTCCACGGAATTATGTTCTTAAAGAATCACCAATCTTAATACATTAATTAATGGCTGATTTCAGCTCTGAAATGACTATATCAAAAAACAGCATGGGCAAGACACAAACCGGGCCCAGCATTCCTGCAAGTGCCCGATCTGCTGTTCTTGTAGGGAATCTTTCTGGTATCTGGTTCATGCACACTTTCTTATAGCTATTGTTCAAGTTCAAAATCCATTAGAATCAGTCCTGACCCGTCAGGATTTTGGTTGTTGAATTTTCATTGTACGAATATCCAGATTCGTCCCATAGGGGTTCAAGGATACGAACCTTGTATAGTCCAAATTTTTTACCCTCTCGTTTGTGATAGTAGAGTTCTTTTCCATCTCCACTAATGGACGGCCCTTCAACGAAATTCGATGTGCCAATAGACCGGATAATTTTTGGCAAGCCAAATGGATTTGATCTGGAGGTCCTCGTGGCATACAGGATTGCAGAGCGAATATTGTTGGAATCAAGGTCCTTGGCTGATAATCGTGTGAAAAACAATATCAGACCGTCATTTGAGATAGACGCAGCATATTCAAGGTCAGAGGTATTAATATTGGTCATTATTCTTTTTGCATAACTCTCATGATAAACAAACTGGCCACCGATTTTTTCAGAGAATAAAATATCAGACGTCATTATGCCTGTAACTTTTAAACCGATCATTCTAAAAGTGGCCCTTGAAAAATAGGCGGTGTTTCCATCTGAGCTTACTTCCACTCCCATGTTTGTGCTAATTTTAAATTTTAACAGGTGGGGCTCAATTTCAGGGAATCCAGTAATTTCTTCAATACCCGTTACCTGCTCTGTGGCTGGGTTGAACTTTCCTTTTTTAATGAATGATTTTGTTTCAGAAGCAATGTAATAAAAATTATATTTATCATCCATTGAAGGGTTTGCATCAACCTGTTTGAGTCGGTTAATTCCCGGCCCGACCTCTCCCCTGTATACCCATTTGTCATTGATCAATCTGGCATAATGCAGATCTTTGTTGTTTTCGTGCTCATTGGAATTGAAAAACAAAAATTGTCCATCTCTCGAAACAAAAGGCTCTTCTAAACTCATGGTGGTGCGGCCATGCCAAACAGGCAGGTTCTCTACAGTCACTTTTTCAGGTGCTGAAAATTTGGACTGATTAACTGATTCAACACCCTTTACATCAGGTTTGTCCATTGAAGGTGTAACACAACCTATCATGAGTGTACAGGCAATGACAGCAGCGATATGAATATATTTAGAGAACATAGTTAGCCTTAAATGATTTGAATTATTTTTTTTTGCACCAGAGTCAAGTAGGGTAGGGTTGGAGGAAACATATACAACATTCCTGAAATATTCAATCTTTTGCAAAACATGATGAGTTAACTTATATATCAAGTCCAATTTTTCAGAAATCCGTTGTACAAATTCCCTATTTTCTGTGACATAAGAAATAAATATTTCATCCATTATATTTTTTCCTTTTCAGAATAAGGTAGTGAACAGTCCAAATCACCGGCTTGCCCAAGTGCATTTGAGTTGTTAGAATTAAGTGTTCTGTCCCCGTAATTCCGCGCCTCTATGATATAGAGGCCCTCCGATCCACACATGATAATGAGCCCGAAAAAATCGGCAAATAGACTATGAGAACATCGTAATGCTATTAACGAATCTCTTGCTCCATGGCTTTCGCCAAGAGCACCCATGATCCCGCGTCCTCTTTGCATTCCTTCTCGGCCAGTTTTGCGGAGTCTGCTTCACTCATCTTTTCGTCTCTATAATCAAGGAGCAAACCCGTAAAATTCAGGTACGAATTATCAACTGCCCCCGGGGTGATCATGTATATAAACTGCGAATGCTTCGCTGGCCCGTTTAAATGAATACTTGTCCAGAAGAGTATCTCCGGGTAAATCTGTACGAGTTTCTGCTTTTCAATTTGATTGTCGGCTCCTATGTTGAACGTATCAGTCAAAATGATGGCTCGGTCGGTGATGTTCTCGATTTCCCGGCTGACGTCCTTATCGCCCATGAGTAAGTGGTCTTTTGGGGTATAGGTTGTGCACCATTCAAACGCATTGCGGGCGGGCACACTGAAGTGCTGCTATAAAAATAACGATTGTTATACTTTTTTCTCAAGCACTGTATACCGTTGGTAATAACCTTGTTTGTTGTAAAAGTGAAAGACAGATTCATTGCCTTCAGCTACAGAAACAAGAATTTTTACAACATTTTTTGATTTGAGCCATAATTCGGCGGAAGAAAGTAAAGTTTCTCCCAATTTATTTTTGCGATTTGTGGGCTTTATATAAATGGAGTCGATTTCTCCAATTTTGTTTTCTACTGATGCAATGCAATAGCCTGTATAGCTTGAACCTTCTTTTGCAGCTAAAACGACAAACGCATCCTTATTCTGAATTTGCTCAAATCTTTTTTCAAAGGTAAAAGATTCAAAGTGATCTTTAAAATGGGTTGAGACCTGCCCATGAAGATTGTTCAGTTCCTCCCACAAAGGACGAATCAGAAAAATATCTTTTTTATCAAGTTGTATAATTCCCATGGGTTACCAGCTAAGGCATAACGTTGAAAATAACCAGTGAATATTGATTGTTGAAATTAAGTATCGTGTCCGCCGAATTTTCCAATCTCTACTCCCGTTGCGCTTGATGCCAGCGTACCACATCTTTATAGGCAATATCCCCCCCGAAAATATCCAGTGCCGAGCCGATGGTGAGATCCACCCACCCCTGGCCCAGGTCTTTGACCCGTTCCAGGTGGGAAAATTCGCTGGCACCACCTGCATAGGTGGACGGCACTGGGCTGTGTTTTCCCAGCAGTCGCACCAGATCCTGGTCAATGCCCTGCATTTTGCCTTCAACATCCACCCCGTGGACCAGGAATTCATCGCAGAACGAGGCCAGAAAGGTTAAGGTCTCTTCTGTTACCCGGGTCTGGGTAAAATTCTGCCACCGGTCCGTTACGATGTAGAAATCATCCCCTTTTTTGCGACAGCTCAAATCCAGCACCAAGTTATCTTTACCCACCGCCTTTACCAGTGCTTTTAATTTATCCATGTCAATCTTCCCTTTTGAAAAAACATAGGAGGTGACAATCACATGGGAGGCCCCGGCATCCAGATATTGCCCTGCGTTGTCAGGATGGATGCCGCCGCCCATCTGCAGCCCCCCTGGAAAGGTTTGAAGGGCGGAGAGTGCTGCCTTCTGGTTCCCAGGGCCCAGGGCAATGACATGGCCTCCTTTAAGGCCATCTTTCTGGTAGAGCTGTGCAAACTGGGCCGAAGATTTTGGGCTTTCAAAATTGGTGACCACATCCTGGTTGTCGTTATCTCTTAAGGTAGAGCCCACAATCTGGACCACCTTGCCTTGTCTTAAATCAATGCAGGGTCTGAATTTCATTAAATATCCTTTGATTCTTTAAGACCTCAAGGGCCTGAAAGTCGATGATCAACGGTTCGGTTAATAGGGCCAGGGCCTGCTTAATACTCGTCACAGATCTGAGCCGGGCCTCTTCCAACGCAACTTCTTGGTTATAGGTGTGCTGGAATTGGGGGTCAAGCCCTTTTTCAGTTTGTTTTAACATGAATACCATCAGATGGATATGGTTGGATGTGACATCATCCTTTAAAATAGTTAATCTATAACGGCGCTTTGCCTCGAATAGTAACTGAATC
>JAWSVI010000023.1:0-78375 GCA_033851995.1 Desulfobacteraceae bacterium | reverse complement strand
CTAAGTTTGGGGGTAGGCGCAGAGCTGCCCCGGATCTGAGCAGCGCCAGGTAGACGATGAAATTTTTTGCTATCATTTTCAAGGCCGGTGGCGGTGGTATTTATAATTTGATAGCAGTAATAAAAATTAGCCCTATAATAAAAAGTCCAATCGTACCCAAAGACCAAAATTTGGTTAATTTGTACCATTTCCGAGCTTTTTCATACTCCTGCCCTGCCCTGATAAATTCGGCATTTAAAGACTGCTTATAACTATCCGCTATAGCCAGAAAGGTTTTCCTGACATACTCAGAAATTATTTGCCTTCCCTCAGCTGCATCCAATTGCGAATCTTTCAATAAATCAGAAAGATCAAGTTTGAAATTTTCAAATTCTGCCTCGATATTTTCTTTATGAAGATCAAGTAAATGTTCTGTTACCTTCACTTGGGCCGAAATTGTTAACATCAAAGGATCATCTTTATTGATTGAATGTTTATATCTTGTTTCAAGATATTTTATAATTTGGTCTTCAAGTTCTGTTAATTCCATTTTTTATGGCCTCAAATATTCGTTTTTTAATTTGATACAACCGCTGCCTATAAATAAGGTTATTTTCCGGGCTATAGATGGCCTGGTCAAAAGTTTGCCCGTTTATTATATGTTTTGATAGGTCTTTCTGGAAATAATAGGACTCAGCCGGTAAATATACCGTTGAATAAATATTTTTTGATAATTGTGTATATTCAGGAAAATCTTGCAGTCGTGAATATTGTCCATTTGTACAATCATAGATAGTGGTTCCAAGATTATCATTTTCCCAGACGACATTATTTCCCGGTATCCTGTCAAGTGTGTCTGACAAAAAATTCAGCGTCTCTTTAAGCTGCTCACCGTGTCGCCCTGGGCTGAAAATAAAATGATTAAAAAGGAAAGTATCTGAAGATAAGGCAGTTTTAAAAAATTTAATTTCGGTTAAATATTTCATAAATTCAATGATGCAGGATGATTTAACCGCAATAATGAAATTAGATCTGGTATTCTCAAAAAAAGGGCTGAAAATGTTGTCCCATAGAGATATATCCTTTGTCTGAATAAAAAATAACTTCACATCCCCTATTTCGGTTAAATATTGCTCTAATAAAGATGCAATAAATTTTTTACCTATACTTGTTTGCGGCTGTGCGACTAAATGAATAGAATCATTTAAAATCATCTTCATCTAATCTCATCATTTGGAAACTTTTTTTCTTAGGAATACTGCTCGTTGATATTGGTTTATTGGACACAGGTCCAGATGAGTTTTTTGATTCTTTCAAGAAAATATTTACCGTCTGGTTAAAGTGGTTATAGCTGCAACTAATGACTTTTTCTTGCTTAAGGTGTTCGAAAATAAGCTTTTTAGTATACCCTTCATCCATCCATTCTCGTATTTGCTCTATATGATTTTTAAGAATTCCTTTTAATTTCTTCTTAGCATTTGGTATTTTTATATCTCTGGATAATGCCATAAATCCCCACTCAACTATTCATCATCACGGTTAAACTCTATTTTCAACGCATGTTCCAGTTTTGAATCAATTTGCCCTTTTTCACGAAACAACTTCATGGATATTTTTTGTTTTGGAGTGACAAACCTTTTTTTCTTTTCCATTTCATCGATCATATCATTAACACTATCTTTATCTTTCAAAAATTCATTAAAGGCAAGTTCATCGGCCATGGCTTTTTCTTGTTCCCGGATTGCTGCCTGCTCTGCCAAAATTTTCTGTTGAGCTTCAAGTTCTTCTTTTCTGATCCTGGCCGCTCTTTCTTCAGGGAATTCAAACCCAGCTGGCCGAGTCATCCCCCCTTTTCTCAAGCAACCGTAAAAAACATCAACCGGTGTTTTGTTTTTATTTTTAGGCTGAAGCGCAAAATTATTTTCTTCTGCAAATTCAGCAAACATCATCTGAGACAATAAAGCATCCGGTTCGTCAGGATAAAATTCGTCTATCCATTCTTGACATTTTTTTTCACTGATACCTTGGGAACCCCAGAAGTTTGAATTTTCGATAAAGTTAGTTAGTTTTTTAAACTTACTTACTAACTTATTAGCACTTACATTGGTATCAACCTGACCTTGACCTGACCTTGACCCTGCACTTGATACTTGACCTTGAGTTGATCTTGACCTGATACTTGATACCTGACCTTGACCTGACCCTTGTGTTAAATGAATGTTTTTTTCAATGTCTATTTGATACTTTTGCTGACGCGATACTGGGTTATATTCGTAAATTTCTATTAAGTTTAAGCTGGTTAATTTAGCAATACTTTTTCTAATAGTCGGGTGATTTATCCCTGTATCCCTTTGTATTTGGCCTTTATTAAAATATCCGGAAATACCATTATTTAGAAACCAGGAGTATATCTTTTGTTGTTTGGGAGCTAACACACAAGTCTCTAATGAGGTTGATTTAAAAGCCGTATTAGTATCAACCTGACCTTGACCCGACCTTGACCCTACACTTGATACTTGACCCTGACCTGATCTTGACTCTATATCTGATACTTGACCCTGACCCGACCTTGACCTGACCGAATCATGACCCTGTGTAGCTACAGACTCTATATTATGTTGATACTGAGTTGATACTATATCAACCTGACCTTGACCCGACCTTGACCCTACACTTGATACTTGACCTGACCCTGACCTGACCCCTTTGGTTGTGTTTTCCGTTTCCCTGTTAGGTGAATCACTATGGGTTGAAGTATCAGGAGACTCTTTAGCGGTTACTATCGATACAATATCTTTTTCTTTTGTTTCTTCTTCAATAGGAGTATTGGCAGCATTGGAGGCTTTAATTCTATCAGCTAAACTTAAACGTTTGGTAGCCATTTAATTACCCCTTTGATTTTTTGATGTTTTCAAAAAAGGATAAAAATTCAGTTGCTAACTTCCTAAAAGCGACAGCTCCTTTGGCTCGTGGTGCATAAGAAAAAATAGTGGTTTTTCTCATGGCTTCAATCGTCTCAAAGTCGGAGGAAGTTGGGACTGTGGATTTAAATATATTATCTGCGCCGAATCTTCTTTCGGCGTTTGCTTGATTAGCCTTATGTGCTGATTTCCTGCGATCAATTTTATTAATCAGAATTTTAAGAAATCTTAAGTTTGGGTTACCTTCATTTTTGACGGTTTCCATTAATTCTAAAACACCCTTGATCCCTTCGAGTGAATTTCCAGATCCGGCAGTCATTGGAATCATGACAAAGTCAGCACAGTATAGGGCATTCGATACAAAAATGGATAGAGTAGGGGGGCAATCGATAAATATATAATCATAGTTTTCAGTAACATGATCATATATTTTTTCCCTGAGAAAAGTATTGCTCTTAGGAAAAGCTGAAGATAAAGGGATTTCTAAACCTGAAGTTTCAGAGATGTTAGGTAGAATATCTAAATTTGGATGAATAGTTGGGTAAATACAATCTCGAATATCCGGATTGTTTTCAATACCAGGATCTAATAAATCGTATATACATTCATTAATTGACGATTGATCTTGAATGAGTGCTCTAGTAGAATCGCTTTGAGGGTCATTATCAACTAACAGGACTTTTTTTTGTTTGATCGCAAGTGCAGATGAGAGGCTTACCGATGTAACTGTCTTACCAGTACCGCCTTTGTAGTTGGAAATAGCCCCTATAAAACCTCTTTTATTGTTCATAGTTGCTCCTTTTTAATGAATTGGTTGACTAATATCAATGAAACCAAGCACTGTCAAGGCTTTTTTGTAGTCCGATATATTAGTATTGTGTTGGGGGTTATGTATTAACACTATAATATATGTTATATAAAATATATTTTTTAACACATATATATAATATAAATATATATAAGAGCCTCCAAGTGAACATAATTGTGTGTTTTGATGCCCCTGCCAAAAAAATTGGCAAGGGCAGGGTGCTTCAATTTTTCAATCTCGCCATCTCTTCAGTTAATACCCAAAGAGCCTGGTTAAGTTTCCGATCTCTATCAATTGCCTTGATCCCCCTGGTGCGTGTTCTTCTGCCCTTAACACTACGACCCTGAAGCCCACCTTTAATCAAATTTTCTTGGACCTGATTAAATGTGGACCAAAGATCTTTCTTCCCTCTGTCTTCCGGTCTTCGCCAAGTTAAAAGCTGGTGTGGCTCTATAGGGGCTTTTTTCGGCTCGTCGTAGATCAATTGGTGGGCTGACTTGGCGAAGATTCCCTGTTCTATTTCTTCCATCTGGATTGTCTGCCAGTCTTCAATAACGCCAGCAGCTTTTTCGACATGATCATGAACTTTTTTTGCAGACTCAATAAACATTTCAGGACTGAACCCAATATGTTTGTGGCTGTATTCTGCGATTCTGTCACCGATAACCATTCCGTTTGCACATACAAACCGGAACACACCACCGATTAATTTAAAAGCACAACCCCGATCATGAGAGTTATAAAGCAGCAGATCCATTCTGTGTCCGTTCACAATCAGATCCGGACGGGTGAATCGAATCATATGTTTTTGATAACCATCTTTCTCTTTTATCCTTACACTTGATTGCGCAGCCATGACCGGCATCCAGCCGCTATCACGTAAAAAATCAACAGTCTTGATAGTCGGAACAAATGAATATCTGTCAGAAACTTCACAGTATGGGTTAATAGCTCCTATCGACGGTACTTGATCAACCAGCTGGGTGTTTGATAATTCTTTGATTTTTTCCATGTGCCTTTCTCCTTTGTTGTAGGTTAAGATCCTGTTTTTCAGGGTTTTCAAAATCCTGCCCCCGGCGGGAAGCCCTACAGGGGCGTATTATAATTTTGAGTAACCCCCTGAACCCGTAGAGAAAGGCGTTTGAGGACCGATTGAACGACAAGTTAAAAACCCTGATTGTTTGAAGGGCGAGAAACATTTTTCTACCTGTCTTTAGAAAAATGTTTTTTTTGACTTTTCGAGATTGAGACCCGCAATTAGCCTGCGGTAAGTTTCAGGGGTGGATAAGAATCAGGCAGGATCAAACCGTAAATCCGGGAACCGGATCCGCGGTTTAATCATCTCATTGTAAAAAAAAGAGGAAAGGTTTTGTTATTATTAATAGAAACAAACCGCTGTGTAAGAATTCGAAAGAAACGGTATGATCCTTTATTGACAGCTATTTTAAAAGCTAAACATTGTTTAGTATAACCAAAGTGCACACAAAACACAACACTTTGGTATTGCCTTTTTTTTCTGAAAAAAGTTCCTTTCAATTCTATGAAAAGTATTATAGTTCTTAAAAAACTAAACAGTTATCTATTGAGGGATAATAGAAGATACGGCAAAAACTAAGGGTAAACCCTTAGGAAAAGGTAACACCTTTTTTGGTTAAAAACGGTCTGACCGTATTTAATGAATATTAAACTAAACCTAAAAAAAACATAATGAAAAAACAAAAAAAAATAAAAATGCTTACAGCAAAAGCCTCGGAAATAACAATGGAAAAAATGAAATTTATCTGCGATTTCTATGGATTAAACAGAAGTATTGTTTTAAGAAGCATGATTGACTCCGAATACGTCAAAATAGAAGAAATCAAGAAAAATATCCAAAAAAAGCAAAAAACAGATTGACAATGTCCTTCAAAAAAAGGTAACACACCTTTCCAGATCGTTAATATATAGCATTAGTATATGATTAAATAATATTATATTACGCAAAAAAAAGGCCCTGCCAATCTGGTAAATTGACAGAGCCTTTAAGATCAGGTTGACAATATGGCAACCCTAGCACCCGCCATGTTATCAATCCAATCTTAAAAATTCAATCATTTTGTTGTGTCGTTTTTAACGACATTTTCCAGGAGTGTATTTGGTGGAAAATCAAAACATCGCGTCCCTTCCGACTGCAAGGACGCAACAGCAGCGTATCATCAAGAAGCTGGAAAAAGAGCTGGGACCTGTGATTTTAGATGCGCTGAACGATCCCAATGTGACGGATATCAATGCCAACCCGGACGGCAAAGTTTTTGTTGAGCGTCTGGACACTTCAGAAATAAATCAGATTGCAACATTAACAACCTTGGCAAGAGAATCCATCATCAAAATTGTCGCCACATCCCTTGACCAGATAGCCAATAAAGAATCTGCCACTATCGGCGGCGAACTGCCGATCCTAGGAGCAAGGTTTGAAGGCGTATTACCGCCGGTTGCCAAACCCGGCCCCGGCTTTTCCATCAGGAAAAAAGCCGCAAAGATACTGACGTTCAAAGATTATGTGAATGCTCAAATCATCAGTGTAGAAATCTACGCCATGATGGATCGGGCCATAGAAAACCGGGAAAACGTACTTGTGGCAGGCGGCACCGGTACCGGTAAGACTACGTTCATTAATGCTTTTGTGGACCATATTTCAAGAAGATTTCCCCACGACCGCCTGGTGATTTGTGAAGATGTAGACGAGATTCAATCTACCGCTTCCAACACCTTCAAGATGATTGCCAACCGCAACAACCCTCTTGGAGCTTGCATCAATACCATGCTCAGGCTTTCGCCCAAAAGAATCATCATCGGAGAAATCCGCGATGCAAATCAGGCTAAGGAAGCATTCCAGGCCTGGAACACCGGTCATAAAGGCGGGATATTTTCACTACATGCAAACTCGGCCCTTGATGCAATCCAGCGGCTTGAAGACCTGTGCGTGAGCGCATTCGGCCATAAAAGCCAGAGATTGATATCACGGACTGTGGATAAAATTTTGTTTTTCAAAAAAGTGAAAAACAAAAGAAAAGTTCAGGAGTTCTACGAACTGAAAAACTTTTCAGACAGCCATTACAACCTGACCGACCTGGTCAATGATCAGGATGTCAATTTTTCTTAAAGAAAGGAAGCTTTATATGAAAAAACAATTTTTTCTTACACTTGCAGCCCATTTTTTACTGTTGTTCGTTGCTTCAACCGTGTTTGGTGCACAGGGTCTTCCCTGGGAAGCACCCATGACCGTTCTGCGGACATCTTTAACCGGCCCGATTGCCTTTGGTATCGCTTTAATCGCAATCATGGTGACAGGCGGTATGCTCATCTTCGGCGGCGAAATTAACGAGTTTGCCAAAAGGGGGGCATATGTTGTTCTGGTCCTGGGACTTTTAGTCACGGCCCAGAATGCACTTGCCGTATTATTCCCGGGTGTGGCCGGGGCAGGGGCCTTGATCTGATGCGCAAAATCCGAGTCGCCAGAGCGCTTACACGACCGGCATTAATTGCCGGTTGTGAGCGCACCCCGCTGATCGCATTAGGCATGATCTGCTGCATTATGGCAATAACGATGAACCTGTATCTGTTTTTAGGCTCCATTGTTGTTGCTCTTATCGGCATGGGGATTTTACGCCGCATGGCTAAAAAAGACCCTATTATGATCAAGATCTATTTGCGGCATATTAAGTTCAATAAAAATTATATGTCAAAACCCTCTATATACAGGTTCTTATAGCATGGAAAATTTTTATCTTTTTTTCATTGCCGTTATCCTGATCGCCCTGGTTAATTTTTTCCAAAATTTTCAAGAAAAGGACTATATCACCCCGAAGAAAAAAGATAAGGCACAAAGCTTTTCAGAGCTTTTACCTTATGCCTCTCTTGTTGACAGCGGTATCATTCTGACAACAGAAGGCACATTGATTGCCGGATTCTTTTTTCAGGGTGATGATATCCAAGCCTTCACTCAAAGTGAACTGGAAGGCCGCAGCGCGGTTTTAAACGATACGATTAAAAATCTTGGAGAAAATATTACCGTCCAGGTTGATGCCATAAGGACGCCGGCAACTCAATATCCGCTAAACGAAAAACGGTTTTTCCCGGATAAAGTCACACGGAACATAGATAAGATCAGACGGAAAATGTTTGAAAGCGGTACGCACTACGAAACGCTTTATGCCTTTATCGTTACCTATGTCCCGCCAAAGTTAAGGGAAAAGAAAGTCACCGACCTGATGTATGATAATCCGGACGGACATATTGAAGACAGTCCGTTTACGAGGAATTTAAATATATTCAAAGAAAGACTGTATGTCCTGGAAGAAAATTTAAATTCTATTCTCAGACCCACCAGGATGCAGTCATTTTACACTGAAAACGAATTCAGCCGGGTGGACCATACCGATGAACTGGTTAATTACATCAATTACTGCCTGACAGGGCACCACACAAAGATCAAAATACCGTCAATACCCATGCATATCACATCACTGCTTGGCGTTGACAATTTTGAACCGGGGGTAATCCCGGTTTTCGGTCAGAGAAGTATTGTTGCCGTCAGTGTTAACGGATATCCCATCGAAAGTACTCCGGCAATTTTATCGGCCCTTGATAAGCTGCCGTGTGAATACAGGCTGTCTCACAGGTTTATGACCATGTCGAGAGAAACAGCGGTTGCCATTACAAAAAAACAGCAAAGGAAATGGCAGCAGAAAATCAGGGGTATGCGGGATCAATTCAGCAACACCGCCAAAGGTCCGATCAACCAGGATGCGGTGAGCATGACCGAAGAAGCCGGTATGGCTTACTCAGAAATCGAATCCGGTTTTGTGGCTTACGGTCTTCACACCTGTACGATTACGATGATGGGACAAAACAGAGAAAGGCTTTTTGAAAATGCCACGTTGGTGCAGCGGGCTTTGTCTGATGTCGGATTTACATCCTGTATCGAAGATATCAACACGACCGAGGCTTTTTTAGGCAGTCTGCCGGGCAACCGGATAAACAACCTTCGCCAGATGCCCATTTCAACAATGGTCCTGGCGGATATTCTGCCAACAACAAGCATATGGGCGGGGCTTAAAAATTGTCCTCACCCGGAGTTTCCGCCAAATACACCGTCTTTAATGCATGCATCCACCGAAGGAATAACGCCGTTCCGGTTCAACCTTCATGTGGGGGATGTGGGCCATACATTGATTTTTGGCCCGACTGGTGCCGGTAAATCAACCCTGATCGGCCTGATCCTGGCACAGTTCAGGGCATTTAAAAGTTCAAAGGTATTTGCCTTTGATAAAGGATATTCCCTCTACACTCTGACAAAAGGTATTGATGGCGATCATTATGATCTGGCCGGGAAATCCTCACAATGGCAGTTCAGTCCATTAAAAAATATTGATGACCCTCATGATTTTCAATGGGCTGTGGACTGGATATCAACCCTTGTTCAGCTGCAGCTGCAAAGGTCTGTAACGCCGCAAGAGACAGGGGAGATAACAGATGCCATGAAACTGCTTCGAAATGCGGAAGAAAGAAGCCTGACGGATTTTAGAATTCTGATCCAAAATAAAGACTTGAGAAGCTGCATAGATGCATACACGGGTGAGGGTGTTTTAGGCGAAATGCTGGATAACAACCGGGACAACCTGTCTTTGTCCGATTTTAGCGTGTTTGAGCTGGAACACTTGATGAAGCTGGACGAGCGCTACATGCTGCCGGTCCTGCTGTATGTCTTCCACAGGATTGAAAACAGCCTGAACGGAGATCCCACAGTATTAAGTCTTGACGAAGGCTGGATTGCCCTTGGCAATGCCACATTCAGGGAAAAGTTACGGGAATGGCTCAAGGTATTAAGGAAAAGGAACTGTTCTGTTGTTTTTGCAACACAGTCCATCAGTGATGCGGTGAATTCGGGTATCATCGATGTACTGGATGAGTCCTGTTTTACAAAGGTGTTTCTGCCCAACAGCTCAGCCAAAAACGAAACTTCAGCCAAGCACTATCATTCGCTTGGATTGAATAAAGCAGAGTTGAATATCATTACCATGGCTATACCGAAACGGGACTATTACATCGTCCAAAAAGGGCAGGGCAAGCGCTTGATCAATTTCGCCCTTGACCCCTATACCCTGGCCTTTGTCGGCAGGGCAGGAGAGCATATCAAAAAAGACCTGGACAAATTTATTGAAAGAAACCCTGAAAACTGGAGAGAATTATGGCCAAAATTATAAAAGCACTGCTTTGCAGTTACATGGTTCTGGTGTTTCCCTTTAACGCCCATGCCGGATCGGTAGCCGGTTTTGGTGGGGCAACCGAAATCACACAGCTGATGAACAATGTGCAGCTGATGCAGACCTATGCGCAGGAAGTAATACAGGTGCAAAACCAGATTTCTCAGATCGCCAATCAATTGCAGATGTATCAGAACATGATTACCAACACACAAAGCCTTGTGGGTCAGCCGTTCCAGTCTGCCATGCAAACGCTTGTACAATTGCGGAATGCCATCAACCAGGCCACTCAATTGAGTTATACATTCGGCAGTGTTGATACTTATTTTCAACGGTTGAACCCCAATTATGCAACCCTGTTCCAGGGCAACAACTATGATCAGCAGCAGCAATGGTGGCGGACAACGGTATACGATTACTGTGAAGCCGCATTAAAGACCGCCAATTTTGAAATGAGCAGTGCTCAGACTGAGACACAGCTATTGCAGAATTTGCAGCAACGGTCATCGAGTGTTGCCGGTCAAAAAGAGGCGATCCAGGCAGGCAACGAGATCGCCTTACAAATGGTCGCTCAGCTGGACCGGCTCAAGCTTTTGACAGCTGCACAGACACAATCACAAAGCGTCTATCTGTCTCAGCAGAAGGCAGAGAAAGAAGCTGAAGAAATGTCAGTGCGGGATTTGTACCGGTACAATCCCAATGTGACCAATCCTAACGATAATGCAACTTTTTAAGGAGATCTGATGAAAAAGATATATTTGATAGTCATTGCCGCTTCATTACTTTTTATCGGCTGCAATGAAGTGACCAGTGAATTGAAAACCCGCAACGAAGAATTAAGAATCCAAAATGTATCTTTACAAGCTCAAGTTCAGGATCTGGAACGGCAGCTTAGAGGCTGCAAGGAATCTGCTGTAAAACAGTTGTATAAGTATGATCCGAGTATAACCAATCCGAATGACAATGCTACTTTCTAAGGGGCCGAATATGAAGAAATACTCATATATTAGTCTTCTGGTTTTGATAATTTTTTTGATACTGGCAACAGATTCAGCGTTTGCTAATGCACCAACCAATAACCTATCTCAAAACATCATCACTACATACCGAAATGCGGCAAACCAGTGGTTACCACTTATTACTCAATATGCCATGCGACTGTTCTGGCTTCTGGCAATCCTGGATTTTACATATATGGGGATCACATTGATCCTAAAGAACGGGGATCTTTATGACCTTGTTTTTAACCTGGTCAGAAAGATTCTGTTTTTTGGGTTCTTCTATGCCTTGATTCTTAATGGTAACGCCTGGATGACAGCAATTGTGAATTCTTTCAGAACAATTGCCGCTAATGTACCTGGCGGGGCAGGGGGGCTGACCCCTGGTACTATTTTAGAAACCTCTTTTGATGTGTTTATGGCGGCTGCGGACAAGGTTGCCGTGCTTGACCCCAAATCCTGGGTTATCGGTGTCATGGGTATCGGTGTTGTAATCATTGGAGCATTAATGACTGGTGTTCAGGTAATTGCTCTCATAGAAATGTACTTAGGGCTGATCATGGGCCAGATCCTTTTAGGATTTGGCGGCTCGGAGTGGTCAAAGGATTATGCGATTTCTTATGTGAAATACATGATATCGGTGGGCATGAAGCTGATGGCCATCCAGTTGATTGCAGCCTTGGCAAACACCATGTTCACCAATTGGGCCAACATCCCGCCTGCACAGTTCAACTTGGCTGAAGTCGCGGCCCTGGCCGTGGCTATGGTTCTTTTATTTGTCATTATGAAATCGGTCCCTGAAATCATCAGCGGTATTATTTCCGGCGGCCAGTTCGGTTCAAACCCGGTGAGCGTTCTTGGATCTGCTGCGGCTCTTGGAGCCGGTGCGGTCATGGGCGGCGTCGGTCTTGCTGCCGGTGGTGCGGGTGGTGCTGCAAAGTCTCTGGCTGTGCTGCGTGAGGCCACAAAGCACCCGGATAATCCCGGTGGTGTAGGCGGTACGTTAAAAACCATCGCCGGGGCAGGGATCAGAACCGTTGCAGATAATATGGGCAAGGCAAAGCCGTTCAGGGCTCCGATTGTTGGGGGAACTTTTGCTGATCTTTACGAAGCTCGAACCAAGCCGCCGAAAGCACAGGGCGAAGAACAATCAGAAACCAGTGAAAGCTAAAAACAGACAATAATAAAAATCAGGAGGAAAGATACATGGGAGTTAATAAAATATTGTTGGTAGGCCGTGTGGGTAAAGAACCGACCGTTTCAGAAAAAGAAGATAATAAGATGGCAAGATTTCCAGTTGCTACCAACGAAAACTATTATGATTCAGACCGTAAAAAAATCGAAAGAACGGAATGGCATAATGTTGTTGCTTTTGGCCGCCGCGCAGAGGCCTGCGACAAATATTTAAAAAAAGGAGCCATGGTCTACATCGAGGGCCGCAATGCAACACGCAGCTATCAAAAAGAAGGTCAGACCCATTACATTACTGAGGTTCAGATCAATGACATTCAGTTTTTAGATTCAAAGGACTAAACAAAGGATTTTTATATGGAAAAAACTTTAAAGGACAGGATCTCCCCAAATACAAGGGATCAAGATCCTTTTTTACGTGCACAGGAGGCCTGGAACGAAGTGTATGGCCGGGCTGTTTCCGGCAAGCGTAACTGGCGGGCCATGTGCTTTGTACTGTCTATTCTGCTGCTGGCAGCTATTTCCGGTATCATCTGGCAGGGAGCACAAAGCAAGGTGGTGCCTTATGTGGTTGTCCTGGACCAATCAGGCCAGGAGCTTCATACGGGAATCGCCCAAGAAACGACAACCATAGACAATAAGATATTTAAAAAAGAGCTTGGCTCTTTTATCAAAAAAGCCCGTTTGGTGTCGGTTGACAGGCAGCTTATGAAACAAAACATAGGCTGGCTGTACGCTCATATCCTGCCCAATACTTCGGCCTATAAAAAGCTGAACAACTATTACCAGAATAACAATCCCTTTGAACTGGCGAGCAAAAAAACCCGGATTGTGAGCCGGGTCAATAGTATTTTGCCGGTAACAGAAAATACCTGGTCGGTTGAGTGGCAGGAAACCGTCAGAAATGTTTCTGACGGCGAAATAGATAAAGTCATCAATTACAATGCCATTATTACCGTTTCTAGAAAGAATCCGGAAACACAGGCACAGTGGGATCATAACCCGTTTGGAATTTGGATCGTAGATATTGAGTGGGAGAAAAAATCATGATGAAAAAAGTAATAATCTTAAGTATCGCACTGGCTTTTTTCGCCGGCAATGTCTGTGCCCTGACACCGGCACTGCACAACCAGGCAGCTTTAAAGCTGGCCGAAGAATGGCAGAATAAAAGGATTAAACCGATCTTAAGCCAGGACGGTATGATTCTTTATTTATATGGAGCAACAGCAGTAACCGTAAAAACCAAACTGTTTCATTCGACCGATATCCAGCTGGAAGCAGGGGAGACCGTGGAATATATCAACGCCGGTGATACGGTTCGCTGGCAGATTGCTCCTGCCTATCACGGCAAGGGCGAGAGCAAGACGCTACATGTGTTCGTAAAACCGACCGATGTGGGCTTAAAAACCAATCTGACGGTGTTGACCAGCAAACGGGCCTACCGGTTCAACCTGGAAAGTTCCGCCAAAGAGCATATGCCGATTGTGGGTTTCCAATACCCCAGGCATTATCAGGATCTGGTTGCCAAACTTAAAATCCAGGATGAAATAGAGAGAGCCAAAGAGAAAAAAAGAACAATCCCAAGCCCTGAAGCCGAGGATAAAAGACTTTCCATCGCCAATCTTGATTTTGAATATGAAATCGACGGGGATGATCCGGTATGGAAGCCGGTCCGGGTTTATAATGATGGTGTAAAAACGATCATCGAACTATCAGAAAAAGCCAGGCATACAAAAGTACCGGTTCTTTCCGTCATTGATGACGGCAATGAAAAGGCCATCGTCAATTACAGGCTTTTAAACAATAAGTTTGTCGTGGATATGTTGTTTGAAAAGGCAATTTTGGTGTCCGGTGTTGGCGGCGATCAAGTCAAGGTAACGATCAAGCATAAAGGAAATTAATGATGAAACCAATCAAGTTACTATCCGTTATTCTCCTGTGCCTGATCTGTGCAAGCTGTGCGTCCAAGCGAACAGAACCGGTTTCCTTTGTGGAAATCAAAGGCAATCCGGATCTGATCAAAAAGATCACATTGGAGATTGCGGATCTGATCCAGCAGGAGAAAAGTATCAATGAAACCATCAACCTGGTTTATGATCTGGGTGATCCCATAGGAGACCCGCTTCATGAAGAATTAAAGGGCAGGGGGTTTGCCCTGTCCGATGTGGACGGCATTAAAACAACCTTTGTTGTCACAAGCTTTGATGCAACCCGGATTTATCTGTCTGTCACGATGGATAAAATGATGCTGTCCCGCATTTTTATTTATGAGGCTCAAACCGGTAGTGTCCGGCCTGGAACTCCGCTGAACAAAGGGGAGGTGTAAATGGCATCAAAAGGAATATCAACCAGGCCTTCAGCCAAGCGGCTGAATAAAAAACCGCTGATATTGATTGTCTCGTTTTTAGTGGTCATTATTATCGCCTGTTTTTATGCCGTCAACGAAAGGCAAAAACGGTTAAAAAACCCGACGGTTGCAGGGCAGGCAATAGCAACCCCTCCCATTAACAATAACACCCCAACCCCGGAATTTTTGCAGGAAACATATATTACCGAGCTTGATCAAAAAGCCGCCCTTGCACGGGAAAGCGCCTTAAAAACACAGGCTCGCAAGAAAGCCCTTCAGGAAGATGCCGAACCACCGGATCACGAAGTTGTCCAGGATCGACCGGGATCTGAAAAAGTGGTTGTCGCTGATCCGGCTCAAGATAGCAGGCAAAGAAGATATCAACGCCAATCGCCTTTTTACCAGGAAGCCTCGGCCCCGGTTATAAAACCGGAAAAAACCCCGGAAGAATTATATCAGGAAAAAGTGATTCAGCAAAAGCGGGATGCCCGGTTGCAGGCATTAAGAGCACCGACCATGGTCAGCATCGGAAGTACTGCCCCAGCAGCTGAACCGTCTGCCATTCCGCAACAGGGCATGATGCCGGGCGGCAATCAATATGCCCCGGCTCAAATGACACTGCCGGAATCAGAAAGACAGGACCAAACATTAAAACGAGAATTTCTCAACGATGCGGGTGAAGATAAAGTTGTCCTGGCAAATGCTTACAGGCCGCCTGCATCGCCTTTTGAACTCAAGCAGGGCCATTTAATACCAATGACCCTGATTACCAAAATCAACAGTGACCTGCCGGGGCGGATTAAGGCACAGGTGACGGAAAACGTCTATGACACGGCAACCGGTAACTATCTTTTGATCCCCCAGGGAACAATGGTGAACGGGATTTATGACTCCCGTGTGGTGTTCGGTCAAAAAAGAGTGCTGATCGCCTGGCAGCGGATGATATTCCCGGACGGCTCAAGTCTGAATGTCGGGTCTATGCCGGGAACGGATCAGGAAGGCACTTCCGGTCTGCAAGACCTGGTGGACAATCATTATTTTCAAATTTTTGGTGCGGCGATCCTGATGTCTGTGGTTAATGCCGGTTTTACACTTGCAACAGATACGGACGAATCCACAGCTTCGGATAAAGAAACCGCACAGGATGCTTTGGCAAAAGCCGCAGCACAGCAGATGCAGCAAACTTTTTCAAGGCTGATTGACAAAATTATGAGCATCCAGCCTGAATTGATTATCAGGCAGGGAAAACAAGGCCATATCATTATCACAAGAGATATACTTGGATTAAAACCCTATAATCCGGCTCAAAAACCCACGTATTACCTTAATACGGTTCAGGCCAATTAACGGAGGGTATCATGAAAAAACTTATGGCAGGAATAGCAGGGCTGATAGTTCTGTCTTTTTGCATGGATGTTTTAGCAAATACAACACAAAACACTTTTTCCGTTCCGAATTCACCGTTTACCATTACAGAAGTCGTGACACTGACCGGCGGCTGCCATCGGGAAGATCCGTGCACCTATCAATACCAGTACTATCTTAATCTCAAACCGGGAGCACAGCACTCCGGATTGCAGCGTATTGAATACGTTGGGTTCAGAGTGGCGTACCAGAATCAGACCGTTGCTTACTATCAGCTGTTTCCCAACGGTGGTATCAGGCGGCTGACAGATATGAACCAGGCATTGTTTGAACCGTCAAAGATCGTTCTCAATCCAGGCGAAACAGGACAATACCGGTTATTCTCTCAACCGTTAAGTTTCCGGCTGCCGGGGGTGGTTTTTAATATTTGCCTGAACAACATGAATTTTTTTAACCTTCAGGGCAGCCATTGGAATGGCAACGGTATCAAGGCTGTCCATTTCTGGGCCGGGTACGGGTTTTTAACTCAGAGGGACATTGACATCATTAATCTGCAAAAATCCTTACAGAATGATCCTGCAATAAAAGCACAGACGGTCAAGGCCCAGACCATGAGTATCCAGGATATGAAATGGGCATTGGCACAGGGAAATATGTTCCAGAAAACATCCTACTATAAAGTGTATGAGTTGATTAATACGTGCCAGCAAAATAATCACGAAAGGTAAGATATGAAAATAATCAATTCATTCAGAACACCTGCAATACACAGGCGAGTGTTGAGACGCCTGTGTATTGCAGGTGTTATCCTGTTCGGTCTGCTTTGTTTTTTCACTCAGTTTTTAGCCAGTAAATTCGGATACAATACGGCCTTGGGTACGCCGCTGTATGGAAAATTTTACAATCCGATATCAGGCCTGCTCTGGTATTTCAAATATTACAATTTTCATCCGCAAACTTTTTATTCGGCATTTGTGATAACCGGGTTCATTGCCGGTATCTGTGTGTTGATCTCCTTTATTTTTATGATTCACATGCAGCGACGATTACGGTTCATTAGCGATCTCCACGGGTCCGCCGATTGGGCCGGTTTTAACGAAATCAAACAAATGGGACTGATCCAGGACGATGACAGCAACTGCGGTGTGATTATCGGAGGGTACCAGGTAAAAAGCTTTAAGCACTATTTGCAGAGCAACAGCCCGGACCATGCGATTATGATAGCCCCGCCCCGGTCGGGGAAGGGGGTAGGGGTGGTCATCCCGACCGCTTTAACATGGGATGAGTCCATGATCTGCATGGATCTGAAGGGTGAGCTCTGGGAATTGACTTCAGGGGCCAGGAAAGCCAAAGGTCAAAAAGTATTGCGGTTTGCACCAGGATCAATAAAAGAGAACTGCCAGTATAACCCATTATCAGAGATTAGAATGCATACAAAATATGCCATTTCTGATGCTCAAAACCTGGCAACGATTATCATTGATCCGGACGGTAAAGGTCTGGACGGTTACGACGGTCATTGGAAGAAAAAAGCCCGAAGCTTGATCTCGGCAGCGATCCTTCACCTGCTGTATTTGGACAAAAACACAAATATGACGCAGCTGGCCTATTTTTTAAGTTCGTCCATCGATCAGCATTTGGAGGAAATGCAGGCCAACACCCACAATCATGGGAGCAGGGACGAATTTATTTTTGCAGCTGCGGATTCACTGATCAATACGCCCGACCGGGAAAGAGGCAGTATCATTTCTACAGCTGAAGCCTTTTTTGAAATCTATAAGGACCCCATCGTCCAGGAGAACACCCGGCAATCTGATTTTAGAATCCAGGATCTGATGGACAATGATACACCGGTCACGCTGTATATCTGTGTTGAACCAAAAGATTTGATCCGGTTGACACCATTGCTGCGTATTTTAATGACACAGATCATTTTAGGCTTGACTGAAAACATGGAATTCGACCAGGGCGAACAAATCAGGAAAAAACACAAACTGCTGCTTTTGTGGGATGAGTTTACAGCCATCGGTAAGCTTGCCATGTTTGAAAAGCAACTGGCATATATGCCCGGATACGGCATAAAAGCGTTGATCATCATCCAGGATATTTCTCAGCTGCACAACACGTACGGCAAAGAGGAAAGTATTCTTTCAACGTGTAATATCAAGATGGCCTTTGCACCGTCAAAGCTCAATACGGCAGAACTGTTGTCCAGGATGACCGGTGTTACCACGGTAAAAAAAGAAGCAATAACCAAATCCGGCGGTATTCATTCGCCCACCTTAAAGCATGTCAGCATTTCTACGCAGGAAATTCAAAGGCCGTTATTAACAGCTGATGAGATCTTGAAATTGAAATCAGCCGTAAAAGATAAAAACGGCAGGATACTTGAGCCGGGAGAAATGCTGATCTTCGTAGCCGGACACTCCCCGATTATGGGAACACAGATTTTATATTTTGAAGACCCGGACTTTTTAAGACAAACTCAGCTTGTCCCGCCGTTGGGGTCTGATGTTTTCCTGGCTGATGACAATGAAATAGAGTTCGATATTAATGTTGCCGATGATGATCAGGAAAACCAGCAAGTATTCCATGACGAGCAAGCCAGGTTCGAACCTGAACCGGTACCGGCATCTGTCCATGAAGATGTTGAACAGGACGAGGAAGCGAATTTTTCACCCCGGCCATAAAGAAAAGGTTTTTTAAATCAATGGTAAATAAAAAACAAAAGCCGATAAGCCTGAAAAAAGCCTGGCCATATTATATTGCCTGTGTCGTATTTCTGGCGGCTTTATTCATCCTCCTGCTGAATTTAGGTGTATCTGACGGTGCGGTTTTTACAATTTTAACAATCTTTTATTTCGTTTTGGGACTGAAATTGAACTTTAACGTTCTGCGTCGTGTAACAGACGACTATCTTAGCAGGATTAAAATCCGGATGACCATTTTCTGGCCGGTATCCTACCCGATTTTGTTTTTAAGCCTGGCTGCTGACCAGAAGCATACGAAAGGATCATAAATAATGAGTACATCAAAAGAAAAAAGTAAGAAACAGGTCCATTTTATTTTGCAGGGCAAAGGTGGTGTCGGTAAAAGTGTGGTTGCCACGCTGCTCGCTCAATTTTTAAAAGAAAAACAGCCTTTGCGCTGCATTGATACAGACCCGATAAATCCCACGTTTTCAATGTTCAAAGGTTTGGAAGTTGAGCATTTAAATCTTTTAAGCTCACCGAACAAAATTAATGAGAAAAAATTTGATCAGTTGATTGAAATGGTACTTGAGTCAGACCAGAATGTTATCATTGATAATGGATCAGGAGGTTTTTTAGCCATATCCAACTACATTATTGAAAACGATATAATCCAAACCATTTCAGGGTTAGATATTTTTGTTCACGTTCCGGTTACAGGAGGACAAGCGTTTGAGGAAACGATAAATGGGCTGATCAGTATATCAAATCAATTTGATGAAAAAGCCAAAATCGTAATTTGGATTAATGAATATTTTGGTAAGCTTGAAAAAGAACTTGAATCATTCAATTTCTTTAAAAAATTTGATCGGCAAAAACATGCCGGAACAATAACCATCCCAGAATTAACCGCTGATACTTTTGGTGAAGACATTAAAATGATGCTTTCCAGCCATAAAACTTTCAATGAAATTAGAATCGATGAAAATTTAAAATTCATGGAAAAACACCGCTTGAATTTATTCCGCAAACAGATATTTGAGCAGCTGGAAAAGGCTGAATTATGCGCGTAAGTTTCAACAAAAAGCGATTCAAAAAAGTTACTATACTGAGCATAGCGGTCTTTTCATTTGTCCTGGCGGCAGGGACGATGTTTTATTGTTCCGGTTTTCGGATCAACCTGACCCCATCGATGCCGGTCGGGATCTGGAAAATCAATAAGCGATTTGATGAAATCAAAAAGGGCGATATTGTCTGGTTTGCCCCGACAAAGGCCATTGCAGATTTCGGTATCAAACGCAATTACCTGGTTGAAGTTCCAGGTTGCAAAAATAATTGTATTCCCTTGATAAAACAAGTTTATGGCCTTCCAGGTGATACATTTGGATTTGATCATGATCTGATTAAAGTTAACAATCACCTGATTGAAAACGCCAAAAGACGGCAAACCGATTCGAAGGGCCGTCCAATGCCGAAAATTTCTGCTGGCAGGGTGCCGCAAGATCATCTGTTTGTTTTGACATTAGATTCTCATAGTTTTGATTCCCGGTATTATGGAACGATCCCGATAGAAAATGTTGAAGGAACCGCAGCCCCTGTATTAACATGGAAGAATTAAAAATATCTCCTGTGGACAAATTTTTTGATAATCCGTATCAATTTTTGTTCCCCTCCAAGGTCGAGTTAAAAAAACTGTTTTATCTCGCCTTGTGCATAGCCATCGGCATAATAGCCTGGGATTGCTATTTGCCGATGGCTATCTTTTTTCCTGTTCTATGGGTGAATGCACCGGGAAAGATAACACCTTGGCTGATGGGACTGTCTTATCACCTGGCCGCATCCAGGGGCTTGATAAGCGGCATCCCTGTTTTCTTTGATGCTTCAGTGATGTTTGGAGTTTTCTTATGGCTGGCCGCCGGGTTGATTCAATCTCTGCCGTACCTGATTTGTACCCACATGCGTAACCGGTATTTGGGTATCTTGATAATCTTGTTTTTGCTGATAATACCACCGGTGGGTATTGTGGGTTGGGCCAATCCTTTGACAGCAGCTGGTGTTTTATTTCCTGGGACCGGGTTTGTCGGTTTGTTTTTAAGCCTTGGTTTGATTTTGACTACGGCTTGGCTGCAATCAAAAAAGAGTGCATGGTTTTATCTGCTGGCCGCAATAATATTGTTGTGGCCGCTGGCGGTAATACCGGTACAGGTACAAACAAATAGCATCAAGGGGATATCAACACACTTTTCCGGCAATCCGGGAAATCTGGTTGATAAATTTAATCAGGACTATGAAAAATTCATGAGAATTTTTCAAGAACACGCCGATACCGACTTTAAAATCCTGCTGCTGCCGGAGTCATCCGGCGGGATCTGGTTTAAAACCACACAATACTTGTGGGGTCAGTGGCAGCGCAAGCTTGAGAGTGATCAAAGCATTATTTTGCCGGTTCTCTTTCCTGAAGGAAAGACAGGCTTCAGGACTTACAATAGCCTGGTTGAGATCAAGCGGAACGCTTGCCGGGAAATCTACCGGGCAAGACAGTCCGTACCTGTTGCCATGTGGAAGCCCTGGGCAAAGGATGATGTCAAAACAAACTGGTTTGATAATCCTGTTTTCGATCTGGCCGGGAAAAAAGCTACTGCCATTATCTGCTATGAAGCCTATTTGACCTGGCCGGTCCTGCAAAGTTTTTTAGCCGGTGAACCTGAAACAATTCTTTTTGTTTCTAATCACTGGTGGTCAAAAAACACGTCACTTTTAGGTATTCAAAAAACATGCGTTAACTCCTGGGGTGCCTTGTTTGGTGTCCAGGTGGTTACGGCTGTAAATTTTTAATTGCAAAAGGAAACCATTATGAAATTGAAAAATCTAATCGTTTCATTGACTCTTTGTACCTTGGCTCTCATGGGCTGCCTATCAAGCAATTCTGCAAATGTGTATTCTCGCGATACAGCCATGAAAGTCCAAACTGTTGAAAAAGGAACGGTTGAATCAGTTAAGCAAATTCTGATCGAAGGGACCAAAACACCGGTTGGTACAACAGTCGGGGCTGTTTCCGGCGGTGTCCTGGGCAGCACCATAGGCAGCGGATCAGGTAAAAAAAGTGCAACAGTTGTTGGAGCGCTGGCCGGTGCTGCTGCCGGAACAATGGCCGAAGAAGGATTGACCCAAAAACAGGGATTTGAAATTGTGGTAAAAAAAGATAACGGCCAAACTGTTGTTATTGTCCAGGAAGCCGATGTGTTTGTCAGGGCAGGGGACCGGGTGAATATTATTTCTTCAGGTGATGGCACCGTGAGAGTGTCACCGGTTTAATAACACACAGTTAAAATTTATCGATTATAATTGTTTTTATCTGCTCGAAAGAATCTCGTGAATTTTGAATAGGAAAATGATCAACTGGTTTTAACAGCTCATTCATGGCAGGGGAGATCCAGTAAATTATTTTTAGAATATCTTCGTGAATCTTTTCAAGTTCCATGTACCAGATGGGTTCATAATGATAGACTCGATTTCTTAATATTCTTATTGGATGCAGCTTCTTCGAGATGTTCGCCCGGGTTCTCTCTTTTGGAACCATATTAGGGAAAGCACTTTTAATAATTGGTCGCCAAAAAGGGATTTCATATTTTGCCCGGAACAAGGAGGTCCAGAAACCAAAATTTAATTCAGAAATTATGCGGCCCGGATCAACATTTTTCTTTTGTCTTTTTAATGTTTTTTCTGCTGCACTTACCATTGAAAGTTGTTTATAATCAAAAACAGATTTTTCTTTAAACCAGTATGGATCATTAAAGTATCTATTGGCTGAATTGTGAATTGAATTTCTTAAAGAGACTTCCAGAGTTTGAAGAGAAGCGTAAAGGCTTTCACTTAATGCAGTGTTCCAGGAATAAAATACATAAGCATTTAACAAAGAGCAATCTTCACCTTTAACGATTTTGTATCGCCTGAAATATCCCTCAAGTCGATCTTTGGAAATAATTTTCTTTATTTCTTTCTTGTTTTCTTTTAACATTCGGGCAACATAGCATAGAAAATAGTTCGCTAAAATGAAATTTTTCTTGCAATTACAGAACGTAAGCTTTATATTTAACGCATACGACGCCCTAGATCACTTCCTCTCCCGGCTTGACCGGTGATGAAGCCTAGGTGATTAAATTATTAAAGCCCTGTAAAATCAGGGCTTTTTTAGTTTTTCAGGACAGGAGTTAATATTACCCTCCGTTTATCCTCTCACACATTTCAGCAAAAGACCTAACCGCCTGGGAGTTATGACGTATGACGGATTTGATTTCGTATAGTTCATTTTCCAGCTGCCTGATTTTTTGCCGGGCTTCTTTCAAATCTTTTAAAAGCCCGGGATGAACTTTTACCACATGATCAATAACACCGGTATTCGTTCTTATATTCAGCTGGCTTTGAAGCTTGCCGCACCTTTCAATGGTTTCTTCTTTTCTGATCGTAATCGCCATGATTTTTCCTTTCAATTTTGATAGCAAAATTGGATTCCGGATCTCGGCTGGCAACACAGAAATGCTATCATTTTTTAAACCCGGGCACAATGCCCAGGTATACAATTGCTAACGTTTTAATTCGGTCCTGCATTTTCCCCAAAGGCCCCGGCAGGAAGCCGCCAGCTGTCAACAAAAATTGAATCCTGATAGATCGTATCGAATCCCTGCTTTACAATTGCAGGGTCTATATCAGGATAAGGCGAACCATCAACCAGCTGATCATAGACAGATTTTGTCCTGTGGATGGTTGCATCAAATTCTTTTTCATAAGCCGCAATCCGGTTGAATCGAACAGGATCGATTTTGCGAAGGGTGGCCCATTGTTTTTTGCTGCCAAAAATACAGGAGATGCAAGACAACCGGCTCCACCCAAGTTTATAGGCAGGATGCGGGTTGACCTTGAATTCTTCCATGATGCCCCACACCTCTTTTTCTTCCCACAGGTGTACAGGCCTCCAATGATCCACATGCCGTTGAACTCGTTTGCCGTTCCGGTTGTCGGATCGATGCGATTCAAAAGTGCTATAGTTCGCCCTGGCTGCGGATTCCTCGGCACGTTCCCCGGTGATAACAAGGGTGCGTTTACCTAAAAATCTTTTCTGATTGTTTATGGCAGCGGTACAAACATCGATTTTCAAATACGCAGAACACCAGCGCTGTGATAAATTGGCCGTGACCTGGGGGAACCGCCGCCGTGTGCTTTTCTTTCCCCTGGTTCCGCCGCAAGAACATTCAACAATATTATCGCCTTCAGGCATTTCAAATAGGGTAGGGGCGGTCCTCTGGTTCTCCCGTAACAGTTCTCTTTCAAAACCGCCTTGCTTCCAGGAGAAGAAATATTTGATTTTAAACGCTTGGGCAAACTTTTTGACGTAGCTTTCAGTAACCAGCCAGTCCATGAGCGTTGACCCTTCCCGGCCATCAATCAAATGATGCCACAACTCAATCTTTCCGGTCGGGAGACCTTTCTTTAAAAGATGGAGGATACAGGCGATAGAGTCTTTGCCGCCTGAAGCGGCCACAATATAATAATCGTAAGATTCCAGTTTGATTTGATCATTCTGAAATGTTGGGAATAGTAACATCTGTTTCATCGCTCGTTCCTTGTTTGCAGTATTCGTCTATCAACCTGGCTTTTGTTTCTTCGTTCACCCGAACAGCATTTGAAAGTCCTCGATTGATTTCTTCATCAATGACCTGGGCAAAAAATGCTTTTTGATCCGCCCGTAATTTTTGATTAAGAAAGGTGTTCATATTTATTGTCCTTTTGCCCTGGCCGTACGGCCAGGGCAGTCAGTTCAAAGAGAGGTACTAAGACCGGTGAAGTCCTCGAAAAGATCAGTTAATTGATCGCAATAGATATTTTCGTAAGTTTTTACGGTGGTATCTTCCGGTTCGGTGGTTTTGCTCTTGAAAAATTCGATGTCATAAAGGTCAAGACCATTTAAGGTTATCCGACAAACATCAGCCTTGTTGCAGTCTTGAAACCAGAATTTAAGAGAATTATAAGTGTGAGAAAAATGATGAGCGCCGGTCGCAATCTTAAAAACATATGCTCCCAGCTGGGTAAATATCGTCTGCGCTACATATCTGTTGTCATTCATGTTATTCCCCTCCCATTAGTAAATCAGTCCGATAAACGCCCAAACGCCTAAAAAAATTGTTAAAACGATTCCTTCAAAAAACGCTCTTGCCATTGTCGAAGCCTCCTTTTTTAAAAGTTCTGTTTTTCAGGATTTTCAAAATCCTGCCCCCGGCGGGAAGCCCTACAGGGGGCGTATTATAATTTTGAGTAACCCCTGAACCCGTAGAGAAAGGCGTTTGAGGACCGATTGAACGACAAGTTAAAAACCCTGATTGTTTGAAGGGCGGGAAATATTTTTTAACCTGTTTTTTCAAAAATATTTTTTTTGGCTTTTCGAGATTGAGACCGCAATTAGCCTGCGGTAAGTTTCAGGGGGGAATAGATCAGGCAAAAGTGTGTGTAAATCCGGGAACCGGATCCACACACACTTTTACATTTATGAAATTGAAAAGGCTTGTGGTTTAAGTTGTAACTCCGCTACGCGGATCCACAACTTAAACCGGAATCAATTATTTGCTATCACTTTGCCAAAGGGGTTGCTCCGGATCTGTACAGCGCCGGGTAAAGGAACAAAATAAATGCTATCATTTTTGATGCCGGCAGCTGGTTCCGGAACAAAACTTTGATAGCATTTTGACTTGAGCTCATCGCCCTGGCCATAAAAAATGATAGCACCCTGGGGGCGTTGCCCCCAAACCCCCAAGGTTTATCGCTTTATTGAACAAAGCATGGGTGAAGACAAATACGTGAAAATGAAAAAATTGACCGAGAACAAATGGGTTCCATTAAACATTTAGGGTAAATCCGTCACGGTTGTTTTTGGGAAAACAAGAAGCCAACACCCCACAATACTTCCGCTATTCCTGCTGAATTTGAAATTTGGATTGGCGACACTAAATACCATTAATGGTCGCCTTTTCAGATCCCGAATTTCAGTGATTGAAGTTTAACCTCGAGTGTACAATCCTTGGGGAGGATCACTTTCATTATCAAGATAGATCGTCCGTTTTAAGAACAGTCATGCTGACTGACTAATGCCGGCCAGCATGAGCGTAGCAATTAACTTTTTCAACCTTGTCTTCAGACTATTTATTTAAGTTCCTCGCCGTAGAACTGGGTCAGTTTTCCCAAAGCCTGATTCACATATTCCGGTTTCCAATAGGTTTGGATATGCGTTGCACCGTGAATTAAAAACAACTCTTTATCTTTTGCGTTGACCGCTTTTTCGAAAGCACTTTTAGTCATGTATAGGGAGTCTGCTTTGCTTCCGGCGATCATCAGTAGGGGTTGATTTATCAAATCCATGTTAGTGGCGGCATCAAATCGCATTAAGGCAAGCAGATTGCTCGTTGGGTACCTGAACTTAGAATTCGGGTGAGCGTGGGTCTTTCCATAATATATAAACCCTTCACGATAGAGATCAAACGGGAGCTTGGAGATCTGTTCATCGGTGAGGTTGGCATCAGCAGCGTAGATGATTTCGCCGCCCACCGCTTCTTGTGCTCTGGCATCGGAGGCCTGTTTTAAACGCTCCTGGATGGTGGATATCTGGGAATCCATATAGCCGTTGCGTCTGACCAGACCCGAATTAAACATGCTTATAGTGGCAACAGCCTTAAAACGTTTGTCCGTTTGTGCGGCTTTCAGTGGATAACCGCCGCCGCCACAGATACCCAGTAACCCCAGCCGGTCAACATCAACGCCGGCATATTGACTGATATAGTCCGCCATACCGTGGATATCTTCGATCCGGTTGGCCGGTTTATCCACATTCCGGGGGGTGCCTCCGCTGCCCCCTTGATAGGCCGCATCAGCGGCAATGGTGATGTAACCCTTTTCTGCCATGCGCTGGGCATATAATCCAGCAACCTGTTCTTTGACCCCCCCGTTGGGATGGGCAACCACCAGGGTGGGGTATTTTTTAGCGGGATCATAGTTGGCAGGGGTATAGACGTTCGCGGCAATGTCAAGGCCATTGAGTTTATAGCTGACCGGATGGATATTCACCTGACCTTTTATATTCTCGGTAATCGCCCCTTCATAGACCAGGGTAAACGGATTCTTTTTATAATCCGCTGCCAGTGCAGTCCCTGATGAAAAAACGGCAATAAGAGAGAACAGTGCTGCATTGAAAACATCAAATTTCATTTTACATTCCTTTAGATAAAAATTGTCATTGATTTACGCTTGAAAGATTCGTCTTCTTTAACGCCTTGAAGAGAATCCTAAAACTAATTTCACTATATCACCTGTAGAAACAGGTCGTTAGATTGATTCTATGTGATTTTTGCCTGATTCTCCTTGATAGGATACTACCTGACGACATGTTTTAGAAAATCGGGCAAAAATCCTGCAGAATTGCCCTAACTCTCTTTTTTCTCCTGGCATATAATCGTTTAGATTTCGAAGAATTGGCGAAAAAGGAGAATCAAAATGAAGATACGACATCTTGGACGAAACGGCTTGAGGTTTCTGCCATAGGGCTGGGCTTCATGGGTATGAGCTATGGATATGCAACTGCCGCAGTTCATTTCATTTGTCTTTTCCAAAAATTAACTGCATTATCAATCCAGCCCTCAGCAACTGTTCCGGTTCCAAGGCCGAAACCGTGAGACAATCCTTCAAATACTTCAATTTCAGTATCTGTTCCGTTTGCCTTGATTGCACGGATACGGTTTTCCATTATCTTGTAATTAGCGATGCCATCTCGGGTTCCGACACAGTTATATGTAGGCGGTTCATTCCCCGTGACCTCGGACAATCCTGTATACTGCATGATGACCGCTGCCGGACGGGGATACACTTCTTCCCCGAAGCTTTCCGCACCATGAGCACCAAGCCATGCAGCCATCCTGGCACCTGCCGAGCCCCCCCAAAGAGAATAGGCTTTAGTATCAACTTCCAAGTCATCTGCATGGTCAAATATAAAGGCAATCGCCCTTGCAAGATCCTCACAGGCCGTTCTCGCTCCTGGACGATAAATCAATGCAAATGCGTTATACCCTTTTTTCGACAGTTCAAATGCATGGGGAAAACTGTCGTGCATTGCACCTACATAAACAAAGCCACCACCCGAATTAACGATCGAAAACTTTTCTCCGGGATTTCCTTTGAAAAAAAACAGCCCCGTATCTTTTTTTCCGGGATCTGCCTTCTTTTCTTTCTCGGTATATATGTCATAGAAAATGATATCCCCGGCGTCAGCATGCCCCTTTAAATAATTCGCAATTTCCACGGTTTTTTGGGGCTGAATATTGCTATACCAAGTAAGCGACAGCGTTCCAAGCGTACTCCCGCCATAGTATCTATCGTTTACCGGGAAAATGAGTCTTCCGTAATCAGCAAATCCGGGATAGCCAATAACTTCCCGGATAGATGTATCAATTGTGAATTCCGACTCATTGTAAGCAGCTCTGTTCTGAAAAGTTTCGCCTTCAGAGCTGGAAACTCTTTTCGTTTGGTCCATGTTAACATCTCTCTCGCTCTGTCCATATCCTGAAGACATAACCGAAATAAGCCCAAAGATAAGTACTGCTGATAGCAATATAGTTCTATTCGTTGATGAATTCTGTTTTGTCATTCAAATCCGTCCTTTGTCCGTGAATCGTCAGACTGTTACTGGTGGAGACTCTCTCTCACCGCATTACTGCCTAAAAACATCTATCAAGATGAATTTTATGGAAAGCTTTTGTTAACTTTAATCGAAAGAACGATAAAAAAATAGAGAGATTCCTCCGGGAAATTTGCCTGATTCTCCAAATATTGAAGGATAAAGACGGTGCAGGTCCTTTTTTTGTGTTTCTGGATAATCAGCAAAAATCTAACAGAATCAGTCTAACTCTGCCGACCCATCCTTTTTTATACTATGGCCTTAATAAATCCATCTAAATTAACCGAATCACAACCCTGATCCACCTAATGCTCATTTGCGAGACGGGATAGTGTGCAAAAACAATTTAAGGGGGAACCATACCGTGGGAGAATGCCTGGCAGATCTATAGCCAGAATTCAAGCTCATATTCTCTAAGTCTGTAGGATCTGGCAAAAAATCAGGAAAAATGGTCTAACGGGTTTGCCTGTTTTTCTTTTATGATGTTTCCACGGTAAAAACGCGTCAGTTTTTTCAAAAAAACCATATATGGAGATCGTATGAAAATCATTACACTGAATAACGAAGTAGAGATGCCAGTTCTGGGCTTTGGAGTGTATCAAGTAACCGACCTTGATGAATGTGAAAGAAGTGTCACCCTGGCCCTTGACTCCGGCTACCGTCTCATTGATACAGCAGCGGCTTACATGAACGAAGGCGCTGTTGGCCGGGCCATTAAACACAGCGGTGTTGAACGGGAAAAGGTTTTTATCACCACCAAACTGTGGATCCAGGATGCAGGCTATGACCACACCCGGAAAGCCTTTGAGAAATCCCTGGCCAATCTGGGCGTGGAGTATCTGGATCTCTATTTGATTCACCAGCCTTTCGGCGATATCTACGGCGCCTGGCGGGCCATGGAGGAATTGTACAGAGAGGGCAGCGTTCGAGCCATCGGCGTTTCCAATTTTGCACCGGACCGGCTCATGGACCTCATGGTTCATAATGAGGTTGTTCCGGCAGTCAACCAGATCGAAACCCACCCCTTCTGCCAACAGATCCGTGCCCTGAAATTTTTACAGAAACACCAGGTGCAGATGGAGTCCTGGGGGCCCTTTGCCGAAGGAAAGCACAATATCTTTAAAAATGAGATCCTGGTCTCGATTGCCCAAAAGCACCATAAATCAGTGGCCCAGGTTATCTTAAGATGGCTCACCCAGCGGGGGGTGGTGGCAATTCCCAAATCCGTTCACAGGGAAAGAATCCTGGAAAACATCAATATTTTTGACTTTCATTTAAGTGTAGAGGACATGACTGCCATTGCTGCTCTGGATACCGGCCAGAGCAGCTTTTTTGACCATCGTGATCCCGAAATAGTGGAATGGCTGGGCAACCGAACTCTGAACCTATGATTGATTGCTCAGCCCTTAAAGATGAAATCTTAGACTCTTTTCTTGGGGGAGACTGGACTGTCAGATGCCTGCGGTATGCTGCCGCAGCCTTTTGATGTCTTGCAGGGGTGGAGCCCCAAACATGCGGCCGTATTCCCGGCTGAACTGTGACTGGCTTTCATACCCGACATTGAATGCAGCCGTTCCGGCATCCATGTTTTCTGCGAGCATCAAACGCCTGGATTCATGCAGGCGCATCCACTTCTGGTATTGCAACGGGCTCATTGCGGTAAGCGTTCTGAAATGTTCGTGAAAGGCGGAGGTGCTCATTCCGGCAATCTCTGCCAGCCCATCTACTCGAAGCGGCTTGGTGAAATTTTGCTTAAGCCATTTAATAGATGTGCCAATCTGGTGGCTGTTGGTTCCTTTCATGACCATTTGGCGGAGCCGGTGTCCCTGATCCCCCACAAGCAGGTGATAAATAAGTTCACGCTGGATCAAAGGGGCCAGGACGGGAATATCCTCCGGGGTATCCAGCAGATCAACCAGGCGGTGGAGGGTATTTAAAAGCCGTACAGAAACCTTGCTGACCGCTATGCCTCGTCCGTCCGGCTGCAGTTTTGGCAAGGGCAAGCTGGTGTCCAAAAGCATCTGTGAAACGGTTTTCAGATTCAGTTTCAATACCACCCCGATATAGGGAACTTCCGGGCTTGCTTCAATGACTTGAAACGTAAGGGGCAATTCCGCTGAGTTCATCAAAAAATTGTAGGCATCATATATGTATGTCTCTTCTCCGAGAATTACTCTTTTTGTGCCTTGAAGGGCGACGCAGATTCTTGGTACCTGCATGTTGATGGTTGGCTCTGTGGGAGATTCAGACCGGCTGAAAAGAAGATCAGGCACAGCAGTTTCAAGGCGGTTTAAATCATTAAGGTTTCTAACAACCTTATTGACCAGTGCTTCCCGAACCTCTCCCAACTCCTCTGGGTTGTTTTCTGACATTATAATGGTTTTGCTCATGATAACCCCCTTCTTTGTCTGTAACTTACCAGATTTTTGATTGAATATATCATATCCAATTATCCTTTCAAAATTATAATATAGTCATTTTGTCTCTGGAGAATCAGGCAAAAAATAAAGAGAAATGGTCTAACGTGTTTAAATAATTTTATTTTATACTATCATCACTGAAAAACAGATGCAAACCAATGGACCAGAAGGTATTAGAATAATCATGAAAAGAAGACTATCAAAAATTATCGTCCCTTTGTTTCTTGCTTTTTTAGGCATAAGCACGATTTGCCAGGCACAGGAAATCAACATGGAAAGACTGAGTGGAAAAGACAAAAAAATTATTCCCATTGCTGCGTTTACAGCAAGCGGAGAAATAGATAAGCTGAAAATAGCCCTTAGTCGTGGGCTGGATGGCGGATTGACCATTAATGAGATCAAGGAAATCTTTATTCATATATATGCTTATGCTGGTTTCCCTCGAGCATTAAACGGCATCAATACCTTCATAACCGTAGTTGAGGATCGGACGGCTCAAGGCACAATAGACAAGGAAGGTTCCAAAGCAACACCGCTACCTTCTGAATATGATCCAAATGTTTATGGTCATAAAGTTAGAAACACGCTTGTGGGAAGAGATATATCAAACCGCAAAAGCGGTTATCCTGTATTTACCCCGATTATAGATAAATTCCTGGTCGAGCATCTTTTTGGCGATATTTTTGCCCGTGATGTTTTAAGTCACCAGACCCGTGAACTTGTAACGATAAGTACTTTGTCCGCAATGAGAGGAACCGACCCTCAACTTAAGGGGCATCTCGGCATCGCAATGCGTATGGGTTACAGTGAAACACAGCTTAAAGATTTTATTTTTGTTCTAAAAGACACGCTCGGCATCGCAGCTGCCGAAAGGGTCAACATGCTCCTTGGGGAGCGGCTGGGCAAAGCACTTGCGCCTGTTGGTCCAAAATCGGTAAAAGTTATTAAGAAATCGCCCCCGACAACAGCACCGTCTGATTATTTTACAGGCGATGCCACGATTGAATCCAGATTTGCTTCAGGGGCCACGAATAGCTATAGAGGCGGCATTGTCAACTTTGAAGCCGGTGCTCGTACTTCATGGCACACCCATCCTGTTGGACAGACCCTGATTGTTGTCTCAGGGAAAGGACTGGTTCAATCAGAGGGAGATTCTATTCACGAAATTCTTCCTGGTGATGTTGTCTGGATCCCTGGCAATATAAGCCACTGGCACGGCGCTGCACCTGACAGTCCCATGTCTCATGTCGCTATTTCCGAGCCTTTGAACGGGAAAACCGTTCAGTGGAAGGACCATGTGAGTGATGAACAATATAACAAATGAAAGGTGATAAATAACCTGGTGATGTTTTACCCTCACGTCCTTGGCATCATGAAAATTGGAAATCGCTAAATCATTAAAAACAAAAAAGGAGTGTTAAAATGAATAAGAATCAAAACGACCCGGTTAGAGAGAGCAATACGACAACGCTGGATAGGCGCAGTTTTATAGTCGCAGGAGCAAGTGTTGCCGCAGCATCAATGCTGCCCCGTTTTGCCAATGCTTCACAGGCCAATGCAGAGCGGGATTCCTCCGGGATCACAGGTAAAGAGAAATCACAAAGCCCTTCAAACTTGGGGAATCGCAGGCTCGGCTCACTTGAGGTGTCGAGCATTGGTCTCGGCGTCCAGAACATGCACCGCAAGCACAATACAACAGTGCCGTACCGTCCGCAAATGATTAACATCATCCGCGAGGCATATAATCGCGGTGTCACTTTCTTCGACACTGCCGAGGCATACGGGCCTTTTGAAGACGAGCGGATTCTCGGAGAGGCCATTGAGTCATTTCGAGATGAGGTCAGGATTACATCCAAGTTCGGCTGGAACGTCGACTTGAAAACCGGCGAACGTCGCCCGGGGCTGAACAGTCGGCCGCAGCATATCAAGTTGGCCGTCGAAGGAATGCTCAAACGTCTGAAAACGGACCGCATCGACCTCCTTTATCAACACCGCGTTGACCCACAGGTGCCGATAGAAGATGTTGCCGGAGCGGTCAAGGAGCTTATGGATGAAGGCAAGGTTCTACATTGGGGGCTTTCCGAGCCAGGCATACAGACGATCCGTCGCGCTCATGCCGTGTTGCCGCTGACCGCAATTCAAAATGAGTATTCAATGGCGACCCGAGACCCGGAAAAGGAGGTGATACCACTTTGCGAAAAATTGGGAATCGGCTTTGTGCCCTGGTGGCCTCTGGGGAGCCAATTACTTACAGGTTGGATCGATGCGAAGACGAGCTTTGCACCCGGCGATATCCGTTCGTCCACACCCCGGTTCTCACCGGAAAATCTTGCTCACAACATGCAATTAGTTGATCTGATAAAGACCTGGGCAGTCCGTAAGCATGCAGCTCCTGTTCAGATTGCACTTGCCTGGCTGATGGCGCAGAAGCCCTGGATAGTGCCTATCCCCGGAACGACAGTGATGACGCATATGATCGAGAATATCGGCGCGGCTGAGGTTCAATTCACACATGGTGAGATCACCGAACTGAATGCGGCAGTGAAAGCCATTGAAGTGCGCGGCCAACGTCTGCCCGATAGGGTGCTGGCCTTTTCTGGTGTGGACGCGCCCCCGAAAAGGTGAAAGATCCAACGCCTCAACTAATTTATGGATACAGGATAACTAATGGAGTTTTGCAAATGAAGGTCACCGGTAACTATACGGCACCTAACATCAATATATTTTCTATCAATATCAATCGGTCACCAAACAATAGGAGGATGTGATGTCCGAAAATAAATTATCAGACGATTCTAAAATAATTATATCCAGGCGATCCTTTTTAAAGGGGATTGTGGCCGGCAGCGGTGCGTTGATGGTCAGCAACGGGTGGGGCATTTTTTCCATGGCCTACGCAGGCGACAAACAATACACTATGATTATAGTGGATTACAACAAATGTACCGGATGCCGCACCTGTGAAACCGCATGTTCAGCATACAATCACAAAGCATCCGTTAACGGAGAGAGCATAAATGGGTTAGGTAATCCCTACCTGTCCAATATCAAGGTGTACCAGTTCAATCCTGACGTGGATGTTCCTCGCGTCTGCGCCATGTGTCCGGATAATCCCTGCATTGAGGCCTGTCCGGTTGACCCTGATCCAAAAGGCCGACGTGCACTGTACAGACATGAAACCACCGGTGCCGTCACCAACGATCCTGATCGTTGTATCGGATGCGGAAGCTGCGCAGAGGAATGTCGCGTAGGGGTAATCACTCCCAACAGCGAAACCAACATGCCCGAGCGTATGTGCACACTGTGCGATGGTGATCCCCAATGTGTAAAACTATGCCCCTTCAATGCCTTAACGCAAGTCACTGTGGACACCAGCCGGGGTATGTACGCCATGAGGCCCGAGCAGATCGCTGATGCCCTGACAAAGCAATGGTACTCAGCCGAATAAATCAATTAACGAAAAGGAAAATATCATGAAAAACGCACCTCACGGTTATTACGGGGTCATTCTCGAAGTTGACCTCAGCACACGGAAAATCCGGAAAATGCCTGTAGATCATTCGGATTTAGCGAACTTTATCGGCGGCCGCGGCCTGGGAATCAAACTTCTGTGGAACCGTCTTAAAGACAAACCCGGTCTTGATCCGCTCAGTCCGGATAATCCTCTGATGTTCATGCCCGGGCCGTTGTCGGGATTTCCAGTACCGTCCTCTTCCCGGACCTGTGTAGTGACCAAGTCGCCAATGACCTCGCCAGTGAACTCCAAATACCAATACGCATCAACCCTGAGCTATGCCAATATGGGCGGGTTCTTTGGCCCTGAGCTTCGCTTCGCCGGGTATGACGGGCTGGTCGTAACAGGCAAGTCGGACGCACCGGTTTATCTGTACATTGATGACGATATGGTGGAAATCCGGGACGCATCTAAATTCTGGGGGTTGGGTACCGATCAGTTTGACAAGGACTTTATCAAGGAGCTGGGTGACCCGCGTTTCCGCACCTGCTACATCGGCCCGGCAGGAGAAAACCTCGTCAGATACGCCAGCATCATCAATACTGCGGCCAGAGCTGCGGGACGAGGCGGCGTTGGATGTGTTATGGGCAGTAAAAAACTCAAAGGCATTGCGGTACGCGGTACAGGTCAGCCCAATGTGGCCGATCACAAGCTGTTTTTGGCCGCTTTGGATGAAGCTCGCGCAAAACTAAATGATCCGAGTGTGTATGACCATTGGCGCAATGGGGGGACGACCGCGGCCTTGGAAAGAAATTCTGCCAGTGGCCTTCAGGCGGTGAAAAATTACCGTGAAGGAACTTTCACTGAGGCCAAAAAACTGGGTGTCGAATCGTCAAAAAAATACTGGGTTCGCTCATTTTCCTGTTACTGCTGCCCTTTGTCATGTAAAAAAAGCGGTATGACCAAAGGCAGTCCCTATGCCGGGTTGATCCATGACGGCCCTGAGTATGAAACCGGCACTATGCTTGGTGCCAATCTTATGATTTCAGATCTGCCAGGCGTTATGAAAGCTATTTACTTAGGAGATGACTATGGTATGGACATTATCTCGCTGGGCAATGTTATCGGTTTTCTCATGGAAGCATATGACAAAAAACTCATTGACAAGAATTTTTTGGATGGCATTGATCTTCAATGGGGCAGTGTGGACGCGACGTTGAAGATGATCCATAAAATTGCTGCCAGAGACGGGATCGGAGAGCTGGCCTCCAGAGGAGTAAAAGCCTTGGCTGAAAGGATCGGGCAGAATTCCGATAAGTTCGCCATGCATGTGAAGGGACATGAACTGGCTGCCCATAACTGCCAGGCCAACCCTCCCAGAGCGCTTTGCTATGCCACCTCCCACAGAGGCGCGTGCCACCTCAATGGCAATGATGCTGAACAGCAAAACATGAGGACTCTGGCCGATTCCGCCGGTTTGTGTTTTTTCGCCATGTACGGATATGGGACAGATGGCAAACTACTCGGCAAAATTTTGTCAGGCATCATCGGGCAAGAGAGAGCTGAAGACCTGGCAAAGACAGGAGAGCGCATCTACAACCTGGAACAACTCTTCAACTGCCGGGAAGGTTTTACCCGCGCCGACGATGTAGTTCCGGACCGATACTTTGAAGAGCCCCTGACTATAGGCGATAAGAAAGGGGCTGTTATGTCCCGGGACAAGTTTAAAATCATGATGGACGAGCACTATGCTGCCCGAGGCTGGAATCCTGACACTACCCTCCCCACCCAGGCAAAACTTGAGCAGTTGGGACTCGCTGAAGATGGAAATCGAATATAAGCTTTGTGAAAAGGTAGCAAAATTTTGCACTTTCTGATTATTTTACAAGGATAAAATATTTAAAGACAACATAATAAATTAAGGATTGAATTATGAGGGCGGTGAATCAAATAAAAGATTTTTTTTGGTTTTGGAAACCCACCGTGGCCAGAAAGTTCACGTTTTATTTTGCTATATTCGGGTTGCTGATATTCTATCTAACTTCTCTTGCATACCTGGTAATGGCTAAAAGGTATCTGATTAATTCTGTAACGCACATTGTACAAGCACAGATTTCAGAAATGAAGGGTATAGATGGGCCTGATGTATGGTGGAACCTTGTGGATAAAGAAAATCCAAGACTAAGGTCCCTTGCCCAAACGATAAAAAGCCTTACTTCTGGAATACATGCTGTATTGGATGTTTCTATTTATGGCCGACATGCAGAGGGTGGACCTTGGTACCGGCTACACCTTGATCAGAACGATATCGTCAGAGCCAAGCCTGTGGAGGAGTCATTGCTTGAAAGGACGAAATTGGAGGATCGAAGACATTTTGTTAATTCGGACTCAGATTCAGATCTGTACATGGTTCGCCGTAATATTTTCATGTTCGTGAATATCACCTCTCCAGCAGACAAGGGAACATATTTTTATAAAGTTGTCATCGACAGACAGGGTGTTACATGCCTTTTAGGAAATGATGTGTTCAGGTTTCTCGGCATCTCGCTATGTGCCTTGTTTCTCTTTCGGGTTATTGGATACTTTTTTGCGAAACGGCTTTCTGCTCCAATTGAAATTCTCTCAGCCACAGCTGCAAAAGTTGCTGAAGGCGACCTGACTCTTCAGGTGCCTCCTTTGGGAAAAACAGAGATTGGTAATTTGGGCCGGAATTTTAATAAAATGATAATGGGGCTTAGGGAATGGCAGCGAATCAAGCAGATTGAGTTTGAAATGGAAAAAGGCAGAAAGATCCAAAAAGATTTTCTGCCTGCCGAAATCCCAAATTTACCCAACTGGGAGATTGCTACATGCTTCTATCCTGCAAAAGACGTTTCCGGGGATTTTTATGACGTTTTCGAATTACCCGGCGGAAAACTTGGGCTTGTCATTGCAGATGTTGCGGATAAAGGCGTTGGATCTGCTCTTTATATGGCCTTAATACGCAGTTTGATCCGTGTTTACGCTGAGCAGGCTTTCGCTGGAGATCTAAAAACGATTTCTCCGGGTGCCGGTTATGCAGAAAAAGCATCAGTCGAGGATAAGAGCCATGAACTTGAAGTTGTGAAGCTTACCAATGATTACCTGGTCCGTCATCACGGTGATGAATGTATGTTTGCGACGTTGTTTTTTGGGGTGCTGAATCCTGACAACGGTGAGCTAATCTATGTAAACGGTGGCCATGAACCATTGTATGTTTTAGGAAAAAACGGCGTTAAAAAAGAATTGCCACCAACTGGACCTGCAGTCGGATTACTCGAACATCTCGAAATTAATGCCCAGCAGCTTCAATTAGGCCCTGGTGATCTTCTGATCGGCCTGACGGATGGTGTCACTGAAGCCCATAATCTAAACAACGAGCTTTTTACCAGAGCACGTGTAAAAGAAATACTTGCCCAGCCAGTCGTTTCAGCAAAGGAACTACTGGAGGGTATCCGCGGCCAGGTTTTTGATTTTGCAGGAATGGCTCCAAGATCTGACGATATAACCATGCTTGCGATTCAGAGAATGGCATAAAGAGTTAATTTTAGCTTTCAAAAATAGTAATATCTACAGATATGGCTGGGCGAGCCTTGTGTCTATTTAAGAACGCTCAGGTCTTTATTGAAAGGGATGTTGACTACTTCTGTTATTACGGTCATTGAGCTTTGATAGTTAATGTTTTTTAAAAATAGTGAAATCTTGAAAAGACTTCTACCTTAAAAAAACGTAGCCCCGCGAAGCGGGTTGGAGTTTCAGACGAAGTAAGGGCGAAGCCCTTTGAAAATTTATCAATAATAGCAAAGCCCTGTACAGATCGAGCATACAGGGCTTTTTGAGCGTTTAAAGAGATATTTGATATAATAGCTATGCTACTTTCTGGGCATCTTCTGCCTCCTGAATCACCGGTATTTGCAACATTCCTTTAATTTTGAAAAGACTTGTACCGGTTTCAACAACGTTGCGGCTGTAAGTTCTTTCTCCTTCAAAGGCTTTGACCAGTTCTTTTTCCTCCTGGGCAAGAGTTTGATATTTTTTTGTGCCGTAATCCTGGGGCAGCCATGATTTACCCTTGCAGGCCGTCACATTGAACCGGCGTAAAATATCTTTATCCCGGAAAGTTAAATGGCAGGTGCCTTTCTTATAGACATTGATTTCAAAATAGGTGGATAAAATCTTTTTTGTCTGGCCGCGATCAAACGCACCGTTAATCGCATCGACAATTGACAAATATTCAGATCTGCCGTCAAAATAATTCATCACCTTGTCTATGTCGTTCAGCTCGTCTTTAACCCTGTACCCGAGCCGCCACTTTTCAAAAGTATCATCCCAAAAGGCTTCCTGATAATAAAAAGGAAGGATCACTTTTTTGTTTACATAATAGGCCTGGTTGGTTTTCCAGCCGTCAAAGTAGTGAACATTTTTTAAATGTAAATCTTCATGCCATGCATGCTTTTTGGTCATAGTTTCAAAAAGGTCAAGGACGGCAGCGGTCAAGATACCCTCATAGCCATTTATCAGGTTTAATATAAATTGCCGGATATTGGATTCGGTAAAATCCATAAAAGAATTGTCCTGCAATGCTTTTTCAAACTCTTTGCGCTTGCTGACGGTCATCCGGTCTTTGACCTTATCCAGCAATAAAACCTTACACCAATAGCTTTTACGAATGCTTACCAAAAACTGATTTAAGGATTTTTTAAGCCTGGCCGTCATGCCTGACGAATCCGTCATAAGCCTGATACCGTTCCGTCCAACGTCTTCAGGATCGGTGATAAGGTGCATGTAACCGCCGATCTTGCGATAATTTTTATAGAAATCAATCAAAGTCTGTGTGCCGATTTCAACTCGCTGATTGTAGTCGGCCACAAGGTCACGGATAGAATTTTGTGTTAATTCTTTCGAATCTTCTATCTTTTCCCCTTCGACAGTCTGGACCTGGGAGACACCATCAAACAGATCAGTTTCAACCTGGCGATCAATGTGAATATGGATCAAAGCGATTTCCACACCGGTTTTCCGGTCGGCAGCCGCAAACGCCCCTTTCTTGAATTTGATCGTAGCGTTTAACTGATCAAGTTTGTTGACCAGCATACGCCGGGAATTTGTACACGGGTTCTTGATGGTTTCAGCATTGAGCAAAAAAACAATGTGGCCGGAGTACATGATATCAATTGCCTTTAAAAGGTGTTTGTCTCCATCAGAAAATGGCGGGTTTGCAATAATAATATCGTACTTGTCCGCCCCGGTGTAGGTTAAAAAATCATTATCAATGACCGTGATTCCCTTACCCCGGAGCATGGCAATCAGATCCGGGTCTTTTTCAATAGCGTGGCAGGTCCTGCGGTAATGCTCTTTTCCTATCTGTTCAATCAGAAATCCGGAACCGGCTGAGGGGTCCAGGATATAATCGGTTTTCATCCGGGATTTTTCCGGTATCATATGCCACATTTCAAAAAACAATTCCGGTGTCGTGGTGTAAAAGTCTTTATTCTTCGAAAATAAGTTCATTTTTTTCCTCTATGCCCTGGCCGAAAGACCAGGGCGGTATCAATTAATAAATATCTTCTCTGTTGAGTTCCCAAACATTAACCCGGGCCTTGAAGTGAACAGCACCGGAACCACAAGCCCCATTGTGCCCCCAAGTACAAAAAACCTTTATTCGCTGTCCTTTAGGTACATACTTCTCAGGATTCGTTTCTGACAGCCAATATCCCCCGGAGGTGGAAAAATAGGGTGCTGCACCATCTGCAAAAACAAACGGTGTGTAAGGTCTCGTACAAATGCTGCTGTATTCTTCTGAAATATCTCTTTCCAGATGGCCGTTTTCATAACGTATTCGATCGGAACAGCAAATGATGACGTCTCCGGGGACCGGTCTTGTCTTGTCCCGGGAAGAGACAATTAAGTCGTGCATCTCGTTGACAACCTCAATGTCTTTTTCAGTTACACCATGGTATCTGATAAATTGAGCATTTGCAGAATTTGCTTTTAACTCTTTTTTTGTGATCATATCAATGTCTCCAGTTTGAAATTCAGCTATTCAAAGAAAGCCCTCACCGGGAAAACCCGGTAAGGGCAGGGTAGGGGATTACAGGAAAATTACGTCCTGGACGATAATTTCAGTGTTGTAAAATGTCTGACCACCCTTTTCGTATTTACTGGTCTGTAAACGCCCCTCGATAAAAACATGACTTCCTTTTTTAAGGTGTTTCGCAATGTTGGCAGCATGGCCTTTAAAGGCAACGATTCTGTGCCATTCCGGAGCGGCATCCTTGTCAAGATTATCCGCGGTAGCCAGAGAAAACCGGATATACTGTTTGCCGTCTTCTCCTTTAAGTTCAAGGTCGTTCCCGATGTTGCCAATCAGCATCACTTTGTTAAGGCTTCTCATTTTTTTTAATTTTCTCTCTTTTGTCATTTGTCCTTCTCCTTTGCTTTGGGTTAATCATCCTGTTTTTCAGGATTTTCAAAATCCTGCCCCCGGAGGGCTTAAGCCCTGGATACAGGGGCGTGTATTATAATTTTGATTAACCCCTGAACCCGAGAAAAGACGCGGTTGAGGACCGAGCGGATGGCAAAGTTAAAAACCCTGATTGTCTGAAGGGCGGGAAATATTTTTCTATCTGTTTTTAGAAAAATATTTTTTTTGACTTTTCAGAAGGGAGACCGCAAATAGCCTGTTGAGGACTTCAGGGGTGACAAGAGAATCAGGCAACAATCAAATGTAAATCCGGGAACCGGATCCACATTTGATTGTTATCCTTTCCTTCCATATTGTGCATTATAAACTCAACTCAAACGTAGCTGCAATATTGTACCACTTTACTTCCGCATTATTTTTGCACCGGAAGTTATTTAATGACGTTTGAAATCCAATGGAGCGGAAACGTACGCTAAGGAAAATGGTGCATTACTCCTTTAGGCCATAAACCGCACTTCCTGGCAGCTACGCTACTTTTAGCACTGAATTGAAACATGAAACTCGAAAAGGCTTGAGAATCCAGGTTGAAAATCAACATCGTGGATCCTCGACCTGGTTCGAACCCACTATTTTGCTATCACATTGCCATAGATGCTGCCCCGGATCTGGGTAGCGCCGGGCATAGGAGTTAAATTTTTGCTATCATTTTCATTGTCGGCCGGCGTGTCCGGATCAAAATTTTGATAGCAAAACACCCCCTGGCCTCCGCTGGTCAGAACTAAAAATGCTATCTTTTTATCCTGCTGCAGCTGAACCAGGAGAAACAAAAAGATAGCATTCTATCAATAAAACAGCTGAAAAGCTGGTTTTCAGTGCATGCCTTACTATTCGGTTAAGGCCGAATCGCTGTTAAACGCGAAATATGAAGGCCGATTTTTCACTGTTTTTGAATTTTTCGTTGAAAATGCGGTTTTAAGACTTGGATATCCGGTTTTTTGAAAAGATTACGGATGGATGATTTTTAGAAGTGGAACGTCAGAGAACTGATCAAAAGCTTGCAGCCGTTTTTTTCGACAAAGCTATCTCCAAGCGTTCCAAAAGGTTATGAATATTTTTTATCTCGAAAATAAAGACATCTGTCTTTTAAAGGACTTACTTCTTGTGGGGTCCACCTTTTTTTTAATTTTGCGTCTTTCCATCGTCCGTTTAGCAGTATCGCGAACACACTGATTACATTCGCCTCTCCTTGTCCTGGGGGCAATATGACCATTCCTGCAAATTTCCCCAGTAAAAAAATGGCTATGTCCCGCTTCAATCGCTTTTTCTTTGCTGTCGGTCATCTGGTCAATCGTCAATCTGTCTCGCCCGTAAACCTCATTTTTTATCTCTTTGAGACTCATTAAATTCCAACCCTCTTTTGAAACTTCTACAACAATTTTATCCCCGCCAGGCTTTTTCATAATGTCATATTGGCCTCTCTCTATTCCGTTTCAAGCTCTTTAGGTATTTCGGGTAATTGTTTTAAATTTTTCAAATATCTGTCTATATTAAATTCATGTTGATTTTTCAATACGTCAAAAATTTCAACACTGACAGCTTGAGCGATAAGTATTTTCGATTCATATTCTGTAATTCCTTGAGAAATTAACCGATCCAATGTTTTCTTAGTTTCCGGTGGATCATTAGCCGTCAATTGGTTTTCTACGGTTTCTAACAATAATTCTTTTAAGCGCGGATTTTGTTCCTCCATTCGTGCTCCTCTTTCGATTTCAAGGTTTACAAATTCCACATGCCGTATAACCTGCATTTATGATCGAAAATCCGGTAGATTAAATCAAGGTCTGAGGTGAGGACTACCCTCCCTTTAGACTCATCTTTTCGACTGGAAGAATACCCCGGATTATCCCTGTTATTACGAAGTTTGTATTTCCTACCAATTCATATTTTTTAGTAGACCGCAATCATGGTATAAAAGCGGGGCAGCGATAATCACAGAAGAGGTAGGACTATTAAAAGTAGTGTGTGGGTGTTAGCCGTCTGATCCTCCCCAAGGATTGTACACCTGAGGTTAAGCCTCTATAATGCAAAATTATGGAGGATAAAATGAACAAAAGAAAAAAGTACGATCGAGATTTCAAACGAAATGCTGTGTTGTTATGTTCTGAACCTGGGCGGACCGTTTCAGATGTTGCAGAAAATTTAGGGATTGCCAAAGATCTTCTGTATCGGTGGCGCCGGGAATACCACATGTCAAATGGAAAGCTGGCTTTCCCGGGGAACGGTATTGAAGCACTGACCGATGAACAAAAACGAATCCGGGAACTTGAAAAAAAGCTCCGAGAAACTGAAATGGAGCGAGATATATTAAAAAAAGCCATGGCCATCTTCAGCAGAGCACCGAAATGAAGTATCAGTTTATAGAAAGCCACCGCTCTGAATTTACGGTGAAGAAGATGTGCCAGATGCTTAAAATATCTGAGAGCGGTTATCAACATTGGAAGATCGTAAGCGATGTTTTAACCGCACTTAATGGACGACAGGTCTGGCGATCAAGTCCTTATCAATTCTATGCGGGAGCAATGCACTAAAATCATCATCTGTCATTGCCTCAGGCAGACGCTCAAACAAATATTTCAGATACCAATAGGGCTCCAGCCCGCTTGACTTGGCCGTTTCAATCAAGCTGTAGATGAGTGCACTGGCCCTGGCGCCTTGAACCGTATCAGAAAAAAGCCAGTTCTTTCGTCCCACCACAAAAGGCCGGATGGCATTTTCAAGCAGATTGTTGTCCGGCCTTATAATGCCGTTTTTTGTGTACCGTGTAAGCCTGTGCCATTGGCTGAGTGTGTAGTGAATGGCCTTACCAAGAAGACTTTTGGGAGGAACTTTTTCCACTCTTGCATCAAGCCACTTCTTAAATTCTTTAAGTATCGGAACGGCCAGAGATTGCCTTTTCTCATACAGTTGTTCCGGTGTCAGCTCGTTTTCACGTGCATCTTTTTCAATTCTGTAAAGTTTCCCGATATATTTTAATGCAGAGCCGGCATTCCCTGTGGCATTGCTTTTGTTGCCCGCAGCCTTTGTGACGTCCTTAAATTTCCTTCGGGCATGTACCCAGCACCCGACATGAAGAATATCTTTTTTCTTATCCAGGAAGTCGTATCCAACATACCCGTCCGTCTGAACTATACCTTGATAGCCATTTAAGAAGATTGAGGCGACATCACCGGATCTTGTCGGATGATATTCAAACAAAACAATTGGTTTGTCAGGTGGTCCGCCCCTGTAAACCCACATATAGGATTTTGACTTCCTTGGACCTTTTAATACCTGAAGCGGGGTCTCATCAATGCCTATAAGGGGACCTGCCAGTATGTCCTTTTTCATCAGGTCTATTAATATTTCACAAGCGCCTGCAACCGTCATGGCCCATTTGCACATGGTTGATCTGCCAAGCTCAATGCCGATCCTGGTAAACTGCTTTTCCTGGCGATAGAACGGTAGGGCATCTGCAAACTTTGCAGTCAGGATGTGAGCAAGAAGCCCGGGGGTTGCGATGCTCTTGGGAATAATCTGATCCGGCATCCTGGCGATGGACACGGTGGGACCGTTATCTTCAACACCTTCGCAGTGTTTACAGGCGTATTTATACCGGATATTCCGGATTACCCTGACTTTAGCAGGGATATAATCCAGTTGTTCAGAGACTTCCTGTCCGATACGATCTTTAAGACAGCCGCAGTTGCAATGCCTTTCTTCCTCGCTGAGTTCATGAACAACATCTAAACGGGGGAGTTCAGCCGGTAAAGGTTTGCGGCCACGTTTTTTACGGGTATGCCCCCCAACGGTTAGGGTTTCCGTCTCTTCCAGGATAGGAAGCTCGGGTTCAGGCATATCAAAAAGGGACAGTTGTCCGTCATCTTTTGGTGCTTTTTCTGATTTACGACCAAAGAGCCTGCTCTGGAGGGCTTTTATCTGCTCTTGAAGAATTTTATTTTCTGACTTGTACAACTCGTTTTCATCAAACAGCTCAAGAGCAACTTTTTTGACTTCATCCAGGTCTTGAGCATCTTTGAGATTGTCTTTGGTCATGTGCTGTATATACCATAACCATGCGGTTTTTCATAGTTTCAATATCAATAAAGCATCGAATATTTCAGGGGTTTATGGGCTTGGTTTATATTCAGTCCTTCAATCAGCCAGGCCAACTCCCGGCTTGTAATATTCATGATCTCCTCAGACGACTTGGGCCATTTGAACTGGTCTTTTTCAAGACGTTTCTGCCACAGACAAAAACCGTTTTTATCCCAGTATAAAATTTTCAGAATGGTCTGAGCCCGGTTGCAAAAGACAAACAGATGTCCTGCGAATATATCCAGTTGCATCTGTTCGCTGACAATGATGGATAAGCCGTTAATGGCCTTGCGCATATCAGTAGCACCTAAGGCCAGATACACCCTTGTTTCTGGGGGGAAGTTCATCAGGACACAACCTTCAACGCCAGCAGAACCTGCTCAAGGGTTTCTTTTTTAAAGCCATCCGGGATTTCAATCTGTAGGCCTTGGCCGATATTGAGTTTTAATCCGACGGAATTACAATGAACAGGTATCGGGAGTTGAACGAATTCTACCGGTTGATTCTGTTTTTTAAACTTGATTTTCCAATAGGTGAACCTGTTCCGGGATATTTCGTTTTGCCTACAATATTCTGTTTGGGTCAGCCCTGATGTCGCCCACTGATCGATATGGGATTTCCAGAATATAGCCAGTTCTTCATTTTTTGCTTTCCACGATTTGCTCAACACGCACCTCCTTTTTGGGGAGGTATATTACGCTATCATAGGAGGCTTACGGTAGATGGGGTTAAAACACCGCTTACGGAAGATCAGGGAACCATCTGCCCAGCAGATCCGAACAGAACGGTTAAAACAACGTATCTTTGAATTGTATTTGGAGCACAATGGAATGGCTGGCAGTCCGATGATCACAGCCGATCTGAACGATGAACCGGAATTTCATGGCACCAGCAAAAACACGGTTGCCCGTCTGATGCGGGAAATGAATTTAAAGTGCAAAACAGTTAAAAAGTTTGTTGCAACAACAGACTCCAAGCATGATGAACCTGTTGCCCCTAATTTATTAAACAGAGAGTTCTCAGTAGAAACACCAAACACCGTATGGGTAAGTGATATAACGTATTTAAAAATAGGCCGCAGCTGGCATTATCTGACCGTGTTTATCGATTTGTTTTCCAGATCTGTGGTCGGTTGGGATTTAAGCAGTTCTTTGGAACGGCATTCATTGATAAAGGCATTTAATAAAGCTGTAATGCGCCGCAGGCCGGACAAAGGGTTGATGGTTCATAGTGACCGAGGTGTCCAATACGCCAGCAAGGATTTCAAAAACCGACTCAAAAATCATGGATTCATCCAAAGCATGAGCCGGAAAGGCGATTGCTGGGATAATGCGGTTGCAGAATCCTTTTTCCATACGATTAAAACACAATTAATTCATCATGTACGGTTTAAGACATTTGAAGAGGCTGAAAGAATTCTCTTTAAATATATTGAAATGTATTATAACCAGAGACGAAAACATTCGGCCAACGGCTGGAAAACGCCTGCTCACTGTGAGCAGGCATGGTACAACCTAAAAAATGTGGCTTAACCCCGGCTCCAGTTTTTTGGGAAGGTGCAGTCCTTCTTTTCACATAGGAAACTCCGTGGGGAATTCACCCTAAATGTTTAATGGAACCCATTTATGACATCAACCCTATTTTTGAACACAATAGTACAGGCTTTACAATTATAATACCGACACCCGGATTGGTGGAATTTATGACTTTTGTAATTACCGTGGTATTCACTGGTTGTTGTTGCTGATGGAACCCGATCTTTTTCTCGGTCTTGACCATCAGCCCAAATATTAATCTCCGCAGCCCTAGCGGTTTTTTGGGCTTCAACAAACTCCTGATGATGGTCTTCACTTTTTCCATACTTCGTATAATATTCTGACCATCCTTTTCTAACGAGTTCAAGATTGAAATTCTTGCCGTCTAAGATCACATAAGCCAAGAGACGACCATAGTTGCCCCTTTTTTTAGTTTCAAATTCCAGATCAACCGATTTATCGAGCAATCGAGATTTTGTATAAGCTGATGCTTTTTTGCCTAATGGTGTATTTCTGGACTGATCCGGGTGTACGGATTCCGGTGTATCAACACAACGCAATCTGATTCGTTCTTTCTTGCCCTTATATAGAACGTCGATAGTATCACCGTCTACAACCTTTAACACCTGGAATTGGCCAGCCACACATGGCAACGCAAAGAAAAAAACAAGCAGGCTTGATAAGACAATTTTTTTCATCGTCCTGGCCACACCTCTATTCCGTTTTTTCAACCCTGAACTGCTCTCCCCAGTCCGCAATGATCGGTCCCATCTGTTTTGAGGTCACATAAGAATCAAGTTGTTCGTTGTTGATATAAAAAGTTGTCATGGCCGTAATCATGGCCTGAAAAACCTTCTGGTCATTATAAAGCAAATCTTGAAGGTCCGCCTTATAAGTGCCACCATCCCACAACGACAAAAGAAACATAGCACATCTGGCAGACCCGCCGGTATCACCGTTGGCATGATCAATCAAAACAGTGAGAGCATCTTCTATTTTCATCTTAAATCAATTCCTCTTTAATCGGCTTCCAAACCCAGAAGCATTTTAAGACTTTTTTTCACGGCCTGTTGGTCTTTCGCTGCAAGACCACCGATCTTTTTTACAATAAGACGGCTATCTAAGGTAAATAGTTTCATACGGACCTTAGACGGTGCCGGAAGCCCTGCCTTTTTAATGCTTCCTATCTTCGCATCAAGAGGCCAATCCGGATTTTTAGCGCTGGTAATCATAGCCATCACACAATTTTGAGCTTCCTCATTGAACTGTGCTGCATCAGACAGCACTAACGCAGGTCGTCTTTTATCTGTATTTTGATCCGTAAATGGAAACGGAACCACAACAACGTCAAAAATTTTATAAGTCACAATATGCCTCTTCATCGTTTTTAGAAGACCATTCAGAAAGAGTACCCTCAAGAGCTTTGGCAAATTCAAAATCAATTGGTGTTGCTTTACGGATAAGAACTTTTTTATTCTCATCGACCTCGAACGCGACGGAATCACCAGGACGAAGCCCTAAAATTTTTCTTATTTTTTCGGGTATGGTGGCCTGACTTTTTGTGGTGAGTTTACTTGTATTGATTGCGAAGTCCATATTTATACTCCTTAACAGTTATTACTACACCCTATAGTATTACTGTAATACTGTAATGTCAAACAAAAAAATATGATCATGTGTTTTTTAAAATATTATATAGGGTCTGCCGACTGATCCCAAAATGCTGGGCGACCTCGGTCTTCGGAATCCTTGACTCAACCATCTCAATCAATTCTTTTTTCTGGTCATCGTTTAAAGCCGACTCCCGGCCCAGATGCTTACCCTTTTTCTTTGCGGCGGCGATCCCTTCAAGCTGTCGTTCTTTAATCAAAGAGCGCTCAAATTCTGCAAATGCTCCCATCACCTGAAGCAAAAGCTTACTCATGGCATTGGCCTTACTGCTGAAGGTGAGGCTTTCTTTATGAAAATGAATTTCAACGCCCTGGCCGGTGAGATCGTCTACGATATTTTGAAGATCTTTGAGGTTTCGAGCCAGGCGATCCATAGAATGAACATGAAGGGTGTCCCCTTCCCTGATATAATCAAGGCATCTTTCGAGCTGCGGCCTTTTAATGGATTTCCCGGAAATCTTTTCTTTAAATATTTTATCCAGGGAAACCCCTTCAAGCTGCCGGGCATCATTTTGGCCTACTGAACTGACTCTGATATAACCAATATTTGACATAGATAATCCTTTCAACCCGATTCGTATAAAAAGGTTATAGAATTACGTTTACAATATGTCAAACAATTAGTTTTCGGATCTTTTTTTACACCGAATTAAGAATTTTGGAGTGTGTCTAAAAAGGTATAGGTTTTTTGACATGATTTACGATGGAAGCAAGCCTGGAGTTTTAATAATTATGTTGCCAGTTTTTTTGTTGCGAGTTTTACCCCGCCTGTTCCGTCAGTGGATTTACGGATAGGGGGACGCCCCTGGAGGCGTGATGTGTCTCCTTGTGGTGGTTTGGGCTCTTTATGGTTGTTATTTTTTCTATTTTTTCATATCTGTCTTTAGATTTGGCGCTTTCAGTGCTATGAGTTGTTAGTAATTGATCAATAATAATGTTTCGGGCATAAAAACATCATTCTTTCAAGGTAGATGTAGGCCATTCTTCAGAAAAATGATTATTAGGCACGGAACTAAAAATAACAATATAATAAAAGGTAATTAATGAATCATTCTGTACATAATAAACTGGTTTCGTTTATCTGGAATATTGCTGATGATTGTCTGCGTGACGTATATGTTAGGGGTAAATATAGAGATGTAATTCTTCCAATGGTGGTGCTCCGCCGTTTAGATACCCTCCTTGAAGAAACCAAAGAGGCTGTCCTTGAAGAGGTTGAATTTCAAAAAAATGAAATGAACGCAGTTGAGCTGGATGATGAGCCACTCAAAGCAGCCTCTGGTTATGTGTTTTTTAATACCTCTAAATGGACGCTAAAGAGCTTATATAATACTGCAACCAACAACCAGCAGATCCTTCTCGCTAATTTTGAAGAATATCTTAATGGGTTCAGCGAAAACGTAAAAGAAATCATCTTCCGCTTCAATCTGAAAGCTCAGATACGCCATATGGCTGGTAAAGATGTTCTTCTGGAGGTTTTAGAAAAATTTGTTTCTCCATATATCAATCTCACACCAAATCCAAAAGAAGACCCTGATGGCAATAAACTGCCAGCTCTAAGCAATTTGGGCATGGGTTATGTGTTTGAAGAGCTAATCCGTAAGTTCAATGAAGAAAATAATGAAGAAGCAGGGGAGCACTTTACCCCGCGTGAAGTTATTGAGCTAATGACGCATCTTGTCTTTGACCCGATCAAAGATGATTTACCACTAACCATTACCGTCTATGATCCGGCCTGCGGTAGTGGAGGGATGTTGACTGAATCCCAAAAGTTTATTGAAGAGAAGTATCCAAGCATTGGCGCTATTCGTGACATTTATCTTTACGGTAAAGAGATCAATGATGAAACCTACGCCATTTGTAAATCCGACATGATGATTAAGGGCAATAACCCTGCAAATATCAGGGTCGGTTCAACTCTTTCAACCGATGAATTTTCATCAGATCGTTTTGATTTCATGCTCTCAAACCCTCCTTACGGTAAAAGTTGGGCATCGGATGTGAAGAACATCAAAGACGGCAAAGACATTATTGATCCTCGTTTTAAGGTTAAACTCACTGATTACTGGGGTAATGAGATGTCTGCCGATGCTGCTCCTCGCTCAAGCGATGGTCAGCTTTTATTCCTCATGGAAATGGTTAGCAAAATGAAATCCACATCAGTGAGTCCGAGCGGAAGCCGCATTGCATCGGTTCATAATGGCTCAAGCCTTTTTACAGGTGATGCCGGAGGCGGCGAAAGCAACATTCGGCGCTTTATCATTGAAAATGATATGCTTGAGGCCATTGTCCAACTACCAAACAATTTCTTTTACAACACTGGAATCACAACTTATATATGGTTATTGAATAATAAAAAACCAGAAAGTCGTAGGGGCAAGGTGCAGCTTATTGACGCCAATTTGATGTACCGTAAACTCCGTAAGAATTTGGGCGATAAAAATTGCGAGTTTTCTCAAAAGCATATCAAGGAAATAACTAAGACGTATCTTAATTTTGCCTCAATTGAGCGTAAACTGGATAAAAACAACGATCCCGTTGGTATTGCCAGCCAGATCTTTGATAACAAAGATTTTGGCTATTACAAAGTCAATATTGAAAGGCCGGATCGTCGGAAAGCCAGATTTACTAAAGATGCAATCAAACCTTTGCGTTTTGACAAGTCACTGAGAGATACGATGGAACATTTGCTTGCAGAGCATGGTGATGATGTCTATGAAAAGGGCTTCCTGAAATCAATCAGGAAAGATGTTATGGCATGGTGTGAAGACAACGATATCAGTCTTAATGCCAAAGCAAAAACAAAGCTTCTTGATTATAAATATTGGCAGAAGCTGCTTAATATTTTTGAAGCATCCCAAATTCTTTTTGCGAAAATTGGTGATAAAGAATTTGATGATTTCAATATATTTAAAGATGAAGTTGATGGCGTTATAAAAGCGGAGAAAATTAAACTTGCTGCCCCTGAGAAGAAGGCAATTCTCAATGCTGTAAGCTGGTATGATGAAACAGCGGTAAAGGTTATTAAAAAGGTTGTAAAACTGTCGGGAAATAAATTATCAAGCCTTTTGGAACATCTTGGTTGTGATGAGAGTGATCTTGCTGATTTTGGTTACTATCCCACTGAAAAACAAGGACAATATACCACGTATGAATCAAACACAGATCTCCGTGATGCTGAATCTGTCCCATTGGAAGATGATATTCATCAATTTTTTCTTGCAGAAGTCAAACCACATGTTGAAGAAGCATGGATTAACCTTGAAAGCACCAAAATAGGATATGAGATCAGTTTCAACAAACACTTCTATTACCATAAACCATTGCGTTCCTTGAAAGAAGTTGCTGATGAAATTGTTGCTCTGGAACAAAAATCTGAAGGTCTGATTGCTCAAATTCTGGGCATTGAAGTGGCTGAGGTGAAAGGGGAGTAACCATGGTCTCAATACCGGAAATAGAAAAATATATTGAATATAAATTTTCTGGTGAGAACTGGATTGATCAAGTTCCAAAACATTGGGAGGTCAAGAAATTAAAACACATATTTCGTGAGAAAAAGCACACAAAAAATATGGAACTTAGTTCCGGTGCAATAAGTTTTGGAGAGGTTGTTGCAAAAGATGATGACAAAATTCTTGAATCGACAAAACAATCGTACCAAGAGGTTTTGCGTGGAGAATTCTTGATCAACCCTTTAAATTTGAACTATGACTTAATTAGTCTCAGGATAGCGTTATCAACAATTGATGTGGTGGTTAGTGCAGGGTATATAGTCCTAAAAGAGAAAGAAGAAATTAATAAAGACTATTATAAATATTTTTTGCACAGATATGATGTTGCATATATGAAATTGTTGGGGTCTGGTGTTCGGCAAACCATAAGCTTTAATCATATTGCAAATAGTCTTGTACTATGCCCGCCCATGGTAGAACAAACAGCTATTTCAAGTTTCTTAAATAAAAAGAATGCAGAGATTCAAGAAGCGGTTGCAAATAAAGAAAGGCAAATTGCTCTGCTTAAAGAGCGCAAGCGAAATATTATTCAGAAAGCAGTTACAAAAGGCTTAAACCCAGATGCACCTATGAAAGATACTGGAATTGATTGGATTGGGGAAACTCCCGACCACTGGAAGGTATACCCAAATAGAGCGTTATTTTCTGAGCGTGTAGAGAAAGGAGAAGAAGGCTTGCCTCTTCTTTCTGTCTCAATACACACAGGTGTTTCTTCAGAAGAGATCTCAGAAGAAGAAAATATTCGTGGTAGAGTTAAAATAGAAGATAAGACTAAGTACCTTCTTGTAAAACCGGGTGATATTGCATTTAACATGATGAGAGCATGGCAAGGTGGTATTGGGGCGGTAAGCGTTATTGGTATGGTTAGTCCAGCTTATATTGTGGCAAAGCCAAGGCCATCAGTTAATGCTGAATATTTTGAGTTTCAATATCGATGCCCTGAATTTATCCAGCAAATGGATAAGTTTTCAAAAGGCATTACTGATTTTCGTAAGAGATTATACTGGGATGGATTCAAGCAATTATTTACTATTGTTCCGCCCGTTGAGGAACAGTTAAGTATTATCAGTTTCATAAAAGAACAATCCAAGAAGGTTGATTTGGGCATTGGTCTTTTCAATGACCAAATTGAAAAACTGAAAGAATACAGAACCACTTTGATTAATGATGCTGTTACGGGGAAAATTAAAGTTGCGTAGTTAGGAGTGAATATGGTTAGCCAAACAAATGAGCGGGCACTGGAAGCAGCAATAGAGAAGTCCCTAACGGGAATTAGCTTTGAAGGGCTGAATGCGGGTGAGCAGGCAACTAACCATGGAGCTGGATATAAAACCGGATTTCCAACCGATTTTAATATGCAATACGCCATTGATGAGCATTTTTTTTGGGAGTTTTTAGAGAAAACTCATAAAGAAGAGCTGGACAAGCTAAAATTAAATAGTCCCAACGATTGGCAACGTAAGATATTAGAGCGATTTGATCGCCTCATCAAAAAACATGGCATTCTCTATCTGCTTAAAAAGGGCCTAAGCATTGATGATGCGCATTTTAACCTGATGTATCCCGTACCCCTTGCCAGTAGCAGTGAAGCGGTTAAACAGAATTTTGAAGAGAATATTTTTAGCTGCACACGGCAATTGCATTATTCGCAGTCTAATCCCTTGCAAGAAATTGACATGGTATTGTTTATCAATGGTATTCCATTGATAACTCTTGAACTCAAAAACCCATGGACAGGCCAGACAGCACGCTATCACGGACAAAAACAGTATCGTGAAGACAGAGACATATACCAACCGCTACTTAGCTTCGGCAGATGTCTTGTTCACATGGCGGTTGATACTGATGAAGTCTATATGACCACCAAACTTGCCGGAAAAAGCACTTTCTTTTTACCATTCAATAAAGGCGATAATCACGGCAAAGGTAATCCAACCAATCCAAATGGACATAAAACCTCTTATCTGTGGGAGGAGGTTTTTACCAGGGAAAGCCTTGCCAATATTATCCAGCATTTTGTTCGCTTGGATGGTACAAGCAAAATGCAGCTTGGTAAGCGCACAATGTTTTTTCCCCGATATCACCAACTGGTTGTTGTCCGCAAACTTATTGCCCATGCGACTGAAAATGGGGTTGGGCATACATATTTGATTCAACATTCGGCTGGTTCAGGAAAATCTTACTCAATTACATGGGCAGCGTACCAGCTAATTGAAACTTACCCTGTATCTGCGGACTTACATGGTAGCAAGGGACTGGATCAGCCTTTGTTTGATTCTGTAATTGTTGTTACGGATAGAAGACTTCTTGATAAACAGCTTCGTGATAATATTAAAGAATTCTCTGAAATTAAAAATATTGTTGCCCCGGCTCATAAATCTTCTGAGCTAAAATCCGCGCTGGAAAATGGTAAAAAGATTATCATCACAACCATTCAGAAGTTTCCGTTTATCATTGAAGGAATAGCAGATCTCAGCGATAAACGATTTGCTGTAATTATCGATGAAGCACACAGCTCTCAATCTGGCTCAGCCCATGACAATATGAACCGTGCCATGGGGGCTGATGATGAAGAAGTAGAAGATGCACAAGACAAAATCCTCAAAGCCATGCGCTCACGCAAAATGCGTGATAATGCTTCGTATTTAGCTTTTACAGCAACGCCTAAAAACACGACATTGGAAAAGTTTGGCGAAAAGCAGGAGGATGGTTCATTTAAACCTTTCCATCTGTATTCTATGAAGCAGGCGATAGAAGAGGGGTTTATTCTCGATGTCTTGGCAAATTACACCACGTATAAAAGCTATTACGAGATACAAAAATCTATTGCGGATAATCCAGAGTTTGACACTAAAAAGGCTCAGAAAAAACTCAGGGCATATGTTGAACGAAGCCAGCAAACAATTAATACCAAAGCAAATATAATGTTGGAGCATTTCATTCCTCAGGTCGTGAATGCCAAAAAGCTTAGAGGTAAGGCCAAAGCAATGGTGGTCACTCAAAACATTGAGACGGCCATTCGATATTACAGAGCAATTTCCCGTATCCTTGAAAAGCACGGAAACCCATTTAAAGCACTTATCGCTTTTTCTGGAACCAAAGAGGTTGATGGTATTGAGTATACAGAAGGCGACATTAATGGCTTTTCAGATAACGATACCAAAGAAATGTTCGATAAAAATTATGTTGGAGAGGTAAAGCCTAAAGGCATAAATGAAGACGAATATCGCCTTCTCATCGTCGCTAATAAATACCTAACAGGTTTTGATCAGCCAAAACTTTGTGCCATGTATGTGGACAAAAAACTTGCATATGTTCAATGTGTACAAGCATTGTCGCGGCTTAATCGCTCCGCACCCAAGCTGGGTAAAAAGACAGAAGACCTGTTTATCTTAGATTTTTTTAACTCCATAGATGATGTTAAAAAATCTTTTGATCCTTTTTACACTGCAACTTCATTATCAGAGGCCACTGATATAAATGTTCTTCATGAACTCAAAGATGAAATGGGTGATGTCGGTGTTTATGAATGGTATGAGGTGGAAGACTTTGTAAAACGTTATTTCAACGATGAAGATGCTCAAACGCTAAGCCCTATAATTGATACTGCGGCGGGGAGGTTCAATAATGAGCTTGAACTGGATAACGATGAAAAAGCTGATTTCAAAATTAAGGCAAAGCAATTTGTAAAAATTTATGGTCAGATGGCAGCAATCATGCCTTATGAAATGGTTGAGTGGGAAAAACTTTTCTGGTTCCTAAAATTTTTAATACCAAAGCTAAAAGTTGAAGACCCAGGCGCTGATGCACTCGATGAACTCTTAGATTCTGTCGATTTGAGTTCTTATGGGCTCCAGCGAGTTAAACTTAATCAATCAATTGGATTAGATGAGTCTGGCTCTGAGCTTGATCCGCAAAATCCAAATCCACGCGGTGCGCATGGCGGTGAAAAAGAATTTAATCCCTTGGATGAAATTGTCCGTACTTTTAATGAGCGCTGGTTCCAGGGGTGGAGCACAACCCCTGAAGAACAACGAGTAATTCTGGTAAGTGTCGCAGATTCAATGAAAGCGCATCCTGATTATGAGGGGAAATACAAAAATAATCCTGATCCGCACAATCAAAAACTCGCTTTCGAAAAAATTGCCAAAGAGGTCATGCTGCAGCGACGCAAGGAAAATTTAGAATTCTATAAAATGTTTGCCAATGATGACGCGTTCAAGGCTGCCTTTATGCAGAGTATGCAGCATCTTTGCGAAAATATGAGCAGGGTGTAGTAGAGATCTAAAAATACGGGATTAATAGATATCGGAACAGAATATATGCATGAAGGCATCAAAAAATTATTGAAGACTTCACCTGGATTAAAGGGTCGGGAAATTGCAAAAAAACTGGGCCGTAATAAGAAACAGGTGAACTCACATCTTTACAGTAAACCAGATGTCTTTTTGCGTGATGGCAATTATTGCTGGTCACTAGTACCGCCTCCTGAAATTCGAATTGAATTTGAAGAAAATACATGGATGGATTGTAATTCATTTGAAGATTCATTACTTAAGTCAGAGACATTACTTCAAGAAAATAACAATGATATTTATTTTGTCGTTCCAGAAAATTGTAAAATTTTATTGGATGCGGCTGCCAGATTTTTAGCTCTTTGCAATCAATTCTCAAATCGAGGCAATGCTGTCACTATTGACTTCAGCGACTGTAAAGAGACGCTAAGCTATTTTAACCGTATTGGTTTTATTGATCATTTAGACAGTAATATTGTCATCCTTCCAGAAAGGCCTATAGCTTCTAGTGCAATAATATATAAGGGGAATAACGATGCAGTCGTGGAGTTCGGTGATCTCAATCCGCATGAAGTGGATAAACAATTAGTTAATCAACTTACTAACTGTTTTGTTCATCAGTCCGACCATAAATTTGAAGCCGCTGCTTTTACTGTCTTTAGTGAACTTATTGGCAATGTTTCAGAGCACAGTGAGACACCAATTCCTGGGTTTGCAGCACTACAAAAATATGGGGGTAAGAGGGAACACATTCAAACAGTGATTTCAGATAGCGGGTTAGGGATTGTAGAGACCCTTAAACCGGCTTTAAAAGAGCACTATCCGAACATTTATAAAAATCTGAAATCTGGAGACTTCGATATTCAATTAGTTATTAACCTCTTAACTAAAGGAGGGATAAGCCGGTTCGGTGCTGGGCGTGGTTTAGGATTTAAGAGCAGTCGAGAACAAACAATTAAATTTGACGCAAAGCTATCCGTAAGACAAAAAAACTTTTCTGTTTGTATTGAATATATGAACGGTGAAATCGATAACGTCAGCAAGAAAAACAATCTCCAGCCCATTGATGGAACACATTTGTGTTTTGACTTCTTTGTTGACTAATTGTAATAATCAGGTTAATTTAAGCGGATGAATGAGAATATTATCGTAAAATTATTTGATTTTGTAGGGGAATCCGCTTTCGGAAACAAAGAGGGGCGTGAAATTTACCAGAAGCTTTTAGAGCAGCTCGATCAACACTCTGACAAAAAAATCATTGGTATTTCTTTGGATGGAGTTACCAGAACCGACGCTTCTTTCCCGAGGGAGAGTGTAGTTTCATTAGCAAAGTCAAGGAATGGGGAAAAAGGATTCTATCTTCAGGATTTTGCATCACGAGATTTAATGGATAACTGGGATTATGCAGCAAAAGCCAAAGATCAAACCATGATAGTCCTTGTTGATGAAGGCTATGAGCTGATAGGAAAAGCTTTAAATCCTGGTTCCAAAAGCCTGCTTGATTTTGTGATGGAGTATGGAACCGTAACCACTTCGTTGGTTTCAAAAGAATTCGATATATCGGCACAAAATGCCAGCGCAAAGCTTAAAAAGCTCTCGTCCGTTGGTCTGGTCTTAGCAACAAAACAGGCTGCCGAAACAGGTGGTATGGAGTTTGTTTACACTGCGATAAAAAAAATCTGAAAAAACTGCTTGCATTAACCAGATTGTGTATTATCATTATGGAAGAATCACTTTTGTGATTCTTTTTTTAAACCATCTGGTAAAACAGATTAAATTAAACAGAAATGGAGGATTTGTCATGGCGACTAACCCACCAAAAGGTGACGGGCACAGGAATGGAGCAGTTCGTGGTCGCTCACAGACCAGAACACCTTCAGGACATTGGGTAAAACGAGATACAGAAACCGGGCAGTTTATGGATGTTAAAACATCCGATAAAAAGCCGTTCAAAGGAGTAAGAAAGGAAAAATAATAATGCCGAGCGGTGTAACACATTCTATTGTAGGCGGATTATCTGGTTTGGCGGTTGCCGGATCAGATAAAGATATTAAAGGTGATAGCCAGCACAACCCACTAGTTGCCATGGGAACTGGGGCACTGCTTGGTAAGCTTCCTGACATATTGGAACCCTCACTCAGAAATCCTCACCATAGACAATTCTTTCATAGTTTTGCGATGGTCGGGCTGGTTGGGTGCGGAACAAAGAAGATATACGATTGGAAGCCTCAGAACCGATTGGAAGGTGCAGCAAGAGGTATAATGCTTTGTGCTGGTGTGGGATACCTCTGTCATCTGTTTTTAGATGCCATGACCTCCAGATCGCTCCCATTACTTGGAAAAATATAAAATTAAGGCAGGCAGTAGAATGGAAATCGATCTTAAAAAAGAAAATAGCAAAAATATTTTTTTTATTATGGCAGCATCTTTGGTGTTCTCCGCATTTTTTCAGTTGGGTTCTTCTTCCATGACAAACTTGATGAATTTATTGATCATTGGAGGGGGGAGCGTAATGTTTTCAGCAGTGTCACTGATGATAACCAATATTCTCCCTCAAAGCATTAAACACAAATTAGTGTTTACCCGACTAAAAAACGAACTGCCAGCGTGCAAGATAGATAAATTATGCCAAAAAGATAGCAGGGTTGAGTATTCTTCCGTCAAGGCTCGGTGGCCGGAGGTGTTTGCTGATGATATTACCCCAGATGCACGAAATAGCCGTTGGTATCAGCAGATTTACAGGCCTGTAAAAGATACGAAAGAAGTGTTGCAGGCTCACCGGACATTCTTGCTCTACAGAGATAGTTTTTCTGGGTTACTTTTAATTTTTTTGGCAACTGTTTTCTGGTCGTTTGCTGCAGATTCAAAAATTATTGGTGAAATTAGTCCGGCTGTCTTTTTGATACAGGGGGCTTTAGTATTTTTTTCTTTTCTTGCGGCGCGTGTTTCAGGAAATCGTTTTGTTGTAAACGCCGTAGCCGCGGCTGAGTAAATTTATTTGGGAGGTAATTATGGTCGCAAAAATAACATTTTTCCCGGTTGATAATGGAGACATGACCTTGCTACGGCTGGCAGATTCTGATGCAACGAGCCTGCTAATTGACTGTAAAATAAGATCTGCTGCTGATAATTCTGATGATGATACGCGTGATGTGGCAAAAGATCTAAGATCCAGGCTTAAAACTGACATCAAAAAACGGCCTTTTGTAGATGCCATGCTTTTGAGCCATCCTGATGAAGATCACTGCCTTGGCTTAGAAAAACATTTTTGGCTTGGCTCTTTGTCCGATTACCCAGACGACAATAAGCCACAAAATGAAAAGCGTATTATTATCCGCCAGTTATGGTCGTCTCCAATGGTTTTTAGGCGTGCCTCAAAAAATAATCCTCTATGTAGCGATGCTAAAGCTTTCAACAAGGAGGCAAAACGCAGGATAAAAATCAATAAAGACAATGACTTTTCAGTTGGAGACGGGGACAGAATTTTAATCATGGGTGAAGATGAAAATGGTAAAACAGATGATTTAACACCGATTTTAATAATGCCTGGTGAAGAATTTACAGGAATCAATGAGCAGGCATCAGGATATTTGACATCACTGTTACTTGCCCCCTTTAGCAAACAAGATAAAGAAACTGAAGAAAAACTCTCAAAAAATGAATCGAGTGTTATTATCAATTTTAAGATTAAAAGCTCAGCATATGGTTTAAACACAAGCAGATTTTTAACTGGCGGTGATGCAGGCGTTGAGATTTGGGAAAAAATCTCTGACGAATTTCTGCCTTCAGATACAGAATATGATTTGTTGCTTGCTCCCCACCACTGTTCATGGCGTAGTTTGTCGCATGATAGCTGGTCAGAAAACGGTGAAAATGCGGTCGTGTCAGAAAAAGCCAAAAAAGCTCTTGGGCAGGCTAAAAATGGAGCCTTTATTATCTCAAGCAGTAAGCCCCTTGCTGATGATGACAATGATCCTCCTTGTATTCGTGCCAAACGTGAATACCGCGCAATTTTAGGTTATTCAGGCGTGTTTAAATGTACTGGTGAGGAGCCAACAAGAACCAATCCGTCACCGTTGGAAATTGAAACCACGGGAAGTGGATTTAAGTTAGCTGTAGCCGCGTCTGCTGCTGTCTCTGTTACGTCGTGTTCCCCTCCGCGAGCTGGCATATGGAAGTAAATTATATTAATTGGGGAGGTGTTGCTAATTTCAGCCTTGAACAGTGTGACAAGGCTGTTCAAGAGTTATACCAGGCTTGCTTGGACAATTCTTCATGTGAAATAATTGAATTAAGAAATGATCCAGAAAACCAAAGCCAATCGATAATTGTCGAGTTTGGGGATGGTTCATTCGAAACGGACAATCCGGTAGGTATACAAAGAATGGAGCGTCTTGCTCTCACGTATATCACAGATAAAGATTCTTGCTGGGAAGTACGTGCGCTACGAAAAGATTTTCCCATAACCATTCATCAAAATCATGTCCTTGAAGGGGAGCCTCGCTCCCTTTGTCTCTATATTGAGCCTTGGGTATCAGTACAAAGATCCTGGACTCCACAATTGTTTCTTAAACGGATTTTTTGGTGGCTCAGGGCTACTGCAGAAGGTACAATTCATGGCGATGACCAACCAATAGAGCATTTGTTTTTTTCTAGTCCTTATAATTTTTTATTGCCTGAAAACCATTTTGAGTCTGAAGCCAATGCAAACAGAAAGCTATCATTTTTTTGTGTTGATCATGATGGTGGCAGAATAAAAACATTTATTGGCAAATACAGTGAAAACAACAGTTCTCCTTTTTGCCTATCGGTCTCTTTGCTCTTAGATTCAGTAGAAAACGGCCCATTAGAAGAATACCCGCATACATTAGGGCAGCTTCAGGAAATCCTTGAACAGAGAAACAGTAACGTTATTGCCCCATTGAAATTAGCCATTGAAGAATTGGCTCATGAAAACGGCATCGAATGCAAAGATGAATTAAATGAGTTCGTTCTCTTGTTACTTGGAATTCCACGTTCTCGAAATGGCAATGTTGAAAAAATAGAAATCCAAGGTTTTGTGATTGAAACAGGAATAGCTTTATTGGGCGAAAAACTTTCGGTGCTTTTTAAATCACCAGGTGAGAATAAATGGTATAGAGATGCTCTTTCAGGTAATGAAGGTGATGAATGGAAAAATCTTCAAATTACACCTGTCAACGCCAGGTGCTACCCATCCAGCAAAGAAATTAGAAGCTATTCTGGTCTAAACCCCGATGATGAAGGCCCTAAAGGTATTATCGCTGGTGTAGGGGCATTAGGCGGCTTGCTGGCAACAATCTGGAAAAGAGAATGCTGGGGAAGATGGTCGTATGTCGATAACGATATAATACAAGCACACAATATTGTACGGCATATATCAACGCATCATGGGCTTGGACACCCTAAATCCTCAATAGTTGATTTAATTACTGATGGTATTCATCAAAGCAGAGAAAATAGTACACCTCATCATTTTGTTACAGATATTTTATCTGATGATGAAAAATTGGCTAAAGCGATAATTGATTCCGATCTTTTAATTGATGCAACAACGACTTTGCACGTCCCAAGAGAAATTTCCAGCAAGGATCACTATCCCAGAACAGCGAGCCTTTTTATTACTCCTTCCGGTATGGCTTCAGTGATGTTGCTTGAGGATGCAGGTAGAACCGTTAGATGTAATAGCTTAGAAGCCCAATATTATCGAGCCATATTAGATTCAAAGTGGGGGGCTGAACATTTGGCCGGACACTATGGTCGTCATTGGGTTGGTGCAGGTTGTAGAGAAATAACGCTTTCGATGTCCGATGAATTAGTGCATCTGCATGCTGCCACTTTGGCTCGACAACTCAGAAAAAGCACATCGCAGGAAGAAGCCAGAATATGCATCTGGGATCATCAGGAAAATACTGGAGGGATTGTTCCTTATGATATACCAGTATTTCAGTCAGTAAGCGCTTCAATCGGTGGCTGGAAAGTTATTTGGGATAATGGATTGATTGATGGTGCAAAAAAGTATCGTGCTGAAGCCCTACCCAACGAAACAGGAGGAATACTGTTTGGAATTATAGATCAGAAAGACAAAACAATTTCAGTAGTTAAAGCTTGTCTTCCTCCAAAAAACAGCGAATCCACACCGTCAAATTTCAAGCGAGCGGCTTACTATTCAACGGAAATTCTTTCTGAATGTCACGAGCGAACAGCCGGAATCGTTACCTATATTGGCGAATGGCACTCCCATCCACCGAATTATGGTGCACTACCTAGTCCAGATGACATTGGTCAACTCAAATTTATCTCTACCGAGCTGCAAACTGAAGGCATGCCTGCACTTATGTTGATTATCGCCGACTCTTCAGTTGGTTTTTACCTAAATCGGCAAGGAAAAATTCTGGGGATTGACAATTAAAAGAAGACCAAGGGCGTGAAGCCCTTGAACTGATTTTCTTTGGAGCGAAAAAAGACCGATTTATTTTTTACAAAAAAAATGGCGAGGACTACCTGCCGACTAAATTCAGTTTTTCGGTTGGACAACTACCCGGACTTTCCAGTCAGCCTCCAAAGTTTATAGACATTTAAAACGAATCACCGGGTTTCGTTTATAACCATTTTATCTATATGATCAAATTGTAAATACTTAAGAGGTATTCGATACATTTTTTTTAAATGGTTTAAATAGTTTTCCAAATCCTGGGTTAGAGGGGCATGAGAAACGATCACAAATTCAGTGGCCAAATTACATTCCGGGAAATGAGCATACTCCAGGAGCTGTCCGATAGCTTCCCTGATTGAATATTTGGCGTCACGGTACGTTTTCACTTCGTAAAACACCAAACTGTCATCGGACCTTTCCATTACAAGATCAACTCTGGATTGACCGATGATGCACTCAGTGCCAATTCGCTTTGCATCCGGGTAATGATCAATCAACCATTCTTTCATAGAATTCTGAATTTTTTTATGAAGACGTGTGTACTGGACGGTTTTTGCAGGTGATTCATATTCCACCGGAGTTGTCCCTTCCGGTTGTTCAGATCCGAATTCGACGGCGGATACTTTTGCTGCCCGAACTGCAACACGCTGGGTTCTGTCTAACAAAGTATACCTTGTATGCGTTATTCGCTCTCCTGATTTAAAGGGTACAGGATCTGTATCAAACCAAATAACATCTTCCGGTTTAAAACGAATATTAAAAAGAGCCTCTTTTTCATCCTTTTTGAATGAATCGACTTCTGCTCCGGCGTCTTCAAGTTGTTCGTACATTTCGGTCAACCAATCTTTTTCAATGTACTCAGTATAAGCCGTTCTTTCTTCTGCTCGATCAATCACGTATACATTTTTTATTTCAGCGACCCAATAACTCTTCCGGGTGTTCGAATTAACCGAATAAAATAAAATATTAAAAGTTTCTCCCTCATACTTGCTTCGAAATTTATTGACCGGCTGAATAAAGGCATAATGATATCCATCTATAAGCTTGTCTAAATCAAACAACCATTCTTCGTGGCCATACTTATTATTATACTCGTGAGAATCCTTATCCCTGCTTTTCCCATTAGATCCTGAAGGTGCAGTCCAGTGTTTATCGTTCCAACATAATTTTGAAATCTTATTCAAAACAATCGGAACATTCATAGCTTCCGACTCTACGTGTTGATAGATTGGTAACAATCGATCAAACAGACTTAATACTTCGATACAATCATCGTCGGTGATTTCAGATAAAGATTTCTCAAAATACTTTCCAATGAAAAGAAAATGATCAAGTGCGATCCAGTTCTGTGGTATGCAGCCAATTAGTTTAGATTCAACTGAAACTCGCTCATCCCTGCTTACCGGGTGATACCACATTTTTAAATCCAAAAAATCAGAATTATGTTCAACAATAAACGAATTATAAATCTCAATCCGAGGAGATAGAATTTCAATCGGGTATTCTAAATTTCGGCCTTTTTCTAATGAAAATGCAAGGCCATAACGAATAACATTTTTCCCATCAACATTATCCAAACCTACATTAAACTGAAATTCATTTCTTCCCCCAACATGAAACATATATTCGTCAAAAATAGATTGATTCGTAAATATGTTCCTGAAATGAGATTCTCTGATTTCCTGCAGCTTAGAAATAGCGAATTTTTCCTCTCTGGCTAATTCGTTCAAACGGGTTGCAAAATCTTTCATATTCATAGGCGCCTCAGCAAATCCACTTTTATGCGGTTAAAAAAGTTTGATTTTTCTAAAGATCAAGGAGGTTAATTTCCCGGTACATCGTCTGTATCGCAATAATCTCACGGATTCAATAGAAAAGAGAATTAAACTATTCGTATTTGAAAATTCAAATTCCGATAGTGATTTGGAATCGTTAGAGGCGAGGACTACATGTCATCCAGGCTCCGTTTTTAAGGCGAATGAGCACCCCAGACTTTCCTGTCAATCCGGGTGTGTTTTAAAAAAATCCCAAAAAGGGAAATGCAAGGCTTTATTTCTTCAATCGCGAATCAAAATCTAACGATATCGGGTCCCCGATTTTTATTTGATTAGAATTTTGATGATTAAAATTGATTAAATAATTATTACCTTCCGGGATAATAACACTTGGCACCCTTAAAACAGCAGATTCCCGATCCAGAATCCACTTATCCCCTATTCCCTGGGAAACTTTAGAAACAGGTCTTTCATTCCAGCCGTCAGCCAGATCCGCATCCAGGACAAGTTTTTCATCAAAAGAAAGTTTGATGTACACAAAATCTTTAAGCTGATCATATGACGGAAGATTCACAAAAATCTCAAGACAACATAACGCCAGAGAATCCGAAGTATACACAACAGAAACCCCCTGGCTATTCCAGCGACCGCCGTAAAGCCGGGCTCCCTCACCGTCAAAAGCTCTGTGGGCATGTTTTTCTTTGACCAGGCGGTATGACGTGATTTTCATTAAGAGAAAACCCCGTGTTCAATTCGACCTAAAAGATTTTCCACTTCCCTGGCACCGACTTCGGTGCTGGCAAGTTCCAGCGGAGAAACATCCCCTAACCCATAGGCTTTTTCTTTAAGCCATTTTCTGGCCGGTTCAACATTCCCAAATACATCAATTGCCTTTTCAAGAAGCCGCTGCACCCGGTAAAGCCGTTCCGATTCTTCAAAACTGAACTTACCTTTCTTCTTCCTTGCAGCCAATGTACTTTTTGGCAATCGGATCACTTTAGCAAGATCTTTATCTGGCATATTTAAGCTTTGTCTAATTCTTGTGAACCTGGAAACCGGCAAACCTTTCTCAAGCGATTTTATGACCTGGGGGATACTTAATTCCTGGTCCTTTAATAACGGCTGTGCCATTGTTCTATCCTTTCAATAGGTCTATATTTAGACTTATGATAATACATTTTAAGACTATCGTCAATTTTTCTTTGTTTTTCTCTAAAAATAGGGGGTATACTCGGATTGAAATCCCGCTCTCAATTTCGTATTAAGATATCAGCCTTCAACCACAATGAAAGGAATCAAAATGAAAACACGTTTAAAAAACCTGTTCATCGTCCTGACAGCTTGTTTTTTAGTTGCGATTGTATCCGATTTCGCATTCGCAGGCCAAAAGGTCAGAATCGCAACCTTCAATTGCGAATTCCTGATTAACAACAAAGTTCATGTAAAATACGGATATCCCTACACCCTAAAAAAACTAGCGGATAAAGATCTTTGGAATCAGACCGGGTACCGGGACCAGAAATTTCTTGAAGCCGTGAACGCCGTTTCCGGATTTATCCGGACCATCAATGCCGACATCCTCATTTTAACAGAAATCGGAGATACCGACGATTTTGACGCACTTTCAGCAGCACTATCAAATTCAGGACTGCCCTACCCCTACTCCGAGCTGTGCGACTCATCAGATCCAACCGGTCAGCATGTCGGCATATTATCAAAAATGGCAATTCAAGTACAAAACTACGACGGTAAAAAAATTATTCCAGGAAGAGAAACATACCTCCTGGAACTGGACGATGCAGACGAGGCTGATACCGGTCTCAGCAAGGGTATGCACGTCACATTTCAGCTGAATAATAAAACAGCCCATCTGTTTGCCGTCCATTTGAAAAGCGAACGTGACGGCCATGAAGGAGATGCCCAGAGAATCGCCCAGGCTTCCATTGTCCGGAGAAACTACCTGCCGTTTGTTAACCAGGGAGATTATGTCATTGTGGCAGGTGATCTCAATGACGGCCGCAGCCAGCCGGCTTTAAGAAGAATCCGCGGCCTGGACGATATCTGGCCGGATCTTATCCAGACAGGACTCGATTCCTATTTTGACAAATCCAAGCTGAGTGAACGGTGGACTTACGAATATAAGGGAGACAGAAATCAGATAGATCATATTCTCATCTCCTACAGCATTAAAAATGACTGCAAACGAGGCGGCATAGACACATCCGTAGTTTCCCAGGACAATAGCCTGGTATCTGATCACAGGCCTTTGATCGTGGATTTGGATTTTAGGTAACGGCAACAATAAAATTTTAGAAAACGGTTGATGCCCGCTTTGCGATGAAATAAGTAAATAATTAAACTGCTGTTCCCGGCCGGGGGCTCAACAATCTTTATTCGTATTACCGGCCAATTAAACTTTGTAATATCGAGAGGTAACAATGTTTAAGTTTATTCATGCAGCCGATATTCATTTAGACAGCCCGTTACGCGGACTGTCAAGATATGAGTCCGCCCCTGTTGAAGCCATTCGAGATGCCTGCAGAAGAGCTTTTAAAAACCTGGTGGACCTGGCCATTGAAGAAAAAGCGGCTTTTGTTCTTTTAGCCGGAGATCTTTACGACGGAGATTGGAAAGATTACAGCACTGGCATATTCTTAGGTCGGCAAATGGGAAGATTAAACCAGCATGACATAAAAGTATTTGCTGTTGCAGGTAATCATGATGCCGCCAATCGGATGACCAAGGCTTTGGATACACCCTCAAACATGAAGATTCTCTCTGCCGGGAAGGTGGAAACAGTAAAATTGGAAGAATTGTCCGTTGCCATTCATGGACGCAGTTTTAAAACTCAGCATGTTGATGAAAACCTGGCTGCAGGATTTTGTGAAGCTGAAAAAGGATTGTTCAATATTGGGATTCTTCATACCAGCCTAGATGGTCGGGAGGGACATGCTAATTATGCCCCGTGTGCACTGGATGATCTTCGATCAAAAGGTTATCAATACTGGGCGTTAGGACACATTCACAAACAGGAAATCGTTTCTGAAGACCCCTTTGTTGTGTTTCCCGGGTGCATCCAGGGCCGAAATATTCGCGAAATCGGACCAAAGGGCTGTATTGTTGTTACGGTTGAAGACGAAACCGTAACTCAGATAGAAAAAATCTCTCTGGATGTCCTACGATGGACTCAAACAGAAATTGATCTGACCGATATTGAAGAACATCGGGATGTCCTGGAAAAAGTCCGGCTAACCATTGAACAGGAAAGAGAATCGGCAGAAGACAGGCCCCTTGCAATGAGAATAAAACTCACAGGTGCAACAAAACTGTCTGATCAACTTGCCGCTTTCCCGGAAAGACTTGAACAGCAGATTAAAGCGCTCGGAGCTGAAACCGCCGGCGATGAGCTTTGGATTGAACGAGTTGAAAATATAACCACGGGAAAACATGATTTAGAAACGGCCCTAACCGATGACAATGTTCTGGGAAAATTACTCAAGGGCATTATCTCAACACCGGATAATGCTGATCAAATAGAAGGCTTGGAAGATAAAATAGCAGAGCTACGCCAAAAGGTACCGCCTGAAGCATTCGGGAAAGATACAAGTTTGGATCTGAACGACGATCAAATCATCAAACGAATAACCAGGGAAGCTAAAAAAATGCTGATCGGCAGGATGCTGGAAACGGGAGGTGCAAAATGAGAATCAACCGCCTCGACCTCATGGCTTTCGGACACTTCACAGAGAAATCTTTAAACCTGTCTGATGGTGATTTGGGGTTACATTTAATTTACGGTGACAACGAAGCAGGAAAAAGCACATCGCTAAGAGCACTTATCGGTTGGCTGTTTGGAATACCCGCCAGGACAAACGATAACTTTCTTCATTCCAATCCACAGCTGAGGATAGGGGGAGGGTTACAGCTTTCCGATGGAGAAAAAATTGAATTTATCAGAAGAAAAGGGAATAAAGACACCCTGCTTAAATATGGGGGTGATGATCCCTTCGATGAAAACCAGTTCACACGATTTCTTCCTGCCGGAATGGATGAAAATATTTTTACCAAACTCTGGGGTATTGACCATGAACGATTAATTGCCGGAGGCCAGGAACTATTGGAACAATCCGGAGATCTTGGCCAGGCTTTATTCAGTGCCGCAGTCGGTACGGCAAATCTTCGAGAAATCTTATTGGAAATGCAAAACAGTGCCGTTGATATATTCAAACCTCAAGGGTCCAAACCCGCTTTAAACAAGGCAATCTCGGAGTATAAAAATGCTCAAAAAAGAATGCGGGAGGCCACCCTGCCCGTTTCCAACTGGAAAGCATTGCAGAAAGACTTGTCAAAAACAAATTCCGATATTGATGTGGTTGAACAAAAGATCAGTGAAAAGAACAAACAAAAGAGCCGATTGGAACGAATCAACCGTGTAAAAGGCGCATTGGCCCAACGTCGGAATTTTCTGGCAAAAATTGAAGAGTTGGGCACGGTGTTGCTGCTGCCGGAAGATTTTGCAGAGCAGCAAAAAACAGCCAGAGAAACACTGCAGAAGGCATTAAGCACAAAAGAACGCCTCGAAGTCAAACTTGAGGCCCTCAATAAAGACTCCGGATCATTAAGTGTCCGAGAAGATCTGCTTCAGAATGAAGATGCTATCCTAAAGCTCTACAAGGATCTCGGTGCAGTTGAAAAAACCATATCGGACCGCCCCCAGCAGGATGGGAAAAGACGTTTGCTGCGGAATGAAGCCCAAACACTGTTAAAAGGCATACGACCCGACATTGGTCTAGATGGGGCCGATCAGCTCAGGCCTCTTCTCAACAACAAAAAATGGATCTCCGGGTTGGCTCAAAAAAACAGTCTGTTGGTACAGAAAAAAGAAAGCTCCAAAGCCGCATTAAGGGATCTCCAGGACGAAAAAAAATCGCTTAAAAGTAAATTAAATAACATATCACAAAGTGAAATTGATTTAACCCAGTTAAAAGCTGCTATTGCATCAGCACGTAAAGCCGGAGACATTGAACACCGCCTGACTGAAATTAAAACACAGGCATCAAACGAAAAGTCAGCCTGTGAAAATGAATTTGCAAGATTGGGAAGTTACACCGGAGCTGCAAAAGACTTTTTGTCCCTGGCGTTACCAGTTTCTGAGACTTTAGACAGATTTGAAAAAGAAAGCGATGAATTAACAGAAAAAGCCAAAACCGCATCCCGGAAAAAACAGGAAATCGAAGACGAAAAAAGGCAGGCTGAACAGGAGTTAAAAGCCTTGTTGTTAAAAGAAGACGTACCAAAAATTGCAGACCTGGAAGAGTCCCGCAGGGATCGTGACCAGGGATGGTCATTAATAAAACAAAAATATATCCAAAAAATCGATATTGACGGGAGCCTTTTAGAATATACAGAAGAATCTGATCTGCCAACCGTATATGAAAAAAAGGTCGAGAAGGCAGATCACATATCAGACCGCCTGAGATTGGACGCCGACCAGGTGGTCAAAAGAGCGGAATTGGAAGCTAAAATTGAGGACATGACATCCCGAATCACGGATCAATCAAATCTCCTTGAAACGATAAAAGAGGCTCAGGCGGATTTCAATACAAGATGGACAGCAATCTGGAAGCCCCTGAATATTGTTGCCGGCACCCCCCGCGAAATGAAACAGTGGTTGTTAAAAGCAGAAAGACTGATCGAAAAAATACAGGCGGTAAAGGAGGTTTCAGCCAATGAAAAAAAACTGTCTGAAGAATGCGATCGGCTAAAAGAATCGATATCAAACCACATAGCCAGATTTGACCCCTCAGCCTCGATAAAAGGAAAAAGCCTTGAAGCGCTGATCTCATTGTGTGAACAGCGAATTGAAACAGAGCAGGAAGCCCGTGACAAGCGTCGCGAAATCGAACTGTCACTGAAGGATTTAGAAATCCGTTTAAAACGATCTCAAGATGACCTGAAAAATGTTGAAACAGATTTGACCACTTGGTCCGGTGAGTGGGAAAAAGCAATAGAAGGCCTGGGCCTGAAACCTGACGCCCACCCGGAAACAGCCACAGAAACCTTCGACAACCTGGTTTCGTTCTTTAAAAAATTTGATATGTCCGAAGAGCTGCGTAAAAGAATTTACGGCATGGACAAAGTCAAAGATGACTTTGACAGCAAAGTTTTCGAGTTTGCCGACAGTATTGAATTGAAGACTGATGAGCAGGATGCAGGAACAATTGTTGCTCAATTACATCGAGACCTGAACGCTTCCCGTGAAGCCCGCGCAGGCCTGATTAAGATTAAAGATCAGCTTGATGAAAAAAACCAGGAAATCAAAGAAGTCGAGATCACCATACGCAATTCACAGGAAAAAATCACCCAATTGAAAAAACAGGCCAAAGCTGAAACCGTCGAAGAGTTAATTAAAGCCTGCGAAAAATCAGACAGCAAGCGGGAACTGCAAAAAAACATAGAAATTCTTGAACAGGAGCTTAATCGAAACGGTGACGGTTTAAGCATTGAAGAACTGGAAGAGGAGCTGAAAAACTCTGAAATTGATGCCATAGAAGGTGATATTAACAAAATATCAATTGAGCTGGAAGAGCTTCAATCTGCAAGAGATGATCTGCGCGATCACCGGCAGACAATTCAAAATGAGATCAAAGAAAAAGATGGGAGTGCTTTGGCAGCCGGTGCCTCTGAGGATGCAGAAGCACACCTGTCCAGTATCACTCAAAATGCCGAACATTATCTTCGTTTCCAGATTGCTGCCCTCATTCTTGAGCAGCAGATAGAAGATTACAGAAAAGAAAACCAAGCTCCTGTTTTAGGCAGAGCGGGCGAATTATTCTCAAAGCTCACATTGGGTTCTTATGCAGGACTGAGGGACGAACTGGATGCTTCCGGAAAACCGATACTGCTTGGTGTTCGACCGGATGACCAGGAGGTAGCTGTCGATGGGATGAGTGACGGATCTCGCGATCAACTCTATCTGGCCTTACGGATGGCCACCCTTGAACAGCATTTAAAAAAAGGTGAGCCCATGCCCTTTGTCGTGGATGATATCCTTATCGGATTTGATGACAATCGAACCCGTGTTTGCCTGGAGGTCCTGGCAGATCTTTCAGCAAGAATCCAGGTGCTGCTTTTCACACACCATAAAAGGGTTTTGGAGTTGGCCGAATCTTGCAATGCAAATTCTCAAATATTTCACCATCAACTTACCTGATCCGTCCTAAAGAAAAAGGCGGGGAATTCCCCGCCTTCATGCTTCGTTACCCTCCGGTGCTCGGGTTCCTCCTCAGGATGGCCCTATCCCCCATCGGGTAAAAAAAAATTATCAATAAATGGTCAAATTTACAAGCAAAAAACACTGATTTTTAATAAAAAAGTCAAGTTAATTTTCCCATCAAAAAATCCATCGCAACGTCTGCATCTGATTTGGATAAAACCTTCTCTATAGTCCTGGTTTTATGCTTTTCGGCAATCGCAAGGATTTTTCGGTTTGCCTTTTTCAGCTCAGACATTTGTTTTTGCAAATTCGTTATCTCTGCTTGTTGTTCAGGTTTTAGACTTTTAAGCTGCAACCATCTGGCTAATTGCTCATCGTAAAGCCACTCATCTTCAACCTGGGTACCGGTGACTTCAAAAATCCTCTGGATTGTAAAATCATCATGAACCTTGATCTTTGAAAGTGATTCATATGTTTCTTTGGAAGCATCAAGCATCCCGCTAATCATGATGGCAATTTGAGGTAAAAAAGATATCGGCTGCCACTGTATTTTGGCCATATTCACAGCCCTTATTTGGGAAAAATTTTTCTTAATTTATAACATAAATTATATAATTGATGCTCCTGACACATCAAATACCAAACAAATTCAATCTGGCACAGTTCTTGTAAGAACGCAAGTTCTGAAAATTTTATTAACTTTTATAAGTTTTGGAAAGAAAACATGAACTTACCAAACATTCTGATCATTGACGATGATATAGCTGTCCGAGAAAGCTTATCAGAGGTCCTTGAGGATGATTATAATATAACTTGTGTGAAAAGCGGTTTTGAAGCAGTGAAAGAAATCTACAGGCATGATTTTGATCTTGTTCTCCTGGATGTTATGATGCCGGAAATGGACGGCATAGAAACCTTAGAATTGATCAAGGATTATGACAAAAACATTAATGTCATAATGATTTCTGCGGTTGACCGGGCACAGGAAGCTATAACTTCTGTGAAACTCGGGGCCTACGACTACATAACCAAACCGTTCGAACCGGAAAAGATTTTGAACCTGTCAGGCCGGATTATAGAGAAAACAAATCATTCAACAAACAAAAAAAACAGCCAGCCTTTAAAAAGTTCTGTGTTTAGCAATGGATCTGCCCAAGATCAGGCATTCGTGGAGGCCAGAAACAGTTTTGAACGGCGATATTTATTGAGAATGCTCGAAAAATACGAATGGAACCAGTCATTGACCGCCAAGCGTATTGGTATACACCGAAATACTCTAATAAAAAAGATGAGAGTGTTAAACCTAAAATCAGCCCCTGATTCTGAGGTGTAAATCAAAACAGATTTATTGTATATTGGGATTGATTCAGGCAGAATCAGCTTTTTAAAAGGCCCTTGTTTTTCTGATGAGAAACAGGGGTTTTTTATGGCCGTACGATTTCACCGGCAGCTTGAATAAATAATTTTACAATACATAAAAAATCCCCAAAACCTGCTTTTTGCTATCAATCCGGTAGAGAGCCTGGCCCGGATCTGCACAGCGCCCGCCAGGCGGTGATATAAATTGATAGCAAAATAAAACCGGCACCTCCCTGGCCAAAACAAAAAATGCTATCAAAACTTTGATCCGGATCCCGATGCCGGCATCAAAAATGATAGCACTTTTATTTCAAATCTAAATTACTATTTTTATTCCACGGTTACAGCCGTACCTGTTATATCAACAGATATAGTCGGAAAGCGTGTGTCTATGCTGGTTATGATCTGGTGATACCTGATAAAAATTCCAACAACTGAATTTGCACCCATTTTGCGAGCAGCATCCATAACACGATTAGCAGCTCAGGATATATTTATCCTTGAAAGGCCCTGTATCACCCCCAAAAACAATCCCATGGTACGCTATCGTTTTTTTTCCGGGTATTTCATGTGTTGTTGAGTATTCCACTATTTATCTTCCCCGTCCCTGTCCTGGGCGTGAACCCCCACCTTGTACTCTCTGAGCATCTTTCCCATTATTTCTATGTGATCTTCCGGGGCTGTTGTCCCTTGCTCCGTACCGATTTCGGATAATATTTTTAACAAATATTCCTTTGTAAAGCCCTTGTATTCGTCTGGTAAGTTCTCTATGTTTTTCATTTTTCAATCCCTTTTCTCTGTTTAATCTTTGAATGAGCATCCCGGCCTCTGTCCTGGTTAACATGCTTTTTAACCGGCTGGTGTCAGCTGCAATACCGGTGTCTTTCAATGCTTCTTTTAATTTCTGTTCTGTTTTTTTGTCCACATTAAACCGTTTGTCACCCATGAGACCGACAACGTTCGTGACGTTCAGTTTTTTATCGGATAATTCCCGTGAAAACGCCTTAACACTGCCGCCGGTGGTAAAAACATCATCAATAAGGATGGCCTTTTTACTTTCAAGCGATTTATCAAACGGTTTTTCTGTCCGGTATTTTCTTTCAAAAAACACCCGGTCAAACCGGGATATGTTTTTAACCTCGGCATTATGTGTAAGGTTAAAGTATTCATCCCCCGAGATAACTTTGATTTTTCCGTCAAATTCTTTTTCAAATTTTTGCGCCATTGCTTTTGGCAGAACATTGAACCTGGATGTACTCGGCATCGTAACAAAAACTTTATCACCCGGTTCTCCGATCAATTCTTTTAACTGTGCCGTCTTTTTTTCAGACCACAGAGCATCAACCACCCGCCTGGCAGCGGTAATATCTCCGGCTTTGGCTTTCAGCCAGTCTTCAGAATTCATCAGGTCTTTATTGATCTGGGCTTTGCCGACAATATTTTGATCAGCTTCAGGCAATAGCGGTTTTGCATTATACCGGCTCTGCCTTTCCCGGATCAGATCAAATTTAACCGCCGTAGGTAAAGGAATGATCTGCTCTTTTAATAACCCTTTATAATCTGCGTAGCTGCATGTTTTTTGACTATAAACACCCTTTTGAAGGTTGCCTTCAATAGCGGCTATGGCATAGGGTGTGTCTTGTTCACCAAGGGACCCTTGCCTTAACGGTTTGGTTATTTCTTCAACAACAGTTTTATTTTTCTGGCTGACGAGTGCTTCTTTCACTGCAACAGGCCCGGCAGCATCTTCAATGATAGAGTATTGCCGGTCAAGTTTCACAGGATCTATCTTTATCTTAGATCCCCATTTCTTTTTCGCGGCTTCTATGGCTTCCATTTTATTTCCAAAGGCTCTGGCAAAATCCAAATGCAGGCCAAAGCTTCCTGATTCTGTAATATCTTTGCCCCATTTTTCCAATTGACCATAAATAGCCGTACCCTGATCAGTAATAGACTGACTCACAGGAATAAACCTGTCATCCATTTCATAGAGCGTAAAGGCTTCTGATTTTTCTTTTACTGCGTCCCGCTGCATAGTTAAATTCCTAACCAAAGATATTTGAAATTTTATAGATATATTTGTTACGATATTCTAAAAAATAGTCTCATATGAAAACGGCTGAAAGCCGCTAACGCAAAACTTCTGCAATTATTGATTTGACCTGGTGGTAAATGGTGGGGGCTTTGCTTGCACTTTTCCCGGCCACGTTCAGCACTTTGATGTCCCACTCAATTATCCAGTCTTTAAGCTTCGATACCGGACTGTCCTCTGCATCTAAATCGATGTGCAGCCAGGGCCGGTTATTTTTGACGGCAACCTTTTTTGTTAAAGAAGAGCCACCAGCCAGTTTGCCGTAGGTGAAAATTACCGTACCGTCAGAATCTATAACGTTCTGCTCGGTCCGCATGGGATACCCGCCGCGGGTCATCACCTGAAAATCTGTATACTTTTCAGGTACGATACCGTTTTCTGCTTTTCTGCCTTTGGGCAGCCATCCGCCGTAAGGAACACCGCATTCTATCGCCGCATCAACACCGGCAATATCGGCCCCTGTCTGACCGCCTGATATTATCTTTTGAATAACCATAATCCCTCTCTTAATATTCTTTTAAAATTTGATACATTTTTAAAGCGGTCTGATAAACATCATTATTCGTAAAATCGATGTCGCTTTGCGTGAAATGATTTTCTATTAAAGGTTTGTATATCCCAAACACATCATCGCTGCTGATTTGTTTGGCGACTGCCGCCATTTCAAAAGGATCAACATCCGGGCGGTGAAGTATTTCAATGACAATAGCCTCAAAATCTAACATGATACCCCCTCCCCTACCTGTGAAAAGAATCAAACTCTCTTACACCTTTAGCTTCTCTAGCTGCTTCAACATGCTTTTTAAGCATTTCATATAATCCTGCTTTTTTCGGAACACCAATCAGCCTGGGGAACCGGAATGTTTGATCAGAAGCAATAATATGGATATTCTGCAAACCCAAAATTCTGTATAAAAACGGTTCGTACAATGAAAAATCTTTGATCCGGTAAAGTTCAACCCCTTTTTCAAACTTATTTAATATACCGCGCCGAAAACTCAAAAGATCTTCTGTCAGTCGAATTTCAGTACATAATACTGCAAGGATATGAACGATCAGTTTCCAGATTCGTCTGATGACCAGCAATACAAAAAACACCAGTGTGTAAAACTGATCACCGTCAAGCCGGGTTAAAAATTCCGGTAATGTCACTTTGGGTATCGCTGGAACCTTAATAGGGTTTTCTGGTATATACCGGGTGCAGTAAAAAAGGATACTGCACCAGATAATGGTTTTAATAAGTCTTATAACCGAGACCTTGATGGTCCATAAAGACGGTCTGCCGTACCATAACTCTTTTTCACTCATAATCTACCTTCCCCGCCCAGGAGCCCCCCTGCCCTGGGCCTGTATATTCCTGGGCTTGATTTTCATATTGTTTTGCCCTATGGATTCAGAAATTATTCCTTTGAAGTTTTTAGTCCCGTTAATAAACAACTCTCTGCCGTGTTTTAACTCAATCACTCTCAGTGCTTTTACCAATCCTTCTTTATCAGACAAATCACCATAAAAATTGACCCTATCGCCAACATCCCGGACCTGGACCCGGCCAAACCGGTAAACTAATTCCCCATGAGGCGTGACTTTATGAAATCCTGGAGCAATAATTTGCGGACCCTTGATGCTGATGAAATTGTCTTTGATCAGCGGTTTTCTTTTTGGTTTTTTCCTCAAAAGGGAAAGTGCATCTCTTTCACCTTTATGAGCCTCGTTTAATATAAAGGTACGCCAGCCAACAGGTGATGTGGATTGAATAATTCGGGCCTTTTCCTGTTGTAGCTCACTATAATATTGATCAAATCTCTCCTTCATGGTTTGTCTGTGGTTAAACAGAATTTTGTTTCTCTCCCGCTTTGCAACCAGCCATTTACCGTGAAGATCTTTTTTAACATCGCTGTACCAGTCTTTCAGGGTAATGATTTTTTTACTGTGCTGATCATACAAAATATTCAGCTGATCGTTTCGTGTCTGGCGCTTGGCTTTTTCTGCTTCAATAAATTCCTGATAAAGTGGACTGTGTTTCTTAACTTCTTTTGGGATAGCTTCATAAATCAAATCAGGTTGCGGAAGTTTTCTCAAATCCGGTTTTTCGTACTTGCCGAACAGTGCTTCTAATGAATTTTTAGAAAGCTTTCGGTCCACGGCACTGGCTTTCATAAATAACTTGTTGTCCCGGTCGGAGATTACAAACCCGGCCCCGCGTGGCCGGATACAAAGATTGTATTTGGCAAGCGCTGTATGAAGCTGGGACCAGGAGGATGCCTTTTCAACCTGGGCCATGATTTCAGGTGAAAGGTCCGATACCCATTCCTGGAATGACTGCCGCCCATCGTACAGCCGCTTGTTTTTGTTGGTCCCCTGCCCTATTCTGTTGTCCTGCTGCAGTCCGAATATTTTTTCAAGCTTCGCGCAGGTCCGGTCCAGTTTTTCATAATCTTTGTATGGTGAAATTGTCCGCTCGGTTTTTGGGCAGACTTTATTTACACCCACGTGAATATGAAAATTGGCTGTATCGTTATGGGCCGTCACCAGGGCCTGGTGGTTTTCATAACCAAGTGTTTTAAGGCACATGTTAACCGCCCGTTTAATTTCATCGTCATTGAGTTTTTCGCCTTCTCTAAGGCTGATAACAAAATGATAGGTTTTATCAGCTTCGGATTTGGCAACGGTTTGAAGCGCTTTTATCTCCTTCAGGTTTAAATTCGGATCGTCAAAAGAGCAGTTCAAAAAGAAACTGGTTTCAACACGGCTTTGGTTTCCGTTAAGATAGTCGGCTAATCCTTTGAATGGCCTGGATACTTTGCGTGTTAATACTTCTGCGATCATAGTTTTTTGACTACATCCTCGATCATGAAAACATTTGAATCCAGATCCCTTAATAAGGTTTTAAGGGCGGGTTTATTGCTCTTAAGATATTCTTTTGATTCGGGCGTAACACCGATGTCTGTTTGCTTCGGTGACAGCCATGCTTTAACCAGGCCGCCAAGTCTGCCAAGTTCGGATCTCAGTTTGCCAAGTTCAATGATTACCTGGCTGTCGAACGTGCTTTTAATTTTTTTATTCAGCCCCACTATCCTTAAATAGGTGCTTGGGGCCTGGGAACAGGCAGAAGATAATTTTTCAAGTTCTTTATATTCTTCTTCTGTGAGTCGGACAGTGACACGTTTGATTCGTTTCCGGCTTTCTGATTTTTTCCGTTTTGGCTCTGTCATTTCTTCCTTTTCTTTTCCCGGTGGTTTCACCGGCAGGGGCGTTGAGCTTCAGCGAATAAGTTTGAAATTTGTTGTCAAATTTGGTGACGGTCTGACCGTCACATACCCTGTAGTATCGTATAATGACAATATAGATTTTTTCCAGCAAAAACAACACATTTTTTGTAATAAAGGCGTTTTTTAAAGGAAATTTACCTTATTTATAAAGGGGGCTTTGCCCCCTAACTCCCCTACAATATTTAGTATTTATTGGGTGTTTGATTATTGTATGTGATTTCGGAGGTTTTTATGTGATTTTTGTGTGTTTGTGATTATTATGGATTATTTTTCTATATTTTGCTTTATTATTGATTATCTCATGCGATTTGAATTTGTTTTATACTATCTTAGATTGTTTCAGATTATTTTTTAACACAAATCTCTGGTGGCTTTGCCCCCAGGCCCCCAAGGTTTATCGCTTTAAAAACAAAGCATGAAAGCTTCAATAATATGAAATTAACAAAGAAATGTTATCTATATAGGGGAGGAGTGCGCTTAACCCCGATTTTT
>JAWSVI010000022.1:0-3200 GCA_033851995.1 Desulfobacteraceae bacterium | reverse complement strand
TCCACAACCTCATCTTTCATGGTGTGGTCGATGGCATCCATCTGACAGATTTCAGTACATACCTGGCAGCCGCCTGTTTTAAAATGCACGCAAACTTCCCTGTCAATGGCAGGGGTGTTTGGAACAGCCTGGGCATAAGGTACGTAAATCGGTTTTCTGCCCTTAAGACCCATTTCATATTCTGACGGGATCAGGAAGGGATTCTGGCGGGTGATTTCTTTATTGATCTTTTCCAGGGTGATGTGTCCTGTCGGGCAGACGGATGCACAGGCGCCGCAGGCCATACACATATCTGACTGAACACCAAACGGTGTGTCGATTTTCATGTCAACACCGCGACCTGTCATACTGATGGCGCTGTTGCCCATTTTTTCACACATGCGGACACAAAGACCGCAAAGGATACAGTCATCATCTTGTTTTGGAAAACGAGGCTCTTCAATCCCATATTCTTTGGCAAGTTTTTGCAGAAAAGGAACTTCAGGGCATCTTGCAAAGAGCGTTTCAACGATGAGTTTACGTCCTTGAAGTACAGCTTCGCTATTGGTGGTGATTTCCATGCCTTCCCATATCGGGTAGTTGCATGCAGTAACAAATTTAGTATTTCTGCCGTCAAAGAGTTCAACTGTACATATACGGCACATTCCGGCAGGTTCAAGCGCTTTATGGTGGCAAAGTGTAGGGATTTCTACGCCGTATTTTTCAGCAACATGGATAATATATTGCCCGTCTTCTCCCTGGACGTCTTTACCATTAAGTTTAAAATTAACCATAGATATTATACCTCGTAATTATTTGATAACGATGGCATCGAACTTACAGGCCTCGTAACAAATTCCGCATTTAATGCATTTATCCTGTTCCAGGACATGGGGTTCTTTTTTATCCCCTGTAATGGCATCCTGGGGGCATTTCCTTGCACATAGGGTGCAGCCGGTGCAGGCATTTTCATCAATCTCATATTCGAACAGGTTCTTGCAGACGCCTGCTTTACATTTTTTATCTTTAATATGAGATTCATACTCTTCCCTGAAATAGTGAATCGTTGTCAAAACAGGGTTGGGAGCGGAAGTACCAAGGCCACACAGAGAGAATCTCTCTATCATCTCACCCAGTTCTTCAAGGAGCTCAATGTCTCCTTCCTTGCCGTTGCCCTCACAGATAGCAGTTAAAATATCCAGAGACTGCTTAATGCCTTCCCTGCAAGGGTTGCACTGACCACAGGACTCTTCTTTTAAGAAATCAAGAAAGTATCTGGCAACATCCACCATACAGGTGTTTTCGTCCATGACGATCATGCCGCCGGAGCCCATGATGGAACCAACTTTAGCAAGCTGTTGAAAATCAACCGGGGTGTCAATCAAGCTTTCCGGAATACATCCGCCTGAAGGACCACCGGTCTGAACAGCTTTGAATTTCTTTTTCCCGGGAACACCTTCACCCAGGCTGAAAACAATATCTCTAAGGGAAACACCCATGGGAACTTCAAGCAGGCCGGTATTTTTGACCTTGCCAACCAGAGAAAACGCTTTGGTTCCCTTACTGTTGTCCGTACCAAACCCTGCATACCAGGGAGCCCCTTTAAGAATAATGGCAGGGACATTGGCATAGGTTTCAACATTGTTCAGGTTGGTAGGCTGGTCGCGGAACCCTTTTTCAACCGTGTGCACATATTTTGCCTTAGGACGGCCGACCTTTCCTTCAAGAGAGGCCATCAGAGCCGTGGATTCACCACACACAAATGCGCCGGCACCCGTGGATATTTTTATATTAAATGAAAACTTACTGCCTAAGATATTGTCGCCCAAAAGGCCATAATCAATAGCCTGTTTGATTGCATTTACCAGGCGTTTTACTGCCAGAGGATATTCGTTCCTTACATATATAAAACCAAGGGATGATCCAATGGCAAGACCGGCAATAAGCATACCTTCAATAACAGAATGGGGATCACCCTCAAGGATACTTCTATCCATGTATGCACCTGGATCGCCTTCATCAGCGTTACAGATAATGGATCGTTCCCCGTCATGTTTTGCACAGGTGGCCCATTTGATGCCGGCAGGAAATCCCCCGCCGCCCCGGCCCCTGAGGCCGGATTCTTTAACGGTTGTGATGATGTCCTGGGGCTTAATGTTTGCCAGGGCATTCAAAAATGCAGCATACCCCTGTTTCCCGAAATATTCCTCAATGCTGTCCGGGTCAACATACCCGCAGTTCCTTAAAGCAATTTTGACCTGGCCTTTAAAAAAAGGCGTGTCTTCAAGAAAGGGGATGTTTTCTACAGGTTCGACTTTTTCCTGCGGGTTGTCCATGTCATCTTCAAGAAGTGAGCGTGGATCTTTTACCTGCCCGAGGATCAGCTTTTTTGTTTTTTTGTTTTCAAAATCGTTATTGATATAATCGTTTATAATATCAACAATTTTATCTTTGGTTACGTTCTTAAACATCATGCGCGGTTTTCCCTTGGAAATGATTTCAACCAAAGGTTCAACCTCGCAATATCCCAGGCAGCCTGACTGGTATATTTCGACGTTTGCATCATTTGAGAATGCTTGTTCTGCTGTATCAAAAGAGTCTTTCGCCCCGGCAGCAATGCCGCAGGACGCCATTCCAACATTAACCCTGACTGCTTCAGGCAGGTTAAGTTTTAAACGGTACTCCTCTTTTATTTTTTCCAGATCTTTTACAGACTGAATAGTCATGATTCATACCTCTTGAGAATTATTCGTATTGATTTAACACTGTTTTAACTTCATCAGACTTGATGCGGCCATGCATATCTTCATTGATCTTAATGACCGGCCCAAGGCTGCAACAGCCAATGCAACGAACAGATTCAAGGGTGAATTTCATGTCCTGGGTTGTTTCACCGTCTTTAATATCAAGGGTGTCTTCAATCTGTTCGCGTACCCGTTCTCCGCCCCTTACATGGCAGGCGGTTCCAAGGCAGATGGAGACAATGTTCTTTCCCCTTGGCTCAAGACTGAATGTGCTGTAAAAGGTTCCGACCTCATATATCTTGCTGTATGGGATGCTAAGTTTTTCAGACACATATGAAAGGGTTGCTTTGGGAAGATAGTTATAGCGGCGTTGAATTGCCTGCAGAATCATAATCAGATTTTCTTTGTTGCCATCGAATTCTTTTTCGATTATCTGGTCTAATTCCAGGTAGTCAATAGCTTCTTCTGATTCTTCGT
>JAWSVI010000056.1:0-1850 GCA_033851995.1 Desulfobacteraceae bacterium | reverse complement strand
TTTGAATCAAATTGGAACAATTTTAGAAAAATATCTTCTATGAAAAATTCTGACAGATAACACGTCGTTGCAGCGGACCGCAAGGGGCGTAGCCCCTTGTCCCCTCGGCCTTTCAGGCCTTTGGCGGCCCCTGAACTCCAACGTTATGACTCCGCAAGAAAACTATGAGGTTAATAGAAACCATAGCAAAAGATCCATTGTTTGAAATTATTTTAAGAATTTTCTTAATTTATTGTGCCGCCACCTTCACAATATCAATAATGGAGCTGATCAATGTTAATTTGTTAGATAGCTCCGGTTATCCTTGGGGGTGGGAAGCTGGAGGGCTAAAATATAAAAGCTCTCAGAACTATAGTCTTTTGTATATCATCAATTTTCTTTTAAGCGGTTCTGTACTATTGACTTTTATTGTATGCAAACCCCAAACACTGCCTAGAATATTATCATCTCTAATATTTTTAGCATTAAGCGTGAGCTATTACATTTTCTAAAAATGAGTCATAACCAGTCGTTGCAGCGGACTGCCAGGGGCGGCTTTTCTGAAAACTGTGGCAACTTTGAAACTATGTTGCCCTCAATGAAGTTTAGTGGAACCCTGGTCCCCTCCCTTCGGTCGGCAGCCCCTGAACTCCAACGTTATGTAACAGTGGCAAAATATAAAAATGAATATGCATGAACTAAAAAAACTTGAAGGCAAATATCTTTCATCAGTTGAAAGTAATATTATGAATCCAGTCACTAAATGGCTTAACCCTAAATTAATTTCTGTAGATGAAAAGATAATGGAATGTGAATTTGAGGTTAGGCCCGAAATGGCTGATCCTCTTGGTATTCTCCACGGTAGTATTCGGGCTGCTATGCTATGTGATGTTCTCGGAATTTTAGCAAACCATCCGGGCCGTGAAGTTTCTGCCATTACGACGGGCATGAATATAGACTTTATTGGCAAAGCTTATGTCGGTGAAAAGGTTAGAGTTATTGCAGAGGTCATTAATAAAGGTCGTAGTCTGGTTTATATGTCAGGTAAAATATTAAACGAGAAGAAACAAATTGTTGCCAGAGGGACTACCCGTCTTTTCGTTTTAGAGAAGGATTGAGGCAAATCAAAAAAGTTACATAACACGTCGTTGCAGCGGACCGCAAGTGGCGAGCCACTTGTCCCCTCGGCTGCGCTCGGCGGCCCCTGAACTCCAACGTTATAACTTAACACTTGCTTGTCCCATAAATTGTACGTTATAATGGACAAAATATATTTAAGGGGATGATATGCAAAAATTAAAATTCGACCAAGACATAAAGCCGCTTTCGGAAGTCCGAAGTGGCATGGCTAATTTTATTAAACAGGTTCATGAGACCAAAAGGCCATTAGTTATCACTCAACATGGGAAAAGTGCCGCTGTTTTGCTGGACGTTCGAGAATATGAATTAATGCAAGAAAAATTAGACCTTTTAACGGACATCAGAACCTCTCTCAATCAGTTGAACAAGGGAGAAGGCATTAGTCACGAAGATGCCCGCAAAAAACTTCTCGGACGTATAGAACTATGAAGATAGTTTGGTCTCCCCTTGCACTTGATAGAGCTTCAGAAATAATTGACTATATATATCTGGACAATCCTTCAGCGGCAAAACGCTGGATTAACACAGTTTTTGAAAAAGTCGAGCAACTCATATCTTCCCCTGAACTTGGTCGTATTGTACCTGAAATATCTGACAGTAAATTCCGTGAAATAATCTATGGGAACTACAGGATCATATATCACCTGGAACCCAAAATAATTTCTATTTTAACTATCCGGCACGGCAAACAAATCCTGCCAATCGACGAGATTAAGTTATAACAAGTCGTT
>JAWSVI010000021.1:72668-163522 GCA_033851995.1 Desulfobacteraceae bacterium | reverse complement strand
CAATATTAAAAAAGGCCCCTAAATAAATCTCAGGGGCCTCCTATATTATTTGATAGGCCTTACCCTCCTACATTACCAGCTTCCAGGTCTTTCCACGCCCTGTCAACACTGCTGCCAACTGTTCCAAAAAGGTCATCGAGTTCATTTTTCATGGGAGACCAGTCTGATGGACATTCATTTTCTAACTGATCAACACGAGCTTGTGCAGAAACCACTTCCTGTTCCAGTTGTCCAATGAGAGGCAACATCTTTTCTTTTTCTGCAGACCCATAGGTATCTGCAACTTTTTTCATGGCTTCTAATTTTTCTTTCCAAGCGGTTACCTCTGCCAGCATTGCTTTACAATAATCTTTTACTTCCATGGCATCTCCTCCAAGTTTTGGGTTAGTGAAATAATAAATTCTCATATAATCTTATTGGCGGGATGAAAAAATTACGGAATCAAGGATAACTCAGATTACTTTCTTAAATAGCTGAACAGATTTTTAGTAGAATAATAAAACTATATACAGAAGACTATACACTCTTGTCTAAAAGATGTAACTCATTTATCTAAGTTTTTCAAGATTGCACTGATAATAACTTTCTCAAAGATACGTGATATTACAAGCTGCCTGAATAACCCGGCCGGACTTTTTGCTTGTTTAAAAAAAATATTCCGATCCTTGTCCGGTCTGTTAACCAAAAACGATACGACAATCCCTGCTTTGATTTGCCGATGACAGGGATTTCAGCCGTTTGATTCTTTGAACTGTAGGTGGATGGGTGCTCACCCAAGGGTTCTGATTATTCATCTTACCTGGAATTCTGAACCAATACTTCATTTTTTTATGGTAGGCTTCCAGCTTTCTTAATGCAGACACAAGGTAATCCGGCTTACCGCACAAAAGGGCGCTGCCAAGGTCAGCTTCATATTCACGATTACGGGACAGGGCAAGCTGCATGAGCATACTCAGTGTAGGAGCAAACACCAGCAGCAGGATCGGCATAAGCGACAAATTCGTATAATTGGTCCAGATGACAGGCAGCATTAAGACCAGGCCGATTTGACCCAGCAGGGAGATGTAATAGGTAATTTTATTAAACATGCCTGCAAGGGCCATGACCTTCATATCATTATTACGGATGTGCGTAATTTCGTGCGCTAAAATTCCGGCGATTTCCTTTGTATTCAAAACTCGTAACAAGCCTTCGCTCAGACATATGGCCGGGTCGTTTCTGGATCCGGAGGCAAAGGCATTAATAGCGGGTCCGGGCATAACGTATAGTAAAGGCCTTTTTTCAAGACCCGCTCTTTCTGAAAGCACCTCTATGATATCGTAAAGTACTGGCATCATTTCGGGATTAATAGATTTCGCTTTATACATCCTCATTATAAAACGCGAAGACATCTCAGGGCTTAAAAGAAATGAAACAGCGGCTATAATCAAGGCGAATTTGACACCACTTAATCCTGCGATAACCCATCCGGTAAGAGCAAGAAGGGTTGCCATGAAAACAAACAGGATCGCGATCTGGACTATATTCGTAACCCTATGTCTCTTTATGATTCTGTTATCCATTGGTCCTCCTGGAGTTTTGTTTTTCATAACCAAAACTAAATCCACATCATTAACACCGTATAGACAACTCAGATTTTCTATGAATTCTTATCCTTCACCACCGATGAGAGGTAGTTCTTTCTCAAGCTCAAAAAAAACCAAGAATCTGTCCTCTGTTACTTCAGCTTCATAATTTCTACGCTGAAGTTGCAAAATTTGCTCTGCATTTTTTTCTTCGCATAACATTTTGAGATAAAGCCTTTTTCCATTATATCCCGATCCCTTCTCTAAAAACAAATATGCGGCATGGGGGTTTGACAATAGGTTGCTGTGAGTCAAGCGGTCACGCATTATAAAAACCAATTTGTCTCCTTCTATAAAATGAGGCCGAGAATAAATAGCAGTGTCAACCTTTCCTTTACTATCAGCAGTTGACAGTATGCCTGTTCCAGTTGTAGTTTCGAAATATTTTTCTAATTTCATTTTCATGAATCCTTAATATGAATGTTTCCCGCATATCTTTCCGGAACATCCCTTTCAAAACAAACATTCAAATCCAATTCTATAAAGTCAGGTTCGCTTCCGGCAGGGTCCACAGGGCACAAATAATCTCTTCCATCTTTATCCTTTAAATTAACATGTGTAATTTCTCTATTATTTCCCATGATTAATCCTCCTGTGATTATATTTTCACTTATTTTAGATCCGTATAGTTTGATAACTCTTCAACAAGAAAGTTAAAACGTTAGCTCAATTTTTCAATACGGATATAATGAGTGTTTAATGATAGGTATAAACTATTATTAATATCAAGACATAGATAAAAGAATGGTTCGAAGATTGGCCTGCCTGTTTTTCAATCCCAGTTTTTTGCGAAGATTTTTCCTGTGGAAACTAATGGTTGATTCTGAAACGAATAGAATGTCGGCTATTTCAGAGGTGGTTTTTCCATCCTTGACAAGCGATGCAACTTGAATTTCCTGAGGCGTGAGCATAATTTCTGCATTGTTAATATTTTTCAATAATGGGGAGATAATATCATGTAAATGATCATCTATGATGTTGACCAGGGTTTTATCCTTCTCACTCAGCCGACTATCTTTAAGCCTGCTGGTATATGGCAGAATAAGTGTTTTAACATTTGCCAGGAACTTTTTTTCCATCTCAGTCTTATCATCTTCCCGCTGCTGTATTAAAACCTTTAATGCAGTATTTAATTCATTCAGGCTTTGGTTTTTATCTTCAAGCTGTTTCTGATTCTCCTTCAAGGTTTCCTGGGCCAGTTTTAACTTCGTAATATCTTCATGCGTAACTATTATTCTCAATGGGCCGTCGTCTGCCATCAATACCGCCCGCATGTAAAACCATCTGGGCCCTTCCGGTGAATGACACGGATAATCATATAAAAACTCGCTAATCTCCCGGTTGATCACCTGTCGTAGTCCTGAAGCGACTGCTTCGGCATCTTTTATACCCTCGGCACCTGCAGTTTCACATACTCCAAGATAGTTCATCTGAATAAAATTAAAATTTTCAGACAGGCCATTTGATACGGAGAAATCTTTCCATGCCTGGTTGGTTGCAAGAATTAACCCAGACTCGTCAAGAATAGCTATGTGAGCAGATACCGAATTAAAAATATTACGAAGTAGTTTATCGGAAAATGCAAATTGGCTGTCACCTGTTTTGTTCATAAGATTCATCCAAATTAAAAACCAAGATTATTTATCCATTTAACCTGAATTCGCACTTTCTGCAAACAAAAGAGTAATTTTTTAGTTCACGGTGTCCATGAACGTTTACAAAACGCAGAATATCATTCAAACTGAACAAGTTTATTGTCCTAATTTTAATTACATGGAGTTCAACAATGGATCCCTTATGGATATTAGGTGCTTTTATTTTCGGTGCAGCTTCCAGTAAAGTAGGCCTGCCGCCTCTTGTCGGCTATCTGATGGCCGGATTTGCCCTTAACGGTTTAAACATTGAAGGTGGAGAAACACTACAAGAAATAGCTGACGACGGTGTTACACTATTGCTTTTCACCATTGGCCTCAAACTGAAGATTAAAAATCTGATTAGACCAGAAGTTTGGGCCGGCACAACCATACACATGTCAATCACAATTATGCTTTTGAGTGTTATTCTTTGGGCTGCTGGTTTTTCCGGAATATATTTATTGAATGACTTAAACTGGAAAACAGCCTTATTAATCGCATTTGCACTGAGCTTTTCAAGTACGGTTTTTGCCATCAAAGTGCTTGAAGGAAAAAGGGAAATGACATCCCGGCACGCATCCACTGCCATTGGGATTCTTATTATGCAGGATATTATAGCGGTTGTCTTCCTGGCTGTTTCAACAGGGAAAATTCCGTCATTATGGGCACCACTTCTGATTGCTTCTCTTTTTTTTATCAGGCCCATATTAGCAAGGTTCATGATGCAATGTGGACATGGCGAGTTGTTGATGCTGTTTGGAATTCTAATGACTGTGGCCGGCTATAGCAGTTTTGAAATTGTCGGGTTGAAAGGAGATTTGGGCGCCCTTGTTTTTGGAATGCTGTTTGCTTATTACCCTAAAGCATCTGAGCTGTCTGAAAAGTTAATGAGCTTTAAAGATCTATTTTTAATCGGTTTTTTTTTAAATATTGGAATTTCAGCGTCTCCAACGCTAACATTAATATCAATTGCTATCTTCCTATCGATAATTATGCCGTTTAAGACCGGATTGTTTTTTATCATTTTCACACGCTTTAAGATGCGGGCAAGGACATCTTTGATTGCATCATTAAACCTGTCAAACTATAGTGAATTCGGTTTGATAGTTGCATCTATCGGCGTGTCGAACGGCTGGATCGGCTCTGAGTGGCTGGTAATTTTAGCAGTTGCTCTGTCAATGACCTTTATCATGGCGGCACCGGCTAATTCGGTTGCACATACTATCTATGCCCGTATTTCAGATAAAATTAAAATTTTTGAAACCAAAGCCCGCCTGCCTGATGACGAACCAATCGAAACCGGCGATGCTAAAATCGCTGTAATTGGTATGGGAGGTGTTGGTACAAGCGCCTATGACGAAATGTCACGTCGTCACGGAAATATCGTAATTGGTATTGATTTTAATATTGAAAAAGTAGAGGAGAATCTAAAAGAAGGTAGAAAAGTTTTCTATGGCGATGCTGGAGACAGTGATTTCTGGAAACGTCTTGAACCCAAGCAAAGCATGGTTAACCTGGTGATGCTCGCGCTCCCAGATCCAAAAGCAAGCATTTTTTCAATACATCAAATGAAACAAAAGGGATACAAAGGACAAATAACCGCATCTGTTCGTTATGTCGATCAAATACAGTTACTTGAAAAAGAAGGGATCGACGCAGTTTACAACCTTTATGAGGAAGCTGGAGTCGGTTTTGCAGATCATGTGTGTAACCGTTTCAACTATTGCGCCCTTAAAGAAGCCGATAATTAAAAATATTTCTTATTTGATTAATATTTACAAATGACATGGTTGACTATTCCCTAAAAAATGATATCAATCATGTGATAATTTGTTCTCGACATATCAAATCGCTTTTAAAATAAAGGGTGTTACCATGAGGAGCTTGTTTAGACCAATCGCCAGATATCTAAGGATCGCATTACTAATTCTTATTACCGCATGCTTTTACTCAATTCCAGTAAACACCTGTATCGTTTCGGCAAACGACACTGGAGACCTTGTCAAAGATGCTGCTAAATACCTTTTCCATCCCGACAATAAAAAGGGAGAAGAGGGCTATAAAGGTATAGAGAAGTACACATTAGATCAAATCCATCAACCTAAAACAAAAAAAACAAAGCCCAAACGGCCCAGTTCTTCTAAACGCCGGAAAACTGTTGAATTCATTTATGCAAATGGAAATAAAGTTCATCTGTCTAATTTAACGTATGGCGATAAAAAATACTGGCCAAAAGAGTTCTCAGTATTTGATAGTAAGAAAAAAAAAATGGTAAAGGTTGGATTCAATCGTATTGCTTTCATAGAATATTTAGACCTTGCTGCACTGAATCATCCTCAGTACAAATACCCTTCAGATGAGCAAAGAGCAAAACTTTATTATAGAGACGGTCGTAATGAAATTTTTCATTTAGATCGTAACTGGTATGCATGGAAGGGACTTAATAAACAAAACCAAGAAAAAAAAATATGGCAGGCAGGAGTAAAGCTCGTAATCTTTCATCCCGTCCCGGAAAATATGAAAAATATTTTAAAGCATTTACAAAACACTTCAAAATATAGATCTAAGCCAGCCAAAACAAAGGTTCAAAAGAGTTCTAAAAAAATAAAAAAAAGGGGGGCGGGTTTTGGTATAACTATTCGGGATCTCGGCTCCGATTCAACAACGGATTTTGGCCATGATGAAGACCATGGTGTTTTGGTTGTCTCTGTTGACTCAGGTAGCCTTGCATTTGGAAAACTTCGTGCTGACGATCTTATTTTAGAAATTAATCTTGAAAAAACTACTGATGTTGAACAGTTTAAAAAAATTTTGGATCGCAATGTCAATAATGGTATGGATATATACATGCTAGTTAAAAGCAAACGATCGGTTCGTGTGCATGTCGTTAATCTCGGAAAACTTCCAATGGCTGATTTCCTATCTGGAAGGATTGATACAAACGTCGTTCAAAAAAAAGCCAGGGTTACAATAATTTGCAATGATAAACGCCCGAATTTCTCAACCGGAAGAAAAAATGATCTTCCAGGCTATGGCAATTTTTGGTTTCATTCAAAAACAGTTTTTATGAATAAATTGTCAACGGAGAAATATTATTACCTCCCATTTGAGGAAAAAGCTTCATATAGACAATTTACCCATCATATTGAGGTGGAACCAGGAAAATATGAAGTCTGGTTTCCAAATCGATCAGAAAGAGGAAGGGTTCATGTCGTATTGTCTGCTGACAAGGAAAATTCAATTGAATATTATCTGGAGCAACCACAATATCCTCACATTAAAAAATTTCTTTTTAAAATTGTTGTCAACGGGGAGACAGTTTTGTCAAAAAGAGCTCTATAAATTAAATTGTGTGTCTGCTCAAAGCTTTGGAAATTACGCGCAGCATAACCGACGCTTGAAGGTCTAAAGGCAGATATCGGATGGGAGCAATCACTTCTGCTATAATAATCAACTGAACCTTAATCATTCAGAGAATTAAAATAAAACAGAAAATATTTACCCAGGCTGCCGTGATGATCTGAATTAAGGAACTCACATGTAATGCCGGCAGGCGGGGTCAGTTCCTGTATTCGGACCTCTCTTTCCACTGTTGATCTGTTGGGATCATCCAGTGTGAATGAGACCCTAATAACCTGTCCGACTTTCAATGAAGGCATTTTAGCAGTTTTCAGCCTCATCCCGTATTTGGAAAAATTTTCTATTACAATGGGAATTTTTTCCGGATCATAAAACAAGAACCCTTTAAATTTAACTCCTTTCCGAACATATCGTCTTCTGTCCAGTTCAACGGTAAACTGATGCCCACAGGCACATTTGTATTTCAATTTTACTTTTGTTTTATGCCCCATGAATTTGGAGACATTCTTTCGCTGGGATTTTGTACATTCAGGACAGAAAAAAACAGCTGAAAAATCTGAAGTAACAAAGACTTTATTGGACAATGCTGCCGCTCCTTTTTCTATAAACAATTTCTGTTGCAAAAATTTGAATCTTTTCCACCATATCACACATAAATTCATTCCTGTTTAAAATAATTTTCGACTTTCTAATACTCCCTTACGGCAATTCTTTTTTCCCCTCATATATTTTACAGAAATTGTTCAGTTTTATGCCAATGAGTCAATTGGAGGAACAGCTTATGATAAGGGAGTTCAAGGGGGGAGGTGAGAGGCTGCGTAATTTTTAATCACCTTCATGATTTCGCTGATAAAAGCACACCTGCAATCGCTGGAACATGGCGACATTATATTATCATTTAAGCAACGCCCCGGGCATTCCCTACTGTCGGGATTACGCTCTAAAGAAAAAGTTCCGTCATGCAGGTCCAGTAAAAATTTGGCTTCAACTGCCATAGTGGTGTTGCAGGAATGATTAAACAAAAACACGCCCAGTTTTAAATTTTTAAAAAACACCTGATATCCAACCACATCGATATTTTTATCTGATAAAAAATCATCCCTGTTTTCCCATTTACTTCCACATTTATTGCATCGTTTAAACATAATGAATCTATCCGCAGAAATGAAATTAATGCATGCTATATTTATATAGTTCAGGCTAATACTGCCATTTCATGATACCCAGACCAAATATATTTGCAATAATTGCAATGGTATAAAGACATGCTACTGTCGTGACTTTGGATTTGATGGTTTTCATGTTAATAACTAAAAGTGCTGCAACATAAAAGTGGAAATATCCAAACAGGAAGATCAGCCACACACCTGCAAATGATCTGTTCCAAAAGGGATATTCCCAGATAAGGTGACCGCCTTTATTTAAAAACCATTCTACAAATACGCAGAACACAGAGTAGCCAATGGCCCAGAACCACTGGTTGGGGATACCGAGGATCTTTTGTGTTTTATCTTCTGAGACAGTATTGTAGTAAATGATGCCGGATATGGCAAACATGAACATGATTTCAATATTCCATCCCACCATGGTGCGAAGTGCCGTATCTCCGGGAGCTGTCCAGAAGGCAGAATGTCCGCTAAAATGAAGAACCCAGCCGTTCCAGGTTTCATTGATAAAATCCATTCCAAAAACTGTCAGTCCGGCAAAAACTGCATTCCAGTTCCCAGTTGTTTTTGACTTTTTCATTTCCGATGTATAAATATAAAACACAATTGCAAGCAGCGGGATTACATACCATTTCAGCATGGAAATATCTCTGATGTTTTCAAGGGCTTTAACACTTGCTTCCGTCATAATTTACCGTACCTCCTGGTTATAATGGTTATCGGGTTAATCCTTTTTAAAATCAGTTCCAACACCTGGTGCAGTTCTTCGCTGCGATTGAGCTAATCAAAATTATATTCTCTTGTCAACATGGGACTCATCGCCATCAAAAAGCGTTTAAGGTTGAATGAAACCAACTGGAGTGTTATGCTGTGTTATCTACGAATCAAATTCAAAGGATTCTAATTTATGTCTAAAAATATCAACAAGATAAAAGAACTTGAAAAAAGCAATCAGTTGTTGCAGAAAAATTTGATTGATGCGATCTGGACATTGGATGTTGAGACCATGGAATTTGATTATATGACTGAATCCATAGAAAAGATCAGCGGTTTTTCTTCTGAAGAGTATATTTCACTTCCGGCAAAAGACAGAATGACGCCCCGATCTTTCGAAAAAATTGCAGCCATTTTAGCCGAAGAACTCCCGAATTTTGAAAAGGGGACAAAAAATGTCCGTTCCGTAGAGGTTGAATTGATTCATAAAAACGGGCGTCTCTACTGGGCAGAGATCAAGGCAAGGCTGTACAGGGATTCAGGCAAATCTTTAAAAATAATTGGAATAACAAAAGATATCACAAAACGGAAAAAAGAAGAGCACAAAAAAAATGAGCTTATCAAAAAACTTGAAAAAGCCCTGGCTGAAAAAGAGCTGCTTCTGAAAGAGAACAAAACCCTGAGAGGATTATTGCCTATCTGCAGCGGATGCAAGAGAATACGGGATAAAAATGACAAATGGTGGCCCTTGGATGCATATGTAAGAAAAGTTACTGACGCGGAACTGACACACACCATTTGCAATGACTGCAAAGATGTCTTTTACGAAGACTGAAAAACCTTTTGCCGCACATTCAATCAATACTCGAAAAACCTAATATTTAAAGAGTGTTAGGAGATTTTGTGGCAAATTTCCTACAGTGCCTTATTTTTCATACCCCTTTTTTAAAACCTTTGGATTAAAAAAAGCCAAAACAAAAACTTTCAAGGCTTTTTAAGCAAGTATAGAAGCAATCATAACAAGCAGTTTGGAATTTTTCTCCTCTCTCCACTTATTTTGTCTAAACTATTCACTCCCAGGCCCGGCTTAAAAGCATACAGATCAAAACCTATATTAATTTTCAGGAAGCCTCCGGGTGAAGGAAAAATCATTCACTCTTCTAATCCCCTTATCCACAGGCATTTTGAGAATCCTCTGATTTTCGGGTGTATGAAATTTACTGCATCCGGCAAACTTTCAAATTTTTTGTCTATTTTAAATTATTCCATAATTTCAGTATGTTATAGAAAAGCATGCCCGTGGCATAGATCTTGTTATAAGGACAGTCAATATGACTGCGGAAATCACCTTTACCAAACAGACGACTTATACAGGATTCATGAAACTCTATGGGGAAACATTGCTTTAGACTCTTTATTATTGCCTTTATTGTATTATTTGCATCATCTTCTTTTGCTGCCGTGCTTCGCTGGAGCCCTGTGGAATCGACAGAAGTATGCACAATCGGAGGATACAAAGTATATTACGGCACTAGTACCGGTCAGATGAACACAGAAATTGATGTCGGCAATGTAACCTCCTATAATCTTGACCTGCTCACCCTGGAACCCGGGATAACATACTATTTTGCAGTCAGTGCGTATTCAACAACCAATATAGAAGGCCCTGCATCTTCACCAATCCCTTATACGGATACCCCTCCCAATATTGTTGAATTTCCCTTTATCAATTTTACCGGCAACACCATTGATATAACCTTTAATGAAAGCAATATGATTGGTGCTGACAACAAGAACAATTATGAATTCAGCCCCACGCTTCTATTTGATGATACCAGTCAAATTCTCCGCATAAATAAAAGCTACAGACTTTATATGGATTTTATTCCTGAACACACCATCATCACCATGACCCTGAACAACATTACAGATGCCACTGGACAGTCTGTAGACCCAGCCACAATTACAATTAATGATGACGACAATGACCTCATGGCTGACGACTGGGAATCATATTATGGCGTATCGTCAGCCATGCTGGATGCTGATTCTGACGGATTATACAACCGTCTTGAATACACGACAGGAACGAACCCGACTGATGGAGACAGTGATGGCGACGGCATGAATGACTGGTGGGAGGTTGTAAACGAGCTGAACCCCCTTGTCGATGATGCAGACGGAGACATAGACAATGATGGAATTACCAATCTGGAAGAATATAACGGCGGAACAGCGGCAACCAATAAAAGCCCTGAAAAACCACAGCTTTATCTTCCGGCAAACGGTTCAACCGAAATTTCCCTGATCCCCCAGTTGTCAACAGATTCCTATGTCGACCATGAAAATGATGCCCATACAAAAACCCAATGGCAGATAAGCATTGACCAGGATTTTGATATGCTGGAAGTCATTTTATTTGAATTAGAAACATATGATGCGCTTACTGTATTAAATGTCCCTGAATTTATAATTGATCCGGGAAAAACTTATTTTTGGCGGGTCCGCTTTTTTGACATCCACGGAGGCGGATCAGCCTGGTCTGAACCCTTTGCGTTTACCACTGTTGCTGTTAACCCGGAAGACACCGATAACGACGGCGTACCGGATGTCCAGCAGGTAATGGATGGAACCATTGACCTTGATGGCGACGGCTATCTTGATATTATATCTTCTACCTATAAAATGGTGAACTACGGAAGCTCCGGAATAAGTTTAGAGGCTTCCAGAAATGTAAGATCTATTGACGGCTTTAAATCCATTGATCCAAACGATATATCTGAAACTATTGGAAAGCCTCAGGACCTGCCATTAGGCTTGCTCCAGTTCAAGATTTCCACCAGCAACCCTGGAGATACCGCTGAAGTATACCTTTATTTTTCTGAACCGGTCGGGACCCGATGGTATAAATACGACCAGGCGAATGGATGGACAGAATACTCAAATGATTTCCCAGGTAATGTCCTGTTCAGCTCAGATGGTACATCTGTCTTACTCCGCCTGACTGATGGCGGCCCTGGCGACAGTGATGGTGTGGCAAACGGAATCATTGTTGACCCTTCAGGGCCTAGTTCTGCTGCGGCTGCCAGCACAAGCAGTACCAGCAGCAGTAGCAGCAGTAGCAGCAGTAGCAGCAGTAGCAGCAGTGGAGGCGGAGGTGGCGGCGGCTGCTTTATTGCAACAGCAGCTTTTGGATCTCCAATAGAAAAACATGTACAGATACTTAAAGATTTCAGAGATATCTATCTTTTAAAATCAAGGCTTGGAAGTGCATTTGTCAGGGCCTATTACAAATACTCACCCCCGATAGCAGACATTATTGCAGAACATGAAGCTTTAAGAGCTGTTGTCAGGGTATCTTTAATGCCCCTGATTGCCTTTGGTTATGCAGCTGTCAATACATCCTCGTTTCAACAGGCCATGCTTTTATTTTTAATATTCAGTATTTCGATTATGGCGCTCAACAGGGTAAAAAACAAAAAAGACAACCAGGCCAGAGGCGTTTAAAGGTACCTTTGTAAAGCTGACTTGTCCCCCCGACTCATCAAAAAATCATCTAAATCTTTAAAGTTGATTTATTACTTTTTTTAAATACATTAGCGGCCTCTGAAGGCCTGATTATCTCATTGGAAATCTGTTAAACTGCTTCCTGTTAATTTAGATAGACATTTGCCCATTTTATTTCATTTTTTCCGATGGATAAAAAGATAGATGACACTTGCTTTAAGAAAATTAAACCTTATCTTTTAAATCAATTTTATATATGATAATGCCATCATATGGATAACTTTTATGGAGTAATAAAATGAAAGTAGCATTTCCCGTCAAAGACAACAATGGGTTAGAAAGTGTTCTTGACAGTCACTTTGGCACGGCAAAACAATTTCTAATTGTAGACATGGAAACCCAGACCTTTGAGACACAAGAAAATCAAAAACTGGCCAGTGGTGAAGCAAAATGTAAAACCAGTGTATTCCAGGGCAATGATAAAATTGACATGGTCGTTACAAAATGCATGGGGGATGGTTCACAAAGAAGTCTCCATGAATCTGACATCAAAATTTTTCAGGCCCAGAAAGACAGCGTTCTGGAAAACATAGACCTTCTCAAAGAGGACAAGCTTAAACTATTTCATATATTCGACATCTGCCAAAACAAAAAGAACAAAAAAGAAGGTGGATGTGGGCATCACCACTGAGCCGTCGTTTTCTATTTTAATAAAACCATAAAATACATTTCTGGAAACACCATTGAAATCCATACTGAGCCTTTTGAGCCGCTTACTTTACTTTGCCATGGGGTGGACCTATGATCAACTGCCTGAATACTGGAGTAAAAAATCCGTTGTAATTGGTTTCCCCCACACCACCAACATGGACACTGTTCGGGCGCTCACCTATATCAAGCTGGCGAAAGTTGATGCCCGTCTCCTGGTAAAATCCGGCTGGTTTTTCTTTCCGATGTCCATCCTGCTCAAAAGCCTTGGAGGAATGCCTGTTAAACGGGACAAAGCCTGTGGGTTTGTGGACACCGTGGTCAAGGAATTTGACAAAAGAGACAAATTAGTTGTGGCGCTGGTTCCCGAGGGAACCCGCAAAAATGTTCCCACTATAAAAACCGGATTCTGGCATATTGCAAAAGGTGCCGGAGTCCCAATCATCTGCTGGTATTTGGATAATTCTGCAAAACGCACCCGCTGGATCGGAAAAATCACTCCCGGCCAGAGTCTTGAAGAAGATCTTCTAAAAATCAAGGCATTGTATCAAACCGCAGGTTTTTCAATCCCCTTGGGCGATCTTATCTAATAAAATCATTGACATATAAGCATCCTTTGACTAAACTGGAGTTTTGGAAAGTTTGCCCTTTATGGGCTTTCTCTGAATAAATTTTTGAGCGGAATGCTGTAGTAATATTTTAGACAAGGAGAAATGTACAATGTGTCGCCTGTTTGCACTTACCAGCAAGGAACCTGTTTCCCCGATGCTGGCCATCAAAGCCCTTGATGTAATGAAAGAAGGACATGACGGCTCGGGAGTAGGGCTCCTGCTTCAGGACCTGGGTGGCCCATTCGAAGAGATGAAAGATGCACCGATCTTATCTGGTATATTCAGTGAAGAGGGGATAAGGCGTCTGGACCTTTTCATGATGGACCAGGGATTCCTTACCAAATATAAAATTTCTTTAAAAGTCCCAAAAAAACCAATTGAAGGAACCCCCAAAAGGGATATCTATTTAATCCGTGCTTATGAATACCCTGAAGGATGGGATGATCTGGATCAAGACGAAATTGCCGACAGACTTATGATGATGCGGATTAAGATTCGTGAAATGGGCGAAGAAAAAAAAGATATGATGGTCTTCTCCTTCTGGCCGGATACAATCATGATAAAAGAAATCGGCGATCCCATGACTCTTGGAAACTACCTGGGGCTGGATAGAAAAGAGTTGCACGCCCGTGTTATCATGGCCCAGGGAAGGCAGAATACAAACTATGCAATCAATCTTTATGCATGCCACCCGTTTTTCATTCGCGGCTTCTGCACCATGACCAATGGAGAAAACACAGCTTTTATACCGATCAAGGACTTTATGTTATCCAGGGAGTTCCCCGGATATATGGGATACCAGTCTGATTCTGAAGTCTTTGCCCACATCCTGCACTACACCATGACAGGACTTGGTCTGGGCCTTGATGCTTACAAACATGTGATCACTCCACTGAAGGATGAAACTCTGGGAAATCACCCGGATGCACAATTTTTATCCCATCTTAAAAAATCCTGCAGGCCTTTGATCATTGACGGACCAAACTGTGTCATCGGCACATTACCGGACCACTCCCTTTTCATGGTCCAGGACAGAAAAAAACTTCGCCCCGGTGTTGTCGGCGGGAAACCAGGCATATTTGCGTTTTCCTCTGAAATATGCGGCCTTGATGCCGTAATCCCCGACCGGGACAAAACTAAAGATATACAACCCATGCACATCGATACAGCGATTGTCAGCCCTGACCGCCAGGAGGTAAAAATATGTCGTCAAACAGAAGCCTTGAACCTTCCGCTTTAAGCCTGAACGATCTGCCCTGGCAGATCCAGTACAACAATGAACGCTGCACCCTGTGCGGCCAGTGTACTGCTGTGTGTCCGGTCAAGGCAATTGAGCTCAATGTCTTCCGGAAAAGAAAGATTAAAACCTTTATAAAGAAAGACCAGGAACATACCAACCAGTATGATACTTTTTACGGTATCAGCCAGAAAACCCGGGTGGAAAATGCCTGCATCGGATGCGCCATGTGCACGATGGTCTGCCCGAATGATGCCATTTCTCCGGTAAAAAATCCCGGCCTTGACCGCTTGAAATTTCATATCAACCAGAAAGGGGTGCCCAGGCGCCGGGGAGGCAGAAGAAATGCCTCAGACTCTGTTTTGGACCAAATCAAATTCACTCGTATTTCAATGCTCACAGATCCGGCTCTGGATGCCGGACGCCATGAGTTTGAAGTCAAAACTCTTCTGGGCAGAGTACTCTCCCCCAGGGAGAACATGAAACGCCTTAAAGAAAAAGGCTGGATTCCACCGGTTCGGGAAATCTATCCCCTGGTAATCGGCGGGATGTCCTTTGGCGCACTTTCTCCCACCATGTGGGAAGGTCTCCAGATGGGTGTGGCTTACCTGAACGAAGAGATGGGAATGCCGGTGCGCATGTGCACAGGTGAAGGCGGGTGCCCGCCGAGACTGCTTCGCTCAAAATTCTTAAAATATGTTATTCTCCAGATTGCGTCCGGATATTTTGGCTGGGATGAAATCATTCGCGCCATCCCCCATATGAAAGAAGATCCCTGTGCTATTGAAATCAAATACGGCCAGGGTGCCAAACCCGGAGACGGGGGACTTTTAATGTGGCACAAGGTGAACAAACTTATTTCCGCAATACGCGGTGTACCCCAGGGTATAAGCCTGCCAAGCCCCCCGACTCACCAGACACAGTATTCTATTGAAGAATCCGTGGCAAAAATGATTTTGTCCATGTCCATGGCCTGGGGATTCAGGGTGCCGGTTTATCCTAAAATATCCGCATCGTCCACCTCTCTTGCCGTTCTGAACAACCTGACCCGGAATGACTTTGCCGGTGCCCTGGCGATTGATGGTGAAGACGGTGGAACAGGTGCTGCTTACTCTGTTTCCATGGATCACATGGGCCACCCCATTGCATCCTGTATCCGGGATAATTATCTGAACCTGGCCAAAATCGGAAAACAAAACGAAATTCCAATATTTGCCGGTGGCGGTATTGGTAAAAACGGCAACCTTGCCGCTAATGCAGCGGCCCTGATCATGCTGGGTGCCAGCGGCGTCCAGACAGGAAAATACGTCATGCAGGCGGCAGCCGGATGTGTGGGAACCGAAGAAGACCGATGCAATGTATGCAACGTGGGTATCTGCCCCAAAGGGATCACCTCTCAGGACCCAAGGCTATACAAACGCCTTGACCCCGAAGATGTGGCCCAGAGGATTGTTGATCTTTATCTGTCTTTTGATACTGAACTTAAAAAGATCATGGCCCCGCTCGGACGCTCGACATCTCTTCCAATCGGGATGTCAGATGCGCTTGGAATTTCCGACAAAGCTGCAGCAGATCGCCTTAGCATAAAATACGTTGTCTAGGAAGGTGCAAGAAATGAAAAATAATGATTTTATAAAAATATCCGGCCGGAAAGATGATAAAAGACTTCCCTCCAGAGTTTTGGAGGAAATGATTCATCAGCATATTAAAGCAGGCCACAGGAATCTTGAAATTGAGGGCCTGGGACAGCACGGGATTGGCGGAAGACTCTGGGACGCTGGCGAAGATACCGTCAACGTAAGAATCACCGGTCATTCAGGACAGAGAACCGGCTCTTTAGGCTGTGAAAACACAAAAATTGAAATCATGGGACCCGCTTCAGATGATATTGGCTGGCTCAACGCCGGTGCTGAAATCGTCGTACACGGCCATGCATCTAATGGTGCATTGAACGGCGGTGCCCAGGGTAAAGTATATATCGGGGGTTCCATTGGTGCCCGCGGCATGACCATGACCAAAAGAAATCCTCGTTTTGAGCCGCCTGAACTCTGGGTTCTCGGGGCGGCTGGTGATTATTTTGGTGAATTCATGGCCGGTGGTATTGCAGTTATCTGCGGCCATAACATCGGTGAAGATGTCCCTGTTTTAGGATACAGACCGCTGGTAGGAATGGTTGGCGGAAAAATCTTTGTCCGTGGAAATGTGGATGACTTTTCTCAAAAAGATGCCAAAGCGGCCCCCATTACAGATGAAGAATGGGCCTGGCTGTCTTCCAACCTGGAAACTTTCCTTGAAAAAATAAACAAAAACAATCTTCTGGATAAATTATCCAACAAATCCGAATGGATGCTCCTGGCGGCAAAATCACCCCAGGAAAAATCCAACGGACCTGAACCAACCAGCATGTCCTGGTTCAGGGACAATGTGTGGGATAAAGAACTAGGAAGAGGCGGCCTCATCGGCGATCTCCAGGAAACGGAAAAAGGAACGATTCCCCTGATTGCCAAAGGGGAAATGAGACGGTATATACCGGTGTGGGAACAGGGCAAATACATGGCACCATGCCAGGCTGCATGCCCGACCGGAATCCCGGTTCAGGAAAGATGGGCCATGGTCCGCCTGGACAATATTGATGAGGCTGTCAGCATGGGCCTTGAGTACAGCCCTTTTCCGGCAACGGTCTGCGGATATCTGTGCCCCAGCCCCTGTATGGCTTCCTGCACCAGAAACCTGAACTACATGGCGCCTATTGATATTCGTCTTCTAAATAAGGCTGCACAAAATGTTACGGTCCCTAAACCGGAAAAAAAGACTGACAAAAAAATTGCGATTATTGGTTCCGGCCCTGGTGGCATATCTTCAGCATGGCACCTGACGCTTAAAGGGCACAATGCAACCCTGTTTGATACAGGTGACACTCTGGGCGGAAAAATTTCTTCTGTAATCCCCTCTTCCAGAATTCCAAAAGAAACCCTTGAGATGGAACTGGACCGGGTCAGGGACATGGTCGGTGATATCAAACTGGGCCAGACTATTGATAAAAAAGCTTTTGCCAAAATCAAAAAAGAGTATGATTTTACGATAGTAGCGGCAGGTGCAAAAAAACCAAGAACGCTCCCTATTCCCGGTATTGAAAAGGCGCTGTTTGCCAATGATTTCCTGGAAGATGCTAAAAAAGACAAAGCTGAGCCGGGTAAAAAAGTTGTGATTATCGGTGCTGGAAACGTTGGGTGTGATGTGGCAACAGAAGCCCACCGCCTTGGTGCAACAGACCTTGTAATGATTGATGTGCAGAAGCCTGCTGCGTTTGGAAAAGAAAGAGAAGATGCCGAAGCAGTCGGTGCCCAGTTCAGATGGCCTGTTTTCACAAAAGAAATCACAGACAAAGGTGTACTTCTTAAAGATGGGGAACTCCTTGAAGCTGACACGGTTGTCATCTCCATTGGCGATGTGCCTGATCTGAGTTTCCTTGATGATACCATTAAAACTGAAAACGGCTTTGTAAATATTGATACATTCAACCGCACTTCAGATCCCCAGGTCTTTGCCATTGGTGACATTGTTGCCCCGGGCCTGATCACAGATGCTATCGGAGCCGGTAAAAACGCTGCCGAAAGTATTGATATGATTATTGCCGGCAAAACTCCGGATCATGGAAAGCTTCTGCTGCCCCAGATTGAGAAGCAAAGGGTACACCTGGAATATTACCACCCAAGAGAAGTGGCACAAGAAATTTCATCCTGCGGTGCAGACTGTGCCTCCTGCGGTAAGTGCAGAGATTGCGGCATCTGTGTGGCGGTTTGCCCGGAAGCTGCTATCCAGCGTTCTCAACTGGAAAACGGCGGGTTTGAATATGTCGTGGACTCGGATAAATGTATCGGATGCGGATTCTGCAAAGGCGCCTGCCCCTGCGGCATCTGGGACCTGATTCCTAACCCGGCTGTATAAGAAAATTAAGACTGTATTAGCAAAGGCCCTGTACAAATCGTGCAGGGCCTTTTTCTATTACCAGAATCCCCAGTTACCGCTGCGATAGACATAAATCGCAAGGCTGAAGTTGGTTACCCCATGGGCAACAATGCAGGATAACAGATCCTTTCTCAAAATCCACAAACAAGAAATTAAAAGACTGTATGCCATAGCTGCCAGCCACTCCACGGGCATATGGCCTGCAGCAAATGCAATACTTGAAATCAAAATGGCCATAAAACTCCACTCACCAGGAGCAATCACACCGATATTGTCATGATCCAGGGTTTTTGCCAGGGGAGAGCCATTCTGTTTAGCCTTTCGATTATAATCCCATTGCAGTGCTGCACGAAGAATATACCCCCGGATAAACATCTCTTCAAAAACCGGAACAATTAAAGTTGCTGCAAACGCCCTCAAAACAAAGGCAGGTATCTGCCATGGTTCACCTGAAATATCAACAAAAGGCGCCAGCAAAACACACCAGATTACAAGTCCGATAAGCCCGAAAACTGTTCCCCAAAAAATAGAGCCGGCTCTGCCTTTCGGGCCCGTGATAGGAGAATACCACTTCCATGCCCAGTACAACAGCAGGGGAACAAGGATAATTTTAAACGCATAGCACCAATAGTCATCCAGCCACCTGCTGCCTATAGATGCTATACCGACATAGGCAAAATAAGGGATAGCATACGGCAGCAGCAGATCCCGGTTGTTCAGTTGTTTTGCATCTGTTTTTGATTTTTTGCTCAAATAAATCCCACATCCTTTCTTGAAATGCCCATCGCAAGATAAGAAAAATTCCAGCTTGAATCTCACATAACAAAATTTAAGCATGAATAACAGTAGAATCTGATGGCATTAAACTTCAGACTGGTATAAAATCAAAACCTGACAAAAAAATAGTATTTGATCCTTGGGCTGGTTTTAAGGTAAAGAGATTCGAAGTTACAAACAAACTATCCGTCAGATGTTTTAAGTGCGTATGGTGTTTTAAGCACATATGGTAAAATTGGAAACATATGAACTATAATACAATAGCAAATGTTCTAGGAAAGTTACTCATCATCACGGGCTGCTCCATGGTATTTCCGTTAATATGCTCCTTATTTTACAGAGAAAACGACCTGAACGCCATTGCCATCACCAGCCTTATTACTCTCTGCATTGGTTTTCCTTTATACCGGTTTTTCCGGGGATACCGGGAATTGAATCTTAAAGACGGATTTTTCATCGCCTTTTTCGGGTGGATACTGATTTCTGCAGTCTCAGCTCTGCCTTTTGTTTTTCATGGCTCGATCCCTTCTTTCACTGATGCCTTCTTTGAAATGATGTCAGGCTACACCACTACCGGGGCAACCATCTTAACTGATATTGAAGTGGTTCCCCACGGGCTTTTATTCTGGCGCAGCCAGTCTCATCTACTAGGTGGCATGGGCTTTTTGACCCTGACCATTATATTTTTACCCCACGGTATGGGCGGGGTCCGGATTTTCCGTGCGGAGTCCAGCCCGGGACAGGTGATCACCAAGGAAAAATTTATTCCCAGAAATAAAGACACCATGATCTGGCTATGGGGAATATATATCGGCCTCAATGTCCTGGAAACCATACTGCTCTGCATGGGGGGTATGTCCATTTTTGATTCACTTTGCCACTCTTTTGGGACGGTATCCACATCCGGCTACTCTCCATACAATGCCAGTATCGGACATTATGACAGTGCGTATTTTGACTGGATCATTATCATTTTCATGTTCCTTGGCGGCATGACATTTATGCTGTTTTACCATATGCTTCAGGGGAATTTCCGCATAATAGGAAAAAATACGGAGTTCAAGTGGTATATTGGATTTATGCTTTTTTTCTGCGGCATGGTTACCTGGATATTGTGGAAGGAAAATACCTACCCCCTTATGGATTCCATCCGATATGCCACCTTCCAGGTGACTTCTATTTTAACCACAACAGGATTTACCACAGCAGATTATGAGCAATGGCCCCAGGCCGCACAGATGTTTCTTTATGCGGTATGTTTTATCGGTGCCTGCGCCGGCTCAACCACTTCCGGGATCAAGGTGGTCCATTACATCCTGATATGGAAATTCGGCATAGCCATAATCAAGCAGATCTTTTTTAAACCCATGTCTGTTGTGTCTGTTCATTTAAATCAAAAGCCGGTTGAATCCCAGATCATACATCTGGCATTTTGTTATTTCATTGTGAATATGTTCCTGATCCTGGGCGGAGGATGCGTTATGACCCTTCTGGACCCCATTGATTTTACCACTGCAATGAGTTCTGTTATTGCAACCCTGATGAATATCGGACCGGGATTTGGAGGGGTTGGCCCCACGCAGAACTATGCCTTTTTCTCAGATGCCGGTAAATGGTTTATGTCCTGGAATATGCTGGTGGGCAGGCTGGAGATGTTTTCAGCACTGGTAATCCTTTACCCGTCCTTCTGGAAAAAATAAGCCCCTAAAAATTAACCAAAAAAAATTTGAACCGGAAAATTAGAATGGGAAAATCAGGCCAGAAAAAGCTTTTGAACGTCTTTTAAATTCTGTGACATGCAGATCACAATTACCCGCTCATTATTACGGATGTGAGTGTCGCCAACCGCAACCTGCCAGGTTCCATCCCTGTGAATGCCGCCAACCATGATCTTGCCATTATAATAAGAGCCTATTTTTGAAAGGGGTTTTCGGGTAATCGGTGAATTTTCCGCAGCAACGATTTCGACCATTTCCGCATCAAACCCGTGCAGATGGGCAACTGAAATCAACTCACCCCTGCGGATAAACTTTAATATCTTATTACCGGCCAGTATTTTTTTGTTCAACGCCAAATCAGATCCCATGGTAGTCGCCAGGACCACGTAATCTTCTTTATTTACCAGAGCAATGCTTTTGCTTTGTTTTGTTTTTTTCTGTCCGCTCTGAGAAGTCATAAGATGTTTAGCCAGAACACAACTCATGATATTGGTTTCATTTTCCCCTGTTGCCGTTATAAATGTATCCATCTGGAGAAGGCCAGCGGCAATCAGGACATCCGAGTCAGATCCATCCCCGTTTAATATATCTGCATTTTTTAAATCATAGGACAATTCTTTGGCAATTTCTTCATTTTTTTCAATCAAACGGACATTTACTGTTTTTCCCAACAGTTCCGCCAGGCGGCGGCCGATCAGCCCGCCCCCAATGATCATAACCCGGTGGCGTTTTTGCTGTTCCACCCCGGTAAGACTCATAAGGCGGGAAAGATTTTTATTGCTGGCCATAAAGAATGCCTGGTCCTGTGGATGGAGTTCATCCTCTCCGCTCGGAATCAACGTGGTTATTCCCCTGGCAATGGCAACGATCCGAAATGGGAATTCACTGTATTCTTTTGAAATATCCTTGAGTTTTCTATAGGCCAGAGGAGACTTCTCATGAATCCGTGTGGCCATGGCCTGAATTTTTCCTTTTGCAGCTTCAATGATATCATTGCCCGCCCTCAGTTTAATAAGGCGGAAGACTTCCTGAGCCGCCAGTTCTTCAGGATGGATAATCAGATCAATTTTTAAATCCCGGGCATTTAAAATAGAATTCTTACTGCCGAAATCCGTAGAGCGGACCCGTGCAATTTTCCGGGGAATCCCAAATCGGTCACCAATCTGGCAGGTCATCATATTGACGGCATCATTGTTTGTTACTGCAATAAGATAATCCATCTTGCCTGCATCTGCTTCTTTCCAGCGTTCAATGCTCATGGCATTACCCTGAATCAGACGAGCGTCAATGTTCGCATCGGCATGACGGATAAGGGCACTATCCGGCTCAATGGCTGTAATGGCATACCCTTCATGGACGAGACGTTTTGCAAGATAAAATCCCACGCCGCCAAGGCCAAGGATTAATATATTAGTCGATTTTGCAGGCTTATTTTCTCTCATATGCAGAATACACGATCCAGTGTTTTAGTTTGATCAAAAACATTACAAACAGATAATTTTTTGGTACCCATCAAATACTAAATGCATGATTCTTTGTCAACTTTGGCCCACTTAAGCCCTAATTTAAAAAACTCAAAACCGGGATTTGACATTTTTCCATAAGCCCTTAGTTTTGGTGATATTTATTTATAAACAACAAAGGAGAAAAACATGCCTGATTTAACAGCCATTGTCGAGACAAACAAAGGCACCATCAACATAAAACTGTTTGCAGACCAGACTCCCCTGACCTGTGGTAATTTTGTAAATCTTGCAAAAAGAGAATATTACAACGGCCTTAAATTCCACCGTGTGATCGCTGATTTCATGATCCAGGGCGGATGTCCATACGGTAATGGAATGGGCGGACCGGGATACGAATTCAAAGATGAGTTCAAAAAAGATCTGAAACATGACAAACCCGGTATTCTTTCTATGGCCAACGCTGGTCCGGGAACAAACGGAAGCCAGTTTTTTATTACCCACGGCCCGACGCCTCACCTGGACGGCATGCATACAGTTTTTGGCGCGGTTGAAAGTGATGAAGACCAGAAAATAGTGGACAGTATTGCACAGGGCGACGTTATTGAATCTGTCACCATAAAGGGAAATACCGGAGCGCTGATTAAAAAAGTTAAGGCCGATGTTGATCAATGGAACAAAGTGATCAACAAACAATTTCCCAAGCTTCCCAAAGCATAATCTACAGGGATTTGTTTTACAAATAGAAAAGGGGCCGGTATTGCCTGTCGCAATACCGGCCCCTTTTTATTTCACTTCATATTCGTTTGTTTTTTATTTTACTCCAGGTCCAGGTAAAATGGGATGGTGTGAAACGATTTGCTTTGCTCTTCTGTGTCTCCTAACTGCCAACCTTCCACTTTAACTCCTGTTTCCTCGATTTTTTTAATCATGCCGTTAATGTTAATCAGCGGATGACGGGAAAAAACATTGGGAAGACCATATGTCAGACTGCACACCAGACATTTCCCCGGCCTCTGGGTCAAATTAAAAGCCAGCACAATCCGTTTATCTCTGGCACCGATAAATTCAAGCCGAATGTCATAAGCACCTTCTGAGGCATCCCCGTAAAGTGCTTCAAAAAACTGGTCACTCATATCCGGCGGCAGAAGTGTATCAAGAAATTCCTGTTTTGACACTTGATTGATGGCGGATTGCTCCATTGTGATCCCTGTCCTTTTTTACTTGGTTTTTTAAAAAATAATCTATCATTTTATTAAACCTGGCAGGGAAAATCAAGATTATTCTGACTCAACCTCAAAATCCGCACCTTTCCAGGCATAGATCCCACCGGAAAAACGATATACATTTTTATATCCCATCTTTTTTGCCCACATGGCCCCGTTATGGCTTCGGGTGCATTTCACAAATCCACAGTAAATCACGATGATTTTTTCTTTGTCTTTACCCAGAAGCTGTTCATAATCAGCCTGCGTCTTTTTTGCCGTCTCGGCATTATCCCATGCATTCATATCAGGAATAGGAAAAAGAAACTGTTTGGCGCCTGGCACATGCGCTTTTTTATAACTGCTTTCATACGGCATTGTATCCACAATGACCATATCTTTTTTTTCATCCATCCACTGTTTTAATTCCTGTGTGGCGACCACATCATAACCGCCTCTTTGAATTTCCCTGACCAGTTTAACCGCACCAGCCTCTTTTTCAAGTTCCTTTTTGAACTTTCCACCTCCAAAAACAGCATGAGCCGGCATGGTCATCACCAATAAGATAAAAACAACGACCCCTAAAAAACCCCATTTCTTTAAATCTTTCATCTATTCATCCTTGTTAATTGTTTCAGTTAGCGCCAAATCAAAATCAACTTCAGACCGGCTATTCTTTTTTTGCCACAAAAACAGGTACATCCCCAGGGCGATAAAAAACAAATCTCTGAAGAGAGCTGTTTTCAAACCCGAAAAAGCTTTTGCTTCAGGGTCTCCGGGCCCAAAACAACCGCAGTCAATATCGTATCCCATCCAAACCGCATAGCTCAGCACCCCGACAAAACCCGCCAGCATCAATACAACTGCCAGAAGACTTCCCCTGATCCCAGCGCAGAGGCCTATGCCGGATGCGATTTCAAAAACAGAAAGCCCAAAGGCAAAGGGGTAGCAAACTTCAGAAGGAAGGATGGCAAACGCCTCAACCACTTTTGAAAATGATTCAAGATCTGCCATTTTTAAGATCCCGGAGCTGATAAAAATTAACCCAAGGACAACTCTTGCCAGCAAATACATTTTTTTTGAACTCAGCAAAAACTGCACTAATCTGGTCATGCCCATATCCTTTTTTCCGGATGCTTTAAATGAGGCTTGTAACCTGCCTAAAAAAATAACAGGTGCTATACTAGCCAAATTATTATTGACAATCAAATTGATTAAAGAAATGTGTTGCAGAGATCAGATAGAAAATACCAATAACTGATTATATGAACAGGGCTGTCTGAGCAACAGCCCTGTTATTAATAGGTATGGTTTTATTTTTAGTTGTTCTGTTTTTGAAGGGATTCAAACAAAATGGCATTTTCAATGGCGATCGCAGCTTGATGGGAAAAAAGGTTTAGCAATAACGCATCATCTTCTGTAAAAAATTTGCCATCATTTTTATTGATAACCTCCATCACGCCAATCAATTTTCGTTTTGAACGCATTGGAACACAAAGCAGGGATTTTGTCTCTGTGCCGGTCATATCGTCAATCTTACCATAAAACCTGGAATCATTTTTAGCGTCTGGTATTAAAACATGTTTCTGGTTCTCTGCAACCCAACCTGCAATACCCTCACCAGAAGGCATCCTGATATCCTTAAGTTCTTCTGCATTCGGACCCGTTGGAACACTGAAAACCAATTCATTGGTTTTTTCATCCAAAAGCATTAATGTACTTGCTTTGGCATCGGTCACGATATTGGCGTATTTCATAATCAGCGACAGAACATCTACCAGATCAACAGTTGAATTTATAATAAAACCGATTTGAATAACAAGGGCCAGTTTTTCACTGCTCAGCATGCGCAGCTCTCTCATCTGTCTGCTCTGCATTGCAAGAACCGGCGCAAGGATATCTTTTGTAATAAATCCTTTATCCAGCAAGACTTGACCAAGCATGGGAACATGGTCTTTTTCCCTGCTTTTTGTGACCAGTTCAACCCGGTCAATTTTTTCCTGGGATTGAAGATCAGGAATATACCCATTTTGCACCTGAAGCGCTTCCTGTATCTGTCCCTCAGAAATAATTCCCATACTTTTAAGAAGGTCGCCTAAAAGATGTGAGTTAATATTCATAATCATAACACCTTATTTTAAACAATTCTGGGATAAAATTACTTATAGATTTGATTAACGTACAACAAAATTTCGCATCAGACAATTGAAATTTAAGGTCGAAACGTTTTTTTTAATAAATCGATTGAACGCCATTTGGATTGAACCGTAAAATCATTTATGGTAAGTTACTAACTGATTTTACCCAACACCTCTTGAAAGGATGCTTCAAATGGCTATAAGATACCATCTCGGTTTGATTGTCGCTGGGTTATCATTTATAATTCTATCCATGTTTCTGGTCACCTGGTATACCACTTCCGTACAAAAGGCAGATGGGCTTTTAATCAACCTTGCCGGACGCCAGCGAATGCTCTCCCAAAAAATGACCAAAGAATTATTTTTATTCGCAGCGTCTGAAGACACAACAGAAAAGAAAAAATTCTTCGACCATGCCATGAACACTATCAACATATTTGATTTGACGCTATCTGCACTTATAAACTCAGGGAAAGCCCCTCTAAGCCTTGATCCTAAAGGGGAACATGCTGATTTGTCAAAAGCTGAAGAGCCCGCCCTTTCTCAATTAGAAAAAACCGAGGGTATCTGGAAAGAATTTAAAACCCAGCTGGAAAAAGCCCTTTTGGATAAGACAAGCACAGCAAAAGGCCTGGAATACGTCAAAATCAACAATCTCATACTTCTCAAAGAGATGAATGACGCTGTTGCAATGCTTCAGAAAACTTCGGAAAAAAAGGTCAGGAACTTGATTATGTTCCAAACTATTGGTTTGGTGATTGGCATCATTTTAATGATCCTCAGTACATTACGAATTTCTGCCATTGTAAAAAGATTGCTTCATTCAAGCTCCACCGCCAAAAAAATGAGCAAAGGGGATCTGACCATGCGGTTCCCCTCTACGGAAAAACCGGAAAACAAAATGGACGAAATAGAGTACCTGGGATTGAACTTAAATATTTTTGCCAAATATCTACAGGAAAGCATAAAAAATATTACACTTGAGGCCAAAACCCTCAACAAATCCTCCACCGGCATGAATAAAGTGGCGGAAGAATTGTCCTCAGCAACCGAACGTTCTGCTGAGAAAACATCAAATGTAGCCCAGCATGCTGACACCATGAGCGAAGATATGAACGCGGTTGCCGCAGCCATGGAAGAGCTGACCACCAATACCCAGCAGATATCTGAATCCACTTCGCGCATGAGCGATACAAGTAAAAATATTGCCCACAATGCAGAAAAGGCCAGTCAAATCTCAGATAAAGCAGTGGAAAAGGTCGATTCAGCTTCATCCCGGGTGGATGATCTTGGGGATGCTGCAAAAAAAATCAGCCAGGTATCTGAAGCCATAACGGATATCTCAGAGCAGACCAATCTTCTTGCACTGAATGCCACCATAGAGGCCGCAAGAGCCGGGGAAGCCGGAAAGGGATTTGCCGTTGTTGCAAGTGAAATTAAAAATCTGGCAAACCAGACGACCCTGGCCACTCAACAGATCAAAGAAAATATTGAATGGATACAAGGTTCCACTGCCTCAACTGTGGAAGATATCAAAGAAATCGCCCAGGTTATTAATGAAGTAAATATAATTGTCAAAAACATAAGCGATTCTGTTGAAGAACAGACCGATACCATATCCCAGATCAATGATAATGTGGCCCAGGGCGCTGATGCGGTACAGGAAGTCAGTGCCAATGTTGCCAATACCTCCGGCGCTTCTGTTGAGATTGCACAAGATGTCAATGACGTGAGCCAGTCCATATTTCAAATATCATCCAACGCAACCCGCATTGCATTAAGTTCAGATCAATTGTCTCAGCTTGCAGAGCAGCTGCATGATATGGTGAATCACTTTACAATAGAATAATTTTTTTTGATATTAACAGGTTTTTAAATTTATGGGAAACATTACAACGTCTAAAAAATTGATCCCCCCATTGGACGGGATGCCGGATATCAGCATTATCCAGTTGCCGACACCAAAAACAATTGCACTGTCGGCCATGGATATTCCTTATATCAGGCCCAAACTTCTGGTAAAAGAAAATGAACCGGTGAAGATCGGTACTCCCCTGTTCTGTGACAAACGAAATTCCAGCATCCAGTACGTTTCTCCGGGGGCCGGAACTATTAAACGGATTGTTTTCGGGGAACGTCGCCGTTTAAAAGAAGTGGTGATAACACTCGATCAAACAGAAGAATACCTTGAATTTGACCCCATCGGGTTGAAAAATATACAAAAAGCCCCAAAAGAAGATATTATCGCCATGCTTCAAAAAGGCGGTCTATGGCAAGGTCTGAGGGAGTTTCCGTCAAAAGACACAGCTGACCATACCCGAACCCCGACAATGATCATTGTGTCTTTAAATGGAAATGACCCATTTTCCCCCCATCCCGGAATCGTTCTTGAAAAAAAATCAGATCTGTTCAAATCCGGGCTTAAGTTTTTAAAACGGTTCTCCCCAAACATCATTGTTACTGCCCGGGAAGACAGTCTTCAGCGACTGGAAAAAATAAAACACGATATCAGCCACATTGTTGCAAACACCTATCCGGCCTGGGATCCCGGCGTGGTTCTTTACCAGTTAAAAACCAGGGTGGAAGATAACCGGGCGTGGTGCATCAGTGCCGAACATCTGGTCCTGATCGCAAAGTTCATAGAAACAGGACAATACCCCACAGACCGGGTGGTCACCGTCACCCGTACACCGGACAGAAAACCGCATATCATTACACGGCAGGGTGCACCTGTGGCTGATATTATTGGTAATATGGCAGAAAATACACTGATCACCACTGGACATTTTAACGGTCACCTGGTTGACCCGGAATCTCATTTGGGCTTTTTTGAAACCACCCTGAATGTTATTCATGACCAGCCCGAGGAAGAGATGTTCGGCTTTATCCGGCCAGGCCTGGAAAAACCCACGGCATCCAAAACATTTTTATCCTGCCTGCTGCCCACTCCCAAAAAACTGGACTGCAACCTTCATGGAGAAGAAAGAGCGTGTATCAACTGTGGGTACTGTACGCGGATCTGCCCGGTGTCACTGGCGCCCAATTTCATTATGAAGGCGCTTTTAAGTGATGACATTGAAGATGCATTAAGTTTTGGGCTCTGGGACTGCACCCGATGCGGCCTGTGTTCATATTGCTGCCCGTCAAAAATTGAATTGACTCAAATCCTCTCCAAAGGAATGGATGAGTATTATAAGGACAAACAATAAAATATGAAAAAGTTAAAACAGCTTTTTGATGAAAATGAGGAACATTTTACAGGCTCAGGGAAATTCAAGCGCCTGGAGCCGCTGTTTGATGCAACCAAAACCTTTTTCTTTCTACCATCCCCGCAAAACAGGCAGACACCTTTTGTCAGGGATAATCTGGACCTGAAGCGCTACATGAGTTTTGTAATTCTCGCCCTGATGCCGGTGCTGTTCTTTGGAATGTATAATACCGGATACCAGTCCGGACTTGCTCACGGAGAGACCTATACAGTTTTAAAGTCTTTTTTAATCGGAGCAAGATATGTGCTGCCCATCATTATTGTTACCTATGGGGTGGGATTTTTCTGGGAAGTCCTGTTCGCCTCCATCCGAGGCCATAAAATCAGCGAGGGCCTCCTGGTCACAGGGCTCTTGTTTCCCCTAACGCTTCCGCCCACTATCCCCTTGTGGCAAGTTGCCTTAGGGATCTCATTCGGCGTGGTTATCGGCAAAGAAGTGTTTGGCGGTACAGGTCGAAATATTTTAAACCCGGCACTTACTGGAAGAGCATTTTTGTATTTCTCTTATCCGGTATCCATGTCCGGTAACATCTGGATAGCCGCCAAAGACTTGGTAGACGGCATCAGCGGTGCAACCGCGCTTGCCGTGGTCGCTCCGGAAGGAGAATCAATCACCGGAGCCCTTTCACAAGCAGGTTTTGGGTTAAGTGACCTGTTTTTAGGCTTTGTACCGGGAAGTATTGGAGAAACTTCAGCCCTTTGCTGCCTGTTGGGGGCCGCTTTTTTAATGATCACCAAAATTGCCAATTTCAGGATTATTATCGGCGGAATCATCGGGCTGATTCTAACTTCGTTGATTTTCTTTTTTATACCTGGCGGCTCAGGAACCTGGATGAATGCCGGCCCGCTTTATCATTTATGTGCGGGAGGATTTTTATTCGGCATATCTTTTATGGCCACCGATCCGGTAAGCGCCCCGGGAACCAACCAGGCACGCTGGATATATGGCTTTTTAATAGGATTTTTGACCGTGACCATCCGTGTGGCCAACCCGGCATTTGCAGAAGGTGTAATGCTTTCTATATTATTTATGAATGTTTTTGCCTCTCTTTTGGATCATATAGTAATGAAGAGCAATGCATCAAAGAGGATACCCAATGTCTGATCCAAAAAATAAAAACAGCAAATTAAACGTTTTTATATTTGCACTGACCATATCAGTCATCTGCTCGCTGATGATTACGCTGGCTGCAGTGGGTTTGAAAGATCGTCAGACGGCAAATATGGCGTTGGATAAAAAAAAGAACATCTTAAAAGCAGCCAACCTATTGGGTTCGGAAAAGCTTAAAAAAGAGCAAATCAGCCAATTATATGATACCCGCATTAAAGAGGTGCTTGTGACTCCGCAGGGAGAAATCATCGATACCCCCATGCCGGATTCCATGCGCCTGTATTATTTCCAGGACAACGAAACCCTTCTGGGGTATATCCTTCCCATCAACACCCGCGGGCTGTGGGGAAAAATAAAAGGCTACCTTGCATTTGAAACCGACGGCCAGACCGTATCCGGATTTTCTGTATTCAGCCACTCGGAAACCCCGGGCCTGGGCGGTGAAATTGAAAGTGCCTGGTTTCAAAAAAATTTTAAAGGTAAAAAAATCCTGAACTCACAGGATAAATTTGTTTCCGTAGGCATTGCCAAAGGCAAAGTGGCTAACCTGCCTGAAGAGCAGCGCGCCCACTATGTGGATGGGATTTCAGGTGCCACACTGACTGGGAAATATCTTTCAGAAGGAATCAAAAAAACACTGGTCAAATACGATGCTGTGTCCATCACCTTTCGACAGAAGCAACTTAAGCCAGTTAAAAAAAATATAGACTATTCGGAATAAGTTAAAGGGAAAAAGGTTTTATGTCAGAAAACAGCGAAAATTATATTGAGATTATCACCAGGGGTATCTGGAAGGAAAACCCGGTGGCCTACCAGGTATTGGGAATCTGTTCTGCCCTGGCTGTTACGGTCAAAATGTCCACCGCCATTGTTATGGGCATTGCTCTGACAACGGTAACAGCATTTTCAAGCCTGCTGATTTCTCTTTTGAGAAAAAAAATCCCTTCCAATATCCGGATTATTGTAGAACTTGCCATTATCGCATCCCTGGTGATTGTTACCGACCAGATACTCAAAGCGTTTTTTTACGATATTTCCAAGCAGCTCTCCATATTCGTCGGGCTGATCATCACCAATTGTATTGTTTTGGGAAGGGCAGAGGCGTTTGCCCTGGCCAATAAACCCCTGGACTCTTTTTTTGACGGGATAGGAAATGGCCTGGGATACAGCCTGGTGCTGGTTTTAGTGGCATTTTTAAGGGAACTCCTGGGGTCGGGAAAATTTTTCGGGTTCAACATGATCCCGCCGTTTTTCTATGACCTGGGCTATCAGAACATGGGGCTTATGGTACTTGCGCCTGGAGCCTTTTTCATTATTGGCCTGCTGGTATGGCTTAAAAATGTCCTGCCCGGTGTATCAAAGGAGGAGAGGTAAAAAGCATGGGTGATCTTTTCAGTCTGTTTATCAACTCGGTATTTATCGGCAATATCCTTCTGGCATATTTTCTTGGCATGTGCTCGTTTATCGCCGTGTCAAAAAATGTGGATACCGCTACAGGACTAGGCTTTGCTGTTATTTTTGTCTTAACGGTCACCAGTCCGGTCAACTGGATTATCTATCATGGGCTGCTGGCCCCCGGAGCACTTGCCTGGGCCGGTTTTCCCGATCTGGACTTAAGTTTTTTAAAATTTATTACCTTTATTGCTGTAATTGCAGCCCTTGTCCAGGCCGTTGAAATGATCATCGACAAATACTCTCCCCTTTTGTACACCACACTTGGAGTATTTTTACCGCTCATTGCTGTAAACTGTGCCATCCTGGGAACCTCTCTTTTTATGGTGGAAAGAGACTACAGTTTTATTGAATCCGTTATCTTCGGTGCAGGATCAGGCACCGGCTGGATGCTGGCCATTGTCTCCATGGCAGCCATCCGGAACAAACTCAAATACGCCGACATTCCCAAAGGACTTGACGGATTCGGCATTACCATGATTGTTGCCGGCCTCATGGCCATGACCTTTATGATGTTTTCCGGGATCACCCTTTAAGGAGCACCAAACGTGTTATATCTTTTAAGCATAGCAATTTTTTCAGGTGTTATTTTAATTCTGGTCACTGTCCTGCTCTTTGTTGAATCCAAAGTAACCAGCAAAGGGGAATTTAATATCATTATTAATGACAACACAGATGAACCCATTAAGATCGCAGGCAACCCTTCTCTTTTATCTGCGCTGTCGGAAAAAGAAATTTTCCTGCCGTCTGCCTGCGGCGGTTCCGGTTCCTGCGGCATGTGCAAATGCGAAGTAACTGAAGGCGGTGGAAGCATTCTTCCCACAGAACTGGCCCACCTGACCCGCAAAGACAAGCTGTCCGGCAAGCGACTGTCCTGCCAACTCAAGGTAAAAGACAACCTTGGAATAAAAATCCCTGAATCCATCTTTGGTATCAAAAAAGTGGATGCCACCGTGGTATCCAATCATAATGTAGCCACCTTTATCAAAGAGCTGTCTATCCGCCCGGAAGAGCCAATCGATTTTAAAGCCGGGGCTTATATCCAGATTGATGTACCGGAATATGATCTATGCTTTAAGGATTTTCAGATCGAAAGCAAGTTTGTAAGTGAATGGAAAAAATACAATCTGCTGGAGTTGACCTCAAAGGGTATCAAACCAGGCTTCAGGGCATATTCCCTTGCCAACCCGCCCCATGACAATGAAATTCTGATGATGAATGTAAGGATTGCGACCCCGCCCCCGGGGACTGCCGGCATCCCTCCGGGATTTGGTTCATCCTATGTGTTCGGGCTGAAACCCGGCGATAAGGTCCGGGTCAGCGGACCATACGGAGATTTCATGGCCCGAGACACTGAAAATGAAATGTGTTTTGTTGGCGGTGGAGCCGGAATGGCACCCTTAAGAAGCCATATCCTTAACCAATTGGATGGTGTGGGATCTAAACGCAAAATTTCTTTCTGGTATGGAGCGCGCTCACTCAAAGAGATGTTTTATGATGATATTTTTAAGGATCTGGAAGAACGCCACAAAAATTTCACTTACCATGTGGCCCTTTCAAATCCTGAAGAAGAAGACAACTGGGATGGAATGACCGGATTTATCCATTCCCATTTATGCGATGCGTATTTGTGCAGTCACGAGGACCCCACAGAAATTGAATATTACCTGTGCGGACCGCCACCCATGATTAATGCTATTCTTGACGCTTTATACAACATGGGTGTTGAAGAGGATATGATATTTTACGATAAATTCTAAACAGATTCCATATCCTTTTCAGATCTATTTCTCCCTTGATGCTTCGCTTTATACAGCAGTTCATCTGCACGGGACAAAAGACTGTCCACACTCTCTTTTTTCCTGTAGTATGCTACACCGCAGCTAATGGTACTGATGATCTTATTTCCATTATGCACTGCCGGGGTGTCCTCAATGGCTTTTCTGACTTTTTCAGCAACCCTGTAGGCATCCGTCAGATTGCAGTCTTTCAGCACAACCAAAAATTCTTCTCCTCCCCACCGGCAGAAAATATCGGATTCCCGTATAACACCCTGTGAAACTTTTACAATGTGCTGAATAACAGCATCACCTGTAAGATGGCCATATTGATCATTTACATTTTTGAAATGATCAATATCAAATAAAACAATAGAGAGGTCCAGTTTCTTTCTTTTGATCTCCTTTAAAACCTGGCTGCCGAAAAGGTCAAAAGCCTTACGGTTAAAAATCCCGGTCAGGTCATCTGTTGCTGCCATTTTTTCAATCCGCTTCTGATAAGCTGAAATGGTTAAACTGGTCAAAATTAGAACAAACAGAGTAATTACCGCACATATGGCAAGATTAATAAAAAGCGCATTTAAAATGGGACGGGTGGCTGTTTCCTCTTTTTGTTCCACAAGGAGGAGCCAGTCAAATTCGGGGATATACCGGGTGTTTAAATGAATGGTCTTGCCACTTTTTTTATATTTAAAATATCCATTCCTTCCGGATAAAATCTTATCCGCTATAGTAGACATCCCCTCCATGTCCTGAATCTGCTCAGGAGAATTTTGGGCGACAGCACTTTGAAGTTTCATTCGGCCTTTTTTATCAATAAAATATATATTTCTGGCATAATTCTTCTGGTACTTACGGATCAGGTCTTTTACCGCGCGAACCGTCAGTCCGACCCCAGTGGCACCAATGAACTGTTTATCATAGTCATATACTTTGAAATTTATAAATATGGTCATGGAATCTTTGTTGGCCATGTCCGGGTCCACATTAATTTCATACTCAGATTGCATCTCCCTGACCCTGAAATACCACCTGTCCCTGGGTTCATCTTCTTTAATATTTTTTAAAATACCGTCGGAATGGTAATAAATGTGAGTTTTTTCAGAAACAAAAAAACTGGTAAAGGTCTTATACTTTTTCTGAATATGATACAGGTATCGTATAATCTGAGCCTCTGCTTTTTCTCCATCAATTATCCAGTCTCTCAAAAAAGTATCATTGGCCATTAATGAAGAAATAAATATTGGCCTTAAAAGATCTCTCTGAATTTCAGAATAAATATTGTCACTGGTCAGGGGTAGTTCCTTTTGAGCAATTTGAGATCTCAAAGAAGTAAGCGAAACAAAATAGCTTGCCAGGCTGGTTGCCAAAAACCCAATGATTAAAACAAAACTTACAACTGCAACCAGTCTGTTTTTCCTTTTTTTCATTTTTACTCCTTTAAGTTGTGGACATTATGCAATACTCCTTGAACGTTTTCAACCTCATTGATAATAAAGTTTATCAGATCCTTCCCGGCCGATTTTTTTGATTGTCATAATCTTATAACATGCTATTATGCCGATATTTTTCTGGAACACAAACGGATTTACCACCATAAAAGGAATGCATATTTATGAGCTGGCTACCCCCTTCTGTGATAGCAAACCTCGTGGGCACAGCGATTCTTGCCTTCACCTATTTTTATCTCTACCTTCAGGACAAAAAAAAATATCTGGGGATCTGGGCCATAGCATGGAGTGTGTATTTCCTGCGCTATGTCTTCATGCTTCTGATCGTTCTGGGTGAAAAAAACGCTGCTCTTATGATCTGTAATCAAACTGCCAGCCTGGGCAGCGGCATGCTTTTGCTTGTGGGCAGCTTCCATTTTATACACAAAAAATCTCCCTGGTATCTGATTCCAATATTTATTTCAGGCGTCTGCTGGATTTTTATCAGCGTTCTGATGGAACTGCCTTTTTTTATCATGTCTCTGCCGACGTTTACCCTGCTTGCCATTATTTATATTGTGATGGGTACAGTTTTTATCAAAACATCGTTTTCCCAAAAAACGGAGAGAAGAGTTGTCGGAATTATTTTCATCATATGGGGGCTGCATAAACTGGATTATCCTTTTTTGCGCCCCATAGAATGGTTTGCCCCATGGGGATACATTCTGGGTGCGGTGTTTGCGATGATCGCAGCCATCGGGCTTTTAATGGTCTATTTCAAAAAAACAAGGGATGAACTCTCAGACAGTGAAAAACAGCTCCAGAGCATTTACAACACATCAGATAACATCGCATTTGTTGTCACAGACCTTGCAGGTGAAAAAACAAAAATACTGGACATCAATCCTGGTGCTGAAAATATTTTCAAATGCACGCGCGGTGAAGTTATCGGCCAGCGAGCATCCATTTTTCACCCTGAAGATGCTGTAAAAAGGTTTCCACAAAGACAGGCAGACCTGATAAACGGTAAAGGTTTTTCAGCGGAAACCGTATTAATTAGAAAAACCGGACAGTCATTTCCAGCACTTTATACACTTCACCCGAGATTTGACTCAGAAGGCCATATTATAGGAACGCTTGAAGTTATTGTGGACATTTCTCAAAGGCTTCTTCTTAAAGACGAGATGCGGTTGCAGAGTGAAATTATAGACCGGATGTCAGAAGGGGTTTACCTGGTGCGAAAAGAAGGCCAAATTATATATGCCAACCCGAAATTTGAAGAAATGTTCGGATATGAAACCGGGGAGTTGGTAGGAGAATGGGCAACAATTACTCAAAAAAAACCCAGGGCAACCATGCAGCAGATCACAGACTATCTGGAGAAAAATGGTGTGTGGCACGGCGAAATAGAAAACATAAAAAAAGACGGTACTCCTTTCTGGAGTTATGCCAGTGTTATCTCTTTTCACCATTCGCAACATGGAGACCTGGTCGTAGCAGTCCACCTGGACATTACAGAGAAAAAACTGACGCAGGAAAAAAAAGAGGAACTGGAGTCCCAGCTCCGGCATGCACACAAAATGGAAGCTGTAGGCACATTGTCCGGAGGGATTGCCCATGAATTTAACAATATTCTTGGTATCATCCTTGGAAACGCCGAGCTGGCAATGGATAACACCCCCAAATCCAATCCCAATTTTGAGTTTTTAAATGAAATTAAAGCCGCCAGCCTGCGCGGGAAAAATATTGTCAGGCAGCTTTTGAGTTTCAGCAGAAAGGACAGCCAGCAAAAACAAGCCCTGACCATTTCAGATACCATAAATGAGTCCATTGCTTTTCTACGATCGTCTATTCCCAGCAGCATAGAATTTGACACGCATATTGCTCAAAATTGTTACACGATCATGGGGAATAAGACACAGATCCACCAGGTAATAATAAATCTGTGTAACAATGCTGCACAATCCATGGAAGAAAACGGCGGAAAACTTTCCATTGATGTTGAGAATAAAACCCTCCGGGAAAAACTGGTGTCCCTGGATCATTTTATTGACCCGGGAAATTATATCTGCCTGAAAATTTCAGATACAGGACATGGTATTCCTGAAGATATAATAGAGCACATATTTGATCCGTTTTATACTACAAAGTCAGTGGACAAAGGAAGCGGGATGGGGTTGGCTGTCGTGCACGGTATAATGAAGGCCCACAACGGCATTATAAAAATTCAAAGCAACGTTAACCAGGGCACGATCAGCGAATGTTATTTTCCGGCTTTTGTGGAAGAAGACATAACAGGTGAAAAAAGCGAAGATATCGAAACCGGCAAAGAGACAATTATGTTTGTTGATGACGAATCGCAACTGGTCCAGACAGGCCAAAGGATTCTTGAACGGCTCGGCTATAATGTTTTTTCCCATACAAACCCCTTGACTGCTCTTGATTTTTTCCAATCCAATTATCGGAAAATTGATCTGGTGATCACCGATATGACCATGCCCCGGATGACCGGGGACAAACTCATCAAAGAACTTAGTGCCATTAATCCTGATGTAAAAACCATTATCTGCACAGGCTACAGCTCCAGGATCAATGAAAAAGGAGCCCTTGAAATAGGTGCAGACGGCTTCATCATGAAACCCTTTAAACTTTCTTTTCTGTCCAAAACCATCAGGGAAGTCCTGGATCAGTAACAGTATGTTTTAATTTCTTTATTGTTTCAAATTGCCATAGTGTGTTAAGAAAAGCCCAAAAGAGTTAATTGATAAAAACGGGCAGGCATACATGGCGATCCAGTTTCTTGGTAAAACTTTAAAAACACCCATTGTTCTTGCTTCAGGCGTGCTTGGCAACAGCTTTGACATACTGGAGCGGGTTCATGAAAATGGCTGCGGCCTTGTAACCATGAAATCCATTGGCCCCGAACCAAGGGATGGGCATAAAAATCCCACGGTTATCGATCTGGGTCATGGCATGATCAATGCCGTCGGTCTCCCCTCTCCAGGGCATCTGAATATGGAAAATGAATGGCAGGAACTGAAAAAAAGGGACTTCCCCTTGATTGCCAGTGTGTACGGCGGTTCAGTCAAAGAGTACCAGATGGTCGCAGAATTTGTTTCCTCCAAGGGTCCGGACTTTATTGAAATCAATATTTCCTGTCCCAATTCTGAAAAGCACGGCATGATTTTCGGAGTCAATCCACAATCCACCTATGATGTGGTGTCTTCGGTTAAAAAATCCATTGATGTTCCGCTCATTGCCAAATTGACCCCCCAGGCACCGGATATCGGTAAAATTGCCAAAGCATGTGAAGATGCCGGTGCCGATGCCATCTGTGCCATCAATACCGCAGGGCCGGGAATGGTCATTGATATTGAATCCAGACAGCCTGTGCTGGCCTTTAAAAAGGGGGGGCTTTCCGGCCCCATGATCAAACCGGTGGCGGTTCGATGTGTATATGATATTTACCAGGCGGTTAATCTGCCCATTATTGGGCTTGGCGGCATCACCACCGGAGAAGATGCCATTGAAATCGTCATGGCAGGCGCTGACCTTGTGGGTATCGGCAGTGCAGTTCGATATCGAGGACTGGATGTTTTTCAAAAGGTGACGGATGAGATGCAGCAATGGCTTTTAGCGCATAATTCAACCCTTGAAGAAATCAAAGGGGCAGCCCACAGGAGCATATAATGACAGAATACGCATTCGGCCAAAAGCATATCATGCTCAGGGTGAAAGAAAAAAGAAAAGAAAGTCCGGAGTTTGCCACCCTGTTTTTTGATTATGATCTGCCGTTTAAACCCGGCCAGTTCATCATGGTCTGGATTCCGGGCATTGATGAAAAACCCTATACCATTTCCTATCACTCAGACGACAGCTTTGCCATTACCATAGAAGCCAAGGGCATCTTTTCTCAAAAAGCCATCACACTGGATAAAGGTGACCTGGTTGGTATCCGGGGACCTTTTGGCAATGGGTTTGACATTTCCCCTGATGCGCCCGATTCATCTGTGGCTGTCGTGGCAGGCGGCTGTGGCATGGCACCCCTGGCAACCCTGGTTGAACAGTTGGGTGATGATACAACCTTTATCCATGGAGCAAGAACAAAGGACTATATTCTATACCCTGACCGTTTTGATATCAAAAGACAATTCTGTACAGATGATGGAAGTTTTGGACACAAAGGCTTTGTAACTGAACTTTTTTCACAGGCCATTGATTCAGGAAAAACATTTGGCCAGGTCTATACCTGCGGTCCGGAAATCATGATGCATGCGATTTTTGAAATCTGCGAAGCCAATGGGATTCCCTGCCAGATTTCCCTGGAGCGATATATGCGATGCGGGTTCGGGGTTTGCGGGGCGTGCGTATGCGGCAAGCAGGTGGTATGCAAGGATGGGCCGGTATTTGGTTCGGATACCCTTCGCGAGATGAAAGACTTCAATAAAAAAGCACTGTTAAAATCCGGCAAAGATGTGGATCTTTCCCTGTATTTTTCATGGCGCTGTAAATAATATATATGGCCAAAAAAGGATAATGTTGATTTATGAGTTACAAAGAAGAATTTATTGATTTTTTAATTGAATGCGATGCGCTGAAATTCGGGGAATTCAAACTCAAAAGCGGAAGGCTTGCTCCCTATTTTATCAATACCGGCATGTTTGATACCGGCCGGAAAATACAAAAGCTTGGCTTGTTTTATGCCAAGGCGATTCAGGAATATTTTTCTACGGATTTTGACGGGATATACGGCCCGGCATACAAGGGAATCCCTCTGTGCATTTCATCAGCCCAGGCCCTGGCAGACTCAGGCATGGACAAAGGCTATGTATTTAACAGAAAAGAAGCCAAAACCTATGCTGATAAAAGTGTGGTGGTGGGCATGCCCCTCACTGAAAAAACCCGCCTGATACTGGTTGATGATGTTATTACTTCCGGAAAGGCCATCAGGGAATCACTTGAAGTTTTAAAAGCATGCAACAATCCTTCTGTCGGTGGAATCATTATCAGCGTCAACCGTCAGGAAAAAGGCAACAGCGATAAAAATGCGTTAAAGGAAGTTGAAGAAGTTTTGGGAATTCCCATCCATGCTATCGTGACCATTACTGATATTAAAACATATCTGCACAACAAAGAAATCAATGGGAAAGTTTTGCTGGATGACACCATGCTGGCAAAAATAGATAATTACCTTGATACCTATGGAGCTAAATAAACGGTTTAAGGGTCTAAAATAAAATCCGTGATGTAAATATTGGTTTTCATCTCTTTTTCTATAGTGGATTCAGATGGGTCGCCTTTGTGATGGTGACCCGGATGGATGATGGTTCTTTTATCCAGCGGCATAATCTTAGTTTTAATGGACTCTACCAGGAGATTTAAATCCCCTCCGGGAAGGTCAATTCTTCCAGCCTCCCCCACAAAAATTGCATCCCCGGTAAACAAGTGATCCTCACATAAAAAACAGGCCGAACCCGGAGTGTGGCCAGGAGTATGGATCACTGTCAAAACAGCTTCCCCAAAACAGATTCTCTGCCTGTCGATAAGTTTTATATCTGCCGGGTAAGGCGGCGGTAAGCCCACCATTCTTTTAGTGGTTTCTCTTACATTTGTTTTTTTAAAAAAGAGGTCATCTGATTCATGGATGCAATAGGGGATATCATGGACTTTTTTAAAGGCCTCCATAGAAAAAAACTGATCAGCATGACCATGGGTCATCAAAATATTTAAAGGCTTAAGGTTGTTCCGGGAAATAAAATCAACCAATTTATCCGGAGCACCACCGGGATCAATAATAATGGTTTTCCTGGATTTTCTACAGATTAAAAAATAAGTGTTTAAATTGTAAGGCCCTGAAACCTGCCGGATCATCTCCGTATACTTCATGCGTATCCTTCGTACCAGTATTACCCATTTGCATATGCATCAAAAACCACCAGGTTTTTATCCAGCATCTCTCCTGCAAGAAGATCCTTCAGAGCTGCGATGTAATGATCTTTTGATACTCCCGGAATAACACCCAATTTTGCAATAGTGCCCAAAAGAGCCATATTCTGGGATCTTGTATCTTCCATTTTTTGGATATCCACCTGAACAGTCTTTGCACCATATGCTTTACATATTTTTTTGATATCTTCTGCTGTAATTTCCTTTTCCTGTCCAAGCCGGACTGGCAAAGGCTGCCAGGAAACATCCATATAGATAAGCGTACCCTCTTTTTTCAAGGCTGTATCAAGACCGCGCATGGCTTCATGGACTTCCATTCCCAGAACAAGGTCGGATTCTTTTTTCTTAATTAAGGGCGAATGAATATTTGAGCCGCACCGGATTTGAGAAACCACAACCCCGCCCCTCTGGGCCAGACCATGTGTGTCCACTGCAATGGCTTCAATCTCTGCATGGTCTATCCCCCTTAAAAGAGCCTGGCTTAAAAGCCCTATTCCCTGCCCCCCTACACCCGTTATATAAATATTGAATGATTTCATTTTGCTCCTTTTTCAAATCCAATGGCCTGAACAGGACAGGAGGGTCGACAGGACCCGTCCCCAATACAGAGATCCAGGTTAATGTCCACACGGCCGTCTGCTTTTCGGACAAATGTAGGGCATCCAAATTGTTCTACACAGTCATGGGTCTGGTTGCACACTCCCTGATCAATGGAAATATGACGCTGAACATACCCGGGTTTTCTTCGCTGCATCCGCGTAAATTTGAGCATACAGGGGTGCTTTGCAATGACCACGCTTATTCCCTTAACCTCCAGAGAACTCTTCACAAGGTCTGTCAATTTGGCCTGGCTGTATGTGTCACATGACAAAATATTTTCGATCCCTAATCCTTTTAAAAGGCTTTCAATGGGAATATCATTTCCTGCATGATCCTGGTGGCCGGTCATGGCTGTGGTGCCGTTTTCCATGATGATCAAAGTAATGTCATGTTGATTAAAAATGGTGTTGATCAGGCCGGGCAAACCAGCATGAAAAAAGGTGGAGTCCCCTAAAAAAGCCACCACTCTTTTATTCTCATTAAATAAAGACAGGCCGGAGGCCATGCCCGTTGATGCCCCCATACACATCAAGACCTCTCCCAGGTTATACGGCGGCATATACCCCAAGGTGTGGCAGCCAATATCGGCAACCGTCACATCTGTATTTTTCAGGGCTTTTTTAATGGCAAAAAATGCACTCCGATGCCCGCACCCCGGACACATCTGGGCCGGCCGGTTTGGCACAACATACACAGGAGCCTCATCCTTTGGCAACGGTGTAATCATATCCGGCCAGACAACCGCCAATTTTGCATATGTTTTGTCAGGCGTGTACTCGCCTACATAATCTTCATTCACCTGTTTCCCGATAATCCGGGTTTTCAAACCATTATCATAGGCCAAAGCTTTGATTTGAAGCTCCAGGATATCATCCAACTCCTCTAAAATCAGAACCTGTTCATGGGCTTTTAAAAAAGCCAGGATACTCTCTTCTTCAAGAGGATTCACTGCGCCCAGTTTTAATATCCCGGGAATATGGGCTGCGTTTTCAAGTACATCCAGAACAGAAAGGTACGTCAGTCCGGAAGTGATGATCCCTTTCCCGTTGTTTTTGCTTCCAACAGTTTGTGTGTTCAAGCTATTATTCTTAATGTACTCTTTTGCCCCTTCAAGCTTTTGGATTGATCGGCGCTTCATATCAAGCGCCAAGGTGGTCAATGCAATATACGGTCCGTTTTCTCTGCTGAAATCCGTTTTGGCGAGTGCTGGTTTTTCATAGGCACCGAATTGAACTTTCTGCCTGGCATGGCAAACATGTGTTGTCAGACGAAGTACCACAACGGTCTGCTCTTTTTTTGCAAGCCTTGCCGCATGGGCGTAGTATTCATAAGCTTCCTGGGGGGAGGCCGGCTCAAGCACCGTTACACGGGACATTTTATACACATTTCTGTTGTCCTGCTCATTTTGAGATGAATTGGCACCAGGATCATCCCCCAGAACCACCACCATCCCACCAATGATATTCATCAAGGAGAGCTGAACAAATGTATCCAGGGCAACATTAAGCCCCACGCTCTTATAGAATACGCAGGAGAGATTTCCATTAAGCGCTGCACCAAATGCAACTTCCGTGGCCACTTTTTCATTTACAGAAAATTCAAAATAAAACGGCCGATCATCCTCTTTTATGCTCTGTATCGCTGTTGCGATCTCCGGCGTTGGTGATCCGGGATAAGAACTTACAACCTTTGTTCCGGTTTCCACCATGGCTCTTACTACAGCTTCATTGCCCATTAATATTTCTTTAAAGGGTTTCTTTTTTACAAGCACATCACCTAATTTTTTCATTTGCCACCTCTAAAAAAGCTTATCAAGCAACGCCTTGTCAAAAGGTTTTAATTGATCGTACTTTCCTTCTTTTACCAGGTTTGCCCAATCCGGGTTGCTGATGTTCGCACGGCCAACAGCAATCAGATCAAATTCGCTCTTTTCCATCCGTTCGATCAAATTATCAATACCTGACACTCCGGCACCACCACCCATAAATGTAGTAACAAATTCTTCGTTAAGGCTGACACTGCCAACACTAATAGTGGGAAGCCCGGTCAGTTTCTTTACCCATCCGGCAAGATTTAATTCTGATGCTTCAAATTCCGGTTCCCAGAACCGGCGTGTGCTGCAGTGAAAAATATCAACGCCTGCATCTACCAGGGGAGTTAAAAACCGCTGAAGCTCATCCGGATTTTTCACCAGTTTTGCTTCAAAGTCCTGCATTTTCCACTGAGACCAGCGCAGAATGATCGGGAACTCTTCTCCGCACAGCCGCCGGATCTCGCGAATAATTTCCACCGCAAAAGTGGTGCGGGCTTCAATACTTCCCCCGTAGCGATCTTCGCGAATATTTGTACCTTCCCAGAAAAACTGGTCAATCAAATAACCATGAGCCCCATGAATTTCTACACCATCAAACCCCAGTTCTTTTGCATCCAGGGCTGCCTGGGCATATGCCTGAACCAGCTTTTCTATTTCGCTATTCTCCAGTTCCGGCAATACTTTTTTACCCGGAGCTGCCAGCCCGGAAGGTGCTGCAGATACAGCCTCCGGGAAAGGCCCCTTTCCTCCATGCCTTACAGAACCGATATGCCAAATCTGCGGCACCATTTTACCGCCGGCAGCATGCACACTGTCCACAACTTTTTTCCACCCGGCCAAAGCCTTTTCTCCGTAAAAAGATGGATGATCTGTTGCATCTGTGGCAGCAGGGTGATTAATCAGGGTGCCCTCAGAGATTATAAGGCCCACACCGCCTTCAGCTCTTCTTCGATAATAGTCTGCCACATTATCGCCAGGGATTCCATCTGGCGAAAAACTACGCGTCATGGGCGGCATTACAATACGATTTTTTAATTTTAACTTGGAATGATCAAAAGGCTTAAATAAAACATCAGAATTCATATTCACCTCATTGTTTCAAGATTCATGAAATGGTTTTTCGCCAGGACTGTGTTTCGTTTCATATTTATCTATTGTGTAACAGAGATGAAGGTCTGTCAATATCAAGAACACCTAAAGTACTTAATATTTAACATACTGGACAAAACAGAGGGAATTGAGACATCGTCATAAAGACTTCTCTTTAAGGAGTTCTTGACTAATCCAACTGTTTTTCCTAAATTTAAGGTTCAAATCCTAAATTAATCCAGAGGAGAATATCCATGCCCCTTGAGTTGACACAGGATATGATGATTGTGTTCGGATTCTTAATCTTTGTCACAGTGCTGTTTATATTCGAAGTGGTCCGGGTCGACATGGTAGGGCTTCTCATGATGGTTCTACTGCCCCTGTCCGGGGTTATTGAGGCTTCCGAGGCCATCAGCGGATTAAGTTCCAACGCAGTGGTATCCATCATCGCCGTTATCATTATTGGAGAAGGTTTGGACAAAACAGGGGTGATGAATATTTTTGCCCGCCAAATCATCCAGTATGCAGGAAAAAGCCAGACCCGGATCATGGCCCTGATCTCCGCCACGGTGGCATTCATTTCAAGTTTCATGCAGAACATAGGGGCTGCTGCCCTGTTTTTGCCAGCTGCCAACCGGATCTGCCGCCAGCTCAATGTTCCTGTTTCCAGAATTCTTATGCCCATGGGGTTTTGCGCGGTCATTGGCGGCTGCATTACACTGGTGGGATCAAGCCCCCTTATCCTTTTAAATGACCTGATGGCCACATGGTGGTCCAACAATCAGGCCGTACTGGGTGATGCCCCTTTTGAGGCATTTGGCCTGTTCAGCGTAACCCCAATCGGCATTGCCCTTGTACTGTGTGCTTTAATCTATTTTGTCGGGCTGGGTAAATATGTCCTGCCGGATGTCAGCATTAAAGATAATGATTACTGCCTTCTGGACCATGAACTTGAATGCACCTATGGACAGGAGATCCAAAGCGCTTATGAACTAAACGTTCCAGATGATTTTGAAACCCGGCGGCTGGATGAACTGGAAATAAGGCCCAAATTTCACTCAACCGTAATCTGCATCTGCAAGCAGGGGCCAGGTGAGAGCAGACAAAGAGTAAACGTCCCTGCAAGGGGAGATATTATTGAACCCGGGGATGTGGTCGGGGTGATCAGTAACGAGGAGCATGTAAGCAAACTTGCAAAACAGATGGGATGGAAATTGTGTGAAGAGCTGGATCATATGAGCGAAATCCTCTCCCCGGATAATACCGCTATTACAGAGGCGGTTGTCACGCCACGGTCTGAGCTTGTAGGCAAGAGCCTTCACCAGGTTTATTTTAGAAAACGATACCAGGTAAACCCAGTGGCCCTTTTTAAAAAAAATAATGTTTTTCTGGAAAATATTTCTGAGACCAAAATTGGCCCGGGCGATGCACTTCTTTTGTTCGGTGAACTGGAAAAATTTCACCTGCTGCAGCAAAAAAAAGACCTGGCCTTTACTGAACATATTGAAGGCGAAATTCTGCACCCTGAAAAAGCCGGATTTGCAGTGGCCTGCCTGGCCCTGGCCCTTTTCCTGGCTTTGGGGCTGAAAGTTCAGTTGTCGATTTCCCTGCTTTCCGGAGCCATCGGCATGATTTTAACCCGGGTGCTGACCATTGACGAGGCGTATCGAGGGGTAGACTGGATGACGGTATTTTTACTGGCTGGCTTGATCCCACTGGGTCTGGCTTTTGAAAAAACCGGGGCTGCTCATTATCTGTCTTCTGTGATTACCACTAGCATGCATGGCTTTCTTTCGCCACTGATTCTGTTTTTACTCATCGGACTTTTAACTTCTTTTTTCACCCTTGTGACTTCAAATATTGGTGCAGCCGTTCTCATGATTCCTTTATCCATGAATATGGCGCTATCGTGCGGGGCTGACCCTCGAATGGCGGCTCTGCTGGTTGCTGTTGCCGCTTCCAACACTTTTATCCTGCCCACCCACCAGGTTAATGCTCTGATCATGAGGCCGGGTGGATATAAGGTTATAGATTATGTAAGGGCCGGCACCGGGATGAGTGTTTTGTTCATCGCAGTGGTGATGACCATCATGTACTTTTTTTATGGAATTTCAGCATAAGAATTTGAAGCGCCTAAAAGCTTAAGGATAGGATCTGAGCTGATAATATAATAGACATAGCCGCTTAAATCCTGCTGTTGTTTTTCCATGATTTTGATATCTGAAACAAATTTTACGGTGGCAATAATATCCAGTCTTTTTTTATCTTCTTTTGCTGTATCAAATTTTTCAGAAGACACTTTGCCTTTACCTGTAAATGCCCAGTATACCACTTTATCATGGGCCAACACGGTCGGGTCTTCAAAACTCATGTACAGATCCCCGATCAAATCCTGAACATTTTTTTGGGACGCGTTATCTCTTGATTCATAGAGCACCAGGACCCGGTTGGTATTTTTCTGGGCCACAATAAACATGCCTTCATCCTGAAATTTGAATGTTTCCGGCAGGGTTGCTTTTTGCGGATGCGCACTGGCAATTTCAAGCTGCCCGCTGTCCAATTCTTTTCCAAGAGTGTAACCATGACGCTGGATATTTAATTCTTCAACCTGTTTGAATAACTGTTTGATATCTCCTGCGTGCAGCGCGGCAGGAAGCACAAACACGAGTATCAGTGAGGCAATCATGCCGAAACGTATTTTTTTTTGCATATTTTTTCTTTTTACACAAACCGGCAGGGCAGTCTCTATTTGCCGTCCTGCCGGTTTGTTTTACTTTTTTACGGAATTATTTGATTATTCCGCTATTGGTTATATCTTAATTTATTTTCTTCTTCGATCAGTTTCATGGTTTCAGAAGATCCGCCTGTTTTTGTCCAGAGATGTTCAGGCTTTTCCAGCAGCTTTTTAATGTGCTGGCGATATTTTTCACCCTTGCCTGCATGATCGGCCAGTTCCTGAACTTCCGGTAAAAATTCATGGTAAAAATTCCTGGCAATTTCATACATGCCGTGCCAGTGGGTATAGTCCGGTGCAAACATGGCTGCGGCCATTCTTGCCCTGCGGCCTTCATGGTGCCAGATTTCAAACCAGGTAAACCCGATCTTGTGCTGGAATCCGGTATTTTCCCAGATGCCGTCTTTTTTGAGCATCTTTACCAGCTCTATGCCTGGTTTAGCAAATTTAATATTGTAAAGGTTGACCAGGTCATCCAGCTGTTTATAAAAATCACGAACCTGGTTGATGCCATGGCAGGATTTACATACTTCCTGCATATTGCTCCTTCTTTCTTCCCAGGAGACAACACTTTCAATGGTTTTTTCGCTCACCACTTTTTTGAGTTTATCTCCTTCCCGGACATAGGTTTTAGATTTGGCCGTCTGACCAGGTCGGGGGGCAATATCACCGGTAATATCTCCAACAGTGCCGTCGGTAAATGTTACACGATTCAGTTTGGATGATACAGGAGCTCTCAGGTTCCAGGAAATCCTGTCACCTACGTTATGGCTGTTCTTGGCAACAGCGCCGTTGAGTTTTATATAGGAGCCCATATGACAGGTGGAACATGTCGGGGCGGTATGGTAATCGTCTCCCAAGACCCATGAACCGTCTTTCATGATGTTCATTCCATTCTGGGACGGTCCTTTGTCTGCTGTGAAATAGGCAATACCGTGTTTGGATTCTTCGTAGATCTCTTTTTGAGGATGATCCGGGCCCAGGTGACATTTGCCGCAGTTTTCAGGCTGTCTTGCACGGGACGCACTGAAATTATGTTTTGAATGACATGCATTACAGACACCCTTGCTGCCGTCAGGATTGATCCGCCCAATCCCGGAGTTCGGCCAGGTATTGTAATCCATCTGGGGGGCATCGGTTTTGGATCTCATGGGTTTGCCGTCTTTATCTCTTTTCAATGAGACCACAGACCCATGGCACTGCCAGCAGCCACTGGCCATGTTACCCTTGTTTGTAGGCATGCCGCCTACGACCTCCGCCAACATATTGTCAAGGGATGCCATGATTTCTCCGGCTGTAGCATGATGCGACATGGCCATTTCTTTAGCTTCCGGCTCATGACATTTTGCACAGTCATTAGGGGATAAAATTGCCTTGATAAATGCGCCCTCATGCATATATCCCATTTCATCTCCCTTGTTTGCCGCATGGCAGGTATAGCAGCCAATTTGACCTTCTTTTGCGGCAGCATGGGCACTTCTTTCCCATTGGCGTACCAGGGATACATTTTCTTTTAAATGACAGGTGATGCACTTTTTATTCATTTCCTGGTTTTTTTTGTCTTTCACATCAAAGGAGGCCTCAGTTAGCGCAAATGCAACCCCTGAAGACACAACAGACATGATCATAAAAATTAGGAATGACCTTAAAACAGTCATACTATTTCCCTCCCAAAATTTTTGGTTAACATGCAAAAAATAAGATTTATTTTCCGCACAGCCGCACCTCTTGCCTGCACCACCTCCTTTCATAAGCAAACTTAATTTATATTAAAATTTAATCCATATTTATTTCATTGTTCATATCTTTACCCGGCGCCCAGAATGGAAAAATTTTGCTCAGGACAAAAAGAAAGATAAACGGCAAAGACATCACAACGATCACAGCAAGTATCCCTTCTTTATCAAACCATTCCGGATGAAACTCGGTATAACCGCGCGCACTTTTACTCATGAGCTGGCCGCCGATAACGACGTTCCAGCGCATGATCAAAACCTGGAGAAGCAAAATAGCGGAAACAATTGCAGCTGTTAAGTTATACATGGGCTTTTGCATCTTCACAAAAGCCATAATCCCAAGAATTATCAGTGGAAGAATCGAACAGATCTTGACCTGCCACAGCCAGAAGGAATTGGCCAGAGGTCCGTTTAAAAGTCCTTCCACCATGTGGTGATATCCTGATTTTAAATAAGAATGAGAAAAAACCTCCAGCATCTCAAATGTAAATGCCAGGATAAAAAAGATGGTCAGGGTTTTCACACAGGTTCGGATGCACGTGTTATCAATGGAACGTCCTTTGATTTTACGGATAACAATATACGCCAGTATGATGGCTGATATTCCAGATACGCATGCAGAAAACAAAAAGATCACAGGCATCAATGGGGTAGACCATGTTGGATTGGCCTTTACCCCGCCGAAAATAAACCCCACATATCCATGAAGCACTGCTGCTATGGGTATGCCGATCCCCACCAGAAACCGGATAATTTTTTGATCCAGGGCAAGGGCCTTTTCAGACAGGTCAATACTGTCAAAGGTCAAAGCCCGGTACAGATGGTGAAGCCATCCCTTGGAGGTGGCGCGAAGCTCGACCAGATCCGGGCGGTAAACAAAAAGCACAATAAACACCAGTACCCCCATGGATACGGCATAAATATAGCCGAATCCTGCCATGGCAGAACTGGGGCTGGGGGTTAAGAGCATGTTGAGATTGCGCTCCGGACGTCCCAGATGAAGCAAAAGGGGTAATGTGGCAAAGCACAAGAATGCCAGGGCAAACAGCAGTGAAAACCGTGCGGCAGGCCTCAGACTTTTTACTCCAAAAAGATAGTACAGGGCAGCGATAATGAAGGCCCCGTCAACCAGCCCTGTGATATACGGATAAAGCACGATCATCATGCTCCAGTGAACATGGAGATCGTTAGGAAATACAAAATTGGTAACAAGTGATACGGCAGAACCGTGGGCTGCATCCATCAGATCACCTCCCTTCTGGCACCTTTATAGTAGAGGGCCGGATAGGTGCCCATTTCCTTTTTTAATACCGTGAGAACACCAGGACCTTTTAATATTTCATAGACCTCAGATGTTTTATCTTTCATAGAACCGAATTTTCTGGCGCCCGTCGGGCATACTTCAACACATGCCGGCAGCAGTCCCTGCCTGACCCTCTGATAACACCAGGTACACTTTTCCACGACCTTGGTCTCCGGATGCAGAAATCTTACCGAATAGGGGCAGGCCTGAATGCAGTAGGCACATCCCACACATCTTTTTTCATCAACAAGGACAAATCCGTCCGGAGAGATAAAGGTCGCTCCCACAGGGCACACCTGGACACAGGGTGCTTCCTGGCACATGTTGCAAAGCTTTGGAACGAAAAAAGTATCCCGGATCTCTTCTTTGATATCCGTTCTCGGGGTCTGGTAACCGTCAAGGCCGCCATTTGGACAGTCCACATAGATCTGATCACTGAAGCCTTTAACATATCGTTCCACCCAGGTGCGGTAATTGCCGTCCGGAACATTGTATTCGCGTTTGTCTGCCACGCAGCATGACCCACAGCCGATACAGCGTGTAACATCCACGATAAAAGCAAATTCCTGGTCTAAAATATCATATTCTTTTCCCCTTATCCCCGGTATCTGCTCGGGAATCTCAAGGGCTTTTGCATCCATCGACCATACCAGGTACAAAGATCCTGCAATGGTTCCGTTCAATACTTTTTTTATAAATGAGCGCCGCTTCATAGTTTTGCCTCCATCAACCCGGTAATCTCTTTGGCCCGGATGATATACTTTAACGGTGCATGGACATGATGGCACTGATTGCAGTTATGGGTCAATTTGACTTCCTGCAATTTTAAATGATCCGGCATGGCAACGGTTTTGATAACTTCTTCTTTTCTAGCTTTAATCTCTGTGTTGTGACATTTCAGGCACAAGGTGGTTATCTCCTTATTCTTTTTCACCGGTAGCGAACCTATTTTTTTTCCGTCTGCCACATGATCCGCATAAGTGCCATGGCAGAATTCACAGGAAATGGTTGCATGCTTTCCCTTTTTATGGATTTTTGCCTCATAAGAATGGCAGGAAAAACACGAGACATTGGTTCTGTGCCGGATGGGCACCAGCGCCGCTTCTGCAATGGCATCTGCCCTGTAAGGGCCATAGACACCAAAGCTTTTGGGTAGCAACAACTTTTTAAATAACAGAAAACCGCCTGACAGGACAATGATACTGATCAGGACAAGCAAAAGTCGCTTACGATAGCTTAAATCCAAAATGACCTCCTGAAAAGATAAAGCACCTTGATCTTTTGTTAAACACTATAACCATAGTGTATCGCATTGTATTCTTAATTTTATACTCAGAGTTCGGATAGTGTATCAAGCAATGGCTAAGTAATACCAAAAACATTACCATTACATAAATACCACGGGCAAGTTATTTTTAAAAAACCTCATCTATTGATTTGCTTTTTTTTCAATTTACTCCCTATAATTAAACCATGATTTTCGCTTCGGATAATTAGCAGATAATTACTAAAATAGATCTTAAGACAGAAAATTTTCAACTCAGATTCAAGGAGTAACACATGAAAAATCTTATAAAAAACAAAAATGAATTTATCATCACCATAGAGGTTGTGCCCCCCCTGGGCAATGACCCTGAAGCACTTTTAAAAAAGCTGACAAGCTTAAACGGTTTAAATTTTCATGGATTCAGCGTGGCCTCCAACCCTGTTGCAAAACCGAGGATGTCAGCCATGGTGTTTGCCCACCTGGCGCAAAAAGCCACTAATAAACCCGCCATCCTGCACTTCACCATCCGGGATCAGAACCGACTGGGCCTGCAAAGTGAACTTTGGGGGGCCAAAGCACTTGGTATTGATACCGTAATTGTGGTCACTGGTGACCCTTCAGCGCCTAAAGCCGACCTGCCCACTTCAACAGTATGTGATCTCAATGTGTTTGACCTGATCAACCTGGCTGAGGAATCAGATCTATATACCGGGGCGGTACTGGATTTTCGGCCGGAAGTGGATGGCCTTGCCCATGAAGCCAAACGCCTGGAGAAAAAAGTGGCATCCGGTGCCCAGTTTATTGTTACACAGCCCATTTATGACGAGGCCACCGCCAAAGACATATATGATGCTACCAAAGATCTTGGTGTTCCGATCATCATGGGAATTCTCCCACTCCTCTCTTATAAGCATGCTGTATTTCTCCATGACAAGGTGGACGGAATTGCTGTGCCGGAGAATCTTAGGAAAGAGATGGAAGAAAGTAATGACCCTGTTCAGACCGGAATTGACCAGTCAAAAGAGATGCTGGAACTGGCAAGGAAGATGTTCGCCGGTGCATGCGTGATGCCGCCATTTGACCGGTTTGATATTTTAAAACAGGTTCTTAAATAAGATCGCACACCTTAAACGGATATGCGCTTCCGTTTCTGCGATCTTCAAAATAATGCTCAAGGGTCTGTTCAATAACCCTGAAGGCAATGTCATCCCATGGGATTTCGTTTTCATCAAACAGCCGGACTGCAGTACTTTCCTTTGTCGGCCCGAAATGATCAGATGTCAGTTTTGCCCTGAACATGAAATAGATCTGGCTGACAAAGGTGATATTAAACAGACGATACGGGGAGATGATTTCAACTTTGGCCTGTGTTTCCTCCAGGGTTTCACGGGCCGCACCGTCCTGGACGGATTCATTATCTTCCAGAAAACCTGCCGGAAGCGTCCATCTGCCTTTCTGGGGCTCGATATTTCTTTTACATAAGAGCAGCTTACCATCCAATTCAGGAATGCATCCCACCACCATTTTGGGATTGCTGTAATGAACCAGGCCACAGTTTGTGCAGACTGAACGGATATGATCGTCATCCAAAGGAATTTTTTCTTGCGTGGGAGATCCGCAGGCAGAGCAAAATTTAATCGACATCAATGTTCAAACTTCCTTTATTTAATTCCTTTTTCACCATCTCACTACAAAACAGGCCATAAAATTTCGTTACCATTAGTAGCTTTTTTAGTGCTGGATCGCAAGAAAAAGAAATTTGATGCTGCCGACTTATTATTTCATGCTTCCAAAGGAGAGTAGAGCGTATCCATTTTATATCATTGCTATTTCTTATTATTAGTGTATAATGCGTGTTCATACTCAAGTAAGAGCACATTCCCCTGTCAGTATATTTTCTTTCAGGTTGTCCTCGCTAACCTCGTTGTCTCACAAGCATCGTATGTTGCCGTCGAAGTTTATGCTGGTTACTTAAACGTGAAAACACGTATGAAACTTTTTGCCGGAAACCTTCCCCTGTTGTATAAATTCACAGCGATTGACGACCTGTCAAATCAGACATACACCTTTTCACACCATAAAATTTATACGACCCAAGGAGTTTTAATGCGTTTTAGCACATTTAATTTTCACCCCCAGATCACTGCAGGTATTTGTGCCTGTGATTACACCATTCCCACCCCTATACAGAAAGAAGCCATTCCACCGATTCTTGAAGGAAAAGATATTTTTGGCCTTGCCCAAACAGGCAGCGGAAAAACAGCCGCTTTTGTTCTACCGCTTCTTCAGCACCTGATTAACGGCCCCCGGAAAAAACAAAGGGCACTGATCATAGCTCCAACAAGAGAGTTGGCAGAACAGATCCATGACAATATTGGAGTGCTGGGAAAAAAAACCGGACTGAAAAGCGTTGCAATATATGGCGGTGTCAGTAAGGCATACCAGATTAAAGCAATCCGGTCCGGCGTAGAAATTATCGTTTCCTGCCCTGGCCGCCTCCTTGATCTTATGAATGACGGCATCATTAAACTGAATCATATTGAGGCGCTGGTGCTCGATGAAGCAGACCATATGTTTGATAAAGGATTTCTTCCGGATATACGAAGAATTATCAAACAACTGCCCAAAAAAAGACAATCCCTTGTCTTTTCTGCAACCATGCCAAAAGAAATCAAAAACCTGGCAGAGAAAATCCTTAACAAACCCATAACAATAAAAGTTAACAATTCACTGCCTGCCCCAACGATTTCACATGCAATTTATCACATTAAAAAAGAACGGCGGACCTCTTTACTTAAAGATCTGTTCCAGCAAAATGAAATGGAAAGAACCCTCGTATTTACCCGAACCAAGCACAAAGCAAAAACTCTGGCAATCCAGTTAAAAAGAGCCGGATATAATGCAACCGCTATACAGGGCAATCTTTCACAGCCCAAACGCCGGGAAGCACTGGATGGCTTCAAAAACGGTAAATTCTCGATTCTTGTTGCAACAGACGTCGCTGCCCGGGGCATTGATGTTCTTGGAATTTCGCATGTCATAAATTATGATCTGCCGGATACGGTAGAAACTTACATCCACCGCACAGGAAGAACGGGCAGAGCAGATCAGAAAGGACAAGCCTACTCATTTGTCTGCCAGGACAGCGGGAAGATGATATCAAAAATTGAAAAAAATCTGGGGCAGAAGATGCTGAACAAAGCCCTGCCGCTATATACTTAAGGACAATTTATTTTGCCTCCTCTGCGAATTCGCTATACAACAATTGAAATAGGGTCAGTTGATATTCATATCCGGATGCTGCGGGATACGCTCCAGTATCTGGATGACAGTGGTGCAGCAGAAAAATTGGGGATATCTTCTGCCGCATGGCCTATGTTTGGCGTAATCTGGCCGTCAGGAGAAGTGCTTGCCCATCACATGCTTGATTATAACGTGGAGGGAAAACATATTTTAGAAATCGGGTGCGGCATTGGACTGGCCAGCCTTGTTCTGAACCATCGTCTGGCAGACATTACAGCCACTGACCATCATCCGGAAACGGAACAGTTTCTCATTGATAACGTAAACCTTAATAATGGCAGAAAGCTGCCCTTTGTCCGCACGGGATGGTGCGATCTTAAAAGTACACTGGGCACTTTTGATTTAATCATTGGAAGCGACCTGTTGTATGAAAGTGATCATGCACTGCAATTATCCCAATTCATTGATCAGCATGCCAAATCGCATTGCGAGGTGATAATCGTTGACCCGGGAAGGGGGAACCATGCAAATTTCAGCAAAAAAATGGTAATGATGGGATATTCCCATCATCAGGAAAAGCCTGCCCATACGAACTATTTAAAAAAACCTTTTAAAGGACAGATATTAAGCTATGTACGATAAAGGCTTTTATAAAATATAATTGGCCTTACCCATATATATCTGATATATCTCAAACAAGCAGGTTGGCTTTTGTTAAGAAATACAATCTGCTGCAATTAATCATACCCTGATTTTTAGACTGTCTTGCTGACCTTGTCACGGCGTGATGATTGGGTAACTGTTTTATTAACATGTTCCATCATAATGACGACGTGAAAGGAAAAATAAGCTGACACTTATCCCATCTATTATTTATGCCCACTCGTTTCTTTTCAGGAAAGATAGAGTTTGTCCTCCTGAAAATTCATATTGCAATGGGGTATTCAATCCCGATGTTACCCTTAAAACTTGGAAAAAAAACAACCGCAACCCAGGAAAGGCTTCTTGATGAATATTTACGTTGGAAACTTGGCTGAACAGATCACCGAGACTGCTTTAAGAGAGATGTTTGTTGAATTTGGAGAAGTGGCAAGCGCTAAAATAATCAAAGACAGGTTCAGCGGAAGATCAAAAGGTTTTGGATTTGTGGAAATGCCCTCTAATTCAGAGGCCGATAAAGCAATTAAAGCCCTGAACGGCAAAATGATTGAAAAAAAAATGATAAAAATAAATCAAGCAACTCCGGATGGCAAAAAAGCGAAAAAAAAATTTAAAAAAAGACGTTTCTAATGAGCATATACGCAGTACCCTATAAAAATGTGGCCGCAATTGAAGCTTAGCCCCTGCGAAACATGCGGCGCATGCTGTGCTTTTTTTTGTGTCTCTTTTCCGGATGACAAAGAAAATAGCTGTGTTCCAGTTGAGATGAGCTCTGTCATAGACATCTCAAACCGTTTTATGAACGGAACCAAATCAAACACTCCCAGATGCATAGCTTTAGAAGGCAGCATTGGCGTAAAAGTAAAATGCCGGATTTATGAAAACAGGCCCTCAGCATGCCGGCAGTTTTCCCGTTCCTGGGAAAATGATGAGGGCAATTTTCTTTGTGACAAGGCCAGGTCCTTTTTCAGTCTCCAGCCCTTTTCACAATATTGACCCCCACCCCACCCTTTTTTCAGATAAATTATAATCCCTTCAAATTAAATCAACTTAATTTTTTGGGCTTTACTCTGCTGGTTGGGGTGGCAGATAAAGGATCATCCGGCCAGTAGTGTTTTGGGTAGCGTCCGGCCAGATCCTTTTTCACTTCTTTGTAGGTGTTTTCCCAGAAACTTTCAAGATCCCGGGTAATCTGAACAGGACGACCGGCAGGTGAAAGAAGAGAGATGGTTAACGGCACTTTTCCGCCGGCAACCACAGGTGTACGGACAAGGCCGAACATCTCCTGGAGGCGGACTTCCAGAACCGGGGAATCCAGAATACTGTTGCCCTGACGGTATCTCAAGGGGCGTTTTGACCCGCTGGGGACAATAATATGGGTAGGGGCTTTTTTATCAATAATTTTTTGCTGCTCCCAGGTGAGCAGGGATAAGAATGAAGTATCAAGGTCCATTTTTTCAAGCTGCTTTAAAGACATGATCCCTGTCAGAAATGGTTTCAACCAGGTATCCAGCGTCTTTATCAATGCCTCATCTGACACATCAGGAAGGCCTTGTGCCTGACCGCTGTTTGACAAAAATGCAATTCTATCTTTCAAGGCATTTAATTTTTTGCTCCAGGGCAGCAGATGCAGACCTGTATTGCGGATATGATTTATCAGGACATCACAGGCCATATCCGGATCAATCTCTTTTAAATGCCTTTTTTTTATGATGAGCTTTTGAAAAACAACTCGATTTTCTGCCTGAATCCTGCCGCTTTTTCTATCCAGGTCCAAAGAGGTCTGTGATTTAAACAATGCGCCAAAATCTTCTTCAAGACCGCTCTCATCATAAGGTGCTCCAAGAAAAATCTTTGCATTTTTGGGACTTCCGTCCAGATGAACCGCAACAACGTATTCACTCATAGAAATCTCACAGGGAAAAGGAAAATAAACACCTTTTCCTGCTGAAGTTAAAAAAGTATCGCTTTGATTATCCCTCTTTTTGGCAATCCGATCCGGATACGCATGGGCCAGGAGCATGCCGGTCTTTTCGATGTCCAATCTCGATCCATTGATTTTAAAATCTCGTTTGATCTTTTTTTCAGTTTTTAAAATCCTGCGAATAATGCCCTTATTGATTTTGAATCCCTTTTGCCAGAGAGGCTTATTTTTTCCCACAGCCTCGATCCATTCCATCCGCAGGCGGATATCAGGATCAGACTCTCCGTATTCAAAGCGGATAAAATCACGTTCATTTAAAAAAGCTGCAATCCGGCATGCCAATGCCCCGTGCCCTTTTTGGCCTCCTATAATAATCATGTGAGCCAGTCTCGGGTGGAGGCCTGCAACCGCCATTTTTCTTCCATGTTTTGTGATTTTTTCTGCTTTATCTATAGCGCCAAGTGATTTTAGAAGACCCATGGCCTGCTTAAACGATACCTTATCCGGCGGGTCAAGCCAGCTTAACTGTAAAGGATCAGATACGCCCCAGGACACCAGTTCCAAGGCCACGGAAGCAAGATCTACACTTAAAATTTCCGGAGGAGAAAATGCTTTGAGCAATCCCTGGTCATATTCAGACCATAAACGATAGCAGGTCCCAGGCCCCATCCTGCCGGAACGCCCTCGTCTCTGGTCTGCTGAGGCTTTGGATACTGATACGGTTTCAAGGCGGCTCATGCCGCTTTTCCATGAAAACTTCGGAATCCGCATGAGGCCGGAATCAATCACCGTATCCACTCCCTGGATGGTAATGGAAGTCTCGGCAATGGAAGTGGCCAGAACAATTTTTCTTTTCCCTGCAGGCGATGGGGCAATCGCCCTTGCCTGCTCCTTTGCTGACAGACTGCCGTATAACGCCTGAATATAAATCCCCGGCAGATTTATCTCCTCAAGAAGAGATTGTGTCTGCTTAATCTCTCTCACTCCGGGCAAAAAGACCAGAATATCCCCGATGGTTTCTTTCAGAGCCTGTTTCACTGCTCCCAGGCAAGAGGAATGAATAAATTTTTCCTGACCTCTTCTTTGGACAGGTTCCTGGTATATCGTTTTTACGGGATAACTTTTACCTCGTGAATCGATAATGGGGGCACCCCCCATCAACTTTGATACGGTACCCACATCCATAGTTGCAGACATGACAAGCATGCGAAGATCATCCCGCAGAGCCTCAAAAGTATCCAGGCAGAAAGCAAGGCCAACATCACTATGAATATTTCGCTCATGGAACTCATCAAAAATCACCAGGCCAACATCTTCCAGGGATGGGTCATTTTGAATTTTCCGGGTAAAAATACCCTCTGTGACCACTTCGATTTTTGTTTTTGCGCTTATTTTACGATCCAGCCGGATCTGATAGCCGATGGTCTGCCCGACCGGTTCCTTGACCAAATCCGACATGTGTCCTGCGCAGGAAATGGCTGCAAGGCGGCGGGGCTCCAGCAGGATGATCTTTTTGTCTGCCAGCCAGGATTCATTTAAAAGTGCCAGGGGGATCCGGGTTGTTTTGCCGGCACCCGGCGGTGCCTGAATGACAGCATATCGATCAGTTTTAAGGGCGGCTTTAATTTCTTTTATATGGGCCTGTATGGGCAGCACTGAATTCACTTCTCCGGGTTCAGGCGCGCAGAACAGATCTTACAGAACACCGCATCAGAATCATGGTCCTGGGCCATGCATTCCGGGCAGGCCTGGGTGGTGACCTTTTTTTTGACTGCCATACTCAGCTCTGTTGTAACAATCCCTGTTGGCACAGCAATAATCGCATAGCCAAGAATCATAATAACAGAAGCCAGGGCCTGGCCCAGACTGGTTTTAGGGGAAATATCCCCGTACCCGACTGTGGTCATGGTGACAATGGCCCAATAGATACTCCTGGGGATGCTGGTGAACCCGTTTTCTGTTCCTTCAATCAGGTACATTAGAGAGCCGAAAATGATCACCAGGGTGAGTACGGTCATTAAAAAAACAATGATCTTCCGTCGGCTAGCCTTTAATGCCCGGATCAATATGGATGCTTCACCCATAAAATGCACCAGTTTAAACACCCTGAAAACCCGAAGTACCCTCAGAACCCTTATAACAACCAGATACTGACTGCCAGGAATAAACAGGCTCAAATATGTGGGAAGGATGGAAAACAGATCCACCATTCCCAGAAAACTGAACGCATAGTTCAATGGCCGCCGAACACAGATCAGGCGCAGGAGATATTCCAATGTAAATAAAAGGGTAAATCCCCATTCCAGCTTGTAGAGCAGTACATTGTACGCATTATTGAAAGAGGTCACGCTGTCCAGCATAACCACGCTGACACTGGCAGTAATGGAAATGATCAATAAGATATCAAACCATTTGCCGGCCAGAGTATCTGCTTCAAATATAATTTCGTGAAGTTGAAACTGAAATTTTTGAAAACCTGTAAGATTATTGTTCACCGGCAATACTCCATAATGCTTTAACTCTTGGGTTTACAAGATTCTTTTTCCGGGTGCAGAGCCCGATAACAAATTCCGGCAGCCTGGGAGTTTCCTCCGGTATATTCACGAGGTTGTAAAACGGGCTGTTCTCCAGCACCAGCAGGGGCACAAGGCCAATACCGCATCCAAGGGAAACCATGACAATGATGGCCTCATTTCCAGCCACCTGCGAATATATTTTCGGCACAAAATTTTCCGATGCCAGCCACTGATCTATTCTATCCCGGCTCAGGCCATGGCCGGGAATAATCAAAGGCGTCTGCTCCCAGTCTATTGTGCCTGATTTTCGAATGATCACATCCGGGTACTGCAAAGGGGCGATAAAAACCAGGGGGGTCCTTGAAAGGGTTTTAAATTCAAGGTCTCTGGGCAGGTTATCCGGCTTTGCAGCAATAACAACATCGGCATCCTGTGTGGCAAGTCTTCCCAGCGCTCTTGCCGCATCCCCTGTTTCAAGGTGAATGCGGACATTGGGGTGAATTTTCCGATAATCCGCCATAAGGCCGGGAAAAATCCCGTAAGCTGCGGTTACTGAGCAGAACAACGACAACTCCCCCTCCAGAATATCTTCAGAAGACAACTCATCGTTTAACTGCTCCCAGCGCTGAATCACATCATCTGCATATTTTTTAAAGGCAACCCCGGCCTGGGTCAGCTCAACTGTCCGGTTATCCCTGATGAACAGCTTTTCACCCACTTCCGCTTCCAGGCGCTGGATCACCCTTGTCAATGCAGACGGTGTAATATAACAAGCCTGGCTGGTTCTCGCAAAATGCAGAGTTCCGGTCAGGTGACGAAATAGTTTTAAGTTACGAATATCCATAGGAATGCATGCTACCATTATATTTCATTTTTCGCAACAATAGCATACCAACAAGACACAAACCGCAACAATAAGACACAAACCGCAACAATAAGATGTTATACACCCTTCGCCCTAAAAGAATAAAATTATTTTCACAAAGTATATAGTCTGGCTTAGACATGAATGAGCCCTATAATGTCTTGACCCAATAATATACTTTTTGTATATATTTAAAACTTGTATACACGCTCATCTTACTATTACAGCCTACATTAAATTCTTTGTTATATCGATAAAGATACTTTCCAATGCTTTTATTTCCTGAACCGTCAATCAAAATCATGGGGTAAACAATGAACGCACAAAAAAAACTAGTTCCCCTTTTATTTATTTTATGCTTTTTTAATTCTGCATGGGGATGGATTGACACTTTTGAAAACACTTTTAAAAAAGCAGAACAGGGACATGCCAATGCTCAGTATTCTCTCGGTGTCATGTATAGTGAGGGGAGTCAGACACCACAAAATTACAAGCAAGCGGTTTATTGGTTTACTAAAGCGGCCGAACAGGGCTATGCCAAGGCACAGTATTGCCTCGGAGTTATGTATATCAATGGCTATGGGATAACCCAGTATTTAGCAAAAGCAATCTATTGGTATACCAAGGCCGCTGAACAGAACTATGTTTTTGCTCAGTACGAACTTGGATGGATGTATGCATGTGGGCTTGGAGTTTCTCAAAACTTTAAACAAACGATATACTGGTTAACCAAAGCTGCTGAACAAGGTTATGATTTAGCACAATATGAACTTGGCTGTATGTATCACAAAGGTATGGGTGTTAAACCGGATTTCAGACTTGCTTATGTGTGGGAAAGTTTAGCCGCAGAACAGGGACTTGCAGCAGCTATTTTAAACAGACATATTATTGCCAAAAAATTATCTCACCAGGAATTACTTGAAGCCAAGGCGCTTGCAGCCGAGATAAGCTATAAAATAAATATTTCCACCAAAAAACAAAAATAATATTTTCCGATATTAGAAGCAAAGCTCCCTCTATATCCACATATAATGGGAAAAAGAATCTTATTCTTAAAAAAGATTGCATGGAGCGCATTACATTTAATACTTGACAGCAAGCTATGGATTTGCATAAATGCAAAATTAGATTCTGCACAGCAAAATAATTTGCTTTCTTCCACTCATAATGAGGAATGACGATTGTGAACCCTTCTCCATGCAAGAAAAATCAGCCGGCAAATATGACCCAGGCCAATATCCGTGACTATGAAAAAATCCCCCTTGCTGATCGATTCCCCATCAACACGACATATGAATTAATACGAAAAAGTACTGCACGATATGCAGATAATCCGGCTCTGGCACAATTATATGCCGCACAAAAAGACGAGAAGGAAACCGTCCTGAACTTTGCACAACTCAATCAAAAGCTGACACAAACTGCCAATCTACTCCATGAGATAGGCGTTGGCCGGAAGGATACAGTTACCATCCTGCTGCCCAGCCTGATGGAAAACCAGCTTGCCTTGTGGGGAATACAGGCTGTGGGAATCGTAAATCCTGTAAACCATTTTCTGGATACCGGATTAATTGCTGAAATCATGAATGAAGTCAGATCCAAAGTTCTTATCACTCTTGGCCCTGGCGATTCTATCGGGTTAAACGCCAAAGTCCATGACATTATCAAACAGGTCCCCAGCCTGACCCATATTCTTTTAGCCAGGGATACGAGATCCGAAAAAATAGATATGGAATCTTTTACCCGCACCTGCCTTGGGGACACAAAAATAAAGGCACTGGATTTCAACAAGGCAATGGAGACTCAGCCAGGGGATGATTTATGCTTTTCTGATTCACCGGCCCCTGAAGATACCGCAATCTATTTTCATACCGGAGGGACCACAGGCAAACCTAAAATTGCAATGCTTGCTCATGCCAGTGTGACATTTGTTGCACAAGTCTATGCTGATTATAATCACCACCATGGCAGTGCGGCTGTATTAAATCCGCTTCCCCTGTTCCATGTTTTTGGAACCATTGCAGCATCCCTGGCTGTTTTTATCCAGGGAAGGTGTGTGGTCATGATGACACCCACGGGTTTTCGAAATCCCAATGTTGTCAAAAACTGGTGGCATTTTGTCGAACATTTCCAGGTATCGTGGTTTGCAACCGTACCCACCATACTCAGTGCTCTGCTTGACGTGCCTATTGAAAGCAACAACATTGACTGCCTGCAATACATCAACAGCGGTTCTGCCCCCTTATCCGTGGAACTGAAAAAAGCCTGCGCCAAAAAATTCAAGGCAGAAGTGGTCAGCGGATACGGCATGACAGAATCCAGTTGTCTTATTGCAAGATGCATTAACGGCTACACCACCCCGGATGATACTGTCGGCATAAGGATTCCCTATACAAAACTGATTACAGCCAAGCTGATGGATCAATCAATTGTAAGGATCTGCGAACCAGGTGAACCTGGTGTGGTTCTGGTAAAAGGTCCCAATATATTCAAAGGATATCTGGATCCCCTGGAAAATGAAAAAGCATGGGTGGAAAATGAATGGTTTAATACCGGAGACATTGGAATCATTGACAGCAATGGTTACCTGCGGTTGACAGGACGGGCAAAGGATTTGATTATCCGCGGGGGGCATAACATTGATCCGAGGACCATTGAGGCTCCTATGGAAAAGCATCCTGCTGTTTCGCAGGCTGTCGCCGTGGGGCAGCCTGACGCATATGCCGGAGAGATCCCTGTGGTATACGTGTGTTTGAACAAAGAAAATACCATCAAGGAAAATGACCTGCTCAGCTATTGTAAAGATCACATTTCCGAGAGAGCAGCCATCCCCAAACGGATAGAAATAATTGATGCGATGCCCCTCACTGCAGTGGGGAAAATCTCAAAACCTGAGTTGCGGAACCTGGCAACTGAATATGCTGTGAATCATGTACTGAAAAATGCCGGGTTCCAAATTGAGTTATCTGCTCAGAATGACCCGCAAAAAGGTCAGGTAATATACCTTGACCTGGATTTTCAAGAAGATAAAGAGAGGATTTTGAGTTTATTGACTGGCTTTCCTATTGCTATTGAATTCAATACATTAAATAAACCATGAAAATAAATTGATCTCGACAAAAAATATATTGACAAGATTAGGGATGGAATTGTACGGTGTGAATTAATGCAAAATATTGTTTTGCATAGCGAAAATTTAAACAAGCCAAAAACAGCTAACAGCAAGGTGTTATAGCCAAAAAGCGATTTGTAAATGAAAGTATAACAGAAAAATATTTTTGCGGCGAACTGCTTGAATCCCTTTCAGGCACTTGGCCATTTTGTATGAATATATCGCCCGGATATCGGGTAAAAAAGAAGTTCAACAACAAATGGAGGTATCCGCATGAAAAAATTTTCAACACTGTTCATTGGCATTTTCATCTGCCTTTTACTCTGCCTTCCTCAGGCAGGACTGGCTAAAAGTAAAAAACTGACACTCCAGTGCGTCTATCCCAAAACAGCATACATGGGCCAGACAACAGAGTTTTTTGCAAAACGTGTAGAAGAACTCTCCAACGGCGAAGTCCGCATTAAAGTCTTCTGGCCCGGCCAGCTCGTCAAAACAAAAGAAGCATTCGATTCTCTGAAAAAAGGCATGATTGACGCCTATTCCGGAAGCATGCTCTACTTTGCTGGTTCCATTCCTGAAGTCAATTGCGAATGGCTTCCGTTTGGCTGGGCAACCCCAAAAGAGGCTGCTGATGTATATAAAAATCATGGCTGGCTTGAATTGATGCGAGAAGCCACTGCCAAACATGGTGTTCGCTATGTCGCGCCCCTGGCTGTTGCCTCAATGGGATTGATTACCAAATTCCCTGTAAACTCGGTGGAGGACCTTAAAGGCAGGAAAATAAGAGCGGTCGGAATGGAAGCTAAAATCATTTCTGCCCTTGGCGGAGCCTCTGTATCCATCTCCGGCGCAGAGCAGTACATGGCGATTAAACAGGGTGTGGTGGATGGAACAGATTATCCCTTTTATACCATTGGAAAATATAAATTCTATGAAGTCTGTAACTATATCTCTCGCCCGGCCCTTCATACACCAGGTATTATCGAACTCCTGATCAATAATGAAAGTTACAACTCCCTGTCTAAAGCCAACCAGAAAGCCATTGACCAGGCAGGATGGGAATCATTCATGCGGACGGTTGAACTTAACGAAAAATGGGACCAGGAAGCTTATGCTGTCTGCAAAGAGAAAAATGTTGAAATTATTGATTTGACCCCTGAAGCACTTGAAGGGTTCAGAACCAAAATCACACCGCTCTGGGATCAGTTGGCTGCAAAAAGTGATATCAGCAAACGGCTGGTTGAGAGTTTAAGAGCATATATGGCTAAAAAATAAGCCCCTGAAAAACCAACAACTTACATCCTTTCCAGCCGGACCGCTCAAATACTGCAAGGATGGCCCGGCCGGGAGAGTGACAACAGGAGAAGCAGTTTGAAGCGCCTTTGTAATTTCATAGACGGATTGAACACCTGGATTGGCAGAATTGCCAGCTTTTTAATCCTGATTCTCGTGGCGATTATCATGTATGAAGTGGTGAGCCGTTATTTGTTTGATGCCCCCACCCAATGGGTAAATGAGTTGAGTCAATACCTTCTGACAGGAGTCGTAATGCTGGGCGGTGCATATTGCCTTGCTGAATATGAACATGTCCGTGTGGATATCCTGCACCGCAATTTTGGCCCCCGCCTCCAGGCCGGACTGGAAGTGTTTACATGCTTACTGGTTTTAAGTTTTGTCAGTGCAATGGTATGGAAAGGAGGCGAAGCAAGTTTTGATGCTTTTGTCCATGACACAAGATCCATGTCGGTATTGGAAATGCCTCTTTTCCCATCCATGGTCCTGGTTCCGATAGGAGCGGCGATGCTGGGGCTGCAAAGTATTTCCGGAGCCCTGCGTGCCATTCTCCGACTGACCAATTCAAACACTGATGCTCAGGAGGATAACTAAACATATGGAAACCTGGTTGCTGTCTCTCATTGTTTTTGCTTCACTGATCCTTCTCCTCAGCCTTGGAGTCCCGATTGCATTTACCCTGTGCGGTATTTCCACGATTGGTATCATATTCACATGGGGCCCCAAGGGACTGCTTCTTCTGTTTAACTCTGCTTATGCGGAATCCACCTCTTTTCTTTTAATAGCGATTCCCTTGTTCATCTTCATGGCCAACCAGCTCAAATTCAGTGGTATGGGAGATGATCTGTACGAAATGGTATATCGATGGATGGGCCGGGTCCGTGGTGGACTTGCCCTGGGAACCGTAGTCATCTGCGCTATTTTTGCCGCCATGGCCGGAATATCTTCAGTCGCCACCATCAGCATGGGTTTGATCGCATTGCCATCCATGCTGTCCAGAGGCTATCAGGATGATTTAGCCGTGGGCAGTATTGCTGCAGGCGGTGCCTTGGGAATACTTATTCCCCCCTCTATTATCATGATTCTTTATGGGGCCATGGCTGAAGTGTCTGTAGGTAAAATGTTCATTGCCGGCGTAATTCCCGGCATGGTTATGTGTCTGATTTTCATGCTTTATATAGGTATCCGATCTTTTTTTAACAAAGACATTGCCCCGGCCATTGAAGAGAGCTTTACGTTAAAAGAAAAACTTATTGTCCTGAAAGGAGTCATTCTACCCATATGTCTTGTCTTCCTTGTACTAGGAGTCATTTATTTTGGAGTCTGCACTCCCACGGAAGCCTCAGCTGTTGGCGCATTCGGTGCCATGGCCTGTGCCATGTTTTACAAAAAATTCACCTGGAGAAATCTTAAAGACTCTTTGTGGGCTACCATGAAAGTCAACGCCATGGTGTTCTGGCTGATCATCGGAGCCCTTGCTTTTACTAATTTTCTGGCCTATTCCGAGATCCAGGACATGATAAAAGATGCTGTTCTCTCCCTGGAATATTCACGATGGGTCATCTTAATAGCCATGCAGTTAATATTTTTTATATTGGGCATGTTTCTGGACCCTGCGGGAATTATCATGCTCACAACACCCATTTTTGTTCCCATCATTGTAGAACTTGGTTTTGATCCCCTGTGGTTCGGCATTCTTTTTGTCATCAATATGGAAATGGCTTATATCACTCCGCCTTTCGGATTTAACCTTTTCATCATGAAAGGTATTGTTCCTCCCCAAATCAGTATGGCCAAAATTTACCGGGCGATTATACCTTTTGTGTTTCTCCAGGCGATTTGTCTGGTGCTTGTGATGCTGTTTCCCGGTCTTGCAACCTGGTTGCCGGATCTGATGATTACAAAGTAAATGTATACATTTTAAGATAACATTTTTATCTCTTTATCGCTGATTTTCAACATAGTTATTGACTTTGTGAAATTATCTTATCTGACTTTTCTTTATAAGTAATTGAAATATTAATTATTTTATTTATAAAATATGTTGGCATATCCTTATATTTGCGCTACACTGTGGTATCAACTGTTTATAAATTGTGCGAATATCTCCTGCTGGAATCAAGATGTTATACTCAAATTTTCTCTTTATTCCAGTTTAAGGTATTTTAGATATTTGCCGGGGCTGAAAGCAATATGGCGCTTGTATTAGTGGTTTCGCACATTTGGTTTTAACTGTATTTGAAAGACGCGCAGGCTCATGCTAGAAAAAATTGCATTACAAAAAGGCTTAATTTCAAAAGAGGACTTCAATAAAGCCATTGCTGCATGCAAAGATGCTGAAAATTATGAAGCTGCGCTAAAAGAGTATTTCATTTCAAAAAATATTATCAGTCCACCTAAAGTAAATCAGCTGCTTCAATCCCTGTCTATCCTGCGAATCATGAAAAAAAATATGAGATTTGGTCAGGCAGCTATAAAACTGGGTTTTCTAGATAAAAACGTTTTACAAACTGCCATAACCCAGCAAAAAAAGGCGATTGCTCAAAAAAGGCCTTTCCACTCTATCGGCCAGATCCTGTTCGAAGCTGGAAAATTGAGCAAAGAACAACTGGAGCAAATTTTAAAACAGATCAAACTGGGCACTAAAAAACTTTCTTCAGCTCCCCTTTCCAAACCTGAATCACCTGAGGCACCTGGTATTGAGAAAAACAATGATCAGGCCGACCCGGATACAGAAAAGCCAAAGACCTCAGAAGATGAAAAACTTGAAGCAGACGCTTCCATAGAGGTTGAAGGCGGGATGATCCTTGAAATTGAGGCCAATGGCCTTGCTGCGTATTTAAAAAAAACGGACCAATTTGACGATACCATAACTGTAGAGGATATCTACGCCATCCTTGCCGGCCACAGGATTCAATTCGGTCTGGCCAATGAGAAAATGATTGAAGGCTTTATCAACTCAAGCGGTTTTAAATCCAACACATTTAAAATCGCCTCCGGCATTGACCGGGTTGTAGGAATGGACGCTCGTATCGAGTACTATTTTGACACCGATTACCTGAAAGCGGGCGGGATGGATGAAGAAGGCAATATTGATTTTAAAGACCGCGGGGCGATACCCAAAATTGAGGAAGGAACCCTTTTGGCCAGAAAATTTCCATTAACTCCTCCCAAAAACGGCAGAAATATTTATGGAGAAGAATTGGAAACACTTCCGGTTAATGACATTGAGTTAAGGACTCAATCCGGTGCTATCCTCTTTAATGAGAACACGGAATTATACGCTGAAATTTCCGGATATCCCAAACTTACATGGACCGGACATATTAATGTTATCGAGGACTTTATAGTCAAAGGTGATGTCAACTATGAAACAGGGCATGTGATATATGATGGGAATATAGAAGTAAAAGGGTGCCTGAAAAGCGGGTTTAATATTACCGGCAGAAACATAAAAATTCAAGAAGTTGACGGTGGAATTATCATTGCCCATGGAGATTTAACCATTGTTAATGGTGTAAACAACGCAACCATATATTCCAGGGGGCACGTTAACGCCAAATTCATCCATAACGCGACTATTTTCTGCCTGGGAAACCTGAATATTGATAAAGAGATAGTAGATTCAAAGATTAAAACCAGTGGAACGTGCAACATCAAACGAGGAGAAATCATTAACTCCAAAGTCAGCTCAAACAGCGGTGTTGAAGCAAAGAATCTGGGCACTTCGAAAACAGCACCCAATACCATAGAAGTTGGGGTAGACACCTACCTGGAAACTGAATTACAAAAAATTGACCAGGCGGTTGCTGAAATTGACCAGACAACCAAAAATCTGAAAAAAAAAGCTGACCGGCTTAAAATTGAGAAAGAAAGATACCAGGAAATCTCTTCAAGAATCGTAAACGAAATTGAAAAATGCAGGCATGATGGCCGTGAAATTAAAAAAGCCATTTCCCAAATAGAGAATCCTTCAGAAAAAAGCAGGGAGATAAAAAATTTCAACCGCCAGCTTAAACAAAACGAAAGCCTTTTTAAACGGCTGGACAGGGAGTTGAATGAGTGTTTTGACATAATTGAAAATAATGAAGTTTTACTAAAGGAGATTGAAGCCCGGTTTAAAGAATTTGAGGAAACTCTTGAGGACCTGGCATATGAAAAAGAAAATTTTATTGAATGGGGCAAAGCAAATACCGGCAGACCGTTGGTGGTGGTCAGCGGCATGGCCTTTTCAGATACAGCAATCAAAGGCGTGCACTCAACACTTGAATTAAAGGAAAACATCACCCGGACTAAAATAAGAGAAGTCCTTTTGCAGAATACGGGTGGCTCCCATCCAATTTATGAGATGCAAATCCATGAAAACATTAAAGCCTGAAAAGATAAAAAGATTTAAAGACCGGCTGCTAAAAAAAAATGCATCTCTGTTAATGCAAAAAGGGGCCCACAATCTTAATCCCATAGCAACCTGCCATACGGACGAAAAAGGGGATATCATTGTCCCCACAGATAAAATAATCGATTTTTTCTTTAAACTCACGGATCATGACACCTCACTGACAACAAATGAACATTTTTCCAATCTTCATACCCTTTTCAGTGTGTTTACCAAGGAAATAGAGGGATACTCCTTTGAGTCCGAAAGCCAGATATCAGAAAAGGATATCCAGGAAGCAAATACAAAAACAACCATTGAATACCTCACCAAAAATTTAATCATCAGTTATTTTGATAATATCAGGGAAGAAGAAACAGGGAGAGTAGACACGGATCTCCTGGACAAAAAACTGGCCAAATTAATCCGAATCAGCAGTTCGGGAAGAGATTATAGAAGCCTTGTGGGCAATACACTGGAGCACCTTGTAGAGACTTTGGAAAATGAAGATTCCTGGCACAAATGCATTCAAAATATGAATGATGCCGCCATTGTCTGCAACCTTGTCGGAGCTACACTGCCCAAGATTGAGCCCACTGTTGTGTCTAAATTTATCCAGCAGGCTCAACAGGAAATACAGAAAAATAACGAAATCCTGGACAAAATTTTAAACACAAAAGAAATGATGATTTCCCAGGAGGCCAATCTTAAAAACTACCTCAGATCTGTAAAAAAACTGGGCCTGGCACTGAACCAGGTTCTGAACAAAATGAATCAATACTTTTCTTTTGCCCATAATTTTGTTCAACTTCTGGGTCTGCCCCTTAATAAATTTATCGGTAAAGAAAATGACGCACTGCTTAAAAACCTGGCTAAATTCTTTTTAGGCTGCCCAGAACCGGACGCCGACGGTTCTATTCCGGAACCTGATATCAACTATTCTGAGATCCGATTCAGGCTGAATAAATTATTCAGCTATCCGGAACTGATCACGTTCTGCCAATCCTTCAAGGACTATGAGCTTTACAAAGGATATTATACAAACCTGTTTAAACTTTATTATGATGAACTGTATAGAGTGTTGAACGAAATGATCAGCCATCCGGACAAAATTCAAGTCACTAAGCTCGCGAACTGTATTTTTGAGTTGAAAAAAAATTTAGACGTGATGAGTCTTGATCAAGATCTTCTGAATGAAGAAAAGCAAAAGGTACAAAAAATATACACCTCGCTTATCAGATCGTTAAACGTGGAACAGCTGAATGAATTGATTCAATTTAGAGATGACCTGCGTATTATTACGCACGATGAGAATGGGCAGTTTCTTGAGGCCACCCGTAAAACACTGGTTGCTGCCTGCTATTTCAGTTTAAAATCAATAGACCATAAAGATATGAAAATGGATGAATTTAAGGCTGCCTTTCAAAAAACACTTTTTGGATATGCTATTCATTACAGGCCTCAAAAAATATTTTATCAATTGTTTTTTGAAACTTATATTGGAAAATTAGGTGAGGCCACCACCAACTCTTTTCAGGAACTGGCCAACACCAACAAGCTCTTTGTCATTATGATGCTTAAAGTTTTATCTGACTCAAAAACACTTGGTCAGCTTCTGCCCCAAAAATATCTGGAATATGCTGAAGAACTTTTTTTCACCTACAAGGAAAACCCAGATAAAGTTTGATATTTTTTTCAGGTCTCGATCCAGCGCTCCAGTTTCTCAAATGCGGATTCCGCCTTTTTGAGCAGGGTGGAGATATTGACCGGTTTCTTGAAATAATCTTCAAATCCTGCAGCCCTGCACTCTGCAAGTTCAAATAAGGTTGCATACCCTGTTACTGCATAAATAATAGACATGGGCATCTCATCTTTTACTTTTCGGCACAAATCTATACCATCCATGCCGGGAAGATTTAAGTCAAAAAACATCACATTTACTTTCTCTACCTTCAACAGTTCGACTGCATCTTCAGCGCTCAGTGCCGTTAAAACCTCATAACCGGCCATGGAGAATGTCTGCTTTAAAAGGCTTAAAATAGCCTCTTCATCATCCACCACTAAAATTCGTTTCACCATATTTAATTTCCTTTAATTTCTCATGAGCCTGAAAGTATTTACAACACGATTTTATTCAATTTCTCATAAAAGCCTAACCCTGTCAATCAGGCTGATTGGCCTATGGCGGCACGATTGTATTTTCAGCGCTTTCATATCGGGTGAAGATTTTCTCAGCAATTTTTAATATCTCACAGGAATCGAGCCACAAAGCCACATCCCTGTATATTACGACCATATTGTTCTTTGCCATTATTGCATATTTTGTTTTGACCAGTTTTTCCTGCTCATACCTTGTCTTAATCTTTTCAAAGGTTGTGATCTGCTCTGCAATTTTTATTGAATCATTTTTACAAAGAAAATTATTATGCATATCCGAAAACGCAGCTTTAACCTTTTGGCTTAGAAATTTTTTTTCAATCTCAATATACTGAAGCGTATCCTTCTCGCTCTCAAGCACTGCGAAACCAATTCTGGCAAAAGTGATGGCTTTATATTTGACGGAAAGGTTTTGGTAATGCTCTATTTTAGAAATAATATCATTTTTGTCAGGTATCTTAAGATCACTGAATAAATACCTTACACTGAATTTGCTGATACTGAAATTATGGTAGTCAAATTTTATATTCTGTGTGGTTTTATCTATTTTAGCAAAATCATAAACATTATCTAAAATCGCCCTGTAATTAAGCGTATCATATGGCAAAGGGCGATACGTTTCAGGATGAATTATCATTGAGGTATCAACGGGTGGATTTTCAAGAATCTGCCATAAAAGGCGGTTTCCCCCTTTTTCAAAATGGTATTCGATAAATTGTCTCCCCTTTGTGTACTTCAATATATAAGGAGACTCTGAAGAAACAACATTTTTTATTAAAGGGTTTTTAAAATCCAGGTCAGTTTGCTCATCAGATTCATAGTATCTTACACCAAGCAGTCTTCCCACGCTTCTTTTAATAAATTCTGCATGGCCTTCGATTGTTGAAGCCAGTGCATACCATTCATCGGCTCCAGGGACTTTGCCCATTTTCTGTTCAAGATCAATATGCTGATCCTGAAGCGCATGTGTTAATTCATGGGCAATTGTCATCTTTGCAATCAGCATTCCATGTTTGTAACCAAGGTCCATTATTCTCAGTTTAGGCTCAATATTTGTCGGAATCAGGTTAAGCCTTTTGTGTCCTGGTTCGTAAATTCCACCCATTGTTTTCGACATGAGCTGGATAATTGTTTCTTCTTTTTTGTTAAAAGAGTTCTCAAATTGATTTTTGCTGCGGTTTAAAAAAGACGTATTTTTTTGTTTAAGAATCATTGCCGCTTCTGCTGAATCAATTAAACGGATTTCGGGTATGCTTAAAAATTTTTTACCGGCAAGTTTTTCTATTTTTGGCACCAGATCATATACAATATCTTTTGCTTCATCCAGTGTATAAAATGGTTCTCCTGCTTCAAAAAGTTCATTGAACTTGGCCAATTCCTGTTCAGCAGTCAAATTTTTACCTGGATGCAGACTCTTTGCGCAGCCTGAAAATACTGTTGGCCCTAAAAGGAAAAACAAAAGAAAAATAATTTTAATATCAACAAATAGAATTGACTTTCGCATATGATAAAGATACATGTTTTCTTCTCTCTTTCCAATTTGATTTTACAATGTTTCAATATTTGAAATACAAAATTGCAAATGATTCATTTGACGCAATTTAAAATATAATCCATAAATACAAGAGTTTAAATTATTTGAACCTATAAAATATACAAAAGGAGAAGATCATGGGCCAAAATTATTTTAATACACTGCCGTTGAGACGCCAGTTGGAAGAGCTGTCTCAGTGCCGCTTTATGGATTCATCTGAATTCAATGGAGTCGACGCTTTAAAAGGTAAAAAAATCGTCATTGTCGGATGTGGCGCCCAGGGTCTTCACCAGGGCCTCAACCTCCGTGACAGCGGGCTTGATGTTTCCTATACGTTAAGAGATGCCGCTATTGAAGAAAAACGCCAGTCCTGGAAAAATGCCACTGAAAACGGTTTTACTGTTGGTACTTACCAGGAACAGATCCCCCAGGCAGATCTTCTGATCAACCTGACCCCGGACAAACAGCATACCAATGTTATCGAATCCGTCATGCCGCTCATGAAACAGGATGCCTGTCTGTCTTATTCCCACGGGTTTAATATCGTGGAAGAAGGCATGCAGATCAGAAAAGATCTCACCGTTATCATGGTTGCTCCCAAATCCCCTGGAACAGAAGTCCGCGAAGAATACAAACGTGGATTTGGCGTTCCCACGCTCATTGCGGTTCACAAGGAAAATGACCCCAGAGGTGAGGGCATGGACCTGGCAAAAGCCTACGCATGCGGCACCGGCGGTGACCGTGCAGGCGTTCTTCATTCCTCCTTTGTGGCTGAAGTAAAATCCGATCTCATGGGCGAGCAGACCATTTTGTGCGGCGTGCTCCAGACGGGTTCTCTGCTCTGCTATGACAAAATGATTGAACAGGGTGTGGATGCCGGATATGCATCAAAACTGGTTCAATACGGTTGGGAAACTGTTACTGAAGCTCTGAAACACGGCGGTGTTACCAATATGATGGATCGCCTGAGCAACCCGGCAAAAATAGAAGCCGTGAGGTTAAGCCAGGAGCTTAAAACCATTCTTGAACCTTTGTTTCACAAACATATGGATGATATCATGACCGGCAATTTTTCCAAAACCATGATGGAAGACTGGGCCAATGATGATATCAACCTGCTTACCTGGAGAAAAGAGACCGGTGAAACTGCTTTTGAGCAGTCTACCGAAACAGATCAGGATATTCCGGAACAGGAATACTTTGACAATGGTATCCTCATGGTGGCATTTGTCAAAGCCGGTGTAGAGATGGCCTTTGATACCATGGTGGCGACAGGAGTCGGCGAAGAATCCGCTTATTACGAATCCCTGCATGAGCTGCCCCTGATTGCCAATCTTATTTCCCGTAAAAAACTATACGAAATGAACGTGGTCATCTCTGACACGGCAGAATATGGCTGTTACCTGTTTAATCACAAAGCCCTGCCCATGCTTGAAGATTTCATGAAAGGCATTGATGCCTCACTTATCGGAAAAGGCCTGGATACAAAAAACAACGGCGTGGACAACATTGCTCTGATCAAATCCAACGAAGCTGTCCGTGACACCGGGGTTGAAAAAATAGGAAAAACATTGCGCTCATACATGAGTGCGATGAAACCTATTTATTAAGCAACCTTTTCAAAACTGGACGTCCTTTGCCTGAGAATATCAGGCAAAGGGCGTTAACATTTTTTTACCTGAATTTTTAATTTGCCGGTATTGTTTCCATAATACCCATCCAGATCATTGGCAAAAGTGCAGAGTTCACCAGATATTAGTGGTATATATTCAGCCACACCATTTCCGATAACAAATGCAGTAGAATCATCTTCTTCAATGCACCCGCAAAGGGAGAACCATTTTGCACCGCCTGCCGTCACCCGGCGATAAGCCTCCATGGCAGCAATAGGCATCTCTTTTAATCCCAATCTAACATCATCCCGGTCCCATCCGTTGCCATCCAGATCCATCACACCGCCGTCATTCCATTTATATTGTTCCACATCAACCACTTTTATTTCATATCGACTTCCTGCTTCCAGAAGAATCCGGGTATGGTTGTACTTCCTGTAAGCAAACACAAATGTTTGAATGCCTTCCTCTGAATCGGGAATTCTATAATCCTAAAGTGCTTTATGCTTGTGCTCATGGATACCGGAGAATTGCTTTGTTTCAAGGTCAGGATAAACGATCTGATGAACAAGATTTTCAAGGGACTTGGGGCGATATTCTCGTTTCTTGGAAATCCTCATGGCAGCAGACCAGTGAACAAGCGGAGCTTCACCCTGTTTAATTTTATCGTTTTCAATCACACAGCATCGTCGATGGGTCAGTGTGGCGAGTGAGGCGACAAAATTTCGATCCTGCTGATGATTTTTATCCAGAGGATCAGGGTCCACCTGGACATCATCCGGCCCGATTTCATATTTGATATCATCTTCCAGTATATTTTTATACTCAATCGTTTTGGAGGTCAAAAGCGATATGCCAAGATCAAGATCCTCAAACCAGTCTAAAAAGAAGCGCAAGGCACTGTCCGACAAGCCATCATAAAAATAGCCGCCCCCCACATCTGAATGGGCTCCTGGAAACCAGACTTCAAGAACCCGTTCATCTTTGTTCATAAGGGTGGGCTGGAAAGCCCGCCGCTTATCGTCCAGGGAGACCAGGTGAAGTGCGGTTTTCACATTTCCCGGAAGGGTGCATCCATCCTCAAACACCACATCGCACTCCGGCCGGTCAGATGAACTCAAATTAGGAATACCGATTGAAGCAACCGTGTCAAAAATACCTTCAATAATACACGGGTTCCTCACCTTGTCATTAATCAGGGAAGCAAATCGCCTGGCAATGGCAGCACCCCGGCTGAACCCTGTGACCATAACCTTTTCGATAGTGTCATCATAAAATTCGTCAAAATCATTCATGGCCCGGTTAATAACCTTTGCCACATCCCATTTTTCGACTGCCAGGCCTGCGTTGAGCATTCGCTGAAAAAAATTACCATACGTGCCCACACCATTGTAATAAAAACTCCGACTGCCGTTTTTGAGCGGTGTGTTTTCTTCCTTTAAATTCCCTCCCAGCAGCAAGTGAAACTTTAAAATATTTGTAATACTTGCATCTTCAATCTCTCCTGATTTTTTCTCTTCCTGCTGAGCATCCTCAGGTTCGTTATTGGTCCCATCAAAATTAAATATTAAGAGTTTAGCCATGATTTTCCTCCTTTTTATTCTATATCTTGATTCGGGTCTTTATCTGAGTTCGGGCTGGAAAGTTCAATTTCATGCAGCATTAAGCCTGATGCCGGTGCAATATATCTCAGTGGGGATTTGCCCCGTCCTTTTAGAGAGGACTTGATCTCTTGAAGTGTTATCTCACCTTTCCCAAGACAAATCAACTGGCCCATGAGCAGACGAACCTGGTTTCTCATAAATCCCCTGGACCGGATGCGGAAAACATAGGTTTTTTCCGGAAAAAAATTTGCCTTAAGTATCGTATTCTCTATAATTTCGCTTTTCAGCACCGTGCGTATTAATGTGGCACCCGGTGAAGGTTTGGTACAGTATTGTGCAAAGTCATGTTCTCCCTCAAACAGTTTGGCCCCCTGCTTCATCAGTTCAATATCCAGGTTCTCCTGAAAAGAAGTGATCAGGGGTGCACAGAACGGATGGGCTTTTTCGTTGCTGCAAAACAGGTAGTGGTACTCTTTTACGCCAGGGGCCTGGATAATATTAAACTGTTTATGGGTCTCTTCTATCTTTGTTGCTCGGATATCGCCCGGCAGATTTTGGTTAAAATCGTCTAAAAACGTTTCCTGCTCCAATGGTTCATCCATAAAAAGTTCAAAAATACTCTGCCCGGCCGATACCATCGCATCGGTCCTGCTGGCTCCCAGAATCTTAAATTGACCTTGATCCAGAACATACTGGATGGTTTTTTCTATCATGGATTCAACAGTTTTTACACCAGGCTGTTTTTGCCACCCATGGTACCGAAAACCCAGGTACTGAATATAAACCAGGTAATAATATTTTTTCATGCGTCCTTTCTGGAATACCGCCATCCATTTATTTGAATTGGGCCTGGTGCTTAAAAAACTCCAGGCCCGAAACATCAAATTAATTTTGCTGTGCAGCTTTTTTGGCGGCTATTTTCCTTTTAAAATTTTCAAACACCAGTTGAACCGCCACTGGGCTGGAAAAACTGGCGCGAGGCGAAAATTCTCTTAAAGCGGTTATTTCTTCATCCGTGGGTGTTGGAAATGTGCCCAGTTTATCAGCCACTTTCAAATCCCAGGGAACGTCTGCTTTCACATCGTCCACAAAAACTCCTGGAAAAAGAGCATCCAGGTACATCTCTTTTGTTTCATCATCAAACTTAAATATACCTTTTGGCGTTAAAAGAATACTGGGGCCTGAGCCTGGTGTATAACGGCCTGAAGCCTCTCTCTCGTCTCCTCCGCCCAGGTAACCCGGGGATGTAAGGTAGGGCAGCTTTTCAACAAATTGCCCGCCCTTCATGGTAAGAATGGTTTTTTTCGCATAGCCATAAAATTCAGGTGCACCACCGGCAGCACTTATTCTGGGCGCATCCGGGGGATCTCCAAGATAAGAGGTGTTGATATTACCAAATTTATCAATCTGGCCCACACCTAAAAATGCTTTATCCAGATATCCGGCATGGGTAATGGTGGTAAACACGCTGAACAGATCAGTGGCATATCCATATCCCCTTGTGGCGCTGGCATCTGCCACATGCATGGGCAGAACGCGGGGTTCAAAATCGCAAATACCAGACTCCATCATAAGCACCGCTTCCGGAGCATGTGTCTTTTTGGCAACTGCTCCTGCAATAATGGGAAGTCCGATTCCAAGGATAGATACATCGCCGTTTTGTATCTGGCGGGCAGCCGCAACAATCAACAATTCCTGACGGGTGACTTTTTTAGATAACATCGACCAGTTCTCCTTTCTCTTCAATCAGCCTTTCCAACTCTTTCATGTCCACTCCCAGATCATTTGAAACCCCGTTAATATCCCATCCAGACTGAAAAGGAATCCCGTAATTGGCAGGGGCAGAATAGTAGGAACGAGCATTATAACGGTTGAGCATATCCTGGCCAAATACTTCTATGTAATGTTGGATATAGGCGTTCCTGTCGGGCAGACCGTAAATCCATTCATCAAAATACGCATCCAGGCCGCCATCAATTTTAAAGGCCTGGTTAATCAGGCTGAACATGGCCGTATCCAAACCGCGGAATCCTACCATTTCAAATGGATGGCACCCAAAGGGTTCTTCTATCACGGCAGCAACACGAAATCCCGGAACAATGGTATGATGCGGGCTGGACTTGATCACATCCGGCTCCACCAGTTCTTCACAGGAAACAATAATGGTTTTACTTGCAAGGCATGCATGGACAGTGGAACCCAGGCCGCCCCAATGCTGGGCATTCCCGTTCTTGTCCGCCCGCTGGACATGAAGGACACACACATCCGGGTTTGCTGCCGGAACCACAGGAATTTCTTTGCCGGTAAACGGGCAGTTGGTCACACCGAATTTTTTATCCCCCATAAATCCGCGGATTTTAAACACATCCGAATCCATTATTGCAGGGAAAACCGGCATATAAGAATATCCATATGCGCCTGCAGCAAGGCGGGCATTATAGGTAAAGTTGGTATAATCTTCAACCAGGAGCTTTCCGGCCCGCTGATACTGCTCGATAATACCGCCGCGTTCTTTTCCACCCCATTTGTAAATAAAGGCCGACACCATTTTTTCAACACTGCCGCTATAGGCCATAAATTCGCCGTCAAATGATCCGGACTGACTGAAATAGGTCAACCCCTTTTTTTTCTGGCGGATGATCTCCCATAAAAGACTGGTGGGCATACTTTCATTGTAATTCCCGGTAATGACCTGATCGCCATCTTTCACAAACCGGCTGATCGCTTCTCTGGTCGTCATAACCTTGGATCCGTTTTTATCGGACATGATCTGTTTCCTCCTCTGTCAGGTTCAGACTCATTTACCGATACAACACCTAAACACCGGAAAGGTTATATAAAGCAGAATTGAAAAAATCAATTCTTATCAGAAGATTAACACCGTTAATTCTGTTAAAAGACGAGTTTTTTCTTGACAGAAGTTCCGTGATTTCAATATGATCCACGGGTTATGGGTGAGCTGTTGTTACATAATTAAGTTACATACTTAAATTGTAGCGCCAACATATTAGGGCTAATTAAAAGGAGGCCAGTTAAAAAATGAAAAGAATATCCTTCCTGACGGTTTTAATCTTTTGTTTCACAACATTATTCGCACTCCAGGTAAGCGCAAAAACAGAACTGAGATATGCTAATTTCTTCCCACCAACTCATATTCAGAGCAAACTTGCAGACAGTTGGTGCAAAGAAGTTGAAAAAAGAACCAATGGCGAAGTCACTATCAAATATTTTCCGGCACAGGCGCTTGCAAAAGCACCCCAAACCTATGATGCCATTGTAAACGGTATTGCCGATGTGGGAATGACCGCCCTTGCATATTCCAGGGGACGCTTCCCAACCGCCCAGGCCATTGACCTGCCCATGGGATATAAATCCGGTGTCCAGGCAACTGCCGTTGCCAATGCTGTTTTCAAAAAATTCAACCCCAAAGAATTTAATGACACCCAGATCATGTTCCTGCATGCTCACGGACCCGGACTGATCAACACTGTGGATAAAAAAATTGCCACCATGGAAGATATCAAAGGCCTCAAAATCAGAACAACCGGAGCCAGTGGGCTGGTAATCAATGCCCTTGGCGGATCTGCTGTAGGCAAACACATGAACGAATCCTACCAGCTCCTTCAAAAAGGGGTGGTAGACGGTTCCCTTCATCCCCTGGAGTCCAACAAAGGCTGGAAACTAGGTGAAGTGGTCAAATATGTAACAGAAAGCTACCCGGTTGCTTACACCACTACCTTTGCAGTATTTATGAATAAAAATAAATGGGCCGGCCTTTCTCCGGCAGCCCAAAAAACCATCCAGGAAATTAATACAGAGTGGGCTGCCAAACACGGCCAGGCCTGGGATGCATCCGACAAAGAAGGCATTGAATTTTTCAAATCCAAAGGCGGTCAGTTTATTTCAATAACAGATGCTGAAGCTGTCAGATGGCAAAATGCCATGACACCGGTGATTGATGAATACGTTCAAAAAGCTGCCAAAAAAGGCGTGGATGGAAAAGCAGTTGTAGATTTTATTAAAACAAGTATGTAATTAAATGAACAAACTTTCCAAAGCACTGGATAATTTTTCAGGGCTGCTGAAACTTTTAGGTGCAGCAGCCCTGACCGGTTTAATGCTTCTGACTGTTGTGGATGTCATTGGCCGCTATTTTAAACATCCCATTTTTGGTTCTGTTGAACTGGCAGGTTTTTGTGCTGTCATTATAGTTGCAGCAGCCCTTCCTTATACCTATAAGCTTGAAGGTCATGTGGGCGTTGAAATCATGATGCGGATGTTTCCCAAAAAAATCCAACTGATCATGGATATCTGTACCCGGGTGTTAACCCTGGTTTTATTTGTCCTGATTTCCTGGCAGATGGTGCGCTATGCAGGGCATATGAGAGAATCAGGAGAAGTTTCCATGAACCTTGAATTCCCTATGCACATCATCATCTATATACTTGCAGCAGGACTGTTTGCCTTCTGCATAACTATTCTGGAAACCATCTTCAACACCATTAAGCAGTTAAGAGATTTGAATATAAAATGAGCCCTACCCTTATCGGCATCATCGGTATTGCCGTCATGATCCTGTTATTTCTCACCCGGATGCCGGTGGCATTTGTTATGGCCGCAGTCGGTTTTGTAGGGTTCAGCACCCTGACCACCTATCAGGCTGGGCTGGCACTTCTGCCCAGAAATATCTATGAAGTTTTCGGATCATATGATTTGACCACCATCCCGCTTTTTATTCTAATGGGTCAACTGGGCTTTCATTCAGGGATCAGTAAACGCCTGTATGAGGCAGGTTATAAATTTTTAGGCCACACCAGGGGCGGCCTTGCTATGGCCACCGTGTCCGCCTGTACCGCTTTTGGCGCTGTCTGCGGATCAAGCCCGGCAACTGCAGCCACCATGGCCACCGTAGGCCTGCCGGAAATGAAACGCTATAATTATGATGACGAGCTTTCCACCGGATCTGTTGCCTCCGGGGGCGGACTTGGAATGATCATGCCCCCCAGCGTGGTTTTAATCATTTACGGTATCTTGACCGAGCAGTCCATAGGTCAGCTCTTTGTGGCTGGAATTCTTCCTGCCATTCTGATCACCTTTTTGTTTATCGTTTCTATCTATATCCGATGCACGATTTCGCCGGAGCAGGGTCCAAAAGGAGAAAAATTCACCTGGCCGGAAAAATTCAAGGCCCTCCTGGGCCTGGGAGAAACCCTGGCTGTATTTATCCTGGTCATCGGAGGAATATTCAAAGGCTTTTTCACCCCCACAGAAGCTGCAGCAGTAGGAGCGTTCGGAGTACTCATCATTGCCGTTGCCAGGCGCCAGATTACATGGGAAGGGTTTGTCAATGCCCTGATGGAAACCTTAAGAACCTCGTGCATGGTCATGATGCTGATAGCCGGGGCGGTTATTTTCGGTAAATTTTTAGCCATCACCCGGATTCCCTTTGATATTGCCGGGTGGATCGGTTCCCTTGAGATGGCCCCCTTTATGGTTATGGCCGTTATCATCCTGATCTATTTTTTCGGGGGATGTTTCATGGATGCCCTGGCCTTTGTGACCCTCACCGTCCCGATCTTCTTCCCGGTTGTGGAAGGCCTGGGATATGATCCCATCTGGTTTGGAATCATTATCGTGATGGTCACGGAAATGGGGGTAATCACCCCACCTGTCGGCATTAATGTTTATGTGGTATATGGTGTGGCCAAAAACGTTCTTAAGGAAGAAATCCCGCTTGAAAAAATATTCAAAGGAATCTTTCCTTTTCTCCTTGCACTAATCGCAGGCGTTATCATTATGATCATGTTTCCAAAGATTATCTTATTTTTACCGCAACTGATGTACGCATCCTGATAATTAAACCGTCTGCTTATTCAAACTTTTTTGAAAACGTATCAAAAACATAATAACCAATAAGCAGGGGAATAATCCGGGTCACCATCCTGGCACCCATGGTGGCCGGTCAGATCCCTCCCATGCAGAAAATCTGGTAAAAGATACCTCCCACACACGCATAAGCCAACCCCTTGAGCCCCCATTTAAACACCTGATCTTTATCCATGAATTATCATGACTCCTTTTTAATACCCAGAAACATACCCATATTTACCCATAAATCGCAATCCCTATATAATTGGCTGAATCCCCTTGACTCCAGCTAAAAATTATCTCAATATCTTAACCTTATCAGGGAAAAAGACAATATAAAAACAGGAAATCACATGCCGCTATACGAAATAGACAATAAAACACCCGTTATCGGCCAAGGCACGTGGGTGGCGCCCAGTGCAGAAATCATCGGAGATGTCACCATCGGCCAAAACTGCTATATCGGGTTTGGTGCTGTCATCCGTGCGGACTTTGGTCCCATCACCATTGGGAATCAGACCCTTGTGGAAGAAGGCACTGTCATCCACAATGGTTCAAAAACCATCATTGGCAGCCGGATCATCATTGGCCACATGGTCATGATCCACGATGCTGTTATCCACGACAACTGCCTCATCGGTATGAAATCCATGATCTGTGATAATGCTGTCATAAATAAAAACACCATTGTGGCCGAGCAGACCCTTGTCAGAACAGGACAGGTCATCCCCTCCGGAAAGATATATGCAGGCTCACCTGCCCAGTATGTAAAAGATGTCATGCCCCACCACATACAAAAACTGGATAAAGGCCTTGAACTGTATATGGAGTTAATTAAAAAATACCATACCGGTTTTAAAAAGATCTGAGGCAATTTGCAAACCGTTTAGGGGGTGCAGGTTAAAGCCCATTGTTCAATAAACCCCAGGTGTATACGAAATCCTTCAGCTATCTCTCTCTTTTTGGCCTTAAAAAGGTCAATACAGGCCCATTTTATTTATATATATATAATTTGACAACCATCTCACATGTATGTATATATAAACAAAATATCAATATTATTTATATATATAATTATGAAATCTGAAAAACAACAAAAACAAATCCGGGCACAACTGGACAAAACCCTGAAACAATTCTCAAGTCTTACATCAGTCAACCGACCGATGCGGGGATGGATTCGTGCAATACGGGATGCTCTGGGGATGAATATGAGGCAATTTGCAAGCCGTTTAGGGGTGCACAGTTCCAGAATTCCCAGAATTGAAAAAGACGAAATCGCTGAAAAGCTGACACTCAAGACTATGCATAGGGCGGCAAATGAACTCGATTGCGTTTTTGTATATGGCTTTGTTCCCCGATCAAGCTTGGAAAATACGGTCAACAAGCAAGCGGCTCTAAAAGCAGAAAAACAACTTGAAAAAGTCATACACACCATGGATTTAGAGGCCCAGCACCTTTCTAAACCGGAAAAAAAGAGATTATTCCAAGGCCTTGTGGATGACATTCTGAATTCACCCTCTTCTTTGTGGGAAAATACCGAAAAACCATGATCAATTACGAAAAAGATTCAACACTGCTCGATTATGGCGAACTCCAAGAGCTCTTGCTCACACACATTTCAACCAGGGGAGAATTAAATTTCTGGGAAGCGGAAAATATCAAAGATGCCATGCTTTGGGGCAGCAAGCTTAAAACAAAAGATATCCTGAATACAAAATTCATTTGCACCCTTCACAAAAAAATGTTTTCAAATGTCTGGGCCTGGGCCGGTAAGTTTCGAAAAACCAATAAAAATATCGGACTGCCCTTCCATTTGGTCGAAGTTGAACTGCAGACACTGTGCGATGATGCAAACGCTTGGATAGAATTCAATACGTACCCGCCGGACGAATTTGCTGCAAGATTTCATCACCGGCTTGTTTTCATTCATCCTTTTTCCAATGGAAACGGCAGACACTCAAGATATATGGCAGACCTGATTCTGAACAAAATATTCAACGTTGATATGTTCACCTGGGGCAAAACTGAGAACCGGACAGAGCCCGGAAAAATAAGACAAAAATACATCGAAGCGCTCAAAGCGGCTGATGATCATGACTACTCTCAACTGCTTGAATTTGTAAGATCATGAAAGAACAAGACCTACTTTAAAGGGCGCTCTGTGTTAGGAAAACGATTTTTGTATGGGTATGGGGTCGCCTGACCTGGTCATCCACGAGGATCAGATGAATATGATTGGATGTTACGATATAATTTAAAATCGTTACGCCATACCTTCGTTTTGCCTCAAATAGCCAGTGCAGACATCGTTTTCTGTCTTTGGTAAATTTGAGCAGAAACTCTTTCTGTTAACACCCTTATGCAGTAATAAATACTTTTATACAAACATCTTGACTTTTATTTGATAGTATCCAATATTGATAAAAACAATAAAGGAGCGACCATGCCGGATAAATTACTATTTTTAATGTCAAAAATTCAACACGTACTCGTTACACACATAAAGAATGAACTGAAAAAAGAAGGTATTGTGCTGTCCCCTGGCCAAATTGGTATTATCCTTGCCCTGGAAAGAGATCAAAAAACAACTATGGGAAAACTGAGCAAGGTGATAGAAATAGATAATGCGGCCTCATCAAGACTTGCAGACAAATTAGAAAAAGAACAGCTTGTGGAGCGGTATATAAACCCGGAAGACCGGAGGCAGGTTAACATTGCCATCACACAAAAAGGATTGGACACCGCACGAATTGTAAAAAAAGTGGTTCAAACAGCCAATGCCCGGATAAAAGAGGGGTTCACTGATAAAGAAATCAAAACCTACCAGCGCGTAAACAAGGCGATTTTCGAAAAATTCAGATAAAAGAATCCCTAAAAAGGAATTACAGCCATGACATTCAATAATATGGAAGATGTACAAAAAGCACTTGAACGATACAATTATATAGCTTCAAGGGAAATTGCCACAGTCATTTTTCTGGCCTGTGCAACCCAGAAGCCTGTTCTCGTGGAAGGCCCGGCAGGGGTTGGCAAAACTGAGCTTGCCAAGGCATTGTCTTTATGCATGAAAAGAGAGTTGATCCGGCTCCAGTGCTATGAAGGGCTGGATGAGGCAAAAGCCCTGTATGAATGGGAATATGCAAAGCAACTGCTTTACACCCAGATGGTCAAAGACCGTATTAACAGCACCATCTCTGATGCAGCAACCCTTTCTGATGCTGTGGAACGGATCGCTGCCCAGGAAAATGCTTTTTTTTCAGACCGGTTTATTCAGCCCCGGCCTCTTCTCCAGGCGATTTCTTCTCCTGACCCTGTTGTCCTGCTGATTGACGAGGTGGACAAATCCGACCCTGAGTTTGAAGCTTTTTTGCTGGAACTTCTCAGTGATTTCCAGGTCACGATACCGGAGCTGGGCACCAGAAAGCCCCTGACGATCCCATTTGTACTCCTGACATCCAACAACTATAGGGACATGAGTGATGCACTAAAAAGAAGGTGCCTCCATTTATATATTGATTATCCTGAACCGGACAGAGAAATGGAAATCGTAAAGATGAAACTCCCGGGGATTGAAGAAAAACTGCTTGATCAGATCATTCAAACGGTTACCCGTATCCGGGATATGGATTTGAAAAAAAAGCCGTGTATCTCCGAGTCCATTGACTGGGCCAAATCTTTAATTGCCATGGGGATAAAAGAGCTGACCGTATCTTCTGCCTCCGACACCTTGAACAGTGTGTGTAAGTATCGATCGGATCTGGTTCAGGTTCGAGGCCAACTGGACAGGATTTTATAGCCATTATGCTGGAAACACTGGTCAAATTTGCGGAATGCTGCCGGGCTTGGGACCTGAGGGTTTCAACCATAGAGGTGCTCGATTGCGCAAAACATATGAGCATCAGCGAATTAAACTCTCAAGCTGATTTTAAAACCGTCCTTGGTGCAAACTTTGCCAAAAGCAGACGGGAGCAAAAAAAATTTGAAAAGATTTTCGACTTTTATTTTAATGACAGGCCGCTTTCCGACAGCCACAGCGAAGAGGCGTCCACAAGAAACCGGATTCAGGAAATAATCAATGCATTACCTGAAGAAAAATTGGATGCTTCTTTGGAAAAGTCCCTGGCAGAATTTTTGACCGGTGACCCGTCTTTGTTTCTTGAACAGGTTGTAGCGCTTCAAACCTCTGAGGAAAATAACCAGCCCAGGCCATTTAAATCAAACCTTGCACAGCTTTCCGGAAAATTAAAATTCATGTTTTCGATCTTCAAAATGAGAGACCGCATTCTTGAATCCATTGAGCAGAGCAATGATGCCCCTGATACAAAAGAAATGCTTATTGCCCATGTTTCTCAATCCCTTGAAAAAGCCAACCAACTGGTTTCCCAGGAACCGGATGTGTATAATGATGCCATCAAAGAAACCAAGGCCAAAAGGTCACAGGAAAACAACCTGGCCAGCAGATCTTTTGCCTCCCTCTCGCCTGGCGAGATCATTGCAATGAAAGATGTCATTGACCAGCTTGCAAAAAAACTTAAAGACCGGTTTTCCAGGAGATATGCTGTAAAAAATAAAGGCACACTTGACGTTAAAAAAACCCTGAGAAACTCAGGCAAGTACCAGGGAGTCCCCCTTGATATCCGGTTTAAAAACAAAACAATGAAAAAGAGTTCTATTGTAACGTTATGCGATGTTTCCGGTTCAGTATGGTCTACATCAAGATTTATGCTTCACTTTCTCTATTCTCTGCAGGAGTGCTTTTCCCAGGTCCGAAGCTTTGTTTTTGTCTCAGACATAGCTGAAATTACAGATTTTTTTAAAGGCAATGATATTCAAGACGCCTTGGATAAAGCCCTGAGCGGAGCTGATATCAATTACAATGATTATACCGATTACGGCATGGCATTTCAGTCTTTTAAACAAAGTCACATGCCTGCCTTAAACAAACGAACCACCCTTATTATCTTAGGTGATGGCCGTTCCAATTATCAAAATCCCCAGAGCAATATCCTGGCAGAATTTCGNNGAAAAAACCCGGCGAATTATCTGGTTGACCCCGGAACCCGCCGATACATGGTACTCCGGCGACAGTGAAATCCATACTTACAGAAAGCACTGCCATGAACTTTGCACATGCATGAACACAAGGCATTTAGAAAATTTTATAAAAAATATCGTATTTTAAATATATTCAAGCACATGGAATTGTCCTTTACAGGATAAAGATCTCCTGATAGAGCTTATCATATGGATACAAAATCTGACACTCCTGCTCTTTCCTGGCAGGAAATCGAAAAAGAACTGACCACCGCCAACAGGCGGAGACAGATTCTTGCCAATGTTATTGGTGTCTGCACCTGTTTTTCTTATTTTGCCTTCTTTGATGAAGCACGCCCCCAATTGGCCGATCCTGTTTTCCGGTATAGTATAGCTGCAGGTATTTCAATCGGCCTGTTTTTTTTAGCTGCCTTTCTTTCCAAAAAATGGACAGAAAAAATCATATCGTTTATACAATTAAAAATAGAAAAAGCGCCTATACCTGAAATATTGGATCAAGAAGCAAAAAAGAGGCTTCTTCATCTGCCCATGAGTGCTGCGGCCATAAGCCTCCTTAACTGGTGCATTGCTTCGATTAGTGTTCCCTTTTGTTTTTCTCACCAGGCATTTTCTATTTTTATAGCGACAGAAGAGCTTAAATTTTTTTTCTGGATTGTCTTTGGTATCTTCATCTCCGGCCTGGTAACCAGTGCCATTGTTTTTTTTCTCACGGAACTCATGTGCAGACCTGTATGGGAAAAATTTTTCCCTGAAGGAGAATTTATCCAGGCAGAGGGAATTTTCCGCATAAACCTCTGGTCACGAATTTTGATTATCTTTTTAATGGTCAGCGTATTCCCGTTAGCGGACATGGCGATTGTCTCATACAGCAAGGCTCAGATGATGCTCACCCAAGACCCCAAAATAGTACTGAAAAGCCTTTCATTCCTGATCATCTTCCTGCTGACAGTGGAAATTTCCCTGGTTATTTTATTGTCCATATTCATGTCCCGAAGCATTGTTGAGCCGATCCTTAATTTGAAAAACCAAATGCAGAAAGTTGGAAAAGGCGATTTTTCCGCCCGGGCAAAAGTGATTGACAACAATGAACTGGGAATTTTATCCCAGCACTTCAACCAGATGACAAAAGGCCTTAAAGAGCGTTACGAGCTTTTGCGCTCCCTGGCCATTGCCAAACAGATCCAGCAAAGCCTTCTTCCCCGTAGGATGCCGCGAATTGATGGTTTGGATATTGCGGGGAAAAGCCTGTATTGCGACCAGACTGGAGGAGATTATTTTGATTTCATAGATTCAGTGGGGAATAATCAATTTGAGAAAATTATTGCCCTGGGGGATGTATCCGGGCATGGCCTTCCTTCCGCACTTTTGATGACCTCAGCAAGGGCTTTTTTGAGACAGAGAATTGCACTTTCCGGACCTTTGGATAAAATCGCGGATGATGTGAATAAACAGTTCTGTAAAGATGTAGAAGACTCCGGCCGATTCATGACCTTGTTTTTACTGGCATATAATCACACACATGAAACCATCGACTGGATAAGAGCCGGACATGATCCTGCCATGCTGTATGACCCGACACATGACAACTTCAAGGAGTTGAAAGGCAGAGGAATCCCTTTAGGGGTTGATGAACTGTTTACCTATGAAAAAAACAGTATGAAATGTGTCCGTAAGGGGCAAATCATTTTCATTGGAACAGATGGCATATGGGAGTCGTGCAATGAGCAGGGCAAGATGTTTGGAAAAGAAAAGGTAAAACAGATTATCCGCAGCCATAAAAATGAAAGTTCAAAAAAGATTATGGCTGCCCTTTTTAAATCCCTTGAATCATTTATGGGCAATCAACCACCGGCTGATGACATCACCCTGGTTGTTCTGAAAAGAGTTTAGGGGAAAATATGATTCGAAAAAACTACAACAGGATGATCCTGGAACGAATTGAATCAAGCTTTGACATGGTACTGCCAATCGCCGCAGCTGTTGCCCTTATATCTTCGATTTCAATCTATTTCAGCTCGATTCCTGTATCTTTTCTATTTTTAAACGGCTCTATCGGCTTCATTTTTCTGCTAATGTTCTTTTTGCGTAAAAAACTGACAATCGTGACTAAGATGACAATCACCATTACGATTCCTGTTGTTACGGCAGTACTGTCGTTCATGGATGGGGGCTTTACAAGCGCTGTAATAACTTTGTTTTTAATCAGCAATATAGTTGGTGTACTGTTTTTACCCAAACGCATATCCTTTATATTTTCGATGGTATCTGTTTTTCTTTTCATGGGATTGTGGGCCTGGGCTGCAACGCAGCCTGAAAACAACATGATTCATATCGGGAGCACCAAATGGCTTATCCAGATTTTAACCTATGTATTATGCCTTGTTATGCTGCATACGATTGTTTATGCAATTAAAAAATATCTTCTTGAAAATATCGAAGATCTTGAGGACAGTGTTGAGCAGACCTATCAACTTGCCTACTTTGACCAGCTGACAGGGTTGCCCAACCAGTTTTTATTCAGGGAAAAACTATCTAAAAAAATTGAAAACCGCCGTGAAGGTCACCTTGTTTTTTTCAGCCTCAAAAACTTGAGTATAATAAATTCGGTATACGGGGATGAAACAGGCAATTCAGTTCTTACAGAGACTGCAAATATTTTCAGTAATTTTATAGATAATTCAGAGTTTTCCGGTCGAGTTGCCGGCAATGAATTTGCGCTCTGGCTGGATTGCAGATCAGAGATTGAACTGCGTTTAAATGATCTGATAAATCAGTTCCGAACAAAATTTCATGTAAAAAACATGATCAAAAAAATCGAATTTTACATCGGTTATGTTCACTATCCAAAAGAATGTGATTCTGCATTGGACTGCTATCAGAAAGCAATGCTGGCCCTGACGTATGCCAAAACCCATGATATTATCAAAGCTGTTCCCTACAACAAGAAACTTCATGATGCAACCCGCTATGAAGAAGAAATTAAAGACCAATTGGAAAAGGCGATTTCTTCAGGAGAAATCAGGCTTAATTTCCAGACAAAAGTTGATGCAACCTCAGAAAAAATTGTTGGAGTTGAAGCCCTGGCACGGTGGAACAGTCATTTATTAGGATATATTCCCCCTAATGTTTTTATCCCGCTCCTGGAAAAAACAAATTTATCGATTGCATTTGGTGAATTTGTAGTAAAAGAAGCTCTATTCCAGTATGAAAAATTATGCAAAAAATATCATGATGAGATCTTTTTATCTATTAACATTTCACCGGTACATTTAACTTCAGAAGGCTTTGTCCAGTTTATAAAAAATGCAATCAGCGAGTATGGAGTAGAACCACAAAAAATCATTCTGGAAATCACTGAAGACATTATGATTGAAGGGATAAAAAACATCAACGAATTGATCAGATCACTTAAAAAGATAAACCTGAAAATTTCTCTTGATGATTTTGGAAGCGGATATTCATCATTAAACTATCTTACCATCATGGATATTGATGAGCTTAAAATCGATAAATCCTTTGTTGACCAGCTTGGGACCAATGACAAGATAGGTATAATGCTTGAGCTTTTAATAAGGTTTTCAAAAGAATACAATTTGGATATTGTTGCGGAAGGGGTGGAGACAAAAGAGCAACGTGATCAGCTTTTAAAACTGGGCTGCAATATAATCCAGGG
>JAWSVI010000021.1:0-72621 GCA_033851995.1 Desulfobacteraceae bacterium | reverse complement strand
AAAAAAGGTTTCAGAATTGACTTCCGAAACCTTTATTTTTTATGGTAGGCACGAGCAGACTTGAACTGCTGACTTCTACCGTGTCGAGGTAGCACTCTACCAACTGAGTTACGCGCCTGAATTGTTATGGTGTCTTATCAAACCCCCTGGTTTGTGTCAAGAAAAACGTGCCCTATTCAAGCGGGTCCACCTGTATACCATTGGCATTGTTATCCGTTTTTGGGGGTGCGGTTTCTTTTTCTATAAAACGGATGATTACCATCGTATCTGTGATCTCCAGGATTTCCAGGCCAAAAGAGTCAAAGGTTTTGAGTGCAATGGTATTGGCAAACTGGGAAGGGCTGCCTTTATAAAACACTTCCATGACTGCATTGTTTGATCCAACCTCCTTTGGCTGCATATTCTCAATGCCCGGCATCTGCCTGAATCTCTTTTTGATTGCGATATATCGTTTTAAAAACTTATCCCCTTCCAGACTGACATCAAAAGAGTGCTCTTTTCTCAGGTTCTGCTGCCAGTAAGCCTCAATCTTTACATTCAGGTCCTCAAAAGAAAGCTCTGCTGCTTTGAGAATGGCCTGAATGTTTCCTTCCTGATCCATATCACTTTTGGCCACTGCCTGTACCTGGGAAATCAAGGCCTTTTCACCAGTCTCAATATCGTAGGCTTCCAGGTTAATCTGTGCATGAAAGGTCTTTTCCTCACCGATCCGGTTAATGGCCTCTGATGAGTCTGCCTTACCAAATACAATCATATCTGCTTTCAGTTTACGGCCAAGATCCTTGGCAGCAGAAACATCATATATAGAGTCAAACTTGATATCATAAAAGGATGGGTCAGGTCTCTGCTGACCATTTCCAATAATCACGTACCGGTTCCCGACCATCTTGCTTATGATCACATTTTCAGCCAGTGATTCGTAGGGGATGGGATTTTTACCCCACCAGTACTTTGGCAGAAGATCAACAGGCATTTTTTCAGCAATGAAGAAAAGAAGCACGGGTTTATCTTTATCTGCATTAATGATTCTGGCATTGCTCATGGTTTTTTCAAGCAATTTAAGATCAACTTTGGACTCGACCCCTACCAGAAAAAAACCTTTGCTTTCGATTCCCCCAAGCACCCTGTAGGTGATGATATAATCTGCTGTGTGAGATAAGACCTTATCATAAAAAAAATCAAGATTGGTTGCAAACACCTGGCTGGAAACGAGCTTAGCACAGGCATTTTGAATCGCAATGTCCAGTGCGTCAGATACGGCTTTTTGCTTGGCCTGCTGGATATTGTGGTTCACGATCATCCGTTTGGCAGTGGTCACCCCGATCAGCACCTTTGGCTGGTCTGCAGCAGATACAGGCGTAAATAAAAATCCCATCAGAATAAACAAACCCATCAGACCGGCAGCAATCATTTTTTTTACCATGTTTTACACCTTTTTTTTTACACTTACTGATCCCTACACTTTTCTGGCTATGGAATAATCTGCAATCAGATTCAAAAGATCTTTGGAATCTCCATCATTAAAAATTTTCAAGCAGTCTTTGGCCTGTTTCACGTGATCTTCAGCACTGTTTTCAGTATATTCAATTCCCTGGTAGGTATATAATTTTTCTTTAAGTTTTTCAAATTCGTCCGGATCAAATTCAGGATTTAATATGGCTTTTTTCATCCATATTTTATCTTCTACAGAGGCATTGGCAAGGCTGTGGATAAGCGGAAGAGTCAGTTTGCCCTCACGCATGTCCGCACCCGGCTTTTTGCCCAGCTCTTTGGCGCTGGCCGTATAATCCAGAAGGTCGTCTGCCATCTGGAATGCCAGACCGAGATGGTATCCGTACTGTTCCAATGCATCTTCTTTTTCTTTTTGAGCACTAGCCAGGATGGCCCCACTGCGGCATGCACCCTGGATTAAAACAGCGGTCTTTTTTTCAATCACATCAAGATATTCTTCTTTTGTCAGATCCAGTTTGCCTTTTTTTGAAAGCTGGTCAATCTCTCCCTGGGACATATCCTGGGTAATTTTTGCAATCACACTAATGATACCCGGTTCTTTAGTCCGGGCAGCAATATCAAGGGCACGGGCCAATAAAAAATCACCGGTCAGCACGACTTTCGGGGCAGACCATTTGGTATGGGCAGCTTTTTTGCCCCTTCTCATATCTGCTTCATCTACCACATCATCATGCAGGAGGGTTGCGGCGTGGAGATATTCAAAAATTGTGGAGAACTCAATCTCAAACCCGTTATTGTATCCGCAGAGCCGGGCGCTGTGAATCATCAAAAGCGGACGCAGACGTTTCCCCCCGCTGAAAAGCAGGTGGGAGGCAATCTCTTTGACCAGCTCAAGGTTGGGCTTCAGGTTTTTTTCAAGGGCTTGCTCAACCTTTTCGAGATCAGGTGTCACCTGTTCAATAATTTTTTGTTTAAGGCTTATTGTCATGCCTTCTCCCCGGCAATATCGTATTCATATGCATCCGTCACTTTTACCTCAACAAAGGTACCGATTTCAAGCCCGTCCGAATAAATAAATGTAACCCCGTCAACCTCAGGGGCCTGAAACCGGGTCCTGCCAATATAGACACCAGGCTCAGGATTTTCTTCAACCAGCACCTCATACGTCTTTCCCACGTGCTTTTCATTGAGCTCTTCTGAGATTTTTGCCTGGACAGCCATGAGGGTATCATGCCTTTTTTCAGCAATGTCATCCGGAACATGATCCTTTAAATGATGAGAGGGCAGATCTTCTGAATCTGAATAGGTAAATACACCCAGGTGATCAAAACGAATTTTTTGAATAAACTGCACCAGGCAATCAAAATCGTCACCTGTCTCACCAGGAAAGCCTACAATAATGGTCGTTCGCAAAGCAGCTTCCGGGTCAAGTTTCCGGATGGTATCAAAGAGGGTTTCCAGATCCTCGGTGGTATAGGGTCTGCCCATTTTTTTGAGCACCCCTGATGCCGCATGCTGAATAGGCACGTCATAATACGAGCAGATGTTTTTACATTCTGCCGTGGCCTGAATAATTTTTTTACTTAATGTTTTGGGGTGGGTATACAGATACCGTATCCAGATATTTTTCTTTTCAAGGGTTTGAGAAAGTTTTAAAAGCACTTTTTCAAATCCGTCTGTATCCGCTTCAGGATTCATCTCCAGGCCGTAATCTGTACTGTTTTCCGCTGTAAGGATAATCTCTTTTACACCTGAAGAAACCAGGTCTCTGGCTTCTGTGCAGATATCTTTAACCGGACGGGAACGCTGGGTTCCCCGAAGGTTCGGGATGATGCAGTATGTACATTTCCTGTTGCACCCTTCAGACACCTTGATATAGGCAAAAGGCTCCCCGCTCAAGGCTCTTTTTTCATTTGGATTTTGAAATCCGCGCTGGTTTGGGTCCGGAAAAAGGGTAAGGGGTTCAAGGGTTTTGTTTTCAACGGCATCAACGATTTGCTCACAGGCAGCTGTGCCTAAAAATGCATCCACTTCCGGCAGTGTAGAAACCAGGGCCGGGTCATCTTTATATCGCTGGGCAAGGCACCCTGTGGCAATCAGTCTCTCACAAGTTCCGGTTTTTTTATATTGGGCCATCTCCAAAATAGTATCGACAGCCTCATCTGAGGCTGTCGAAATAAATCCGCAGGTATTGACAATGATCGCCTGGGCTTTTAAAGGATCATCCGTTAAGCTGTGACCTGCAGCCACAAGCTTTCCCAGCATGATCTCACTGTCAACCTGGTTCCTTGAACATCCGAGGGTTTCAAGGAAAACTATCATATAGAGTTTGCCATCAGATCTCCCAGCTGTTTAGAAAATCTTGCCGGATTATCCAGTTTGCCGCCTTCGCTGATGACTGCAATATCATACAGAAGATCACTGTAATCTTTGAGTACCGGGTTGGTGGTGTCAGACTCAAAAATCCCTTTCAGCTTGTCCATGACCGGATGGTTTACATTCACTTCCATAACCCGTTTTTGATCCGGGGTACTCTGGCCCGAGGCTTTCAGAATTTTTTCCATGTAGGCACTCATTCCGAAGTCATCGCCGGACAGGCAGGAAACAGAATCTTTAAGACGGTTGGAAACCACCACATCCTTAACCTTTTCCTCCAGTTTACCTTTAAGGAAAGAGAGAAGAGCAGAGTATTCATTTTTCTTTTCATCATCCACTTTATCAAGGTCAAGATCACCTTTTTCAGCACTCTTAAGTTTCTTTTCCTTATATTCGGGAAGCGACTGGGTCACCCACTCATCAATGGGGTCCACCATCAAAAGAACCTCATAATCCTTTGCTTTCAGGGATTCAAGCAAAGGAGAGTTCATCAGAGACGTCAGGTTTTCACCGGTGAGAAAGTAAATCTCTTTTTGATCTTCCGGCATGTTTTCAATGTATTCATCCAGGGTCACGTATTTGTCATCAGACTTGGTGGTTTTATATCTCAAAAGAGATGCCAAACGTTCTTTGTTTTCAAAGTCGGTTGGGATACCTGCTTTAAGAGCCTGGCCAAACTCCACATAAAATTCTTCGTATTTCTCCTTTTCCATGCCTTCCAGGACGGAAAAAATCTGCTTAACCAGGTTTTTACGAATATTTCTTACCAGGCGGTCTTCCTGGAGAATTTCACGGCTGACATTGAGGTTGAGATCCGGTGCATCAACAACCCCCTGAACAAATCCCAGATATTCGGGGAGCAGCTCTTTGCAGTCATCCATGATGAACACGCGTTTGCAGTAAAGCTGCATACCGTGTTTTCTCTCCGGACGAAACAGATCCATTGGCGCCTTGGAAGGAAGATACATCAGCACATCGTATTCTGTTACCCCTTCGAATTTTTTATGAATAACCTCAAAGGGATTATCCCAGTTGTGGCTGATATGTTTATAGAACTCCTCGTGCTCTTCTTTAGTCACATCATCTTTAGCTTTGGACCAGATGGCTTTACGGGAATTGAGGGTTTCATCTTTGTGAACCTTCCTGAAAGTATCTCCAATGGGTTTGCCTTCAGAATCTTTGATGATCTCATTTTCAGGGATGGGTTCATTTTTTTCAACATTCATGATCACAGGATAGGTAACAAAATCTGAATGCTTTTTAACAATATTCTGGATGGTGTATTGTTCAGTAAAATCCTGATCCCCTTCTTCAAGCTCTTTCAGATAAAGGGTAATGGTTGTGCCGCGACCCTCTTTTTCAACTTCCTGAACCGTGTAAGAGCCTTTTCCATCAGATTCCCAGCGCACACCCTGTTCTTCTCCCGGTGCCTTTGTGTCCAGGCGGACCTTGTCAGCAACAATAAAAGCTGAATAAAAACCAACACCAAACTGCCCGATAAGTTCCGGAGACAGGGTGTTTTCTTTTTTAGAATTTTCCAGTGCTTTCATGAAAGCTGCTGTTCCGGACTGGGCAATGGTTCCGATATTGTCATTAACCTCATCAAAGGTCATGCCGATACCGTTATCTGAAATCTGAAATGTTTTTTCTTCAGGATCAAGCGTAAGGCGGATATGGAAATCATTGTCATCGGCAAATAAATCCGGCTCTGTCTGTTCTTTAAAGCGTGCCTTATCAATGGCATCAGATGCATTTGAAATCAGCTCACGAACGAAGATCTCTTTGTTGGAATATAAAGAATTGATGATCAGGTGCAAAAGCTGCTGCACCTCTGTTTTAAATTTACGAGTTTTTTTGGTACCCATTTTCACTCCTGTTTCAAATTATTGTTAATTATTTTTTTATTAATAATTGTTGCAAAAATAAAATTGTCAAGTCGTGAAAACAGGCTTTAAAGGCCGCTTATTTTTTCTTTGATGTTATAAGGCGGCCGTCAATAAAAATCAGACCGGCAAAAATGAGGGCCATACCGACAAAAAAGTTCCAGCCAGGAGACTCGTTCAGGATTATCACTCCTAAAAAGATAGCACTGACGGGAATCAGGAAGGTCACCAGCAAAATATTTGTGGCGCCTGCTTTTGCCAGAACGTAAAAATAAATGATATATGCCAGAGAGGTAGATAAAAAAGAAAGGGCCAGGAGAGCGGCCCATGTCGATGCCTGGGGATTCAGCCCGAGAGGGGATTCTAAAACAAATGCAAGGGGCAAAAGGATAATGGCAGAGCAGGTGAGCATGCCTGCGGCCACTACTACCGGGTCCAGATCTTTAAACCGCCTGCCGAAAATGGCTGCAAAGGCATACATAAGTGCTGCACAGAGAACCGCTCCCTGGCCGGCCACTTTTGTCCCTACACCTGCCAGAGCTTCAACCCCGATCAGAACTGCCACCCCAATCCACCCGAGAGTGACACCAACCAGACGTTTTTTTGTCAATCGCTCCTCTTTTGTTAAAAAATGAGCCAGTACAACCGTAAAAACCGGGGTGGTTGCATTTAAAATGGATGCCAGACTGGAGTCAATATAATTCTGCCCCCAGGTTATAAGAGAAAAAGGGATGACATTGTTCAATGCGCCAAGGATGAACAATCCGCCCCAGATGCCCGGATCTTTTGGCAGGGACCGTTTGGTAAAAAAAATAAAGCCGTGTAGGGCAATGGCTGCCCACCCCACCCGGCAGAGCACAATGGTTAAAGGTGTCATGGTTTTTACCGCAATTTCTACAAAGAAAAAGGATGCCCCCCATAAAATGGACAACAGTATAATCAATCCCCACTCTTTTGGCCCCATCACCAGGTTTATATATTTTTTTTCCATTTCTTTTGTATGTTAACCTCATTTATATTTTGGGTTTATCCTTGCTTTTTATATTTGCATTAAGATAAACCGGAATAACAAATATAGCCACCCGTATCTTGCTGTTTAAAAACATCTTTGAACATCTGCCCCCCAAACAGGACGGGTAGAGGGATTTGACCAAAACAACATATTGAATTTTATGNNCAATACCTGTTATTAAAAGGTTTTGAATTTTTAAGAAAGATTACACAATGCACTATGAAGGTATGATTATAAGGCCTCCAAGCGAGGCCGACAGTATATTACTACAGGTTACACTGGGCTGCTCTCATAATAAATGTACGTTTTGTGGAACATTCCGACAAAAACGATTTAATATTAAAAAAGATGACGTTATCTTTGAAGATATAGAGTTTGCAAGGCAATACTGCAGACGGCAGAACCGTCTTTTTATCTGCGACGGGGATGCCCTTATTGTTCCCCAGAAAAGGCTGGTAAAAATACTTGAACGGATCAAAGAACGGCTTCCCTGGATAGAACGCGTGGGACTGTATGCCAATACTAAGGGCATCAGCATGAAAACAGATGAGCAGCTGAAAGAACTTCGCGATTTAGACGTTAAAATCGCTTATATGGGCCTTGAGTCCGGAGATGATGCGGTTCTAAAGCAGGTCCGAAAAGGTGCAAATTCTGAAAAAATGGTCACCATGGGAAGACGGGTAAAAGCCTCTGGCATCAAATTATCCGTAACCGTTCTTGTCGGGCTGGCAGGACCTGAGAGATCCAGAATTCACGCGGAGGAAACCGGACGGGTATTGTCCGCAATGGACCCGGATTATGTGGGGGCATTAAGCCTGATGCTGGTTCCGGGAACCGAACTGCATGAAGATTATGAAGCCGGCAGGTTTGAGCTGATTGGCCCTGATGGGATGCTGGAAGAACTCGGGTTAATGATTGCTGCGACCAACCTCAGCAATGGCCTTTTTCATGCCAACCATGCATCCAACTACCTTCCCATACGGGCTAAAATGCCTCAGGACAAAGAAAAAACCCTTGAAATGATTTCAGAGGCTCTTAAAGGGAACCTGGCACTCAAGCCGGAGCATATGAGAGCCCTGTAATATTAAAGCAACTATAGAAAACACCAACATAACTTAAAGAATATGGCAATATAAATTGAATCACACAGGAGATATGAACAATGGCTGAAGCCGAAACCAACCTTGATCAACTTTGCGTAAACACCATTCGAACCCTTTGCATTGATGCGGTCCAGAAAGCAAACTCCGGACATCCAGGCGCTCCAATGGGGCTTGCCCCCACAGCATATGTCCTGTTTAAACGGTTCCTGAAACACAATCCCAAAAATCCGGCATGGATTGACCGGGACCGGTTTGTACTTTCCGGAGGGCACTGCTCCTCTCTGTTATACAGTCTGCTGTACCTGTTTGGCTACGGGCTGGAAATCGATGATCTTAAAAACTTCAGGCAATGGGGTTCCAGAACTCCGGGCCATCCTGAATACGGTGACACACCGGGAGTTGAAACCACCACCGGACCACTGGGACAAGGCATTGCCAATGCAGTGGGTATGGCCATTGCCGAACGCCATCTTGCGGCCAGGTTCAATACAAAAGATAAAGAGCTTATTAACCATCACACTTACGTGATGTGCGGCGATGGAGATCTCATGGAAGGTGTTGCCCTGGAAACTATCTCCCTGGCCGGTCATCTGGGCCTTGGAAAACTGATCTGCCTGTATGATGATAACTCCATCACCATTGAAGGCAAAACTGACATCGCGTTTACAGAAGATGTACGGGCAAAATTTGAAAGCCAGAACTGGCATGTGGTTACCGTGGAAGATGGCAATGATCTGGTAAAAATCCAGAAAGCCATCCAGGCGGGAAAAGATGCTGTTGCACGGCCCACCCTGGTACAGATTAAAACCCATATTGCCTATGGAAGCCCTAACAAACAGGACTCTTCCGGTGCCCACGGTTCACCCCTTGGTGCAGATGAAATTAAACTGGTTAAAAAATTCTACGGCGTTCCGGAAGACAAAGATTTTTATGTCCCCGATGATGTACTTCAAAACTGCGGTAAAGCCTTAACCTACGGTGAGGGTTTTGAACAAACCTGGCAGGACATCTTTGATGACTATAAAACCCAGTACCCGGAAAAAACAACCCAGTTTGTCGATGCCATCAGCGGATTTTTAACTGAGGGCTGGGATAAAGAAATCCCAACGTTTAAAACAGATGAAGACCCGGTTGCCACCCGTGCAGCATCCGGTATGGTGCTCAATGCCATTGCCGACAACCTGCCGACCCTGATGGGGGGATCTGCTGACCTGGCACCATCGAACAAAACCTACCTGAACAACTCTACCGAATTTCAAAAGGATGCCTGGGACGGCCGTAACATCCGTTTTGGCGTTCGCGAGCATGCCATGGGAGCAATCATGTCCGGCATGTATCTTCACTCCGGCATCCGGCCTTATGGCGGTACTTTCCTGGTATTTGCAGATTATGTCCGGCCTGCCATCCGTGTTGCTACATTGATGGGCCTGCCCCTTATTTATGTATTTACACATGACTCTGTTGCGGTTGGAGAAGACGGCCCAACCCATCAGCCGGTTGAACACCTGGCCTCCCTGAGAGCTATTCCCGGCCTGAACGTTGTACGGCCTGCCGATGCCAATGAAACAGCCATGGCATGGAAACAGGCATTGACCACCATGGACAGTCCTACAGCCCTGATTCTGAGCCGCCAGAAACTGCCTACTCTGGACACATCCCAAAGGGATGGTGAATTTGATTACGGTGCATACACTGTAAAAAATGAAATAGACCCGGACATGCTGCTCATTGCAACAGGTTCTGAAGTTCATATCTGTGTGGAAGCTGCACAAACCCTGAAAAAAGACCACAATATCAAGGCTGCAGTTGTGTCCATGCCGTCCTGGGAATTGTTTGAAAAAGCGCCCGCACCTTACAGAGAAAGAATCCTTCCCGCCGGCGTGACAAAACGTCTGGCTGTTGAAGCCGGCATAACCATGGGGTGGGAAAAATACGTGGGCAGTGAAGGCAAAATCATCGGTATCAATAAATTCGGTGCATCTGCCCCGGGTGGAACCGTTCTTAAAGAATACGGATTTTCACCTGAAAACATTGTTAAAAGTGCCCTTGAGCTCTTAAAATAAGCCTTGAGCTTCTAAAACAAGATCGATAGATTAAAAACCGGGTGCTGAATTATATTTTGCACCCGGTTTTTTTAATAAAACTCTGCTTTATTAAATCCAAGGAGGGAGTCGCATGAAAATCAATGTAAAAACAAATGCAAGAACCCAGATGATTGATATCACCTCCCAGGTGCGAAATGCCGTGAAGGAATCCGGGATAAAAAACGGCCTTGTCCATGTCTATTCCATGCATACAACCGGTGCCATTACTATAAACGAAAATGCAGATCCGTCTGTTGAAGTGGACATTTTAAACACCATCAACAAGGTAATTCCGTGGGATGATCATTTTAAACACATGGAAGGCAATTCAGCAGCTCACATAAAGGTCAGCCTGTTTGGGCCTTCAGAAATTGTACCCCTGGAAAACGGATCATTGGTGCTTGGCACCTGGCAGGGCATCTTTTTCTGCGAATTTGACGGCCCCAGAAACCGGAAGGTGAATGTTAAAATTCTTGCAGATTAATTCAGGTCATCATTGGATTTTTTTGTAACAGGAACTTTAAAAACAGGGACGCCTTCTTTGGCAAGAACCTTATCTTCTTCTTTGGTAGTCGTGCCCCGGATATTTTTATAATCTTCAGCACCGTAATGCATTTTTAATGCCTGCTTGCTAAAATCCGTACCGACATCCTCATAATTCTTTTCAACATATTCAGCGACCTTTTCCGTTAGCTCCATCATGGCTTCCTGGCCGGCCTGCAACGCTTTTGGAGAGGTTGCATTTGAAGATTTTTTGATGGCAATGGCATGGACTTTCCTGGTCACAGAGGTGGTATCACAGACAGGGCAGCTTAAAGCGCCCTGATCGAGCTGGTTTTCCAGATCTTCCTTATCCTCAAACCAGCCCTCAAACGTATGGTTGTTTATGCATTCAAGGTCAAATACAATCATCTTACATAATTCTATCTACGCCTGTGGCGATGTTAAAACAATAATCGCCCATTTTTTCATAATTTGAGACAAGGGCAATAAAAAAGACACCAACATCAACAGAGCACTCTCCTGCTCTAAGTCTCTCAATATGTTGATATCTCATATTTTCACGCATCTGGTCAATTAAATCTTCTAATGCAAGTGCCTTTTGATAAAACTCTTTTGTTTTTCCCTGGAACTGCTCGATAACAAGATTAAAAAATTCATCTACCTTATCAGAAATTTCTACAAGATCCTTTTGGGCTTTTTCACTGAACACAAAATTATTGTCGTATATCCGCTCTAGTATTTTTGAGACATTTTCCATGGAATCCCCAAGACGCTCGATATTATTTGTAATCCGCATCAACTCAGAAATTTCCTTGGCCTGGGGCTCATTCACATCGCCCTGGTAGATAGTGGTTAAATATTTGATGATCACTTTTTGCAGGTCATCCAAATGCTCTTCAATCGCCTCCCTCTCACCAAAGATATCATCATCCCGGTTTTTGATACAGGTCGATGTTTTTTTGAGGTTCTCATGGGCAAATTTTGCAGCCCTTATAATTTCACCTTTAACATTGGCAATCGCACCAATGGGTGAATCAATAAAGCTCATGTCAAACTGGGGCAGTTTGTATCTTGATGTGGACTCCTTTTTTTTAGGAGAAAGCAAAATCGCAACCTGAATCAATTTCGGCAGGACCGCAAGAAAAATCATGGCATTTACAACATTAAAAAGCGTATGTCCGTTGGCAATATACCTTGAGATATTAACCATCTCTCCATTTACAACCTGATCTACAGGGGAAGCGCCCATGGACATCGTAACAAATTCAACAAACCCCACAAAAGGCTTAAAAAATATCACCATAATGGATACGCCAATTACATTAAACAGGGTGTGCGCCCTGGCTGTCTGGTGTGCACTGATACTCTTGGAACCCAGCGTGGCAATCTCTGCTGTAATGGTTGTGCCGATATTTTCTCCCAGGACCAGTGCCATTGCAGTAGGAAAGCTCAGCAGCCCCTGAGAAGCCAGGGTCATTGTCAGCCCTACAGTGGCAGAAGAAGACTGGACCATAATGGTCAAAATCGTTCCCATGGAGATACACAATAATATACCGCCGATGCTGTCTGTGGTAAATTTTGTAAAAAAGGCAATAAACTGGGGATCGGTCTTTATGGGAGAAAGGCCGTGTTTCATTACAGTCATACCATAAAACAAAAGTCCGAACCCAAGAATAATATCCCCTATATGCCTGTAACGGCGTTTCTTAGAAAAAAATTTCATGGGCACGCCAATGGCAATTGCAGGCAGGGCAAGATTGGTCAATTTAAAGGCAATCATCTGGCCGGTAATGGTGGTACCTACATTGGCACCTAAAACCACACCCACCGCCTGTTCAAGACTCATAATGCCTGCGCCCACAAAACCGATCAGCATTACAGTGGTGGCAGAGGAAGACTGAACCATGGCAGTAACACCTGCACCGGTCGCACACCCTACCACACGGTTTGAGGAAATCGCTTCCAGAATCCGCCTGATTTTCTGCCCTGCAGTTGCCTGAAGCCCTTCTGTCATCATTTTCATACCCAGGATGAAAAGCCCAAGACCGCCAAGGGTTTGCATGATTATACCTGTTATATCCAAACCATTTCCTTTTATTTTAGCACTGTAATTTATTTTAGTTCTAACAAGAACCTAACAGCTCTCTAACATAATCCTAACAAAGCAAGAAACTTATAACGTAAATTTATAGATTTTTCAATTGAGAAATACGGGCAAGACCTTCCTGGGAACAAACGCATGGAAACAGGGTATTATTCGTAAAAACAGGGTGTTCCAGGAGATTATACCTTGATTTCCGGACGGCTTGATCCCACATTTTTGTATGGGGGATCGGGGTGTAATAAGCCAGGACAGGGGTTACACCGGTTTGTTTGACAAATTTCATGGAGTGTTCAACTTCATCCAGATCCTGATCAGGCAAACCGCATAATAAATACGCCCCGATCTGGCCGGTTTCAAAACCAGCATCTTTTAAATGGCATATAGCACGAATAAATTCATCTCCAGCTACTTTATTATCTAAGCTGCGTGCAGATGAAAAATCAGTGGTTTCAAGCCCAAGGCGGATGGTTTTAAATCCTGACCTGAACATGAGTTTCGCAGCCTGTTTTGAAATCTCTCTGACATGGAGGGCATTGGGTGTATGAAAAAACAGATCCAGTCCGGAATTGATGATTTTTTCCAGCAGGGGAAATGCATATTTTTCAGCATTCACCAGCAGGGCATCATCATAAAACGCAAAATTTTTTACTCCCTGAGTTTCATGCCAATGAATGATTTCATTAAACACATTTTCAGCTGAACGCCTGCGAAGTGACGGCTCAAGATAGGATGACGCGCAGTATTCGCAGGAAAAAGGGCACCCTCTTGAGGTCAGAATTGGGGCATAGGTAAGTTTTCCTGCCAGGTCCAGTGCAGGATATGGCAAGGCATCCAGATTTTTATTCAAATTTTTTTCATCCAGTTCAAACCCGGTAAAATCTTTTAGTATCTTTTTGAGCTGATTTTCTGCTGCCCCTTTGACCACAAGGTTTGCTTGGGTATTTTTTTTTGCATGCTCAAAGCACAGGCTGGCATAGATTCCGCCTAAAACTAGGGGGACATCCGGATAGATTTTTTTCACCCGGTCTATGGTTTCCTGTACACCGGATGCCCAATAAGTCATCTGGGACGTGACAAAAATCAGATCCGGCTTTTGAATCTTTTTTAAATCCTCATCAAACCATTGTGGCTTGATGCCGTAGCGAAAAAAATTCTTACCGCAGTCTTCAAGGCCCTGGGGAAGATCAATTGGTGTTTTTCTAAAAGGCCCCCGCCCATCCCACTGGATTTTAATATCCCCTGTCTCGTTTGGATGAAAGCGGTCCTGGCAGTCAATATAATTTACCTTCAGACCCTGACCCCTTAAAATGGCGGCAATGGTTAAAAGACCCAGGGGTTTTGCCCAGAAATCAAACGCGGCAAAATCATGAATCCAGGGATTGATGCACAGGATATGGGGAGTATCAGTCTTCAAAATACTTCATGGATGTTTTTTTCAACTCTTTTCTGCTGAACAGGAGCTCATACTCATTCTGCCCGACAGCTTTTGAGATCTTTTCAACAATGGCATAACACTCATCTTCCGTTGCAGCATGAACCATTGTGTATAGATTATATTTCCAACCAGGTGCAGGGTTTCTTCGATAGCAATGGGTAATTTCCTGAAAGGTTGCCATGATATTTCCGGTTTCTTCCACCTGGTCTTCATCCACCTTCCAGGCCACCATTGCATTGGCTTTGAACCCTGATTTCTGGTGTTTGAGCGTGGCCCCGAACCTCCGGATCATGCCCCGGTCGTTAAGGTCATTAAGCACCTTTAAAAATTCATCTTCTGTAATACCGATTTTCTCGGCCATTTCAAGAAAAGGGCGTTTTACCACCGGGATATCGGTCTGCAGCATTGAAATTATTTTTTTTTCTAGATCCGTCAGCATAGACAATACATTACCTTTAGCGTTTATTTAATTTTTTTATCGGGAAACAAAGACATGATATCTTCTTCTGTTGCCCGACAAACCCCTCTTTCCGTTATAAAACCTGTGACCAGACGGGCCGGGGTTACATCAAATGCGTGGTTGGCAGCAGCGCTGGTTTCAGGCGGCACCAGGACACTTTGAACCTTTCCGTCGCAAAGCCCTTGAACATATTTTATTTCATCCGGGTCCCGCTCTTCTATCGGGATATCCGCAATCCCGTCCGTGATGCTCCAGTCAAATGTAGAGGAAGGCAGTGCCACATAAAAAGGAATATCATTGTCTTTTGCAGCCAGGGCTTTTAAATACGTCCCTATTTTATTGGCCACATCCCCTGCACGGGTGGTCCTGTCCGTTCCCACAATGACCAAATCCACCATGCCGTGCTGCATGATATGGCCGCCTGCATTATCCGTAATAACGGTATGCTTTACCCCGTGTTTGCCCAGCTCCCATGCTGTCAGGCGAGAGCCCTGGTTCAAGGGCCGCGTTTCATCCACCCAGACATGGACATCAATGCCTTTGTCGAACGCAGTATAAACAGGAGCAGTAGCCGTTCCATATTCGATACAGGCCAGCCACCCGGCATTGCAGTGGGTCAGAATATTCACGGGCTGCCCGTTCTTCTTTTTGCTGATCTCTTCGATAATGGGCATGCCGTACTCACCAATTTTCCGGCAGTTAACCGCCTCTTCTTCCACTACTTCCAGGGCTTCATCAATGGCTGCTTTGACCCGGGCCTCGTACCCATCATGTTTAAGCGCCGCCTCAAGCACCCGGTCCACACCCCAGAACAGATTCATCGCGGTAGGCCTGGCATCTTTAAGGCGCTTGCACTCGGAAACAAGATAGGCATTATCTGCGCCCTTGTTATCCTTCTGGACTAAAGAGATGTACACCCCCAAAGCACCGGTAGCACCGATAAGCGGTGCGCCCCTGACAAACATTTCCTTAATGGCGTAAATGGTATCATCCACCGTATTTAAATCTTCTATAATCAGTTGATGAGGCAAAAACCGCTGGTCAATCACCTGTACTGTTTCAGATCCGGTGTCAAACCAGATAGGTCTCATATCTTTTCCATCCACTTTCATGCTCTGCTCTCCGCGTAATTTTAGAAATTCTTAATAAAACTTTCAGCTTCTTTTATGGATACATTCATATCCGTGATCAACTTTGCCACATCGTTTTCTATGGATACCACTTCTCCGCCAAGAGAACCAACTGCTTTGGCATTCAAATTATGTTTCAGGTACAGAACATAATCATTGAGTTTGCTTAAAACCGGATACATCCTTTTGGTGGATTTAGACATAACGGTTTCCAGTTTCTGATATTTAGCCTTTGCATCCCTGAGTGATGTTTTCGAACTGTTTTTAAGCTTGGCATCCTTGATCATGGTGATTTCAGCTTCCCATTCTGTAAACAGGTCTTTGGCCACTTTTTTGACATCGCCAATCCTGCTTTCAATTTGTTTTGCTCTGGAATCGCAGTCTTCATAGCTGTCTTTGAGTTTATCGTAAAAGGTTTCAAGCTCGCCGCCGTCAAAATTATACAACTCTTTGATCCTGGTCAGGGCATCTTTGAACTCTTCCTGGGCTTTGGTCTGGCTTTCCTGAACATCCTCAACATTGTCAACCAGGATATGGCGCTTTTCTTTGCCGATTTTTTCCATGGCTGAATAATAGGCACTGCTGCATCCTGCCAAAAACACCATTATCAGTGCTGCTATAAAAAATTTCACACCGTTTTTCATCTGGTTATGATTCATCAGATCCATGACTCCTTTAATATTTTAAAAGGCTTTGTTTTTTCCATCAAAGTTTTCTTATACCAAATGTTTTGATTTTTATTAATCCTTTTCTGTATTTGACTGCTCACTGAACCGACTTTAACTTTACTCAAAAATCTTTTCATCTGCTGCCTGGGCCTCCTTGGCATCACATTCCATATCCCGGATGGTCCCGGCCTTTTTCCTGAGCCAATACTCTTTGTACCATTCTCCGGCAATAATCATGGACATGATCTCATTGGTCCCTGTCCAGATGGAGGCCAATCGAAGATCCCTGAAAATCCGCTCAACCGGATAGATATCCGTGTACCCGATACCGCCCATGACCTGCATGGCGTTATGAACAGCCTTCTGGCAGGATTCTGTAACAAATTTTTTAGATTCAGACACCAGCCGCCGAACCTGCTTTTCATCCACCTTTTCATCCACTGCACATGCGGTTGTATAGATCATGGCCCGGGAAGCATCCAGAAGCGTTACTGCTTCAGCCACCTGGAAGGAAACGCCCTGGAAAGCCGCCACCGGCTGCCCAAATGCTTTTCTTTTGGATGTATAGCCTGTGGCCACATCAATCGCAGGCACAGCAGCCCCGATCGTCATGGCAGCCGTTCCCAAGCGTTCGGGAATCATCATGGTATTAAAAATTTTAACTCCTTGATTCAGCGTACCCAAAAGGTTTTCTTTTGGGACTTTTACATCCTTAAAAACCATCCTTGCAGCACCGCCGCCCCGGCATCCCATCAGGCCGTAAACGTATTCACTTTTCACCCCTTCAGACCTGTCCACGATAAAGCATGATATAGCCTCATGCGATTTTGCATCCGGATCTGTTCGGGCATACACCAGAAAATAATCGGCCCCCTCTCCCCCAACAATAAACCGTTTCTGCCCATTGAGTACAAAATGATCCCCCATATCTTGAGCAATGGTTGTCGTGCCGAAAAAATCAGACCCTCCCCTGGGCTCGGTCAGACATTCTGCTGCAAAAATTTCCCCTTTGAGAAGCGGTTTCACATATTTTTCTTTCTGGGCATCTGTTCCATGAAGAATGATGGCATCACAAACCAGTTCTGCCCCCACACCAAATGTGCAGGAAAATATGTATCCAAGCACACCAATCTCCTGCATGACCGTACAAGTGGATACCCAGTCCATGCCTCGCCCTCCCCATTTTTCAGGATACCGGCAGCCCATTAGGTTGCGTTTTCCGGCTTCCTGTAAAAATTCTTTGGGAAACTGAATTTTTTCAGCGTCCATATCCAGAATCATTTTCCTGGGAATGGATTTTACAAAGTCCCGGGCTTCATTTCGGATCTGTTTTTGACGCTCATTCAATAAATGAGTAAACATATCGATACCTCCATCTAAATTTTATTGAAAACATTGTTTGAGTGCTGTTAATTCATATTTACGTAAACCGTAAACCAATGAATGTCAATGCAGCTCAATCACATATAAAGAAGATGGATAATTATTATTGACCTTGTTTATATTTTAGTGTTTTCTGTAACCACTCAAATTTTCAAAGACCAACAAAACTTTAAAATGGGGTAAAAATGAAAACAAAAGAACTCACACTTATATATTTCAGCCCAACAAATACAACACGGACTGTAATGGAAAAAATTGCAGCGGGCATTGGAAAGAAAATTTCCACCGTTATCGACATTACCAAACCCGAAAACCGAAAAAATCCAATTAGTGATTTACCTGACGGCCCCGTCCTGATTGGCGCGCCTGTTTATGCCGGGCGTATTCAAAAGGATGCCGCAGATTATTTTAAACGGATTCACGCATCCGGCAATCCTGCAATTCTCACTGTTCTGTATGGAAACAGAGAATTTGAGGATGCACTTTTGGAGTTAAAAAACATTGCTGTTGAATGTGGTTTTTCCCCTTTGGCAGCCAGTGCATTTATAGGAGAGCACTCTTTTTCAAATAAAGCCTACCCTGTCGCCCCAAACAGACCTGATTCAAAGGACCTTGAAACCGCATATTCATTTGGAAAACAAGTGGCCGCTTTACTTGAAAAAAATGAAGCACAGGATAAAATGGAGCCTGTTGAGGTCCCTGGCAACTTTCCATTTAAGGATGGCATGGCTGCCGGCGCCTTTTCATTTATAGATGTCACAGAAGCTTGCGATGACTGCGGGCTATGTGTATCTGCCTGCCCAAAAGAAGCCATAAATGAAGCAGAAAATTATTCCACTATAGATGAAAAGTGCATTTTTTGCTGTGCCTGTATCAGAGCCTGCCCCCAGGAAGCCAGGATTCTAAAAAACGGCCCGATCTATGAAAAATCAAAATGGCTCAATAAAAACTGTTCAAAACGCAAAAACCCTGAATTGTTTTTTGCTAAATAAATAGTGTGACCCGCTGCCCTCAAGGATGAGCTGTGCTCATACACATCTAAACAAGGAGAAAAAAATGAATCAAAACAGATCCCAGAGACTGGAAAATAAAGTTGCCATCATCACCGGAAGTGCTAGTGGAATAGGGCGTGCATCTGCTATTCTTTTTGCAAAAGAAGGCGCTAAACTGGTGCTGGCGGATATGGCTGAGGAGGCTTTAAATGAAACCCTGGAGCTTGTAAAGGCTGAAGGCGGACAGGCGGTTTCAAAAATAACAAATGTCGCTGTTGAAGAAGAAGTTAAGGCTTTGGTGGATCTTGCTGTGGATGAATACGGACGTTTGGATATCCTGTGCAATAATGCTGGAATCACAGGGCTTCTTGCAGGCCCGGAAGAACAGGATGGTGAAAACTGGCAGCAGGTGTATGCCGTAAATGTATTGGGCCCGGTATATGCTGCAAAATATGCCACCCCTCATCTGATTGAGAGCAAAAACGGAGCCATTGTAAACACAGCATCTGTTGCCGGCATCCGATCCGGTGCAGGGGGAAATGCTTACAGTGCCAGCAAAGGTGCCCTGATCAACTACACCAAAACCCTGGCCTGTGATCTTGGCGAGTTTAATGTCCGGGTCAATGCGGTGTGCCCCGGCCTGATAGAAACCGGCATGACCCAGCCGGTGTTTGATTATGCCAGATCTAAAGGAAAAGGAGACAAGCTGGGAACCCGTTGTGAACTCAGACGATATGGTCGGCCCGAAGAAATCGCTAACGCAATCTTATTTCTGGCAAGTGATGAAGCCAGTTATATCACTGGCCAAGCCCTGGCTGTATGTGGTGGGAACACTGCCTCGCTGAACCTCCCGGGAATGAAGTATTAAACTGTTTATCGTGCCTGATCTGTTTGACTTAACAGCAGATCAGGCCAAAAATTCTGGAAAACAGAAACACCGGGTTCCCCAAAACCCCATTTATGATTTCTTGACAAACCTGATTTTTTTATCCTATTACGATTGAAGGTATTACATTATCCATCCCCCCTCATGTAGAAAGGAGATATCATGGACCTGGAAATCAAATCGGCTGTTCCCGCTTTTTTAGAAGTCCTGGGCAATATCGAAGAGCCCATGGGAATGTTCTTTACAGACACTGAGCCTGAAAAAGGGTTTTCTCCGGACCCGGCAGAACTTCCAACCCGTGAAAAAGAAAAAAAAGGTGAAATCGACTGGCCAGGTGTTTTTGGCCAGTTTTCCTGCGTGATCGGCAAAATCTGGCTGGCCAGAAAAAAGAAGATGGCCGCCTATTTTTGCGACACCCAGTTTGGATGCCCTGGTGGTGCCTTTTGGCTTGGATTCAACAAACCTCAGACCGAAACTATTATCCACTATGTCTCCTCGGGTATTCCCGGCCAGATGGAAGGAGAACACTATTGTGATTCTCCTGACAATTTAAGAAAAATCTTCGAATACGTTGATCCGGTTCCAGCAGCAAAAAAATACTGTGTATTTAAACCAATCAGCCAGTTTAGTGAAAATGAAACGCCTGTCCTGGTCTCCTTTTTTACCCGCCCGGAATCTCTCAATGGTCTTCACCAACTGGCGACTTTTGTAACCAATGACCCGGAAGTGGTGGCATCCCCCTGGAGTGCTGCCTGCGGAAGCCTTGCTGTCTGGCCCCTGCATTATCTTAAAAAAGGCCAGCAGCGTGCTGTTGTCGGCGGGTGGGACCCTTCTGCCAGAAAATTTTTCAAAACAGATGAGCTGTCTTTTACGGTTCCCTACAAAATGTTTACCCAGATGGTCTTAAAATACAAAGACTCTTTTCTCAAAACCGATACATGGAAAATGGTCACAAAAAAAATCATTAAAAGCCAAAAAGCATGGAATGAAATCTGAACCAAATATTTTAAATTTTGAAAGAGAAAAAATAGTATGGCTCGTATTGGCTTTTTTTGTGTGTTCAACCTGCCTTCCTCAAATAGCACTATCTGGTCCGCCCGATAATAGCCGGACCTTTTTTGAGCAATTGGATATTTTGCTCGGCAGGCTCACAAAAATTCCGGAGCCAGAAACAAACAAATGGTTCAAAGACTATAAACCCATCCTTGCTAAAGAAATTGATATCGCCAACCTGTATTCTTCAACCCCTCAGGACCTGGACACTCTACTGGATACGGCACAAAAAGAATCCATTGATGTTTTAACACTTTTTACGCTTCCTGCTATTCAGAAAAACAAAGGTAAAGCCATAGCACTGGATGAAAAAACGCTGCTTGATTTAAATATCCGCTACGATCTCCACGGACTGTTTCTAATTGCCACTGATTCTGCAAATGATGACTCAAAGGTAAAAATGAACTTTTTAATTGTGGGCCAGGGGAAATTAATTATTGGGTATAACAGGAACACAACCATTGCTCACCCGGAATATGATGTTGCCACGGGAATATATGAATATCAAAGGCTCTTTTTAATGGATGCAAAGACAGATGAACAAGGCAATTGCGGTTTGTTTAATATAAGGGGTTTATCTTCTCCATCTGAACCGTTCAGGCAGATGAAAGGCCCTTTAAATTCAAAAATCCAATCCCTTTCCATTCCATTGGACCTGAGGAAAGAAAAAAAACTGCTTGTCCGGTATAGATTTTTAGCTGACAGCGAAAAGGTTGTTGACTGTATTCCGATAGAAAAAATTGCAGGGGGAACGTTTGTAAAACAATGATGAATAAAACCATAAATCCCAAAGCAAACAAACAGGAGGCAGGATCGGATACTCTTATACCGTTTTGTAAGACTCAAGGCTCGGGCAAACACCAGGTTGTTCTAATTCATGGATTTGGAATAAATCACAAAAGCTGGTATGACGTCTGTCCCCTGCTTTCTGAACATGCAACCCTCCATATGGTAGATCTGATCGGATGTGGTGATTCCCCCACCCCGCTTGACTGGCCGTATACTATTGAGGCCCAGGCAGACGCATTAATGAATTTTATCATCGGTAAAAACCTGAAAGACATCACCCTCGCAGGCCATTCCTATGGCGGTGGAGTTGCATTGATGCTTTTTCATAAAATGATGGAAAACCAAAATGGACTACGAATTAAAAAACTGATACTGATCGCACCGGCTGCCTATCCTCAGGTTTTGCCTTTTTTTATTGCGATTCCAAGTATTCCATTTATCGGCAATTTTGCTTTAAAAGTTATCCCTCCTCAACTCCTGGTTAAAACAGCTTTGTGGAAAGCAATGTACAATAAAAAGGCGTTAACACAAGAGCGGATCAGCAGGTACAAGACAACCCTGAACCCGCCGAAAAGGATGGCACTGATTCGGACTGCCCAGAATATCATTCCCAAAGAAACAGAGTCACTGGTTGATATGATCAAAGAGACTCATGTTGAAGCTTTACTGATCTATGGCCAAAAGGAGAGGGTCGTTTCAAAAGAAAACCTGGAACGATTATCTTTTGAGCTTCCAGATTGCATAACAAAAAAGATTGCAGGATGCGGCCATATCCCGCATGAAGAATACCCGGAACTCACTGCCGGGATAATCATTGATTTTTTGTGCAGATGAATACAATAGACAAGCCAAAGGGTGGCTGAAAAAATGGATGCAGGCAATCGATATAAAATTACAGGCAAAAACTGGTACCCCAGATTCAAAAATGCTGAAACTGAACGTGGCTTTATGGAGGAATTCAACCATGCCGCATTAAACTCAGGTAGAATAGGGGTGATTGTTATTCTCATTGTCTGGTCTGGATATTCCCTTTTTGATATGCAGATTGATCCTTCTGCAAGATCAGATGCATTAATTTTCAGGCTATTGATTGTCACACCACTTCTGCTTCTTATCCTGGCTGCATTCTTTTCTAAATATGCAAAGCCTTACTATCAGACAATCGCCACACTTACTTTGTTTATCATTGAAGGCAGCCTGTATTATGTTGTCAAATTTTACGATTTCCAGAGCATTGTCAATTCAATGGGATACCAACTGCCACTGGAAGATGCAGATGGGAAATTCATCTTTATTTTTATCTGGCTTCTGATCATATTCATGGCTTCTGTGACAGTACGCCTTAATGTCATCCAATCGATATTTTCCGGCTTAATCTTTATTTTTTATAATCTGCTCTCCATCTTTACCTATCACCCATCGCCCATTATCGTGATAATCGTGGTGCCGTTTTTTATTGCAAGCATTCCGATGGTATGGATTGAATCCGTCAATGTCCAGAGATATGCCAGAGAGAATTACCGTTCAGCAAAACTCCTTTCAAAATACCTGTCACCTCAGTTAAAGGATTCCATCTATGATTGGAAGATAAATCTGATCTGGAAGCATTCCAGGGAAAAGGTGACCCTGTTTTTTTCCGATATCAAAGATTTTACACAAATTACCGACTCAATGGAGCCTGAAGATATGGCTGGCTTGCTGAATGAATACCTTTCCCAAATGAACTGCATCATAAATGAATATCAAGGCACTCTTATCCAGTTAATTGGCGATGGTTTGTTTGTTCTTTTCGGAGCACCCCATAAAACCAATGATAAAGATCATGCTATACGGTGTGTAAAAATGGCCAGTGAGATGCAGTTGAAGATGAATGATCTCAATAACAAATGGTTTGATAAAGGCATAGATGAAGATTTGAAGATCAGATGTGGAATCAATACCGGCATGGCAACGGTTGGCGGGTATGGTTCATCAGAAAGAAAAGAGTACACGGCCATGGGAATGCAGGTCAATATTGCAGCCCGGCTTGAACAGACCTGCAAACCAGGAAAGATTCTGATCAGTCACTCAACCTGGGCGCTCGTTAAAGATGAAATTCCCTGTACAGAAAAGGGCCTGATCTCTCTAAAGGGATTCCATAAACCAATTCGGGCTTATCATGTTGATAAGCCCGAATAATAAAAAAATCTAAATAAACAATATTTTCTAAAACTGGTGCTCCCAGCTGGCCAGTTTATAGCTAACTTATTCTAACTGACCAGCTCCTAACTGACTAGGGTCGTCCCCCCATCCACAGGGATGATCTGACCGGTTATAAAAGCGCCTGCTTTTCCGGCAAGCATGATGGCAACACCGGCAATATCTTCATCTTTACCCCAGCGGTGCAGTGGAATGGACTCACATTCGGCCTCGTACAAGTCTTTATTCGTGCTTACATATTCCGTCATTTTTGAAAAAAAGCGGCCTGGTGCAATGGCATTCACCCGAATATGGCTGTCTGCAAGATCGTTTGCCAGGTTACGGGTAAGCTGGTGGATAGCGGCTTTGCTTGGTCCATAACTGTAGGTAGACATGCTTTCACCAACAATTCCTGCAACCGAACCAATATTGATAATACTGGCTGTATTATCCTGTGATTTACCTTTCTTAAGCATGGGCAGCAGTGCCTGGGTAAGGAAAAACGGAGCTTTTACATTCAAGTCCATTATCTTATCCCAGCCCTTTTCAGGAAAATCTTCCAAAGGAGCTCCCCAGCCGGCCCCGGCATTATTGACCAGGACATCGATTCGCTCTTCTTTTTGTGCCAGATCAGCAGCCAGTTTCTGGATATCTTCCATTGAGCTGATATCCCCTGGAAGCGCAATGCACTCACCAAACTTTGACAACTCCTCGGCCGCTTCAAGGCAGGCTGCTGCTTTTCGTGCAGTTATATAAACCTTAGCAGCACCAGCCTCAAGAAAGCCTTGTGCCATATAAAACCCTAAACCACGTGATCCACCGGTGATCACACAAATTTTCCCGTTCATTGAAAATAAAGTATCAATCATCATATTCTCCATCAATTATTACAGCTCAAAAATATTACAACCCAAAAAGAAATTAATACGCCTGACAATAAACTAATTTTATAACTTTATTCAACCTCAAAATATACATCAGGCTTTTTCTTTTATTAAAAATATCGTTAAACCTGTTAAAATTCTTTGATCTGTTCCAATCCAAGATCGGCTGCCGGTTCTGCCAGGGAAGCCATGAATTTTGCTTCTTTGCTTAAGGCTGTTCCATCCCTTACACGACCTTTAATGCCAAATGTAATCCCTGCCATTTTGAAAAATGAAAATGCCATATAATAATTCCAGTTATCAATTGAAGCCTCTCCGGTTTTATCAAAATAATGCTGTATATATTCTTTTTCAGAAGGGACATTAAGAGCACCCAGATCCTGTCCGGCCAGCCCTGCAACGCCTCCAAAACCTTTTGACGGAACAGACCACTGCATACAGTGATAGGCAAAATCAGCCAGGGGATCACCAAGTGTGGACAGCTCCCAATCCAGAATGGCAATGACCCTGGATTCAGTTGGATGAAAAATCAGGTTATCGATACGATAATCACCATGTATGATTGAGACATTATCCTGTTCAGGCATATTTTCTTCCAGCCATTCTATCAATTTTTCCATGGCATCATATTTCTCATCAACAGAATTTCTGTACTGCTTTGTCCAGCGCGAAACCTGCCGGGAACAATAATTTCCAGGTTTACCGTAATCTTCAAGCCCCATTGCTTTATAATCAACCTTATGAAGGCTGGCAATGGCATCATTCATTGCAAAAAAAAGATCTTTTCTTTCTTCAAGCGGAGTGCTTGGAATTGTCCAGTATATTCTGCCTTCAACATATTCCATGATATAAAACCAACTGCCAAGAACAGATTCGTCTGTACACAATGAATATGTTTTTGCCACAGGCACATCCGTTTTTGATAAAGCTGTGGTAACCCGGTATTCTCTGTCTACCGCATGAGCGGATTTTAACAGCTTGCCGCCTGGCTTTTTGCGCAGTACGTACTGCTTACCACCAGCCGTTATTTTATATGTCGGATTTGACTGGCCTCCTTTGAACTGATCTAATTGAATGGTTCCGGCAAACCCTTCTACATTCTCCTCCATGTATGCCTGCAGGGCATCAATATTCAGCTCAAACTCTTTTCGGACAGGCTGTGTACCGCTAAACTCCTTATGACGATCAAATTCTTTTTTTTGGTCAACTTCGTTCATGGCATGCTCCTTTAGATGAAGATCAAACACATTCTGCCAATCTAAATTTACTGTTGTGGCTAAACATACCGCTGTGGAAAGCCTTCTATAATATCCGTTGCATCTTCAACTATTCCTTCAACCAATTCCCTGGCAGTCGGCATGTCGTTGATTCGCTGGGCACATTCGCCGCCAGCATAAAGGGCATTGTCTTTATCCCCTTCAAAAGTGGCATTAATGCCATTATTCTCAAACTCAATCAATTCCATGGCGCCCTGGCTTAAGCCGTTATCAGGAGCTCCCAGGAAAACACCCGGTGCTTTTGTCAGAGTATTTTTCTGATGTTCTAAGCTGATCGGAGTTTTTATCCATCTTGCCGGGCCGACAAACCCTCTGGCGACAAGGGTTCCTCTGTCGCCCGCCTCTACAATGCCCTGTTTCCACAGGTCTGCAAAATCACTCTCTTTGGTGGCAAGAAAACGGGTTCCCATCTGAATACCTGCAGCACCTAGAGCCAAAGCTGCAGCCAGAGTTTTGCCATCACAAAACCCACCTGCTCCGACAACTGGAATACCGTGTTTTTTCATTGCTTCAGCCACGGCAGGCAAAAGGATCATGCTGTGAACCGGCTCCCAGGAGGTATGAAAACCACCTTCATGGCCTGATGCTACAATCAGATCAACACCGGCTTTCTGACATCTTTCGGCGCCTTTCACAGATGGAACAACATGCAGCCATTTAAATCCGGCTCCTTTTATTTTTTCACCCCATGGCATGGGATCACCTGCAGAAGTAAAAATAACCTTGAACCGTTCCCTCATTTCCGGATTTTCTTCTCTTACTTTAATAGCTGTATTGATGATCATTTCGGAATAATCTCTAATCTCAGCTGAAACCATTACATTAATACCAAAGATACCGCCGGTTTCCTTGGTTCCTTCAAAAGTCTGGTTGAAAATCTTACGGAGAATAACCTCTGGTTCGTCATCAGGAGAAGCTCCGCCTGTTTCTGCAAAATGATTATAGATTTTCGGTGATGTTTCCTTGTTCATAATTCCACTGGTGGATAACAAGCCAAGAACGCCTGCATTGGCTGTTGCGATACACAACTTATTGTTACTGAACGGACCCATCCCGGCCTGTATAATCGGGTATTTGATTCCAAGCATTTTACAAAGATCAGTATTCAACATGAGACTCTCCTTTTGGTTAAATCGTATGACTCTAAATGTTAGAGACAATAGCTCCCAGATTAAACGTTATATAGGATAACGTTTTTTATAAATTAAGCTAAATTAAAATTCAGAATAAAAAAGATAGTTTTTTTTGTCAATCATAAAAACAACAACAGCATATCATAAGAAAATATATAATATGCTGTTATTGTTGTGTATTATATGCAACTCGAACCTGGTTAAATTTATAAGAACTATTCAAACCTTTGAGGCACACTAAAAAAAGATTTTTAGAACTATTTTGCTTTATAGTATTACTTTACAGTTTTTACCTCATAGTTTTCAATGTTTTATCTTTCACAGGCCTGATTAAATATAGATTCCCAATTAATACATCGCCTCAATCAAATCCCCAAAGGCTTTGTGTATGGATGCCCTTTTTACCTTCATAGTGGGAGTTACTTCCCCATCTTCTTCGTAAAGCTTTTTAGGCAGAATCGTAAATTTCTTGATCTTCTCAACTTGAGACAGGGTTTCGTTTATTGTCTTGATCTCGTTGTTGATAAGTTCATTGATCTCTTCATGTGCAGTGAGATCCCTGTAGGTAGAAAACTGAACCTTGTTGTCCTGTGCAAACTTCACCACGGTATCTTCATCAATGATGATCAGAGAACTCAAAAATTTACGCTTGTCCCCGATGACCACTGCATCATTGATGTAAAGACTTGATTTAAGCTTATTTTCAATATACTGCGGCGTAATGTTTTTTCCACCGGCAGTCACGATAATGTCTTTTTTGCGATCCGTGATTTTCAAATAACCGTCGGCATCAATTTCTCCCACATCTCCAGAAAGCAGCCAACCGTCCACAACTGTTTTTGCCGTTGATTCAGGATTTTTAAAATAGCCTTTAAAAACTCCCGGGGATCTCACCAGGATTTCACCGTCATCTGCTATTTTGATTTCAACACCTTCCAGTGGCGTGCCTACGGTACCGAATTTAACTTCCCCTGAAACTGCAGTAGTGGTCACACCGGTTCCTTCTGTCTGCCCATAGCCTTCCATCATATCCATGCCAATGGAGTGAAAAAACTGAAGAATTTCAGGAGCGATGGGTGCAGCACCAGAGTAGGCAACGCGCATGCGCTCAAATCCCAGTCTTTTTTTAAGTTTACGAAAAACAAGAAAGTGCGCCAGTTTGTACTGCAGTTCAAGCAGGGGGGGTACCGGTTCAAAATTCATGGTCAGGTCGGCTCTTTTCTGCCCAATTTTAAAAGCTGTGTTAAAGGCCAGGCGTTTAAACCAGGTGGCATCTGCCATTTTGATCATGATGACGGAATAATATTTTTCCCAGATACGCGGTACTGCATGACCAACGGTAGGTGAAATCTCGACCATGTTGTCCGTGATCGTATCCATGCTTTCAATGAAGTTAACCACATGGCCCACATCAAAGTGAGATAAAATGGTAAAAAGCTGTTCAAATATATGACACAGAGGCAGAAACGACATAATTTCGTCATTATCATACATAGGATTGTTTGATGTAATGGCATTTCCCGTCCAGACACAGTTTTTGTGAGACAGCATGGCACCTTTTGGCGGCCCTGTGGTACCGGAGGTGTAAATGAGAACCGCGGTGTCTTCAGGATCAATACCTTTAATTCTTTCATCCAAAGCCCCTGGATTTTTCTTTTCTTCCGCCTCTCCCAGTTCAAGAAGCTGGTCATAGGTCATGACCATGGGATCGCTGAAATCCCGGAGGCCTTCCGTATCCCAGACAATTATCTTCTCAAGCAACGGTGTCTCATCTCGAAAATGAAGCCATTTATCCAGCTGTTCTTCATTTTCCACGAAAAATATTTTAGAATCCGAGTGGGTAATGACATACTCCACCTGCTGCCAGGCATTGGTTGCATACACCCCTGCTGTTGCTGCGCCGCAGCACTGGATACCCAGATCTGAAAAAACCCACTCCGGGCAGTTATCCCCAATAATAGCGGCGTGGTCACCCTTCTTAAGTCCCAGGGCCATCAGCCCGTAAGCCACCAGGGTAACACCCCGGTCGTATTGCCTCCAGGTAATGTCATGCCATAGGCCCAGTTCTTTTTTACGCATGGCCACACGATCCCCCCAATGGGCGGCGGCAGCTTTAAACTTGCTCGGTACAGTATGATTGATGTTTTCAGACATGTGTTAAACCTATTAAAATAAATGAGTTGTCTCGGATATGATTGCTATCTCCAGGCTTTTTTACGTTTCCAGCGCTGGTATCCCTTGGCAGAGGTCTCAGATTTGACACCCAGATAAAATTCCTGAACATCTTTATCTTCCAGCAGGTCACAGGAGTTGCCTTTCATTACAAAGCGGCCGCTTTCCAGAATCAGGCCTGTTTGGGAAACTCCCAGGGCCATTTTTGCGTTCTGTTCCACCAGCAGGATGGTAACGCCTTCGTCATTGATGGTCCGGATGATTTCAAAAATTTCCTTTACCAGCAATGGAGAAAGGCCCAGGGAAGGTTCATCCAGAAACAGGAGTTTGGGACGGCTCATCAGGGCCCGCCCAATAGCCAACATCTGCTGTTCACCCCCGGACAGGGTGCCTGCCCACTGGTTTACCCGGTCTTTCAGAATGGGAAAATAGCTGAATACCCGGTCAAAATCATCATCGATATGTCTTTTGTCACTCCGGGTATACGCTCCCATCATAAGGTTTTCACGAATGGTGAGTTCTTCAAACACCTCACGCCCCTCAGGCACAAGCGTTATCCCCTTGCGCACAATCTTATCCGTGTCCATTCCGTCAATGCGTTCCCCCTTGAACAAAATGGTTCCTTTGTCGGGCTGATCGTCAATAAGGCCCATGACCGTTTTTAAAATCGTTGATTTTCCAGCGCCATTGTTACCCAGGATGGCAGTAATGCTCCCTTCTTCAACACTCAGGGAAGCCCCGCGGATGGCGTAAATCAGATCGTAATAGGTCTCAATATTTTTTATCTCAAGCAGTGCACTCACCTTCATCTTCTCCCAAGTATGCTTTTAAAACTTCCGGATGTTTCCGAACCGCTTCAGGATCACCCTCAGTTATGGGCTGGCCAAAATTGATCGCCAGGATTCTATCGGAAATGTCCATGACCATATTCATGTCATGCTCGATGAGCAGGATGGTAATCCCAAGCTCATCCTGGATATCTTTGACCCAGAAAATCATGTCCTGTTTCTCTTCTGAATTCATGCCTGCGCAGGGTTCATCCAGGAGCAGCAGTTCCGGTTCCACAGCAAGCGCACGACCCAGTTCCACTTGTTTCCGGATGCCGTAAGGCAGTCCGCCCACCAGTTTTTCCCGGCTGGACTGCAGATCCAGGAGGTCAATAATTTCCTCGACCTTTTTCCTATGGGCCACTTCCTCCCGCCCTGCAAAAGAGTTTCTACCCCACAGAAACCCGCCGCTGAACAGGCCGGTTTTCATGTAAAGATGGCGCCCCAGCATGATGTTTTCCATGGTACTCAGGTTGTCAAACAGTTCAATATTCTGAAACGTTCGGGCAATACCTGCTTTGGCCACCTGGTGAGGTTTTTTACCGGTAACCTTTTTATCTTTAAACAGAATTTCTCCGCTGCTGGCTTTGTAAATTCCGTTGATGCAGTTAAAAAGAGTGGTTTTCCCTGCCCCGTTGGGACCGATAATGGAATACACCTCACCTTTTTTCACCTCAAATGATATACCGTCCAGGGCTTTTAGCCCGCCAAAAAGTATAGACAGATCTTTAACTTCGAAAAATGCCATTTGCTGATTTTCCTAAAACTCTCTTAATGAAAAGGGAATGGAGGTTGAAAACCTGTTTCCAACCTCCGGTCGGATCAATTTTTCCCTTAGTGTGACGAGGGAATGTATTCAGTTTTATACCAGTCGGTTAAGACAGTACTTGTTCCGTCAGGCTCCGCACGAAGAAGAAAAACTTCCTGCTGTCCAATCCTGCAGAGTGGATCATTTGCATCAAACGGTTTGTAGCTGACATTACCCATGGAGCTTTTGAAATTCTGGATTTTTTCCAGCTCAGCAACCACTTTTTCCCGGGTAACATCACGACCACAACGTTTCAAGGCTTCTACAAGCGGTTCTACATATCCCATGCCGGCGGCAAAAGTTGAGCCCCAGCGCTCTTCTTTGGCTGCAAATTTTTTGTAGCCGTCATTATAAAATTTTACCATTGCAGGAAGTGTCGGGTTCTTGAAATCTTGTATTGTTCCTACCTTTGGATCCATCAAACCAAATGCAGAAGATATCGTTCCTGCATAAAGCCCTTTTGTAATGTACATCATCAGGGGATGGTCACCGCTTGTGGTTGAGGTCATCCACTGGGGTTCAAACTTCATGGCTTTACCTGTTCCCTGGAGACGGGCAACATGACCTGGGCCGACAAAAAGAAGAACGGCTTCGGCTTTTGATTTTTTCAGTTTCATGATGTGTGGTTTCATATCCACATCAGCAACATTTACCGCCAGGCCGATAGCCAGTTCCAGGCCTTGTTTTTTCAATTCATGCTGGCAGCCTTCCAATCCCTGTTTGCCGTAGTCATCATTTTGATAGACAACCGCAACTTTTTTGAGACCCTGTTTCTCAACCGCATATTTAGTGAGAAGCTCTGCATCACCAAGATACAACGGGTAAGTATTGAACAGGTACTTGTTAGGTGGTTCAAGCCAGTGCCTGGATCCGGCAGAAGGGCCAACCCAAAGAATTTTTTTATCCATGAGATAATCTTTTACTGCCAGTCCTGGAGCAGTTCCAACACCAGAAACCCAGGCAAACATGCCAATATCTTCCTGAAGCTGTTTTACACCAGCTTTGGTTTTGGCCGGGTTGTAAGCATCGTCAAAATAATGGTGGATAATTTTTCGGCCGTGGATGCCGCCTTCGGCATTAATCATTTTAAAATAGGCATCCGTTCCCCGAGCAACAGCTCCCCATGGTGCAGCCGGCCCAGTCTGGGGTCCCCACTGACCGACATGGATTTCAGTGTCAGTAATACCTTCCTCAGCTGATACGTTAAGTGCCAGTCCAAAAACCACGATGGTCATAACTGTCAAAATGTACGCGAGATACTTTTTCATGCTTCCCCTCCTTATAAAATAAAAGACTAAGAACCAAAAACTTTAGTTAAGTACAGCCGTTATACCTTTTTCACGTAATGTCTGGCAAAAAGCCCGCTGGGCTTAATGCAAAGAACGATAACTATAATCACAAATGCTACGACGGATTTAAACTCAAGAGAAACATAGCCGCCGAAAAGATGTTCCACTATGCCCACAATGTATGCACCGAAAACTGCTCCTGGCAGAGAGGTCATACCACCGACAACCGCACCGGAAAACCCCTTGAGCATGGGGTCCCACATCATATAAGGTTCAACCAGTATCGGCGCCATGAGCAAACCGGCAACGCTGCCGACTGCAGATGAAATGCCCCAGGCGACCATGCGGATCTGTTTGGTTTTGATTCCCATGAGGGCTGCAGCATTTTCATTCATCTGGGTGGCTTTCATGGCAACCCCCATTTTGGAAAAACGGAAAAACAGGAACATGCTCAGCATAATGACTAAAGCAACCACAAGGGTGAGCATATCAAGGGTACTGATGAAAATATCACCGATAATAATACTGTCATAGCTGGAGATCGGAAAGGGCATCGCACGCTGGTCTGCACCGAATTTCCACGAGACAAAACCCAGAAGCATCATTTCCATACCAATGGTAATAATAATCAACCCGAGAACATTGGGCTCCTTGGCACGCCTCAGGATGCCGAACTCTAGAAAACACCCCAGCAAAAAAGCAAAAATCAGGGTGGCTGGAAAGGCGATGTAGTAAGGAATGTTATAACTAGTCAGCATCATAAATGCTATAAAAACCGGCAGGAGCGCCATTTCTCCCTGAACAAAGTTGGGCACCTCTGATGCTTTGTATATTAACACCATGCCAAGACCCATCAGGGCGTATGAACTTCCCACTGCAATACCGCTAAGCACCATCTGTAAGAATTCGATCATTATAATCCTCTTGAATTTCTCTGTTACACCATCATTTTATTTTAAAACAGTAGATCTATTTTAAAACGGCCATGCCAACCAATATTTTTTGGACCGTATCCACATGCCGAAGATACCCAAAGGCTCGAACAGCATGATGACAATTAATATGAGTCCGAATATGATTAACTGGATATTAGAGGCTCCAGTGAGAGTAAAATACGATTCTGACAACATTCTGATCCAGTCACCGAAATAGGGAATTTCAAGAATATTTCTAAGCTGAATGTCCAGAAAGCCGAGAAGGCAGGCGCCGGCCACAGATCCCATAATGGACCCCAAGCCGCCAACAACAACCATGGTCAGGAAGGTGACCGACATGAACATGCTGAAAAGCTCCGGCTCAATAAAGCGAAGCACAAAGGCATAAAGGCCTCCGCCCACAGCGGCATAAAATGCACTGACTGCAAAGGCCAGGGTCTTATAAAAGGTGAGGTTGACCCCGACAGTTGATGCTGCGATATCAGCATCGCGGATGGAAATAAAAGCCCGGCCTACACGTGTTTTAATAATATTACGCGCGATAATAACCAGGGCAATGGTGATCGGAATCAAAAGAAAATAAAAATCTTTGTCTGTTTCAATGTGCCAGCCGCCAATGGCCAGCTCCGGAGCATGCAGACCCTGGCGCTCGCCGAACATTTTAATTTTGCCTATAATCTGGGTAGCAGTAATACCGAATCCCAATGTTGCAATGGCCAGGTAGGGTCCTTCCAGGCGCAAGGCAGGCAGGCCAAGAAGGAAGCCAATAAAAGCGGCAATCAATCCGGCACAGGGCAGAGCCAGTAAAAAGGGAAAACTCGCATGGGTCATCAGGACGATCGTCCCGTAGGCGCCGATGGCGAAAAAACCGGCATGTCCCATAGAAATCTGGCCGGTAAACCCGACTAGAATATTGAGCCCTACCACCACAATCACATTGATGGCCATATAATTTACTACGTAAACATAGTAATTTTTAGCAACAAAGGGAAAGATGGCAAGAAGCAAAAATAGAATTCCAGTCCAGAAAATAACAGCACCTGAAGTAAAAATTCTGACATCCTCGTAATAATCTCGTTTCATATCCATGTGCACATTCTCCTGATCAGCACAGTTAAAAGTACAAGGCTAAGCAATGAAACAACCTCATTGCTTAATATCAACATCTTCAGGCATAAAATACCTGATTTTTCAATTGCGAAACACGGTTTATTATTACTGCATCAATAGCATCGTTAGGTAGTGTAAAATTTCTCGCTCAGCTCCAGATAGAAATGTAACTTAAATAAGAATCTTTTCTTTGTCAATCATAAATTAAAAAACATAATAACTCCAAAAAATACATAACTATCTGATATCAAAGAAAAAATAAATAAGTGCGAACATTGTTTAATTTTCATAGATTTGTATTTGCTTTCAAACGTGTATTGTATTTACTTTACATTTTTTTCACATTATAATGTTACCTGATAATAATTACTTTATAGTTACCTGCCTGGTTCCGGTATAGACGGATCAGGCCTAATACTTACAAACATTTGTCAGCAAATAACGTTTAAAGGGAAAAAATGAAAATTGGAGAGTTAGAAAAGGTATCAGGGTTTCCTCGTTCAACCATCCACCACTATGTAAATAACGGATTGCTTCACCGTCCTGAAAAAAGCGGGCATACCATGGCTCATTATGATGACAGGCACGTGAAAAGACTGGAAGCTATCCAGAAAATAAAACTTAACTATCTGAAAACCGTCAAAACTTCCAGAGTGCCGTTGGATCATATCAAATACAAGCTAAGCGAGAGTTATTCCCTTGTTAAAAGCGATAACAGAAAAAATAGGAAAAGTGCCGCTGGGAAACTTTCAGAAAAACAAAAAAAAATGAAAAATGAAATCATGGAAGCCACGATGAAACTCTATTCGAACCGGGGGTATTACCTGACCAATATCCGGGACGTTGCTCAAGCCGTTGGCATATCCCCCCCGACTTTTTACCGTTACTTTAAAGATAAAAGGGAGCTGTTCATAGAAACAATCGAATATGTTGTCAACAACTTTAATGCTGAAACCGAGGCAGCTTTTAAGACTGAAAAAAATCCACAAAAAAGAGCGATTATTATGTTCGAGATTTTTTATGAGCACTACCCGAAAATCGGTGAAATTTTCAACCAGTTGAGATCCGGTGTTATTATTGGCGATCCCTGGGCTAAAAAGCGGCTCTCCCGTTTATACCGTGAAATATTGGCAGTTCTTGTCAAAGACATTAAGATGGGTATTAAAAAGGGCAATATCAAACCGGTTGATCCTCATCTTCTGGCCTATTTTAACCTTGCTATTAATGAGCTGGCTATTAATCTTATATCAATGGATGACACCTACTCAATGGATGAGGTCATGCTTTTTGTCGGCGACATATTAAACCAAAGCCTTTTAACCGAGAAAGGCCGACCCTTTGAGCTTTTTTATAAACCCAGAAAAAAGATAAACTCCGTGTTAGAAGATTAATATACCCAACATGCCACTATCTATAAAATACTGCGGATAAAATCCCCTGTTGCCTCTGCCCCTTTTTCTTCCACGAGACGAATGGTTTGGGACCCGATCACAGCGATATCCACCTTGCCTTTCAGATAATCAACGTCTGCCTTTTCCTTAACCCCGAATCCAACTGCCAGGGGCAGGTCTGTGGCATTTTTACACCTGGCAAGATACGCTGCCAGCTCATCGGAGAAAGAGGTTTCTTTACCTGTTACCCCTTTTCTGGCCAGGCAGTAAACAAACCCTTTTGCAAATGTGGACAGGTAGGAAAGTCTTTCATCCGAGGTTTCAGGAGAAAAAATATAAATGGGACATAAATTATTTTTCTCCATGGCCTGAATATACTCAGCCCCTTCTTCCGGGGGAAGGTCCGGAACAATGGCTCCTTTCAAATCTATATCCGCCATCTTTTGAGCAAAACGGTCCATACCGTATTTATACAGAATATTGGCATAACTCATGAACAAGAAGGGAATAGGAAAGTCTGCAGCCACTTTCTGAGCAAAGTCCAGACATTTTTGAACGGTTGACCCATATTCCAACGCTTTCTGGTTGGCTTTCAAAATCACAGGACCGTCCGCCATGGGTTCTGAAAAAGGAATCTGCAATTCCATCAGGTCCACTCCGGCATTCACCATCTGGCGGACGATTTCATAGGAGTCTTCAAACGAAGGATAGCCCATGACAATATGGGTCATTAACAGGATCTCTTTTTCCTTGCGTCGCTGTTTTATATAAGATTCAAGCATGATATTCTTTTGCCTTTTCAATAATAAATTCTTTCCATCTGGGATCTTCCACTGCATCTGCCACCGTAAAAATATCTTTATCTCCCCTGCCGGACTGGTTGATGATAATGGCATCCTCTTTTGAAAGTGAAGGCGCTTCCTTGAAAGCCTGTGCAAAGGCATGGGAAGATTCAAGGGCCGGAATAATGCCTTCTTTCTGCATGGTCAGTTTCAGAGCATTTACCACCTCTGTATCCGTAGCACTTTCAAACCGTGCTTTCCCCTGGTCATGCATGGTTGAAAGGATGGGAGACACCCCCACATAATCCAGGCCTGCAGAGATGGAATGGGTTTCTTTCATCTGACCGTCATCATCCTGCAGGAAATAAGTTTTATACCCCTGTGCAATGCCGATGCTGGCATCTTTGGATTTCAAGCGGGAAGCATGCATACCTGAATCCAGCCCTTTTCCGCCGGCCTCAACCCCGACCAGCTCCACCGGATCATCAAAAAATCCTGAGAACAGGCCCATGGCATTTGACCCGCCGCCCACGCAGGCATATACCCGTTTGGGAAGTTTTCCTTCTGCCTCCAGTATCTGCTGCCGGGCTTCTTTGCCGATAATAGACTGGAAATAAGATACCATCTCCGGAAAAGGATGGGGACCGCATGCAGTTCCAAGTACATAATGGGTGGTATCCATGTTCGTGACCCAGTCACGAAACGACTCATTGATCGCATCCTTTAAAATCCGGGTGCCGTCTTTTACCGGGACAACTGTTGCCCCCATCTGCTCCATCCAGAACACATTCGGCCTCTGGCGGATTACATCCACTTCACCCATGTAGATGGTACAGTCAAATCCAAATTTTGCTGCCATAGTGGCAGTTGCAACACCATGCTGGCCCGCACCGGTTTCTGCAATCACGCGTTTTTTACCCATGCGTTTGACCAAAAGACCCTGACCCATAACATTATTGGCCTTGTGGGCACCGGTGTGGTTTAAATCTTCGCGTTTGATATATATTTTTGCGCCTCCCAGCTCACGGGTCAGGTTATCAGCAAACGTCAGTGGCGTTGCCCTGCAGGAATAGGTGGACATAAGGGTTTCATATTCCTGCCAGAACTCCGGATCCTTTTTAATTTTTTCATATTCATGCTCAAGTTCATCAAATGTGGCCACAAGGATCTCAGGCAGAAATGCCCCGCCGTAATCGCCATAATATCCCCTGTTTTTCATATTGATTTCTCCTGGGTATATATATTATTTTTAAGGTTCATGGTCTGGGAAAAAGCAAACATATCTGTTCTACAGAACAGCCTTGAAAAAATTGCTGCTTCGGCTTTTGGAAAATTCAATGTCCTTTCAACCTCAAGAATTGGGCTTTGGGGTTCAAGTTTTAATAAATCTGCCTCTTGGCTGTTCAGCAGTGAAATTTTAAAACTCTGACGCCCGCTGTCAGGTTTAAGATAATAATGATCAGAGACAATCCTTGAAAGCGATCGATTTTCCAGGTCCAGATTTTCAAGACCGGTGAACATCTCAGGGTGAAGATAAAATTTTTCCAGCAGCACCGGACTGTTTTTAACCAGGGTCAGCCGGGATAAAAAATAGGCAGCCCCTCCATCAAATGGATTGGTTTTATCAACTGCAATGTTTTTCAGCGATGCTTTTTCAATGGTTATGGAGCTGGTCTTGATTCCTTGTGTCAAGAATGCCTGGGAAGTTCCGGCAAGGGAAAACAGATCCACCTGCTGATCCTGCTCTGTTACAAACGTTCCAGATCCTCTTTTACGTTCCACCAACCCCTTCCTGACAAGGACATCCATGGCCTGCCGGACCGTTGGCCTCCCAATCCCGTATTGTTTTGCCATCCCTGTTTCTGAGGGCATGACATCGCCAGGCGTATATTTTCCTGTTCGGATCTGATCCATCAGGATTTCAGCCAACTGGTGATACAACGGCAATGGTGATTCAGGGTTAAGCATTCTTTTCCTCTAATCTTTTATAAGTTATCTGCCCGAAACTTTAAACTCAATTTGTCAAGTTGTCAAGACATATTTACAAGTCTAAATATGGAAAAGCTGTTGCATATCTGGTATGAAATAAGTTCACTTCAAGACAAAGAACTAACCGGATTGGCGAAAAAAGGAGGAGATATGAAAATACATCAGATACGAAATGCCACAATGAGAATATCTTATGCAGGCAAAACTATTCTCACTGATCCGGTTTTGGGCCCAAAGCATGGTTTTAAATCCTTTGCCGGGATTGAGAAAAACCCTACAGTGAATCTTCCCATGCCAGCTGAAGAAGTCATTAAAGATATTGATATGGTGATTGTATCCCATCTACATGACGATCATTTTGATGAGGGGGCAAAACAGATGCTGCCCAAAGATACACCCATCTTATGCCAGACAGGTGATTATGCCTCCATTATTGAAACAGGCTTTTCAAATGTCACACCTGTTGATACGGACCTTTTCTGGGAAAACATTCATATTACCCGAACTCCGGGCTGGCATGCGACCAATGAGAAATGGATGAATCTTCTGGGAACAGTTTCCGGGTTTGTTTTTAAAGCAGAAAATGAACCCGTTCTCTACTGGACCGGCGATACCATTTTGTGTGATGACGTGAAAAACACCATTAAAAAAAATCAGCCGGATACCATCCTGACCCATTCATGCGGCGCACAGATCATGGACAGCGGTCCCATTATCATGGATGAAAAACAGACCATTGAGGTCTGCAGACTGGCCCCCACAGCAACCGTGATTGCAACACACATGGAAGCTCTGGATCATGGGACAGTGAGCCGAAATGACTTGAGAGACTATGCCCGCAAAAAAGGCATTGGGGAAAACAGGCTGCTGATACCATATGACGGGCAGATCCTCGAACTGTAATTTCTTTTTAATCCACAAGCACCGCTTCAAGTTTTTTGACCAGAAAGTCCATCTCTTCCTCATTGATTATCAAGGGGGGAGAAATGCGGATGGTGTGGCCATGGCTGTCATTGACAATCAAACCCTGTTCTAGAAGTTTGCGGCAAAACTCCATGGCATTGCCGTTTTTCATTTCAATCCCGATAAAGAGCCCCTGACCCCGGACTTCTTTTACATGGAGACTTTTTGCTGCAACAGCCTCTATTTTTTCTTTAAGGACCTTACCTTTCCATTCTGCCTGCTCGTCCAGCTTTTCCTTTTCAAACACCTCTAATGCAGCAGTACCGGCAACACAGGCCAGCGGATACCCCCCGAAAGTTGAACCTTCCGAGCCTTTGGTAAAAATCATATCCATTATTTTTGAATTGGTTATAAAAGCGGATAGGGGAATCAGGCCGCCTGAAAGAGCTTTTCCTAAAATCACGGCATCCGGAACAATGCCTTCATGTTCAAAACAGAACCGTTTTCCAGTCCGCCCCATGCCTACCTGGATTTCATCACATACCAAAAGGAGGTCATTCTCATCCGCAATTGTTCTAAGTCCCTTAAGAAAACCTTTTGGAGGAAGTTTCATGCCACCTTCTCCCTGCATAGGTTCCACCAGGATGCCGCAGGTGTTTTTATTTACAGCCTTTTTGACTGCCTCCAGGTTTCCATATTCAACAGATATAAATCCAGAGGTTAATGGGCCAAACCCTTTTTTATATTTTTCAATGGATGAAAAGGATACAACCGTAAGGGTTCTTCCGTGAAAGTTGCCGTCAAAAACAATAATTTCCTGTTTCCCATCCTCAATGCCTTTATGCTTATACCCAAAATACCGCATAGCCTTAATGGCTGTTTCAACGGATTCCACCCCTCCATTTTTGGGCAAAACCTTGTTCCCATTTGCACCAAACTGCGGCCCGAGTTGTGGAACAAAATTTGCCAGTTTTGAAAGGAAAACAGCCAGGGGATCAGTAAATACCACATTGGAGATCACCGAGGCATAATTTTTAGACAGCGCCCCTATAATCGCACCTGTTATGGCAGGATGGTGATGGCCAGGATTTGCAGCCGAATAAGCTGCCAGGCAGTCCAGATATTTATTTCCCTTTTCGTCTGTCAGCCAGCACCCTTTGGCCTGCCTCACAACCAGATTGATCCGGTTATAGTGGTGGGCCCCATAATTATCTTCCATATTAAAGATTGCGGCATCTTTTTCACTGGAAAAACCGTTGAGATAATTTGTTTTTTTATTTTGGGTCATGCTGCACCTCCCCTAATTGTCCTCTTTTATAATCCGGTAGATTCTTTTTTCATCCCCGGTTAAATCCTGATTTTGATCCAGGATTTTTTCTAAAAAACAATGATAGAAATCATGGCGAAGGCTGTCCCTGTTTGCGATAATAAACCATTGATTCCGGGTCCAGTTAATAGGAGATGCGTCCTCATTGCCCAATTCAAATATTCCAACCAGGGCTTCGCTCTTATCTGTAATGACTTCAATTGAACGCCCGCCAATGGTTTTTTCCAGTCGTTCATGATCCGGGTGCATCACTTGAACATCAAATTTATTTTCTGTCTCTCCCATGGCAATATAGCGGATATTAACCCCCCGCCTGTCAGCGAGCTCCAGATGATGATCCAGATGTTTTGCAGCTTTAGGAAAAAGACGGACATAAATTTCACTTTTTGCTTCACTTATCATCTCCACAGCTTTTTGTATGACATGGTCATAGCCTGTTATGGTCCAGACGTATTCAAAGCTGCTTTTTTCACCAATATTTTTAATCTGTTCTTCAAATGCTTCAATATTCCCTTCAAAATTTCTTTTGAGCCGTTTGACCAGTTCATCAGACGGCAGCGGCGCATACTGACCGGAATGTGTTTCAATAACATATCCTTTTGATAAAAGGCTTCGGAGAACATCATAAATTCTGGAGCGGGCAATACCGGACACCTTGCTTAGCTGGGAGCCGTTCAACGGATGGGACCCCACCAGGGCCATATAACAGGTGGCTTCATACTGCGAAAATCCAAGTTCCTTGAGATGTGAATTGGGTTTCATTGTCATGTCTCAAAAAATGTTGCTACCTAATTAGCAACATACCCCTGCGCAACATAAATGTCAAGATGCCGAATTTTTCAAACCGTTCAAAATATCCCTTTGACACCAGGTATTGAATCAGGTACATATTTTAAAAATTGATACCTTAAACTTTATCCGAAAACAGGAGATGATACATGGCAGGTCTTAACAAAGTGATGCTGATAGGACGTTTGGGAAGAGACCCGGAAATAAGATACTCCCAGCAAGGACTGGCAGTGGTTAATTTTTCCATAGCAACCAGCGAACAATGGACAGACAAAAACAGCGGGGACAGGCAGGAAAAAACAGAATGGCATCGTATTGTCGTTTTTGGAAAACAGGCGGAAATCTGTGAAAAATACCTGTCCAAAGGGCGCCAGGTTTATATAGAAGGCCGGCTCCAGACACGGAATTATGAAAAAGACGGCCAGACCCATTATACGACAGAAATAGTTGCTTCCAACTTCCAGTTTCTTGGAGACAGGGGAGATAACCAGGGCGGTGGCGGCGGCGGATACCAGGGTGGTGGTGGATACCAAAATACCAACAATGCCCCCAACAACCAGTTCCAGGGACAAACCAGCCCGGGAATGACAGGCGGATCAAGCCCGGTTCCGGATGACGATATCCCGTTTTAATTATTTAAATACTCGGATGATAACTGCATGGCCCGAAAACATCCCATAGGCATATTTGACTCAGGTGTTGGAGGGCTTTGTGTTTTAAAGGAAATCCGCAAGCACCTTCCAGGTGAATCCATCAATTACCTTGCGGACAGCTGCAATTGCCCCTATGGCTCAAAAAGAATGGACGAAGCCCTGTCTTTGTCCAGAAAAAGCATTGAATTTCTTCTGAATCTGGATTGCAAGCTGATTGTTATTGCCTGCAACACGGTGACAGCGGTTGCCATAGACAGTTTCAGGTCAGATTACAATGTCCCGTTTATCGGGATGGAACCGGCAATCAAACCTGCAGCCCTTCAAACCAAAAGTAAAAAAATAGGTGTGCTTGCAACGGAAAACACATTCAACGGCAGGCTGTTTAAAGAAACCTTTGAAAAATATGCCAATGGTATAGAAGTTTTTATTCAGCCGGGATACGGCCTTGTAGAGTTGGTTGAAAAAGGAGAACAGTACAGTAAAAAAGCAAAGATGCTCATAGAACAATACCTGACACCCATGATGGAAAAAGGGGCAGACACTATTGTTTTGGGCTGTACCCACTATCCCTTTTTAAAAGGAGTGATTAATAAAATCACAAACAACCGTATTACAATCATTGACCCGTCTGACGCTGTTGCCGCACAGACCAAACGAATGCTGGGCCAATTCAATTTAGCAGCAAAAGATACAGGAGATCCCCAATTTAATTTTTATACAACCGGAGAAATCGCCCTTGCCCAAAAAATCATATCAAGAGAAATGGACAGGCCCTACCAGATTAAAAAAATCCAGACGTAATCAAAAGCAGAAAAATTTTAACCAAACAGAACCAGGCTGCATGCCATAACAATCATCCCTGCCACTACGCCATACATGGCAACATGATGCTCCCCGTATTTCTCGGCAGTTGGCAGAAGTTCATCAAGTGATATAAAAACCATGATTCCAGCTACCATGGCAAACAGGAATCCAAACACATAATCATTCATATAACGAAAAATCAAAAAATATCCAATAAGGGCACCCAGCGGCTCTGAAAGGCCTGAGAGGAAAGAAAGGCCAAATGCTTTTTTCCTGCTTCCCGTTGCATAATACAGGGGAACTGACACTGCGATTCCTTCCGGAATATTGTGGATGGCAATGGCCAATGCGATGCTCATTCCCAGGGCAGGATCCTGGAGTCCCCCGACAAACGTGGCCAGGCCCTCTGGAAAGTTATGAATGGCAATGGCAATGGCTGAAAACATCCCCATACGCTTGAGATTTCTCTTTTTGGCTATTTCAGCTTCGTTTAGTCCCATATCTTCAATCCCGCGGGCTTCATGGGGATTTTCAAAAGAAGGAACCAATTTGTCAATAATGGCAATCAGGAATATCCCACAGAAAAATGCAAACGTGGTTATTAAATACCCTGTGAAATCTCCGGCAGCTGTTGTCAGGGCGTCCCGGGCCTTGGCAAAAATCTCGATCATGGAGACATAAATCATTACCCCGGCTGAGAACCCAAGGGAGGCTGTAAGAAAGCGGGTATTGGTTGTTTTGGCAAAAAAAGCAAGCGCACTGCCTATTCCGGTTGACAGTCCTGCAAAAAGTGTCAGGCCAAAAGCGAACAAAATATCACTGGTCTCATATCCCATTTTTCCCTCCTAAATACCAAAACGGATCAAGCCTGTTTTTATATTCTAACAGATGATATTTCCAGCTCACGGTGATTGAATTTAACCGAAAAGATGAAATCTCACAGGCAGCTATAATTGAAATTCATCTGCCCAGTCGGAAAATCTTCTTGCATGATCCAAACTTATTTTTTCTAAATTTCGAACAATCTGACCTGTGGTTATGCAATTATTTTTTTGTTTCGGACTTTTTGAATGGTATTTATCTGCCACACAGATAATTTTTTCTTCAAGGCTTTCGGGCACCATATCCCGATGAGGCAGGGGCAGGTCATTTTTTAAAATATTTTCTCTGGAAATCCCTGCTCCGGTGTGGCGTTCACATACAAATCCGTATTCAGGCGGCAGACCAATGCTGTCCAGCAGTTCCCGGCCCAGCCAGCCATGCTGGATATATGGCGCATCCCCTGCACAGCCTATGGATTCAGCCCGGGTTTTAAATATACCGATATCATGAAGCATGGCAGCTTTTTCGATAAATTCAAGATCCGGATTCAAATGGGGCAGTTTCCCGGCAATCTCAAGGCTTTTTTCAACAACAATACGGCTGTGCTCCACCAAGGAGTTATATAATTCACTCCCTGGTTCATAAAACCTTTCAATAACCGCGATTGGATCCAGATTCACGAGAGCAGCACTCCTTCGATAAACGGGTCCAGATCCCCGTCCAATACCCGGTCCACATCTCCCACATCAAAATCAATCCGATGGTCTTTTACCATACGGTAGGGATGAAGTACATAAGATCGGATCTGGCTTCCCCATGCTATTTCGTCTTTACCGTCATGAAGATTTTGCATTTTTTCATCCTGTTTCTGTTTTTCAAGCTGATAAAGCCTTGACTTAAGAACCTTAAATGCAATCTCCTTATTGCGGTGCTGGGAAGGCTCCTGCTGGCACTGAACAACCACTCCTGTGGGAAGATGGGTAATTCTTACGGCAGAACTGGTTTTATTGACATGCTGGCCGCCGGCACCGCTGGCCCGGTAAACATCTATACGAAGTTCGCTTTCATCAATATCGATTTTTATTTCATCCTTAATCTCAGGATACACAAAAACTGAAGCAAAAGAAGTATGCCGTTTCCCGCTGGCGTTAAAGGGAGAAATCCTTACCAGGCGGTGCACACCGGACTCTGCCTTCATAAATCCGTAGCAGTAGCTGCCTGATACCCTGAGAGTTGCGCCTTTGATACCGGCTTCATCTCCCGGCTGGAAATCAATAATCTGGTATTTATACCCTTTTTTATCCATCCACCGGGTGTACATGCGAAACAGCATTTCCGCCCAGTCCTGGGAGTCTGTGCCGCCGGCACCTGCATTGATTGACACCAGGGCGTCCTTATCATCATCTTCACCATCAAGGGTGATCTGGACAGAAAATTTTTTGATTTTTACTTCCAGCTCAGACAATAGTGCTGCCACTTCTTTTTCACTCTCTTTGTCCCCTTCTTCATGGGCCAGTTCCAAAAGCGTGTCAGCGTCTTCAATATCTTCGTAAATACTTTTCCAGGTATCCAACAGATCGGAAAGGTGAGTTCTCTCTTTTAAGAGGGTGGTGGCTTTGTCCTGATCGTTCCAGAAATCTTCTTTTGAGATGATATGTTCAAGCTCACGAAAGCGCTTTTGCTTTACAGGAAGGTCAAAGATACTCCTTGAGTTTTTCTGCTTTGGTGTAAATCGACTGAATAGTTTGTTTTAATTCTGCGCTCATTATGGTTTCTCCTAAGCTTTTTTTGCAAACTTTCTGGCTCCTTTTAGCACAAAAACAAAACAAATTGCAACCATCGCACTCATGGCAAAAATATCTCCGTAAGCCGTATAGAAACTAATCTTTTCAAGAACCGGCAACGCCCTTGTTATGGCGGTATCCGAAAACATTGGGGTTGTTTCCAAAATACGTCCGGCAGGGTCGATAAAACCTGATATCCCGGTATTTGCAGCCCTGGCCATGCTTCTTCTGTTTTCAACCGCCCTCAGAACCGCTATGGAAAAATGCTGTTTTGGCGCCGAAGTATGACCAAACCAGGCATCATTGGTTATAGTGGTCAGTATGCCTGCCCCATTTTTAACAAAGGCAGACGATATAGAGGGAAAAAGACTTTCAAAGCAGATGAGCACTCCTGTTTTCATTTTGTTGAATTCCAGGGGTTTATAAAAACCATCTCCGGAAGAAAAGTTCCCAGCCTGGGCAGTAATTTTCCCTAAAAAGGATAAATATTTTCCTAGTGGCACATATTCACCAAACGGCACCAGGTGATTTTTATCATAAGTACCGGTTACAACAGAAAAACGGTTAATCATATAGGCCCGATTATAATATTCCATCTGTTTGTCGTTGGGCACCACTGCTGGGCTGCCAACAAGAATATGAGTGCCTGCGCTCCGAGCAAAAGCATTAACCTTTTCCGACATGGGACGGTCAAAACCATAATAAAACGGCAGGGCGGTTTCCGGCCAGATAACCAGATCCGGCTTGTTTTCCATCTGTTTTGCAGATAAATCGACATATTTTTCTACAGTTGTTGTTTTAAATGCCTTATCCCATTTTTGATCCTGACGGATATTGCCCTGGACAACACTGACAACAGTTTTCGGTACAGATTCAATGTCTTTGCTGATACGATCCATTTTAAGATGGCCGTACACCAATGCGCCGGCCAGCAGCATGATAGTAAGGCCCATTGTTGCAAAAGGTTTCTTTGTATTTTCCCTCCATGAAATCCAGGCCATGCCCAGCGTACAATTCACCAGGACAATTAGAAAAGAAATCCCGTAAACCCCTGAAAAATCAGCAATCTGGATAAAATTTAAATTTGCATACTGGCTGTAACCCAGCGCGCCCCAGGCAAACCCTGTAAACGCATAGGTCCGGATATATTCCAGCCCCACCCAGAGAGCAGATGCAAAAAAAGGCGTATACCAGGTATAATTGCCTGTTTTCTTTAAACCCCAAGCAAATATCGCAGGATACAATGCCAGATAAACACACAAAAAGGCCAGTGTGGAAACGGCCAGGATGCTGTGAAGCCCGCCATAAACATGGACGGTTGGAATAATCCAGTAAATCAAGGTCAAAAAATGAAAAAGCCCTGCGCAAAACCCCAGTAAAAAAGACTCTTTTGGGGTTGCATCCCGGACGATCAAAATCAGTGGAACCAGCGCAAAAAAAGCAAGCAGCCATAATTCGCTGTTTGGAAAAGCCAGGGTCATGCCCAGGCCGCTCACCAAGGCCGGAAAGTATTTTATCCAATTTTCTTTTTTTTGAAACCCCATTATTTTCTAGTCTTATATTATTGTAGAAAGTCTGCTATACTTAGCAGCAAGTCAGCAGTCAGTCAAATTTTGATAGTTTTAACAGGTAATTTTTATTAATGGAAAACAGCCCGCACACGAATGATTACGATGCTTGTTTAAATGACTCTTCAGATGCCCGCGAGCCCTTTGATTTAAATAAATCCGAGTTAACCCCTGAGGAAATGAAAACCATACTGGAACTCTCTCCTGCGGGAATTGCCATTGTTAAAAACAGGGTCCTGGGATGGGCAAATGACATTTTTTACTCCATGCTGGGATATGAGTTTAATTCCTTAAAAGGATTAAACACAAGACCTCTCTATAAAAATAAAAAGGAATATGACAGGATCGGCACAAACCTGTATACCGAGGCTGACCGATATGGAAATGCACTGATTGAAACACAACTGGTTAGAAAAGACGGGCGTTTATTTGACTGCAGAATCCGTGCTGCAAAACTGGATAAAAATAACCCTGCCAAGGGCTTTATTGTTGTCATTACTGATATCTCTGACCTTAAACTGCTGCAGGTCCAACTCCAGCAGGCCCAGAAAATGGAGGCCATCGGCGTTTTGGCTGGTGGAATCTCCCATGATTTCAACAATATTTTGATGGGCATCCAGGGGCATCTGTCCCTTATGCAGATTGATGTCTCTGATGAGGAAAAAGTAAAATCCCATTCAGAGCAGATCAGCAGGCTGGTAAAAACAGCAGCCGAACTGACCAGCCGCCTTCTTGGCTTTGCCAGAGGAGGCAAATACCAGATCTCAACCCTCAATGCCAATGAACTGGTTTCACTGGCATTGAATATTTTCAAACCCACCCGTAAAGACATTATCATACATGAACAATACGAAAAGGATCTTCACCCGGTTGATGCAGACCAGTCTCAGTTTGAACAGGTGTTTTTAAACCTTCTGATCAACGCTTCCCAGGCCATGCCGGATCAAGGGGATATTTTCGTCATCACGCAGAATATGACGATCAATGAAGACCATGATTATCCTTTTGAGATAAAGCCCGGACCTTATATAAAAGTAACGGTAAAAGATACCGGAATCGGTATGGATATGGACACTCAGAAAAAAATATTTGATCCATTTTTTTCAACCAAAGAAGTGGGGGATAAAAAAGGGCGGGGCCTGGGCCTGTCCACTGTATTCGGCGTGGTGAAAAACCACGGGGGCTTTATTCTGGTGGACAGTGAAAAAGGCAAAGGTGCAACCTTCCATGTCTGTCTGCCTGCCTCAAAGACCAGTAAAATTACAAAAAAAGAAGAAACTCCCAAATCCTTTGAGCAGATGCAGAAAGGGTCTGAAACCATCCTTTTAGTTGATGATGAGAATGAAGTCCTCAATGTCGGGAAAAATTATCTGGATAAACTTGGATATACCCCCCTTCTAGCCCGAAACGGACTTGAAGCAGTGGAAATTTTCAAACTGTATAAAGCTGACATCTCCCTGGTTGTCCTGGACCTGATCATGCCCATCATGAATGGCAGACAGGCGTTCACCAAGATAAAAGAGATAAAAGAAGATACAAAAGTTTTGATTTCTACCGGATATACTGTGGATGATAAAGTTGAGAAATTTATCACAGAAGGGTGTAACGGCTTTATCCAAAAACCATTCTCGATGAATGAATTTGCAGCCGCTTTAAGAAAAATCCTGGACAAACCTTAGCAGAGAAACAGGCTTCCCAACTCCCAAACCAAACCCATTGGCATAAATTGTGCATTAATTAAAGTTTAAGTGCGTGTTCAATAACCTGTTACAAACTTAAATTTTTTTAAAAAAGGGGCGTGCCCCTATAGGAGATTTGCCAATGAAATGGATGTCGTCAGATCTGGTTGTAAGCCTGTTTATCATCTTTGTCACCATGTCGGTATCCTGTGCTGTCACATTCTGGGTCGTAACGCTTTAAACCATTCCGCCATTTATCCCTATCACCTGGCCGGTAATGTAAGCTGCCCTGGAAGAGCATAAAAAACTGACTGCATAAGCCACATCTTCAGGGGTGCCCAGTCGTTTTGCCGGTATGGTATCCATCAATTTATCCGTCTGCATTCCATCAAGCATCTGGGTTTCAATAAATCCAGGAGCCACTGCGTTTACTGTAATATCTCTATTTGCAACTTCCCTTGCCAGGGCTTTGGTCGCCCCAATGAGCCCGGCCTTTGATGCAGAATAATTCACCTGGCCGGGGTTGCCCAGCTGTCCCGCAGTTGATGCTACATTAACTATCCGCCCGAAATGATTTTTCAGCATATTTTTTACAACAGGTTTGGTTACATTATAAAAGCTGCTCAAATTGGCATCAATCACCTGCTGCCAGGCATCCTTTTTCATCATGGCCAGAAGTTTATCATTTCTAATGCCCGCATTGTTCACCAAAATATCAATCTGTTTTTTTTCATTCAGAATTTTTTTAACGCCCTGTGCAGCCGCATCAAAATCCGTGACATCAAAAGCAAGTGTTCTCCCCTGGCCGTTTTGAGCATGAATTTCTTCCAGGGTTTTCTTTGCAGTCACCTCATCTGTTTTATAATTGATATAAACAAAAACGCCCTGCCTGGACAATTCCAGTGCAATGGCTTTTCCAATTCCTTTGCCTGCCCCTGTAACAAGGGCTGTTTGTATTTGGGTCTGGGGCATGTTCTCTCCTGAAATCTTAAAGTGAGTGGTATAGAAAATGCATTTATCATTCACACGGGTCCTTTTCAACCCATTTTAGTATTTAAGCGCCTGAGGCTGCTTGTATTCTGCATTGTGATATACGGCTTTACAAGCTCCTGCAGGGATGTTATCCTTCCAAAATCATCAGATGATCAGTTTTAAAGGCATCATCAGGAGTTTTATATGAAACACATAGAAATTCGTTTTGGTGACAATATAGAAAAACATGCTGCCAAGGAAAAATCTTTTGAAGAAATGTTTCAACCCGTCAACCCCATGTTTTGTTTTTCGAAACGAGAGTGGAAGCCCCAGATGGATATTTACGAAACAAGAGAAGAGATTGTTATCCACGCAGAAATTGCCGGTGTAAGCAGAGAAAATATTGTCATTGAAGTCAGCAACAAGGCCGTAAAAATATCAGGAGATCGAAAAAACAATCATCCTGACAGGACAGCTACATACCGGCTGGCTGAAATCCAGTTTGGCCCGTTTGAAAGGGTGTTATACCTTCCAAGCGTTATTGACGTTCAAAAAGTTTCTGCCCGGTTTTCCAATGGTTTTTTAGAGCTGGTTTTAGGAAAACTTTTAAGGGAAAATATTAAAAACAAACAAAATGTCTCCATAGACTTTACTTAAGGAACAGATTCCAAAAGGAACCAGACTCTAATGGATGATCTCAGACATCCCTCAACCAATATATCAACAGACAGCATCCCGGATATTATCCCTATTTTACCGATCGTAGATACCAATCTTTTCCCAAAAATGGTACTGCCTCTGGTATTAATTCAACATGAAGCAGTTGAGTTGATTGATGAGGCCATGGCCGGTGACCGGATGCTTGGACTGCTCCTGTCCAAGAAAAGCGACATTGATACCAAACATACCGCTGACGACCTCCACAGAATTGGTACGGTTGCTGTCATACTGAAGATGTCAAAAATGGAAGATGATAAGGCCCAGCTCCTTATCCAGGGCTTAAACCGTTTCCGGGTTCTTGATTTTTTGCAGGACAAGCAATACATGCAGGCCAAAATTGATGTCATGAAAAGCAGAAATGCCGATCGCAACAAAGAAAACAGGGCATTGATGGCCAATATTGTGGAGCAGTATGAAAAAATAGTAGATCTCTCTCCCGGACTGCCCACGGAAATGGGGCATATGATTAAATCCCTGCAGGAGCCAAATGTGCTTGCGGATATGGTGGCCTCCACCATTAACGCACCAGTCACGGAAAAGCAGAAAGTCATTGAACTTCTGGATGTGAACAAGCGGCTCAAAAAAGTCACCCGCCTTGTAAATGATCAGCTTGATATCCTTGAGATGGGTTCCAAAATCCAGAGCCAGGTCAAAGAAGATATGGACAAGCGCCAGAGGGAGTATTACCTGCGCCAGCAGCTCAAAGCCATCAAGGATGAGCTGGGTGAAACAGAAGACGAAAGTGTTGAAATAAAGGAATACCGGGCTAAGATTGAAGAAAAGGGCCTGCCGGAAGAAGCGATAAAAGAGGCTGAAAGAGAACTGGACCGTTTGGGTCGGATGCATCCTTCTTCTTCCGAATACGTAGTGGCCTCCACTTACCTGGACTGGCTCACCTCTCTGCCCTGGCAGGAGCAGTCTAAGGACAATATTGATATCAAAGAAGCCCGACGGATACTCAATGCCGATCATTATGGTCTTGAAAAACCAAAAAAACGCATACTGGAATACCTGGCTGTCCGCAAATTAAAAAATGATTCAAAAGGCCCTATCCTTTGTTTTTCAGGCCCTCCGGGAACCGGTAAAACCTCTCTAGGTCAATCCATTGCCAAAGCCCTGGGCAGAAAATTTGTAAGGATTGCCCTGGGCGGTGTGCGGGATGAAGCAGAAATCCGGGGCCACAGGAGAACTTATGTAGGTGCACTGCCGGGAAGGATTATCCAGCATTTAAGAAAAGCCGGAACAAAAAATCCTGTTTTTATGCTGGATGAAATTGACAAAGTGGACTCCTCATATCACGGAGATCCATCCTCTGCCCTTCTGGAGGTTCTTGATCCGGAGCAGAATTTTTCTTTTTCCGACCATTACCTGGATGTTCCCTTTGACCTTTCCGATGTCATGTTTTTAACCACAGCCAATGTATTGCACACCATACCGGCTCCGCTTCGGGACCGGATGGAGGTCTTGGAACTTAACGGTTATACAGAAGAAGAAAAGCTAAAAATTGCCACACGCTACCTGATCCCCAGACAAAGAGAAGCCAATGGGCTGAATGCCACTCAGATAAAAATCACCACCGGAGCGGTAAAAAAAATTATTGCAGGGTATACCCGGGAATCGGGGTTAAGGAACCTGGAACGCCAGATCGGGGCAGTATGCAGAGGAGTGGCAAGTAAAGTGGCAGAAGACATGTCCCTGGAACTGGTTGTACGGCAGGTGGATCTGCATGAATATTTAGGCCCTGCTCCCAACATGCCGGATATGGCTTTACGCCGGGAAAACCCGGGTGTGGTTGTTGGTCTTGCCTGGACCCCCTTTGGCGGAGAAATTCTCTTTATTGAAGCCGTGGCCATGAGCGGCGGCAAAGGATTGTCTCTTACCGGGCAGCTGGGAGATATCATGAAAGAATCTGCCACCACAGCATTGAGTTTTATCCGGGCCAATGCAAAAAAGCTGAAAGTGGATGAAGACTTTTGCGATACCAATGATATCCATATTCATGTGCCCGAAGGCTCTATCCCAAAAGATGGCCCTTCTGCCGGTGTGGCGATGCTCACCTGCCTGACATCCCTGATGACCGGCAAAGCAGTAAAAAGCCGGCTGGCAATGAGCGGAGAAATTACCCTCAGGGGTGAAGTGCTTCCTGTCGGCGGCATAAAAGAAAAAGTTATTGCAGCTCACCGGGCCGGAATTAAAACAATTATTTTGCCATTATGGAATAAAAAAGATATGGAAGATGTGCCGGACTATATCAAAGATACCATTGAATTTCATTTTGTGGAAAAAATGAAAGATGTTCTGGCCCTGGCACTGGCCTGAAAAAAAGGCTGTAATAAACAATATTGTGGAGTTTGTTTTTGAAATTTAAAATTCTGACCCTGGGTTTTTTAATCTTTTGTTTTTTTGGATGTTCGGCTTCACTTGATGCAACCTATGATTCAGGCCATATCCCACCGAGAAAATCTTCAGGCTACAAAAATCCGTCATCCCAGAATAAAAAGGTTGCAACCCAGAAACCCTATCGAATAAAAGGGGTAAAATATACCCCCATCGCCAATGCCAATGGTTTTGTCCAGACCGGAAAAGCCTCATGGTACGGCAGAAAATTTCACGGCAGAAAAACATCAAATGGTGAACGCTACAACATGTATGACATGACTGCTGCCCATAAAACCCTTCCCATGAATACCTGGGTGAGTGTTCACAACCTGAATAATAACCGCAAAATAATTGTACGCATCAACGATCGGGGGCCTTTTGTCCGGGGCAGGATTATTGATTTATCCTATACCGGGGCAAAAAAGATCGGAATTGTCGGCCCTGGAACAGCAAGGGTGAGAGTAACAGCCCTTGGGAAAGCAATTTCCTACTCAAAGAAAACCAAAGACCCTGTATCCTTTAAACCTGTAGATTACTGGAAAGGAAATTTTACTGTTCAGGTAGGCGCATTCAAAGTCCGAACCAATGCTGAAAAGTACCGATACAAACTCTCAAAACGGTACAAAAATGCCCATATCACCTTGTTCACAGATGACCGGGGAACCTTTTACAGGGTGAGAATCGGGCGGTATACCAATTTAAAAGATGCTATTTCTTTCACTGAAAGAATCATGACCCAGGGCTTTAGTTCTGCTTTTGCAGTCGCAGAATAAATGATTACCATCAAAGGCATTTTACATCACCTGACCTTCCAGAACCCGGACAACCACTATACGGTTGCAAAACTCAAAATACCTAAAATCAGCGATCCAGTTACCATTGTGGGACATCTTGCCGGTGTGTTTGAAGGTGAAAACCTTGAAGTCTCTGGCTCCTGGGCCTCCCATCCCAAATACGGGGACCAGTTTAAAGTACAAGTATACAAAGTGGTTCTGCCCGCTACGGTATCGGGAATTCGGAAATATTTAGGCTCGGGTATCGTAAAAGGAATCGGCAAATTCCTGGCCGACAAAATCGTGGACCATTTTGAAGAGTCCACTCTGGATGTGATAGAGAACCAGCCGGAACGTTTAAAAGAAATCCAGGGAATCGGCAACGCTAAAAAGAGCCTCATTGAACATGCATGGAACACTCACCATGCCGTCAGGCGGGTAATGCAGGTTCTCCAGGAAAATGAAGTCAGCGTGCATCATGCTGCCGCCATTCTTAAAGCATACGGGCCGAAAGCCCTTGAGATTTTACACAGCGACCCTTATCTCATTGCAAAAGACCTGCCGGATGTCGGATTTCATATTGCAGATATGATTGCCTTAAAAAACGGAATGGAAAAAGAAGATGAAAACCGACTTCAGGCGTGCCTGATTCACTGTCTTTTACTTTTTGAACAGGACGGGCATGTATTTGCGTTTAAAGACGAACTGCTGAAAACGGCGGTAAGGCTTTCCGGAGTTGAAAAAGATAATTTTGAGTCCGCACTTTCATCTCTTTGTGATTCAGATGAAATCAAAAAAATAGATATTGAAAATAACACCCAGGTATACCTTAAACGCCTATACAGAGCAGAAGCCGGAATTGCCTCCCGTATAAAAGCCATGCTCACCATGCCACCCACTCCTAGTGATATGAGCAAAGAGGAGATTCTTGATAAAGTCCTTACCCGGCTGGCAGTAAAATTATCTGATGAGCAGCTTGGCGTTATAGAAAAGGTAATGGAAGAAAAAATCGTGGTAATAACCGGCGGGCCGGGAACCGGTAAAACCACCCTGATCCGATCCCTGTGCGAGATATTCAAATTCCAAAATCTTAAAGTGACACTGGCTGCTCCCACTGGCAGAGCTGCCCGCCGCCTGTCACAGGTTACAGGTAAAAAAGCATCCACCCTGCATAAGCTGCTGGGATTTGACCATGAAAGCCAGACCTTTGATCGGCATTTTGGCAACCCTCTGGAACTGGATATCTTTATTGTGGATGAGGCCTCCATGGTGGATACCCTACTGATGTACCGCCTGTTTGAAGCTTTGCCCATTAATGCTGGTATTATTATTGTGGGGGATACCTTTCAGCTGCCATCGGTGGGTCCGGGAAATGTGCTGTCCGACATTATTGACTCCGATCAGGTTAAAGTTTTTTCTTTAACAAAAATATTCAGGCAGGCTGCCCAAAGCCCTATTATCATGTATGCTCACAGTATCCGAAACGGTGAAATGCCCAAATTTGAAAAAGCCAAATCCGGGGAATTGTCAGAATTTTATTTCATTGAAAACGCACAGCCGGAAACGGTGGTGGATACCATTTTAGAGTTATGCTCCACCCGTATACCCAAAGCGTTTCCCCATATTGATGAAATCCAGGTTCTCACCCCCATGCACCGGGGGAAAGCCGGGACCATAAATTTAAATCACGAGCTTCAGGCTGTCTTAAACACCTCAAAGGAAGGAATTGAAACCAGGGGTATAACATTTAAGAAAAATGACAAAGTCATGCACCTGAAAAACAATTATGAAAAGGATGTGTTCAATGGCGATATCGGTGTTGTCCTGGATGTAGTAAAATCAAAAAATATGCTCCTGGTGGAGTATGACGGACGAGTTGTTGAGTACGATATCCTTGAGCTGGATGAGCTGTCCCTGGCCTATACCATATCCGTGCACAAATCCCAGGGAAGTGAATACTCTGCTGTTATCATTGCCCTGACAACAGCGCACTTTCCTTTACTGCAAAGAAATCTTTTATATACTGCCATGACCCGGGGCAAACACCTGGTGATTATGGTGGGGTCCTCAAAGGCCCTTGAAACTGCTCTGAACAACAACAAGACCGCTCTTCGACTCACCGGTCTGAAACAAAAACTCATGCAGCCTTAGAGAGATCCATCCAGCTCATCTACAACATTTTTCTTACAGGCCCTGCAACGCTGGGCACCCCTGAAAAGAGGATACCCACAGGAAGAACAATGATACCTCTCGCATTCCCCTCGCACCCATTCTTCACTACCTTTTTCATCACCAAGCCCGGACACTTTTTCCCGCCATATCGGAATGGTTCTTTTCATCACTCTCTCTCCGGTGGCAAGCCCAAAATTTTCTATCATATTGCATGGCCACTCACTGCATTGATGGCAGGAATAATAGTCTTTAGATCTCACACAATCTCTTATTTTGCATTCTTTACAGAACCCATAAAGCATTTTGGGCGGATCCGGCTGCATGCATCCAAGGCATTGAGTTTCTTCAGGTTTAGTCCCGTAAAGGTTTCCCATCACGGTTTTAAATTTTTCATTTCCATCCCTGGTTGCAATGTAAACTCCACATGCACCGCAATATAAACCGCATGGCGCCATTAACTCCTTATTTTTAATCTCTTCTTCGGTCCATCCCTTCAAAATAGATGCCTCCTTCTCTTTTATGAAATTGATAACCGCAAAAAAACAAAGTCAAATGATTCAACCACGGGCATACCTAATCACGATAATGCCATTTTATCCATAGTCGAGGACAGCTTTCTGACTGTTCTGACAAATTCATTTTGGAATCGATGGCTTTCCGCATTGGTAAAATTGGCAAAATCCAGAAGGCCGAGGCTTTTTATCACATTCAGCGGTTCCAGCAGAGACGTTTCCGCCATTGACTCCCAGACCAAAATCCTTTCTTCTTTATTTTTTGAACTTTCCCCTGCCAGGCGCAAGGCTTTGTAAAGGGGTTCAGGATCTTTATTAAAACCATGGACCACCTTCTCGTATAAAAGAAGAAATAAGGCATCAACTCGTTCCATCCTCACCAGTGTGGGGCTGTGAAAAAAAGAATATTGTTTATCCACACTCACTTCTTCCGTGCCAAGGAGTGCAGTCTTTTCAAACCAGTTCAGGGTATATGCCAGATAATCCTTGCGCTGCCACTTGCTTTTTTCCCAGGCATGGGCACGAATAATCTTGGTTAGTTCCATGATGCAGACGTCTTGCGTTTCATAATCAAAGTTACCCAAAAATGCTCCGGATTGGAAAATATCCACACCAGGTCTGTGGGCATCTTCTGAAATTTCTGCGCAGAGAATCCGATTTTCTTTCCCAGGCCTTTGGATGATGATTTTATAGGAAGGTTTTCCTTTTTTAATACGTACCAGCTCTTCAATGGAATCCGGCGGGAGAATCGGATCCGCAGCATTAGGGGGTAAAAAGGCAGCTAAAAGGCCGGGGCTTAAGTCCACTCTTTCCAAAGCGGATTTGAATACGGGCAGATCTTTTTCCTCCAAGGGGGAAACCGGTGTCAGGCGACCTTTTTTCAGATGGGGTAAAACCACTTCCATAACCGCTTCAAGACCAGCTTGCCAGCGGGCACTTCTTGGGTCCTTTTTCTCGTCAATCCATTGTTTTGCCTTTGGCGACATTTGATCCATTAAACCTAACCCTTTAAATTTTCATATGGTTAATCTTTGTTCTGCAAACATTTTGCCGATACTATTACCATATTCCCCCAATAATACCAATTGATAACAAGCGATTGTCGTTTTTCAGGGAACTAAAAACTCAGGCACATCGCTCAAACTTTATCCTGTCTGAAAGCATGCTACTAATTTTTTGTTTACAACTTCACCATCAACTTTCCTTTGTTTCCACCTGTAAAAAGAAGATTTATTCCCTCAATGGCACTCTCAAGCCCTTCCAGGATATGAGTCCGGTATTTGATCTGACCCTTCTGCAGATATTCACCGACGAGCATTGACAGCTCCGGCAGTTTATCCCAGTGATCAGGCATGGCAAAGCCTTGAATTCGAATCCGCTTCCGAACGATATCAATCCAGCTGGGCCCGGGAGCCGGATGTTTTGAATTATAATCTGAAATCACACCACAGACTACAATTCGGCTGTGTGCATTCATCTTCCTGAAAACTACTTCCTGAACAGGACCTCCTGTATTTTCATAGAAGATATCAATGCCTTCCGGCGCTGCTTTGGAAAGTTCTGAGCCCAGATTCTCAGACTTATAATTTACTGCGGCATCAAAATTCAATTCATCAACCAACCAGCCGCATTTTTCATCACTGCCGGCAGATCCAATCACTCGAAGGCCTTCGGCTTTGGCAATCTGTCCAACAATAGAGCCCACGGATCCAGCCGCGCCTGAAACAAAAAGAGTTTCTCCGGCTTTTGGCTTGCCAACATTCATAAGTCCTTGATAGGCCGTAACTCCAGGCAATGCAAGTACGGAAAGCACGGCTTCGGGCGGAATATTGTCCGGCAGGATCTGAAGACCTTTGCCATTACTTACAGCGTATTCTGTCCATCCGAACATGCTGCTTACTTTTGTTCCCACAGGAAATTTATCATTCAGTGACATTATTACCTCACCAGTACCGCTTGATCGCATAATTTCACCCAGACCGACTGGAGGGATATAGCTGTCCTTATCCTCATTCATCCAGCCTCGCATGGCAGGATCAAGAGACATATGGGTCTGTTTTATCAAGATTTTTCCTTCTTTTAATTCAGGCGTCTCAAGTGTCACAACCTTAAATATATCCGGTGTGATAACTGTTTCAGGCCGTTTAATCAATTGAATCGCTTTATATTTCATGATGTTCATCTCCTTAAGCTGGGTTGGCATATTATATAGAATTAAGAATGAAACACCTGATGTCAAATTGATTATCCCATGGCGTATAAAAATTATCCGGCATTTTATATTTTACAAAAACATCTATTTTTTCATACTTTCCTTTACAAAACAGATGTTCCTGTCCTAAAATATTAAGCACATCGAAACAATAGACTTTCTTCTGCATTTTATCTCTAACAAAAGGATTCTTTTATGACCAAAACTCAATCAAATAAAATGCCGGATTCAAATGATGTGCGTTCAGACCCGACAGCGATCCGCCAGTCTTTCAGAGTACCTGTGGAACATCAGGATAATATGAATGTCATGATTGACGATAGTGCCTATCTTGTTACTGATATCAGCCCGGAAGGTGTCAATATTGTTAACAAAGGCCAAAAACCATTTACAATTGGAAAGTTGCTCGAAAACTGTGAGCTGAATATCCATGATAGTCGGATAAAAGACTTAGCTGCCCGCATCGTCCACTGCTCATGCAGCCCTGATAAAAACTGGAATATTGGTATCCAGTGGATTAATCTGACCGATGAATCCCAGCAGAAAATCGCATCAATCGTTTCAAAAATAAAACAAAGACTGAGAAAAATGGCCCAGGATTGATGTGTTCTACAGCCTCAAAATGGAATCTTTTTAGGATTCAATAATTACTCATATTGAATTGAGATAATCGTTGACACAAATATAAAAATTATAAATGATCCTACCTCATATTGTTTTGTTAAAAATTTTTCCCAACAACTTGTTCAGAAAAATCCAGGAGATCTCTATGAAGAAGTTTAACAGAAACTACTATACCCTCAGAATTGTGTTGATTAACATATTTGTTCCCCTGTTCTTTCTCATGTGCTCAAGACTTTTTTATATGGTGTTCAGTCCCTATTCCTCTCAGACATTCCATCAGAGAATAATGGAACCCTTTAATCCGGGGATTCTCGGAATATTTTTTATTCTTGAGCTGATTGCTTTAAAGATGATCTTCTCCTATTTAAAACCGCTTTATAACTATCTGGATGATGAAAGCGAACGTGATAAGGCAAGAACAGCAACTGTTAAAATACCGTGGATGCTTATCACAGTCCATACTTTATCGTGGATTCTGGGAGTGGTTGGGTTTTACGCTGCAAGCGGGTTTAATCCGAAAAACGGAATGCCTTTCACCTGGTCGCTGTCGCTGAATATCAGCTCCGGACTTATCTCCGCCATTATTGTAATTATTCTGTTGAACAATCTTTTCGCCAAAATAAAAACGATACTGCATATCAGCAAAATTAAAAAAGGAGAAAACGACTTTTTCTCAAGAAGTAAACTGTATTTCATAACAGGTTCTATAACTCTTTTTGCTCTTATATATCTTGGCTATTTGGCAAATTATTTTATTATTACAATCCCAAAGGGTGAAAATATTACCAGTTTCAATACGGCATTTCCACTGCTCGCCATTGTTATTTTAGCTCTGACATCTGGTTCTATCTACCTGTATAGAAAAGAATATCTTTATCAGATGAACAGTATAAAAAACAAACTCCATGATCTGGAGAAAGGAGAAGGCGATCTGACAGGAAGAATTACTGTATTTAATTTCGACGAGATTGGTGAAGTCGCATCAAAAATCAATCGTTTTACGATAAGCATACAAAATATCATTGCAAATGTAGCGGAACAAACTGAAACGCTATCTTTTTCCGTAAAAGAACTTGGACAGATGACTGACAATATTTCAGGAAATACCTCAAACCTGAATGAGAATACAGAGGCCTTTGCAAAACATATCGCTACTGTAAAGGAAACGATGGAAAATATAACGGAACTCTCAGAGAAATCATCGTCCAATATGACTCATATCGCTTTATCAACCAAAGAGATGGACAGCTCAATCGGAAATATTTCGAGTAATGCTGCCAGCGCCAAGAAAATTACCGAAATAGCCGTTGGTAAAATCGTAAAAGCATATGGTGAAATTGTCCAATTCCTGGAAAGTGCTAAAAAGATTAGTGAGGTTGTTGATGTGATTACCGAGATATCTGATCAGACCAATCTGCTTTCTCTCAATGCCACGATAGAGGCTGCAAGAGCCGGGGAGGCAGGGAAGGGTTTTTCCGTTGTAGCACAAGAGATCAAGAATCTCTCCTCTCAGGTTAAAAAAGCTGTTGAAAATATCAGGCAGAATATAAGTGATATGGAAATTTACACTTCAGAAACCTCTGCATCCATGGAGGAAATGAAGGAGATAATTTCAACCATCGACAGTTCAGTTAAAAATATTTCAGATACGGTGGAAGACCAGTACAGAAATACCACTGAGACTGCTGGAAATGTACAGTCTTCAGTTGAATTTATTGAGCACATGGTAGAGAAAATAAATGACTCTGCAAATCTGACGGCAAAACTGTCAGGAAAAATCACAGCTGTTGCATCTGAAAGCAATGAAGTAAAAAAAGGAAATGACCTGATCAAAGGAAATACTGAAAAACTATCCGATATGACTGTTCAGTTCAGGAATTTATTAGATAAATTCAGAATATAAAACGTTTTCGAAACTTATATAATAGACGAATGGTATTCAACCCCCTGTCATAATAGCTACCATTATAATTAAGACCCTATTCTGATTCAAGAGTTATTGCTTGATGCTTTAATCATAATATTTTATACTTAAACTTTTAAATAACTTTTCACTGCTTAAAAAGAGAGAGAAAATGACTCAATATATTTACCAATTCGGACCTCATCAAACAGACGGAAATGCCTCTCAAAATGCACTTCTTGGAGGAAAAGGCGCAAACCTTGCAGAGATGGCACGCCTTGGACTGCCGGTTCCTGCAGGATTTACCATATCAACGGAATGCTGCAACCACTATTTTGACCTGGATATGAGACTTCCAGATACCCTTGGCTCGGAGCTTGACACTGCAATGAAGGCCATTGAAAAACATATGGGAATGACTTTCGGGGATAAAGACAATCCTCTGCTGGTCTCCTGCAGATCAGGCGCCAGAAGTTCCATGCCCGGTATGATGGAAACCATTTTAAATGTAGGTCTCTGCTCTACAACCATTCCTGGATTGATTAAAAAAACCGGAAACGAATGGTTTGTATATGATGCCTACCGCCGGCTGATCATGATGTACTCAGACGTTGTCATGGAAAAAGCTGAGCAGGTTGAGCATGAAGATGGATTAGGCATCCGCCTTCACCTTGAGATGATGATGAACAATCTCAAAAACGACAGAGGGTATAAAAATGACACGGACATCTCTGTTGAAGATATGAAAGCCCTTTGTGAAAGATTTAAAAGTAAAATCAAAGACTATCTGAATACCGATTTCCCAGATGACCCCAAAGACCAGTTATTGGGCTCTATTGGCGCCGTGTTTAAAAGTTGGAACGGCAAACGCGCAGTTTCATATAGAAGAATTGAGCATATCCCGGATGACTGGGGCACAGCCGTTAATGTCCAGAGTATGGTATTTGGAAATATGGGACCAACTTCGGCTACCGGTGTTGCCTTTACCAGGGATCCTGCTACAGGAGAAAATAAATTTTACGGTGAGTGGCTGGTAAATGCCCAGGGAGAGGATGTGGTCGCCGGCATCCGTACCCCCAACCCATTGAATAAAGATACCAAAAATAATCAGAATAATCATCTTGACTCACTTGAGGAGGCCATGCCGGAATTATACACCCAGTTGTATGACATCCGGAATATGCTTGAAAAGCATTATACTGAGATGCAGGATATCGAGTTTACCATCCAGGACGGACGGCTCTATATGCTCCAATGCCGGACCGGAAAAAGAACGGCCACAGCAGCTCTGAATATGGCCATGGACATGCTGGATGAAGGATTGATTGATGAAAAAACCATGGTCTGCCGAATCCCACCCAAAAACCTGGATGATCTGCTCCATCCTGTGGTAGACCCTGAGGGTGAACAAGAAGCTGTTAAAATCGCCGAAGGACTTCCTGCAGGCCCTGGCGGTGCTGTGGGACAGATTGTATTTTCTTCTGAAGATGCCGTAAAATGGGCAAAAGACGAAAAGAATGTCATCCTGGTACGAGAAGAAACCAACCCTGAAGATATTGAAGGCATGAGAGCGGCTGAAGCCATTCTCACTGCCCGAGGCGGAATGACCAGTCATGCAGCCCTGGTAGCAAGGGGCTGGGGAAAATGCTGCATCGTTGGTGCTGGTGCCTTAAACATAGATCTTGAAAAAAAATGTTTCCATGTGGGCACACACACATTTTATGAAGGGGACTTTATTACCCTGAACGGCACAAAAGGTGTGGTTTATCAGGGTGAGCTGAAAATGAAAGACGCCCTTGAAAACCCCAGATTCCAGAAATTCATGGATATTGCCGACACTTACAGGACCATGAAAGTCAGGACCAATGCTGACACTCCGCAGGATTCAGCAAAAGGTATTGAATTTGGTGCGGAAGGCATTGGCCTGTTTCGAACCGAGCACATGTTTTATGGTGCCAACTCTGAAAAACCATTATTTCTGCTGCGAAAAATGATATTAAGCAAAACACTTGAAGAACGGCAGAAAGCTTTGGATGAACTTTTCCCCTATGTAAAAACTGAAATCGCTGACACGCTTGAGGTCATGGACAATATGCCGGTCACACTACGCCTGCTGGATCCCCCACTGCACGAATTTATCCCCCAGGCAGAAGAAAACCAGGTCGAAATAGCAAAAGCGCTCCATATTGATCTCGAGGAAGTGATCAAACGCGGCGAGCTGTTAAAAGAATCCAACCCCATGATCGGACATCGAGGTGTCCGTCTGGGTATCACCTTTCCTGAAATTACAAAAATGCAGATCCGGGCCATTTTAGAGGCAGCCGCAGAGCTTATCAAAAAAGGGAAAACACCTCTTCCGGAAATCATGGTGCCTGTGACATGCAATGAAAAAGAACTGAAATTTGTCAAACAGATTGCAACAGATATCTATAATCAGGTGCTTGAAACCTATGCCATTGAATCCATACCCTATATGTTCGGTACCATGATCGAAATCCCGCGAGCTGCACTTATTGCAGACAAAATGGCTGAAACCGCGGAATTTTTCTCTTTTGGAACCAACGATCTGACCCAGATGTCTTTCGGCTTTTCAAGGGATGATATCGGCTCGTTCATGAACGACTATATTGACCATGCCATTTTAGATTCTGACCCGTTTGAAACCCTTGATCAGGAAGCCGTAGGATCTTTGATTGAAATTTCCGTGGAAAGAGGGCAGAAAACCCGGCCGGGTATTAAACTGGGTATATGCGGAGAACATGGTGGTGATCCAACTTCAGTGGAATTCTGCCATAAAGCCGGACTCACTTATGTGTCCTGTTCCCCGTATCGTGTTCCCATTGCAAGACTTGCTGCCGCCCAGGCAGCAATTAAGCACTCTTAAAATCTAAAAAGCCGGTGCTGATAATTTTTACAGCACCGGCTCTATCTCCCCTAAGACCTATATTTTTAATTTGCCTGTTCCTTATGTGTGCACCTCATATATGTGCCTCTGTTTTAAACCTCCGGGTAATCATCTCAACAATTTCTTCAGCACTTGTCTCAATGGGCTTGTTGCTGACATCAATCATGGAAAATCCGCTGGTTACATAATACCGCTGTGCATACTGAATCTCTTTTTCAATATCTTTTTTGGAAGAATAGGAATGAAAATCAGATGTCCCAAGATTTTCCTGCCTAAGCTTACGGTGCGCAAGCAACTGGGCCGTATTGATATTCAAGGCAATGATCCTCCTGCGATCAACGGAATTGATTGATTCAGGCATGGCAACACCCGGTACATAGGGGACATTGGCAACCTTCCACCCTAAAACCGCCATATACATTGACAAAGGGGTCTTTCCGGCCCGTGACAATCCCACCAATACAATTTCCGCCTGGGTCAGGGTGTCCGGGTTAAGCCCGTCATCATGGGCTAATGCAAAGTCAATGGCAGAAACCTGCTGCAAATTAACCTGATGAATCTCCCGGTACAGCCCTGGGACCTGCAGTGGTTCTAAATTCAAAAAAGTCTGAATTTTAGATATTACCGGGCCCATCAGATCGATGGTAACAATGCTGTTATCTATTCCTTTTCGGGTCAGGTACTGCCTTAAATCCTGGTTAACAATGGTATGAACAATAAGACTCTCAATGCATTTAACTTTTTCAATCAGTTCATCCACCTGGTTTTCTGTCCGGATATGGGGGACCTTGACCACTGTAATTTTACTGTCCGGAAACTGGACAAGGGTTGATTCCACAAGGTTAAATGCATTGATCCCTTCTCCGCAGGAGGCAACATATATCATTTGAAATTCCTGTATATCCCGACATTCGTTCATAAACGGCTTTCTCCTTTTAACCCTGTATTTTTTCCCTCTTTGTTTCTTATCACTGTTTGACAAGTACCATATTTCCCTGTATCGTTTCCAGGTTTTGTATATATTTGCCAGGTTAAAAAATCCATGAAAGAAAGAAAGTGCATTAATATTATCCGTTCATCCATTGAAAACGGATCTCACCCAGGTCCGCCTGCTGGAGACCTTTTTCAACCCACCAGCGTGATTGCGCTGTTTATTTTCAACTCTGAAGTGGAGCTTTTGTTTATCCAGAAAGCCGATGTTCCCGGCTATCCCTGGGCCAACCAGATGGCTTTTCCAGGGGGGCACAAAGACAAGGAAGATGCTTCAACCAGGGAAACTGCACTCAGGGAGCTGACAGAAGAGATGGGAATTCATGCTGACAATGTGGAGATCATTGGGTCGCTAGGCCATTTTCAAACCATCAACAGCAAAGATATTGAAGCATGGGTCGGCATATGGAACAAAAAAGATGACATCCAACATGATACAGCAGAAATTTCCAGGGTGTTCCAGATCCCGATCAAGCATCTGATGAAGCTGCACAAAGAACAGGGGTATGCCGGAACATACGGCAATATCATGACGCTGAAATATCCTTACGAAGATGTTTTAATCTGGGGTGTGACAGCGAAAATTGTGCACCATCTTTTAGAGATACTGCTCAAAAACGATTAAACGCTCTTCCATAAGTATGCAGTCAATTTTTATATTACCTAGCTAAAAGGTCGGATAGGTCCCCAGATCGGGTTGATACTGTATAATAATTAAATCTCTCTACTACCTTTTCGAGAAATAATAGCTGCGTTCCTATTGTATCCACCTGAGCTAAAACCAAGAAGAATTTTAATTTTGGTATCATTTGAGCCCACACGGTCTTTAAGCAAAAGCCATCTAAAAAACACAGACCATGAAAAGCAGGTTATGAGTCCTAACGCGATATAAAAAATTAATGCAAAACTAATTTCGTTTATAAAAAAGGCCGTTATTGTAAGAAATATAGAAAAGCCGATCGCAGCTATAATGGGGTTTTTCCGACCCAATAGTGCTGAAAGAAAAAAAGCAACAATAAATACTGAAAAAAAATTGATATATTGAATATCCATAATTCCCCCATTTAAATTCAACGGGATTTTTCAGGAGCCAATTAAAGCTTTTAAATTAATCTTGATTATAAACAATCATTATACATCAAATAATACAAAAAGAAAAATTATACTTCATTAAGTTGAACGATGGTGCATCTAAAAACCGCTGGCTATGTCTTTTCATCCAGAGATTTCCAGCATTTTTTTGGAAGTTGACTTCTACTGCCAGTCCAGACCGGAATTTTATCGGAAAAATCTACCTGGCCTCCTGGCGGTCAAACGTATCTTGGAGAGGCACCATTTCACGCAGATTTTTGATATCCCTGGACGGTGGAGAACCAAACAAACGGCTGTATTCGCGGCTGAATTGGGACTGACTTTCATAACCCACCTGGAACCCGGCTGTTCCTGCGTCCAGACGTTTCAAAAGCATCAATTGACGTGCCTCATTTAAACGAAGTCTTTTCTGATACTGCAGAGGCGTCATTGCTGTCAAAGATCTAAAATGCTGATGAAAGCTTGATGTACTCATGCCGGAATAGGCTGCGAGGTCATCGACTTTAAGGGGGCTACGGAAGTTACTCTTAAGCCAATCAACGGCTTTTGTGATCTGCTCACTGTTACTGCCGACAACTGCAGTCTGAAGCAAGCGCGGTCCCTGTTCACCGGTAAGGAGCCTGTAGAGAATTTCCTGCTGAATCATTGGTGCAAGCATGGGAATATCCCTTGGCGTATCAAGCAAATTAATCAATCGTATAATTGCATCAAGGATCGGCAGCGAAATTTTACCGACAGCCATTCCTTTGTTAACCTGAGTTGCACGAGTAGGTGACGGGAGATCATTGTCTGCAACCATCTGCAAAATATCATTCTTTTTGATTTCCAATACCAATCCAAAGTACGGCTTCTGGTTTGTGGCATCTGTTACCTGTCCGGTAACCGGAAGATCAACGGAGGTGACCAAGTAATGATGTTCGTCATACACATAAACCTCTTCACCAAGCATTACCCGTTTAGCCCCCTGGGCGATAAAGCAAATACTCGGTTCGTGAAGGTAGCTTGTAGCCTCTGTGGGGGCGCTTCTTTTGACCAGTTTAAGAGTGGGTATTTCTGTTATCAGTGGCCCTTCATCTTTGACCCGATTAGCAATCTTTTCAGATAGTTTTGCGCGTACAGCGTCACTTGTTTTAACCATGAATCTCCTCCTTATTTTTATGTGACGAGTTTAACAGGCTTTATTTTTTTCTTCAAGATGCTGGCGATGGCTTTTAGAGAATCAGGCAAAAATCATGCAGGATCGGTCTAACAACAATAGAATGGACTGGAGTATAAATGAGTACAGAGTAAGGCAATAAGAGATTCAGCAAAGGCGCCACTCCGGCACAAATTTCTCTTGCCTGGCTGTTAGCCCGGAAGCCGTGGATTGTTCCTATTCCCGGTACCACGAAGCTGCATCGCCTGGATGAGAACTTAGGAGCGGTTATGGTTGAATTAACGTCAGAAGATCTTGAAAAAATCAATGCAGCCGCATCCAAAATCACATTAAAAGGCGAACGATTACCCGCGGCTGTAGTGAAAATGTCAGGGTGCTAATTGAGAGAGAAACCACACAACTTATAGAAGGATAAAACAATGTCAAATAACCCAAAAATATCTCAGAAGATAGTATTTTTTTATTCAATATGTCTTTTTGCAATTATCAATATGTTTACAGGAACCGCCATGGCAGCAGATTACAAACTTAATCCGTTTACCCTGACCTATGATGGAGCCATCATCGAAAATGTACAAGGTTATGTCAATATTCACTCTGTAACGTACAAGCTCAATGGTATAGATATTTCTGCCAATGTTTATTCTCCGACAAACTATGATATCAATAAACAGTATCCTGCGGTGGTGGTTGCCCACCCAAACGGTGGCGTGAAAGAACAGGTCGCGGGCTTGTATGCCCAGCGGCTGGCTGAACAAGGTTTTATCACTATTGCCGCTGATGCCGCCTATCAAGGGGCCAGCGGTGGTACCCCCCGCAATGTGGATAAACCAGCCAATCGCATCGAGGACATTCACGGTATGGCAGATTTCATCAGTCAATACACCGGGGTTGATTCTGATCGCTTAGGCTTGCTTGGTATTTGTGGCGGCGGCGGTTATTCTTTGAAAGCAGCCCAAACCGACAAACGATTCAAATCTATTTCAACATTGAGCATGTTTAACTCTGGGCTTATAAGACGTAATGGTTATATGGATTCCCAGCTTGCCACCATACAGGAACGTTTAAAGCAGGCCTCAGATGCCCGGGCGCAAGAAGCGGCGGGAGGAAAGATCATCTATGCTGCTGATACTAAATTGACTGATGAGCAAATTGCTAAACTGCCGTTTGATTTGTATCGCCAGGGCTTTGAATATTATGGGAAGACTCACGCCCACCCGAATTCCACGTTCAGATACACCATGAGCAGTCTGCTTGCTTTAATGCGTTTTGACGCTGCCAGCAATATGGATTTGATCAATCAGCCATTATTGATGATGGCAGGGAGTAAGGCAGACTCTCTGTATATGACTGAAAGTGCATACAAAGAGGCGGTTAATGCGAAAGATAAAGAATTGTTTCTGATTGAAGGTGCCACTCACATTGAGACTTATTGGAAACCGCAATATGTGAACCAGGCTATAAGTAAATCATCTCAGTTTTTCAGTAATACGTTAAAATAAGGAGGAATACCATGGATTCCATATTTAAAAAGTTTATCGCTCTATTCATACTGGCGTTTGTCAGTTTGAGCTTCACCGCCTGCGCGACAACCAACTACGGCGGAAAGACCACTCCTATAGTCATTAAGGGGCAGGGCAGCTTTGCCGTCGGAGGAAAAATTATTACCACCCCGGGAACCTTTGATCCAATCAAACAGGGAGCATACAATCCCGCCGGCCCTGATTCCACTGGACAGACCCTCCATGGTGATCATGCCTATGTTTTCTTCCAGATTCCCGAAAATCCAAGGAAACTTCCCCTGGTATTCTGGCATGGATACGGACAATCTTCCAAAACCTGGGAATCTACACCTGACGGGCGCGATGGATTTCAAAATATCTTTCTTAGGAAAGGTTTTCCCGTCTATCTTCTCGATCAGCCGCGTCGGGGCAAAGCAGGCAAGAGCACAGTAGACATTTTGGTTCCCGTGGCACCGGATGAACAACTCTGGTTTGGCATTTTCCGGATTGGCCTTTGGCCGGAGTATTATGACAATGTCGCGTTCCCCCAGGATACTGAATCGTTAAATCAGTTCTTTCGTCAGGCCGTTCCAAGCCCAAACTCCTTTGATCTGGAAGTGAACACCTCAGCTGTCTCAGCTATATTTGACAAGATCGGTCAGGGAATTCTTGTGACTCATTCCGCCAGTGGTTCTCCGGGCTTTCACACGGTAATTAAAAATTCAAATATAAAGGCTGTTGTCTCTTTTGAACCGGGCATGAATTATCCCTTTCCCGAGAGTGAAGCGTTGCCCGAACCCGTACCATTTAACACCGGCAAGACTTACCCGATATCAACAGTTCCTGATGCAGATTTTGAAAAACTCACCAGAATCCCTATTGTCATTTACTTCGGGGATAATATTGCAGAAGAGCCGAGCAAAAATCCCGGCCAGGATCAATGGCGTGTCTATCTTGCAACGGCAAAAAAATGGGCAGCGGTTGTAAACCGTCACGGCGGTGATGTTACCATCATGCATCTACCGGAGATTGGTGTTTACGGCAACACGCATTTCCCAATGTCGGATCTGAATAATGACAAGATAGCAGACCTGATGTCTGACTGGTTGTCGAAAAAAGGTTTGGATTAGTCTTTGCCTCAGAAAATCCAATCAAGCTGGAAAGTGAAGACATCGGGATATTAAATAAGGAACCCCAAAAAATGAACCGACACCTTACAATTATAATAATTTTGTTTGCATGCTGCATAGGCGTCACTGTCATGGCTGATACAGATATAGAATATAGATCTGAGGCCATAGCGAATGTGACAGCATCAAAAGATGCGCCAGCGACAAAAGGGAATATGATATATACAGCGGACACAAAAATATGGGATGTCATTGATGATCCTTCCTTTAAAGGATACGGAAGATTGATTTTTCCAGCCCACATGACAATTAACAAAAGTCTGACTCTGCGTGAGGTCGACAGCCTCCTTCCCTGGTACAACCATGTAAATCCGGACCGTTCTGTTAAAATCGCAAACTATATGAAAACAAGAGCGGAGGAAGGCGAACAGATTTTTTATGACATTTACACGGATAAAGAGAAATTCGATGATCCTGCTAAAAAAAATACGGGACTGTTCTTTTTCCGGGGGAAATGGGGAGCGAAATTTGCCATAACAAATGCAGGCGGCGGCTTTATGTATGTGGGAGCTATGCATGACAGTTTCCCCCATGCGATGGAGTTATCGAAAAAGGGATATAATGCATTCGCATTGATTTACCGTCCGGGCGCACAAACGGCCTGCGAAGATCTTGCCCGTGCAATAGCGTATATTCATAAACATGCCCATGAGCTTGGGGTGGATAAAGCGGATTATTCCCTCTGGGGTGGTTCGGCTGGTGCGCGGATGGCTGCATGGCTTGGATCATACGGGACATCCGCCTTCGGAGAAGTGGAATATCCGAGACCGGGAGCTGTCATCATGCAGTATACGGGATTTTCCGAAGTGAACGGAAAGGAACCGCCGACTTATGCCTGTGTGGGCACAAGCGATGGTATTTCAAGCTATCGTGTCATGGAGAGCCGAATTAAGCGGATAAAGGCAAATGGAACGGATGCTGAGATAGAGATTTTTAATAGTCTGCCCCACGGATTTGGACTCGGCGAAGGTACAGTCGCCAAAGGATGGTTAGACCATGCTGTCCGATTTTGGGAAAAACATATGAATTGAATTACACAAAAAGGAAAATACCATGAATATTTTTAAAAGAACTGTCTTGCCATTGTTTGTTGCAGTGCTTTGTTTAATGAACATCACCAAGGTAATGGCTGAGGCAGATACGACCTTAAATGATCGCCAAAAATCGATAATTCCCATTGCAGCCCTGACCGCCAATGGAAACATATCGAAGCTTGAAACCGCTCTGAATCATGGACTGGATATCGGATTGACTGTTAATGAAATCAAGGAAATCCTTATCCACATTTATGCCTATGCCGGTTTCCCCCGGGCATTGAACGGGATCAATGCCTTCATATCCGTGATGGAAGATCGAGAAGTGCAAGGCAAAATAGATAATGAAGGCCCCAAAGCAACCCCTCTTCCCGAAAATTGGGATAACAATGCATATGGCCATAAAACCAGAAATTCATTGGTTGGAAGAAATATATCAAACCGTAAGACCGGCTACCCTGTATTCACACCAATTATTGACAAGTTTTTAGTCGAGCATCTTTTTGCCGATATTTTCGTCCGTGATGTGTTAAGCCATCAGGTTAGAGAACTAGTAACGATCAGCACTTTAGCTGCGATGACCGGAACTGAGCCGCAGTTGAAAGGGCATCTTGGGATTGCAATGCGCATGGGTTACAGTGAAGCACAGCTCAAAGATTATATTATCGTTCTAAAAGATAAAGTTGGTATTGATGTTGCCCAAAGAGCCAACAGAGTCCTGGGGGATGTTCTTGGCAAAGCCTTTTCCGCAGTGGGTCCAAAAGCGGTAAAAGTGACCAGAAAAACTGCGCCGGTAAAAGGGTCGTCTGATTATTTCACAGGCGATGCCACCATTGAATCAAGATTTTTGTCAGAAGCAACAAAGAGTTATGGTGGCGGCATTGTCAATTTTAAGGCCGGGGCACGGACAGCGTGGCACACCCATCCTGTCGGGCAGACCCTGGTTGTTATTTCCGGACGTGGCCGGGTCCAGTCTGAGAGTGACTCCGTTCAAGAAATTCTACCGGGTGATGTTGTCTGGATTCCCGGTAATGTACGCCACTGGCACGGTGCTGCACCTGACAGTCCCATGTCCCATGTCGCAATTTCAGAGCCCCTGAATGGTTCGACTGTTCAATGGATGGAGCCTGTCAACGAAGCTCAGTACATCAAGTAATTTTTTAATACAAATACTGAATGCAGTATTGACTGAAAATTTTTCTTTTTGGAAAAGAAAGCTTTGTCATTAAGGATAGGCCAAAGATATTCTTCTCTCTTAAATCGGGGGAGCGGCTCTTACCAATCCCCCTTGCATTTTATCCGTAAAGATTATCGATCCAGTGAATAGCTTCTGTATCACTGACTTTTCCTAAATATCGCTGGGTAGTTGATAAATTAGAATGGCGAAGAATTATTTTTGAAACGATTTCAATGGGGACCCCAGATCTACTTGCGTAAGTGGCGGCATGTCGTCTAAGATCATGAGGGTTCAAATTCACATTTATCATTTTTCCTGCATGTTGAACAATTTCACGGGCTCTCGTGTATCCCAAGGGAAACACGTTGTCATCATCCCCTATTTTTACAGAGGCGATATGCTTTTTTGAATCGTGTCAGGAAATAATGATAATTTCTTACGGTGTTTTTTTTGAGTTCACTTGTTGATAATTAAGAAATGAGTCGATTGCTTTTGATACTTTCATGATGCTCTCCTTTGATAAAAGGTAATATTTTTTTGCCCGGGGAGAAAGGGCTCAGGTAAGATTTTATAAATTATTATAACTTTTTCAATCGGCAGAAAATGACAAAAGGAACAGATATAAAATTTGAATCAAAAATACCCAGTTGAGTTGGCTGTGAAAAGCCCGGAGTGACAGGGATAGTCCACAGGGTATTCGCTTTCTTGGATATGAGGCTCAAACTGGAGTAGTCCACGCCAATTTGAACTTCAAATCAGGATTTGGAATTATACCATCAGTGTGCGCCATGAAATGAATTTCATAAAAAGTTTAAAATATGGATTGGTATTGAACAGGCGCTGTCATTGTGCTTTATTAAAAAACATTAATACTAAAAAGGAAAGAGAAT